>CAVZAE010000015.1:0-136734 GCA_963773195.1 uncultured beta proteobacterium
CCGCATTACATGTCGCCTGAACAGGCGATGGGCGAGAAAGTGGACGGCCGATCGGACCTCTTCTCGGTCGGTGTGGTCATGTACCAGTTACTGACCAGACAGGTGCCGTTCGAAGCTGCCAGCCTGGTGACTTTGGCGTACAAGATCGCCAAAGAGGAGCCCACGTCGATCGCGAAACTGCGCCGCGATGTCCCGTCGGCGCTGCGCCGGATCATCGAGCGCTGTCTGAAAAAGGATCCGGAGAAGCGCTTCCAGAGTGGGCAGGAACTGGCTGCTGCCCTCGGCAAGGTGGTGCAGGAGCTGGACTCTGACACCGGGTCCGCGGACAAGCCCCGCATCATTCCGCTGCGAATCAAATGGGCTTTGACCATGGGCCTGGTAGTAGCGCTGACGATGGCTGTGACTGCCACGATCATCATTCAACGGCAGTATGCCGCCATGATGGGACAAGTGATCGACTACGGGGCTTCGCTCGCGAACTTCCTGGCTGCGGAGAATGCCGAGCCCACGTTGCTGAAAGAGTGGGTCGCGATCGACGTGGCGGTGAGAGACATCATGGAGAGGCAAAACTTCCACGAGATCACCGTCGTAGATCGCGACGGAACGGTGCGCGTAAGCAACAAGCAGGATCTGGTCGGGAAACCGTATCCGGTGCCACCCGGCGTCACCGAACTCGCGCGCCGGACCGATGGCGTGGTTGCAACCCACTACCAGGCACCGGACGGCAACATCATCATCGACTTCGAAGCACCGATAAACTTCAAGCGAAACGACGAGCACGTCCAGGTAGGTCGCGTCCACCTCGGGGTCCTCGAACGCCCGCTGTCGAAGATCGCGCGGCTGAGTATGGTATCCATGGTGTTTCTCATCCTGGTCACGCTGGCGGCCGTCGTGGTTGCGACCTACTTCATGGCGGATCGCTATTTCAAACAGATCCGGCTGCTGGTGGAATCGATGGCTGAGATCAGAAAGGGGCGTTACGACTACCGCATCGCGGAGCAGCGCAAAGATGAGTTTGGTCAACTGTATCGGGCCTTCGACGATATGGCGGAAGCCCTGCAAAAACGCACGGAACCCGAGCAGCCCAACAAAGCCGGCTAGTCGGTCTCTGTGAATCGCGCCGCGAGAAACGTCACGATGACTGCCTCGCCCGATGGCGTGATGCGTCAGTGGATATGCACCGCGCTATGTGTCGCAGCACTGGTGGGCTGTGCGGTCAGTCCACCCGTGTCGTCGCCCGGTTCGACGTCACGCGATTCATCGACCCCCGTTCCAACACCACCGCCGTCGACTGCCGCGCCTTCGACTGCCCCACCTTCGCCGCGCCCGCCTCCAGCCGTAGCGGAGGGAGTGGTCGCGCAGAACGATCACTTCATCCTCTACCGGCCAAAGCGCGACGACACGCTGCGCTCCGTTGCGCAGCGTTTTCTCGGCGACGAGAAACGCGGATGGGAGATCGCCGACTTCAATGACGTCAAGGAGCTCACACCGGAAGTCTGGTTGCCATTCCACTGCGTCCGGTCAATCCGGTAGGCGTATTTCCGGACGGTTATCAGACCGTACCGATCCTTGCCTATCACCGCTTCGGGGACAAGAACGGCAAGATGGTCGTCACACCCGAAGCGTTTGCTGCACAAATGAAGTACCTCGCCGAAAACGACTATCGAGTCATACCACTGGCAGATCTGGTCGAATTCCTCGCCGGCAAACGCAGCCTTCCTCACCGTGCAATCGTCATCACGGCCGACGATGGCTACGCCTCGGTTTATCGCCATGCCTATCCCGTGCTCAAGCAGTACGGGTTTCCCGCCACGGTATTCGTGTATACCGACTTCATCGGCGCAGGCGACGCGCTCACCTGGCCTCAGATGCAGGAGATGATCGCCTCGGGTCTCATCGACATCGAGTCGCATTCGAAATCACATGAGAGTCTGGTAGCGATGCTGCCCGGCGAATCGGAACGCAGTTATCGCGCGCGAGTGGACAAGGAGCTTACGGTGGGACGCGACGTCCTGCAGCGTAAACTCGGCGTGCACATATCCATCTTCGCCTATCCCTATGGGGACGCAAGCGCAGCGGTCGTCGAGCGTGCGCAAAAGGCGGACTACCAGCTCGCGGTTACCGTAAATCCCGGGGGCAATCCGTTCTTCGCCCAACCCCTGCTGTTGCAGCGTACGATGATCTTCGGCGATCACGACATCGAGGCATTCAAGGCCAGGCTGCAAACCTTTCACGAGGCAGACCTGAAATGAGGGCCAGCCGGCCTGTGGGTGCGGCGGTGCTGTCGAGTCCATGTCTGCTGCTCGCCCTCGCCGGTTGCGGCGAGGTCACGCAGAGAACGAATGAGCCTGCCACAACGGTGGTCAATGCAGAGGCGACGCCAGAGCCGGTACTGGTACGGCCGCGATCGGCGTCCGCCCCCTCCTCCGCAGACAACACCTTCGAGCAACGCAGACAGAAAGAAGCCGAAGAGTTGACGCAAGCTAACCGCTGGGCAGGGGCCGCGGCGCAGTGGGAGATCCTCACTTTGCTTCGGCCTGAGCGTAGCGAGTACGCCAGTAAGCTCGCAGAGGCTCAGAGCCACGCATCCAGCCAGGCAGGCGAGAGCGTGGCCGCGGCAGCAGAAGCGCGCAAGCGAGGTGAGCTGCAACGCTCGACCCTGCTCTACCTGAAGGCGCTGAGGGCAGACCCGTACAACGCCGCTGCCGATCAAGCGTTGCGCGACCTCGAGCGCCAGCAATCGCACCGACTCTACTTCAACCATCTGGCCAGTCCTGCCAGCGGCGCACGGGCGACACGCACGGCTGCTGCTCCATACTCGACGGACCACCAAGAGCTGGATACCGGAGTCATGTTGCTGCACCAGGGCGACTACAGTGGGAGCGTGCAAGCCCTCCAAAGTTATGTGAAACGCGAGCCGCAAGACGACACGGGGAAACGCGCGTTGCGCGATGCCTACGCAGCACTCGGCAAACAGCGGATCGAGCAAGGTAAGAAGGAAGAAGGCATCGGCTATCTGGAGAAAGCGCGGGCAACAAAGGCCGGTGGTGGCGCAAACCTCGACAGTACCCTGCAGGCCGCGCGCAAGGACATGGCGCAGGACTACTACGAACAGGGATTGAGGATACAGAGAACCGACCTGCAAGCTGCGATCGGGCTTTGGGAACGCAGCCTGGAATACGACCCCGGGCATGCGCAGGCGCGGCTGCGCCTCGATCAAGCGAAGCGCATGCAGCGCAATCTGCAAACCATACCGGGTACCAATTGACCCCGACAGCAAAGCTCCGTGTTGTAGGACGCTCGCCGACAAGATCGCGGCCGTTCGACTGATTGTCCAGCAAGACCTGGAAGTCCAACCTACGATCTCTCGCCCGAGCATCGGAGGCACCTATGGTCGATCACAATGCCGTCGCAGGTTTGGGCGTCCTGCTGTCGATTTCCATTTGCGGCACGCTCGGCGCCTCCTACTTCGCGGCGACCCATTCTCCGGGTATTTACGCGATACCACGATCGAATGCGGTTGGATGCCAAGCACGCCCGGTATCCTGCTGCGCCCACAGCACCAAGTCTGATAACAGTGCTCGCGTTGCCTGTATCGTGGAGAACACGTACTGGCCCGTGTGAGCATACGGACTGAGCGCCAGATCGACTATGGGAAGTCGGCCGCGAAGCGCGGCTACTCGTAAATGGCAATCCGCATCCCGTCCCTCTGAGCTTTCATACCGCAGTTTCCCGACGCCATTTTGGTTAAACAGCAACCTTGGCCAAGACCCAACTGACGCCGGGATCAGTTGATCGAATGGGGCGGGGAATGTTCGCGAGGTCCTACCAATGTGACCTAGGACGTGCATTGCGGCCCAAGCCAGGAGCATTTCGATGACCTCATCTACTGGACTGCGCAATGTCTGGCGCCTTATCCGTGTCTATTGGTGGTCCAACGAAAAGATCTCCGCGCGCCTCCTGCTTTTTTCCATCGTCGCGCTGACGCTGGGCATGGTCTATTTGAATGTCCAGATCAATCAGTGGCAGAACCACTTCTTCAACTCGCTTCAAGACCGGGACGAATCGCAGTTCTACCATCAGCTTCTGCGCTTCCTGGGATTGGCAGCGATATGGGTGGTCATGTTCGTCTATACGCAATACTTCACCCAGATGCTGCAGATCCGCTGGCGGCGATGGCTCACGGATAACTATCTCAGGGAATGGCTTGCCGATCGTGCCTACTACCGCATGCAATTCTCTGGCACCCAGACCGACAACCCAGATCAACGCATTGCGGAAGACTTGAAGCTGTTCGTCGATGGCAGCGTGAGTCTGTTCGCCGGACTCCTGAACGCAGCAGTTACTTTGGTCTCCTTCATCGGGGTTCTCTGGATGCTGTCTGGACCGCTCACTTTGCACATCGGCGCATATAGCCTGGTCATCCCCGGCTATATCGTCTGGATAGCCGTCCTCTACGCATTGGCGGGCGACTGGGTGGCGCACTTGATCGGAAGGGCGCTGATCACTCTGAATTTTCGCGAGCAAGGTGCCGAGGCTGATTTTCGTTACGGGCTGGTGAGATTCCGCGACAACATGGAGGGTGTGGCTCTCTATCGCGGCGAGCAGGATGAGTTGAACGGCTTCCGTTCTCGATTCTCCAACGTCTTCTCTACTTGGTGGGCGATCATACGACGGCAAAGGAAGCTCGCGTGGTTCACGGCAAGTTATGGCCAGGCAGCGACAATCGTTCCTTTCATTGCCGCGGCGCCGCGTTTCTTTTCTGGTGCTCTCCCCCTCGGTGGACTCATGCAAACGGCGGGAGCGTTTGGCTATGTGCGCGAAGCGCTGAGCTGGTTCGTCAACGCCTATGTTGCTTTCGCCGGCTGGAAAGCAGCGGTAGATCGACTGACGACCTTTCACGACGCCATCGGCAGCGCACTCGAGAACCAGCATTCGAAGATCGGCATCCAGGTTACGGACGGACCCGGTGACGACCTGGGGATTGACCGAGTCGAGTTGGACGACCCCAGCGGAGCCTCATTGATTGCCATCGGAAACTTCCAAGTCACGCCCGGGTCACGTGTATTCATCCAAGGCGCGTCCGGATCGGGAAAGAGCACGCTCCTTCGCGCCATTGCCGGCATCTGGCCATTTGGTCGCGGATCGATTCGAAGACCGTACCCGTTCGACGCACTATTCCTACCTCAGCAGGCCTATTTCCCCTTGGGTACGCTGCGCGAGGCAATGTGCTATCCGACACCGTGCAGCTTGTTCACCGATGTCCAGGTACAAGATGCTCTCCAGAGCGTGGGGTTGCCACATCTGATCGCCCGCTTGGATGAATCTGCCAATTGGTCTCTGACGCTATCCGGTGCCGATCAGCAACGTGTCGCCTTTGCCCGAGCGCTGTTGCAGCAGCCAAAATGGCTGTTTCTGGACGAAGCGGCGTCGAATTTGGACAATGGCAGCGAGGCCAAACTCTACGCACTGCTCATGGCTCGCTTGCCCGGCACCACTCTGATACGCCTGTCTGGTCGTCAGCAATTCGCGGATTATCATGAACAAAGATGGGAACTGCAGGCCGCGGATGGTGGTGGCCATGAGTTGCACAAGGCGTAGCTTTCACTCTTCTCGTACGGATCTTCCGGGCCGCGCAATGGAGTATGTGGGGCAGCGCACGGTGCGTGCAAAGGAAAGGAGACATACTTCATTAGACGATCGGAAGCACCTTCCTGCGGTGCGCTGTCACATCCTGCGGTGCCGTGTGTACTGTCTTCGCTTGAATCGGAGACCTTCAGACGCAATTAGCGTAGACACAAACTCACAACGACGGTCCTTCCCATGACTCTTCGACCGCCATCAACCGAGAATGTCTACCGTGCCATCGCGTCTCTACTGCGCCCTGATGATGGCGATAGCTCAGAACGGTCCGTCAGATGCCAGATGCTTCTGAAGCCGACCTCTGTGAGTTATACGGTGTGGGTGCGAAGTGGCATCAGACCGTGGATCTCTATTGCGCTCGGCAGTTCTTTAGGCCGACCATTCGCGGTCTCAGATGATTTTTGGACGCTGAATCTAGACGAGGTGGAATTGCTCCTCACCGCCACGGCTGCGTAGGCACGCTCACATCAGACTTCATTGGATGCGCGGCTGACTGCTCGCGCGCAAGGAAATGTGCCAGCGCACCGGGAAAAAGCTAGACTTCGATGATGAGATGGCTGCTCGCGACCCTTTCCCTTCTGCCAGTTCTCGCCTATGGCGATACCGCGTCTGATGCCGAACTCAGGCAGCTGCAGGGTTGGCTCCTCGAGATCCAGCAGGACCAACTGTCGCTCTTTCAGCAAGCGCAGATGGTCCAGGTACTGCGGGATATCGATGTCGAGGCGTTGAACCCCACCGTTGTCGTCAACTCCACGGTCTTCGACATCGACAAGCAGAACTTCGACGAGTTGGAACGCGTCAAGGAAGAGCGTATGGATCGAGTCGTGCACTACACGGAGGATCTCGACCGCATGCGCGCGCGTTACGGCGAACTGGAAGGCCAGAAGAGCGAGCTGACCACCCGCATCAAGGAATTAGCGCCCGCCACATCGCAATAGCGACGGATATGCTGCGGCCTGACGAGTCCGGCGGGCGCACCGCGGTAACGCTCTTGAAGCGCATTCCGTAACACCCAGAATTGCCCACGGCAGCTGCAACACTCTTGTGACCTTCACAGGCCACCGTTCAGGTACATTGCTTTTGCGGCTCGGTCGATCCGCGTGTGAAGACATCTCCTAGTTCTTAGCCCGCCGGGGTCATCCTTCCCGCGCGGGCATTTTCTTGCCCCTCTCGCGGCAGACTTCACGCGCGCATGTGACGCGCACATAGGGGTCACGGTACTGGGCGTTTTCACCCGGGGCTGAACGCCCGAAACGTGTCATGTGGACGTGATTCCGAAGCGCCAAACCGATCCACAGGGCGCAAAATCCTGACCAAATACTTACACCGACCTTTCTAATATTCTATACTTGTACGCCCGTATCGAGGCAACCAGCTGTAACAGTTGAGTAAATTTATTGCCGCCATGCGGACATGTCTAGCTCATCTTGTGAGTGCGAATCGCTCTCAGTACCCTTCCCATTACTATTTAAGCAAGGTCTTGAAAGAGGAGCCTCGAATGCGCTACACGGTCTTATCCGGAACGTCCTTTGTCGTAACGCTTTGCTGCATTGGAATTGCGAGCGCAGCCGACCCGGTTCCACCAGGCGCACCGTCAGTCAATGTCGAGCTGCTGGAGCAAAAGGTCGACTCCCTGTCCAAGGAACTCGACGAACTCAAGGCGCAGTTGAGGCAACTTAAAACTCAAGGTGGGGCACCGAGTGCACAGCAGGCGCAAACGCCGGCCGCACCGCCGGACACGGCGCAGATCAAACCAACGCCGGCATTGTTGCCGGCAACTGCTACTGCAGCCACGCCGATGCAGCCGGAGAGCGCATCCGCCGGCCTTTCACGTTGGGACAGGGTCAGTCTGTGGGGCTATGGTGAGATTTATTTCACGCGCCCCCTTAAGGACTCGTCGCAATCACAAGCCGATCTGGCGCGCGCCGTATTCGGCATCGGCTATCAGTTCAACGAGACGACCCGCTTCAATTCCGAATTCGAAGTGGAACACGCGATCGCCTCTGCGGACGACGTCGGCGAGATGGAGGTCGAGCAATTCTTCCTCGATCACGATTTCAACCGGACGTGGTCGGGTCAAGCAGGCCTTTTCCTCATGCCCGTTGGACTATTGAACGAACATCACGAGCCGACCAACTTCTACGGCGTGCAGCGCAACTTCGTCGAGACTTTGATCATCCCCACCACCTGGCGCGAAGGTGGCTGGCGGTGAAGGCAAAGACGGAGAACGGCTTTGAAGTCACCGGCGGAATCACAACGGGATTGAATCTTTCCAAATGGGAATTTTCGCCGGCAACACCGCTGTACACCAATGCGTTGATGATGGCTAACAGCGGCATAGCCCCGATGCAGGCGACACATCAGGAACTCTCGCTCGCCAACGCCCAGAAGCTGTCCGGCTTCGGTTCGGTGAATTACACGGGCATTCCCGGTCTGCTGCTAGGTGGTTCGCTTTTCAGCGGCGGAGTCGTTCAAGCCGTCCCCGATATCCCGAATCAACAAGCGACGCTGTGGGAAATCCACGGCCGTTGGACTCCGGGTAAATTCGATCTGGCAGCGCTTTATGCTCATGGCTATTTCACCAATACAGCGCAAGCGAACGCACTGAACCCCGGTGCCACCAACCCTCTGCCGGCTTCGTTCTATGGGTACTATCTGCAAGCCGCATATTCAGCGTGGCAACATAACGAGATGCAATTGAAACCCTTCGTACGCTGGGAACGCTACAACATGGCGTCCAGCTACGCGGGCGTCACTTGGACGGTACCGACGGCAGGCAATCCGCAGTCCAACGATTACGTTGGCACGATTGGGGTGAACTACTATCTGAACCCGGATGTGGTGTTCAAAGCCGACTACCAGCACTTCCGAAACAACTCGGATTTCACCCGGATCGATCTAGGGATGGGGCTGGTGTTCTGATGAGTTCCCGATAGGCAATTTCACTGCTCAAGCAATGACAGCGTGGACTACGCCGATATCATTACACCGATACCATTACACCGATACCATTACACCGATACTCCGCGTCGGTTTGCTCGCGGTTTCGCGCTGCTAACTGGAACCTTGCCCATAGGTAGCGGTACTGCGGACTCGATCGCAGCGATTTGCGGACGGTTTGGGTGGTGATCCGCTGCGCGGATGCGGTGTCCCTTCCAGACATGCCAGACCAGCAGGAACGGTATGCCCAACCCAAGCCCCCAGTGGAACAGGCTTATCCAGGGCCGCGCTTCTTCGCCGCCGTAGTAGTAAAGCGCATATCCGGAGGCGATCAGCAGGAGAGCGACTCCGCTGACGACACTGCCGGCCAAGATGTTTTTGCGTTGATGCCATCCTCGGCGAACATGTATAGGTAGCAGCGAGCCCAGCACGAGCAGCGCCAGCATCGCGCATGCTCCGTGAAGCCGTAGCCACCAGACTTCGAGTGGATGACGGTGACTCCCCGAACTGGCCGCTCCCGCGTAGAAAATAGTGGAAGAGCAACCACAACGCGCCAGTTGTCAGGAGCAGCGACCCGCTCCAGTAAACCCACTTGCGATGACCAGTTGAAAGCCGCATCAGACCGCCTACGCCGCTTGGTCCATTTCTGGAACGGCCGCTTGTTCCATTTCTGAAACGGAAGGAACCGCAGCGTTGAGGATAATCGCTTTTCCTCCCAGTCTATTTACCAGACCCGTAGCACCCGCACCCCGCACCAAGACGAGTTTGGTCAACGCATCCGCGAGCATGCACGAGGGCGCGAACACAGATGCACTGAATGGCGACAACGACGCTGTGCGCCTGACCCCGTCGATTACGGTGGTAACGGAGCGCCCGCGCCACTGGCGCCTGCTGAAATAACCAGCGGACGTGGCGAGCGCGCCCTCAGTGATGTCAGCGCATGGGATCAGCTGACCCGGATTGGATGGATTACGCAGATGAATTCGTCTGGACACGTTGCCAAAAACACGTAAATCGCCGCCTGCATTCACGAGACCACTACAAATCCCCGCCGCGCGCAAAGCCAGAATCGCCTGATCGACTGCAAAACCCTTTGCAATACCGCCCAAGTCCACGCTTAGCGGCCGCCGGAACCGCACCAGATGCCCCGGTAACAACTCGATATCGCGCCAGGTGGAGCGCAAATCCGCCGGGACCCTGCCCGGCCTGGGAAGGTATCCCATGCGCACCAGGTCTCCTCCGACTGAAACGTCGAATATCCCCGCCGGTTTTACTGGCCATAGTCTGCGCAAATTGAAGCACCTGCCATGTCCACGGGTGAACCCGAATAGCAGTCCGGTGGGCGAGGCGATTCAGCCGGCCGATATCGCTCTGATGATCGTGTGCGCTCATCAATCGATGAACGCGGGCCACCTCGCTGAATCCCCCGTTGATTGCTTCTGTCAACTGAGGCTCGGGCAGTCCTGCCGCGACAATTTCCACCAGGGTCCCGAGCAACGGGCGTGCGCGTCTGAGTTCCATCACACCTTCACGGCCGTCTTTGCTCACTGTTCGAGAGGGCACCGGCGACTGGGAAAACCTCTCCAGAAGCCCCTAGGAGGCGGCATTGTTGCACCAAATAGTTCTCATTCACAACGATATTCGGTCTAACTGGTTGCCTTGAATGCGTCGGTTGCTTCGAGAGGATGTCCTCGTCCCTTCCACTTTTAGACGAGCAGCCTTACGGTGAACTTGCAAACGCTAACGCGCCTGATTATCATTTAGATTCTGTTCGCGACCAGACATTCCGTGGATGGTGCTTTCAGGCTCGCTTGTATTGATCCGCCGAACGATGCCCACGTCCGGCGTTCCTTTCAGGGTCGCATTCGGGAAGCGACAGGCGTGCCCTGCGATGTGGAAGGGATGAAAACAAACCCGCGCGCCGACACGTTTGCCGCCCGCTTTGTGCCCGCGACGTCAGCGATGATCGAGCAGATATCCAGTTATAGGGCAAACAAGGGGTTGCCTCGTGAAGAAGTCAATAAACTGGAGCGCAGTCGTATTGAGCTGCGGACTCGCTCTGTCTCAATCCGTGTATTCGGATGAAGGGTTGTTCGGCTACGTAAAGGGTGCAGAGCCGCTGCCCAAAGGCGCCTTGGATTTCGAACAGTGGTTCACCTGGCGAGGCGGCAAGGAAGAGGGATCGTATAACGCGCTGGATACGAAGACGGAAATCGAATACGGGGTAACCGATCGGTTCGCAACGTCCGTCGCCTTCTTCGGGCTGGGGATCAATAGCAGCGGACTCATGATCGACGCATACATTCCGGGCGACAAAAAGTATCCATGGAGGCCGGCCGGGGTCGAGGCGGCGGCGAAGTACAACTACCTCACCCCTGCTCTAGACGATTTCGGGCTCGCGCAGTACACCTCACTCAGCTATTTCTGGTACGACGTCAACTCCGGCTTTCGCAAGAACGTCTACGCCTTCGAAACATTCTTGCTGGCCCAGAAGTATTTCCTCGACGGACAGTTGGTGTGGGCAGGCAATATTGGTATCGAGGCGGACAGCGCGACGCGACAGCCGATCGCGGGATTGCCCGAGGACTTCGAGTGGCCCACCACGCCAGAGATGGAGATCGCGATTACTATCAGCACAGGTCTCACCTACCGGATATTCTCGAACTGGTTTGTCGGCGCGGAGATCTTTTATCAGACGGAGCACGAGACGGTCGGTAGGGCAGGAGCGCTGGTCGCTGCAAGCGGGCCCGACTATCCACTACGCTGCCAAGGACTGGTGGGCGACGTTGACGTGGATGCCGCAATTGGTCGGAGGCGGCACCCCTTACCCGGGGCAAACCTACAATCAGCAATTGATCGAGAAGACGTCGCAGGAAATCCGATTCAAGATTGGCATCAATTTCTGAGAGAAACAATGCGAGCCATACCTGCTTTGATCATCGTCCCGGCGGCGCTCGTCGCCCCGGCAGTCGGATATGCAACGGAGTACCTTACGGTACCCCAGGCGCAACAGATTATCTTTCCCGACGCCGATCGCTTCGTGGATGCCTCGGTCGAGTTGAGCGACGATCAACGCAACGCCATCGAGAAGCGCAGCGGTGTGCGCCAACGATGGAAGAAACAGCAGGTATGGCGAGCAGAAAAGGCCGGAGAATTTATCGGCTGGCTGATCATCGATCAAGTCCTGGGTAAACACGAATTCATTACCTACGCTGGCAGGGCTTACGCCGGACGGCAAGGTCAAAGGCATAGAAATTCTGACTTACCTCGAGACCTATGGTTATCAGGTACGCAACGCTGAGTGGCGTCAGAAATTCGTCGGGAAAACCATCGCTGATCCGTTTGACTTGAACGTCGATATCCCCAACATTTCCGGCGCGACTCTGTCCACCCGGAATGTGACGAATGGCGTCAAGCGCCTGCTGGCGTTGCAACAGCTGGCGCTGCACCCCTAGGGACACTTCCTCGACGTACGATCGGCGCAGTATTGATCTCACACGCGAGTGCCGCTGGACATTGACGGCTGATTTCTTTAGGACAACTCCGTCGTTTGAGGCTACTGTGCTGTGCCGTGGGCCGCGTACGGTCGCCCGCGGCGGTAGTGAGATCGCGAGCTACAACGGTAACGCCAGGTCACAAGGGTGCAATCAAGCGCTAACTCTCACGGCGTAATGTCGACCGGTATTGCGGGAGACCATGGAGTCTGCGCCGGTCCTTGATCTTCCCTCCGCGCGTGAGAGGAGGATTCGATGAGCTCTGATCTTTTACTTGGCTTGCCTGTTTCCGCTTGCTTGGTCGCGGCCGGATGGTTCGCACATTTGCGCTTTGCCAAGCTCAAAGCCGGCCGAGTGCAACCTCAATCCGAGGAGGACCGCTTACGCGCTCTGTTCGCGCAGCAGCGAGAGTTGGACCGCCTGCGCCTCGAGCGGACCGGCGAACCAATAATCTTGCAGCCCCTCGAATCGTCGTACCAGCTGTGGCGCGAATGTTTGGATCAATGCGGTCTGTACCGCGCCAGACCGTGCCCCCACGACGTCGCAAGCGTCCAGCGCACCCTCGAGCAGATCGGCAATCCCTGCGACGACATCGAGCGCCTGCACAGCATTCTGTCGCGGATCGGCATGGATCGCCCAACAAGCATGTCGTAAGGAGAATCGCTTGCGCGCCCGAAGGCTCTGCCGAACTCGCATCGACGCAGTTCAAGGACTTCTTCCTGGATTAGGTCGCCCAGCCCCAGACCCATGCGTGTAAATCGGGGGCTGGACTTCCCAGCGACCCACCCAGGGCTCGCTGAGCACGCGAAGGATACGAGTTGCTGCTGTCGGCAGTCTGTCGGAGAAGCGGCGCCCAGCTCGCCCGGTAGTGGAGGCCGAGGCGAGCCAGGACTTCCGAAGCCGCCCAGGGGACCACAGGCAGCTTCGACTACCACAGCATGGCCCTCGATTATTATCGGGTGCTTAAAGGCGCTTTATGCATCTTGCAGCGTATAGTGCCCGGTACCGTCTGCCCTAACTCGACGGAAGGACAGGGTACCGGGCGGCCCGGAGGCTGATCGACCCAGGGCAGGTAGAAGCCTCTCAAGACGTACTTACTGATACCTTGCTTCAATCAACGCAACAGCCTGCGGACTTCTTTCTCTGCTCCCAGCCTCGTGCTGGCTTGTGACCTCGCGGTGCATCCGCACGTACTCCTGAACCTCTGCCTGCGCAGTAGTTGAGGTTTGCGCACTTGAGTACGGAGCCTGCTGTTTGGCAATAGCCAATGCCAGGCACATGATCGCACCAAGCATAAACGCGAAGAGTCCCTCCGCAGCCGTGCGGCCTTCACTTGCTGCTGTTCCATTTGGTATTGCCGTTCCATTCGGACAGTTTCGACACCACTATTCCAACAATGAGGCTGAACACCAATAGAGCGAGGGGGAGTAATGTGCCGGCGCTGAACATGACCCCTTCGATACTGAACATGGCGTCGCTCCGTACACGACTTGAGTGATGAGATTGTTCTCTTCGAACAATGCGAGGACTATCAGCGACTGACGCGAATGTACGTAGGACGAAGCCTACATGTAGCGAATGACGGATCTACCGCTTTCGGTAAAGCTGGGAGAGGTGCCCAGCTTCATACCTGCCTGAATGGGCGACCCACGGGAATGTGTGCGGGCCTGATTGTAGTCGCTACACCGAGCGGCGATCACAGCTCGCAGGGGCGAGACTGTTGGAGGGATAAATCGCTCGGAGCTAGTCTGGACGACACATTGCGGTAAGTTCTACACCATCCTCAGAAGCATCTACACGCTGGTGGCAACCATACGCGAGCGGGTTCCTCAAAAGGCTGTATTCGAAGGCATTCCGGTGAGCGAACGGCCGGCACGTCGGTTGCGACTACGGAACAGAGAAGCTAAAGCACAGCACACGACACCGGTATCCAGATCGCTCGTAGAAAATCAAACGCGTGGAGTCGCTGAACTAAAGATTGGATAGTCGTTCAGACGGAGTATTAAATGTTGTTGCTAGAACGGTGACGTAAAGTCATCGAGCGTGTCACGAAGGACTATCAGCCAAGCACGGTCGTCGAGGAACGACGCCTCGTGTCGCAAGGAAAAGCGCGTGAAGCGGGAACGATGTCCTGTCGCTTTGATCTGACCGTTGCATGGGTTCCGTGCAAGAAAGTTGTATCGAATGGCGCGTGTAAGGATGTGGCTGCGTTACTTTACCGGCGGGCTCACGTTGCGCGCTACGCTTAACCCGCCGGGTGTGCCTATTGTCATCATTGGCTACTCGCGGCGACCCCGTGCATGGCTCGCTGAGTTCGTAGCCGTTGCGTTGTTCTGCCTGTGTGGCGGGAATGTGGCGCTGGCCTTTGACTTTGGGGAAGTCGCCAAACGGGCCGAGCAACTCGCTGCGGCGGCGTATCAGAAGCCTAGCAGCAACCTTCCGAAAGAACTGCAGACTCTAAGCTACGACCAGTATTGGAGCATACGGCTCAAGCCCGACAGGACCTATTGGCGGGGTGCGAAACTGCCGTTCGAAGTCGGGTTCTTTCCGGAGGGCATGTACTACGACCAGCCGGTGAGGATTAACGAGGTTACGCCTGACGGTGTGCGTGAGATCAAATTCGAGCCCGATCTGTTCGATTACGGTGCAGTGAAGGTCGATCCGACCGTCGTTAGAGGTCTGGGTTTTGCAGGTCTTAACGTACGCTCTGCGATTAACAACCCGGACAGCAAAGAAGAGGTACTGATATTCCTGGGCGCAAGCTGGATGCGCGCGCTGGGCAAAGGACAGGTCTACGGTGCTTACGCGCGTGGGCTGGCGATCGGTACCGGTCTGGCTTCGGGCGAGGAGTTCCCGCGCTTCGTCGAATTCTGGATCGAACGTCCCGCCAGCGCTGCGAAGGAGCTCGTGATAAATGCGCTACTCGACTCACCGCGAGCGGCCGGAGCATATCGCTTCGTCGTCCGGCCCGGCAACGAGACAGTGGTGGAAGTGTTTGCGCGGCTCTACCTTCGCGAGCCCGTAGGCAAGTTAGGGGTAGCACCAATTGCGACTATGTTTTTTTTCGGAAAGAATCAGCATGCAGCCAGCGATGATTATCGGCCACAGGTGCATAGCTCTGACGGACTGTCGGTGGTGTCCGGCGCCGGTGATTGGATTTGGCGCCCGCTCGTCAATCCTAAACGGCTACAGGTGAGCTCGTTCGCGCTGACCAATCCGGCGGGCTTTGGGCTGATGCAGCGCGACCGGGATTTCCATCAGTACGAGGACCTCGAGGCACGCTACGACTTGCGTCCAAGCGTGTGGGTGGAGCCGAAGGGCCAATGGGGTTCTGGTCGAGTGGAGCTTGTCCAGATACCGGTACCAGACGAGACCAACGCCAATATCGTGGCCTATTGGGTGCCTGACAAGCTGCCACAGCCAAAAGAGCCGCTCGACTTCGAGTATCGCCTGCTCTGGCAAAGGGAGCCCGATGCGAGCTCTCCGGGTGAGTCGAAGGAAGTGACGGTTCGCAGGTCGACGTCTGGGACGCTACACCCGCGATGCGCGAGCCTCCATGCGAAAATTCACACTCTGCCAACGCGCTGATTCACGCTCGGCAACGTGCTGTAGCATCTTGGGCTCGCCGCCGGTGCCGGGCACAGTGGCCCGGGACTCGGACGGAGTCGTCCATCCGTGTCCCGCCTCCGTCTCTCCGACTTCGACTACGACCTGCCGCGCGAGCTGATCGCGCAGGCGCCCGCACGCGAGCGCACGGGCAGTCGTTTGCTGCACGTCGATGGCACGAAGCTCGCCGATCTCTCGTTCACCGATCTGCCGCAACGGGTCGCGCGCGGTGACCTTCTCGTCTTCAACGACACCCGTGTGATCAAGTCGCGGCTGATCGCGGCCAAGCCCACCGGCGGCCGCGTCGAATTGCTGCTCGAGCGCCTCAACGGCACGCACGAGGCGCTGTTCCAGCTGCGTGCGAGCCACTCGCCGAAGATCGGGAGCCGCATCTTGCTACCCGGCGACGTCGAAGCCCTGGTCGTCGAACGTCACGATCGATTCTTCGCCTTGCGCCTCTTGGATGTTGCGCCGTGGCTCGACTATCTCGACCAGCACGGGGCGGTCCCGCTTCCGCCGTATATCGGTCGAGCAGCTGAAGCCGCGGACGAGGCGCGCTACCAGACGGTCTACGCGAAGCACGTCGGTGCCGGTCGCCGCACCGACGGCCGGCCTTCATTTCGACCAGGCGCTCCTGTCGGCATTGGAGGCGGGGGGCGCCACCTTCGCCTACGTCACGCTCCATGTCGGCGCAGGCACATTCGCACCCGTCACCCTCGAGGACATTGCCAGGCACACGATGCATCCCGAGTGGTATCGCGTACCGGCGGAGACCGCCGCAGCGATCGCCGCAACGCGAGCGCGCAGTGGCCGCGTGCTCGCCATTGGCACGACGACCGTACGCGCGCTCGAATCGGCCGCCGACGACGACGGCACGGTCCGCACCGGGGATGCCGAGACCCGCATCTTCATCACGCCCGGCTATCGCTTCCGGATCGTCGACCGGCTGCTCACGAACTTCCATCTGCCGAAATCCACGCTGCTGATGCTCGTGTCCGCGTTCGCGAGCCGCGAATCCATCCGCGCCGCCTACGCGCACGCCGTCGCGGAACGCTATCGCTTCTACAGCTACGGCGATGCGATGCTGCTCGAGCCCGCGCTAGAATCGGAACGATGAAGTTCACGCTGAAGGCGACCGCAGGTCGCGCCCGCCGTGGCCGGCTCGAGCTCGCGCATGGTGCCGTCGAAACGCCGGTGTTCATGCCGGTGGGCACCTACGGCACGGTCAAGGCGATGACGCCGCGCGAGCTCGACGAGGTCGGCGCGCAGATCGTTCTCGGTAACACATTCCACCTGTGGTTGCGGCCCGGCGTCGACGTGATCCGCGCGCATCGCGGCCTCCACCGCTTCATGGGCTGGCACCGGCCCATCCTCACCGATTCGGGCGGCTTTCAGGTGTGGAGCCTGGGTGCGCTGCGCCAGGTGCGCGACGAGGGCGTCACGTTCGCTTCCCCGGTGAACGGCGACAAGCTCCTCCTCACGCCCGAGATCTCGATGCAGGTGCAGCGCGCGCTCGACGCCGACATCGTGATGGTGTTCGACGAATGCACGCCCTACCCCGCGACGCGCGACGAAGCGGCGCGCTCGATGGAGCTGTCGCTCGCCTGGGCGCGCCGCTGCCGCGCGCAGTTCGATGCCGACGAAAACCACAACGCGCTCTTCGGCATCGTCCAGGGCGGCATGCACGAGGAGCTGCGCGATGCATCGCAGGCCGGACTCGAGGCCATTGGCTTCGACGGCTACGCGATCGGCGGCCTGTCCGTCGGCGAGCCCAAGGCCGAGATGATGCGAATTCTCGATCACACCTCCGCCCGCCTTCCGGTCGGAATGCCACGCTATCTGATGGGGGTCGGCACCCCGGAGGACATCGTCGCCGGCGTCACGGCCGGCATCGATATGTTCGACTGCGTGCTGCCGACGCGCAACGCGCGCAACGGCCATCTGTTCACGCGCTTCGGCGACGTCCGGATCCGCAATGCGGTCCACCGCGCCGACAACCGCCCGCTGGACGACACCTGCGACTGCTATACATGCCGCAACTTCTCACGCGCCTACCTGCACCACCTGCAGCGGGTCAACGAGATCCTCGGGGCGCGGTTGAACACGATCCACAACCTGCATTACTACCTCGCGCTGGCCGCTGCCCTGCGCCGGGCCATCGAGGAAGATCGGCTTCCGGCGTTCGTCGCCGCGTTCGCGGCCGACCGCGCCCGGGGCGGCGGCGAACCGGGCGCCGACGCGTGAAGGCGACGTGCCTGGCGTGGTAGAATGACGGGCTTTTTCGCCGGCCCCGAGACCGGCCCGGGCGCGCGTCGGCCCGCTCGATCACGGAGGATGTCCACGTGCTTTTCGATTTCCTGATCACCCCCGCGTACGCGCAGGCGGCCGCCCCCGCGAGCGGGCCCGGCGGCGATCTGATGGCGTTCCTGCCGATGATCGCAATCTTTATCGTCTTCTACTTCCTGCTGATCCGCCCGCAGCAGAAACGCGCCAAGGAAACGCGCTCCATGCTGTCGGCATTGCAGAAGGGCGACGAGGTCGTCACGGCCGGCGGCATCGTCGGCCGCGTCTCGAAGCTGGGCGATCAGTACGCGGTCATCGAGATCGCGAACGGCATCGAGATCAACGTCCAGCGCTCCGCCGTCGCGCAACTCTTACCCAAGGGCACGATCAAGACGCTGTGACGAGGGCCACGGGGCGTCGACCGCAGGGTCGGCGCCCCGGCTCGCCTCCGCCGCCGCCCGAGACCCTGTCCGGAACCGCCGCATGAACCGTTACCCGCTCTGGAAGTATGTGCTGATCGCGATCGCGATAGTGGTCGGTATCGTCTACACGCTGCCCAATTTCTTCCCCGAGGTCCCGGCCGTCCAGGTCAGCACCTCGAAGGCATCGGCGAAGGTCGACACCGCTCTCCTCGGTACTGTCGAGGAAGCGCTCAAGGCGGGCTCGATCCCATTTCGCGGTGCCGAGCTCGATCCCGTCGGCATCAAGGTCCGCTTCAGCGACCCCGATACGCAATTGAAGGCGAAGGATGTGCTGCAGGCGAAGCTCGGCGACGACTACATCGTCGCGCTGAATCTTCTTTCGTCTTCGCCCCATTGGCTGGCATCGATCGGGGCGTTGCCGATGTATCTTGGTCTCGATCTGCGCGGCGGCGTCCATTTCCTGCTGCAGGTCGACATGAAAGCGGCGCTCGACAAGGCCGCGGACCGCTACACCACCGACATCCGCTCGCTCCTGCGCGAGAAGAAGGTGCAGTACACGGGCGTCGGGCGCGAGGGCACGAGCGTCGTGATCCGCTTCAAGGACGACGCCGAGCGCAATCGGGCGCGAGTTGAAGTCGAGAAGGCGTTTACCGATCTGCAGCTGCGCGAAGCCGAAGGCGCGGCTGGCGAGTACCGGCTGGTGGCAGCGCTCAAACCCGAGGCCCAGAAGCGCATCCAGGAAGGCGCGGTCCAGCAGAACATCACGATCCTGCGCAACCGCGTGAACGAGCTCGGCGTCGCCGAGCCGATCGTCCAGCAGCAGGGCGGCGACCGCGTGATGGTGCAGCTGCCGGGCGTGCAGGACACGGCGCGCGCGAAGGACATCCTCGGTCGCACCGCGACGCTCGAGATCCGGATGGTCAACGACGACCCGGGCGCGCTCGAGGCGGCCATCGCCGGTCAGGTTCCGTTCGGCAGCGATCTCTTCACCGAGCGCAGCGGCGGCAAGGTTCTGGTGCGCCGCCAGGTCGTGTTGACGGGCGACCGCATCAACGACGCCCAGCCGGGCTTCGATCAGCGGACCAGCGAGGCCGCGGTGCACGTGAACCTCGACGGCAGTGGTGCCCGCATCTTCAAGGAGATCACGCGCGAGAACGTCGGCAAGCGCATGGCGATCGTGCTGGTCGAGAAGGGCAAGGCCGAGGTCATCACCGCGCCGGTGATCCGGGAGGAGATCGGCGGCGGCCGCGTCCAGATCAGCGGCCGGATGAATACGCGCGAGGCGAACGACATCGCGCTCCTGATGCGCGCCGGCGCGCTGGCAGCGCCGATGGAGATCGTCGAGGAACGCACCGTCGGCCCGTCGCTCGGCAAGGAGAACATCGACAAGGGCTTCAACTCGGTGACGTACGGTTTCCTCGTGCTCGCCGTCTTCATGTCGGCGTACTACCTGCTCATGGGCGTCATCTCCGTGGTCGCGCTGTCGCTCAATCTCCTCCTCCTGGTCGCGATCCTTTCGATGCTGCAGGCGACGCTCACCCTGCCCGGCATCGCCGCCATCGCGCTCACGCTCGGGATGGCCATCGACGCGAACGTGCTGATCAACGAGCGCATCCGCGAGGAGCTGCGCTGGGGCGCGACGCCGCACGCGGCGCTATCGGCGGGCTACGAGCGCGCATGGAATACGATTCTCGACTCCAACGTCACGACGCTCATCGCCGGCATCGCGCTCTTGATCTTCGGCACCGGCCCGGTCCGCGGATTCGCCGTCGTCCATTGCCTCGGCATCATGACGTCGATGTTCTCGGCGGTGTTCGTCTCGCGCGGGATCGTCAATCTGATCTACGGCGGCCGCAAGCACCTCTCGAAGATCTCGATCGGCCAGGTATGGCGACCGGCGGCGGTCGCCGGCGCCGCCAAGTAACGGCCCGCTCACCGCCCGACAAAGCCCCGCCCCATCGCCATGGAATTCTTCCGCATCAGCCGCGACATTCCGTTCATGCGGCACGCGCTCACGTTCAACGTGATCTCGGCCGTGACGTTCGTGCTTGCCGTCATCTTCCTCGCGACGCGCGGGCTTAACCTCGGCGTCGACTTCCGCGGCGGCACGGTGATCGAGGTCGTGTACGGCGGTGCCGTCGACTTCGCGCGCGTGCGCACGGCGATCGACAAGCTGAACCTCGGCGAATACTCGGCGCAGAGCTTCGGCAGCTCCAACACCGCACTGATCCGGCTGCCGCTCAAGGAAGGCGTCTCGAGCGCGCAGCTTTCCGAGCAGGTGATGGCGGTGCTCAAGGCCGACGACCCCTCGGCGACGCAGCAGCGCGTCGAGTTCGTCGGGCCGCAGGTCGGCAAGGAGCTGTTCGAGAACGGCGCGCTCGCGCTGCTCTTGGTATCGCTCGGCATCGTCGGCTACCTCGCGCTCCGCTTCGAATGGCGGTTCGCGGTCGCGGCGATCGTCGCCAACCTGCACGACATCGTCATCATCCTGGGGTTCTTCGCGCTGTTCCAGTGGGAATTCTCGCTGCCGGTGCTGGCGGCCGTGCTGGCCGTGCTGGGTTACTCGGTCAACGAGTCCGTGGTGATCGCCGACCGGATTCGCGAGAACTTCCGCAAGATGCGCAAGGCGACGGTGACGCATGTCATCGACAACGCGATCACGAGCACGATCTCGAGGACGATCATCACCCACGGCATGACGCTGATGATGGTGCTGTCGATCCTGCTCTTCGGTGGCGAGACACTTCACTACTTCGCGCTCGCGCTGACAATCGGCATCTGCTTCGGCATCTACTCGTCGGTGCTCGTGATGGCGCCGATCGTCATGTGGCTGGGCGTTTCCCGCGAGGACCTGGTCAAGCCGGAGCGCGCAGGCGGAGGCGAGAAGATCCTGCCCTGATCGCCAGCCGGGGGCCGACCCCAATCCGACCCCATGCTGACGACGTTCTTCTATTCGCTGCTCGCCCTTGACCAGTCGGTCGCGTCGCTGGCGGCGCAGTACGGGCACTGGATCTACGCGCTCCTGTTCCTCATCATCTTTGCCGAAACGGGGCTCGTTGTATTCCCGTTCCTGCCCGGCGATTCGATCCTGTTCATCGCCGGAACCGTCATCGCCACCGCAGACCTCAATATCCACACGCTGGTCGCGACCCTGACCGCCGCCGCAATCCTCGGCGACACGGTGAACTATTCGGTCGGCCACTACATCGGGCCGAGGGTGTTCGATCGACCGGACTCGCGTTGGTTCAAGCAGGAGCACCTGCGGCGCACGCAGCGCTTCTACGACAAGTACGGCGGCATCACGATCATCATCGGCCGCTTCGTGCCGATCATCCGCACCTTCGCCCCGTTCCTGGCCGGTGTGGCGGGCATGACCTACCGCCGCTTCCTGGCGTTCAACGTGATCGGCGCGGTCGCGTGGATCACCTCGCTGACCTACGCGGGCTATCTGTTCGGCAACATCCCTTGGGTCAAGCAGAATCTCACACTGATCGTGTTCGGGATCGTCGTCGTTTCGCTCATCCCGGCGGTCACCACGTTCGTCAAGGAACGGCGCGTCACCCGCCGTCCGCGCCGTCGCTCGTGAGCTAGACCCGGCGCGCCAGTGCGGCGGCCTTGCCGATGTAGGTCGAAGGGGTCAGCGCCTTGAGCCGTACCTTCGCTTCGTCCGGAAGCGCGAGCGTGTCGATGAACGTATGTAGCGTTGCGCGCGTGATGCCCGCCTTGCCGCGGGTCAGCGCCTTGAGTTGCTCGTAGGGATTGGCGACGCCGTAGCGACGCATCACCGTCTGGATCGGCTCGGCCAGCACTTCCCAGCATTGGTCGAGGTCGGCGGCGATCCGGGCTTCGTCGACCGCGAGCTTGGAGAGGCCCTGTCGCAGCGAGATCCAGCCCAGAAGCGAGTGCCCGAGCGCTACGCCCATATTGCGGAGCACGGTCGAGTCGGTGAGATCGCGCTGGAAGCGGGAGACTGGCAGCTTGTCCGCCATGTGCCGCAAGAGCGCGTTGGCGAGACCCAGGTTGCCCTCGGAATTCTCGAAGTCGATCGGATTGACCTTGTGCGGCATCGTCGACGACCCGACCTCGCCCTCCTGCATCCGTTGCCGGAAGTATCCGAGCGAGACATAACCCCAGAGGTCGCGGTCGAGGTCGATCAGCACGGTGTTGGTGCGCGCAATCGCGTCGAACAGCTCGGCCAGGTAGTCATGGGGTTCGATCTGCGTCGTGTACGGATTGAATTCGAGCCCGAGTCCGCGCACGACTTTCGCCGCGAGACGCTCCCAGTCCACGTCGGGGTAGGCGGCAACGTGCGCGTTGTAGTTGCCCGTCGCGCCGTTCATCTTGCCCTTGATCGCCACGTGACCGATCGCGGTGATCTGCCGTGCCAGCCGTGCGTAGACGTTCGCCATCTCCTTGCCGAGCGTGGTCGGCGTCGCGGGCTGGCCGTGCGTGCGCGCGAGCATCGCGACGTCCGCGTGGGCATGCGCGAGTGCGCGCAGCGACGTCGCGACGTTCTCGAGCGCCGGCAACAGGATCGAACGCCTGGCCTCGGCGAGCATGAGCCCGTGCGCGAGGTTGTTGATGTCCTCCGACGTGCACGCGAAGTGGACGAACTCGGCCACGCGGGCGATCTCGGGGAAGGAGGCGAAACGCTCCTTCAACCAGTACTCGATCGCCTTGACGTCGTGGTTGGTCGTATCTTCGATCGCCTTGACGCGCGCGCCATCGCGGGCCGAGAACGATGCCGCCGCGCCTTCGAGCGCCGCGCGCTGTGCGGGCTCGAACGGCCCGACCTCCGCGATGCCGGGTTCTTCCCCGAGGGCGATGAGCCACGCGATCTCGACGCGAACACGAGCGCGAATCAGGCCGAGCTCGCTCATGTGCTCGCGGAGCGCCGCGACTTTCGCGGCATAGCGGCCGTCGAGCGGCGAGAGCGCAGTGAGTGCGGAATCGGGAACGGACATCGGATTGCGTCTCACGACGGGCCCGAACGAGGCCGCAATGTTAGCACGCGGCACGCGCGGGAATTGCGTCATGCGCGGAATGCAGAACGCGTCGGAGCGTGCGCTCGACGGTGCCATACTCGATCGCGAACACATCCCGCCTCGCCCTCGTGCTGAAACCGGTCGCCACGCTGACGAGCCCGTACGCGCGCAAGGTCCGTATCGCGCTCGCCGAGAAGAAGTTCGAGTACGTACTGGTCGAGGATTCGCCGTGGGTCGCCGGCGACGTGCGAAGATCGATCGGGGTGTGGTCGAGCTCGCAGAGGGGCTCGAGGAGCGACCGTGGTGCAATGGCGGGGCGTACTCGCTCGCGGACATCGCGACCGGATGCGCGCTCGGCTACCTCGACCTGCGCTTTCCCGAGATCGACTGGCGCGGCGCTCACCCGAACCTGGTCGCCCTCGCCGACAAGCTCGCGCGGCGCCCGAGTTTTGCGGACACGATCCCGCCCGCCGCCCGAGGGGTTATGCGGCCGGCGACTTCCGCCGGTCGGGGAAGGCCACCCCGCTTGCAGTGATTTTCGAATGTTCGTGTAGACTAACGCGGCCGCGAGGGGCCCCCCAAGAGGCCCGCGGCTCGGACGGGCACGATCGATGTCCAAACCGCACCTGTGGAGGATGATTCGATGAGCACTATCGCCAAGCCGGCCCCGATTCCGGGATCGGGCATTTCAAAGGAAGAGACGCGCGTCATTTTCGCGTCATCGCTGGGGACGGTCTTCGAGTGGTACGACTTCTATCTCTATGCGGTGTTGGCTCCATTCTTCGCGGCGCAGTTCTTCCCGCCTGGTAATGCCACCGCGGCACTGCTCTCCGCATTCGCGGTCTACGCAGCGGGCTTCCTGATCCGACCGTTCGGTGCCCTCGTGTTCGGTCGCGTCGGCGATCTCGTCGGACGGAAATACACCTTCCTGGTGACCATCGTCGTCATGGGCTTCTCGACGTTCGCGGTGGGCCTGCTGCCAACCTACTCGTCGGTCGGGTGGCTAGCACCGATCCTGATGGTGAGCCTCCGGCTGCTGCAGGGCCTCGCGCTCGGCGGCGAGTATGGCGGTGCAGCGACCTATGTCGCCGAGCACGCGACGCCAGGCAGGCGTGGCTACGATACGGCGTGGATCCAGACGACGGCGACGCTCGGCCTCTTTATGGCGTTGATCGTGATCGGCATCTGCCGCTTCAGCGGAGTGATGACCGCCGCACAGTTTTCCGACTGGGGCTGGCGGATCCCGTTCCTCGTGTCGGTGATCCTGCTGATCTTTTCGGTCTACATCCGGCTCAAGCTCAACGAATCGCCGGTGTTCCAGCGGATGAAAGCGGAGGGCAAGGGCTCAAAGGCGCCACTGACCGACAGCTTCCTGCGCTACCCGAACAACAAGTATGTGCTCCTCGCGCTGCTCGGCGCGACCGCCGGCCAGGGCGTCGTCTGGTACACGGGCCAGTTCTACGTGCTGTTCTTCCTCACGATCACGCTCAAGGTTGACGGTGTCACTGCTTACACGATGATCGGCCTCGCGCTCCTGCTCGGCACGCCGTTCTTCATCGTCTTCGGCTGGCTCTCGGACCGGATCGGCCGCCTCAAGATCATCCTGGCCGGCTGCCTGATCGCGGCGCTGACGTACTTCCCGCTGTTCAAGGCGCTGACGCACTACGTCAATCCGGCGCTCGAGCAGTTCCAGCAGAAGAACACGATCACCGTCGCGGCGCGAGACTGCAACTTCCATATCTTCGTCGGCCCGTGGTCGAAGTTCAGCGATTGCGACAAGGCCCAGGACTTCCTCACCAAGGCCGGCCTGTCGTTCTCGACGACCGAGCTGCCCGCAGGGTCGGCCGACAGCGTCATCGTCAAGGTCAGCGACACCGAGCTCAGGGGCTTCGATGCCGCCAAGTTCAACGCTGTGCTGAAGGACAAGGGCTTCCCAGCCGCCGCCGACAAGAACGCGATCAACTGGCCGATGACCATGCTGATCCTTTGGATCATGCTGATCTACGTGACGATGGTCTACGGGCCCATTGCGGCGTTCCTGGTCGAGATGTTTCCGACCAAGATCCGGTACACGTCGATGTCGCTGCCCTACCACATCGGCAACGGCTGGTTCGGCGGGATGCTGCCGCTGCTCGCCACGGCGCTGGTCGCGGCCAAGGGCGACATCTACTACGGCCTCTGGTATCCGATCATCGTCGCCCTGATGACTTTCGTCGTCGGTCTCATCTTCCTCCGCGATCGCAAGGACGTCGACCTGCACGCGGACGAGTCGGCGTACCGCTAGCCGCGACGGGCGGCCTCGCCCGGAGGCGCGTTCCAAAAGGGCCCCGGCGCGTGCGCCGGGGTTTTTTTTGCCTCTCGCACCGGGACGACTGCTAACATCGGCAAACGTCTCTACCGGAAGCCTGCCGACCGTGCGTATCGCACTCCTGTCGGACATCCACGCCAATCTCGAGGCGATGCAGGCATGCCTCGCGGATGCTCGCGCGCGTGGCGCCGAACAGTTCGCCCTCCTCGGCGATTTCGTCGGCTACGGCGCGGATGCGGTCGCCGTCGTCGACCTCGTGATGAGCGCCGCGGCGGAGGGCGCCGTTGCCGTGAAAGGCAATCACGACGCGGCCATCGAGCGTATGGACAGCTACTTCAACGACCAGGCGAAGGCCGCGCTCGACTGGGCCCGGACCTCGCTTAGTGCCGAGCAAAAGCGCTTCCTCGCCGAACTGCCGCTCGCGGTCGAGCGCGCGCCCGTGTATTTCGTGCACGCATCGGCCGCGACTCCCGAGCGCTGGCCCTATGTCGACAGCGCAGGTGCCGCCCGGCGCTGCACCGATGCGGCTGGGCAGCCCTACACATTCTGCGGCCACGTGCACGATCAGGTCCTCTACTTCGAGACGGCGAGCGGCCGGATGAGCGAATTCCGCCCGACGCCGGGAACGGCAATCCCCGTCGGCGTGCGACGGCGCTGGCTTGCTGTCGTAGGCTCGGTTGGACAACCGCGCGATCGGAATCCCGCAGCGGCGTATACGATCTTCGACGACGCGCGGCGGGAGCTCACTTTCCTGCGCGTGCCCTACGACCACCACGCGGCCGCCGACAAGATTCGCCGCGCTGGGTTACCTCACGCGCTCGCCTATCGCGTCGAGGCGGGGATCTAGCAGCGCAAGTCTTCGGATGTCCGCGCAAATCCGCCCCGGCGAATCGATCGACGGCTTTATCGTCGAGTCTTGCCTCCACGAGGGCGGCACCGGATACGTTTACCGCGTGCGTTCTGCGGAGGATCGCGCGCCGGGCTTTCCGCTGTTGATGAAAGTCCCGGGCGTGGGACCGGGTGAGCCGACCATCGGCGTGGTGAGCTTCGAAATCGAGCAGACGATCCTGCCGCGGCTTACAGGCCCGCACGTGCCCCGCGTAATGAGCACCGGCGACGACCCGCTGCGGCCCTACATCGTGATGGAGGAAATCGCAGGCGAGAGCCTCGCGACAATCGTTGCCAGGGGTCGACATCCGACCGCCGACGTCGCCGGGATCGGGGCGGCGCTCGCGGACGCCGTGCACAGCGTGCACCGCCAGCACGTGATCCACTTCGATCTCAAGCCGGAGAACTTCATCCTGCGGCCCGATGGCCGGGCGGTGCTCATCGATTTTGGCTTCGCACGTCACGCGCACTACCCGGATCTGCTCGCCGAGGGCGATGCGTTTGCCGCCGGCTCCGCGGCATACGTATCGCCCGAGCAGCTGCAGGGGATCCGTAACGATCTGCGCAGCGACGTGTTCGCCCTCGGCGCGATCCTCTACGAGCTCGCCACGGGCGAAACGCCGTTCGGCGAACCGGAGACCTTTGCCGGCCTGCGCGACCGTCTGTGGCGTATCCCGGCGCCGCCCCGCAGCATCGTGCCGACGTTGCCGGAGTGGTTGCAGGAAGTCATTCTTCATTGCCTCGAGCGGCGCGCCGAGCGGCGGTACCTGTCGGCAGCGCACGTTGCGTTCGACTTGAGGCACCCCGAACAGGTCCCGATCACGATCCGTGGCCAGCGCACGGCAGCGCCGTCCCTCATGCTGCAGCTCGGACGGTGGTGGCGGCTGCACGGCGCCCGGCCCGAACCCCGCAACGCGAGCACGGAGGCTCCGGTCGTCCTGGTCGCCATCGACACGGAGCACCTGGACGACGAGCGCCATCACGCTCTACGGGAAGCCGTGCGCCCCTTCATCGCTTCGAATGCCGACTACCGGCTGATGCTGGTTTCCGCGATCGGCGCCGCGCCGCTCGGCGAGGGCGAAAGGCTCGAGGACACGGCGTCCGGCAAGCATCTCGAGCACCGCAATCGCCTGCGCCAATGGGCAGCGCCGCTCAAGCTCGCGCCCGCGCGCACGTCGCTGCACGTGATCGAGTCGGGCGACCCGGCGCAAACGATCCTCGACATGGCCGGCGCGAACCACGTGGATCTGATCGTGATCGGCGCGCCCGCGCCTGACAGCCGCACCCTCGCGTGGTGGCGCTCGGTCGCATCGGGTGTGACCGCGGATGCCCGCTGCAGCGTCCACGTCGTTCGAGCTCCCGCGCGAGGGTCCGCGCCGGAGGAGGAGGCCTAGCGCCGCGGAACGCCGAGGAGCTCGCGCGTCCGCTCCAGGATCGTGCCCACCGCGTTCTTGTCGAGCTTCTTCGCGAGCGCCTGCGTGTAGTCGGGAAGGAGCTGCGCCAGGTCAGCGCGCGTCGAGCAGCGCTCGAGGCGCAGCGTGAAGACGAATGCGCGCATCCCGAGCGCGTCGACGATCGTGTCGTTCATGAAGGCCTTGGCGACGCGGAAGCTCGCAAGCTCGTCGTCGGTCGTCGCGGCTGCGGGCGCCGCAGGCGGGGCTGCGGACGTGGCGCCGCCACCGCTGCCGCCGACCTCCGCGACGTAGCCGTCTGCGACGAGTTGCGAGAGCGCGTCGGGTGGACCGCCCATCAGGGCCACCTGCTGCTGGATCGCGTCGGCGGACTTGCCCGGATCGATGAGAAACAGCGCCGTACGCAGCTTGCCCTTCAGCGTCTTCCGCTGATTCGCGATTTCATCGTGCCCCTTCTGCGTCCGGGCGAAGCGTCGATTGTCCATCGGAAGCTACAGCGCCTGTTTGAGCTGATCCAGGATAGCCGGGTTTTGGCTCCGGGAAACGGCTGCTTGTAGCGGCGGGTTGCCCTTCACCGAATCCGGTCGTTACAGAGTTTGCTTGAGTTGGTCAAGGATCGCCGGGTTTTCCAACGTCGAGACGTCCTGCGTGATCTCCTCGCCTTTCGCGAGCGCGCGTAGAAGCCGCCGCATGATCTTGCCCGAGCGCGTCTTCGGCAGATTGTCGCCGAAGCGGATGTCCTTGGGCTTGGCGATCGGCCCGATCTCCTTGCCGACCCAGTCGCGCAGCTCCTTCGCGATCTTCTCCGCATCAGCGCCAGCGGGCCGCGCCTGCTTCAGCACGACGAACGCGCACACGGCCTCGCCGGTCATGTCGTCCGGCCGGCCGACGACCGCCGCCTCCGCGACCTTGGGATTCGCGACGAGCGCCGATTCGATCTCCATGGTTCCCAACCGGTGTCCCGACACGTTGAGCACGTCGTCGATGCGACCCATGATCGTGAAGTAGCCGTGCGACTTGTCGCGCACCGAGCCGTCGCCGGCGAGATAGAGGTTGCCGCCGAGCTCCGCGGGATAGTAGGACTTCTTGTAGCGCTCGGGATCGCCCCAGATCGTCCTGATCATTGCCGGCCACGGACGCTTGATCACGAGAATGCCGCCGTGACCGTTCTCGACGTCGTGGCCGGTTTCATCGACGATCGCGGCCATGATGCCCGGCAGCGGCAGCGTGCACGAGCCCGGCACGAGCGGCGTGACCCCGGGCAGCGGCGTGATCATGTGCCCTCCGGTCTCCGTCTGCCACCACGTGTCGACGATCGGGCAGCGCCCGTGGCCGACGTTCGTGTGGTACCACATCCACGCTTCGGGATTGATCGGCTCGCCCACCGTGCCCAGGAGGCGCAGCGTCGACAGGTCGTAATTCGGAGGCGCGCACTGTGGCGTCACGCCCGAGGCCTTGATCAGCGACCGGATCGCCGTGGGCGCCGTGTAGAAGATCGATACCTTGTGCTTCGCGATCGTCTGCCAGAACCGGCCGACGTCCGGATAGGTCGGAACGCCCTCGAACACGACTTCGGTCGCGCCGACGGCGAGCGGTCCATACGTGATGTAGGTGTGCCCGGTCACCCAGCCGATGTCCGCTGTACACCAGTAGACGTCGGTCGGCTTGATGTCGAATGCCCAACGCATCGTCAGGATCGCCCACAGCAGGTAGCCCCCCGAGCTGTGCTGGACACCCTTGGGCTTGCCCGTGGATCCCGACGTGTAGAGGATGAACAGCGGATGCTCGGCACCGACCCACTCCGGCTCGCAGGTGTCGGTTTGCTTGGCCTCGAGCTCGTGCAGCCAGACGTCGCGCGGTGCGGCGAACGCGATCTTCCCACCGCTGCGGCGATACACGATCACGCTGCGGATACCCTCGCAGCCGCCCATGCTCAGCGCCTCGTCGACGATCGCCTTGAGCGGCAGCGCTCGTCCGCCCCGCATCTGCTCGTCGGCAGTGATGACGGCGACAGCGCCCGCGTCGATGATCCGCTCCTGCAGCGATTTGGCGGAGAATCCTCCGAACACGACCGAATGTGTGGCGCCGATCCGCGCACAGGCCTGCATTGCGGCCACGCCCTCGATCGACATCGGCATGTAGATCAGCACGCGATCGCCCTTCTCGACGCCGAGCGACTTCAGGCCGTTGGCGAGGCGGCAGACGCGCGCCAGGAGCTCCCGATACGTGACCTTCGTTACCGCGCCATCGTCCGCCTCGAAGATGATCGCGACTTTGTCGGCGTTGCCATTGGCGATGTTGCGGTCCAGGCAGTTGTAGGAGACGTTTAGCAGGCCGTCGTCGAACCACTTGTAGAACGGCGCGTTCGACTCGTCGAGCGTGCGCGTAAACGGCTTCTTCCAGAGAACTTCGTCGCGGGCGAGCTTGGCCCAGAACCCGGCAAAATCCTTCGCGGCGCTCTCGTTCAACGCGTCGAAATCGGCCTTCTTGACGTTCGCCTGCGCGACGAAGGCAGCCGGCGGGTCGAACACGCGGTGCTCGGTGGATACCGATTCGATGGTGGACATTTCAGTGCTCCTCCTGGGATCCTGGGCAAATCGCTGGAAGTCTAACCAACTGCCCGCATCGCGCGCAATGCGGGGCGCCGTGCGGCGGGGCCCGCGAATCGCGGATGCTAAAATCGCGGCCGACGCCTCTCCGCCATTCCACCAGGGGCCGCCCGCTCCCCCGCCCGGCGCCTGCCGAGCCATCGCACGCAGGATTTCCATGACCGCCATTCGCCAGCAGGATCTCATCGACAGCGTCACCGACGCATTGCAGTTCATCTCCTACTACCACCCGCAGGACTACATCGAGGCGCTCGGCGAGCGCCTACATGGCGGAGCAGTCGCCGGCGGCGAAGGACGCGATCGCGCAGATCCTGACCAATTCGCGGATGTGTGCGGAAGGCCGCCGGCCGATCTGCCAGGACACGGGCATCGTCTGCGCGTTCGTCAAGGTCGGCACCGATGTCCGCTGGGAAGGCATGACGATGGGCGTCGCGGACATGGTGAATGAAGGGGTCCGCCGCGCGTACACGCATCCGGACAACACGCTCCGCGCGTCAATCGTCGCCGATCCCTCTGGCGCGCGCAGGAACACGAAGGACAACACGCCGGCGGTCGTGCATTTCGATCTCGTGCCGGGAGGCTCGGTCGAGGTGAAGATCGCTGCGAAGGGCGGCGGGTCGGAGAACAAGGCCAGGTTCGTCATGCTGAATCCGTCGGATTCGATCGTCGACTGGGTTGTGAAGACGCTACCGACGATGGGCGCCGGCTGGTGCCCACCCGGGATGCTCGGCATCGGCATCGGCGGCAGCGCCGAGAAGGCGATGCTCATGGCGAAGGAGGCGCTGATGGAGCCGATCGACATGCACGAGCTCCGGCAGCGAGGACCCGGGAACGCGCTCGAGAAGATGCGTATCGAGATCTACGAAGCCGCGAATGCGCTCGGCATCGGCGCGCAGGGGCTGGGCGGCCTGTCGACGGTGCTCGATGTCAAGATTCTCGACTATCCGACGCACGCCGCCTCGAAGCCTGTGGGCATGATCCCGAACTGCGCGGCGACGCGCCATGCGCATTTCACGCTCGACGGTCGTGGCGCGGCGAAGCTCGAACCGCCCGATCTTTCCCGCTGGCCGGACGTGCACTGGACGCCCTCCACTGCAGCGACGCGCGTCAACCTCGACACGCTCACGCCGGCTGTGGTCGCCACGTGGAAGCCCGGACAGACGCTGCTCCTGAACGGGAAGATGCTGACGGGGCGCGACGCGGCCCACAAGCGCATCCAGGACATGCTCGCCAAGGGTGAGGCGCTGCCGGTCGACTTCCGCAACCGCGTGATCTATTACGTCGGCCCCGTCGATCCGGTCCGCGACGAAGTGGTCGGGCCCGCCGGCCCGACCACCGCGACGCGAATGGACAAGTTCACCGACATGATGCTGGCGCGAACCGGGCTCATCGCGATGATCGGAAAGGCGGAGCGCGGCCCGGTCGCAATCGAGGCGATCAGGAAGCATAAGGCGGCCTATCTGATGGCGGTCGGCGGCGCGGCCTATCTCGTGTCGAAGGCGATCAAGAGCTCGCGCGTCGTGGCGTTCGACGATCTCGGGATGGAAGCGATCTATGAGTTCGAGGTCCGCGACATGCCGGTGACGGTCGCCGTCGACGCGCAGGGCACCTCGGTGCACGAGACCGGCCCGCGCGAATGGCAGCGGCGGATCGGAAAGATTGCCGTCGCATCCCATTGAGCGTTTCGAATCTGCACAGCGGTGCCGGCCATCGGCGCGTCCTGCCTTGTGGCACGGTGTATGCTTCGGACCCCCTGAATGGGCGTATGAGCCCGGTGCACACCCACGGAGCCGAGACGAACCCGGCTTCATGGCGATGCAGATCTTGCGCGATGCGAATTTCTTTCCTACACGCGGCCGCCATGCCTGACGCTCGCACGCAGCGCGCGCTGCGGCCCTTCTCGCGATGAATCGCCTGCGCCGGCGTTTCGCGCCGCTCGCCGCGGACACGATCTCGCCGCTCAATCTGCCGCCGGTGCGGATGGGCCTGCTGACCAAGCTCAACCTGCTGACGGTCGGCCTGATCTTCGTGACCGCCCTCGCCACGACCGGTCTCTACGTCTGGAAGGAATGGCGCGTCGTCGAAGCCGAGCTGCAGGCACAAGGCACGACGCTGGTGGCGATGCTCGCCGAGGCCACCGAGCACGGCCTCGTGACCGGTGACCGTGCGAATTTGACCGCCATTCTCGACAGCCTCGCGATTGAAGGCGACGTCGCCTACGCGCGCATCCTCGATGCCAATCGCAACCCCGTCGTCGCACGGACATTCTCGGAATCCCTCTCGGACGCCAACATGCCCGAGCTTCCGCGCGCTGTTCCCGCACCCGCCGGGAACCGGATTGCGGTTTCCAAGCTCGAGATCGGAGCCCGTCGCTACCTCGAGCTGGTCACGCCCGTTCGCGCCAGGACGGCAGCGCCGGCGTCGGCCGGCGGCGCTGCGGCCGCGGATTCGGTGCCAGCGCCGAATGGCCCCATCGGCTACCTGCAGCTCGGGATGACGTTCGAGCGCCAATTTGCCGAGTTCAAGCGCACGATCATGGGTGCGCTGTCGATCGTCGCGCTCCTCGTCGTGGTCGCGATCGGAGCGACGCTCCTCCTCACCCGTGGCCTCGTCGCACCGATGCGACGCCTGATGCGCGCGGCCCGTGCCGTCGGCTCCGGCAAGCTCGACGTCTATGTGCCCGCGAGCTCCGCCGACGAGCTCGGCCTGCTCACCCACACGTTCAACCACATGACGCAGCGCCTCGCCGAGTCGCAGGCGGAAGTCGCGACCTACCAGCGAACGCTCGAGGACAAGGTCGCGCAGCGGACGAAGGAGCTCGAGATCGCGACGGCGCACGCGTACAAGCTCGCGCAGCACGACATCCTTACCGGCCTTCCCAATCGATCGCTGCTCAACCAGCGCTTGAAGCAGATCATCGCCCAGGCCCAGCGCGACGGCTCGAACGTCGCATGCCTGTTTCTCGACTTCGACCATTTCAAGCGGATCAACGACACGCTCGGTCACGATTCCGGCGACCAGCTCTTGCAGGCCGTCGCGCAGCGGCTCACCTCGGCCGTCCGCGAATCGGACACGGTCGCACGGCTGGGCGGCGACGAGTTCGTGCTGATCCTCCCCGGCCTCGACCCGGCGCATGCGACGTTCGAGACGATGACCGTGCTCGCGCGCGTGCGCGAGTCGTTCCTCGCCCCGTTCCGACTGTCCGACCAGATGCCGACGCTCACGTGCTCGATCGGCGTGTCGATGTATCCGCTCGACGCAAGCGATCCGGTGACGCTGATCAAGCAGGCGGACACCGCGATGTACGCGGCCAAGGAGGCCGGCCGCAACGCGTACCGCTTCTACACCGCCGACATGAACACCCGGGTGCAGCTCAGGCTGCAACTCGAGACCGACATGCGACGCGGGCTCATGGACGACGAGTTCTTCCTGGTCTACCAGCCGCAGATCGAGATGCTGACGGGCCGGGCGGTCGGCGTCGAAGCCTTGCTGCGCTGGCGCGACCCGAACCGCGGCGTCATCGCGCCCTCCGAGTTCATTCCGATCGCCGAGGAATCCGGCATGATCCAGGCGCTCGGCGCGCGCGTGCTGCGCGACTCGTGCCGGCAGGTGATCGGGTGGCACCGGCAGGGGCTCATGTTGCGACTCTCGGTGAACCTGTCCGTCCAGCAGCTGCAGCACGACAGCTGGCTCTCGATCGTCGACGAGGCGCTCGCGTCGAGCGGACTCCCTGCCCACTACCTCGACCTCGAGATCACTGAGAGCGTGATCATCACGCACCCCGAGAAAGCGGTGGCGACGCTGATCAAGCTCAAGCAGCGGGGCGTGTCGATCACCGTCGACGACTTCGGCACGGGCTACTCGAGTCTCTCGTACCTCGCGCGGCTGCCGATCCAGGCGGTCAAGGTCGACCAGCGCTTCGTCCATGGCCTCGAGCAGAACCGCAACGACGAGGCGATCACGCAGGCGATCATCGCGCTCTCGCACTCGCTCGGGCTGCGCGTCATCGCCGAGGGCATCGAGACCGCGGGCCAGTTCGAGTTCCTGAAGCGCCACGGCTGCGAGGAAGCGCAGGGCTTCCTGATCTCGCGGCCCCTGGAGGCGCCCGAGCTCCGAAGCTGGTGGCGAATGCAGGAAGAGGAAAACCGCATCGTCGGCCGCCAGACCGACATGTGGCAGGCCGAAGGCTGACGGTACCGAACCGTCGCTAGGTCAAGTCGCCCTGGGTGTCGACGTCGCGCATGATGCCCGCGTCGTCGACTTCGATGCGAACGACGCGGTCCCGCTGCGCCACGATGATTGCCTTCGCACCCTCGTCGCCGGAGAGCGCCGCGAGCGCGGCGTAGCATGACGCGCCGAAACCGACCGGATGTCCCCGCTCGCCGCGGTGAAACGGGGCCGCGACGGGCGCACCGTCGGCGACGGCCGCTGCGACCCGCGTGATCGTCTCCGACGCGATCCATGGCATGTCGGCGAGCGCGACGAGCCAGCCCTTCGCTCCCGCTGTCGCGCGCACGCCACAGGCGAGGCTTGCGCCCATGCCGTCGTCGGCGTTCGCGCAACGCACGATGCGCGCACCGTTGGCGCCGAGCTCTGCGGCCAGCGCGCGATCGTCGTCGCGCACGACCGCAATCACGTCGGCGACGGCGAGGCGCAGATGACGTAGCGCGACGACCCCCACCGTTTCGCCGGCGACATCGCCGGACGCGAGCCGCGCGAGCAGCTTGTCGCCACCGAAGCGCGTGCCGCGGCCTGCGGCGAGCAGGATGCCGACGATCTGATCCTCTCGATTGACAGTCATGGGGGCGGGCGTACGATGGCTGCCCCCGATTATCGCTCACGTCAGGGAGGAGCCATGAATGCCAGGTCCGTTGCACGGATCGCCGTCACCTTGCTCGCGCTCGCCTCGACCGGGGCTCACGCGGCTCTGGCCCAGCGCACGTTCGTCGCGTCGAACGGCGTCGACATCAACCCCTGCTCGATCACGCAACCCTGCCGCTCGTTCGGCGCGGCGATCGGGAGGACAGTTCCAAATGGCGAGGTGATCGTGCTCGACTCCGCGGGCTATGGCCCCGTGACGATCACGCAGTCGGTGTCGATCATCGCGCCGGCAGGTGTCTATGCCGGCATCTCGGTGACCGGCGGCAAGACCGGGGTTGCGATCAATGGTGCCAACATCGTCGTCACGCTGCGCGGCCTCTCGATCAACGGCGTCGGCCCCGGCACCGGCATTCATTTCATTCAGGGGGCCCGTCTTCGGGTCGAAGGTTGCGTGGTGTCGAACATGACGTCGAGCGGCATCATTCAGGATGCGGCGGGCTCGGAGATGGTCGTGCTCGACACCATCGTCCGGGACAACATCGGCGCGGGCGTTCTCGTTCAGACCGACGCAAGCGCGGTGTTCGACAATTTCCGGGCCGAGCACAACGCGGGCGACGGCGTCTTCGTCCTCGCAGGCAGTACAATCGCCGACGCGACGATCCGCCGCAGCGTCCTGTCGCACAATGGCGGGGCTGGGGTGTTCGCGGCAATACCGCCGAGCCCGGCGCGAACAGCCCTGGTGATCGAGGATTCGATGATGGCCAACAACGTGGGCGACGGCGTCACAGTGGGAGGCATCTCCACCGGTGTCGTCGATGCGGCCGTGAGCCGCAGCGCGATCTCGGGAAACGGTCTGTCGGGCGTTTCGGTGTTTGCGACCAACGGCTTTGCCAGCGCCGAAGTGACTGAAAACACGTTCGGACCCCACCCCGTCAGTCATACCAAAGCGAACAGCTTGGCGGTAGTCGGCGTGAGTCGCAATGTGTTTGCGTATGCCAACAGCCCCGCCTTCCACACGACGTCGGGGGCGTCGACGGTTACGTTCGGTGACAACACAGGCAGTGGCGGCGCCTTTGGAGTCGCTCCGACTGTGCAGTCACCGTTTTAAGGCTTCACGATTGACGCGCCGCGTAGCCCGGGTGCGATGGCCGCCCGCCGTCAACCACCCTGTCCGGGAACGGGCACGTCTCCGTTGCCTGCAATGCCTTTCGATCACTCCGGCAGCAGCCTGAATCTACCGTCCTTGACGGTGACGAGCACCCGGGCGCGCTCGTCCATCCCGTTGTGGTTGCCGGGCGACATGTTGAACACGCCCTGGCAGCCGACGATCTCGTGCTCCTGCTCGATCGCGTCGCGGAGCGCGACGCGGAACGCTTCGGTCCCCGGCTTCGCCGCCTTGAGCGCTATGGGAATCGCGCGCTGCAGGATGATTCCCGCATCCCACGTGTTTGCCCCGAACGTCGCGGGCTTCTGCTTGAATTGTTTCTCGTAGGCCGCGATGTAGCCCTGCGCGACCTTCTTGATCGGATTCGCGTCCGGAATCTCGTCGATCACGAGCATCGGCCCCGCGGCGAGCACCGTGCCTTCGACCTTCTCCTTGCCCAACCGGATGAAGTCGTCGGTCGCGACCCCGTGTGTCTGGTAAATGGCGCCCTTGTATCCCTGGTCGCGCAGCGTGACCTGCGGCAGCACGCCGGGACCGCCGACGCCCGCGATCAGCACGGCATCCGGCTTGGCTGCCAGCAGCCTTAGCGCCTGCCCCGTGACGCTCGGATCCGCGCGCTGGTAGTACTCCGTCGCGACGACCTTGATGCCGGTCGTCTCGGCGAGCGGCGTGAACACGCGATGCCAGTTCTCGCCGTAGGGATCCTTGAAGCCGATGAAGCCGATCGTCTTCACGCCCGACTTCACCATGTGCTTGACCAGCGCCGCCGCGATGAGGTCGTCGTTCTGCGTCGTCTTGAACACCCAGCGCCGCTTCGCGTCCATCGGCTCGACGACGCTCGACGTCCCCACCGTCGCCAGGAGTGGCACCCTGGCCTCGGCGACGAGGTCGAGGATCGCGAGCGCGTTGGGCGTGGTCGACGGCCCGATCAGCGCATCGACGTTCTGCTCGGCAAGGAGCTTCTTCGCGTTCTGGACCGCGTGCGTCGTGTCGCCGCCGTCTTCGAGCTGGATGTATTCGACCGTCGCGTCGCCGATCCGAGTCGGCAGGAGCGCGCCAGTGTTCTGCTGCGGGATGCCGATCGCCGACGTCGGGCCGGTCGCGGACACGAGCAAGCCGATCTTGACCTGCGCGGCGGCGGCCCCGGCGAAAAGAACGCACGCGAGGATGGCAAAGATACGGCGAACCAACATGGAAGCGCTCCGGACGGGGCGAGTCGAGATCGAATGCTAGCGGAAAAAGCGTGGGCCGGAGGAACGGCGGCGCGCGTCAAGCGTGCATCCCGGCGGCGTGGCCGGACGACCACGCCCATTGGAAGTTGTAGCCGCCGAGCCAGCCCGTGACATCGACGACTTCGCCAACGAAGAAAAGTCCCGGGACCTGCGTCGCCATCATCGACCGGCTCGACAGTCCGCGCGTATCGACGCCGCCGAGCGTGACCTCGGCCTTGCTGTAGCCGAGCGTCCCGGACGGAAGCAGCGACCACGCATGCAGCCCTGCGGCGATCTCGTGCAGCCGCGTTTCGGACATCTGTCGGATCGGGGCCGTGACGCCCAGCACTCCGCACCAGCGTTGCGCGAGACGCTGCGGCAATCGCTCCGCGAGGAGCGTGTCAAGGCGCTTGCTCGACGCGCGCTCGGCGATGAGCCACTCGGCCGCGCTTGATTCCGGGAGCACGTCGATGACGAGTGGCGCTCCGCCGTTCCAGTAGGTAGAAATCTGCAGAATAGCCGGGCCCGAGAGCCCGCGATGCGTGAACAGGAGGTTTTCGCGAAAGCGTCCGGCGCCGCACGTGACTTCGACGTCGATGGAAACGCCGGCGAGATCCCCCCACTGCGCAAGCGCCTCGGGCGGCAACGCCAGTGGAACCAACGCCGGCGATGGGGGCACCACGGCAAGACCGAACTGTTCGGCCACGCGGTAGCCGAACGGCGTCGCGCCGATCTTCGGCACGGTCAGGCCGCCGGTGGCGATCACGAGTGATTCGGCGTGTATCGGGCCCAGCGGCGTGGCGATTCGCCACGCGCCTCCTTCGCGCAGGACACTGTCGACCGGGCACGGCATCCGCCAGGCGACCCTCCCACGGTCGCACTCCACTCTCAGCATCGCGATCAGGTCGCGAGCGCTGCGGTCGCAAAACAGCTGACCGAGCTTCTTCTCGTGATAGCCGATGCGGTGACGCTCGACGAGTGCGATGAAGTCGCGCGGCGTGTAGCGCGCGAGCGCCGATTTGCAGAAGTCCGGATTGCGGGACAGGAAATTGCCTGGGCCCGCGTTGACGTTCGTGAAGTTGCAGCGACCGCCACCGGAAATGCGGATCTTCTCGCCGAGCACGGGATAGTGCTCGATCAGCACAACGCGGCGGCCGCGAAGGCCCGCCGTCGCGGCGCACATCATGCCCGCCGCACCCGCGCCGATGACGACGACGTCGAAGCGGACGTCGCCGCCGCTCATCGCGCGTGCTCCTTGTCAGGTGCCGAAGAATTCCTTGACGCGATCAAACCAGTTCTTCGCGCGCGGATTGTGCGCGCCGGGGTCCTGCGCATTGATCGCCTCGAGCTCTCGGAGGAGCTCCTTCTGACGCGCAGTGAGCCGCACCGGCGTCTCGACGGAGACATGGCAGAAGAGGTCGCCATGCTGCGCGCTCCGGACGTGCTTGATGCCCTTGCCGCGCAGGCGAAACACTTGCCCGGTCTGCGTTTCGGCAGGCACCTTGATCGATGCCTGCCCGTCGAGCGTCGGAATCTCGATCTCGCCGCCTAATGCCGCGGTGGCGAAGCCGATCGGCATTTCGCAATGGAGGTCGCTGCCTTCGCGCTGGAAGACGGCGTGCGGCTTGAGAGCGACGACGACGTAGAGATCGCCGGTGCGGACCGCCGTTGACGCCGGCCTCGCCTTCGCCCGCGAGCCTCACGCGATCGTCCTGGTCGACGCCCGCAGGGATCTTGACCGACAGCGTCTTCTGCTTGCGCACGCGCCCCGCGCCGTGGCAAGTGCCGCAAGGATCCGGGATCACCTTGCCGGTGCCGTGGCACGCGGGACACGTCTGCTGGATCGAGAAGAAGCCCTGCGACACGCGGACTTCGCCGCGACCATGGCACGTCGTGCAGGTCTGCGCTTTCGTGCCGGGCTTGGCGCCGCTGCCGTGGCACGTCGCGCATACCTCGAGCGCCGGCACGCGGATCTTGGCCTCGGTGCCGCGGGCCGCATCCTCGAGCGTGAGCTCCAGGTTGTAGCGCAGGTCGGCACCGCGATAGACGCCGTTGCCGCGCCCGCCGCGCTGCGCGCCGAAGATCTCGCCGAAGATGTCGCCGAATGCGTCGGCGAAGCCCCCGAATCCTTCGGGGCCGCCGAATCCGCGCGCACCCGCGCCCGCGCCGAAGCCCGCCGCCGGATCGACACCCGCGTGCCCGAATTGATCGTAAGCGGCGCGCTTCCGGGTGTCGGTCAGGACCTCGTAGGCTTCCTTCGCTTCCTTGAATTTATCTTCCGAGCCGCGGTCGTCCGGGTTGCGGTCCGGATGGTGCTTCATCGCAAGCTTCCGATAGGCCTTCTTGATGTCTTCGTCGGAAGCGTCACGATTGACGCCCAGTACCGTGTAGTAATCGCGCTTCGCCATCCCGTCCCCTGCGTTCAATGCAAAGAGCCGCGCCACCCTGCCGAGTAGCGCGGCCACGTCCGCGTCAAGCGTCGCATCGACGACGCTTCAACGCGGACAGATATTCCGTCGCGCCGTAGTTCTTCGAATATCGCCTTGGCGCAGCCGCGACGGAATATCGATTACTTCCGATCCTTGACCTCGGTGAACTCGGCATCGACGACCTTCTCGTCGCCCTGCGTCCCGCCAGCGCCGCCGGAAGCCGCGCCCGCACCGGGTCCTGCCGACGCTCCCGCATTCGTCTCCTGCTGCGTCTGCGCGTACATGATCTCGCCCAGCTTCTGCGCGGATTTCGCGAGCGATTCGGTCTTCGCTTCGAGCGCGTCCTTCGCCGCGTTGTTGTCCTTGAGAAGCGTCTCCGCCTCCTTGACCGCCGCTTCGATCTTGCCCTTCTCTTCCGCGCCGACCTTGTCGCCGTACTCCGCGACCGACTTCTTCACGCTGTGCACGAGAGCGTCGAGCGCGTTGCGCGCCTGGACGACCTCGAGCTGCTTGCGATCGTCGTCGGCATGCGCTTCGGCATCTTTCACCATCTTCTCGATCTCGGTTTCGGACAGCCCCGAGTTCGCCTTGATCGTGATCTTGTTCTCCTTGCCGGTGGCCTTGTCCTTGGCCGAGACGTGCAGGATGCCGTTCGCGTCGATGTCGAAGGTCACTTCGATCTGCGGCATGCCGCGCGGCGCCGGCGGGATCCCTTCGAGGTTGAACTGGCCCAGGCTCTTGTTGCCCTGCGCGACGTCGCGCTCGCCTTGCAGCACGTGGATCGTCACCGCCGCCTGGTTGTCGTCGGCGGTCGAGAACACCTGCTGCGCCTTGGTCGGGATGGTCGTGTTCTTCTTGATGAGCTTGGTCATCACGCCACCCAACGTCTCGATGCCGAGCGACAGGGGCGTCACGTCGAGCAGCAGCACGTCCTTGACGTCGCCCTTGAGCACGCCGCCCTGGATTCCCGCTCCGACCGCCACCGCCTCGTCGGGATTCACGTCCTTGCGCGGTTCCTTGCCGAAGAACGCCTTGACCGTGTCCTGCACCTTCGGCATCCGCGTCATCCCGCCGACCAGGATCACATCGGAGATCTGGTCGAGAGAAACGCCCGCGTCCTTGATCGCGATGCGGCACGGCTCGACGGTCTTGTTGATCAGCTCCTCGACCAGCGCCTCGAGCTTCGCCCGCGTGATCTTGATCGACAGATGCTTGGGGCCGCTCTGATCCGCCGTGATGTACGGCAGGTTGATCTCGGTCTGCTGCGACGACGACAGCTCGATCTTCGCCTTCTCGGCCGCTTCCTTGAGCCGCTGCAGCGCGAGCACGTCGTTCTTGAGGTCGACCCCCTGGTCCTTCTTGAACTCGGTGACGATGTAATCGATGATCCGCTGGTCGAAGTCCTCGCCGCCCAGGAACGTGTCGCCGTTGGTCGAGAGCACCTCGAACTGATGCTCGCCGTCGACGTTGGCGATCTCGATGATCGAGATGTCGAACGTGCCGCCTCCCAGGTCGTAGACGGCGATCTTGCGGTCGCCCTCCTTCTTGTCCAGGCCGAACGCGAGCGCTGCTGCGGTGGGCTCGTTGATGATCCGCTTGACTTCGAGGCCGGCGATGCGGCCCGCGTCCTTGGTCGCCTGCCGCTGCGAGTCGTTGAAGTACGCCGGGACCGTGATCACGGCCTCCGTCACTTCCTCGCCGAGGTAATCTTCGGCCGTCTTCTTCATCTTGCGCAGGATTTCCGCCGATACCTGCTGCGGCGCGATCTTCTTGCCGCGCACCTCGACCCAGGCGTCGCCGTTGTCGGCCTTGACGATCCTATAGGGCATCAGGCCGATGTCCTTCTGCACTTCCTTTTCGTCGAACTTCCGCCCGATCAGTCGCTTGACCGCGAAGATCGTGTTTCTCGCATTGGTCACTGCCTGCCGCTTCGCCGACGCTCCGACGAGGATCTCGCCGTCTTCCTGGTACGCGACGACCGACGGTGTCGTGCGCGCGCCCTCCGAGTTCTCGATCACCTTCGGCTGGCCGCTTTCCATGATCGCGACACAGCTGTTCGTGGTGCCGAGGTCGATGCCAATGATCTTGCCCATGATGGATTCCTTCCGGATTGCGTGAATTTCGCCTACGCGACAGGTGAGGGTTTAGGCCGCCAAATCAAGCCGATGCGACGCGGGTTCTAGGAGTTTTCCGGGGCCTTCGACACGGCCACCAGAGCGGGACGGAGGATCCGGTCCTGCAGGCGGTAGCCTTTCTGGAAGACGCGGACCACGGTATTGGGAGGCTCGGGGCTGTCGACCGCCGTCATCGCCATGTGCTGGTGCGGATCGAACTTCGCCCCCGCCGCCGGATCGATCTCGGCGATCTGCGCCTTCTCGAAGGCCGCGGCGAGCTGCTTCAGCGTGAGCTCGACTCCCGAGCGCAGCGCCTCGGGCGTCGCATCCTTGGTGGCGAGCGCCGACTCGAGCGAGTCCTTGACCTGGAGCAGGTCGGTGGCGAAGCGCTCGATCGCGTACTTGTGGGCGCGGGCGACGTCGTTCGCCGCCTGCTTGCGGACGTTCTCGACGTCGGCGCGGGCGCGCAGCCAGGCGTCCTTGAGCTCGGCCGCCTCGTCCTCCGCCTTCTTCAGCAGCGCGGCGATGTCGGGCGCGGGGTCGGCGGCCGTCGTCTCGCGAACCAGGTCCGGGGAGACGGTGTCGCCGGCGATCGGCAGGCCTGCCTCCTGTCGCGGCGGGGTTTCGGGCTTGTCGTGGCGAGTCATCGGCGTTCCTGGGGAGAAATCAAGGGGCGCCGGAACGCGGCGCCCGACGGGACAATGAGGCCATTCGCTCGTTTTTCAACCGGTTTCCCGGACCTGCGCTGCGGGCTGGCCAGGACCGCAGGAAAACGCCTTTGCGGTCAATGCGCTAGCGCGTCCGACCGGGCATCGTCACAGCGCTATTGGGGGGCACCCATGGCTTTGGCCCGCAATGCGGACCGCTCGCGGGCATCCTCGTCGGGCGGCACCGCGAGCCAGCCCGCGAGATTTCGCTGTGCGAGGTCGGCGAGCGCCGCAATCCAGAGCGGGTGCTCGTTCAGGCAGGGAATCGCGTGGAAATCCTTCCCTCCAGCGCGCAGGAAGGCCTGCCGCCCTTCAATGCCGATCTCCTCGAGCGTTTCCAGGCAGTCTGCGACGAAACCCGGGCACGCGACGTCGACGCGGGCCCTTCCTTCTTTCGCCAGCGCGACGAGCGTGTCCGCCGTCGCGGGCTTGAGCCACTGGGCGCGGCCGAAGCGCGACTGGAACGTCACGGCGTAGTGCTTGGCGTCGAGGCCGAGCTCGCGCGCGACGAGGCGCGCCGTCTTCTGACACTGGCAATGGTAGGGGTCGCCCAGGTCGAGCGTCCGCCGCGGCACGCCGTGGAACGACAGAACGAGAAAGTCGGGACGGCCGTGCTTCATCCAATAGTCGTTGATCGACTGTGCCAACGCACGGATATAGCCCGGTTCGTCGTGGAAGCTGTCCATCGCACGGAGCGCCGGCATTCGCCGGAGCTTCCGCGCGTGCTTGTACACGGCGTCGAGCGTCGAGGCCGTCGTGGTGCCCGCGTACTGCGGATATAGCGGCAGGATCAGCACCCGCTCGCAGCCCGCGGCCTTGAGGCGGTCGAGGGCGCTGTCGATGTCCGGCTGCCCGTAGCGCATGGCCAGTTCGACGGCGGCCAGATCCGATGGAAAGCCCGCCTCCTTGAGCCGCTGCCCGAGGAGACCCTGCAGGAGCGAGCGCTGCTTCACGCTGTGCACGAGCAGCGGCGATCCGTCCTTCGTCCATATCGCCGAATACCGGCGGGCCGAGCGCGCGGGGCGCGTGCGGAGGACGATGCCGTGCAGGATCAGGAACCAGAGCGCGCGCGGAATCTCGACAATGCGCGGGTCCCACAGGAATTGCGCGAGATAGCGGCGGACGGCAGACGCTGTCGGCGCGTCCGGCGTTCCCACGTTGACCATCAGCACGCCCAGCCGTGGCACGCGGCCGTGCTCGAACGGCGGTTCCTTGGCGAAACGGCTCACTGGACTACCCTCCGCACTCTCGCGCTCCGGGGCGGATTCGCTCGGGAGGGGTCCTTCGCACTCATGCCCTGTACGCCACCGCGGCGCTCAAGCCGGGCGCGCTTCGCGCGCGCCCCACGCGGCGAGCGCCTCGGCCGCCTTCGCGCGGATTGCGCGCTGCATCGGGGGCGCCCAGCCGAGCAGCAGCCCCGTGACGCCCAGTGCCTGCCGCGCCCAGCGCCAGAGGTCAAAGCGGTCGTCGTGGCGTACGATCAATCCATCCCGGAACGCGAAGGTCGCGTCGATCCGGTTCTCGACCCGGCGACCGGTCGCCGAGTACGAATACGTTGCGTCCCAGTGCGCGCGACCCGCCGCATCATCAGCGTCGATATTCGAGGCAACCACACGGAGATCCTTGCCCCGCGCGCAAAGCATCCGCCACATCGTGCCGACACCCTTGGCGTCGAGTGCGGGAAAGACCGGGTCGGAGAACGCGACTTCGGGCGCATAGCACGCGAGCATCGCCGCCGCGTCGTGGCGGTCGAGCGCCGCATAGAACCCTGTGATCAGCGCGGCGTTGGCGTGCGCGCCCATTGGGCCTAATCACTCATCTGCTGGGTGAGCGCGTTCGACAGGAGCTTCGCCGTCACGTCGACGATCGGGATCACGCGCTCGTAGGCCATCCGCGTCGGTCCGATCACACCGAGCGTACCGATCACGCGCCCGTCGATCTCGTAGGGCGCGGTGACGACGCTGCACTCGTCGAGCGGCACGAGCCCCGACTCTCCGCCGATGTAGATCTGGACACCCTGCGCGCGCTGCGAGACGTCGAGCAGGTGCAGGAGCGAGGTCTTCTGCTCGAAAAGGTCGAACAGCTGCCGCAGCCGAACCATGTTGGACGCGAGGTCGGTAGCCGAGAGAAGATTCCGTTCGCCGGTGACGACGAGGCCTTCGTGTTCGGCGAGCGCGTCATCGCCTGCCTCGACAGCGGCGGCCATCAAGCTCACGATGTCCTCTCGCAGCGACTTGAGCTCGTCGGTGACGAGCGACCGGAGCGCGCCGAACGGCTGGCCCGCGTAGTGCCGGTTCAGGAAGTTCGTGGCCTCGACTAACTGTGCTTGTGTGTACGCGCGGTCGGTGTGCAACACACGGTTCTGGACGTCGCCTTCCGACGTCACGATGATCAGCAGCACGCGCCGGTCGGACAGCCGCAGGAACTCGAGATGACGAAACGACGCCTCGCGGCGCCGCGGCGTCATCACGACGCCCGCGAAATGCGTGAGTTCCGACAGCAACGCGGCGGCGTTGCTCACGAGCTGCTGCGGCCGGTCGGCGCTCAACTCGCCCTCGAGGCGATGGATCTCGACATCCTCGAGCGGCTGGACGACCATCAGGGAATCGACGAAGAAGCGATAGCCCTTCGCCGTCGGCACGCGCCCCGCCGAGGTGTGCGGACTCGCGATGTAGCCCGCCTCCTCGAGATCCGCCATCACGTTCCTGATCGTTGCGGGCGAAAGCTCGAGGCCGGATTGCCTCGACAGCACGCGGGAACCGACCGGCTGACCCTCGACGACGTAGCGCTCGACGAGCGTTTTGAGCAGATGTTGGGCGCGCGGATCCAGCATGTCGATCATTCTACAGACGCGTCGCGCGTAGGCGTCGCCGATGGCCCGCCGCCCGTCCGGCCGGTCGCCCCCGATCGGCCGTCCGTCGGCTTTGGGCGGGCCGCCGCGTGTGATCTAATCCCGGCCATGCCGCCCGCCGCCGCCGACCGCTACCGCCGCGTCGCGCTCGTCGGGCGCTACGCGAGTCCCGGTATCGCCGGGCCCCTGTCGCGGATCGCCGCGTTCGTCGCGGCCCGCGGCCATTCGGTCGTGGTCGACGCCGACACGGCGCGCTCGGCGCCGATCGAGGGTTATCCGGTGGCCAAGGCCGGCGCACTGGGCGACGCCGCCGACGTCGTCATTGTCGTCGGCGGCGACGGGACCATGCTCGCCGCGGCGCGCGAACTCGCGCGCTTCGACGTGCCGCTGATCGGCGTCAATCAGGGGCGGCTCGGCTTCCTGACCGACATCCCGCTCGCGAAGATCGAAGAAATGCTGGGTCCCATCCTCGCGGGCCGCCACGTCGAGGAACGTCGCACGTTGCTCGAGACCACCGTGCACCGCGCCGCCGACGGCCCCGCGGAAACCGCGCTCTCGCTAAACGAAGTCGTCGTCAACCGCGGCACGTCCGGCGGGATGATCGATACCGCGGTCGAGATCGACGGCCGCTTCGTCTACGCGATGCGCGCGGACGGCATCATCATCGCCACGCCCACCGGCTCGACCGCCTACGCGCTGTCGGCGCAGGGCCCGATCGTCGACCCACAGGTGCCCGCGCTGCTCCTCGTGCCCGTGGCACCGCACGCGCTCACCAATCGCCCCATCGCGATCGGCGACACGGCGAGAATCCGCATCACGCTCGTGCGCGGCACGGACGCGTGGGCCCACTGCGACGGCCACGCCCACTTCCAGCTCTCCGAGGGCGACAGCGTCGCGACGCGTCGCTCGGCGCATGCGGTCCGGCTCCTGCACCCCGAGGGTCACGACCATTTCGCGATGCTGCGCGAGAAGCTGCACTGGAGCGAGACGCCCGAGCGAGTGCGGCTGTAGCATGTTGCGCCTGCTGTCGATCCGCAATTTCGTCGTCGTCGACGCGCTCGACCTCGAGCTCGACGACGGCTTCTCGGTCCTGACCGGCGAAACGGGCGCCGGGAAGTCGATCCTGCTCGACGCACTCGCCCTCCTCCTGGGCGATCGGTTCGAGCAGCGGCAGCTCCGCCCCGGCGCCGAGCGCGCCGAGCTCGCCGCCGAATTCGACGTCGAAGGCCATTCCGGCGTCGCAGCGTGGCTCTCCGAGCAGGGCCTCGCCGCCGACGGCACGTCGCTCTTGGTCCGGCGCACGATGGACAACCAAGGCAAGAGTCGCGCGTGGGTCGGCGGCCGGCCGGCGACGCTCGCGCAGCTCGCCGGGGTCGGCGAAATGCTCGTCGACCTCCACGGGCAGCACGCGCACCAATCGCTCGTCACTGCCGACGCGCAACGCACGCTCGTCGACGCGTTCGGCGGCTTTGCGACACTCGCGCGGGAGACGGCCTCGGCGTGGCGCGAGTGGCGCGCCGCCGTCGAACGCCGCGACGCCGCGGCGGCGGCCCGCGACGCTAGCGCGGCCGAGCGCGACGCACTCGACGACCGTCGCCGCGAGCTCGCGTCGCTCGCGTTCTCGGCGGACGAGTGGGCGTCGCTCGCACAGTCGCAGGCGCGGCTCGCGCACGCGGCGGCACTGATCGAGACCGCCGAGGCGGTCGAGCACGCACTCGCCGAGGCCGATGACGCACTTGCGCGCCGACTGGCCACGCTCGTCGCTCGCCTCGAGGCGGGCGCGATTCACGACCCCGCGCTCTCGGGCATCGCGGCACTGCTCGAGCCCGCGCACATCCAGCTCACCGAGGCCGCGCGCGAGCTTCGCGCGTATCGTCGCAAACTCGACGTCGACCCCGTGGAGCTCGCCCGGATCGAGGAGCGGCAGGCAGCCATCCATGCCGTCGCGCGCAAGCACCGCGTCCGGCCCGAGGCGCTGCCCGAGCTCCTGGCCGAGACCGAAGCGAAGCTCGCGGCACTCGCGGAGTCGTCGGACTTCGACGCGCTCGCGAAACGCGCCGCAACTGCCGAGTCCGCATGGCGCAAGCTCGCGGGCGAGCTCACGAAGAAGCGCCGCTTCGCCGCGCACGAGCTGGAGAGCCGCGTCACGCAGGCTATGGGCGAGCTCGCGATGAAGGGCGGCCGCTTCGAGATCGCGCTGGTTCAGCTCGCCGAGGCGACGAGCCACGGTGCCGAGCAGATCGAGTTCCGCGTCGCGAGCCATCCGAAGCAGCCGCTCGGGCCGCTCGCGAAGGTTGCCTCCGGTGGCGAGCTCTCGCGCATCGCGCTCGCGATCCAGGTCGTCACGAGCGAAGTCGGTGCCGTGCCTACGTTGATCTTCGACGAGGTGGACGCGGGCATCGGCGGCGCGGTCGCCGCGACCGTGGGACGGCTCATGCAGTCGCTGGGCAACCGGCGGCAGATCCTGTGCGTCACGCACCTGCCGCAAGTCGCCGCGTTCGCCGACCATCACTTCCGGGTAAGCAAACTAGGCGACGATCGCTCGGTGCGCGCCGAAGTCGCGGCATTGACCTCGGCCGCGCGCGTCGAGGAACTCTCGCGAATGCTCGGCGGCAGCGCCGTCACGGCGAAGACGCGCGCGCACGCGAAGGAGCTGCTCGATCAGCACCGCCGCGCGGCGCGGTGAGGAAGCTGAGATCGGAACGTGCCGCACATCATGCCGGGATGAACTTCAGCGCGACGCCGTTGTTGCAATAACGCAGGCCGGTAGGCTTCGGGCCGTCGTCGAACACATGCCCTTGATGCCCGCCGCACCGCGCGCAGTGGTATTCGGTGCGCGGATAGATGAGCTTGTGGTCGACCTTGGTATCCACACGGCCCTTGATGGCGTCGTAGAAGCTCGGCCAACCCGTTCCGCTTTCGAACTTCGTGCTCGACTCGAAAAGCGGCAGCGCGCAGGCGGCGCAGACGAACGTACCCTTGCGCTTCTCCTCGTTCAGCGGGCTCGAGAACGGGCGCTCGGTCCCCTCTTCGCGCAGGATGTTGAACTGCGCGGGGGTCAGGAGCACCCGCCACTCGTCGTCGGTCTTGACGATCTTGCCCATGAACGCCGGCGCATCGGCGGCGAATAGGGAGGGCACGGCGCCCGCCGCGACGGCAGCGGCGACGCAACTCAGGAATTGACGACGGTTCATGGCGATCTCCTGCTCCAATCGTAGCGCATTGGTCGGAGATTCCAGCGTGGGCCTTACGAAACCCGCCCGCGCTGTGGACGCGGGTATGGAGCGTCACACGCCGCGTTTGGCAGGCTTGAGCGCGTGCGAGTTCTGGGCGAGCTTGGTCGGCTTCAGCGTGCCGGACACGCGGCCCTTGGCCTTGAAGGCCTTGCCGCCCTTGCCCGAGGATGGAAGGGCCAGCGTCTCACCCGTCTCGAGCCAGTGCCGCACGCGCAGCGCATCGGCGACGCGCGTGAACTTCCCGGCCGAGTCGAGCAGGACGATGACGAACGGCCGGCTTCCGATCGTCGCGAGCATCACGAGGCACTTGCCCGCCTCTCGAATGTAGCCGGTCTTCGAAAGCTGGATGTCCCACTGGCCGTTCTTGACCAGATTGTTCGTGTTGTTGAATGCGAGCCACCGGCCGCTCGGGCCAGCCTCGACGAAATGGCTGCCGGTCGTGCTGAACTCGCGGATCAGCGGGTACTCGGCGGCGGTACCGACGACGATCGCGAGGTCGCGCGCGGTCGACACGTTGCCGGGCGACAGTCCGGTCGGGTCCTCGTAGTACGTGTGCGACATGCCGAGCGCCTTTGCCTTGGTGTTCATTGCCGCGACGAACGCAGGCGTGCCACCGGGGTACGAGCGCGCGAGCGCCGACGCCGCGCGGTTCTCGGACGACATGAGCGCGAGGCGCAGCATGTCGCGCCGCGTAAGCTCGGTGCCCATGCGCAGCCGCGACGTCGTGCCTTTCACGTAGTCGAAGTCTTCCATGTCGATCGCTAGGGGCTCGTCGAGCGACTGACCTGCATCGAGCGTCACGATCGCGGTCATGAGCTTCGTGAGCGAGGCGATCGGCGTCACGTCGTCCGCGGACTTTGCGTAGACGGCGTGGTTGTCGGTGGCGTCAATGACGAGCGCGTTGGCGGACGCGAGCCTTAACTTCGCGGGATCGAGGGCGACGGGCCCCTGCGCACCGGCGGACGCCGCCGCGAGTGCGAATAGCCCAGCAAAAACAGTAGTGAGGGAAAGCTTCATCAAGTCAGACGTGAAGATCGCCGGCTTTATAACACAGAGCCCCGGATAGAGCCAATACCACTCATCTGTTCATGGGAATGGCCGCCCGGGGGCGGCCACCGACACTGCGCGGCATCCCCCAAGGCCGATCAACGGGTGACCGGCGCCTCGGGATCGACCAGGACCTCGTCCGCAGCGTCCCCGCTTAACGCGCGAGCGGCCGCCGTGGCTGACTCGGAACGAGGCGACGCGGAACCCGTTTCGACGCGCCCGGCTTCGGTCTGCTGCAGCTGCCACATCCGCGAATACACCCCCTCCAAGGCAAGAAGCGCGCCATGGGTGCCGCGCTCGACGATGCGGCCATGGTCCAGGACCAGGATTTCGTCGGCATCGACGATCGTCGACAGCCGGTGGGCGATGGTGAGCGTGGTCCGGTCCTGCGCAATCCGCCGGAGCTCGGCCTGGATCGCCTTCTCGCTGCGGGAATCGAGCGCCGAGGTGGCCTCGTCGAACACCAGGATCCGCGGATCCTTGAGGACCGCGCGGGCAATCGCGACGCGCTGCTTCTCGCCGCCCGAGAGCTTGAGCCCGCGCTCGCCGACGGGCGTGGCGTACCCCTCCGGCGTGCTTGCGATGAACGTGTGAATCTGCGCGAGCGTCGCTGCGGTGACGATCTCGTCGTGCGTCGCCCCGGGCCGGCCGTAGCCGATGTTGTACTCGATCGTGTCGTTGAAAAGCACCGTGTCCTGCGGAACGATGCCGATCGCCGCGCGCACGCTCGCCTGCTGCACGGCGCGCAGGTCCTGCCCATCGATCAGGATTCGCCCGCCGGCGACGTCGTAGAACCGGAACAACAGGCGCGACAGCGTGCTCTTGCCGGCGCCCGACGGCCCGACCACGGCCACGGTCCGACCCGCGGGGATCACGAACGACACGTCGAACAGGATCTGGCGGTTCTTCTCGTACCCGAAGTCGACGTGCTCGAAGCGCACTTCGCCCGCGCCGATCGCAAGCGGCGGCGCGCCGGGCGCGTCGGCGATTTCCGCGTGCTCATGCGCGAGGCCGAACATCCGCTCCATGTCGGCGAGCGCCTGCTTGATCTCGCGGTAGAGCACGCCCAGGAAGTTGAGCGGGATGTAGAGCTGGATCATGAACGCGTTGACCAGCACGAGGTCGCCGATGGTCATCGTCTTGTCGACTACGCCGACGGTCGCGCGCCACATGATCAGCGTCACGGCGACCGCGATGATCGCGCTCTGCGTCACGTTCAGGAACGACAGCGATGTCTGGCTGCGGACGGCCGCCCGCTCCCAGCGCTGCAGGCTCTCGTCGTAGCGGCGAGCTTCCCATTCCTCGTTGCCGAAATACTTCACGGTCTCATAATTGAGCAGGCTGTCGATCGCGCGCGTGTTCGCCTTCGAGTCGAGCTCGTTCATTTCCCGGCGGAAGCCCGTACGCCAGTTGGTGATCGTGACTGTCGCGATCACGTAAAGCGCGAGCGCGGAGAGCGTGATCGCGATGAAGACCCAGTTATAGCGGGCAATCAGAATCGCCGAGACGAGCACGATCTCGAAGATCGTGGGCAGGATCGAATACAGCGTATAGCTGATCAGGGTCGAAATGCCGCGCTGGCCGCGTTCGACATCGCGCGTGAGCCCGCCCGTCTGCCGGGCCAGGTGAAAGCGCAGCGACAGCGCGTGCAAGTGCCGGAAGACCTCGAGTGCGATCGCCCGGACCGCGCGTTGCGTGACTTTCGCGAACAGGAACTCGCGGAGCTCGGTGAAGAACGTCGTCGAGAGGCGCAGCGCGCCGTAGGCGACGAGCAGCGCGAGCGGGACGGTCAGGACCGCGAGCGCGGGATCGAGGCTGTCGACGATCCGCTTGAGCAAGAGCGGGACGCCGACGTTGGCGACCTTGGCCCCGATCAACGCCACCAGCGCCGCGAGCACCCGGCCTTTGTAGGTCCAGAGGTAGGGAAGCAACGTACCGATCGTGTGCCAGTCACCGCCCTTCGCGGGTCCGGGCAGCGCGCGCGATCGTCCGATCGAATGCCGCATGCGCGAATTTTAGCAGTCAGCTTTCCTCGTCCGGCCGCTCCTGCAACGGCGGCCGCTTCGGCCCGCCGCGGAACCACTCGTTACCGCCGTAGCCCAGGACGCCCATCGCGACGCGGACGATGCCGTAGGCGATCCACACGAGAGCCTTGTACGCGCTCGGGCGATCTTTCCAGTGCTGCGGGCCGATCGGCCGCGCGCCGCGCTCGATCATCCGCACGAGCTCGTCCTTGAGCTGAGTCGTCAGGTACGCATCGCGGACGACGACGTTCGCTTCGCGCGCCATCAGCAGGCTGTACGGATCGATGTTCGACGAGCCGACGGTTGCCCAACGGGCGTCGACGACGGCAACCTTGGCGTGGAGGAACGAGCGGTGATACTCCTGAATGCCGATGCCGGCGGCCAGCAGCTGACCATAGAGCGCGCGTGACGCGTAGTGGAGGAGCACGTACTCGACGCGCGCCTGCAGCAGCAGCGTCACGCGCACCCCGCGCCGCGCGGCGGCGATCAGCGCACGGCGGAAACGGATCCCCGGGAAGAAGTACGCGTTGGCGATCAGGATCTCCGCCTTTGCCGTGCGGATCGCCGCGAGGTACGCGCTCTCGATGTCGCGGCGATGCCGCAGGTTGTCGCGCAGCACGAACTTCGCGGTCTGCGCACCGGCGCGCGGCACCTCCGGCGGCTCGGGAAACAGCGGCACTTCGCTCGCCTGGAACTGCACCAGCTCGTTGATCGCCCACACGCGCTGCATCGTGCGCACGATGGGACCGACGAGCGGTCCCTCGACGCTCACAGCGAAATCGACGCGCGGCGGCCGGTGGCCGGGCGTGTTGACGTCATCGATGATGTTGATGCCGCCGACGAACGCGATCCGGCCGTCGACGTGGGCGAGCTTGCGATGCAGCCGCCGCAGCCGGTGCGAGCGGAACTGCCACGGCGCAACCTCGGGACGGTACTTGAGGAGCGTGACGCCTCCCCCGACCAGCACGGCTTCGAGCGAGCGCGTGAGGTAGTGCCGCGCGCCCCAGCCGTCGACCATCACCCGCACGGCGACACCGCGCGCCGCCGCCCGCACGAGCGCGGCCGCGACGATGCGGCCGGCATCGTCATCGGCAAAGATGTACGTCTCGAGCCAGACCTCGGTCTGCGCGCGGTCGATTGCGCCCACGAGTGCCGGAAAGTACTCGCCGCCGCTGCGCAGGAGCGCGACGCGGTTGCCCTGGACGAAGCGGGTCATCGCGCTCGCCGGGCAGTGTCGAAGGTGGCCGCGAGCGCCGCGTGGTCGGACATGCGCCGACCGGACCGGTACGTGTAGTGGACGTGGGCGTCGCGGATCGCGAGGCCGCGGGCGTAGATGCGATCGAGGCGGAAGACTGGCATTACCGAGGGAAACGTGCGCGCCGGACGGCCGCGCACCGATTCGAATACCTCGTGCACGCCGAGCTCGTCGACCAGCGCCTGGTTCGCCTTGTGCCGCCAGTCGTTGAAGTCACCCGCGATCACCAGCGGCGCATCCTTCGGCACGGTTTCGCGGATGCGCGAGCAAATGGCCCGCACCTGCTCCTGGCGACCTCGCTCGAAGAGCCCGAGGTGGACGTTGATGCAGTGGAGCGTCGGGCTTCGCGGGCCCAGCTTGATCTCGCAGTGAAGCAGGCCGCGGCTCTCGAACGCGTGCGCGGAGATGTCGAGATTCTCCTGCGCCGAGATTGGATAGCGCGACAAGAGCGCATTGCCGTGATGGCCGTGGCGAGTGACCGCTGTGCGCCCGTAGGCGACCTCATGCCAGCTCTGGTCGGCGAGGAACTCGTGCTGCGGCTTGGCCGGCCAGTCGCGATGCCGGGCCGCGTGGCGCTCGTGGACGCCGATCACCTCCTGCAGGAACAGGATGTCCGCGTCGAGCCCCGCGAGCCGCTCGCGCAGCTCGTGGATCACCATCCGCCGGTTGAGTTGGGAGAATCCCTTGTGGATGTTGTAGGTCGCGACGGTAAAGCGCATGGCGGGACACGGCGGCGGAGCCCGTGCATTCTAGCAGCCGGCGCCTACTTTCACGCCGTGCAACGCCATCGTTGCCGCCGGGGATTCCGCCGGTCACGAGCTCGCCGCGCCGCGTTCGCGCGAACGCGACGAAGGGATCCGATAACGGCCCGCGCTGTAAGGCTTTGCCGGAGCGTCCGACCAACGAAATGCCGGCATGGTGCGGGCGGGTATCGTCTTGGGCTGGATTCTCGACTGTCGGAACGCAACCCGACTGATCTCGCGCGAGCTCGACGGTCCGCTGCCGTGGCGCCGCCGGATGCTCCTGCGCGTGCATCTCTTCGGGTGCGACCCGTGTCGGGCGCTGGTCGATCAGATGCAGCTTCTGCGCGCGGCGATGCAGCGCTATCGAAGTTGACGTGGCAACGCGCCGGCGCGAACATGGCGCCACGCATCGTCGGGGCGAGTAAGGTCGAGCCGCTGCACGGCGACCAACGGTCCAGACGGGCTCGCTGCCTGTCTTCTCTTTCAACCTCACGGAGATTCCGCCATGAACCAGACGTCCACGATCCAGGCCGCGATCGCTGGCATCCTCGCGCTTGGTCTCGTCGCCTCGGCCACCGCGCAACCGGTTGCCCAGCCGAAGGACACCGAGAAGTGTTACGGCGTCGCCAAAGCCGGGCAGAACGATTGCGGCAACGCGAAGCATGCCTGCGCGGGCCAGGGTGCCAAGTCCGACAAGGACCCAACCGAGTTCAAGTACGTCGCGAAGGGCACGTGCGACAAGATGGGCGGCACGATGCAGCCCGCCAAGATGTAATCGCGCCGGCATATGCTTCGCTCCGGCCGGGCGGACAGCGTCCGGCCGGCTTCGCAATGACGCCTATGCGCCGACCCATCGCCAGTTGCGGGATCGGTTTGCGCGCGCCTCACGTGCGGGCGATGCAGGACGAACGGCCGCCGATCCCGTGGCTCGAGGTTCATAGCGAGAACTATTACGTCGACGGCGGCCCGGCGCTCGCAGCGCTCATGCGCCTGCGCGCCGACTACCCGCTTTCGCTGCACGGCGTCGGCATGTCGCTGGGCTCGACGGATCCGCTCGACCGTGTCCATCTCGCGAAGCTCCGGCGCCTGATCGAGCGGACGGAGCCCGCGCTCGTCTCCGAGCATCTCTGCTGGAGTGGGGTTGGCGGTCGCGCGCTCAACGACCTGCTGCCATTGCCGTATACCGAGGAAGCGCTCGCGCATGTGTGCGCGCGCGTCGCCACGTTGCAGGATTTCCTCGGCCGCGAGCTCTTGGTCGAGAACGTCTCGACCTACCTCGCGTTCGCCGATTCAACGATCCCCGAATGGGAATTCGTCGCCGCGGTTGCGCATCGCACCGGGTGCAAGCTCCTCTGCGACGTCAATAACATCTACGTGAATGCGGTGAATCACGGCTTCGATGCCGACGCCTACCTGCAGGCGTTACCGCCGGACGCGATCGCCGAGATCCACCTCGCAGGCTTCGATGCGAGCGGTCCCTGCCTCGTCGATACCCACGGCGCGCCGGTGGCGCCCGACGTGTGGGCGCTCTATCGCCGGGCACTAGCGCGCTTCGGGCCCGTGCCGACGCTGATCGAGTGGGACACCGACATCCCGCCGCTCGCGACACTGCTTGCGGAGGCCGCGACGGCTCAATCGATGCTGGACACGCGGGATGCCCTCGCTGCGTGAGTTGCAGCTTGACTTCGCTGACGCGCTCTTCGCTGGCGACGGCGCGCGGCCACCCTTCGAGAGCCTTCCCGACGAGCGTGCCGCCGAGCGGTTCGCCGTCTACCGCCGATCGCTGTTCGCGAACTACGGCAACGCGCTCGGCGCGACGTACCCGGTCGTCCGCAAACTGGTGGGCGCGGCGTTCTTCCGCGCCGCCGTCGAAGCCTTCGTCCGCGACCATCCGCCGACCTCGGGCGATCTCAACGTCTACGGCGACGCGTTTCCCGCATTTCTCGACCGCTACCCCCATGCGGCCGGGTTGCCCTATCTCGGCGACGTCGCGCGACTCGAATGGGCGCAGGACGAGGCGAATCGCGCATCCGAAGCCAACACGACGCCCGAACAGGTCGTCGCCATGCTGGCGGCCATCGCGCCGGAGCGACTCGCGAGCATCCGTCTCGAGCTTGCGCAATCGTGCCGCTTCGTGACGTCGCGTTTTCCCGTGCTCCGGATCTGGCGATCGAACCAGGAAAGCGATAGCGGAGGCGAACGCGTGTCGCTCGACGAAGGCGGCGACGCGCTCCTGATTCGCCGCGAGGCGGCGGGGATCACGATCGAGCGCATCGCCGCGGCCGAGTATGCCTGGCTGGCCGCGCTGGCAGCGGCCACCCCGCTCGGCACCGCCCTCGATAGAGCGCATGCAACGAGCGAGCCGTTCGATTTCGCGGTCGCGCTCCGCGCCCGGATCGGCGACGGCACGATCGTCGGCGTCAACGCGCCCTGATGTAAGGCGCGCGATGCCAGCGCGACAGATTGCGGGACCGTCAGGAGGAGCGCACAACATGGAAACCGCAACTTCGCTGCAGCGGTCCGAGCCGCCGCTGGGTCGAGGCATGCGCATCTACGCCGCCGCGGCCCGGATGCTCGACAGTCTGCAATCGATCTTCGTGCTCGCGTTGCGGCTGTACGTCGCGCGCGTCTTTTTCACCTCGGGGTGGATCAAGATCGGCAACTGGTCGGGGACACTCGGCCTGTTCCAGAATGAATTCCACGTTCCGCTGCTGCCGCCGCAGATAGCCGCGGTGCTCGGTACCGCCAATGAGATCGGGCTGCCGATCTTCCTCGCGCTCGGGCTCGGCACGCGCGCTGCGGCGCTCGCGCTTTTCGTCTTCAACATCGTCGCTGTGATCTCGTACCCCGGCCTCTCGGACGCCGGACTCAAGGACCACATCCTCTGGGGCACGATGCTCCTCGTCATCCTCTTCTACGGACCGGGCAGGATCGCCATCGACGAGTGGCTCAGGCGGCGCTACGCGGCGTAGGGGCTGCGCGCTAGCGCGAGCTGCTGCGCGAGAGCGTCGCGAGCTGCGGAGGCGGCGAAGTCCGGAGCCGCGATGCCGCCGCCCTCCCAGTCCCGAGAGCGCGCTGATCGTCGGCGCCGGCTCCGGCCTCAGCGCCTCGCTCGCCCGAGTCCTGGTGCGATCGGGAATGGCCGTCGCTTTGGCGGCGCGCAATCCGGACAAGTTGAGCGAACTGTGCGAGGAGACGGGAGCGACCGCGTTCGGCTGCGACGCGCAGGACGCCGCGCAGGTCGGCAGCCTGTTCGAGGCGCTCGACCGCCACTACGGCGGCCCCGACGTCGTCATCTACAACGCGAGTGCTCGCACCCGCGGTCCGCTGATCGCACTCGATCCCGACGACGTGCGGCGGGCGCTCTTGATCAGCGCCTTCGGCGCGTTCCTCGTCGCGCAGTCCGCGGTGAGCCGGATGCTGACCAAAGGCTCCGGTGCGATCCTGTTCACCGGTGCGTCGGCCAGCGTCAAGGGCTATCCCGAATCGGCGCCGTTCGCGATGGGGAAGTTCGCACTGCGCGGCCTCGCGCAGAGCATGGCGCGCGAGCTCGCGCCCAAAGGCATCCACGTCGCGCACTTCGTGATCGACGGCGCGATACGTCCGCGCGGGCACGTCGATCCACCCGAGCGCCCCGATTCCACCCTCGATCCCGACGCCATCGCCGACGCCTATCTGCACGTCCTGATGCAGCCGCGCAGCACATGGACGTGGGAGATCGAGCTGCGGCCGTGGCTCGAGCGCTTCTGAGTGTCCCGGGTCGTGCCAACCGCCCGGGCGGCCTTTCGCCTCTCAGGGGTTGCGCGTAGTACTGCCCTCGTCCGGCGTTCCTTCGGGCGGTCGACAACAAGAATCAGATCTGACCGGTGCGCCCGGTGGACACGGAGTCCGCGAGCTCCACTGCGGAAGCGACTCGTTCGAAGCCCACTGAGGAGGAGTGCTATGAAGGACTGCCGCATCCGCAGCATATTGCCGGGCGCCGCGTTGCTCGCGCTCGCTTCGTTGTTCGCATCGACGGCGCTCGCGCAAGCGGCGCGTCAGTTCAGCTTTGCGTACGATCAGCCAACGACGACGGCCTACGGCATCGCAGCGAACCTCTTCGACGCCAAGCTCAAGGAGCTCTCCGGCGGCAAGATGAGCATCAACCAGTTTCCGGGAGGCCAACTCGGTCAGGAGCCGCAGCTCCTCCAGAAGCTCCGCTCGGGTGACATCGATTTCGTCATCACGTCGACGGCAAACGCTTCGACGGTCGCGCCGCAGGCGGGCGTCTTCTCGCTGCACTTCATATTCCGCGACCAGAAGCATCTCGCGAAGGTCCTCGCCGATCCGGCGATCGCCGCGGAATTCCAGGCGATGGTCAAGGACTCCGTGCAGGGAGCGCAGGTGCTCGGATTGCTGACGATGGGCATGCGCAACATGTACAGCAAGAAGGAAGTGAAGTCGATCGACGACATCAAGGGCCAGAAGGTGCGCGTGCAGGCGACCAAGACCGAGGACACACTGTTCCCGGCGTACGGCGCGCAGACCGTCCACATGCCGTTCGGCGAGGTCTACACCTCGCTGCAGACGGGCGTCGTGAACGTCGCCGAGAACGGCGTCAACGTCTACCTCGCGAACAAGCACTACGAAGTGGCGCCCATCCTGTCGATGACGGAGCACGAGGCGAACAACAACTGCCTGTGGGTCAGCGACAAGACTTGGAACAGCCTGACGCCCGAGCAGCAGGGCTGGGTGCAGGCCGCCGCCGCCGAAGTGAGCAAGAAGGAACCGGCGCTGGCATTGCAGCTCGAGGCCGATTCCGCCGAGAAGCTCAAGAAGATGGGCGTCAAGGTCGTCGACGGCGTCGACAAGAGCGGCTTCATGAAGGCCGCGCAGCCAGTCCAGGACGACCTCGCCAAGGAACTCGGACCGCACGCGGTCAAGCTCCTCAAGATGGTCCGCGAAGTCCAGTAGCTCCGTGACCCCGTCCGCGAGCGGCGCCCCGAGCGCCGTTCGCGGCAGCATGCTCCACACCCGTCGACGAGAAACGCGATGGCCGACCAGCGCGCGCTGATCCTCCAACGCCACCGCCAGCTCAAGTGGAAGGCGCTCGACCCGCTCGAGGCCGCACTCATGATTCTCTGCGGCCTGTGCATCGTTCATGTTCACGGCAACCGTGCTGCTCGATGTCGTCACCCGCACGCTGGGCGTGCCGTGGCTGTGGCTGCAGCAGGTCACCACCGCCTTCTTCGCCTGGGGCGTGTTCGTCGGCATGGCGGTGGCAACGCGCCGCAACGACCACTTCTACCTGACTGAGATCACCAAGCGGATGACCGGCGCACCGCGCAACACGATCGAGACGATTAACCGTCTGATCGTGCTGTGCGTGGCGGTGGCACTGGTTTGGTTCGGCTGGCAGAACGCCCTCCTCGACCTCGGGCAGCTTCCGCATGCCGTCGCTGATTCCGCTCACGGTCTACACGGCCATCGTGCCGATGTCGGGGGTGCTGATCGCGCTCTTCACGATCGAGCAGCTCGTCAATGGCTGGAAGAACGGATACGCGGGGCCCGACGACCGGGACGACGTGCGGGAGACGCTGATATGAGCCCGGCGAGCGTCCTCCTGCTGATGACGTTCCTGTTCCTGCTGTTCGGCTACATGGGCGTGCCGGTGTCGTTCGCGTTGGTCGCGGGCGTGCTCGTCGCCACCGGATTTACGCAGATCAGCATGCAGTCGATGGTCGGCCAGCTCTTCCACGGCATCGATTCCGAGACACTTCTCGCCGTGCCGTTCTTCCTGCTGGTGGGTGAGCTGATGGCCTCCTCCGACGTCGCGCACCGGATGATCCGCCTGTCGCAGACGCTGGTCGGTCACCTGCGGGGTGGGCTTGCGCAGGTGGTCACGCTGTTCAGCATGTTCTTCGCCGGCATTTCGGGGTCGTCGATGGCCGACGTCGCGGTGCTGTCCCGGACGATCGCCAAGGACATGGATCGCGAGGGCTACGACCGCGCCTTTACCGCGGCGCTGATCGCTTCGGCCTCGACGATGGCCAACCTGATTCCCCCCAGCATCATGGCGGTGGTGTACGGGGCGACCGGCAACGTGTCGATCGGCGGACTGTTCCTGGCCGGGGTAGTGCCCGGCGTGCTGATCGGCATCGGCCTCATGATCTACAGCTATTTTTGGGGCCCCATCGGGATCATGAAAAAGCGCGCCACCATGACCGAGGTCGTCGTCGCGGCGCGCGGATCGGCGCTGCCCCTCGTGATCCCGGTGATCATCATGGGCGGCATCCTCACCGGCTGGTTCACGCCGACCGAAGCCGGTATGGTCGCCGGCGTCTACATCCTCGTCGTACTGATCCCGGTGCTCAACCGGAAGCACGTGAAGGAGCTGCCGCGCGATTTCATGTATGCGGGCCTGCTGTATTCGCTGCCGCTCGCCGCCGTGGCGGGCGCCTCGGCATTCGGCTGGATGGTCGCCTATCTGCGCGGGCCCGACATCGTCGCCAGCCACATCACTGCGTACGCCGGCACCAGCGGGCCGACGATCATGTTCCTTCTGGTTGCGCTGTTCGTGATCGTCGGCGATTTCATCGATGCGGTTCCGGCAATCATCATCTTCATGCCGATCATCACCAAGCTGGCCGAGGTCGGCAACATCAATCCGCTGCACATGGGCGTGGTGATCATCACCACCCTTGTGTTCGGGCTGATCACGCCACCCTATGGGCTATCGCTCCTGGTCGCTTCGAAATATGTGGGCGTCGGCTTCGGGCAGGCCGTGGTTCGCTCACTCCCGCTTTATGTCGTATTCTTCGCGACGATCGCTTTCACAGTCGCGTTTCCCGACGTCGTGCTGTGGCTGCCGAAGCAGCTCCTGCCCGAATCCGTCGGCTGCTTCAAGGCACCCGACAGCGATCGCTATATCTGCCCCTAGCGAGGTCGCCATGAATGCGCAAGCCGCCTCGATCGAGCGCGACACCCCTGCCGGAGCGTGGCCGTTCGACCTGTCCTCGCTCACGCCCAAGCTCGGCGCCAAGATCGCGGGCGTCGACATCGCGCGCGGCGTCGATGACGCGACGTTTGCGGCGATCTACCGCGCGTTCCTTCGCTACCAGGTGCTCCTGTTTCCGCCGCAGGATCTGCCTCCGGCGAGCCAGGTCGCGTTCGCCCGCCGCTTCGGCGAAGTCCAGGTCCACGTGATGAACCAGTACCACCCGGACGGCTTCCCCGAGATCTACCGGCTGTCGAATCTCGACGAGAACGGCAACCCCAATGGCAAGCATCCCGACCGGGGCACGCTCGCCTGGCACACGGACGGCTCGTGGCGCCGCGTGACGGGACAGGCGACGATCATCTACGGCGAGGTCGTCGCGGGTCACGGCGGCGAGACGCACTTCTGCGACATGTACGGTGCCTATGCGCGCCTCTCGCCGGAATGGAAGGAGCGCATCGACACGATGCGCGCCGTGCATAACCTCGATTTTTCGCGGACGCGCCGCCACGGCACCGATCTGATGACCGAGGCGCAGCGCGCGGAGGCGCCTCCCGTCGAGCAGCCCGTCGTGCGGACACACCCGGAGACCGGACGCGACTGTCTCTATCTGGGCGACCATGCGGAGTACATCGTCGGGATGCCTTACGACGAAGGGCGCGCGTTGATCGAGGGGCTGAACGCGCTCGCGGTGCATCCCGACCTGACGTACGAGCATCATTGGCAGGTGGGCGAGCTGATCGTCTGGGACAACCGCTGTCTCATGCATCGCGCAACGCCTTACGATCCATTCGCCGATCGCCGCGTCGTGCGGCGCTGCACCGTGCTCGGTGAAGCGCCGCAGCGGCGGCGCCAGACGGCCTAGCAGTGAGCTCAGCCGCGGCTGGCGCCGAACGCCGCCGCACGTAAACTGAGCGCCCACCACCGCCATTTGGAGGTTCGGTGGAGCGGCATCGGCAGCCCCCCACACCCGCTGGTGGGCTGACCCTTGACCATCGCCTCGGTGATCGTCGAATCCGGGCCCGTCGGCACCGTGCACGTCCAGTTGTCGCGATCCTTGACTTGGCAATTGCTCAATTTCCCGAAGGGCGACTGCGTGCCGCGGACCCAGTAGAGCACCTCCTGCCGGCTCACGCTCGCGCGGAAGGCGTAGCGGGCGCCCGGAACGACGGCACCGGTGCAATGCCCGTCACGCCATTCGCCGCCCTTGCAATCTACGGTGAAGATCGTGCGCTCGCCCTGAAGCGTGACCCGATCGCTGGCCCAGACCAGGAACCCGGCGCACAGCACCAGCGCGAGTGTTACGAACGTTTGTCGCGTCGGCTTCCGACGTCCCTTCGAGTCAAAAAAACGCCGTTGCATCGCTTCGACCTCGGGACGGGCGCTCCGCCCCTTGCCAGCCGGGGAGAGGGACGATCCATGCTGCGCAGAGGATGAACGGCGCAAGCGCCATGAGGATCAATCGCGGCACTCGCCTTCGGCGACGGCTGAATGGCAACATCGCAGTCGATGTTGCGAACTGTGGCTGAATTGGACAACTCCCAAGTCTAGAGAGCGAAGCTTGCGCCTTCCTGACACCGGGATGCTTGCGACGCGACGACGCCGGCGTAGAATCCGACTCAGCCTCGAAGGCACCGCCGGCAACGACCGGCACCCGAAATAGGAGGAGAAGAATGGCGCAAGTCGACGCGGCAGCACCGCTCATCGAGCGTCCCCCGACCTACCGGTGGATGCAGTTGTTCCTGGGGATCGTCTGCATGGTGATGATCGCCAACCTGCAGTACGGCTGGACGCTGTTCGTCAATCCGATCAGCGACAAGTTCGGATGGTCGAAGGCCGCGATCCAGGTGGCATTCACGATCTTCGTCCTCTTCGAGACCTGGCTCGTACCGTTCGAGGGGTATCTCGTCGACCGTTTCGGGCCGCGGCCTGTTGTGTTCGTCGGCGGCCTCTTGTGCATGATCGGCTGGGTGATGAATTCTTACGCCGACTCGCTCATGACGTTCTACATAGCCGCTGCGATCAGCGGGACGGGGGCCGGGGCCGTCTATGGCACCAGCGTGGGCAACGCCCTCAAATGGTTTCCCGACCGGCGCGGCCTCGCCGCCGGGTTGACCGCTGCCGGATTCGGCGCAGGGTCGGCGCTCACCGTCCTGCCGATCTCGGCGATCATCAAGACGATGGGCTTCCAAACCGCCTTCCTCTACTTCGGCATCGGCCAGGGCATCGTCGTCATGCTGATTGCGCTGGGCCTCACCGACCCGCGGCGCGTCCTGCAGGCGGGCTTCCCCAAGACGGCGGCTGCGGCGAAGAGGAGCGCGCGCATCATCCAGACCAAGCGCGACTACCGGCCGCTCGAGATCGTCCGCGAGCCCGTGTTCTGGGTAATGTACGTGATGTTCGTCCTGGTAGCGGCCGGCGGCCTGATGGCCACCGCACAACTCGCCCCAATTGCCAAGGATTTCAAGATCGCCGACATCCCGGTAAGCCTCCTCGGGCTGACGCTACCGGCGCTTACGTTCGCATTGACGCTTGACCGCGTGCTGAACGGATTGACGCGCCCGTTCTTCGGCTGGGTCTCGGATCACATCGGCCGCGAGTTGACGATGCTGATCGCCTTCACCCTCGAAGGCATCGGCATCCTGTTCCTGTTCCAGCTCGGCCAGGATCCGGTGATGTTCGTCATCCTGAGCGGCCTCGTGTTCTTCGCGTGGGGCGAGATCTACAGCTTGTTCCCGTCGACCAACGCCGATACCTTCGGCAGCAAGTTCGCGGCGGCGAACGCGGGCATGTTGTACACGGCCAAAGGCACCGCCGCGCTGCTCGTGCCGCTATCGAGCGTGTTGACGGCGGCCACGGGCAACTGGCACGCGGTCTTCATGACTGCCGCGGTCATGAACATTGCCGCAGCCCTGCTCGCCTGGTTCGTGCTGAGGCCGATGCGACGCGCCGTCATCGAAGCGAGCGCATCGACGCTGCCGCCGGTTGGAGGCGGCCCGCGGCCGCAGGCGGCCTAGCGCAGGGGCCTCGCGCGGCGCCTTTCGATTCATTCCTCGCATCGCCCGCGTATGCGTGGGCGATGGTGGTGGTCGTCGTCGCCGCGTTCACGCACGGCACGATGGGGTTCGGCTTTCCGCTGATCTCGACGCCGATGATCGCGATGGCGACCGACATCAGGACCGCCATCCTCGCCACGCTCGTTCCCAACCTCGCCGTCAATCTGGTCAGCATTTTCCGGGGAGGCCACTGGACCGCGAGCGTGGCCCGCCACTGGCCCGTCGCCGTCTTCGTGCTGATCGGCACCGTGATCGGCACGCGGGTGCTGATCCTGGGAGACCCCGAGCCGCTCAAGTTGCTGCTGTCGGCGATGATCGTCGTCTTCCTGTTGCAGGGTCGCCTCCGCGGCATCGACGGGTGGTCGTGGCTGCCGCGCCATCCGCGCGCCTCCGGGGTCGCATTCGGATTGCTGGGCGGATTCCTCTCCGGCACGGTGAATGTCGCCGTGCCGCCCCTCGTCATCTATTTCATGGCGCTCGGCCTCGACGCGCTCGCGATGACGCAGGTTCTCAATCTATGCTTCATCGTCGGCCGCCTGACGCAGGCGGCGACGCTGCATGCTGCGGGCCAGCTCGGGTCCGCAGCAGTTGTCGCAACCACCCCTCTGACCGTGGTGTCGCTCGCCGCGCTGTGGATTGGCCTTCGAGTTCAGCGCCGCATTCGTCCAGCGGCGTTCCAACGCATCCTGCGCTTGGCCCTCTGGATCATGGCCGCGATTCTCGCCGGGCAGGCCGCACTGCACTTCGCGCGTTGACGCTCTACGCGCCGATGCTCGGCGGCAGCGCTTCGAGGCGTCGCATCGGCTACTTGGGCTGGGCCTCGCTCTCGGGCGGTCCGGCGGCGGCGAGCTCCTTGCGGATCGCGCGGAGCTTGGCCTTGACCTTGGCAGCATCGGCGGCGCCGAGGCGCAGCATCATCTTCTGTCCCGGCGAACGCGCCTCGAGAGCGGGGTCCGCGAATTCGTAGAGGACCTTGGGCTGAGTGAGCGCCGGCGGCGCGGACGGAACGGGCGCGGCGAGCATATCGTCGATCGCCTCGATCACGCGATCGTTAAAGTTGCCCGCCGGGTAACCCAGCGCGCGATACTGCTCCTGCAACAGCGGATAGTAAGCGCCGTACACCGACGCCAGCTCCTTGGGATCGACGGCGGCGACGATGAGCATGTAGGGTGCGTAACGCGCGCCGTTGCGGGCATCGATCGTGGTGTGTGCCGCATCGCCGGCGACTACGAAAGCACCGCTTGGCGGCGCGACCGGCAAGAGCTTCCATGGCACCTTGGTGCGAGGCAGATTGTCGATCGTGGCGACGATGCGCCGCGCGACATCGGTCTTTTGCAGTAGGTTGCGCAGCGTCGTATTGGAAGCCATCGCCACGATAGCCGCACTGAGCACCGCATCGCTGTCGGCGAGCGAGGGCAGCGAAACGTCCGTCTTCGCACCCGACAGCGCGTCGGGTAGCGGATATTTGACCGGAGGCTGCTGCGCAACTTCGGGGGAAGGCTTCGGCGGCGTCGGCTCAGGCGCAGCCACGACGGGGGGTGGGGACGGCGGAGGCTGCAGTGCGCGCCAACCCGCGTACGTCACAACGATCGCAACGGCGACGACGATCGGACCGACCCAGCGCCGCGGTGGCGACGCAACGAGCGCCGGACGGTCGGCCGGGTCGACGTAGAGACCCGCCGGCCCCGCGGCCGCTGCTTCCAGCGGCGCGACGACGTCCTCCGGCGGCGCCGAGGGCGGCGTGCGCCGCAGGAACAGCGAGTCCCGGTCGTCTGTCATCGCCATCCTTGCATGGCGCGGGCAAGAACCCGTCGCATTTGCGCGTTCCAGCCGCGATCTTCCGAAGACAGAGCGGGCGCACGGAAGTTCAACGCGAGGCGGAAGGCTCCGTGGAGTTCGAGCGAGGCGCCGTCGCCCCACATTGCGAGCGCGCGGCCCCGCATCTGCGTCGACGAGCGCGCACGGTGCGGCAATCAGGATCCGGACGTCGCGACCACGATGCCGGCAATGATGAGAGCGGCCCCCGCCAGCGAACGGATGCCCAACTGCTCGTTCAGGAAGAAGTGCCCGAGCACCGGGACGACGACATAGGCCAGTGCCGATACCGGGTAGGCAAGGCGCAGGGGAAGCGCCCGCAGCGCGCTGATCCAGAACATCGTGCTCACGACATAGATGACGAGCGCGATGACGATCGGCGCGTTGAGAAACGGGATCGCCGTCGGCGCGCCATCGCGCTCAAGCCGCTCCGCTCCCAGCTTGAACAGGATCTGGCCGGCGGACAGCCCGAGCATCGTCGCCACCACCATCAGCCATGCAAGCAACGCGCTCATGTCGTTGGAACCGACCGAGGGGCGCGTGCCTGCAACCGGGCCAACGCGCGATGGACCGGGCGACGCGGAACAGACGCGATGTCGTACTGCAGAAACGCGAGCACGAACTGGAATCCCATGAGGAGGGTGACCGCGGTGATCATGATCGTGCCGGTCGGCGTCGCGACGCCTTCAGCTGCCGAGCGTGCCCAGTGATAGCCGCCGAACGCCAGCGCGAACGCCAGCAGGATGAGGCCGGCGGGAAGCTCGAGCGACGCGATCGAAACGTCGCGCAGGAAATAATTGTAGAACATCCGCTTCGCGAAATTGCGCAAGTGCTTGCCGGCGAATTCCGGCAGGACCCGCGCGATTTGCAGGCTGCTGGCCGCACCGTCGTAAACGGGTTCCATCGGCACGTCGACGACGACCGCGCGCAGCGTGTTCAGGCGAAACAACATGTCCGATTCGAAAAAGTAGCGCCGGCTGACCTTCTCGAGGGGAAGGTGTCGCAGCACGCTCGCATGGATCGCTGTATAGCCGTTGGTCGGGTCGGTGATGTTCCAGTAGCCCGTGGAGAGCTTCGACAGGATCGAGAGGATCGCGTTGCCCCATAGACGCACGCGCGGCATGGCCGACAGCTGGTCGAGCTCGTAGAAGCGGTTGCCCTTCGCGTAGTCGGCTTCGCCCGCAAGCAGCGGAGCGACGAACGACGGCAGCAGCTCGGGAGCCATCTGCCCGTCGCCGTCGATCTTCACGAGGATCGCCGCGCCCTCGTCGAGCGCGGCACGGTAGCCTGCGATGACGGCACCGCCGACGCCCTGGTTCGACGATTGCCGGATCACGCGGACGCGCGGATCCTCGCACCCGTTCGCTACGACATCGCCCGAATGCTCGGGACACGCATCGTCGACCACGTAGACGAGCCCGCATTCCGGCCCGATCCGGCGAACGACACCGAGAACGCTGGCAGCAACGCGATAGCTCGGGATGACGACGGCGATGCGCGCGGTGTCCGTGGCCCACGGCGCGACGGCGGGCGGAACGGTGCGCACGCTTTCCAGCAGGTCGGTTTGGATGTCAACAGGCATGGCAGAACGCCCCTTGCGTTCCCGCACCGTAGGTCGGGAGCGCTCCCCGATCCCGGCGGCCACAGTGTACGCGAACGCGAGGCCCATGCCGATCCGGGCAGCCCGGACGATCACCGATCCGCACTGCGAGGGACTTCGCCGGAGGCGCCACCCGCCATCCCCGCATTGAGGCAGAAATACGCGGCCAGCAGCGTCGTCGCGACAGTCAGCAGGTAGACATAGCGGAAATCGCAGGCGATGCCGACGACCGCATAGCTCATCAGAAAAATCAGCGTGGCCGCCGCGAGTGTCGCCAGCACGTAGTCGCGGCGGCGGCACAGCCACAGGCCGATCGTCACCAGCACGAGGCCGTAGGCAAGATGCATGAAGAGCGGCGTGTTCGCGTTTTCCATGCCGAATCGTTGTGCCCAATCCATCGAGGCAGTTTCGCGCACGGAGATCCCGAGCAGCGCAGTAACGTCGCCGTCGACGCTCGGATGCAGAACGGGGCTCGCGATCCCGGCGTATAGCGGAAGGCACTGGTGCATGTCCGCGAGACCAAGCACCGTTGCGAAATAGGCGGTCCGGTGCCGCCAATAGGCGCCCGGGTTGTCCCGGATCGTCGCGCGCCAGAGGCTCCGAGCTGCGGAATTGTCCAGCGTCGAGTATGCCGGCATCCCTAAGTAGAGCGTGTCGACACGGTAGGGACTGTAGTGGCCGGCCTGCTCGTGCAACTCGGCAGCGATGCCCGGTGGCGTGCTCTGGGGCACCTCGCCTCCATTGGCGAGCACGCCAACGATGTCGAACAGCACGAGGACCCGCAGCCCCGCGCCCACCGGATCCAGGCCGGGGGCCCTCGCTCGGGCTGCATACGCGTCGAGCGTCGAACTGGCCGCGATGGGAATGGCCAAGAGCGCGACGCCGGCGAGCAATCGGACGCGGCGGGAACCGCGCACGAGGGTGGCCCCCCACACCGCCGCCGGCAGCGCGAACAGAATACCCTGCTGCCGGGCGCCGACCACGATGGTCAACAACGCGAGCACGAATACCGCGAGGGTTGGCGTGAGCGGTCGTTCTTGCCGGCGCAGCCACGCAATCAGAAAGTAGGTGAGGACGACCGAATGCGCGAGGAGCACGTCCTTCCACAGAATGCCGACGTAGCAGAGAACGACGGGATTCAGGACGATCGGCGCGGCGAACCCGAAGCGCCAAGCCGGCGTGCGGGTCGCGGGGAAGACGACAAGCGCGGTGGCGCCCGAGAGCATCGCTTGCGACATCAGCACGAATGCTGCCGGTGCGTCTCCGAGGCGATCGAGCAGGCCCAGCAGCACGGACATGAGCGGCGGGTTGAACGAAATGAAATGGAGCGTTCTCCCTTCATAGAGCTGGATCACCGAATCGAAGCTCAGCTGGCCCGGCAGCCCGAGATAGAGCCCGAGGCCTGCCTGGACAACGAGAAGCGCAACGGCCGCGGCCGTTGCCGCGAGTGCTGCGGGTTGCGTCGGGGGTGTCATCCGAGGAGCACCAGTGGGACCAGATCAGGGAGCATAGCGGATCACCCCACCTGGCGGCGACACGATGGGGTCGACCCACCTCGACTGCGGACGGACGCCCCCCCGCATCCAAGCGCGATGCCCGTGCCGGTCTCGACAATGAACGGCGCCGTGTGCAAAGCAACATGACCCCGTCTGGCGCGCCACGCTTGTAAACCGGAGGTCGTGTCGCTACGATCGCCTTTGCACAAGAGCAGGTGGGCACCCAGAGGCCAAAACGCGAGGCGCCGCGTCACCCTGCCATCCATCGCATCGACGGTACGAGGAGGAGTCATGCTTGGGAACGCACACCGCGCGGTTCTTCTTTCTGCGCTTGCCGTGTCGCTCTATGCAGGGTCCGTCGCGGCGGACGTCAAGGTCGCCTTCATCGATCCCTTGTCCGGCGGGGCGGCGGCCACGGGCATCCTGGCGCAGAAGACGCACCAGTTCTACATCGACGCGATCAACACCGCAGGCGGCATCAACGGCGAGAAGATCGAGCTCATGTCGTTCGACAACAAGGTCAACCCGCAGGAGTCGCTGATCCAGCTCAAGAAGGCGCTGGACGAGGGCGCCCGCTACGTCGTCCAGGGGAACGGCAGCTCGGTCGCGCTCGCGATCACCGAGGCCGTGCTGAAGCACAACGAGCGCAACCCGGGCAAGGAAGTCCTGTTTCTCAACTACGCTGCCGTGGACCCGGCGCTCACTAACGAGAAGTGCAATTTCTGGCACTTCCGCTTCGACGCGGACGCCGACATGAAGATGGCGGCAATGACCGACGTCATCGCCAAGGACAACAAGATCAAGCGCGTCTACCTCATCAACCAGGACTATTCGTTCGGCAAGGCAGTCGCGGCAGCCGCCACGAAGATGCTGGGAGAGAAGCGGCCGGACATCAAGATCGTCGGCGACGAGCTCCATCCCTTGCAGAAGGTGCAGGACTTCTCGCCTTACGTGGCGAAAATCAAGGCTTCGGGCGCCGACACGGTGATCACCGGCAACTGGAGCAACGACATGGTGCTCCTCATCAAGGCCGGGAAGGACGCGGGGCTCAAGGTGAATTGGGAAACGTACTACGGCGGGAGCCCGGGCGCGGTGACGGCGATCGGCGAGGCGGGCGTCGATACCCTGAAGCAGGTCTCCGAATGGCACAAAAATGCCGCGCCGGAGCTGGATGTGACCGTTGCGGCCTTCGACAAGCGCTACCCCGGCAAGGAAAACGAGTACGCGTACTGGCGTGCCAAGACGATGTGGGAGATGTTCGCCGCAGCGGCGAAGAAAGCGCAATCGAACGATCCGGTTAAAGTGGCCAGGGCGCTCGAAGGCATGAAAATGCAAACCGCGCTCGGCGAGGTCGAGATGCGCGCCGACAATCACCAGATCCTCCAGCCGCTATACGTCTCCACGCTTGAGAAGGCGCAGAAATACGACGTCGAAGGCTCCGGCCTCGGCTGGAAAACCGACGCCAAAATCGACGGCAAGACGACCGCTCTGGCGACGACGTGCAAGATGGAGCGGCCGCGCTGACGCGGCACGCCTGAACGCCATCGCGGCTCCAGGCCACGCGGCAGCGTCTGGCGCGATCGTCCGCGCGCCCCCTTGCAGCCGACCGGTCGCGCGTCACGCTTCCGCGTAGCAGATGCTCGAGCTCACGACCGTCTCGCTCCTGAACGGCGTCGTCTACGGCTTGCTGCTCTTCATGCTGACGAGCGGTCTCACGCTGATCTTCAGCATGATGGGCGTGCTCAATTTTGCGCACGCGAGCGTGTTCATGCTCGGGGCGTACCTTTCCTATCAGTTCGGGCGCTGGGTGGGATTCTGGCCCGCGCTCGTGCTCGCGCCCGTGCTGTGCGGCCTCGTCGGAGCGGGAATCGAGCGCTACGGGTTGCGGCACGTGCACGGAAGGGGGCACGTCGCCGAGATCCTGTTCACGTTTGGTCTCGCGTATCTCATCGAAGAGCTCGTTACGATGATCTGGGGCCGCAATGCGGTAGCGAACAACGTGCCGCCGGCAGTCGATTTTTCACTCTTCACATTGTTCGGGAGCAGCTTTCCGGCCTACAAGGGTCTGATGATGGTGATCTCCGTCTCGATGCTGGTGTTTCTCTGGCTCGCTCTCAAGCGGACCCGCATCGGACTCGTGATCCAGGCGGCCCTGTCGCATCCGCGCATGGTCGGCGCGCTCGGGCACGACGTGCCCGGCGTCTTCGTGTTGGTATTCGCGATCGGCAGCGCCCTCGCGGGGTTGGCCGGCGTGATCGGCGGATTCATGCTGCTCACGCAGCCGACCCTGGCGAACGCCGTAGGACCGATCGTTTTCGTCATCGTGGTGGTCGGCGGGCTGGGTTCGCTCGCCGGCGCCTTCATCGCGTCGATGTTGATCGGCATCCTGCAGACCTTCGCGGTGGCCATCGACTACTCGTTGGCGGACCTGTTGCGCACGCTGGGGTTCGCCGTCACCCGCGCGACGCCCGCCTATGAATTCCTGGCGATCAAGGTCGCGACCGCGGCGCCGATCGTGCCCTACCTCCTGCTGGTGCTCTTCCTCATCGTGCGGCCACGCGGCCTCCTCGGCAAGCGTGATGTATGAGTGCCGCAGGGCCGCCCCAAGGACGCCCGCGCGAGCAGGGCGACGCCAAGGCCCGAAGGGCGCGTCTGCGAGCGCGGGTGGCGGCCGACCACTTTCTGCAACGTGACCGATGCAACGATGCGGAGGCCGCATCGATTTGCGCCCCCTGGGGGGCAGCGCAGCGGCCGAATGAAATGAGGCCGCAAGCGTGGGGGTACACCAATGAGCGACGGTGATCCCGTCGCAGCCGTGGTGAGGAAACCCGCGGCAGCCGGCCGGGGGGCGACGCCGGAACTGCGGATATGGATGGGAGTGATCGCCGTGCTCGCCGTGCTGCCGCACGTGCCGGGGCTCGACAGCGACTTCGGACGTTCGCTCCTGAGCCAGATGGGCATCGCGGTGGTGTTTGCGCTTTCCTACAACGTGCTGTTCGGGCAGACCGGCCTGCTGTCGTTTGGCCACGCCGTGTACTTCGGCCTCGGCGGCTACGTCGCCATCCAGGTGATGCGCGCGATCAATCATGGCCTTCCGCTCCCGATGCTCTTGGTGCCGCTCGCGGGCGCCGCCGGAGGATTGCTGTTCGGCCTCTTGTTCGGTGCGCTGACGACACGGCGCGCAGGGACCATCTTCGCGCTGATCTCGCTCGGAGTCGGGGAGCTCGTTTACGCCGCGACGTTCATGATGCCGGGCTATTTCGGCGGCGAGGAAGGCATCACCGCGAGTCGCACCCAAGGGCCGGCGCTGTTGGGCCTCGATCTCGGGCCGCAGCTCGCCGTCTACTATCTCATCGCGCTGTGGGCGCTGCTCGCAGCGGCCCTCATGCGGGCCTTCGCGCGCACCCCCGTGGGGCGGATGTGCTTTGCGGTCCGGGACAACCCCGAGCGCGCCGAGTTCGTGGGTTACAACACGCATGGCGTCCGCTTCTTTGCGTTTGCCGTCGCGGCCTTGTTCGCGGGCCTGGCGGGCGGACTGCACGCCATCAACTACGAGATCGTTGCCGCGGACGCGGTCAGTGCGCAGCGCTCGGGAACCGTGCTGCTGATGACCTACATCGGCGGCGCGGGTCACTTTGCCGGGCCGATCGTCGGGGCAGTAACGCTGACATGGCTGCAGACGAGCTTGAGCGGCTACACGAGCGCGTGGCTCCTGTATATCGGGCTATTCTTCGTGCTGACCATCCTGTTCGCGCCTTCGGGGCTTGTGGGCTTGATCCTGATGCATGGCCCGATCATCCGCACCCGGACCTTTCGCGGTGTGCTCCGCGCCTATGCGATTGCGCTCCTGCCCGCAGCGGTCATGGTGTGCGGCGCAGTACTGCTGATCGAGATGAGCTACCGCCTGGCGACCCAGCCCGAGCTCGGCAGCCGGATGCGACTCGCCGGTATCGGGGTCGACGCCGCGACGGTGTGGCCGTGGCTCGCCGCGGGAGTGATGCTGGCCGGCGGCTTCCTCATTTTTCGCGGCACCTGGAGCCTCGTCGGGTCCGCCTGGAATCGCGCCAGCGAGGAGGCGCGCGGGCGCCGTGCAGCGGGGGGAACGCGATGAGTGCCGCAGGGCCGCCCCAAGGCACTCGCCCCCTGGGGGGAGCGTCGCGAAGCGACGTTCGGGGGGATTCCAGCGCCGCAGGGCCGCCCCAAGGCACTCGCCCCCTGGGGGGAGCGTCGCGAAGCGACGTTCGGGGGGATTCCAGCGCCGCAGGGCCGCCCATTGCGCTGCAATTGCGCGACCTCCACAAGAGCTTTGGCGCCACACCCATCATCCGGGCGGTGTCGCTCGACGTTCACGAGCACGAGCGCCACGCGATCATCGGCCCGAACGGCGCCGGCAAGTCGACTCTGTTCAATCTCGTCAGCGGCCGCATTGCGCCCACGAGCGGTGCCGTGCTGCTGCACGGTGCCCGGATCGAGGGCATGACGCCCTTCGAGATCCACCGGCGCGGCCTGACCCGGAGCTTCCAGGTCACCAACATCTTTCCGCGCCTGACGGTCTTCGAGAACATCCGCTGCAGCCTGCTGTGGCCCATGGGCTACAAGTACAACTTCTGGCGCCGGACCGACGCGCTCGCGGATGCCACCGCGCGCACGGAGGCCACGCTGGAGAGAATCGGAATGACCGCTCGCCGCAACACGCTCGCGGGCGTGCTCAGCTATGCCGAGCAACGCGCGCTCGAGATCGGTATCACGATTGCCGGCGATGCGGACGTCATCCTGCTCGACGAGCCCACCGCCGGGATGAGCCGCAGCGAGGCCAACCATGCGGTCGCGCTGATCCGCTCGGTATCGCAGGGTCGCACGCTCGTGATCGTCGAGCACGACATGAGCGTCGTGTTCGATCTCGCCGACCGGATCTCGGTGCTCGTGTATGGCAAGGTGATCGCGACCGACACGCCCGAACGGGTAAGGGCGAACGAGGCCGTGCAGGCCGCCTATCTCGGGACGGCACAGCATGCTTGAAGTGAGCGACCTGCACGCCTACTACGGCAAGAGTCATATCCTGCAGGGTGTGTCGTTCCGGGTCGGGTCGGGCGAGATCGTGAGTCTCCTCGGCCGCAACGGTGCGGGTCGCTCGACCACGGTGAAGACGATCATGGGCGAGGTCGCGCCGGTCGGCTCGATCGTGTTCAAGGGCGAGCGCATCGACGGCCTCGCGCCTCACGCGATCGCGCGGAAGGGCTTGGGCTATGTTCCGGAGAACCGCGACATCTTTCCCACGCTCACCGTGCGCGAGAATCTCATGCTCGGGGTGAAGCCCGGGCAGCACGGCGGGCGCTGGTCGCTCGACGACATGTTCGCGCTGTTTGCGCAGCTCCGCGCGCGCGCGGACATGCCCGGCGGGGTGCTGTCGGGCGGCGAGCAGCAGATGCTGACCATGTGCCGCACGCTGATGGGCGATCCCGATCTCATCATGGTCGACGAGCCCACCGAGGGCCTCGCCCCGCAACTGGTCGCGCGGGTGCGCGAGCTGCTCGAGACGATCGCCGCGCGCGGCGTCGCCATCCTGCTGATCGAGCAGAAGCTCACGATCGCGCTCGAGATCTCGCACCGCGTCTACGTCATGGGCCAGGGCCGGATCGTATTCGACGGGACCGCGCAGGCGTTGCGGGACAACGCCGCGATCCGTCGCGAGTGGCTTGAGGTGTGACGGTAAAATAGCGGCCTGCGCCCACCGGAGCAAGCTCATCGACGCCCATTACGAGACGAACGGTCGCATCGCCCTTCTGACGATCGACAACCCGCCGGTCAACGGCCTGGGGCATGTGGTGCGCTCGGCGATCGCCGCCGGGCTCGATCGCGCAAACGGTGATTCGCAGATCGATGCGGTGGTCATGATCGGCGCGGGCAAGGCTTTTTCCGGCGGAGCGGACATCCGCGAGTTCAATACGCCCGCGTCATCGGCTGAGCCGACGCTGGCGACGCTCATCCGGATCGCGGAAGAAAGCAGGAAGCCGGTGGTCGCGGCCATCGGAGGCATCTGCATGGGGGGCGGCCTCGAGCTCGCGCTCGGCTGTCACTTCCGGGTCGCGACGCCCGATGCGCAGATCGCATTGCCCGAGGTCAAGCTCGGCTTGCTGCCCGGAGCGGGTGGCACGCAACGCCTGCCGCGCGTCGCCGGCGTCGAGACTGCGCTCAACATGATCGTGTCGGGTGCGCCGGTGCCGGCGCGGGAGCTTGCCGGCACCGCGCTGTTCGACGAAATCTTCTCCGGCCCGCTGCTCGACGGCGCGCTCGCGTTTGCCCGCAAGGTCGTGGCGGAGGAGCGACCGCTGAAGCGCGTTCGCGACATCGTCATCGACTATCCCAACGCGGAAGCCTTTTTCCAGTTCGCGCGCAATTCGGTCGCCCCCATGGCCAGGGGCCTGCCCGCGCCGCTCAAGTGCGTGAACGCGGTGGCGGCCGCGGTAAGCAAACCGTTCGCCGAAGGGTTGAGTTTCGAGCGCGCGCAGTTCGTGGAGCTCATGCAGACGCCGGAATCGCGCGCGCTGCGGCACGCCTTCTTCGCCGAGCGGGCGGCCGCGAAGATTCCCGGCCTTGCCGAGGATACGGCGACGCGTAAGATCGAGCGCGTGGCAGTCGTGGGCGCGGGGACGATGGGTGGCGGGATCGCAATGAATTTCCTGAGCGCCGGCCTTCCCGTCACGCTCGTCGAGACGAATGCCGAGGCGCTCGCCAAGGGCGTGGCGGCGATTCGGCGCAACTACGAATCGTCGCTGAAGAAGGGCCGTCTGACGGCGGACGCGCTGGATGCGAACATGGGCCGCCTCGCACCGACGCTCGCCTTCGGCGACATCGCGAACTCGGATCTCGTCATCGAGGCCGTCTTCGAGGACATGGACGTGAAAGGGCGCGTATTCCGCCAGCTGGACGAAGTCGCGCGACCGGGTACGATCCTGGCCACCAACACTTCCACGCTGGACGTCGATCGCATCGCGGCGTTCACGCGCCGGCCCCAGGATGTCCTCGGCGCGCACTTCTTCAGCCCGGCCAACGTCATGAAGCTCCTGGAGATCGTGCGTGGCGAGAAGACGGGCGGCGACGTGCTGGCCACGATGATGCAGGTCGCGAAAAAAATCGGGAAAACCGCCGTCGTCGCTCGTGTCTGCGACGGATTCATCGGCAACCGCATGCTCGAGCAGTACATCCGCCAGGCCATGTTCCTGCTCGAGGAGGGCGCGTCCCCGGCGCAGGTCGATCGCACGCTGGAGCGATTCGGCATGGCCATGGGACCGTTTCGCATGAGCGATCTCGCGGGCAACGACATCGGCTGGCACATTCGCAAGCGCCGCTATGTCGAGAAGCCGGACGTCGTCTACTCGCGCATCGCCGATCGCCTGTGCGAGCTGGGCCGCTTCGGCCAGAAGACTGGGTCCGGCTGGTACCGTTATGCCGCGGGCGTCCGGGACGCGATCCCCGACCCCGCCGTCGACGAGCTGATCGCGGGCTACCGGGAGGAGATCGGCATCGTCCCGCGCGAGATCAAGGACGACGAGATCGTCGACCGGTGCGTGTTCGCGCTGGTGAACGAAGGCGCGCGCATCGTCGCGGAAGGCATCGCGCTGCGTGCCTCCGACCTCGACGTCGTCTACCTCACCGGATACGGTTTTCCGCGCTATCGTGGCGGCCCGATGTTCTACGCCGACACGCTCGGCCTCTATCGCGTCGCGCGGCGGATGCGCGAATTCGCGGCGAACCCGCGTGCCGACGCGCGATTCTGGCAACCTGCGCCGCTGCTGGAGCGACTCGCGGCCGCGGGCAAGACGTTCAACGGTTGATCTTTCGCCGAGGCTGCCATGCCCGACGCTGTCATCGTATCCACCGCCCGCACGGGGCTTGCCAAGTCCTGGCGCGGCGCTTTCAACATGACGCACGGGGCGACGATGGGCGGTCACGTCGTTCGTCACGCGCTCGAGCGGGCGCACCTCGATCCTGCCGAAGTCGACGACGTGGTGATGGGCTGCGCGTTTCCGGAAGGCGCGACCGGATCCAACATCGCCCGGCAGATCGCGCTCCGTGCCGGATGCCCGGTCAGCGTTCCCGGCATGACGGTGAATCGATTTTGCTCCTCCGGATTGCAGACGATCGCGATCGCGGCGCAACGGATCATGTCGGGCGAAGGAAGCGCCTTCGTTGCGGGCGGCGTCGAATCGATCTCCTGCGTGCAGAACGAAGCGAACCGGCACATGCTGCGCGAGACCTGGCTCAACGAACACAAGCCGGCGATCTACTGGCCGATGCTCGAAACCGCCGAGTACGTCGCGAAGCGCTACGGGATCTCGCGCGAGCGACAGGACGAATACGGCGCCCGCAGCCAGCAACGCGCCGCCGCGGCCGCGGCGGCAGGCAGGTTCGCGGACGAGATCGTGCCGATGACGGCGACGATGGGCGTCGCGGACAAGGACGCCGGACGCCTCTTCACGAAGGAAGTCACGATCGCCGCCGACGAGGGAATCCGTGCCGACACGACCTACGAGGGCGTCGCGAAGATCAAGCCCGCCTTGCCGGGCGGCGTCGTCGCGGCAGGCAACGCGAGCCAGTTCTCCGATGGTGCGGCGGCCTGCGTCGTGATGAGCGATGCGGCTGCCGCGGCGAAGGGACTGCGCCCGTTGGGCGTGTTCCGCGGCTTCGCGGTCGCCGGGTGCGCACCGGAGGAAATGGGGATCGGCCCCGTCTTCGCCGTCCGGAAGCTCCTGGAGCGCACGGGCAAGACAATCGCCGATATCGGCCTATGGGAGTTGAACGAGGCCTTCGCCGTGCAGGTGTTGTACTGCCGCGACACCTTGGGCATTCCCGACGACCTCCTCAATGTGGACGGCGGGGCGATTGCGGTGGGGCATCCTTACGGCGTTTCGGGCGCGCGATTGACCGCCCACGCGCTCATCGAAGGTCGACGGCGCGGTGCGAAGCACGTCGTCGTCACAATGTGCATCGGCGGCGGCATGGGCGCCGCCGGGTTGTTCGAGGTCATCGCCTGACACGGGTCAATCGGTGAGCCGCACGAGCTGCTTGCCGAGGTTCTCGCCCTTCAGAAGGCCCATGAACGCGCGCGGCGCGCTGGCGAGTCCGCTGGCCACCGATTCGCGATACTTCAACCGCTCCTGGGCGACCAGCTCGACAAGAGCGTTGCGCGCCTCGGGATAGCGGTCCTTCCAGTCGAACACGATCATCCCTTGCATGCGGATGCGGTTGACGAGTACCGAGCGCAGGCTCTTGTAGCCGTACGGCTCGGTAGCGCTGTACTCGGCGATCAGGCCGCAGATGACGACTCGCCCGTAGCGGTTCACCTGGCGCAGCACCGTGTCGAGCACGGCGCCGCCGACGTTCTCGAAGCAGACATCGACACCCTGCGGGCACGCACCGCGCAAGTCGTCCGCGAGATGCCCCGCCTTGTAATCGATGCAGGCGTCGAAGCCGAGTTCGCCGACGACGTAGTCGCATTTGGCGCGACCTCCCGCGATCCCCACTGCCCGGCACCCGTGCAGACGGGCGAGCTGCCCGACGACGCTGCCCACCGCACCCGACGCCGCCGAGACGACGACCGTCTGCCCGGGCTTCGGCTGCCCGATCTCGAACAAGCCGAACCACGCCGTAAAACCCGGCATTCCGGTGACGCCGAGAAAGCAGGATGCGGGGATGCGCGAGGCATCGATCTTCACCAGCTCTTCCGCGCGCGCGACGCCATAGAGTTGCCAGCCCAGCGAGGTCAGCACCTTGTCGCCCGGCCCGAAGCGCGGATCGCGCGACTCGATGACGTCGCCCACAGTCTGGCCCACCATCACTTCATCGAGCTTCTGCGGCGGCACATAGGATTTGACGTCGTTCATCCGGCCGCGCATGTAGGGGTCGAGCGACAGCCACTCGTTGCGCACGAGGACCTCGCCAGGACCGGGCGTCGCGATCGGCGCCTCGACAAGGCGGAAATTGTGCTCGGCCACGTCGCCCTTCGGCCGGCTTGCGAGCACCACCTGTCTGTTGATCGCCATCGGTGGACACTCCCGATTACAACGTCGTGAACCGCGGGTGATTCGCGTCAGAATGACCGTTCACTTACAACGCCCTGGCTGCAAATGACGCGACTTGCAAGCGCTTCCGGACGTGCTGCGATCCGTTGAGCCGGCGACTGGCAATGAGTTCGCGCCACGCTGCTACGAATCATATACCTGCTCGCTGCGAAAGAATCGATGCTGCCGTGAGCGAAGCGCAGCAACCCGCATGACCTACCGTTCTTGGCAGAGGCGAGTTGTCATCACCGACGAATCGTGCGGCAAAAGGCTCGAGGAGAACGCCGCCGCGGCAGTGCAGGCTGGGGCAGGCCACCGCCTTTTGCGCACGTTCGCGCGGCGCCGCCTGACACCAACCGACGGTTGACCCCCGCGACCGAACGCTCAATACTCAGGCTCGCGTGACTGGATCACCGATCCGTCCATCCCCTGCCAATCAACCGCCATTAACGAGAGTCGGCTTGGTGGATTTCGATTGTGATGAACCTGCGGCTTCCAAAGCTCCCCAAGAAGCGCCCAGATGAATCGGTACACCCGTCCGATGCACCGCGGCCCAGCGAGCCTTTGTCGCCGGATGCCGGCTACGAACGCCTGTATCCGGATCGACGCTTCAGCACCCTCGAGATTGCCGACGAAGGTGTACGCGAAGCCTCGGCGATGGACTTCCTTAACCCGCCGATTCAACGCGTCGTGCGAGCGTTGCAGGATTTCGAAGCCTGGCGTGCACTCCCGGTCTTTCTCCTCGCGGGCTTCTGCCTGACCTCACTCGACACGACCGCGAAGTATCTCGTGCGGGACCACTCGCTGTTTCTCGTGGTCTGGGCGCGTTATGTCGGCCAGATGCTGGTTGTCGCGCCCATCGCGTGGCATCGCGCCGGCAATGGCTTTTGGCGCACGCGCCATTTTTCGCTGCAGCTCCAACGGTCGGCGATGCTGCTCGGGGCAACGGTCTGCCTGTATGGAGGCTTGCGCTACCTGCCGCTTGCCGAAGGATCCGCGATCCTGTTCCTCGCGCCGATGCTCATCGTCATGCTTTCTGGACCTCTGCTTCGCGAGGAACCGACGCGCGCGCGTTGGGTCGCCTCGATCACGGGTTTCGTCGGAGTTCTCATTCTGCTGCGGCCGGGATCCGCTGTTTTCCATCCGGCGGCGCTGCTGTTGCTGGGGGCGGCACTCTTCAACGCGTTCTACAACATGCTCACGCGCAAGCTCATCTACGAGGATGTCTATACGACGCTCTTCCACAGTGCGCTGGTGGGCACAGTCGTCCTCACAGCGGCGTTGCCCTGGGGGTTCGACCAGACAAGTCTCACGCTGAGCGATGGGGGTCTGTTGCTGCTGCTCGGGTTGCTTGCCGGACTTGGCCACTGGTTCGTGATCGCCGCATACGTCCTCGCACCTGCCTCGCTATTGTCTCCGTTCACCTACGTGCAGATGATCTGGGCCGTGGCCTATGGGTACGTAATCTTCGGCCAGCTGCCGGACCACTGGTCGATGGTCGGCATTTGCGTGATCGTCGCGAGCGGCGTGTATCTCGCGATAATGGAGCGCCGGCGAAAGCGCGGCTGACTACCCGCCGCCCCACCGGGCGCCGCCTGTTGCGATTCCCACACTCCCGACTACAACGTTGTGAACCGCTCGAGGTGATGATTCGCGTCGCCGAAGAGCTGGGCAATCACCGTCAGGCGGCGGAACGTATGGCTCACCTTGAGCTCATCGCTCATGCCCATGCCCCCGTGCAGCTGGATGGATTCCTGGCTCACGTGGCGCGCGGCGTCCGCCACCTTGACCTTGGCCGCGGAAACCATCCGTTTGCGTTTCGCCGCGTCGCGCTCGGTGTCGACGGTCGCGCAGGCCAGGCCGGCCATCGACTTGACCTGCTCGTAGCTGATCGTCATGTCGACCATCCGATGCTGCAGTGCCTGAAACGTCCCGATCGGCACGCCGAACTGCTGCCGTGTCTTGAGATAGTCGAGCGTGGCGGCGTTCGCGTAAGCGATGGCGCCGACGGCTTCGGCGCATACGAGCGCGGTCGCGTAGTCCACGACCTCCTCGATCAGCGGCAGTGCCGCACCCTCGGGTCCCACGAGGGCATCCGCGCCCACGCTCACAGCGGCAAGCGATACCTCGGCGGTCCGCAGACCATCGAGGGTTCTCGCGCTGCGCAGTGTGACCCCGGGCGCGCGCGGATCGACGACGAAGAGGCTGATGCCGCTGGGATCGGCGCCGTGACCCGCCGTGCGGGCAGATACGACGAGCAGATCCGCACAGGGCCCGTGAATGACCGCACTCTTTTCGCCGTCGATCACGTAGCCGCCGCCGGCCGCGCGAGCGCGCGTCGACACCTCGGCGAGGTTATACCGGGCGCCAGCTTCGGTCTGCGCGAACGCGAGCACGCGCTTTCCCGCCGCCACGTCGCCGAGGATCGAGGCCCTTTGTGCAGGGGTGCCGCCGCGAGCGACGAACTGCGCCGTCATCACCGTCGCCAGGTACGGCTCGGCGACGAGCACATCGCCAAATGCCTCCATCACCGACATGCACGCGCGCGCACCGCCGCCGAAGCCGCCGTAGTCGGGGGGCAGTCCCAGCCCGAGCAAGCCAAGATCGGCGAACGCCTTCCAGACGGTCGTGCTGAATCCCCGTTCGGACGCGACGATCCTGTTTCGCGCGTCGAAGCCATAGTCGTGCGCGAGGAGCCGCTGCAGCGAGTCCGCCAGCAGACGCTGCTCGTCGTCGTAGTCGAATTTCACGACGGCAGCCCCAGCACCTGCTTGGCGATGATGTTGCGCTGGATCTCGTTCGACCCGGCGTAGATCGTCGTCTTGCGGTAGTTGCAGTAGCGGCGCGCGAGCGCGGCGGTCATGTCGTCTTCCGCGCCGGCCTCATCAACAAGCGCCTGCATCGACGGGCCCGCGGCTTGCATCATGAGTTCGGTCAGCGCCTGCTGGATCTCAGTGCCCTTGATCTTAAGGATCGACGCCTCGGCGCCCCGAGCCTGCCCGCTGCGCACGGCGTCGAGGAAGCGCAGGTTCGTGATCGACAGCGCGAGGAGCTCGATCTCGATCCGCGCGATCTGGTCGCGAAAGCGCGGATCATTGCTCAGGGGATGGCCGTCCTTGCGCTGCCGCGCTGCATACTCCTTCAGCGTCTCGAGCTCGCGCATCGACGTCCCGATGCGGGCCGTGTTCATCCGCTCGTGGCCGAGGAGGTACTTCGCGACGGTCCAGCCCTTGCCCTCCTCGTGCACCCGGTTTGCGACCGGCACCTCGACGTCGTCGAAGAACACCTCGTTGACCTCGTGGCCGCCGTCCATCAGCATCAGTGGCCGCACGGTGATGCCAGGGCTTTTCATGTCGACCAGAAGGAACGAGATGCCGTCCTGACGACGGGCCGAATCGGCGCCCGTGCGCACGAGACAGAAGATCCAGTCCGCCATGTGCGCCAACGTCGTCCAGATCTTCTGGCCGTTCACGAAATAGCGATCGCCGCGGCGGACTGCGGTCGTGCGCAGCGACGCGAGATCCGATCCGGAGCCGGGTTCGGTATACCCCTGGCACCAGAAGTCGTCGCCCCGATAGATGCGCGGCAGGAAGCGCTCTTTTTGCGCATCGGTGCCGAACTTGAGCAGCACGGGACCGCACATCAAGAGACCGAAGGGAACGATAGGCGGCGCCCCGGCGCGGCCGCACTCCTCCTCGAAAATGTAGCGCTGCACGATGCTCCACCCGGTGCCGCCCCACTCGATCGGCCAGGCCGGCGCGATCCACCCTTGCGCGGCTAGAATGCGGTGCCAGCCCACAAGATCGTCCCGGGTCAGCGCCCGATAGCGCGTCACCTTGTCCCGCAAGTCGGCGGACAAATGGGCCTGCAGCCAGGTGCGCACTAGCTCGCGGAAGGCGAGCTCGTCGGGGGAGTAGTCGAGGTCCATCGGAAATTCCGTGACGGATTAAGTAGCATACGCGACGCGAGCGAAACGGCGAATCGCGGCGGGCAACCCGCCCTCCCGCCCCCGGCACCCCATGACTCTCAAGGCGCTCTTCGATCTGACCGGCCGCGCGGCGCTTGTTACCGGCGCGTCTCGCGGTCTCGGCCTGCAGATGGCCGAGGCGCTGGTCGAACAGGGGGCTCGGGTCGGGCTCGTGGCGCGCAAGGCGGACGAACTCGATCAGGCCGTCTCACATCTGCGTGCCGAATACGGTGGGGAGGCGGTCGCGCTGCCCTGCGATCTTGCCGAAGCCTCGGCGATTGCCCCGCTCGTCGCGCGCGCCGTCGCTGCGCTTGGGCCCATCGACATCCTCGTCAACAACGCGGGGACCACCTGGGGTGCAGCGACGCTCGACTTGCCGCTCGAGGCGTGGCAAAAGGTGATCACTCTCAACCTCACCGCGACGTTCCTCGTTACGCGGGAGATCGGCCGCAGTTGCATGGTCCCACGGCGCCGCGGCAAGGTGATCAATATCGCGTCGATCCTCGGACTCGTGGCCAGCGACAATCCGGACCGGCCCGCGACGCTCGCGTACAACACGAGCAAGGGAGGGATCGTGAGCTTCACGCGCGCGCTTGCGGCCGAATGGGCCCAATACGACATCAACGTCAACGCGATCGCACCCGGTTTCTTCCCGACCAAGATGACCAAGGGTTTGCTGGAGATGATCGGCGATGCCGCCGCACAGCACGCGCCGCTCAGGCGTCTCGGCGGCCCCGAGGACCTCAAGGGTGTGACCGCCCTGCTCGCCTCGGACGCTTCGTCGTTCATCACGGGGCAAGTCATCGCCGTCGATGGCGGCGTCACCGCTGTATGAGCGCGAATTACCCGAAGCGCGAAGCGCGGAGGGTGGTCCAATGACGCCGATCGACGTGGCCATGTCCGAGATTCCCGATCTCGTCGCTCCGCCGTTCACGACCGTCTCTGATCTCATTGCGGCGCACGCGAGGCGTCGCCCGCGACAGGTCGCGTTGATTTGCGACGGTCGGTCGCTCGACTACGCCGAGCTGGACGCCGGCGTCGATCGCATTGCCGCGACCTTGCAACGCGATGGCGTCCGCGCAGGTGACGCGGTTGCCATCTGCGCGACGAATTCCATCGAATACGTGCTGGCGTTTCTCGGGGCGCTGCGCGCCGGCGCAGCCGTAGCGCCGTTACCGCAGTCCACGACGTCCGCGGCGCTCGCAGCGATGATTGCCGACACGGGCGCGCGCCACCTGTTCCTGGACGCGGGCGTGGCCGGTGCCCTGGAGCCGGAGCGCGATGCGATCGCGCCGCGCATGATCGCGCTCGACGGTGTCGGCGCGGGGCTGGCCCTGCGCGACTGGCTGGAGGCCGGGGATGCGAAGCCCGCGGCCGTTGCGATCGCTCCCGAAGCTCCCTTCAACATCATCTACTCCTCGGGCACGACCGGCGTGCCAAAGGGCATCGTGCAGCCGCATGCGATGCGCTGGACGCACATCCATCGCAGCGCCCGCTACGGATACGATTCGGATGCCGTGACGCTGATCTCCACGCCGCTGCATTCCAACACCACGCTCGTGTCGTTCCTGCCCGCGCTCGCCCTCGGGGGCAGCGTCGTCCTGATGCCAAAGTTCGACGCAGGTCGATACCTCCAGCTTGCGGAGGAGCATCGCGTGACGCACACGATGCTCGTGCCCGTGCAATACCAGCGCATCATGGCGCGCGAGGACTTCGCCCGATTCGACCTGTCGGCGTTTCGCGTCAAGTTCTCCACGAGCGCGCCGTTCTCAGCCGCGCTGAAGCGCGACGTGCTGAAGCGCTGGCCCGGCGGACTGATCGAGTACTACGGTATGACGGAGGGCGGCGGCACCTGTGTACTGCTCGCGCACGAGCGGCCGGACAAGTTGCACACGGTCGGGGCGCCGGCGCCGTTGTGCGACATCCGTATCATCGACGAGCACGGGCGGGAGTGCGCGTCCGGCGAGGCAGGCGAAGTGGTGGGCCATTCCACGGCGATGATGACCGGCTACCATCGCCTTTCCGCGTTGACCGCCGCCGCGGAATGGTTCGACGGCGACGGCAAGCGCTTCATCCGCACGGGCGATATCGGCCGCTTCGACGAGGACGGCTTCCTCATCCTCATGGACCGCCGCAAGGACATGATCATTTCCGGCGGGTTCAACGTCTACCCGAGCGATATCGAGGCGATCCTCAGCGAGCACCGCGACGTGGAAGAGGTCGCCGTCGTCGGCGTCGCGTCGTCCCGGTGGGGCGAGACGCCGGTCGCGTTCGTCGTGCCGCGCCCGGGTACCGTAATCGACCCCGAAGCATTGCGTGAATGGGCGAACGCGCGCCTCGGCAAGGTGCAGCGGCTGCACGCCATCGAAGAGGTCGCGAGCCTGCCGCGCAGTCCCATCGGCAAGGTGCTCAAGCGCGAGTTGCGCGACACCTACGGCAATTCAAGGAAGCGCGGCTGAGGCGGTCACTGCCTCATGTATTTGTACCGTACAGATACACGGTCAATCCAGATTCAACTCACTCGCACAGTCCCAGTACTCGCTCTTGCTGCGAACATGCCTTTGCCGGCGGAGGCTTTGGTTTCATCTTTGCAGCGATGCAGCTACGTAGCTCCGCGGCCGTCGGCGGATAGTAGAGCCATCCGCGGCCCAACTCCGGCAGCGCCAGCTGGACCTCGCGCCACTTGGGATGTCCATTCTCTTGCAGCGCAGAGAAGTTCTGGCACAGCGATCGCGCGAACCGCGTCAGGTTGTCCTTGGTTTGCTTCAAGTTGTAATCGTAGGTCACGAGGAATGCCTTCACGGCCAAGCCCGGAAGGTCTTCGCTCAGCAGGTTTGGATAACTGCTTGCGCGCACCGTCGCGGGAAAGTACGTTTCCAGCGCGGACTTGCTCGAAGGCTGATTGGGATCGAACTTCAGCAATTTGATAAGTTGCCGCGCCTCGGGTTTCATGTCGACCAGCAGCTTGGCTGGCTGCCCGGCGATTACGGCTACCACATCCAAGGAATTGCCCGAAATCAGCTTGACCAGCGCGTCTTCGTTGGAGAGAAAGGTCGCATTCGCTTCCGCGATCGGCTGGTTGAACATCAGTCGGTAAAGCGTGGTCGTTGTCAGCGCGGTCCCGCTTCCCAGCTCTCCGACGTTGATTCGGGCACCCTTGATCTCATGGATGTAATTCAGGTTCGAGTCAGCCCGTGCGATGAAGTAAATTTCTTCGTTGTAGAGCGGCATGATGACGCGAAGAGGCCGGATCATTTTGTTCGCTTCCGCGTTTCCACCTGCAGCCTGATCGAGAAACGCCTGAAAGACATCTGACTGCACGATCGCGAACTTGACGCCCGGTTCGTAGCGCAGCCGTCGAACATTCTCGGCCGACCCTGCCGAAGGCAGTACCTCGAGTTCGATGTCTGCGGAAGGCGCGACCGTCGAGGCGATATCACGCCCTATCTGGATGTAGGTGCCACGCGTGGACGCCGTCACGATCTTGAGCTCCGCAGCCGCCAGAGCCAACGCTCCGTGAAGCAATATTCCTGCTGCCAGCAGACCGATGACTGATAGTCGGGTCACGTTATTTGTTCTCCCCTCCTGAATTCAGATTGCAAAGCCCGAGGGCCGCAACGCCTTCGGTGCACGGCCGCGGCCGGGACGCATCGAGTCGAACCTTCGCGCGATCGTCTCTTGGCGGGAGCTGCACGGGATCCGACGCAGTAGCAGCCTGATAGGTACGCATCGGCCGATTGGGCGCGGAAGACTTCGCGCTGACTTCATTGCTGGTTGCCGGCATTGTTCCATCGCGAAGGTTCCCGGTATTGGCGGTCGCGGCATTTGGCTTCTTCACAACTTCATCGGCCCTGGCAGCGGCCTGTTCCGGCGGGCTCGCGTGATCGCTGGTCGAGACCTGCGGACGTGGCTCGTTGGGCACTGGCGTTTGGCTGGCAGCACCATTGGAGCCGGTGGCCGCTGCTGGACCTTGGCCGACGGGAGAGCTTGCAACGGCGCTTGACGGCTCAGCCGGCGGCGCGGGTATCGCAGTGCCGATTGCGGCCACGCTGCCCGTGCCAACAGATGCCGACGACTCGGGGACATCCGCAGGCGTGGTGGACACCCCCTGCGCGTCCTCCCGCTCGCCGGGTAGCATTGAAGGGCCGTAGACGTAGTAGGCAAGGATGCCGATTGCGATAAGCGCCAAGATGGACAGTGCCACGGCCGGCACCGCGCGCGACGATGAACGCCCTTCCGTTGTGGCCTCGGGATCGTGCAAGGGGGATTTCGCCGTTTCGCGCTGCGCGGCAGAAAAGGCCGAAGCTACGGTCCTGCCCGAAGATCGAGGTTCGCGAGTAACGATCTCGGATTCCGGCTCGCGCACTCCGGCCATCTCGCTGCCAGGCCGACCCGGAGGTGCGCTTTGAACGGAACGGTCGAAAGGCGAGCGCTGCCGATCGAACGCGAGGTCAAGCTTGTCGAGAGCGACGGCCGCGGCAGAGCGGGCGAGCTGCGGCGCGGGAGAGTTGTCGGTCGCAACAGCAGGCTGTGATGGAATCGATGCCTGTGTCGGCGCGCTGACCGTTTCGGCCGATGCCGAGGGCTTGGGCAGTTCCTGCTGCAGATCAAAGTCGAGACGGAATGGAAGGGGCTCGTCGAGTGCTGGCGAATCGGCCGTAACGTTGGGCGCCGACGCCGTTGGCCGCAACCCAGCCGCTGCAGCTGGCGCTGAAAAGTCCATGCCGCACTTGTAGCAACTCTTGGCGGTCTGATCATTGACCGCGTCGCAGCGGCTACACGGTCTTACCTGCAGCGGCGCGCCACAGTTGTTGCAGAACTTCGCGCCAGTCGGATTGACGTGGTCGCAGAAGTAGCAATGTGAAGGAACCATGGACAACGCCTGCGCAGCCAAATACGCGATCGACGTACCCTGTTTCTTGCGCGTCACTGCAACGACGGGCGTGCATCGCCTTGCTGCAAATCATATACCAGTCCCCCGCGACAAAAGGCGAGTACGTGAACCCAAGCGCGAGCGTCGCGACCTGTCAGCTAACAGGGACTCTCTTGGGGAACTGAATTGTCATCCACAAAGAACTCGCAGAGCTCGGTGACAGCATCGCCCGGTGCAGGTCCGGCGCATGCCGCCGCGTCTTGCACACCTTCGTGCGCCGCACCTGCTCGCGGGACCGCCGAGCCGCTATTGCCGTCAAAGTGCGCTCATCTGCCCGGGCCGGGGTGTAAAACCCCTTGTCCGGAATGGCCTGACGGGAATTGGGCTGGCTGAGCCGCAGATGGAGACGGACCGACGGGACTTTTTGTCCGCGCCCGTCATCCGGCCGGCCGGCCGACCGCCCGCACTGGGTAGCGACTACAGCGGCGCATTGGCGAATGGCGGGCGTTTCCCCTGCGCGCTATGCTCATTGAATACCAAGCCGTAACTTCCGGCGGCGACCAGCTCTGCAAGGCGGATGAGGGAGGCTGCAACGATGATCGGTCTACGCCTGCTCCTGCTGTTTCCTCTCGGGGCATTCGTGCTGTTTTGGGGCGCTTATGCATGGGCGATCGGCGACGGAGGGCAATTGGCGCCCGCGGTACTCCTGGGCGTGCTGGCGGCGTTGCTCGCCGTCACTGTGACCAATATGGAGGTCTTCGTTCTGCGCCCTCTGCGCGCGCTCCTCCGAGCCGCACAGGAATTGACCCACAACCGCTTCTCAGGCCCGCCCGTTAGTGCGCCTCCGGGGGCATTGCGCGAACTGGCGGGTGGGATCAATCGACTGCGGGAACAGATGCAGGACTACGAAACGAGATTGGCACAGGAGAAGGCCCGCCATCAAGCGCTGGAGCGGAGTGTGCACGATCTGGAGGATCGCTACGCGCTGACGGTGGAGCGCGCCAATGACGGTATCTGGGAGTGGAACGTCGAGAGCGGCGCAGTCGAATTTTCACTGCGCTGGAGGGGATTGCTTGGCCAGATGGGTGCGCGCCTCGGTCAGATCGAGGATTGGCAAAAGCTACTTCATCCGGAGGAGCACGCAGTTGTCATGCTGTGCCTCGAGAACCATCTAAAGGGAGCGACGCAGCACTTCGACAAGGAATACAGGCTGCGCCACGGCGATGGAGGTTACCGCTGGGTTCATTCGCGCGGTACCGCAATTCGTCATGCCAATGGAAAGCCGTACCGCTTGGTGGTCATGGACAACGACATCCACGGCCGAAAGGAGATCGAGGAAACGCTCATTCAGGCCGCGGAAGGGCTCTCGTCCGTATCCGGCGACGATTTCTATCAAGCTCTAATGAAAAGCCTGTCTTCGATACTTGGCACTCGCGACAACCTTGTGTGTTATTGCGTCGGCGACCCGCCAACGCGGGCGCATACGTTGGCGTACTATTCAAACGGTAAATTCTTCGATAACTTCGAATACGATCTGGCGGGCACCTCCTGCGGGGCTGTCATCGAGGGCAAGGAAATCGTTTACGCGCCGACCGGGGTTTGCGACGTCTGGCCGCTGGAGAAGGAATTCGACCGCGACAGCTACATCGGCGTGCCGATGTTCGATTCAAGCGGCAAGATCATCGGCCACTTCGCATGCATGGATGGCAAAGCCATGCGACAGGATTTGCCGCATCTCGCGTTGTTCAGAATCTTCTCGGTGAGGGCAGCTGCCGAGCTGGAGCGCATGTTGCTGCAGAAGAAGCTCGAAGCCGGGTGACACGCCGCAAGGTGCGCCGCGCGGCCGGGCTACCGTCGCGCTTCATCCGCGGTAATTGTCGCCGGCTGGTCGGCGGACAGCGGTAGATCAAAGCTGAACGCGCTCCCACGGTCCGGAACGCTCTCCACCTGGATCTTGCCTCCATGCAGTTCGACGATGTGCCGGCTAATAGCGAGCCCCAACCCGGTGCTCCCGGCATCGCTCGCCTCGCCGCGATTCACGCGGTAGTACCGGTCGAAAATGCCCTTCAGCTGATCGCTCGGAATGCCGCGACCGGTGTCGACGACACGTACAGCTACGCGCGCCTCGTCAATCGGCGCGACTGTTACCTGGATGACACCGCCGGCCGCGGTGTGACGCATGGCATTCTCGATAAGGTTCTCCAGCACGCTTTCGATCATGCCGATGTCCGCATGCACTTGCTCATGCTGAATGGCAAGCTCGCTTGACAACCGCAGGCTCCGCTTATCGGCTGCGAGCTGGAATTTCTGTACCACGTCCTGGACCAGCTCGGCGACGGGAAAGTATTCGCACTGGGGCTTGAGTTCGCGCGCTTCGAGCTTGGTCAGCTGGAACAGATCGCGAATCAATCTGCCCAGGCGCTCGCTGTGCTTGGCAGCGACTTCGAGATAGCCGCGCTCTTCCTCCGGCGAAAGGGTCCCTCGCTTCAACAGAAGGGTTTCCAGGTAGCCCTGCATCGATGCCAGGGGCGTACGCAGATCGTGGGACACGTTGGCGAGCAGTTCGCGCCGCCTCACATCGGTCTGCCCGAGCAGGTCCAGCTGCTCCGCGATGCGTTCCGACATTTCCTGTACCGCAGCACCCAACCGATCGATGTCGTCTCCCCTCGGATTGGCTGACGTCAAGTGAATTGGCTTGGTGAAACCGCTGTCGCGAAAACTGTCCACGGCAACGGCGAGCGCACGCAGACGTCGGGTCAGAAAGCTAAAGACCAGCAGCGCCGCCAGCAACGCGAATACGACCACGCCGATCCCCAGATCCGTCGCGAGCTCCAGCAGGCGCTGTCCCTCGAACATCCTCTCGGTCGCCAGAATGAAGCCGACACCAAGAGCAAAGAACACGATGGCCTGGGCGCCTGTCAGCTTGGCCGAGAGGGTCTTGAACATCTCAGCCTCTTTCGCGGAATTTGTAACCAACGCCCCAAACAGTCTCGATGAACTCCGGCTCATTCGGATTGCTCTCGATCTTTGTACGGAGGCGGTTGATGTGCGAATTGACGGTGTGCTCATACCCACTGTGCGAATAGCCCCAAACGCTGTCGAGTAGCTGCGCCCGGGAAAAAACCCGGCCCGGGTGACGCGCGAAATGCACCAGCAGGTCGAACTCCTTCGCCGTCAGCTCTACGGGCTTTCCGTCCAGGCGTACCGAGCGCTTCTCGACGTCGATGTGCAGGTCGCCGGACCTGATCACGACGGTCGCGCTGTCCTGCCCCTTGGACAAGCTGTCCACACGACGAAAAATCGCCTTGATCCGGGCAACCAACTCGAGCACGCTGAAAGGCTTGGTCAGGTAGTCATCCGCTCCCATTTCCAGACCGAGCACGCGGTCAAGTTCGCTTGATTTCGACGTCAGCATCAGTACCGGCGTGTAGCGATCCTGGCCGCGGATGCGTTGACAGATTTCCAGCCCGCCCATCCCCGGCAGCATGAGGTCGAGAATGAGCAAGTCGTACTTCTTCGACTGCGCCTCGGCCAGTCCTTCTACGCCATCGCTCGCTCGTTTCACCTCGCACGAGAGCTCCAGCAGCTGCAGCTCAATGAGCTTGGCGATGTCTTTGTCGTCTTCGATGACAAGTACCTGACGGGTCATGCGTCACCATTGGTTTTGGCCCGGCTGGCTCACATCTCGAGCGTGTGGGTCCCAGTCGGAGCAAAGGAGGCTTCGGAGATTTGAGATCACGTCGGCGTCAACTGATTCCGGGATGCCGAGGTGGGCCTCGTCACGCAACTACGATTCTAGACCAATGCCTCGGTGACCGGCCGCATGACCCACCTTACGGATCTGAGCGGGCCGGCCCAGGGTTCCGACGCAGCGAACTTGTGATAAATCGTTTAGCCCCCTGTGATGAATCCGTGATTTTGACCCTCCACAATACCGATCATGACGTCGTTCACCGAGGAGACTTTCATGATCAGCATTGCCGAGTACCACCCCCCCGTCAGCCACGTCGCCGAGCATCAGGCGTTTCGCGTACTTGGAGACCTTTCCGACAGCTGCGTTGACGACGATTTCGACGACGACGCGGCCGAGGTTCGCCGGATGATCGAATTGAGCGGAATGATCGGCCTGGAGTGCGGATTGCTCGGAGGCGAGTAGATCCTGCTGCATGACTGGGCACCGAGCCCTGTCAGCCGCGGTGCGGATGCATTCCCGGCAAATGCATTTGCCGTAGTGGGACGAATAGTGCGGGAGCGGCTGGTAACGCGTTGGCCTAGATTGACTTGCTGGTTGATGTACGCAGGGTTATCACTCAACGCATACACTGCGGAAGCCGATTCGGCTCTTGGTTGCGGGTTACCCGGTCCATGAGTCGCGCCGCGACACCCAACAGCTCGTCCAGCCAATCCTCTCGTCGTCCAGTGGCCAAGTCGATGCAGACGAGCCGACGGAAGGCACAGAACGAGCCCACGTCATGGTCAGAGTTGATCAATACGCCACCCATGATGACGACGTATCGACACGGAAACTCCGTTCGCGAGGCGAGGACGTCGATCCTCTTCTCGATGGCGGAGTACATGATTTCGGTGGATTCATCCATCGCACAGCGCGCGCCAGCGATACGGTCGCGATGCGCGAGCAACAGCTGCTCGATGGTGTTCTGCTGGTAGTCGAGTTCGGTGACCTCTCCAGGCACGACTCGGCCGCTCGATATCTTGTCGACCGCCGCGCGGATCGCACCGCAGCACGCCGATCGATGCGCCTGACCCGGTCTGAGGATGACTCCCGTCTCCCCTTCCTTCGAGACCCCGATGTGCGGTCCGTGGAACACGAAGACCGCTCCGTCCACGGGCACATGGTGCGCGAATGCGCGCATCCCTGTGAGACCTGCGAAGGGGAAGCCGTCAAGTCCGCCCAGCTTGAATGGCCCAAGCATTTCATAGGCGCGCTCCGGATATTCGATGGTGTTCAAGTCATCGCTGCAAATGCTGTCCGCGAGCATGATCTTGCGTGGCTCGATGCCCAGACGCCGCTGCATCAGGTCCAGAAACGCGTCCACCGTGTCGCTCGTACTAAGCGCGTTTGGATAACGGCTACGGATGATTTCGAGTGGCGCATGGCAATCGGTCATTCGATCCTTCGCTTTCCCGGAGAACGATTCGTTCACACCCGCGCGAGACTGGGCGTCATTCCCGCCGCAGGCTGCGGATCGGCCACCGACGCTCCCACTCAATCGGCCCATCGGAGCTGCGTGTAATCGAAGTCGCCGACCGGCAGTGGCTTGACGACCGCGAAGTACGGCGAGACATCGAAGTCGCGGGGCGCAAACATGCTGAAATGACCTGCCTTCCACGTTTCCTCGACACAATCGTCGTTGCGGTCCGGCGACACATCGGGACACGGCCGCAGCAGGCGCGTGGGAAGTATCGGGTAACGCACGCTCTGAAATGCCTGGGCGATCAGAGTCGAGCAGATCGTCCGTGTGGGCTCCCCGCTTCCGAGAGCACGCAGTCCGTTTCCCAAGCTCGCCGCGTCCGATGTTCGCGAAAGCCGATCGCGCGCGAGATCGATGACATTCTTGAGATCGTAGCCGTGGCCCACGCGTTGAAGCGCATGTGCGACGACCCGTTCGCGATCCGCCGGACGCAGCCCGATCGGGCGGCAAATGCGGGTGTGGAAATTCACGTATTTGGACAGAGGAGACAGGATGACGCCTTGCGCCAGTTCGGCCTCGACGAGAACCGGTGGATCGTCGCTCGGCGCGCCGGGTTGCGGGCCGACATAGATCGCAACGTGCGACCAGGTGGATTGGGTGATGTACTTGATTACCGAGCTGATCCGCAGATTGCCTTCGACGAGTAGCACGTCTCCCGGTTGCAGGAGCGCCGCCAATTGATCCAACGAGCACGCGGCAGGAGCCTCGAATCCCTTGATCGGCCGACTCAAATAATCGGCACACCAGCTGCTCAATAGATCACGCAATCGTCTCAATGCTTGCATGGGGCACCTCCAGCCGCGGCTGAGGCCAGTTGGCGGGTCACACGGGCTGCATTTGCAGCTGGCCGTGTGTCGCTGGGCGCCGGGTCTCACGGCAGCGCGAAGGGTCCGGTCCAGTCTTGAGTCCGGCCGCGATCCGCAACTGGGGTCGATTACCTGGCGTTGGTGCGCCGGAGGTCCTGCGTTCCTCGTTCAGAAACCAGCGCTCCTCGATCGACCGCCTCAAGCTCATGCGGGCGCGGTGAAGCATCACCCAGCAGTTGGATTCCGATACACCCAACTGCTCGCAGATCTCATCCGTGGTCAAGCCTTCGACCTCGCGGAGGTAGAAGGCGCGGGCCGTGGCCACAGGTAGAGCGGCGAGGCAGCTGTCCAGCAGTTCGCGAAACCTGTCGTTGGTCAGGCACTGTTCAGGGTCCGCCCACGTCGACGGCGGCGTAACCCAGCCGCCGGCGGAGTCGAACAGCGTATCGGCGGTGTCGTCGTAGTCGTCGTCCGTGGCAACGTGGTGGGCTGCGCTTCGACGAAGCGGATCGCGCGCCTCGCGCCGCTGCCAGTCGACGATCTTGTGCTTGAGAATGCCGGTCAACCAGGTTCTCAACGCCGATTCGCCTCTGAACATCGCCTGCCCCTGGAGGGCGGCCATCAGCGTGTCCTGAACGACCTCCTCGGCTATTTCCGTTCTGCGCAATTTCGAAACGGCATACCGGTAAAGGTAGGAGCGGTGCAATGCGACCGCCTGGGCTTGCCCTTGAACCAAACTCGTCATAGTCGCCTCCCCGATGTGGACCGATCCGCCGGGGGCGAGCCCTGAGGCCCGCTTGCCCTTGGGAGGCAACTTCTGACCCCCCGCACACCCACATTCTTGCTGGGAGTTCTCACGCAAATCTCACGGAGTCTTCAATTGTTTCTAAATTCGAAGGGGCAGTTGCTCCGAACCGAAAGGTTGTCTGCGGAAGAACGGCATGGGTCCGTTCGAATACGCCACTCTTTGCAAGGAGCGCGTTCCGCTCGGCTGTAAGCAATGGCATACCAGCGCGACAGACTCGACGTCCGCAGGAGATCATGCGGCCATACTTCACGAGGAGATCATTGTCATGCGCAACGAACACAAGGTACTCAAACGTGCACTTTCCGCCGCGGCTATCGCCGGCGTGTTTTCCCTGGCTGCGGTCGCGGCGAACGCCGGTGAGTGCCCTGCGGACAAACGCGTTCCCGATGGCAAGGGACAGCAGATGAGCACGGCAGCTGCCAAGGGGGTCAAGGACGTCGTGCGTTCGACCACCGATCTGTCGAAAGAGCCCGCCGCGATCAATGGTCGCCTGTTCCGCTTTCGCCAGCTCGATATCGAGCCGGGCGGGGTCGTCCCTTGGCACAGCCACGGCAACCGACCGGCGATGATCTACATCGTCTCCGGCGAGGTCATCGAGTATGCGAGCAACTGCGCGGTGCCGATCGTCCACAAAACGGGGGATGTCGCACCGGAAAAGAACGGAACGCAGCACTGGTGGCAGAACACTACCGGTGCTCCGGCGGTGCTCATCTCGGTCGATCTGTTCCCCGTGGAAGTGATGAAGGATGATCACATGATGTGACCGCGTGCTTCGCCGTCATCGACGATAGTCATTTCGGGTGCGCCGGCGTAGTTGCCGGTGCACCCGTTTCGCGCACTCGATTGGTCGTTTATTCAGCGCAGATCGCGCATCCCTCGCCATCGCGCGGGATTTTGCTGACGCCTTGTGGACTCTAGGCCGCTACCGCAACGGCTTGCCGCAATGGCTCGAGTTCGCCGAGCACTGTCGGGATGAGCTCGGCCACCGTCGGATGGATGTGCACGGCGCGACTGATGGCCGTATAGGGCGCGCGGGCGCTCATCACATCGATGATGCAGTGAATCGCCTCGTCTGCCTCGATGCCGAGGAGCGTGGCCCCGAGGATCCTCTTCGTCTCCCCGTCGACCAGCACCTGCATGAACCCTTGTGTTTCTCCGCGCTCGCGTGCCCGGCCCACGCGCGCCATCGGTCGGTACCCGACCAGTATTGGGCGCCCCGACGCGCGGGCCTCGCGCTCGGTCATCCCGGCGCGAGCGAGCGGCGGGTCGGTAAACAGCGCATAGACGGGGAATCGGTCGGACACGCGCCGCGACTCCTTGTCCAGAAGATTCGATGCAACGATTTCATAGTCGTTGTACGACGTGTGCGTGAACGCGCCGCGCCCGTTGACGTCGCCCAGCGCGTAGATTCCAGGGACGTTCGTGGCGAGCTGGTCGTCGACCATGATGAAACCACGGGCGTCGGTCTCCACGCCGGCGCGATCCAGCCCCAGGTCATCGGTGTTCGGAACGCGGCCGACAGCGAGCAGCAAGTGCGATCCTATGATCGTGCGCGGTTCCTTATCGCAGCTCACTTCAATCGCAACGCCTCCGGGGTGCTTTTGCACCGAAATACACCGCGCGTTGAGCCGGACGCCGATACCTTCGCCTTCCAGGATCTCGCGTACTCCCTCCGAGACTGCCTCGTCCTCGCGCGCGACAAGGCGTGGTGTCATCTCGATCACCGTGACGCGGCTTCCGAAGCGCCGGTACATCTGGGCAAACTCGAGGCCGATGTAACTGCCTCCGATCACGACGAGATGCTCGGGAAGGAAATCGACTTCCATCACACTCGTGCTCGTCAGATAATCGACGTCGGCGAGACCCGCAAACGCCGGCACCGCCGGCCGGCCGCCGGTATTGATAAAGATCTGCGGCGCCGTGAGCCGCCTCTCGCCGACGCATACCACCTCTGCACTCTCGAAACGCGCTTGACCTTCGAGGACGGTGATGTTGGATGTGCCACGGAGCCAGCTTTCGATGCCGCTCGCGGACTGCCTGACGATTTCGTTCTTGCGCGCCCTTACCTTCGGCATCTCGACGCGCACGGGTCCGCCGAGGGCGACACCGTATCGGTCGGCGTTGCGTGCCATCCACGCGGCGCGCGCGCTGGCAATCAAGGTTTTGGTGGGGATGCAGCCATTGTTGACGCACGTCCCGCCGAAGTGCTTGCGCTCGATGATTGCCGTCTTGCGTCCCGCGCCTGCCAGACGCACGGCAAGTGGAGGACCGGCTTGGCCGGTCCCGATGACGATGGCGTCGTAGTGTTCGATCACGCGCTCCCCCTCGCGGTCTCTACGGCTCGGTCCGTCTTGCGATCAATCGGGTCTGCGGGAACACCGGAACGGTCCCGGATCCCTATCCCATCACGGCGCTTGCACGCTCGACGTGATCGACGCGATGACGCCGGTCGCCTTGTTGAAGGCTTCCTGGTCCATTCCGCGTATATCGTGGCGACGGGCAATGTAGCCAAAATCGGTGTAGGCAGCCCAGACCTGGCCTTGCTCATCCTCGAACACGAGCAACCGGACCGGCCAGTCGAGACCCGCCAACGAGTTCGACCGGATGAACAGCGTGCCGAGCGGCGGATTGCCGAACACGAGCAGCGTCGACGGGCGAATCTGGATGCCGGCATCCGCAGCGAGCTTGGACTGATCGATTTCGTCGAAAAAGCGGATTCCTTTGGCCGCGATATCCTGCTTGAGGCGCGCGATCGTCTCCGCCTTCGAATAGGCGCTCTTCACTTCGATGATGCCGCTTTCGCCCACTGCGGTGCCGCCCTCCGCGCGCGCGATGCCAGAAGTGGACAGCGCCAGCACAAAGGACAGGGCGGCCGTCTGACAGAAATGAGTGATGTGCTTGTTCATGATCCGTGCCTCGTCGGTTAGCGCATTACGCGTGGGAGTCGTCGAGCTTGCGTCGAGCCGTGTTCGCCATACGGGATTTTGTCGATGCGCGCGCGATCTCCTTACTGGAGCCGATCCGCGAAGGCTCGCGGGACTTCGTTCGAGCAATGCACGCAGGCCGGCAGCGGGCGCTCATGACGTGCTCTTCAATGCCGCGGCTTCGTTTGCCGTTCGTTCGATAACCAGTGCTGCGCCAATCGAAAGGCACATCGTAAGAAATGCCACCCAGGCGTACGGCCACAGCAACGGCATTCCGATCAGGATCAATCCATCGTTGTGCCCGGGGACAAGCAAGCCGCCCCATCCCATCAGGACCCCGCCCGCAAAGCACTTCAGCACTTGCCGCAGTGAAACGCGGGTGCTGCGAAAACGTCCCGCGGTGTAGCCGCCTAGTACGGCTCCCAGAAATAGAGCGATCAGCAGCAGGATCTTAGGCACCAGGCTAAATGACATGCCGCGGGCGAGGTCGGCAAGGACGCCGGTGTAGTCCCAGGGCCCGACCAGCAGGAACATGAAGAAGAACGTGATTCCGATCACGGTGGTCGCTGCGTGCGGCGCCCAAACGCGCTGGGCGAATCCACCGCGAATACGAGCCAGGACGGGCTGGTCGGAACTCGCGGAGAGCAGGGCCATCAACGCCCGGACGAGCCGCCATAGCAGGAAAACGATGAACGGAATGGCGAACCACAACGCGAACACCAGAACGGATGAGCCGTACGGCAACTTTGCGCGTGCGGGGGGCGAGAATCCGTAGGCGACGATCAGGCTGCCCACGTAAATCCCGAGCGGGGTGGCGATATACGCCCATTCGCCTGACCCAAAGCGCGCGATCGCGCCGAACACGCAGGCTCGATTGACATACGCGCCGAGCCCAAGAAGCATACCTCCTAGTACCGTCAAGTAGCTCAGCGGATAGCCTGCCGGCATTCTCCCCAGCAGGTGAAATGTCTCCGCGAGAGCGAGGCCGCCGGCGACCCAGATTGACGCCTCGACGATGGCCGCCAGGCGATTGAGGCGCCGCTTACTGACAGCTTCATCGACCGCGGCGACGGTGCACGTCGCACCGCGCTGGATGGCAAAGCCCATCGTGCCCGCGCACAAGGCGGCGATCAGGAACGCGAGACTCGACAACAGCGATTTCCACGCCGCCACCGCGCTCACTTCGTCCGACCGGCGAAGCCGTCGACGCCGCGCGCGATCGGGACGGTTGGTCGGTCGATCGGATCGTGGATCACGACGCCGTCGATCGGGTCCACTGGCCGATTCCACGGGGCGCGCTTCAGCATCGCCTTGGTATCGGCGTAGCCCGCCTGCCAGCGTGCGCGAATTCCTGCCGGCGTGAAATCGATGTCCTTCGTGTGATCCTCGCCATCGAGCTTCGGCGCGAGGAGGCGCGCGACGTGCATCGTGGTATTGCAGCCCCACGACGCCAGTTCCTTGACGACCGCAGATGTTCGTTCCTTTTCCGGCACGTGCTTCGCAATCTCGCGGATGATGTGCCGCAGATGGTGGATCTGCTTTTGCCGCGCGATGTGGCTCTTAGCGCGGCTCGCGTACTGAATGTCCTTCTGCCGGCCCATGACCTGCCAGAGCGACGCGGGATCGGGGCCTTCCGGATTCCACATCTGTACCGCAAAGATTACGGAATCCTGGCGCGGCTTGTCGTCGAGCACTGCCTCGATCGGCGTGTTCGAGTAGATGCCGCCGTCCCAGTACGGTTCGCCGTCGATGCTCACGGCGGGGAACGCCGGCGGCAGTGCGCCGGAAGCGAGCACATGATCGATGCAAACAGCTTCGTCGCGGCTGTCGAAGTAGCGCATCTCGCCGGTGCGGACGTTAACGGCGCCGACCGTCAGGCGAACTTTGCGGGCATCGAGATGGTCGAGATCGATCAAGTCGGCGAGGGTTTCCTTGAGCGGAGCCACCGTGTAGTAGGCCGCATTGTCAACGCCGAGGGGCGTGTGGGAGCTTATCCAGGCGATCGGATTGGGCGTGAAGAAGGCCGGAATTCCCTTCAACACGGTCGCGAGGTTCGCGGACATGTTAGAGAGCCCGGTGAACACGCTGAAGATGTCCGGTCCGGATCCCTGCTCGATCCGTCTCCAGAATTCCCTAATGCGCGGCATCCGATTCTGCGGCGCATTGCCGACGATCAGGGCTGCGTTGATCGCACCCACCGACGTACCGATCACCCAGTCGGGCTCGACGCCGGCCTCATGCATCGCCTCGTACACGCCCACCTGGTACGCACCGAGTGCGCCGCCGCCCTGAAGCACCAGCACGACCTGGCCCGGGAGTGCCGGTCGGCCGGTCGTTGCGGGGGCATGGCCGCGCCGCGGGCTCCTCTTACGTGATTTCGGCATGTCTGACGCCTTTCGCGAAAGTGGGTACATCACTGTGCCGTCCAACCGCCCTCGAGCGGGAGGATTGCCCCGGTAATTGATGCGGCGGCGTCGCTGGCGAGAAATGCGGCGAGGGCCGCGACCTCTTCTATCTGGACGAACTTCTTGGTCGGCTGGGCATGCAGCAGCACGTCGTTGATCACTTGCTCTTGCGTGATACCGCGTGCCTTGGCCGTGTCAGGAATCTGCTTTTGCACGAGCGGCGTCCAGACGTATCCGGGGCAGATCGCGTTCATGGTGATTCCCACCTCGGCCACCTCCAGCGCGACCGTCTTGGTCAAGCCCGCGATGCCGTGCTTTGCGGCGACATACGCCGACTTGAAAGGACTCGCCACCAGCGCGTGCGCGGAAGCGATGTTGATGATCCGACCCCACTTCTTCTTCTTCATCGCCCAGAGTGCGAGACGGATGGTGTGGAACGACGCAGTCAGATTAATGGCGATGATCGCGTTCCACTTGTCGACCGGGAACTCGTCGACCGGAGCGACAAACTGGATTCCTGCGTTGTTGATGAGAATGTCGATGGCGCCGAATTCGCCAAGCGCCTTCGTCATCATCGTTTCGATCTGATCTTGGTTGGACAGATCGGCGCGGTCGTAGCGAACTTCGACGCCGTGCTCCGCGGCGAGATCCGAGCGGAGGGTCTCGATCTCTTTGGCATCGCCAAAGCCGTTGAGGATGACGTCGGCGCCCTCCCGTGCCAGCGCCCTGGCTATCCCCAGGCCGATGCCGCTCGTCGATCCGGTGACCAGTGCTGTCTTGCCGTTGAACATCTTCATCTTCACTCCTGTAGATGCCGGTTGAGCGGGTCGGGGCACACGAATGGTTCGGCGGGACTGTCCCGATCGGACGCGCGACGCGATCGGGTGTTTGCCGTGACCTCGTTTCCGTGCCGCCCCGTTGCTGCGTCAGTCGCGCCGCTCCCTCGCGCCTTACAGCCAGCCGTGCTGGCGGCGCTGGAGTAAGCGGTTGGCTGCGGCGGCGACCAACGCTGGTCCGCGGCCCACTGCGCGCGTTACCTCATCGGATGGTCGTCGTGATGAAGAAGCAAAGGAGCATCGTGATCGTCGGTGGCGGCTTCGCCGGCATGACGCTGGCACAGGGACTCGACCGGGGTCTGCCGGCGGATTGCAGGCTGCTCGTCATCAGCGAAGAGAGCTACACGACCTTCAACCCAATGCTGCCCGAAGCCGTTGGTGCGTCGGTCTTCCCGGAGCAGGTTGTCGCGCCGATCCGCCAGATGCTCTCTCGTGGGCGCTTCATCATGGGGCGCGTGACGGCGATCGACCCGGCCGCCAAATCGCTGGTCTGCGATACGCTCGCCGGCGAGCTCCGGATTGCCTACGATCACTTGGTGCTCGCCTTCGGCAACCGGGCGCGGCTCGACCTCATACCAGGACTTGCCGAGCATGCCGTACCGCTCAAGACGGTCGGCGACGCCATGCACATCCGCAATACGGTGTTGCGGAGGGTTGCGCAATTAGAGCTCGAGGACGATCCGGAACTACGCCGACGCCTCGGCCATTTCGTGATCATCGGTGGCGGCTTCTCCGGGGTCGAGGTCGCGGGCGAGCTGGTCGACTGTTTGAAGAGCATTCGTCGCTACTATCCCCGGGTGGCGGAAGACGACCTCAAGGTCACGGTGCTGCAGGATCAGCCACGGTTGCTGCCGGAATTGTCCGAACGACTGGGTGCCGCGGCCCAGCGCTCGCTCGTCGCGCGTGGGGTCGACGTACGCACGCGTGCCAAAGCAGTGGCCGTAGATGACCGGACTGTGACTCTCGACGAGGGCACGTCGTTGCGTACCGCGACGGTGATCTGCACCATTGGCACTAGACCGAACGCGTTGGTGGAGTCGCTGCATGCGTCGGTGGAGCGCGGCCGCATCGTTGTCAACGGCGACCTGTCCGTAAGGCACATGCCGGGTCTGTGGGCGATCGGCGATTGCGCCCACGTAATCAATGCGCGAAACGGTAGTCCGGCGCCGCCGACGGCGCAGTTCGCGGTACGCGAGGCGAGGTGCCTCGTTGGGAACCTGCTTTCAGTACTCGACGGACGTCCAACGCGCACGTTCGACTACCGACCGCGCGGCTCGATGGCCGCCATCGGTCACATGAAAGGCGTCGCCGAGATCTTCGGAATCCCGCTGTCCGGGGTGGTGGCGTGGCTGCTCTGGCGCGCTTACTACCTATCACAGATGCCGACGTTTGGTCGCAAGTTGCGCATCTTCGTCGAGTGGACCTGGGGAATGTTCTTCCCCACCGACATCACCCATCTGCGCTTCACGCGCAGCCACGAACTGATCGACCGCGCGAACCAACCAATCGCGACAGAGCAGTCGTCCTAGTCGGCGCGCCCGTCCGCCATTGCCTGACCGCTGCCGCCGTTACTTGTTTTGGCCCGCGGGCATTCCACGGACCGCACCCAGCATCTTTTCCACATGCTTGCCCGGATTAAGGCTCATGTATGAATAAGCGATCGAGCCGTCCGGGGCGATGACATAGGAAACGCGGTTCGCGTATTCGGGCCGCGTCTGCAGCACGGCGTCGTACGACTTGATCACCGCCATCGACTCGTCGGAAGCCACCGGGAATTTGCTCTGGCAGGACTGGACCGAGAATTTGGTCAGCGTCTCGATGTCATCGCTCGAGATGCCGACGACCGTCGCGCCGAGTGCCTCAAACTGCGGAATCGCCTCGGCGAATTCGTGCGCCTCGATCGAGCAGCCCTCCGAGTATGCCGCCGGGAAGAAGTAGAGGACCACCGGCCCCTTCTTCAGGGATTCGGCGAGCGAGTAGCGGTAGACCCCTCCGCCCTGCGCAGCCGGCGCCGTGAAGTCGGGCGCGGGCTCCCCGATGTCGAGCGCCGCGCGGGCCGTAAGCGGCAGGGCCATTAGCGCGACCAAGCACGCGAGGATTCGGGTCATGAAAATCTCCTTCGAAGCGGCCGGATCGATTCCAGCGCGGGTGGCGCGTGCCGGTATCGTCGTACTCGGCACGGCAATGCTTACAGCGGGCTGCGGGACCTTGCCCACGAATGTCGAGCGCCCGTCCTCGGTCGCGCTCAGGGCGTCGGCGCAGAGCCCGCTCGCGCGGATCGCGCAGGCCTCGCTCCCCGAACCGCAGCTCACCGGGTTCAGGCTGATGCCGCTCGGCGTCTATTCGCTCGACGCGCGCGTCGCGCTGGCCCAGCGCGCCACCCAGTCGCTCGACGTCCAGTACTACCTCATCCAGAACGACAAGACGGGCCGTCTGCTACTGCGGAACCTGCGCGATGCGGCGCAGCGCGGTGTCAGGGTGCGGCTTATCGTCGACGACCTCTACACGACCGGTGGTGATCCGCTGTTCCTCGGGCTCGCGGCGTTTCCGCACGTCGAGGTCAGGCTGTTCAACCCGTTCTGCTGCGGCCGTGACAGCCTGCTCGATAAGTACGTCTACTCGCTCGCCGATTTCGGCCGACTCAACCATCGGATGCACAACAAGCTGTTCATCGCCGATGGCGCGATGGCCGTCGCGGGAGGACGTAATATCGCCGACGAATATTTCATGCGCAGCCTGTCCGACAACTTCGTCGACATGGACGCCTTCATCGTCGGCGCCGTCGTGCCGCAGCTCGCGGCGATCTTCGATACCTACTGGAACAGCCCGCAGGTCTATCCGGTCGAAACGATCCTTGACACCGGCAAGAGCCGTGAAGCGCTGCAGGGCGAGTTCAACGCGCTGGTCGATGAGGGTGAGCAGATGATGGCCGCGTCGCCGCCGCCCACCGACGTGCTGGGATACGGGCCGATCCGCGAGGACCTGGACGCCGGCCGGTTGGGGCTCGTCTGGGGTACCGCGACGGCATTCGCCGATTCGCCGGCCAAGGTGACGGCGACGTCAGACGAAATGGCACGCTCGATGAGTGTGTCGATGAACGTGATGGATCTCGTCATGGCGTCGACAAGCGAGGTCGTGATCTCGTCGCCTTACTTCATCCCCGGTGCGCGCGGCGTCGCGACTTTCGGTGATCTCACCAAACGCAAGGTGAAGGTTTCGATCCTCACCAACTCGCTCGCCGCCAACGACGAGCCGCTGGTTCATACCGGCTACTCGCGGTACCGTGTCGACTTGCTCAAGATGGGGGTCGATCTCTACGAGTTGAGTCCGACGCGGATTCAAAAGGCACACCGGCTAGGCTGGAGCGGGATGTCGATCGGGCGTCTGCACGCCAAGACTGCGGTCATCGATCGTCGGATTGTGTTCATCGGCTCGATGAACCTTGATCCCCGCTCCGCGAGCAAAAATACCGAGCTCGGCATCATCGCGGACTGTCCGCCGCTCGCGAAGGAGGTCATTCGCGTGATCCATTTGAGCAAGCTGCAAAGTGCGTATCGGCTGCGCTTCGCGCCCGATGGCGAGAGCCTGCAATGGCTGACGATGGACGATGATCGCGAGGTGGTGCTCCTCGCGGAGCCGGAAGCGACGCTCTTGCTGCAGGTGCAGAACGCGCTGCTTGCGCCGTTCGTGCCGGAGGAGGAGCTCTGAGGATCAGCCCGACCAGTCGCCGCCGCCGAGCGAAGCGGCCCTAGAGGACCGTGCCGAAGCACCGTCGTAGTTCGCATACCGGGCGTAGTTAAGGACCTAATTCGGCCAACTCCAGAACCGGCAGCAGTACCGCCAATTCGAGTCGCCCCCGGATGTCGAGGTGTCCTGACGACCGAGTGGATAGATTAGACAGCGTGCTTGCTCAATCACATCGAGTGTGAGACGGAGCATGCTTAGCTCGTCTTCGTTCGGGCGCCACGTGCCGGAGTCGGCGTTGCGGCTACTCACGGCCGAAGACTTGGCGGCAATGCTTCAGGACGCCCTAGGGACCAATGTACCCCTCGCGGACACCGGATGCCGTCCCGACTCGCCATTTGAGTCCAGTCCGCTGGGCTGCGTCGTCCGTGAGGGGCCAGAGCGCGTACCGCCAAAGAAGAGCCCGGACAGCGAGTGGCTCCAGTAGAGAGGTCGATGTGGGCATACGGATCGCGACAGCGACGCGGGCATCGTCGTTCCTTACTAAACAACGAAAGCGCCGCCTCCGAGACGATTTTGCGCTGCACTGCAGCATGAAAAAATCCTGGATCGCCCCTTGCAATGTTTAGTAGACAGCGTGACACTAAACACGATTCACGAAACATGCCGGCTCCAGGGCCGGCACCGTGGACAGGAAGGCCCGGACGTATCGGCGTCGCCCGGGCGACGTCAGCGATCCAATTCACGAGGAGGTGTCGGTCATGAGGGAATTCATTGCACGCACCAGCATCATCGCGATTTCGGCGATGCTCGCCTTCGCTTCCCCAGTGCGGGCGCAAACGAAGACGATCACGCTTTGCTGGGCCGCATGGGATCCGGCCAACGCGCTTGGTGGAGTTGTCGAAGGACTTCACCACGAAGACCGGCATCCAGATGAAATTCGAGTTCGTGCCGTGGCCGAATTTTGCGGACCGCATTCTTGAACGAGCTCAATTCCAAGGGCAAGCTGTGCGATCTCATGATCGGCGACAGCCAGTGGATCGGCGGCGCGGCGGAGAACGGGCAATACGTCAAGCTCAACGACTTCTTCGCCAAGGAAGGCATCAAGATGAGCGACTTCATGCCGGCGACCGTGACCGGCTATTCCGAGTGGCCGAAGAACACGCCGAACTACTGGGCGTTGCCGGCGATGGGCGACTCGGTCGGCTGGACGTATCGCAAGGACTGGTTCAACCGTCCCGAGATCAAGAACGAATTCAAGGCGAAGTACAAGCGCGACCTGGCGCCGCCCAAGACCTGGGACGAATTCAAGCAGGTCGCCGAGTTCTTCCAGAACCGGACTATCGACGGCAAGAAGGTCTACGGCGCTTACATCTTCACCGAACGCGGCTCGGAGGGCATCACGATGGGCGTGACCAACGTGCTCTACCCCTACGGGTTCAAGTACGAAGATCCGAAGAAGCCCTACGTGATGAACGGATTCGTGAATTCGCCAGATTCGGTCAAGGGTCTCGAGTTCTACAAGACCCTGTACAAGTGTTGCACGCCGCCAGGGCTCACCAATGCCTACATGCAGGAAGGCCTCGACGCGTTCAAGTCGGGCCAGGTGGCGATGATGATGAACTGGTTCGCATTCTTCCCGGGCTTGTACAAGGACCCGAACGTCGGCGGTGACAAGATCGGGTTCTTCATCAATCCCTCGGAAAAGACCAAGGGCGTGCAGCTCGGCGGACAGGGCATATCGGTTGTCGCCGCCTCCGCCAATCGCAACGAGGCGCTGCAATACATCAAGTGGTTCGCGACGCCAGAAGTGCAGAAGAAATGGTGGTCGCTCGGCGGTTATTCGTGCCTCAAAGCGGTGCTGCAGGATCCAGGCTTCGTCAAGAGCGCTCCGTTCGCCAAGGAATTCCTGGAGTCGATGGACATGGTTGTCGATTTCTGGGCCGAGCCATCGTACGCGCAGCTGCTCCTTGCGATGCAGAAGCGCGTTCACGATTACGTCGTCGCCGACAAAGGCACGGCGAAGGAAGCGCTGGACCTCCTCGTGGCCGACTGGACGAAGGTGTTCAAGGAGGAGGGCAAGATCAAATAACGGCGGTCGCCGGCACCGGGTCGTATCGGGCTCCCCGAGGCCACGGCTTCGGAGTGCGGTGTTGGTTGCGCTTATGATGCGTCGATGATGAACGCGCCCGACCCGCAGGTCCTGCTCGACAAGGCAGCGCGCGCCACGCCCGAGCCCCTGGCGCGGCGCGTGCGGGGCCTGTCCGATCGGGTCATTGCCTGGCTCTTCATCGCGCCGACGATCGTGCTGCTGCTCGCGATCAACATCTTTCCGCTGATCTGGACGATCCAGCTTTCGTTCACGAACTATCGCGCCAACCGGCCAAATGCGACGGTTGCCAACGTCGGCATCGACAACTACGTTTCGGTGCTCACCGATCCGGACGTTTGGGCGGCGATGCAGGCGACCGCCCATTTCCTGTTCTGGACGATCCTGCTGCAGACCGTGCTGGGCTTCACGCTTGCCTACCTCATCGATCGTCGCTTTCGAGGGTACGGGTTCTGGACGACTGTCATCCTCATCCCGATGATGCTTTCGCCGGCGGTCGTGGGTAATTTCTGGGCGTTCCTCTACCAGCCTCAGATCGGGCTCTTTAACTACGTCGTTTCGTTTTTTACCGGCGTTCCTCCGTCGTCATTCGAGATGATCGGCTCGGTTCGACTCGCGCCTTGGGCGATCATCATCGTCGATACATGGATGTGGACGCCCTACGTCATGCTCATCTGCCTCGCCGGGCTGCGTTCGATTCCCGATTACATCTACGAGGCGGCGGAGGTGGATCGTGCCTCGCGGTGGCGGCAGTTCTGGTCGATTACGCTACCGATGGCGTTGCCGTTCATCATGCTGGCCGTGCTATTCCGCGGCATCGAGAACTTCAAGATGTTCGACATGGTCAACCTGCTGACCTCGGGCGGTCCCGGTTCGACGACCGAGGTCGCATCGATCACGCTGAAGCGCGAAGCGTTCGAAAAATGGCGCACCGGCTATTCGTCGGCCTTCGCCATCGTCCTTTTCGTCACGGTGTTCGGCTTCGCCAACATCTACGTCAAGGCGCTCAACCGCGTGAAGAACCGCTAGGTGCGAGCGATGACCGCCCCGAGCCAGGCCCATTCGGTCGTTCAGCCATCGTCCATTTCGCGGCGTATCGCCGGCGCGATCGTCGTCGTCTATGCGCTCATCACGATGGTGCCGCTCGCCTGGATCTTCCTCACCGGCTTCAAGTCGGGGCCCGATTCGATCGCCTACCCGCCGAAGGTCCTGTTCAAGCCATCGGCGGAAGGCTATTGCAATCTCTTCACAACGCGCTCGCGGCAAACACCGGAGTACATCGCGTCACTGCCGGCGGCATCCGGCGTCTGCGATGCGTTGGCGCGCACGACCAACATGGTCGTGGTCGGCACGTCCAACTACCTGCCGCGCTTCGTCAATTCGCTGATCATCGCGTTCGGGTCGACCGCGTTGTCGATCGTCCTCGGCATGACCGCCGCCTACGCGTTTTCCCGGTTCAACGTGCCGGCCAAAGACGACCTGCTGTTCTTCATCCTGTCGACCCGGATGATGCCGCCGATCGCGGTGGCGATCCCGATCTATCTCATGTACCGCGACGTGGGATTGTCCGATACACGTCTAGGGATGATCCTGCTCTACACCGCGGTCAACGTGTCGCTCGCGGTGTGGCTGCTGAAGGGATTCATCGATGAGATCCCGCGCGAATACGAGGAGGCCGCGCTGGTCGACGGCTACACGCGATTGCAGGCGTTCTTCAAGGTCGTGCTGCCGCAGGCGACCACGGGAATCGTGGCGACTGCGATCTTCTGCCTCATCTTCGCCTGGAACGAATACGCGTTTGCGGTGCTGCTCACTTCCGGCGAGGCGCAGACTGCACCGCCGTTCATCCCAATCATCATCGGCGAGGGCGGACAAGACTGGCCCGCAGTCGCGGCGGGCTCGACGCTCTTCCTGTTGCCGATCCTCGTGTTCACAGTGCTGTTGCGCAAGCACCTGCTGCGCGGGATCACGTTCGGGGCGCTGCGTAAATGAGCCAAGACGGACAACCGGCACGACGTCACTGGCCGCGCTGGCTGCGCCGCGGGCCGGCGGAGCTGGTCGCTACGGCCGTGATTGCCTGCGGGGTTCTCATGCTGCTGCAGCCGTTCTCCCTGTCGCTTTACACCTGGTCGTTCGTCACCACGCTTGCCGGGACGGCGTTGTTCATGATCGTGTCCAAGTTTCCGGATTGACATGGCCGAAATCCGCGTCGAGCACCTGCGGAAGGCCTTCGGCGATTTCGTCGCTGTGCGCGATTCGACGTTCACCGTGCGCAACGGCGAATTCTTCTGCCTGCTTGGGCCCTCCGGCTGCGGCAAGACGACGACGCTTCGGATGATCGCGGGCCTCGAGCTGCCGACGTCGGGATGTATCGTGCTGGGCGGCGAAGACGTGACGTTCAAGCGGGCGTCGCAGCGGGACATCGCCTTCGTGTTCCAGCTCTTCGCGCTTTATCCCCACATGAACGTGCGCGCAAACATCGAGTATCCCCTTCGGTCGCAAGGCATGCTGCGCGAAGAGGCCAATGCCCGGGTCGAGGAAGCGGCCCGCATTCTGCGCATTATCCATCTGCTCGATCGTCCGGTATCGGGTCTTTCGAGCGGCGACCGCCAACGGGTGGCGCTGGGCAGGGCCATCGTCCGCGAGCCGCTGGCGTTTCTTCTTGACGAGCCGCTCGGCGCGCTGGACGCCGAGTTCCGCGATGTCATGTGCGGCGAACTGCGCGCGCTGCACGACCGCCTCAAGGCGACGACCGTCTATGTCACGCATGACCAGCTCGAGGCGATGGCGCTGGCCGACACGATTGCGCTCATGAATCACGGCGTCGTCGAGCAGATGGGAACGCCGCAGGACATCTACGACCGTCCGGTGTCGCTGTTCGTCGCCGATTTCATTGGCTCGCCGCCGATGAGCTTTCTTCCGTTTCGAGGTTCCGTCACCGCGGGCGACCGCTCGGTGCGCATCGACAGCATCGACATCGCGCTGCCGGAGGTTCGTGAAGGAATCTCAGACACGGATCTCGTGCTAGGCGCCCGGCCGGAGCACATCGAGCTCGCCGACGATGCGCCGCTTCGAGCGGAAGTCGTCGACGCCGAGTACATGGGCACAACGCAGATCGTCACGCTCTGCACGGCTGCCGGCGCCAGCATGAAGGCCCGCATTCCGGCGCATGTCCACGTGCAGCCAGGCGAGACCACCGGGCTCCGGTTTCGCCCCGGCCAATTGTCGCTGTTCGACAAGGCGTCCGGCCGTGCACTTCGCACGGCACTGCACGATGGGGACGCGCGTGGCTGAGCTCGTCATGGAAGGCGTGGCGAAGCGTTTCGGCGCGACCATAGCCCTTGCGGATCTGACTCTCAAGGTCGGCGACGGCGAATTCCTCGTCCTGCTCGGACCGACCGGCGCGGGCAAGACGACCACGCTGCGGGTCGTGGCCGGCCTCGAGCGTCCCGACGCGGGCCGCGTGCTGCTCGGCGGGCGGGACGTGACGCGGGAACCTCCGGCGGCTCGCGATACGACGTTCGTGTTCCAGCAGTATTCGCTGTATCCGCATCTTTCCGTCTACGACAACTTGGCGTTCCCGCTGCGCTCGCCGGCGCATCGCGAATCGGAGGCGCGGATTCGCGCACGGATTCTCGAGATCGCCCGGCTGCTGCACATCGAGGACAAGCTTGCCAACCGTGCGACGCAGCTCTCGGGCGGACAGATGCAGCGCGTGGCGATCGGCCGTGCGCTCGTCCGCAGTCCGTCGATTTACCTGATGGACGAGCCGCTGTCGTCGCTGGACGCGAAACTCCGTGCCGAGCTGCGCGTGGAGCTGAAGCGAATCCAGCGCGAGCTCGGGGCGACCATTCTCTACGTGACGCACGACCAGACCGAAGCGATGACGATGGCCACTCATATCGGCGTGCTCGACCAGGGCCGTCTGGTTCAGATCGGCAGTCCGCGGGCGATCTATGCGGACCCGATCAATACCTACGTGGCGACACGGTTGGGGAACCCGGCGATCAACCTCGTTCCACGCCGTCTTTACCCCGACGTCCAAGCGCCGGTGGAAGCCGCGACGATCGGCGTCCGTACCGAGCACGTACGCATCCGCAAGAGCGCCAATGGCGGCGCGGTCGGTCGGGTCAAGTGGATCGAGCACCTCGGCGACCAAAACCATTTGCACGTGACGATCGCGGACACGGAGGTGGTCACGCTTTGCGACCGCGATGCGGGCTTCGCGGTTGGCGACGCGGTCGACGTCGAGCTGACCGCGCCGCTGTTCTTCGCCACCGACGGGGAGCGCGTTCGCGCGGACTGAGAGTCACCCATGGATCCGGTCATGCAACGAATGCTCATTGAAAAGGTGGCAAACATCGTCATCAGCCATGCTGACGAGCTCACGACTCTCGACCAGGCGATCGGCGATGGCGATCACGGGCTCAACATGAAGCGTGGAGCGATGGCGGTGCTCGAACGTCTGGACGACCTCTCCGCGAAACCGCTGCCAGATGCGTTGAAGGCGGCGGGCCAGACGCTCGTCATGAAAGTGGGCGGCGCGTCGGGCCCGCTCTATGGAACGCTGCTGATGACGTTGGGCATGAACCTGCCGGCTGCGCCGAACGAGCGCGAACTGCAACAGGCGATGGACCTCGCTATTCAGGCAGTCAAAAAGATCGGCCGCTCGGAGGTGGGCCAGAAGACGATGCTCGATGTGCTCGCTCCGGTGCACGAGGAGCTCTCGCTTGGCGGAGAAGGGTTGCCCGACCGCGTACGACGGCGCGGCGCGGCGGCCGCCGAGGCGACGGTGCCGATGCGGGCAACCAAGGGTCGCGCGTCGTTTCTGGGCGAGCGCTCGATCGGTCATATGGATCCCGGTGCGCGATCGTCGTCGCTGATGATCGCCGCCATTTGCACCGTGATGGAGGAATGACCGTGGCCAACGTGGGTATCGTGATTGTTTCGCACTCGCCGAAAATCGCCGAAGGTGCCGCCGACATGGTGCGCCAGATGGTTGGCGACAGCGTCCCGCTCGCATGGACGGGCGGAGACCCGGAAGGCGGGTTGGGCACCAATGTCGCGTTGATCATCGAGGCGATCGGGCGAGCGTGGTCCGATGCGGGCGTCGCAGTGCTCGTGGATCTAGGAGGTGCGGAGACCAACAGCGAAATGGCCATCGGCATGCTCGAGCCCGGGCGGCGCGACCGAGTGGTGATTTGTGAGGCGCCGGTCGTGGAAGGGGCGGTGATGGCCGCCACCGAAGCGTCGGGAGGCGCGACGCTCGATGCAGTGCGCCGCACGGCCGAGGAATTATCCCCCACGTGAGCACTTCAGCGCCGGACGATCTCGTGTCGAAAAACGACGCCCTGCACACCGGGTTCGTGCTGCTCACGAACAACGTGGGTCTCCACGCGCGGCCTTCGGTGAAACTGACGCAGCTCGCGAAGCGCTTTGACGCGCGCATCGAGTTTGCGCTTGCCGCGACCGGTCCTTGGGTCGATGCCAAGAGCCCCGTGAAAGTCATGCGCTTCAAGGCCGCCAAGGGGGAAACGCTGCACTTTCGCGCGAGCGGCGACGACGCGGCCGAAGCGGTCGCGGCCATCGTCGCTCTGGTCGAACGGGGCTTCGCGGTCGAGGGCGAGGATCCTTCACGGTCCGTTCAGCCGTGATGGAAAGACGGTTCACTGGCCGTTCGGCCGCCCCAGGATTCGCGCACGGTCCGTTGTTCCCGTTGGCGATCCGTACCGGTTCGCGAACGGCGTCGGGCGCGGCGGAGTCCGAAGCGGAGGCGCTGCGCTCGGCGCTTGGCGCCGCCACCGCCGACCTCAAGGCGCTCATCGAACGTTCCGCGGAAGACGCGGCGGCGATTCTGGAATTCCAAGTGGCGCTACTGGAAGACGACGTGCTCGCCGAGCCCGCATTCTCGGCCATCGCTGCCGGCAGCGCTGCGGATCACGCGTGGCACCACGCCATGCAGCAGGAAATCGCCGGCTACGAGACGTCTGGCGACGAGTACTTCCGCGCGCGCGCGGCGGACCTTAATGACCTGCGTGATCGCGTGCTTGCGCATCTCACGGGATCCGCGCTGGATGCCGTCGTGCCGCCGGGTGCAATCGTGGCCGCTGTCGATCTCGCGCCGTCGCGGTTCCTCGCCATCGATTGGTCGCGCGGCGGAGCGCTCGCGCTCACCTCCGGCAGTGTCACGAGCCATGTCGCGATGCTGGCGCGCTCTCGCGGTGTCCCGGCCATCATGGGGCTCGGCGTCGATCTCGGCGCGCTATCCGGTCAGGCGTTGGTGGATGCGCATCGCGGCGTGCTGATCGTCGATCCAGTTCCGGCCACTCGCGCGCAATTCGATCGTGATGCCGAGGCGGCCGTGGCGACACGGGCGCTCGCGGAAGCCGCGGCAACCCGATCGGCGACGACCGCCGACGGTACGCCGATCCGGATCATGCTCAACGTTGCCGACCTCCGCGAGCTCTCCGACCTCGATCCGGCGATATGCGACGGCATTGGGCTCGTACGAACCGAGTTTCTGTTCGAGGACAGAGATGGGCTGCCCGACGAGGAGCAGCAGTATTCGATCTACCGGCGCGTCGTCGAATGGGCGCAAGGCAGGCCGGTCACCTTTCGAACACTCGATGCGGGAGGCGACAAACCGATCCCGGGACTGACGCCGACGGGGGAGAGCAATCCGTTCCTGGGTGTGCGCGGCCTCCGCCTTTCGCTCGCGCATCCGGAGGTCTTTCGCACCCAATTGCGCGCGCTGGCCCGTGCTGCGAGCCACGGCCACGTCAAGATAATGCTGCCGATGGTGACGCAGCCGCACGAGCTCGTGGCGGCACGAAGCATGTTTGAGGCCGAGGTCGCAGCGTTGGCGGCGGCAGGCGTTCCCGCGCGTCGCGCGAGCCTGGGAATCATGATCGAGGTACCGGCGGCGGCGATCGCTGCAGAGCAGTTCGACGCCGAGTTCTTCTCGATCGGTTCGAACGACCTGACGCAATACGTCGCGGCCGCGGGCCGCGATGTTGGCGCAGTCGCCGATTTGGCAGATCCCACGCAATTGGCGCTGTTGCGCCTGTACCGATACGTCGTCGACACGGCGTGCGCGCAACACATCGAGGTCACGCTCTGCGGCGACGCCGGTGGCGATCCGCGCGCGATTCCCCGGCTGCTCGCGACCGGACTGCGCACGCTGTCGATGGCGCCGGTGCTCGTCGGTGGTGCGAAGCTCGCTGTTGCGGGGGTTGATCTTTGTCCCGTCCCCGAGCCCCAGCCATGGCCGAGCTGAAGCCCGAACGCCCGCGGGCGGATACGGTCGGCGCGTACAAGGGCGTGTTGAAACGGGTGCTCGACACGCGCCCTTCCGGAACGCGCCATCGCCTTGCGATGGCGTTGGGAAAGAATCGTTCGTTCATCTCGCAGATCGCCAATCCGGTCTACGCAGTGCCAATCCCCGTCCAGCACCTGGAGACGATTTTCGAGACCTGCCACTTCACCATCGCCGATCGCCGCGAATTCCTAGCTTCGTACGCCGAAGCGCATCCCCAGCGGCTCGATGTGGTGAGGAAACCCGCCGGAAAGCGTGTGCTCAAACTCAGCGTGCCCGACTTGGGAGATGCGCGGCGCAATCGGCTGCTCGATGAAACCATCGTTGAAATCGCGCGCCGCGTCGCCCGGTTGAGCGACGAGCAATGAGACCTTGGAGGGATGCATGAAGAAGCTGATCAATACGTCGGAACAGGTGCTCGTCGAGAGCCTCGCCGGCTTCGCCGCCGCGCATGCCGATATCGTCTCGCTCGGCGCCGAGGACAAGTTCGTCCGTCGGCGCGAACTAGCGGTCCGGCAAAGTAGCGCTTATCTCGGGCGGCGGCTCAGGGCACGAGCCGCTGCATGCGGGCTTTGTCGGTCGCGGCATGCTGGACGCGGCATGTCCCGGACAGGTGTTCACGTCGCCGACGCCCGATCAGATGGTCGCGGCGGTCGAAGCGGTGGAAACCGGCAACGGCTGCCTTTTCATCGTCAAGAATTACGAAGGCGACATGATGAATTTCCAGATGGCCGCAGATCTCGCAGGCAAGGACATTGCGACGGTCGTGACCGACGACGACGTGGCCGTCGAAACGTCGACCTGGTCGACCGGTCGCCGCGGCGTTGCCGGCACGTTGATCGTCGAGAAGATCGTCGGCGCCGCGGCCGAGCAGGGCGGCTCGCTGGCGCGAGCTCAAGGCGCTCGGCGACCAGGTGAATCGTCGGACACGCTCGATGGGCGTCGCGCTTACGTCATGCACGGTGCCCGCCGCCGGGAAGCCGACGTTCACTCTCGGTGAGGACGAAATGGAAATGGGCGTTGGCATTCATGGCGAACCTGGTCGGCGCCGCGTCAAGCTCTCGTCCGCCGACGCAATTGCAGACGAAATGGTCGGCGCAATCGTCGAGGATCTCGCCCCGAGCGCCGGGCGCGGACGCCCTGCTCCTCGTCAACGGCTTCGGCGGCACGCCGACGATGGAGCTGTACCTGATGGTCAACTCGGCACTGCGCGCGCTGCGACGGAAAGGCGTGCGCGGTGTCGCGCTTTCTCACTGGCAATTACGTAACATCGCTCGAGATGGCGGGTTGCTCGATCACGGTCAGTCTGCTCGACGAGGCGCTGCGGAACCTGTGGGACGCGCCGGTGCACACGGCGGCGTTGCGCTGGGGGATCTAAGCGGCACCAAGCCCATCAGATCGCGGTACGTAAGCGGGTCTGGCAAGTGCTGTCCTGTTGCGCAAAATATTGCTCGATGCGCGGTGCGTCCTGCCTGCTCACCATCTGTGCGGAGTGCCTCCCGGCTGCGCGCGTTCGCCAAGAATGCTCAGACGAATGCTGCTGCGGTTCTTGCGATTTCCACACGCCGGCTGGCTTCAGGAGGCCACTGGCCACATTGAGCTACGGACAAAAACACGTACACGGGCGCCAGCGTTAGTACGTACTACGCGGGAAACTCAAGAGGAGTGGGGTGGCTGATGGGACTCGAACCCACGACAACCGGAATCACAATCCGGGACTCTACCAGCTGAGCTACAGCCACCGTCGTACCGCTGCGCGTCGATGAAAACTCGCCGCGCGAATCGAATCTTGGCGCGCCCGACAGGACTCGAACCTGTTACCGCCGGCTTAGAAGGCCGGTGCTCTATCCAGATGAGCTACGGGCGCCTGTCGGACCGGGGATTCTAGCCGATTTCGGGCTCGCCGGCACCGGCGGCTTCTTTCGCCTCCGGAAAGTCGTCGCGACCGACGCCGATGTAGCGTGAGACGCGCACCGGCACGCCGTCGCGCTGGAATTGCTCGATACGCTCCTGCGCGCGGCGATCCGTCTGCGTCGCCCGCGTGCGCAGGCGCGTGTACTCGCCCCACGATTCGATGACGAAGCGCTCGATGAAACGCCCTTCGCGCTCGATGTCGCGGTAGACGCGCCAACGGCCCGCGCCGTTCCGGCGCCGAATGGGTTCGATCGCGTGGACCGCTTCGACGAATTCGGCGTAGTGCTCCGGCGCGATCAGATATTCGATCTGGATCAGCACCGGACCATCGTCGGGCGCCGGCTCGACCGAGAGCGCAAGGTCGGGCAGCTTCGCGCCCGGCGTGACGTCCTCCTCCGGCGAGAGCGCCACGCGCACGCCACGGTTGAGCGCGAGCAACCCCACCATCAGGACCACCGAGGCGCCAAGGGCGATGCGCGTGTTCGAGTGCGTGGCGACGACGCCCCACAGCACGCTGCCCAATGCAAGGCTCGCCTGGTTGGTCACGAGATTCGTCGCGACCGCACGTGCGCGCACCCACGCGGGCGCTGCGCTTTGTGTGCCCGTGGACAGGCTCGACAGCACCGTGACCCAGGAAGCGCCAGCAGCAAACGTTCCCATGACCGCGAGCGGCAGCATCGAAGTCACTGCGACGAGCGTAGCCGCCACCGCCCACAGGATCACGCCCGACGTGACGATGCGGTTGAGCGAGCGCCGTTTCATCTGCCGCGGGATCGTGAGTGCGCCCGTGATCGCGCCGACGCCGAAGGCCGCAAGCAGCGTACCGTAACCCCCCGCGCCGAGCGACAGGAGGTCGCGCGCCACGAGCGGCATCAGCGCCCACAACGCGCTCGCGCACAGGCTGAAGCTCAAGTTACGCGTGATCAGCGCCCGGAGCGGCGCCGAGTGTCGCGCGTAGCGCAGTCCGCTCTGGATTCCGGAAAATAGCGTCTCGGGCACGCCCGGGATCGGTCGGCGCAGGCTCGCCAGGGGGTACACGGCATAGATCATCGTCGCGAAGAAGACCGCTGCGATGATCAGTGCGCTACCCGAGCCCGCCGCCGCCGCGATCGCGCCCGCGAGCGCGGGGCCGAGCGCGCGTGCGACGTTGAATGCGACGGCGCCCAGCGAGACCGCCGTCGGCAGCTCACTGCGGCCGACCAGGTCGTTGACACTCGCCCCCTGCGCCGGCAGGTAGAACGCGAATGCCGCGCCGATCGCGAACGTGCCTGCGAGCAGCGCTGCCGGCCCGATGTATCCGACGAGCTCGGCGGCGCCGAGCACCACCGCGACGACCACCAGCACTACATGCGTCGACAGGATGATGCGCCGGCGATCGACGATGTCAGCGAGCGCGCCGGCCGCGAGGCCGAACAGCAGTGCAGGCGCCGTGCTCGCCGTCTGTACGAGCGCCACCATCAGTGCCGACGGCGTCAGCGTGGCCATGAGCCACGCTGCCGTCGTCGTCAGCATCGTGTAGCCCAGCGCCGCGCCGATCGAGCCCAGGTAGAAGCGGCGGAACACCGCGTGCCGCAGCGGCGACGCGGGGAGCCAGCGGGCGACGAGCGCGTCGAGGCGGATGGTCACCCGCCGAGTTTAGCGCGGCTGGCGGGAGGGCGGCTTGGGCACCGCCAGGGGACAAAGCGCAAGAGCGCGAGCGATGCTCGCGCTACGAGGTAGGAAAGCGGCGTCAGCTCGACGTCGGCACCGGGATCACGCGGGACCGATATTCCATGTTGTCGATCTCGCTCCGTTCGGTCTTCTTGTCGCGCGCAGCCCTGTCCTTGACCGGAATGCGAGTGCCCGTCAGGTAAACCTTCTCGTCGTCCCGCGTCGCCGCGTTCGGATCCATCACCGCAGCGCAACCGGAAATCATGGCGGCGCAGCTGACGGGCGCATCCCAGATCTTACACGACGCCCCGTACCCAATGCGACCCCCGCGCCAACGGATCCCACTCTACGAATACGCCGGATTCGCGACAACTACCCAGTCGGGTTGGATTGCGCGAAGCTGCGCAGTTTGACCCGCTGCGGCGCGTAGGCGACGATAGGCCTCGTTCGTCCTTCCGCTGCCCGCGTCATCGTGAACGCCGTCCCTTCGGCTGCAAACGTCACCCTGCTCTTCACCGACGTCGAAGGCAGCACCAGGCTATGGGAGACCGAGCCCGCGAAGATGGGCGAGGCGATGGCGCGTCACGACACGCTCGCCCGTACGGCCGTCGTCGAGCACCACGGCAGCGTTGTGAAGACCACGGGCGATGGGCTCCATGCCGTGTTCGGTGAGGCCGCCGACGCGCTCCGCGCGGCGCTCGCGATCGAGGTCGCGCTGGCCGATCCGGCAGCGACCGCGAACATGGCTCTGCATGTCCGCTGCGGGCTGCATACCGGTACCGTAGAGACCCGCGACGACGATTATTTCGGCAGCGCCGTCAACCGCGCGGCCCGCATCATGGGCGCCGCGCACGGTGGCCAGGTCCTGCTCTCGCAAGCGGTCGTCGAGGCCATCCGCGAGCGACTGCCGCCGGGCGTGACGCTGCGCGACCTCGGCCGCGTGCGGCTGCGCGACCTCGCGAGTCCGGAGCACGTCTACCAGGCGGTGCATCCCGAGCTTCGCCAGGAATTCCCCGCACTGCGCTCGCTCGAATCGACGCCCAACAACCTGCCGCAACAAGTGACGTCGTTCGTTGGCCGCGAACGCGGCCAGGCCGAAGTCCGCAAGCTGCTCGGGAGCTCGCGGCTGCTCACGCTGCTCGGAATGGGCGGCCTCGGCAAGACGCGGCTGTCGCTGCAGGTCGCTGCTGACGTGCTCGACGAGTTTCCCGATGGCGTCTGGTTCGTCGAGCTCGCGTCGGTCGCCGACGCGCGGCTCGTGCCGCAGGCTGTCGCGTCGGTGCTCGGCGTCATGGAAGACGCCGGTCGTCCCGTCATCGAGGCGGTCGTCAAGTTCGTGCGCGACCGCGAGCTGCTGCTGATCCTCGACAACTGCGAGCATCTGATCGACGCCTGTGCCGAGCTCGCGCAGCAGCTGTTGCGCGCGGGCGCGCGTCTCAAGCTCCTCGCATCGAGCCGCGAGTACCTGCACGTCGCCGGCGAAGTAACCTACCCCGTGCCGGCGCTGGCCGTTCCGGACGCGCGCCGCGCACCTGACGCTGAGACACTCTCGCAGTACGAGGCCGTACGTCTGTTCGTCGATCGCGCTCAGGCGGTCGACCCCGGCTTCGCGCTGACGGAGCAGAACGCGGGGTCGGTCGTCGACATCTGCCGGCGGCTCGATGGCATCCCGCTCGCGCTCGAGCTGGCCGCCGCGCGTGTGCGCTCCCTCTCCGTCAAGGCCATCGCCGAGCGGCTGACCGACCGGTTCCGTCTTCTGACGCGCGGCTCGCGCACCGCGCCTGCCTCACCAGCAGACGCTGCGCGCGCTGATCGACTGGAGCTTCGACCTGCTGGATGCAAGGGAAAAGGCTCTGTTTGCCCGTCTCTCCGTGTTTGCCGGCGGCTTCACGCTCGAAGCCGCCGAGGCCGTGGGCGCCGGCGGAGCGATTCCCGGCGAGGACGTGCTCGACCTTCTGGCTGCGCTCGTCGACAAGTCGCTGATCGAGCTCGATGCTGGCGGCGCGCGCTACCGGATGCTCGAAACCGTCCGCCAATACGCCCAGGAGAAGCTGGCCGCGTCGGACGAGGCGGCCAATGTGCGAACGCGGCATCTCGAGTTCTTTGTCGCGCTCGCAACCACTGCGCACGACGAACTCTGGGGCAAGGATCAGGGCAAGTGGCTCGCGCGGCTCGATCTGGAGCGCGAGAATTTCCTGACGTTGCACGCGTGGTGCGAGCACGCGCCCGACGGCGCGGCACAGGACCTGCGCCTGGCCGATCACCTGCAGCTCTACTGGTTGCCGCGAGGGCTGATCGAGCTCGGCTACCGCGTCACGCTCGAGACAATCGCCCGGCCGGGCGCGCAGGCGCGCGACTACCTGCGCGCCGGCGCCCTCTACGCGGCAGCACAGCTCGCGTACTTCATGGGGGCGTACGCCGACTCGCGTCGGCATGGCGAGGAAGCGCTCGCGATCGCGATCGAGATCGGCAAGATCGGGCGTGCAACGGCGACGCACCTGATCCTCGGCTACGCGTGCGAGGCGCTCGCCGATCGCGCGGCGGCGAGGACGAACTTCGAGGCGTCGGCGACACTCGCCCGCCGGATGGGCGACAAGGCACGACTCTCGTTCGCCCTCAACGCGCTCGCGGGACACTACGGCGAGGTCAACGATCTCGACGCCGCAGAGCCACTGTTCGAGGAAGCACTGTCACTGGCCCGGGACGAGCAGGATCACGAGAGTGTCGCGATCGGCTGTGCGAACCTCGCCCGCCTGCTGGTCGAGCGCGGCCACGCGGAGCGCGCGCGGGCGCTGCTCGCCGAAGGCGCGGCGATCTCACGCGACATCGGCTCGACCCGTGGCGGACAGAACGTCATCGAAGCGGCGGTGGGGCTCGCGGTACTGCGCGAACAATGGACGGAGGCGGCACGGTTCGCCGGTACCCTCGAGGCGCTGATGAAGGAGATCGGGATTCGTCGCGCTCCCGCCGACGAGGCGTTCGTCGTGGCACAGATCGCGAAGGCCCGGGTTGCCCTCGGCGACGCCGCCTACGATGCCGCGGAGCAAACCGGACGCGCGATTCCCTACGCGCAGGCGCTCGACGAGGCGGAAGCCTGGCTACGAAGGGGCTGAGCGCCGCCCCGCGTCGAGGAAGCGCTCGATCTCGTTCCAGAACTCGGGCGTCGCGCCGAGTGTGTTGTGATCGCCGCCGCGCACGGCGTACCAGGTCTTCGGCCCCGCCCAGGCGTCGTAGAGCGCGCGCGAGCGCGCGATGGGGATGATGGTGTCGCCCTCGCCGACGATCGCGAGTAGCGGCATCCGGCAGCGCGCCGCATCCGCCGCGGCATCGAACCTGTGGCGCAAGAGGAGCGATACCGGGAGCCACGGGTAGTGGAGGGCGCCGACGGCGACGAGGCTGTCGTACGGCGACACGAGCACGACGCCTGCGAGCGGGCGCAACGCTGCTACGTGCGTGGCGACACCCGTACCGAGACTGCGGCCGAAGGTAACGACGCGATTCGCCTCGATGCCCTCGGTGGCCGCGATCGCGTCGAAGATCGCGAGTCCGTCCGCCTTGAGCTCGCGCTCGCCGGGCTTACCCTCGCTTGCGCCATAGCCGCGATAGTTGAGCGCGACGATCGTCCACTCGCGCGGCCAGCGCTTGTCGGCCACCGTCCACGACACCTCCTCCGCGTTGCCACCGAAGTAGAGGACCGTCGGCGCCGGCACCGAAGTGCCGCGCGCAATCCAGCCGCGAAGCACCGTGCCGTCGGCGGCCGTGATCGCCAGCGGTGCCGCATGTGCGGGCAGCGGCGCCGTCGCCGCGCCCGGCTGCGGCAGGAAGATCAGGCGCTCCTGCGCGAGCCACGCCATGGCCGGAACGCCGATCACGAGCGCGAGAACAACGAGGAGCCAGGCCATGACGGTGCGGCGCGAGGGCATTGCGGTGGTGCAGGGACCGCCTTTGCAATGGTTACGAACGCGGCACTAGCGCGCCCGGGGCGAAACGGGGCACCATTATGATCCCGCGCCCTTCCAACATGGGCGCGCCGCGAGCCTCGAAGGAGCCCCCATGAACACCCACGACGACCTCATCTCCACCATCGCAAAGCTGACCGCCCCTGGCAAGGGCATCCTGGCCGCCGACGAGAGCACGCCGACGATCACGAAGCGCTTCAAGGCGGTCGGGATCGAGTCGACCGACGAGACGCGTCGTCAGTACCGCAACCTGTTGTTCACCACGCCCGAGGCTAATCAGTATCTGGCCGGCATCATTCTGTTCGAGGAGACGCTTGGGCAAAAAGGAGACGACGGCACGCTGCTGCCCGATCTCCTCGCCCACCGGGGCATCGTACCGGGCATCAAGGTGGACAAGGGCACCGTCGACCTCCCTGGCGCCGACGGCGATCTGATCACGCAGGGGCTGGACGGGCTCGGCGACCGCCTGGCTGCTTACAAGGCCAAGGGCGCGCGCTTCGCGAAGTGGCGCGAGGTCTACGCGATCACGGACCGCAATCCGACGCGCCTTGGCATCGAGGCCAACGCCGAAGTGCTCGCGCGCTACGCGTCGATCTGCCAGGCGTACGGCATCGTGCCAATCGTCGAGCCCGAAGTGCTGATCGACGGTGTCCACACGATCGAGCGGTGCCGTGAAGTCTCCCAAGCGGTGCTGCACGCCGTCTTCCATGCGCTCTTCCGGCACAAGGTCCTGCTCGAAGGCATGGTGCTGAAGCCGAGCATGGTGCTGCCCGGCAAGGAAAGCCCGCCGAAGTCGTCGCCCGAGGTCGTCGCGCGTGCGACGCTCGAAGTGCTCAAGCGCACGGTGCCGGCGGCGGTGCCGACGATCAACTTCCTGTCGGGCGGTCAATCGCCCGTCGAAGCCACCGCGAACCTCAACGCAATGAACGCGATGGCGCCACACGCGCCGTGGGTCCTGTCGTTCTCCTACGCGAGGGCGCTGCAGGACGATGCGATGAAGACGTGGGCCGGCCGCGTCGAGAACGTCAAGCCGGCGCAAAGCGCGTTCGGCAAGCGCGTGAAGATGAACAGCCTAGCGCGACAGGCGAAGTGGACCCAGGCAGCGGAGGCCTGAGCCTCCGTCGTCCCTAGCCTTCGCCGGCGGGGAGGTGCTCGCCGTACGCGAGCTCGTCCATCATCTTCACGAAACGGGACCAGTGGAGCCGCTTGCTCTTGTGGCGGTTGCGCCCGTACCAGAAGAGCGAGCCGCGGCCGATCTCGAGCTCGCCGATCTTCTCCTCGTTCGCATAGATTTCGAGGTGGAGCGACGAGCGCGCCTTGGCGAGCTCGAAATTGAGAAGCTTCGCCTTAACCTGGTGCTTGCGGACAGCGCTCACCTTGGTGGGCCTGCGGCGGGGCTTGGCTGCTCTCCGCCGCGTGGCGCGTTTCGCCATGCGTCTGGGCTTCACCGACTTGGCGGCAGCCATAGCTCCTCCTCAGGTTGACCGGGCCCGTCCTACCTTGGCGAAGAGCCGATCCGCCCGCTGCCGGTCACGGGCATCGGTGACGCCGGGCATCGCGCACCACGCGATCAAACGCTCAGCGGGCGTATTGGCCCCTGCGCCCGTCTGGAACCGGTCGCGAAGCTTCCTCACCTGCAGTGCGAGGCGCTGCGCCTGCAGCTCCGGCGGAATGTCGAGTCCCAGCTCGATCTCGATCTCGAGCAACAGGTCGGCGCGCGCCGCAGCGCCCTCGTCCATCCTTCCGTAATACGCGTCCGCCGTGTCCTGGTCGTAGAACGCCGCGATCGCCGCATCGCGCCGTGCGAGCATCGCCTTCTCCGCTGCCGGCGGCAGCGCGGGAAGCGCCGTCCATTGCTCGGTCGCGACCTTCTCGGCGTCGTCATCGCCGCTGCCGGACCGCACGTGCTGGTCGAGCGTTTCGCAGACGCGCTCCTTCGTCGCGAGCGTCTGCCACACTGCGGCTTCCTTCGCGTGGCCGCGCGACGACAGCGCGCCTTCGACCGCGGCCTTGGCGGCCGCGAAGCGCGACTCCAAGGCGCGTGGCGCGGCGTTCGGTCCGCGCGTCGACTGCCGCCAAGACTCGGTCGCCTCGCGCAACGCGCGACGAACCTCCTGCTCGTCCTTGTCGGTCGCTTGGGCGAGCTGCTCCAGCGTCGCGCAGATCTCGTCGAGCGCACGGCGCTCCTCGTGCTTGCGGTCGCCGTCTTCCTTGCGCTTCGCGTCGCGCGCCTGGAACACCGCGTCGCAGGCGGCGCGGAATCGCTCCCACAGCGCGCGCTCGTCACGCTGCAGGAGCGTGAGGCCCTTTGCTTCCGTCTGCCACCGCGCCTGGATCGCCTTGATCTGCGACAGCGCGTCGCGCTCCATCGCTTTGGCGCCCAGCGCCGTCGCTTCCTCGATCAGGGCGACGCGGCGCGCCATCGCCTCGGTCCGTGCGGAGGCCAGCGCGTCGCGCGCCGGGGCCAGTGCCGCGCGGAATTTGGTGTCGAAGCTCTTCCAGGCTTTGGGGTCGACGCTGCCGAGGTCACCCTCGCGCCATTTGTGCTCGGTCTCACGCAACCAGCGCTCGATCGCGCGCCAGTCGCGCGGCTCCCCAAGCAGGGTGGGGGCATGGGTGGCGGCGGCGGCGATGAACTCCTCGCGACTCTTGCGGGCCTCCTTGCGTCTTGCCGCCTGTTCCGCGAAATGGCGGGCGGCAGGTGCGTACGCTTTCTCGCACGCGTGATCGAAGCGCTCCCACAGCGCCTTCGGGACGCCCGCATGCTGCTGGTCGAGCGCCTTCCATTCGTTGCGCAGGTTCTGCACTTCGACGGCGAGGCGCTTGGGATCGAGCGCCGCTGCGGTCAACCCTTCCGCACGCTCACAGAGCTGCACGCGCGCCTGCTGCTGGCCGAACGATTCCCAGCGCTCGAGGTCGCCCAGCTGCTGAATGACGCGGCTCAGGCGCTGCACTGTCGGCTTGGGAAGCGCGCCGGCGCCGCCCTTGCGGGAGCGGATCTCGTCGGCGGCGGCGCGCGCCGCCTGGAGCTGTCCGGCCGCGAGCGCCTGCTCCGCCGCGTGGAGCAGATCGTGCACGTGCTGCCGCGCCGCCGTCGCCTCCTGTTGCGCCGCGCGCACTTGCGCGAGCCGCCGTTGCTCGATCACGATCACCGCGGCCTCGAACCGGCGCGTCAGAGCGGGCGTGCGGGTATGGCGATCGAGCGCCTGCCAGCGCTCAGGCAGCTTCGCGTCGTCGATCGAGGTGCCGGCGGCCAGCTGCTCGGCCTCGTGCACCAGCGCCTCGGCGCCAGCCTGCAAGCTCAGCTCCCGCGTCCATCGCTCGATCCGCTCCTCGGCGTCCGCGAGCTTCGCTTGCGCGTTCTTGTCGCCATGCTTGTTCACTTCGTCTCGCAGGATCGCGAGCTCCGCGAGCCGCGCCGAGAGAGCGTCCGACGCCGCTGGCGCCTCGGCCGCGAGCCAGTCGTTGAGCGCGCGGTCGACGCGCGCCCGCGCGCGCTGTTCCTCGTGCTCGCGCTCGAAGCGCGCCTGCAATGACTTGCGGGCCGCGTCGGCGCGGGCGAGGCGGGTTGCGTCGTCCGCGAGTCCCAGCGCTTCCCAGCGGCGGTCGAGCTCGATCACCGCGGTGAGGATCGGACCCGGCCTGTCGACGAGCGCTTCGAGCTCGGCCAGGATGGTTTCCGCCTCGGCGTCGCGCGTCTCGCGCTCCTCGTTCGCTTCGATCCGCTTGCGTGCGTCGCGCGCCACGCCGCGGTCCTTGCTGCCTGCGGCATCGGCCAGCTTGCGCAGGCCCTCGGCCGTATGCACGCGTTCGGCGGCGGCCTTGCGCGTTTCCGCATGCTCGCCCGTGAGCGCGAGTTCGAGCAGCACGGTCTCGTCGCGAATGGCGGCGACGGCGCCGCGACGGCGATCCGCAATCGACGTGCGGCGCGCGACGTCCGCGCGGATCGCGTCGGTACAGGCATCGGATTCGAGGAAACCGCTCGCTTGCGCGTCGTCGGAGGCCACGGCCACCGCGAGCCCAAGCCCCGCGGCGATCGCGGCGCGAACCTCCGGATCGGATTCCCTGTTCAGCGCGGCGGCCAGCGCGGCGACGCCTGCGCAGCGTTTCGCCGCGGCGATGCGCACCTCGGCCGCAGGATCCGCGAGCAGCGCTGCGAGCTCGTCGGAGTCGGGGGGCAGCTCGGTTGCGCCCTGGACGCGCCGCACAGGATCGGCGTCCTCGTGCGCCGCGCCGCGGAAAAGGCGTTTGGAAGGCATGCGGCCGCGAGTCAGGGCGTCGCGAGCGCCCGCACTCCCTTGGCGTAGACCTCGTCGAAGATCGTCTCGAGGCCCGCGTGCGTGCCCCGCAAGCCGTCGACGACGGCCTTCGACCATTCGAGATATTCGCGCTTGCGCTCGAGCGTCCACTTCGTCGGCGGCGCCGCGACCATGTCGTAGACGTTGCAGATCTTGTCGGCCAGCTTCACGAGCTTCGCGCGCTTCGACAGCGCGTGCGCGTGCATGACCTGCAGCCGCTTGCGCTCCGCGTTGTCGAGCGTCTTGTCATCGGTCACTTCAAGCACGACGGAGGTGACGACCTCGCCGAACGCGACGCGAAGCTCTTCCGCCGTCGTGTTGGTATCCTCGATCGTGTCGTGGAGGAGCGCGGCGCAGAGCACGGCGACATCGTCGACGCCCTCGCGCTTGAGCAGGCTCGCGAGCGCGATCGGATGGTTGATGTAAGGCGACGCCTCGGCATCCTTGCGGCGCTGGTTGCGGTGCTTGTGGGCAGCAAAGGCGACGGCGTCGAGCAGGAGGGCCTGGGGGTCTTGGTGCATGGGAACGACGGCGAGGATAGCGCATCGGCTCGGCGGCCGCGCCCTGCCCTCGACAAAAAACCCCCTATGCGCCGGCGGAGATCTCCGCGAACACCTCGCGCGCACACCGAAAGGCCTCGACGGCTGCGGGTACGCCGCAATAGACGGCAACCTGCAGGAAGACTTCGGCAATCTCCTCGCGCGTGACGCCGTTGTTGAGCGCCCCCCGGACGTGCAGCTTGAGCTCGTGCGGCTTGCCGAGCGCCGGCAGCATCGCGAGGTTCAGCATCGAGCGGGTCCTGGGCTCGAGGCCCGGCCGCGTCCAGATGTTGCCCCAGCAGTATTCGTTCAGCAGCTCCTGCAATGGCTGGTTGAACGCGTCCGCGCCTTGCATCGCCTGGTCGACGTATTTCGCGCCGAGCACACGCCTGCGTACGGCGAGCCCGCGTTCCTGCAAGTCACGGTCCATGTCGGTCTCCGGAAGGGGTGCGGCGGGGACTGGCGCGCCAGCCCTTCCTTTCGATACTAGCATCGCGGCCGGGGGCGTCGCGCGCCCCTGCGCGAAACAAACGAAACAATCCCGCCAGGGGCGCAACGTCGGCCGGATGCAGGCGGCGCCGACAATGTCCTCCGGCGCCAGGCCGATCGGGCGGGCGCGACGACAGAACGTGAGACCTCATGGCTACACTGACTGCAGGCACCCTTCCGGGCGCCGAACTGATCGCTGACGATCCCGACGCGAGCCGGCGCTGCGAGCACGCGCTGGCGCAGGTTCATACGCATCGCGGCGACCCGGTGGCGGGGATCCTTGACCTGCTCGCCCGCGATCCCGCGTGTGTCCCGGCGCACGTCCTGCACGCGGGATGGATCGTCGCCGGCGGCGATTTCGAAGCTCGCGACGCGCTTGCGGCGAGCGTGGCAGCCATCGAGGTGGCGCTGCCGGCCGCGGGCGATGTCGCGCGCCGCCATGCGCTGGCTGCGAACGCGTGGCTGGCGGGCGACCCGAGCGATGCGCTCGAGCGCTACGGCGCGATCGTCATCGACGAACCCCACGATCTCCTCGCGCTCGTTGTTGCGCACGCGCTCGACTTCCGGTTCGGCCGGCGGCGGATGCTGCGCGACCGCATCGCGCAGGTCCTCCCCGACTGGAACGCGACGCTGCCGGGCTACGCGAGCGTGCTCGCGATGTATGCGTTCGGGCACGAGGAAAACGGACACTACCGGCGCGCGGAAGGCTACGCCCGTGCGGCGCTCGAGCTCGACCCCGGTCACGCCGGTGCCATCCACGCACTTGCGCATGTGATGGAGATGAGGGGACGCGCGCGGGACGGCCTCGCGTTTCTGGCCAGGACCGCCCCGGCATGGGGCGAGGGCAGCGGCTATTCGGTCCACCTCGCGTGGCACCAGGCGCTGTTCCATCTCGACGCGGGTGAGGTCGACGCCGCGCTCGAGCTCTACGACACGCACATTGCGCCGGCGCCCGCTGCGCTTGCCTCGCTCGCCGACGCATCAGCACTCCTGTGGCGCCTGCGGCTCCGCGATGCCGACATCGGGTCGCGCTGGCATGCGCTCGCCGATCGCTGGCAGACCCAGTCGCTCGCGGGCGCGCGCGCCTTCTACTCTGTGCATGCGGCGATGGCCTTCGCCGCAGCCGGCCGCGACGCGAGGGTGGCGCAGGCGATCGACACGTTGCGCAGCGGCGCGACGCGTGCGCCGTTGGAGGCCGCGCCCGACGATCTGATTGGGCCCCTGCTCTGCGAGGCGTTCGCCGCCTTCGTGCGGCGCGACTATTCGGCGTGCATCGAGGGTATCGCGCGCGTGCGCCACCTCGCGCACCAGTGCGGCGGCAGCCTCGCCCAGTGCGATCTGATCAACTTGACGATGATGGAGGCGGCGCTCCGCGCGCGCAAGGCACGGCTCGCCCGCGCCCTCGCCGCGGAACGGGCGGCGCAGAAGCCCGCGAGCCCGTTCAATCGGGTGTTGTTGCAGAGAGCGGGCGGGCTCCTACTCGCGGCGGCGTGAGCGGCAAGGCGGTCCGAATGGCTTCGCGCTATGATCGCGTTCGCTCGCCGAACGGATCACGCCGATGCCAGCCGCCGCCGCCCTCGCCGATCTCGCGCCCTCCGGAACTCTTCGCGCCGCCATCAATTTCGACAACACGATCCTCGCGTCGAAGGACGCGGCGACCGGCGAGCCCGGCGGCATCTCCGTCGAGCTCGCGCGTGAGCTCGCGCGTCGCCTCGCAGTTGCGGTCGCGTTCGTCCCGTACCATGCCGCCGCCAAGGTCGTCGAGGGTCTAGGCGCGTGGGACATCTGCTTCCTCGCGATCGATCCCAAGCGCGCGGAAAAGGTCGCCTTCACCCACCCTTATGTCGTGATCGAGGGCGCCTACCTCGTCCGCGAGGCCTCGACGATCCGCGCCAACGACGAAGTCGACCGCGAGGGCATCCGGGTCGCCGTGAGCACCGGCAGCGCCTACGACCTCTACCTGTCGCGGAACGTGCAGCATGCGACGCTGGTCCGCACGACGACCGCGAAGGAGGTGGTGCCGATGTTCGTCGCGCAGAAGCTCGAGGTTGCCGCGGGCGTCCGGCCGATGCTCGAAGCTGACGTGAAATCGATCCCCGGCTTGCGGATGCTCCCCGGCCGCTTCATGGCCATCAACCAGGCGATGGGGACGCCGCGCGGACGCGACGCCGGCGCGCGTTACCTGTCCGACTTCGTCGAGGAGATGAAGGCGTCGGGCTTCGTCGCGGCGGCGATCGCGCGCAACCGCGCCACGGGGGCGACTGTCGCGCCGCTCGGACCCGCGCAATAGCGGCCCTACGCTCGCCGGTGCAGCCGGTGGTCGACGTAGAGCAGGATCCAGCTCACCACGCCGGCGAACACGACAATGATGAGCGTCACCGCCATGATCTGCTCGACATTGTGGAGGCCGATGCCATTCATCAGCAGGAAGCCCAAGCCTCGTTGCGAGGCGAACATCTCGGCCAGGAGCGAGCCGATCAGCGTCAGCGCGAAGCCCACGCGGAGCCCCGTGAAGATCTCGGGAATCGCGGCCGGGAACAGGATCCAGCGCACCATCTGCAAGCGCGAGAGTTTCATCACGCGCCCGGTCTTGATCAGGATCGGCTTGGTGTTGCGCACCGCCGCAAGCGTGAACAGGATGATCGGGATCACGCCGTGGATCACACCGAACGCCACTTTGGCCGCGAGGCCGAGCCCGAACGCGAGGAGCAGGATCGGATAGAGCGTGAGCTTGGGAATCGCGTAGACGGCGACGACCATCGGCTCGAGCGCGTCGCCGGACAGCCGGTCGAACCCGAGCCAGAAGCCGATCAGCGAGTCCCATGACGACCGACACCGCGAACGCGATGCCGAACGCGCGAAGCGTATCCAGCAAGTGGCCGGCAAACGATTCGCTGCCGATAAGCTTGACCGTGTAGCGCAGCGTCGCGACCGGCGAGGCCAGGGCCACGTCACCGAACCACAGGTACAGCCCCTGCCACAGCGCGACCAGGAGCGCGACCATGACCAGCATGTTGCGCGCACCGCGCCAGTTCATCGCAACCCCCGGCGCGCGAGCAGGCGCGCCTCCCACCGTGATAGCAGCGCATTGATGGCGATCGACGCGATCAGGATCAGCAGGATCAGCGGGTACATGGTCGCGTTCTCGAAATTCGTGTACGCGAAGCTGATCTCGTAGCCGATGCCGCCGCGCGAGAGGATGAACTCCGAGCCGATGACGCCGATGAACGCGTAGGCGACGGCCAGCTTGACGCCCGTCACGATGTGCGGTGCGGCCGCCGGCAGCGTCACGCGCAGCGCTGCATCGGTGGGCGAGAGACGCATGATCCGCGCGGTCTTGAGGAGCACGGGCGGGACGCGGTCGAGACCGTTCAGCGTGTTGACGATCACCGCGACGACGCCGAGCATGAAGCCGATCAGGATTTGCGGCGTGTCCCCAAGCCCGAACACGACGATGAAGAACGGATAGAACGCGAACACGGGCACCGCGTAGTAGGTCGCGAACAGCGGATCGAGCGTGTCGCGAAGGCCGCGGAAGCGATGGATGAGCGCCCCCGCGACGATCCCGACGCCGAGCGCCAGCAGCAGCGCCGCCAGCGTGTTGTTGAGGGTTTTCGCGATCGCGGCATTCATGCGGCCCGAGGCGAGCATCCGCCACAGGTCGCGCACGATCAGGTGCGGCGCCTGCATCGTGATCTTGTCGATGACGCCCGTGAGGCAGAGGACTTCGAGCACCGCCACGATCCCGGCCACGACCACGACCCGGTAGACGACGACTTTCCTCATACGGCGCCGGCGCCCGCCTGGCCGAGCGTCTTCAACGATTCCTCGCGCAGCGTCTTCCAGAGGCGCGCCGTGATCGCGCCGAACTCGGCCCGCTCGACGATCCTGCTGTCTCGCTCGCGCGGCCAGCGCGTCTCGACCACGTCGACGAGGCGGCCCGGGCGCGCCGACATCACGCCGATCCGGTCGGCCAGCATCGTCGCCTCGTCGAGCGCGTGCGTGATCAGGAAGACCGTCGCGCCGGTCTCGCGCCAGAGGCGCAGGAGCTCGTCACCCATCAGGAGCCGCGTCTGCTGGTCGAGCGCGCCGAAAGGCTCGTCGAGCAGGATCAGCCGCGGCTGCATCACGAGCGTACGCGCGATGCACACGCGCTGCCGCATACCCCCCGAGAGCTGCGCGGGATACGCCGACGCGAAGTCCGCGAGGCCGACCATCCTCAATACGTTGCGGACGCGCCTCTCGCGCTCGTCGCGGGAAAGCGACGTGCGGCGGAGGCCGAACGCGACGTTCGAGGCGACGTCGAGCCAGGGCAGCGACGCATCGTCCTGGAACACGACGCCGATGCCGTCGGGCGGCTCGCCGCCGATCGCGGCACCTTCGAATTCGATCGCACCCTCGGTCGCGACCGACAGTCCGGCGATCAGCTCGAGCAGCGTCGACTTGCCGCAGCCCGACGGGCCGACGACGGCGAAGAACTCGCCGGGCCGAAGCTCGAGGTCGAGCGGACCGAGCGCCCGCAACGGTGCCGGCGGCTGCCCCGCCATGAAGACCTTGCCGACGCCCGCGAGCCTGACCTGCCCGCCCGTCACGGCCCCTCCCTGCACGGCCTTATTGACGGATGGCCTTCAGGTCGTCGGGCAGGAACCGCGTGTCGATGATCTTGCTGTAGTCGACCTCGCCCGTGATCGCGCCGACCGAGCGCTGCGCTTCGATCATCCGCTTCAGGCCGTCCATGTGGATCTCACCCTCGCCCCAATACGGCACGCCCTTCGTCGTGCTGGTCGTCAGGTTCTTGACCGCGGACAGCGCGACGGCGGGTTCGAGGTTGTATTGCTTGGCGACGATCTCGGCCGCCTCTTCCGGGTGTTCCTTCATGAACTTGACCGCCTTGCGCCGTGCGCGAATCACCGCGCGGAGGAAGTCGCCCTTCTTCTCGGCCATCTCGACCGTCGTCACCCCCACGACGTTGTCGAGCGGCGGCAGCACGTCGCTCGCGACGACGACGGCGCGGTACTTGTCCTTGACCTTCGACCACAGCGGTTCGGTGATCGGCGCGACGTCGATCTGGCCGGACTCGAGCGCGGCGATCCCTTCGCCGAAGCCGCCGGTCTTCACGAGCTCGGCGTCGGCCTCGGTGTAGCCCGCCGACTGCAGCAGCATGCGGTCGAGCGCCTGGCTGGTCGAACGCGGGTTCGTGTAGCCGATCTTCTTCCCCTTGAAGTCCTTCACTGATTTGATCGGCGAGCCCGGCTTCACCGCCCAGACGAACTCGGCGACCGTCAGCACGTTGTCACTGATGATCTTGAGATCGGCGCCGGCCAGGATCGCGGAGACGACGACGCCCGGGTTCACTTCGCCGTACGGCACGCCGCCGCCGGCCAGCATGTTGCGCAGTGACGTCCCGCCGCCGGCCGAGGAGATGAGGCCGGTGATGTCGAGCCCCTCCTCCTTGAAGTAGCCCTTGACGAGCGCGACACCGAACGGCATCCCGTTGGCCGACACGCCGTAGTTGCCGACGGCGATCTCCTCGGCCGCGGCGCCGACCGCGAATCCCGCGAACAGCATGCCGAGGCCAAGCGAACACAGGCACTGCATGGTGCTCTCCTCCTAGCGATGCGACGATCGCAATGTGACGTTGACGTTTTTTATCTGCGTGCAGGCGAGAAGCTCCTCGATCGACTCCTCGCGCCCCAGCCCCGATTGCTTGACGCCGCCGAACGGCACGCCGACATGATGTGTCGAGGCGCCGTTGATCCAGACGTAGCCCGCCTCGACGCGGGAGGCGAGCCGGTGCGCGCGGTCGAGGTCGTGCGTCCAGATCGACGCCGTGAGACCGTACTCGAGCGCGTTGACGCGCGCGAGAAGGTCTTCCTCGTCGCTCCAGCGCAGGATCGAGACGACCGGCCCGAAGATCTCCTCGCGCGCGATCCGCATGTCGTCGGTGACATCGGCGAACACGGTCGGTTCGACGAAGAACCCGCGTGCGAGCTTCGCATCGGCCGGTCGTTTCCCGCCCTGGACGAGCCGCGCGCCGCCCTCGAGCCCGAGCTTGATGTAGCTCATCGTCTTGTCGAACTGCGCCTGGCTCGTGAGGCAACCGACCTCGCTGTCGCGCTCGGTGGGCAGCCCGACCTTGAGCGCCGCCACGCGCCGCACGATCTCGGCCAGCGCCGCATCGTGGATATCCGCATGCAGGTAGACACGGCTCGTCGAGTTGCACGACTGCCCCGTCACATAGCGGAAGTTCATCCCCCGCACGACGCCCTCGGCGATCTCGGCGGGCGTCGGTGTCCGCGCAGGCGACGAGCGCGTTCTTGCCGCCGAGCTCGAGCGTCACCGCCTTCAAGGTCGCCGCGGCGACGGCGGCCACCGTGCGGCCGGCGGCGACGCTGCCGATGAAACCGATCTTGGCGACGCCGGGATGCGCGACCAGTGTTCCACCGGCGTCGCGTCCGCCGGTCACGACATTGAACACGCCCGGCGGGAAAACCCCGTCCCAGAGCTCGGCGATACGCAACGACGAAAGCGGCGTGTCGGGGGCGGGCTTCACGATCAGCGTATTGCCCGCGGCGAGCGGCGCGCCACACTTGCCCGCAGTGAAGAGCAGCGGGTGATTGAATGCGCCGATGCGGCCGACGACGCCGAGCGGCTCCCGCAATGTGTAGTTGAGCGTGCCCGCGCCGATGGGAATGGTCGCGCCCTTGATCTCCGTGACGAGACCGGCGAAATAGTCCATGTACGCTGCACTGATGTCGACGTCGAAGCGCATCGCGGTGAACGGATTGCCCGTGTCGATCGCTTCCAGCCAGGCGAGCTCGTCCGCGTGTTCGCGCAGGATCGCCGACGCACGGCGGATCGCACTCGCACGTTCCTGCGCCGGCGTGTCGCGCCAGGACGGAAAGGCCGCGCGCGCCGCGGCGATCGCACGGGCGACGTCTTCAGCCGACGCGTCGACCGCGATGCCGAGCGATTCGCCGGTACCGGGTGCGATCACGTCGAGCACGCCGCCACCGGTCGCGGCGTGCCATGCGCCGCCGAAATAGAGACCGCGCTGCCGCGGCAGTCGCGGATCGCGGGCAAGCGCAGCGGTCTCGAGAATGGCGCTCATCGTCAGGGCTTCGTCATCGCGCGCATGAGCGAGGACGACACCGCGCGCGAGTATTCGGGTGCGACGCGCGCGTCGACCACCGCGACCGCGCCTTCGCGCACCGCCGCCACGGCTTCCGCGAGCGCAAGATCGAGATCGGCCGCCGTCCGCACCGGACCATGGCCGCGCGCGCCCTGGCCTCGCGCGAGCGCGGCGAGATCGATCGAAGGCTCGCTCATCCGGAGACCGATCCAGCGATTCTCGACGGGCCGGCCGCGCAGCCGCGCCATCCGCTCCTGATGCAATTCGTCGTTGAAGAACGATTCGTTGTTGGCGACGACGATGAGCACGGGCACGCGATAGTGGACGCCGGTCCACAGTGCGGTCAGTCCCATCAGGTAGTCGCCGTCGCCCAGCACGGCCACCGGCAGGCGATCGCTGCCCGCATCGCGCAGCGCGAGCGCCGCGCCCACGGCCATGCCCGGGCCCGAGCCGATGCCGCCGCCCCCATCGAATCCAATGTAGTCCTGGGGATCCGCGAAGGCGCAGAACTCGCCCGGCCAGCCCAGCGGCAGGCGCAGATACGACGGTCGATGCGGCGCAAGCGCGCGCGTGACGCCGCGTGCCAGCACCTCGAGCGGGAGGCGCGGCTCACCGCTCGTCGATGTGGGCGCCGCTGTGCTCGAGGGCGCAGCGACCGCGCTCGGCTGCGCGAACCACGGGCTCGGTTTCGCCGTCGCGGGCCCAAGCGCTTCGACCAGAGAGGCGACGAACGAATCCGGTGCCGCGAGAATCGACAGCTCGGTGGGAGGAAGCGCCTGATAGTCCGCGTTCCAGCCATTATGGATGTAGGAATCGAGCGAGCACTGGATCACTTGCGCGCGCGGATTTTCTCCGCCGCAGGCCTGCCGCAACGTGCCGCCGAGATCGATCCAGTCGAGGCTCAGGATCGCGTCGGCGTCGCGCACGAGCTCGGCCGCCGGCCCGGTGACGTAGAGCGACGGCGGATGAGGATGGAGCCCATGACGGGTCGGAAATGACGCGCCCGTCTTGATGTCGGTCAGCACTGCCGCGCCGAGGCGCTCCGCGAGCGCGACGCGCCGCGCGAAGTCCGCAGCGTCGGTCGACACACGGCCGATCAGAATGAGCGGACGCTGCGCGGACGAAAGAATGCGCGCAGCCTCCTTCACCGCGGCCGCCGGCGCGACGCCTGTCGTCGCGACGGACGAGCGGTCGAGCGCAGGAGGCGTCACCGGCGCAGCCAGTGCCTCCTCCTGGAGCGCAGCGTCGAGGCAGACGAACACCGGGCCCTGCGGCGGCGTCGTCGCGATGCGCCACGCGCGCACGATCGCTTCCAGCGCCGCGGCGACCGAGCCGGGCTGGTCGTCCCACTTCGTGTAACCGCGAACGAGCGCGCCGAGATCGCGCGAGGTGTGGATCCAGTCGACCCAGGGCCGGCGTTTCATCGCGTCGACCGGCCCGACCGCCCCCAGGAGCAGCACCGGAATGCGATCGCACCACGCGTTGAAGATCGCCATCGTCGCGTGCATGAGCCCGACGTTCGCGTGGAGCGCGACGGCGAGCGGCCGCCCTGCGACGCGGGCGTAGCCGTGCGCGAGGGCGACCGCGCTCTCCTCGTGCACGCACAGGAGCAGCTCCGGCTGCCGATTGCCGAGATAGTTGACGAGACTGTCGTGCAGCCCGCGGAAGCTCGCCCCGGGCGTCAATGCGATATAGGGGATGTCGAGCGCGCGCAGCAGTTCGGCGATCGCGTCGCTGCCCCAGCCGGCGACGACCTGCGCGTTGGGGGTGACGGGGGACGAGTCGTTCATGCGCGAGCGGCTGCGAAGGCGGAGCGGCGAGCGCCTGCTCCGCATCGACGACCGGCACGGAACTTTAGCGTATGCGGGCAGGCGCGGCAACGCGCCCGCCGACGGGTGGAACCTTAGCGCGGCGACGCTTCGACGCCGATGTCGAGGCGAACTTCGTCGCCGACGTCGGGAATGAAACGCGTCATTCCGAAGTCGGTCCGCTTGAGCGACGCGCGGAACGCGCCGCCGCAGACCTGCCGGTGCGCAAGGCCGAGCGCGACGTCCTTGCAGACGAAGCGCTCCGCGTCGAGCCGCAGCGGGCGGTCGACGCCATGCAGCCACAGACGGCCCTCGACCGCGACCAGCTTGTCGCCCTCGAAAACGAAGCGCTCGCTCGCGAAGCGGATCTCGGTGAACGCCGCGGTGTCGAAGAACTGGTCGGTACGCAACACGTTGTCAATCTGGCGGTTGCCCGTATCGATCGAGTCGGGATCGACGATGACCACGACCTTGCCGGTCTTGGCAGCGGGTTCGAAGTCGATCGTGACGGTGATCTTGTCGAACCGGCCGCGGACATACGAGATGTCGAGATGACTCACGGCGAACTGCACCGAGGCATGGCCCAGATAGAGTCCATACTCCGCGGCCCTGGCCGGCAAGGCGACGGCCCCGAGCGCCACGAGCGCAAGGCAGCGGAGAACGGCCAGGCAGGGCTTCATGGACGCGAAGGAAGGATGCGGGCGGCAGCCCTCTTTCCCTGTGAACAGCGGGCACGCGCAGCGCATTCCGGCCCGCCAGAAAGACGCCTGCGCTAGGTCTTGAGCCACCCGGCGAGATCGCGCTTCA
>CAVZAE010000016.1:0-88142 GCA_963773195.1 uncultured beta proteobacterium
GCAGGGCCGGATGTGGATCCTGTGGCCCAAGGACGCCGGGCCACCTCGACCCGGCGATCCTTGAGCTGGAGTCCCATCTTGAGCCGGTCCGTCATGACCCCGCAGAAGCCCAACTATTGGCAGACGGTGCCCCCGGTGTCTCCGAACAGGAAGCGCGAGATCCACTTCGTTTGCGTCACCGCGGGAAGACCTCCGCTGCCAGTAGTCGTGTAAGCAAACGTCCCTAGGTTGCCGTCCACAAACGTGAACGTCGCGATACCCACGGGATCCGCCTCCACGCTGGTTGCGTCGAACGCATCAAAGCGTGGGCCCGAGGTCCGATTGAGACTCCCGCTATAGACGCTGGTCGTGTCCTGCCGTTGCGCCAACACCGAAAGCCAGAGCGGCAAACCGTCGACATCGTACGTGGCCCACGTGGCGAAGATATTGTCCCCCTGGTGGCTCAGGCTGATCGACCATCCCGACTCGGATCTTGCGGGCGCAGCCCACCACAGATCCTGGAAATTGGTCGCCAGGGCCAGATTGGACAGCGCGCTCGGGATGCACGTCGGAGGTGTGCCGAAGACCTGCCGCGTGATGGCTTTGGTCTGGTTGACGCCATCGACGGTGTAGGTGAAGGTCCCGTTGTTCGCATCCGCAAACGCGAGCGTGCCGGTGCCGACGGCAGAGCTCGTCACCATCGCCGGATTGAACGGAACAGCGGCGAAGGATGGTCCCTGCGTCTGATAGAGCGTGCCGGTGTAGGTGTTGGCGTCCGACCTCTGCGTGGTCATGACGAGCCACCAGCTTCGGCCCGCGACGTCATAGGTGAACCAGAACGCGAATACCGTATCGCCCTGGTGTGCGAGGCTGATGCCCCAGCCCGACTCGGAGCCGGCCGGAGCGTTCCACCATAGGCCCTGGACGTTGAATGTCGGTGGCGGAAGCAGTGTCGCCGGCGGCGAGGATGGTGGTGGCAGCGACGGCGGCGGAGGCGGTCCGGCTAAAACGTCGAAGGGCGGCGAAGTACAGCTACTTGCGTCGTCAATTTCCACGGCAATGCTGATCCCTCGTTGTTCAGCCGGATAGGCGCGCGAGCTAGATACAAGGTGCAAATAGCAGTGGCTGTGATAGAACTTGTGACCGAGGAGGCTACCGGTAGTCGTTGTTCCGTCGCCCCAGGAGATGGTGTAAGGCTCGACCCCCGGGTTGTCATCGCACCTTCCGAAAAGAACGTGAACAGGGATGCCTACATAGTAAGGGCCGCCCGAAGAGAGGTAGCACACGCCGGCAAAGGCATCAGCGCTCAGCGCCGAAATGAGGAGACCAAGAGCAAAGGCAACAAAGTGTGTCCGAACTCGGCCAAGCGATTTGCATCGGGCCAAAATGCTCATAGTTTCCCCCTTCGGTCCCCACAGCGTTTGCGTCGAACACTCTGATCGGCGCTGGGCGGCAGGCAGGCGGGGCCGTCAATCGCGATTGCAGACTGAGACGGCCGGAATCCGCAGCCCGCCGTCAGCGCGGCTGGCTGGCTGGTTGATACTTCAGTCATCGCCGTGATTGATCCTCTTCCCATCCCCCGTGAGGATCAACCCGGCGTCCGTGAAGATTGCGCGGAGCTCACTCGAGCTGTTGAGCCACACGAGATCGAGGTGCGCTATGCGCGGAAACGGCGTGTTGGACACGGTGATGATCATTGAACCCGTGCAATCGGGGCTCACCGCAACGGTTCCCGTGAGAACCTCGTCCTGGACGATGATGCCGTTGATGCTCAGGGTCTGCGTACCGGCGACGTTTCCACTGCGATCGAGATGAAACGTGCCGACGCTGGCGGCCGGTCCAAGGGGGAGCCGCGTTCCGGTAATCGTGTATCCCCAATCTCCGGCCACGCTGCGAGGGCTGCATTGCTCGCCCGCCTGCGCGGCCGGAGCCGTACAGAGAGTGACCAGCGCGCTGATGACGAGTCCGATCGTTCTCGACTGGAAAATGCTCTTCATGAGTTCCTCCTTTTAGAGTTTCTTCCGCGCCGAGTGGGAGCCAAATTCTCTGGTCCCACTCGCGCGACCGAAGCATTTCGCGCAAGAGGTCGATCTTCAATGCCCTGTCCGTCCTTTGTGGATGGTTTCTTTGTCCCCCGGATCCACACGTGAAATCAGAGGGTTGTGCGGGTACGTCCCCGAGAGAGGAACCGGGAACTTGGGTCTGAAGCCGCCGTAGTGGTAGGCTTCAACAACTCCACGGGGGGGTCGGCGCAGCCGGATGCAAAACGAATCGTCCGGTTCCCAGATCATTCGCTTCGGCACGTTCGAGCTGGACGTGCGCGCTGGAGAACTGCGCAAGCAAGGCGTCAAGATCAAGCTGCAGGAGCAGCCGCTGCGGATCCTGGAGATGCTCCTCGCCCATCCCGGGCAGCTCGTCACCCGCGAGGAGCTGCGCAGCACGACTGTGGCCGTCCCACACCTTTGTGGATTTCGATCACGGCCTGAACAAGGCGATCAACAAGCTGCGCGAAGCACTGGGCGATTCCGCGGAGAGTCCGCGCTTCGTCGAGACCATTCCGAAGCGCGGCTATCGGTTCACGAGCACATTGGATGCCGGGACCGGGCCGATCACGATTCGTTCGTTGCTGATTCTCCCGCTGGAGAATCTTTCGCAGGATCCCGAGCAGGGTTACTTCGCCGACGGTCTCACGGAAGCGCTGACAACGACTCTGGCGAAGATCAGCGCCCTGCGCGTGTTGTCTCGAACAACGGCCGCGCATTACAAGCGAGCTGCAAAAGACGCTGCCGCAAATTGCGGAAGAGCTGCGAGTTGACGGGGTCGTAGAAGGGGCGGTTCTCCGGTCCGAGGGGCGGGTGCGCATCTCGGCGCAGCTCGTTGCACGCGCCGACCGACACGCACCTGTGGGCGGAAAGTTACGATCGGGACATGCGTGACATCCTGGCGCTGCAAGCGGAGGTGGCCAGTGCGATCGCGACGCAAATCCAGGTCAAGGTGACACCGCGCGAGCAGACGCAGCTAGCGCACGCACCGGCGGTCGATCCCGATGCGTACGAGGCCTATCTGCGTGGGCGTTATTTGTGGCACCAACGCACGCCCGGCGCGATGCAGAAGTCGCTTCAGTCGTTCGAACGACGCAATTGCTCGCGATCCCAAATTTGCAGCGGCGCACGCTGGACTGAGCGATTGCGTTGGATGGCTAGGTTGGTTCGGTTTTGTAGCCCGGCGGAAGGTTGCGGGCGAGCAAAGGCGCTCGCTCTGAAGAGCACTCGAGATCGATCCGAACCTCGCCGAGGCGCATGCATCGTTAGCTTGGGCGGTGCAGATACTTCGACTACGACTTTGTGACAGCCGAAAGGGAATTTCGACACGCCATCGACCTCGACCCACGCTCTACGGTTGCGCACAGCCGGCTTGCAATGACGCTCGGATTTGTCGGTCGCTTCGACGAATCGATTGCAGAGGCAGAGTATTCCGTCAGCCTGGATCCGCTGTTTGTGATTACCGGCGCTCTCCTGTGCTGGGATTGCTGGGTTGCACGCCGATTCGATCAGCAGATTGCGCAGGCTAAAAAGACTTTCGGAGCTCCACCCTGGTGTGCCTCAATGCCAACTATGGACTCGGCGCGGCGTACCTCGAAACGGCGAACTTCGACGCCGCCATCGCGCAGCTCGAGGCTGCCGTCGAGTCCTCGGGCCGAACGCCAATGTACCTTGCGCTGCTTGCGGAGGCCCACGCCGTCGCCGGGCATCGCGATGACGCCGAGGCAATCCTGGCCGAGCTGCTCGGCCTATCGCTGCAGCAATACGTGACGCCCTACATGATCGGCCGCATTTACGCGGCGCTGGACAGCAAGGACGAAGCGTTTCGCTGGCTGGAAACCGCGTACGAGCAGCGTGCGGCATTGATGGTCGTGCTGAAACGAGACCCTCGCTTGGACAGCTTGCAGTCCGATCCACGCTTCGCGGCTTTGGTGCGCCGGATCGCTAATCACCCGTCGTGACGGAAGCCCACAGTGGGCCGATGTCGCGAACCAGCTTTATCGGATGAGGTTCCCGGCAAGTTGATAGGGGGGCACCTGCCCAGCAACGGGTTGTTCTCAGACACGACCCACATGCAAAGCGAATCGCCCGCTCCTCAGGTCGTTCGCGGGTTCTCCGTGGGTCATTTCTTTGTCCCTGAACTCGGTCAATAAAATCAGCAGGTTGTGTGGGGACGTCCGCGCGGAAGCGCGCGGAACGTAAGGTCTGAACTCGACGCAGTAGTAGGCTTCAACAGCACCAAGGAGGGTTCGCACAACCCGAATGCAAAACGAATCGTCCGGTCCTCAGCTCATCCGCTTCAGCACGTTCGAAGCTGGACGTGCGCGCTGGAGAACTGCGCAACCAAGGCGCCAAGATCAGGCTGCAGGACCAGCCCCTGCGGATTCTGGAGATGCTCCTTGCCCATCCCGGGCAGCTCGTCACCCGCGAGGAGCTGCGCAGCCGACTATGGCCCGCCGACACCTTCGTGGATTTCGATGCACGGCCTGAACAAGGCGATCAACAAGCTGCGCGAAGCGCTGGGCGATTCCGCGGACAGCCCGCGGTTCGTCGAAACCATTCCGCGCCGTGGCTATCGGTTCCTGAGCGAATTGAAGCCGATCCCGGGACGCATCGAATCGCTGGCGGTTCTGCCGCTGGAGAATCTCTCACGCGACCTCGAGCAGGAGTATTTCGCCGATGGAATGACCGAGTCATTGATTACGAACCTTGCCAAGATCGGCGCGCTGCGCGTAATTTCGCGCACCTCGGCGATGCGATACAAGAAGACAGACAAGTCCTTGCCGCAGATTGCGCGCGAATTGAATGTCGAAGTCGTCGTCGAAGGGACAGTGCAGCGGGCGAGAGATCGGCTACGGGATCTCGGCGCAGCTTGTCCACGCACCGACGGACACGCACCTGTGGGCCGAGAGTTATGACCGAGACATCCGAGACGTGCTGGCTCTTGAATCGGAGGTGGCCCAAGCGGTCGCGCGAGAGATTCGCGTCAAACTAACTCCAGTGGATCAGGCACGTTTTGCCGAACCGCGCACCGTCGACCCTGACGCATACGAAGCTTATCTGAAAGGCCGTTACCACTGGAGCAGACGCAGCAGAGAAGGATTCAGGAAAACATTCTGGCCAGCACTTCCAACAAGCCATTACAACGGACGCCGCTTATCCCGCGGCGTACGCCGGCCTCGCCGATGTCCTGTCAATAATGGGTTTGTGGGGTCTGGTCCGGCCAGAGGAGGGCTGCAGAAAGGCCAAGGAGTTAGCGCAGCACGCTCTTGAACTGGATGATAGCCTGGCGGAGGCTCATGCCTCGCTCGCCTGGGCCAAAGCCCATTACGACTTCGACTTCATGGCCGCGGAGAAGGGATTTGAGCGATCTATTGAACAGAACCCGCGCTCCTCGACGGCGCATCTGTGGTTTGGCATGAGTCTCGGCATGATGGGAAGGTACGAAGAGGCCTACGCCGAACTCAAGCGTGCGCTTCGGCTGGATCCTGACTGGAGCAACGTCTATTTTGGCATGGCATTCGTCTATTGGTCCGGCGGGCGATACGATCAAGCTATTGAGCGGTGCGAAAAGGCGCTCGAATTGGACCCCGATTCCGTCCAAGCACTCGTCTGGCTCGGAGTTTCCTGTGTGGCGAACTCGATGCATGAACCCGCGATTGCCGCATTGCGCAAGGCAGTTCAACTTTCCGAGCGTACTTCGGTCGCGATGGCGAGCCTCGGGGAGGCCTATGCTGCGGCCGGGCGCCGCGAAGAGGCCGAGAATACCTTGCAGGAGCTCCTGAGCAAGCCGCATGTGACCGCATACTTTGTGGCCCGAATTTACGCCGCGCTGGGGGAGAACGAGGAAGCTCTTCGTTGGCTGGAATCAGCCTACCGGGAGCATGCTGAGTGGCTGGCGTTACTCAAAGTTGACGCTCGATTCAACGACCTGCGCCTTGATTTAGCGATTTCACGTCCGGTTCCCAGATCATCCGCTTCAGCACGTTCGAGCTGGACGTGCGCGCGGGAGAACTGCGCAAGCAGCGGCGCAAGATCAAGCTTCAGGAACAGCCGCTGCGGATTCTCGAGATGCTGCTCGCGCATCCGCGGGCAGCTGGTCACGCGTGAGGAGCTGCGCAGCCGACTGTGGCCGTCCGACACTTTCGTCGATTTCGACCACGGTCTGAACAAGGCGATCAACAAGCTGCGCGAGGCGCTCGGAGACTCTGCCGACACGCCGCGCTTCATCGAGACGGTGCCCAAACGCGGCTATCGGTTCTTGCAACCGACGACGAACGCCGTTCCCGAAGCTTCCATTGCGGTGCTGCCATTCCTAAATCTCACCAACGATCCCGAAAACGAGCTGTTCGCCGATGGCATCTGCGAGGAAATCATTTTCAGCCTTACGCAGATCCGAGACTTGCGCGTGGCCGCCCGAACCTCCTCGTTCTCCTTCAAGGGAAAGTCGGTGGATTTGCGAACGGTTGGACAGCAGCTCAACGTGCGAACCCTCTTGGAAGGCAGCGTCCGCCGGTCCGGTGACCGGCTTCGCGTCTCTGCTCAGCTCGTCAACGTAGCTGATGGCTACCATCTTTGGTCCGGGCAGTATGACCGCGAGTTGAAGGATCTGTTTGCCATTCAGGAAGAGATCGCGCATTCCATCGCACAGAACCTGGAAGTCACTCTCGACTCGGAGTCGCAACCGCTTGTCAGAGGCGGGACGGAAAACGTCGAGGCCTTCAAGTCGTTCATACGAGGCCGCGGGCTCTTTTTTCAAAGAGGCCAACGGCTTCTGGCCTCCGTGGAATGCTTCAAGCGGGCGGTTGCATTGGACCCGAAGTACGCACTGGCGTGGTCCGGGCTCGCGGACGCTTGCAATATGGTCGGCTTTTACGGTGTGGCGCAGTCCGGAAACTTGCTTACCGCAGGCCCAGGGAGGCCGCGCAGCGCGCTATCGAACTCGATCCCTTGCTCGCGGAGGCCCATACCTCCTTGGCGGTGTCCCATCTCTTGCACGATTGGGATCGCTCCCGCAGCGAGCATGAGTTCCTGCGTTCCCTGGAGCTGAAACCGAACAATGCACTGGCGAGAGGGTGGTATGGGTATCTTCTATCTCCAGTGCGCCGCGGGGCGCTTCGAAGAAGGAGCGGCACAGGCCGAGCAGGCCGTCCGCATCGACCCGCTCTCGGCATGGGCCAGAGCCATGCTGGCCTTGACTTACGTGCCTGTTGACGTAGACAGATGTCTGGAAGCGGCCGCTGGAAACCTTGCGGATCGACCCTGACCACTTCCTGGGACGTTTTGCGCAGATGGCTGCACTCAACCTGCTCGGACGCTACGGAGGAATCTGCAAAAGTAGCCGAGTCGATGCTCGGAATGTCGGGCCGAGCCGCGTGGGTGATGGGTGCACTCGCTCGAACCTACGCACGGCTGGGAAGGCAGGCCGATGCCGAGGCGCTTTACATGGAGCTTCGATGGAGAGCGAAACGGGAGTATGTCGCACCCGCCGTCGTGGGTTGGGCAGCGTGGGCAGCCGGAGAGCACGACGAAGCCATTCGACTTGAAGAAGAGGCCCACGCAATCGGCGATCCGACTTTGATTGCCGCCAAGTACTGGCCAGATTACGCTGACCTGCGCGAAGATCCACGTTTTCGGGAGATCCTGAGGGCGCGAGGCTGGACCTAGTGCGGTCCTGATGTTGGGCGCCCCGATGTTCAGAATGTCGCGCCAACAGCTAGCAGGTAGAGGTCCCGGTCCTTGGCAACGTTGTGATCGCCTTCTCAGATCGGCGTCCACAACGTCTCCATTAAGAAATTCATCTTCGGGTCGGCGCGCAGCGCAAAGATTGCCAACTGGCGCCCTTTGACGGACGCTCGACACTTCCGGGTCGGCGTCCGATGACTCGCGGATTAGGAACGCGGACCATTCAAACCGTAAGCGCACCGTAATGGCTATCAATGCGGCATTGAAAACGCTCATCGACACCAAGCTCGCGCACGCACGCGCGCCGCAATGGGAGTTGCCGATCGCCGAGGTCCGCGAGGCATTCCGCAATCTCTGGACGCCCGCCATTACGGGTGAGCCGGTCTCGATCCCCCGCGTCGAGGACGTGTCAATTCCCGGCGCGGATACCCACATTCCGGCACGCCTCTACGCGCCGGAGGATCCGAAGCCAGCTCCTGTCATCCTGTATCTCCACGGCGGCGGGTACGTGAAGGGCGGCATCGAGGAGAGCGACGCGTTCTGCCGCAACCTGGCCCATGTGACCCGACATGGCGTGCTCTCGATCGATTACCGCCTCGCGCCGGAACACCCTTTCCCCGCGGCACTCGATGACGCAATGACCGCCGTCGTCTGGGCGGGCGCCCACGCCGGTGAGCTCGGCGGGGTGCCGGGCTCGGTGATTCTGTGCGGCGAAAGCGCCGGCGGGAATCTCGCGGCCGTCGCCTGCCGGCTCCTGCGATCCGACCCCCGCGTCGCGATCCGCCATCAGGTGCTGCTGCAGCCCGTGGTCGACTTCACGCTGTCGTTTCCGTCGATCGCGATGTCCCCCACCGAATGCCTCGTGCCTCGCGACGACCTGGCCTGGTATTACCGCACCTATTGCGGCAACCAGTGCGCCCCCGAAGGATCCGCGCGTCTCGCCCCTCTACGCGCAGGATCTCTCCGGGTTGCCGCCGGCACTGATCATCGCCGCCGAATACGACACGTTGCGCGACGAAGCGGCAGCCTACGCCGGGCGTCTGAGCGCGGCGGGGGTCGCGACCCGCTACCTCTGCGCGGACGGCATGGTGCACGGCTTCCTGCAGATGCGCGGGCTGGTCAGGGAGGCCGAGACCGCGACGGAAGAAATCGCCCGCGCTTTGGATTGAGGCGGGCTTAGGCATTGAGGAACCGCGGCGTCCGTGGTCGACGCGCCGCGCAATACCACCGCCGCTCTTCAATCGGATGCGGCGTGCAATGCTTCTTCGGCTTGCTTGTCTGCGTGGTACGACGAGCGCACGAGCGCGCCGACTGCCGCGTGGCGGAAGCCCATCGCGTACGCCTCGCGCTCGAACATCGCGAACGTCTCCGGCGGCGGATAGCGCAGCACCGGCAGGTGCCCGCGCGTCGGCTGCAGGTACTGGCCGATCGTGAGCATCTCGATCGCATGTGCGCGCATGTCGCGCATCACCGTGAGCATCTCGTCGTCGGTCTCGCCCAGGCCGACCATCAGTCCCGACTTGGTCGGAACGTCGGGGAAGCGCTCCTTGAACACCCGCAGGAGCGTGAGCGAGTGCGCGTAGTCCGAGCCGGGCCGCGCGACCTTGTACAGGCGCGGCACCGTCTCGAGGTTGTGGTTCATCACGTCCGGCGGCGCGCGGCCAAGGATCGTCGAGCGCGCGCTCGAGGCGACCGCGGAAATCGGGCACCAGCACTTCGATCCGTGTCGTGCGGCGAGCGTTCGCGTACCGCCTGAATGCAGTCGACGAAGTGCTGGGCGCCACCGTCGCGCAGGTCGTCGCGGTCGACGCTCGTGATGACGACGTAGCGCAGGTTCAGCGCGGCGATCGTTTTCGCGAGGTTGGCGGGCTCGTTGGCGTCGAGCGGGAGCGGCCGGCCGTGGCCGACGTCGCAGAACGGGCAGCGCCGTGTGCAGAGGTCGCCCATGATCATGAACGTCGCCGTGCCCTTGCCGAAGCACTCGCCGATGTTCGGGCACGAGGCTTCCTCGCACACGGTGTGGAGCTGGTTCTCCCGCAGGATCCGCTTGATCTCGAAGAAGCGCGGCGACGACGGCGCCCGTACGCGGATCCACGGCGGCTTCGGCAGCAGCGGCGCGGCCTGCACCTTGATCGGGATGCGCGCAGTCTTCGCGGCCCCCGTCTGCTTGACGCCCTGGGCGTTGGGGGGCAGCGATTCAACGCTCACGCGGCCTCCGCCAGGTGCGCCGCCAGGATCGGCGCGAGCTCCGCGCCGGCCGCGTCGACCGTGCGCGCAACGCCGAGGTCGGCGAGTTGCGTGACCGCAAGGCCCTTGTATCCGCAGGGGTCGATGTCGTGGAAGGGGGCCAGGTCCATTGCGACGTTCAGCGCGACGCCGTGGTAGGTGCAGCCGTGCTTGACCCGCAAGCCGAGCGCGGCGATTTTCGCCTCACCGTGTGAGAGTCTCACGTAGACGCCCGGCGCCGACGGCTTGCCGTAGGCTCGGACGCGCACGGAGGCAAGCCATTCTACTACCCCGGCCTCGATCGCCCGCACCATCGTGCGGATGCCGAGGCCGCGGCGCCGAAGGTCGATCATCAGGTAGAGGACGAGCTGGCCGGGCCCGTGGTAGGTCACCTGGCCGCCGCGATCGATCGCGAGCACCGGAATCCCGTTGTCGCGCAGGAGGTGCTCGCGCCGGCCGGCGAGTCCGAGGGTGTAGACGGACGGATGCTCGGTGAGCCAGATCTCGTCGATCGTCGAGGGGTCGCGCGCGGCGGTGAATGCCTGCATCGCGCGCCATGTCGTCGCGCAGTCGGTGCGGCCGAGCGCACGGATCGCAATGTCCGCGCGTACGGCCGCCGCATCCATCACAGCACCATCGTCACCATCGGATGCGATGTCAGGTCCCGGTACAGATCGTCGAGCTGCGCCCGCGAGGTCGCGTGGATCGTCGCCGTCACGGACAGGTAGTTGCCTGCGCGCGAGCTGCGCATTTCGAGAGTCGCCGGGTCGAAATCGGGCGCATGGCGGCAGACGACCGCGACCACGGCCTGCGCGAAGCCGTCCTGCGTGCGCCCCATGATCTTGATGGGGAACTCGCACGGAAACTTGAGCGGCGATTCGGCCGCGGCGTCGGGGGGAAGGATAGGCATGGGCGTCATCCGGCGACAAATGGGGGCGGACCGCGGCGACACAACCCCGTTGGGGGTGCCCCTAGGCGTCGTCGCGCGCGTAGATGTATTCGCGCGTCCAGGGATGGGGCAGACCGCCGTCGGGCAGCGGCTTGCCCGCGAGCAGCTGCCACAGCGAAAGCCAGCCGCGCTCGAACGCATGCGCCGAGCCGGCGAGGTAGACGCGCCAGACCCGGAACTTCTCCTCGCCTACGAGCGAGCGCGCGGCCTCCGCATTGGACTCGAGTCCGTCGAGCCAGCACCCGAGCGTCTTCGCGTAATGCTCGCGCAAGGCCTCGGCGTCGACGAGCTCGAGGCCCATGCGCGACATCGCCTCGATCACCGTGCCCACGTGCGCGAGCTGCCCGCCCGGGAAGACGTACTCCTCGACGAAGTCGCCGATGCCGCTGCCCAGCCCCGTCGCATCCAGCACGTTGTGCGTAATGCCGTGATTCATGACGAAGCCGCCCGGCTTCAACAGCCGGTAGATCTTGCCGAAGTAGCGGTCAAAACGAGTCGGCCCGACATGCTCGAACATCCCCACGCTTGCAATCTTGTCGTAGAGCACGCTCTCGGGCAGGTCCTCGTAGTCGACGAGCTGCACGCGGACGCGATCTTCGAGTCCGCGGGCGGTGATTTCGCTCTGCACGTGTTCGAACTGGTGCTGCGACAGTGTGATGCCCGTCGCGTTCACGCCGTAGTGCTCCGCCGCCCAGAACACGAGGCCGCCCCAGCCGCAGCCGATGTCGAGGAAAGCCTCGCCCGGGGCGAGCCGCAGCTTGCGGCAGATGTGATCGAGCTTGCGGGCCTGCGCGTCGGCGAGCGAGTCTTCGTCGCCCCGGAAATAGGCACACGAATACACCATACGCGGGTCGAGCCACAGCCGGTAGAACGCGTCGGAAACGTCGTAGTGTTGCTGGACGTTCGCCTTGTTGCCGCGCCACCGGTGCAAGACGGAGCGCACCCGCGCGCGCGCCGTCTCGCGCCCATGCGCGACCGAGCCGACCATCGCCTCGGCGATCCGCAGCACGCGCCGCGCCCCCCCGGTGAAGTCGATCTCGTTCTTGACGTACGCCCGCGCGAGGCGGCCAAGCTCGGGCGTCGCGAGCGATTTCAATGCCGCCCAGCTGCGCACGACGATCTCGGTCTCGGCCGCCGATGACAACGGGACGCGGCCCCCGTCGGGCAACACGAGGACCACGGGGAGGTCGCGACCGCCGTAGCGACTCGCGATGATCTTCTGAAGCGGCTCGGACATCGTTGCGATAAGGGGCGCTGGGACAGCCGCTGGGCATTTTAACAGTCGCCGCGGGAGCCTCCAGCGGTTCCGGGTCGTCGCCCGCGGTGCCCCGCCGTCGCTGCTACCATGGTCCTGTCCCCGTCCGTCCCGCCGCCGTCCCGCCGCCGTCCCGTGCCTCCGGCCGCCTCCCGCACTCGTGCGGGCCTCGCGACAACTGCCGCGTTCACCGAGCGGCAGCTGCGCGACGCGCTCGCGCAGTTCGCGACGGGCGTCACCGTGATCGCCGTACGCCATGGCGATGGCCGTTATGTCGGCTTCACGGCGAACTCGTTCAACGCGGTGTCGCTCGTTCCGCCGCTTGTCGTCTGGAGCCTCCATCGGAATGCACGGAGTCTCGCCGCCTTCCAATCCGCGGAGCGCTACGCGATCAACGTGCTCGGGCACGATCAGGTCGCGCTCGCCCGCCGCTTCTCGCGGCCGCACGTCGACCGCTTCTCGGGCGTCGCGTACCGGCTGGGCGCGGCCGACGCGCCGCTGATCGACGGCTGCATCGCGTGGTTCGAGTGCCGGCACAATGCGCAGCATCGCGCCGGCGATCACGTACTCTTCGTCGGTGAAGTCGAGACCTGCGCGCGTCGCAGCGGCAAGGGGCTTGTGTTCCATCACGGCCGCTACGCGACGACCCGGCCGCAAACGTAGCCTACATACCGTCAGCGGCTTTCTCGTTCGGACCGAATCCGGTACCCTCTGGACTTCGTCTCGACCGCCGCTCCGGACGGCGGCCGCCCGGATCGCAGTGGGCGCGCCTGACCGGGCATCCTCCATGGAAGAAACGCCACGCCTTCCCTCAGAGCGCAGCTTCGGCCTGCTGTTCGGTGCGATCGCGGCTGGCTTCGCCGGGTGGTTCTGGTACTCCGGTCGAACGATGCTCGCGAGCGCGCTCCTGGTCGCGGCGATCGTCTTCCTGACGCTCGCGCTTGCCGCGCCTCGCCTTCTCGCCTGGCCGAACCGGCTTTGGTACCGCCTCGGAATGGCGCTCAACGCCGTGGTGAGTCCGATCGTGCTCTTCGTGATGTTCGCGCTCATGTTCGTTCCGGTCGCGCTCGTCATGCGCGCCATGGGCCGCGATCCGCTCAAACGCCACTACGAGGCCGCGGCCGCGACGTACTGGATCGATCGTCGCCCGCCGGGGCCATCGCCCGACTCCTTCAAGCAGCAATTCTAGGAACGCGACCATGTCCTTCCTCAAAGAGCTGTGGGCCTTTCTCAAGGCCCGCAAGAAACTCTGGCTCCTGCCGATCATCCTCGGCCTCGTCGTGCTCGGCGGACTCCTGATCCTGGCGCAGGGATCCGTCGTCGCGCCATTCATCTACACGCTGTTCTAGCGGCGGATGAACCTCCTCGGCATCTCCGCGTACTACCACGACAGCGCCGCGTGCGTGGTACGCGACGGCGCGATCGTCGCCGCGGCGCAGGAGGAGCGGTTCACGCGCAAGAAGCACGACGCGCGCTTTCCGGAGCACGCGATCGCCGCGTGCCTCGCGAGTGCGGGCCTCTCGCCGCGCGAAATCGATCACGTCGTGTTCTACGAGAAGCCGTTCGTCAAGTTCGAGCGGCTGCTCGAGACCTACCTTGCGTATGCGCCGGCGGGCTTCGGAAGCTTCCGCAAGGCGCTGCCGGTCTGGCTCAAGGACAAGCTGTTCCAGAAAACCGTCCTGCGCCGCGAGCTCGTGCGGGTGCTCGGCGACGCGGTCGACTGGGAGTCACGGCTCCTGTTCTCCGAGCACCATCTGAGCCACGCGGCGAGCGCGTTCTTCCCGTCACCGTTCGGGGAGGCGCTGGTCCTGACGATGGACGGTGTCGGCGAGTGGACGACGACCTCGCTCGCGGTCGGCAAGGATGCCGGACTCGAGGTGATTCGCGAGATCCACTTCCCGCATTCGCTGGGCCTCCTGTATTCCGCCTTCACGTACTACACGGGGTTCAAGGTCAACTCCGGCGAGTACAAAGTGATGGGGCTCGCGCCGTATGGCGAGCCACGCTACGCGCAGGCAATCCGCGAGCACCTGATCGACGTCAAGGACGACGGCAGCTTCCGGCTCGATATGCAGTACTTCAACTACTGCACCGGGCTCACGATGACGAACGACGCGTTCCACCGCCTCTTCGGCGGTGAGCCGCGCGCGCCCGAGAGCCTGCTCACGCAGCGCGAAATGGATCTCGCGGCGAGCATCCAGGAGGTGACCGAGGAAGTGGTCATCAAGCTTGCGCGCGGCGCAGCGGCTGCCACCGGCCAGCGCAACCTGTGCCTCGCCGGCGGTGTCGCGCTCAACTGCGTCGCCAACGGCAAACTTCTGCGCGAGCGCATCTTCGACGGCATCTGGCTGCAGCCGGCGGCCGGCGACGCCGGCGGGGCGATCGGCGCGGCGCTGGGCGCGTACCACCTGTTGCTGCGACAGCCACGCAAGGTACCGTCCGACGACGCGATGCACGGTGCGTTCCTCGGGCCCGAGTACGCACAGTCCGACATCGAGCAGCGGCTGACCGCAGCCGGCGCCCGCTACGAGGTGCTGACCGACGACTCGCTCGTCGACGCGTCGGCGCGAGCGCTCGCCGAAGGCCGGGCGCTGGGCTGGCACCAGGGGCGGATGGAATTCGGACCGCGCGCGCTCGGCGGGCGCTCGATCCTGGGCGACCCGCGATCGCCGACGATGCAGAAGACGCTCAACCTCCGGGTCAAATACCGTGAATCATTCCGACCGTTCGCGCCCTCCGTCTTGCGCGAAGACGTGTCCGACTGGTTCGAGCTCGAGGTCGACAGCCCCTACATGCTGCTGGTTGCCGACGTTGTATCCGACCGACGGATTGCAATGACCCAGGCCGAGCAGGCACTTTTCGGCATCGAGCGGCTGAACGTCCCCCGCTCGACGATTCCCGCAGTGACCCACGTCGACTACTCGGCGCGCGTGCAGACGGTGCATCGCGCCACCAATCCGCGCTACCACGCGCTCATCTCGCGCTTCAAGGCACTCACGGGCTGCCCGGTGCTCGTGAACACGTCGTTCAACGTCCGGGGCGAGCCGATTGTCGCCACGCCCGAGGACGCGTTCCGCTGCTTCATGGGCACCGACATCGAGCGGCTCGCCGTCGGCAACTGCCTGCTCGCGAAGGAAGCGCAGGATCCGGCACTTCGCAGCCGCTACGAGTCTGCCTTCGCGCCCGACTAGGGACAGGTTCTTGAGCACCGCAAAGACTTCCCGGCCCGCGCGGACGATGGCGGCGACGGCGCTCGCCACGCTTTTTTTCTTTCTCGTCGTGGAACTCGGCGGCGCTATCTACTTCTTCGTCCAGAATCGCCACGTTGTCTACCTGAATCCCGCGGCCCCGCCGGCTGCCGCGCCCGCCGCAGCTCTGACTGAATACAAGCAGCGGTTCCATCCGTACTTTGGCATCGCCGGCCCGTATTCGGCGACGTTCCAGACCAACGTCGGGGTGCGTTATACGAACAGTCTCGGCTTCTTCCAGCGCGAGCCGCTTACGCTCCCCGTTGCGCGCAAGGACAACGATTTCATCGTCGGCATCTTCGGCGGGTCGGTGGCCGCCAACCTGGTGCAGACACCGCGCGGGGGACTCTCGATCGATGAGGCGCTGCGCAAGCTGCCGGCACTCCGGGATCGGCGCGTCGTCGTCATCAACATGGCGCAGGGCTCGGGCAAGGAGCCGCAGCAGCTGATCGAGCTCGCGTACCTGCTCGCCCTCGGCCAGAGTCTGGATCTCGCGATCGTCGTCGACGGTTTCAACGAGCTCGCGCTCAGCCTCGAGAGCTGGCAGAACGCGCTCGACCCCATCCTGCCTTCGGGCCTCATCATCGGCGCGCTCGCGCAGGAGATGATGCCGGCGGGGACGGCGAACGCGGACTACTACGAGGTTGCGTATCGCGTCTCGACGGCCAAGCGCGACCTCGCGCGGCACGAGGAAGCGGCTAAGGCGGCGCGCACCGGGACCGGCTATCTCGTCGACCGCGCGATCGCCGCGCTTGACCAGATGACGCTCCGGAAGTACCTCGAGCAATACAACAAGGCGATCAACGGCTCGGGTGACCTGAACGCGCGACGGCGGATGCTCGGCCTCGACATGCCGGTCGACCTGGGGACATCCGACAAGGTGCACGCGCTGTTCGAGCTCTGGATGCGGTCGTCACGGCAGTTCCGGTTCCTGGCCGCAGCGAATGGCATCGGCGTCGTGCACATCGTCCAGCCGAACCAGTACTACTCGAAGAAGGCGTTCACCGACAACGAGCGAAAGGTCGCGCTGTCGCGGTCCGCCGATTCTCCGTACCGGACCGCGGTCGCCGGAGGCTACCCGTTACTGGAAGCGGAACCGCACCCGGAGCTGATCTCGGCGATCACGCTCTACGACGCGGAGGGTGGAGACATCTACGTCGACGATTGCTGTCACGTGAACACCCGCGGCGAGACGATGCTCGCCGAGTTCGTCGCGGCGCGGGTCGCCGAGTGGCTTGCCGCCAGGAAAAAGTAGCGACTCGAAGCGCTCTCAGGCGGCCCGTTTCTTCCGCTGAAAGATCGCGTGGAGCTTGCGGAACACGGGCCCCGGGGCGCCGCCCGCGAAAGGGGCGCCATCGAGCGTCGTCACGGCGAGCACCTCCTTCGTCGATGACGACAGCCACATCTCATCTGCGGCGAGTGCCTCCGTCCGCGCCACGGGGCGGATCTCGAACGGCAGGCCCGCCTCACGCGCGAACTCCTCCGTCGCGTCGTAGGTGATTCCCGGCAGGATCAGAGTTGTCCTTCGGCGGTGCGACGATCACCCCGCGCGTGACGATCAGTACGTTCGATGCGGACGCTTCGGTAAGCCAGCCGTCGCGGAACATCACGGTTTCGATGGCGTTCGCGTCGGCAGCGAGCTGCCGCATCAACACGTTGCCTACGAGCGAAATCGTCTTCAGGTCGCAGCGCCGCCACCGGTTGTCCAGAGCAGTGACAACCGCGACGCCCCGCTCGACCTGCTCCAACGAGGGCGTCGCGAGCGGATTGCTCATCATGAATACGGTCGGCGCGACCCCTTGCGGGAACGTGTGGTCTCGCTTCGCGACCCCGCGCGTTACCTGGAAATAGACACCCTGGTCCTCGAACGACTGCTTGGAGATGAGATCGGCGACGAGCGTCGTCCACTCGGCGCTGGTGTGCGGATTCGCGAGGCGGATCCCGTCGAGGCTCCGTTGCAGTCGCGCGAGGTGCTGCGGCAACCGGAACGGACGGCGCCCATAGACGGGAATCAGCTCGTAGACGCCGTCGCCATAGATGAAACCGCGGTCGAGCACGGGGATGCGCGCCTCTTCCAACGGGAGAAACGCACCGTTCAGATAGACGATCACCGGAGGCTCCGCGGGGTCGCGCAACCCGTCATTTGAACCACAGCCGGATCGTGTCCCACGCCCGTCCGAAGAAACCTGCCTCCGGCACGTCCGCGAGCGCAACCATCGGCAACTCGGCGAGCGTCCGTCCCTCGAGGGCGACCTTGACCGTGCCGACGCGTTGGCCATGCACCACCGGCGCGACCAGCGGCTCCGTCGCAGTCATCGTGAGGTCGAGCGCCGTCGCCTTCCCCTTCGGCAGCGCGAGGTACTGATCGGCGAAGAAGCCCGCGCCGACACTCGTGTCCGCGCCCTTCCACACGCGCAGCGATTGCACTGGCTTGCCGGACTGGTAGAGCTGCACCGTGTCGAACGCCTGGAAACCGTAGTTCAGGAGCCGTTCGCTCTCGGTCGTGCGCGCGGCGTCGGACGCCGCCCCAAGGACCACCGACAGGAGCCTCCGCTCGCCCCGCTTCGCCGACGCGATCAGGCACCAACCCGCCGTATCGGTGTGACCGGTCTTCATCCCGTCCACGTAGGGATCAACCCACAGCAGACGGTTGCGGTTCGGCTGCGTGATGTTGTTGTAGCGATACTCCTTGAGCGAGTAGAGCGGATAGTGGTCGGGATAGTCCCGGATTACGGCGGCGGCGAGGACGGCAAGGTCGCGCGCGGTCGAGTAGTGGTCGGCCTGCGGCAGCCCCGTCGCGTTGGCGAAGTGCGTGCCCGCGAGCCCCATCCGCCCCGCCTCGGCGTTCATCAGCGCGACGAACGCGGATTCACTGCCGGCAACGGCCTCGGCGATCGCGATCGACGCGTCGTTGCCGGATTGGACGACCACGCCATGCAGGAGCTCGTCGACCGAAACGGCGCGCCGCGGCTCGATGAACATCCGGGAACCCTCGACATGCCATGCGGCCGGCGAAACCATCACCATCTGCGACGGCAAGATCTTGCCTTCCTTGAGCGCAGTGAATGCGACGTAGGCCGTCATGAGCTTGGTCAGCGACGCCGGGTCGCGCCGCTCGTCGGCGTTCTGCGCGACCAGCGAAGTGCCGCTCGCGAAATCGAGCAGCAGATACGCTCCGGCCGCGATGACGGGCGCCGTCGTCGGCGCCCCGGCGGGCGTGGTTGCAGCAGGCGCAGGGGCGGGCGCGGGTGCGCGCGCCGAGGCCTTTGCGCGCGGGTGGGCGGGCGCGGCTGCCGCATGGAACGGCCACGCGCCGGCCGCGGCTAGGGCCGCGACGGCAGCGAAACGAAAGGGGGACATGACAACTCGACCGCGAAAGAGCGTGATTATAGCGTCGCCTGCGGCGACGCCGGCGAGCTCACTCAGGATCGATTGGCAGGATTCCCAGCACCTGGGCGTCACGGCGATCGATCACCGCGGTCATGAACTGCCCGCGACCCACCAATGGTACGTAGGCGAGGTCAGTGCCCGGCCGCTGCGCCTTCGCGACGAACGCTTGCACCGTGGCCGCCCGCTCCGAGGTCCCCGCCGCGAGCTGCGTCAGCGGCTTCGCCTTCGTCAGCACCTGATCCTTTACCTGCGCGTAAGGCACGTAGTACTTCGGAAAATTCTGCACATCCTTGCCTGCGACCCCGGCCAGGATCAGCGTGTTCCATTCCGCCGAATTCGCTTTGTCCGGGAGCCGGGTTCCAATGACCCGCGGCCCGGTAAACGAAAGGTCTCGATACTCGGGCGCTCCCTCCTCGAGATCGTTCGGGTCCAGCTGTTCGGCGGCGACAACTTCAAAACGGTCGACTACGAAAACGGTGTAGACCGGTCGCGCCCCGAACATTACGTAGACGCCGTAGGCGAGCGCGATCGCCTGTAGCAGCGCGATCACCGTCAGGTCGAACTTCAGGCTCTTCTTGCGTTGGTCGAAGATGATCAGCGTAAGCAGCGGACCGATCGCGACGTCGACCCCGACCAACAGCTTGAGCAATCCCGTGCCGCCCATTGCGTCGAAATACGGCTGCGGATACCAAAGCGCGAGCATCGCCGTGACGACAACGGCCGCGATCACCGCGGAGATTCCCAAGTGGAGGGCGGCCGCTTTCCAGCGGTTGAGCGAAGCCAGCGCGAGCATTGAACCTTGTCTCGTGTTTCGAACGCCCGTGAATCTAGCCGCCCACATCGACGCGCGTCAAGGCGCAGTGAACGCGAAATCGACCTCGGGCGCGCGGCGCGCGACGAGATCCGCGAGGGCGCGGCCCGAGCCGCAAGCCATCGTCCAACCGAGCGTTCCGTGCCCGGTGTCGAGAAAGAGATTCCGATAGCGCGTGCCGCCCACGAGCGGCACGTTCGAGGGTGTCGCCGGCCGCAAACCCGCCCAGAACCGCGCGGAGGTGCGCTCGCCGGCATCGGGAAACAGTTCGAAGGTTCGCGCGACGAGCGCCTCGCAGCGCACCGGATTGAGCTCCAGGCCGTAGCCCGACAGCTCCGCGGTCCCCGCGATGCGCAGTTTCGCGCCGAGGCGCGTCGTCACTGTTTTGGCGGCGAGGTCGGTGAGCGACACGGTCGGCGCGCCGCGGTGATCGCCCACGTCGATCGTCGCCGAATAGCCCTTCGCGGGATAGATCGGACAAGGCACGCCGAGAGGTCGCAGCAGGAACGGGCTGTAGCTTGCCAGTGCAACCACGTAGGCGTCCGCCGCCAGTGTGTCGGCGCCGTGCGCGGCGCTCACATGGCGCGCGCCGACGATGGCGTCGCCTTCCGCCGCGAGTGCTTCGATCGTCGTGTTCCACCGGAAGGTGACACCGCGCGCCGCCGCCAGTCGGACGAGCTCCTCGGTGAAACGGCGCGCATCGCCCGACTCGTCGGTCGCCGTGTAGATTCCGCCCACGAGGCGCTCGCGGCATTGCGCGAGAGCCGGCTCGATGGCGACGCATTCGTCGACGGTCTTGACGTCGCGTACAACCCCGAGCGCACGCAGTCGCTCCGCCGTTCTGGCGCCTTCGTCGAGCTCGCCCGCACTCGTGTAGAACTCCAGGATGCCGCGTTCCTGCTGGTCGTAGGCCAGGCCCGTCGCCGCGCGCAGCGCCCGCAGGCAATCGCGCGAATAGAGCGCGAGCTTGAGGCACTGGACCGTGTTGCGTCGAGTACGCCATGGCAGGCACTCGCGCAGAAAAGCGAGCCCGAAGCGCCATTGGTACGGGTCGGCGCGCAATCGGAACAGCAGAGGCGCGTCCTCGCGGCCGAGCCACCCCAGAATCTTTCGCGGTGCGCCGGGATTTGCCCAAGGCTCCGCATGTGATGCCGAGATCTGACCACCATTCGCGTGCGAGGTTTCGCGTGCCGGACCGGGCTGCCGATCGACGACGATCACTTCATGGCCGTCCGCAGCGAGATACCATGCGGCGGTGACGCCGACCACGCCGGCGCCCAGTACCAGAATCCGCATTTGCTACGCCGGGGCCGTCGCGGGTGCGGCCGCGGGGGCGGGCACGTCCGCGTAGTCCTCCATCGGGACGCAGCTGCAGAACAGGTTGCGGTCGCCGTAGACGTTGTCGACGCGTGCCACCGGAGGCCAGTACTTCGCATCGCGTAGCGCCGGCACGGGGTACGCCGCATGCTCGCGCGAGTAGACGTGCTTCCAGTCATCGCGCGTGACGGCCGCTGCCGTGTGCGGCGCGTGCTTGAGCACATTGTCGGCGCGGTCGGCGCGACCTTCCTCGACGTCACGGATCTCGCAGCGGATGGCGCTCATTGCGTCGACGAAGCGGTCGAGTTCGGCTTTGGATTCGCTCTCGGTCGGCTCGACCATTAGCGTCCCCGCGACCGGGAAGCTCATTGTCGGCGCATGGAATGCGTAGTCCATGAGCCGCTTCGCAACGTCGTCGACGGCGACATCCGACGTCTCCTTCAACGGCCGGAGATCGAGGATGCACTCGTGCGCGACGAGCCCGCCCGGCCCCGAGTAGAGGACCGGATAGTCGTCCTGCAGGCGCCGCGCGACATAGTTCGCCGCGAGGATCGCGCTCTCGGTCGCGGCCTTGAGTCCTTCCCCGCCCATCATCGTCATGTACATCCAGGAGATCGGCAGGATGCTCGCGCTACCCAACGGCGCCGCCGCGACCGGGCCGACGATCGACTTGCGGTTCACGTAGCGATGGCCCGGCAGGAACGGCGCGAGATGTGCGCCCACGCCGATCGGGCCCACGCCCGGCCCGCCGCCGCCATGCGGAATGCAGAACGTCTTGTGCAGGTTCAAGTGCGAGACGTCGGCGCCGAACTCGCCGGGGGCTGCGAGGCCCACGAGTGCGTTCAGGTTGGCGCCGTCGACGTACACCTGCCCGCCGCGCGCGTGGACGATGTCGCAGATCGTCCGGATGCCGGCTTCGAACACGCCGTGCGTCGACGGGTAGGTCACCATGATCGCCGCGAGATCGTCCGCATGCGCCTTTGCCTTCGCTTCGAGGTCTGCGAGATCGACGTTGCCCTCGCGGTCGCAGGCCACGACGACGACCTGCATCCCGACCATCTGTGCCGAGGCTGGATTGGTCCCGTGCGCCGAAGCCGGGATCAGGCAGACGTTGCGGTGGCCCTGGCCGCGCCCCTCGTGCCACGCCTTGATCGCGAGCAGTCCCGCATACTCGCCTTGCGATCCGGCATTGGGCTGCAGGGACACCGCGGCATAGCCGGTCACCGCGCACAGCATTCGCTCGAGATCGGCGGCAAGCTCGGCATAACCTACGGCCTGGTCGGCGGGAGCGAACGGGTGCATGGACCCGAACTCGGGCCAGGTGACCGGAATCATCTCGGCCGTCGCGTTCAGCTTCATCGTGCACGATCCGAGCGGAATCATCGCCCGGTCGAGCGCGATGTCGCGATCGGCGAGGCGCCGCAAATAGCGCAGCATCTCCGTCTCGGAGTGATAGCGGTTGAACGTCGGGTGCGTGAGGAATGCGCTCGTGCGGGCCAGGGCAGCGGGCAGTGCGTCCATCACCGTTGCGTCGAGCGCCTCGACCGTGGCGGTGGGCCCCGCGCTCGAGAATACCTGCCACACGCGCTCGACATCGCCGCGGGTCGTCGTTTCGTCGAGCGTGAGACCGAGTGTCGCGTCGTCGACACGACGAAAATTGATGCCGGCGGCGACGCCGCGCGCGAGAAGCTCGTCGGTGCGCGTCCCCGTCGCGACGGTGATCGTGTCGAAGAACGCCGTCGTGGGGACCTTGCAGCCCGCGCGCGCGAGGCCTGCCTTCAGGATCGCCGCGAGCCGGTGCACGCGACGCGCGATCCGGGTCAGGCCCGACGGGCCGTGGTAGACCGCGTACATGCTCGCCATCACGGCCAGCAGCACCTGCGCTGTGCAGATGTTGGACGTCGCCTTCTCGCGCCGGATGTGCTGCTCGCGCGTCTGCAACGCAAGCCGGTAGGCGGGCCCGCCGTCGGCATCGATGGTGACGCCGACGAGACGGCCCGGCATCGACCGCTTGAATTCGTCGCGCGTCGCGAGGAACCCGGCGTGCGGCCCCCCGAAGCCCATCGGCACGCCGAAGCGCTGCGTCGAACCGACGACGACATCGGCACCCCACTCGCCCGGTGGAGCAAGCAGCGTGAGCGCCAGGATATCGGCGGCGGCGATCGCGAAGCCGCCCGCCGCGTGCACCGCAGTCACGATCGCACGCAGGTCCCGGACCTCGCCATCGGCGCCCGGATATTGCAGCAGAACCGCGAACGCGCCTGCCGCCGCAGCGTTCTCCACGGGTCCGGTCACAATCTCGATGCCAAGCGGCAGCGCGCGCGTGCGCACCACATCCAGCGTTTGCGCGAAAACATCATCGGCAACGAAGAAGCAGGAGCTCCGGCTTTTCGACATCCGCTGGCAGAGCGTCATCGCCTCGGCCGCGGCCGTCGCCTCGTCCAGCATCGACGCGTTCGCGATCGCCATGCCGGTCAGGTCGCACACCATCGTCTGGAAGTTGACCAGCGCCTCAAGGCGCCCCTGTGAGATCTCCGGCTGGTAGGGCGTGTACGCCGTGTACCACGCAGGGTTCTCCAGGATGTTGCGGGCGATGACGCCCGGGGTGATCGTTCCGTAGTAGCCCTGCCCGATCATCGAGGTGAGCACCCGGTTCTTCGCCGCGATGACCTTGAGACGCGAGAGCGCGTCGGTCTCGGAGACCGGGGGTGGCAGATCGAGCGCCTTTGCCCGGCGAATCGACGCCGGCACGATCGCGTCCATCAGCGCGGCGCGCGAGGGGAAGCCGAGAGTCGCGAGCATCGCCGCCTGGTCAGCGGGCGATGTTCCGATGTGCCGGGCGACGAAGGCGTCGTTCGCCTCGAGCGCCGCGAGCGTAGGGGTCGCGCGGGCGGCCGCGCGCGTTCCGGTGTCGTTCATCGTCATCGTTCCCGCGGCGTCTTGCCGCGTCCTGTTCATTCGTCGCCGATGGTCGCCTCGTACGCCTTCGCGTCGAGCAGGCCGGCAAGCGCGCCGGCATCCGCCGGCTTGAGCTTGAAGAACCACGCCGCGTACGCGTCCTGGTTGACCTGCTCCGGCGCGTCCGTGAGCGGCGAATTGACCGCGACGACCTCGCCCGCGATCGGCGCGTAGACGTCCGAGGCGGCCTTCACCGACTCGACGACCGCGCACGCCTCGCCGGCCGCGAGCTTGCGCCCGACTTCCGGCAGCTCGAGGTAGACGAGATCGCCCAATGCGGACTGCGCATGGTCGGTGATGCCGATCGCGATCGTGCCGTCGGCTTCGGTGCGCGCCCATTCGTGCTGGGACGTGTAGCGGAGGTTCTGCGGGACGTTCATCGGCGCTCCGGGTTGTTGGGTTGAGTGGCGGCAGTGCGTGTTACGGCAGTGTCAGGTTACAAGTGCTTTGCCGTTCCGCGCGAACGGAGGCTTCACGACGCGGGCCGCGAGCTCGCGCTCGCGGACGACGACCTTGACGACATCGCCCGGGGCCACGCCAGCCGGCAGCCGCGCGAGTGCGATCGATTGGCCCAGGGTCGGGCTGAACGTGCCGCTCGTGATCTCGCCGTCGCCGCGCGGAGTGCGCACGACCTGATGCGCGCGCAGCACGCCGCCCTTGTCGGTCAAGAGCAGCCCGCAGAGCTGACGTTGCGGCGCATGCGCGCCAAGCGCAGCCTTGCCGACGAAATCGCGCGGGTTGACGAGATCGACCGTCCAGGCCAGGCCGGATTCGAGCGGCGAAGTCGTCTCGTCCATGTCCTGGCCATAGAGGTTCATCCCGGCCTCGAGGCGCAGCGTGTCGCGCGCGCCGAGGCCCGCCGGCTTGACACCGGCGGCCTCGAGCGACTGCCACAGATCAGCCGCGCGCGTCGCCGGCACCACGATCTCGAAGCCGTCCTCGCCGGTGTAGCCCGTGCGGGCGATGAAGACCTCGCCCAACGGCGACGCCATGAACGCCGCGCTGAACGGCTTCAGGCCGGCGCTGGCCGCCTCGCTTCCCGGCAGCGCGCGCCAGACCTTCGCCCGCGCATTCGGCCCTTGCACGGCGATCATGGCGAGGTCGATGCGCGGCGTGAGCGAGAGCTCCGGCGCGCGCTCGTGGACGAGCTTGTCGAGCCACGCGATGTCCTTGTCCGCCGTGGCCGCGTTGACGACGAGCCGGAAGAAATCCTCGCGCAGGAAATAGACGATCAGGTCGTCGATCACCGTCCCCGCAGGCGTGAGGAGGCACGAATAGAGCGCCTTCCCCGGCTCCTTGAGCTTGTCGATGTTGTTGGCGATCGCGTAGCGCAGGAAGTCGCGCGCACCGCGGCCATGGAGGTCGACGACGCGCATGTGCGAAACGTCGAACATGCCGGCATCGGCACGCACCGCGTGATGCTCGTCGATCTGCGAGCCATAGTGGACCGGCATGTCCCAGCCGCCAAAGTCGACCATCCGCGCGCCTGCGGCGCGATGGACGGCGTGGAGCGGGGTTTCCTTCAGCACCTGTTTCTCCCGGCGGACGCGAAAAGGGCGAAGCGTCGTGGTCGCTTCGCCCCGTCTGTCCTTTTTACCTGAGAGATTGCAGCGCCCCCATGCAGCGCCGCGTGCCCCTTCGGTGGACCGCGCTCATCGCGGCCTCTCTCCAGATCGACTGCCGTCCGCGCGGTCCTCGGTGCCTGAGCGGTTCTCGGGAGTTGCGCCTTCGGCGGCGGCGCGAGCACTAGGCCGGCGCCGCGCTCTCCCGCACGGACGGGGCGAAGGTTACCGGGGCGTCCTCCTCCTGTCAAAGCGCGCCACGGCTGAACACGCGCACGCGATCCGCTCGCGCCGCGGCCTCCGCCCATCTCAATCCAACGTCGCGTGCCCCGGGCTCGCCCCGCGGCCTCCGCACCGCCTCGACAATTCGTTATTTCGCGCTGTCGGCCGCCAGCGGCGGCTCGCGATTGCTCGCTCCCCCTCGGCGCTTCGCGCCCGGGGCCCCGGCGAGCCGCTCGCCCCGCTACTTCTTAAGCGCGAGGATGTAGGTGACCATCGCCTTCAGGTCGGCGTCGCTCACCTGCGGATTGGGCGGCATGGGAATCTGTCCCCAGACGCCCGTCCCGCCCTTCTTGATCTTTTCCATGAGCTTCGCGGCGGCGCCCGCATCGCCCTTGTACTTGGCGGCAACTTCGACGTACGGCGGGCCGACGAGCTTCTTGTCGATCGAGTGGCAGGCGGTACAGCCGTTCTTCTTGAGCAGGTCCTCGCCCGCGTCGGCACGGACAGCGCCGGCGGCGAGCACGGCGATAGCGGCGATTACAGCGGCAGCGATCTTCATCGAGTCTCCGGAAGGAGGGTTAATGGGGCACCGAATGGTACCCGATCCCGCGGTCGCGACGCCATCGACGCGGCTTGTTCGGACTTGCGTTGACGACAGAGTCTATGCGGCCAGCAGTGCTTCGATCTCCGCTAACGAACGCACCGGAGGCAAGCACTGCGTTCCCTGGCAGACCCACCCCATCGCTCCCGTGGCCGGTGGTGGCCCCTTGGCGAGGGTGGCGGGCACGTCGCGGCCCGAGAGGTCGAAGATGCGAACGCCGGGTCGCAACGAACGCTCGAGCGAGCGCTGCCAGTCGCGGCACGTCGGCGCGTCGCCTGCGAGCACCACCGACGACGGCGGCGCCAGCGTGTCCTCGAGCGCCGCCACGAGCGTGGCAGTGCTCCGCGGCGACTCGGCCAGCATCCCTGCGAACGCTTGAACAGTGCGCTCTCCGGATTCGACGTAGCGAGTCTCGGCCGCAACGTGCCCCAGCGCAATCAGCGCTCCAGCGGCGACACCGTTACCCGACGGCGTTGCATTGTCCGGGCCCGGCTTCATGCGGTGGTAGAGGCGCTCGTGATCGTGGCTCGTAAAGAAGAAGCCGCCGTTCGCGTGGTCCTCGAACTGTGTGAGGAGGAGCTCGGCGATCTCGCGCGCCCACGCGTAGTCGGAGCTGCGGAAGCGCGTCTGCATGAGCTCGAGCAGCGCCGCAAGCAGGAACGCGTGATCGTCGAGATACGCGTTGAGATGGGCGTGCGCGCCTTTGCGCGTCGCGAGCAGCCGGCCGTCTTTCCAGGCGGTGTTCCGCAGAGCATCGACGGCCGCGAGCGCGAGATTGGCGAACGCGGGCTCGTCGAGTGCCCGGCTCGCTCGGGCGAGCCCCGCAATCGCGAGCGCGTTCCACGACGTCAGGATCTTGTCGTCGAGGCCGGACCGGACACGCTTCGCACGGGCCGCGAACAGTGCCGCTTTAGCGTGCTCGAGGCGGGCGCTCGCCGCCGCGGGGGCGAGACCCAGGTTCGCCGCGACCGCATCGAGCGGCGCTACGATGCGCAGGTTCCACGCATGATCCTCGAAATTGGGCGGCCCTTCGAGCCCGAAGTACGGCGCCGCCACGGCGTAGTCGTCCGCCGCAAGCAGCGCCCGCACCTCGTCGCGCGTCCACACGTAGAACTTGCCTTCCTCGCCCTCGCTGTCGGCGTCGAGGCTCGACCAGAACGCGCCGTCCGGTGCCCGCATCTCGCGCGCCATCCAGCCGGCGATGTCCCGCGCCACAGCGGCGAACCGCGCCTCGCCCGTCACGCGCGCCGTGTCCGCGTAGAGCGCAAGAAGCGGTCCGTTGTCGTAGAGCATCTTCTCGAAATGCGGAATCGACCACTCGGCGTCGACGCTGTATCGGCAGAAGCCGCCGCCCAGCTGGTCGTGAATCCCGCCGTCGGCCATGCGCTCGAGTGTGACGCGGACTACGTTCAGCGCGGCGCCATCGCGATCGCGGACCGCCGCGCGCAGGCAAAGCTCGAGATCGGTCGCGTGGGGGAACTTCGGCGCCGACCCGAATCCGCCCCACGCGGGATCGAAGCTCGACTTGAGCGCCTCGAGTGCGAGCGCCGGCGCGCGGGCGGGAAGCGCACCTTCGAGCGGTGCGCCGGGTTCGAGGCTGGCCAGCGCTTCCCTGAGATGCGCGCCATGCTCGGCGATCGCTGGCCCCTGCTCCCGGTAGGCCGCCGCGACGCGCGGGAGCAGGTCCAGAAAGCCGGGCAGGCCGTAGCGTCCCTCGCGCGGAAAATACGTGCCCCCGAAGAACGGCGCGCCATCGGGCGTCAAGAACATCGTGAGCGGCCAGCCCCCGGACCGCCGCGTCAGCAGCGCGTGCGCGAGCTGATAGATCTGATCGAGGTCGGGGCGCTCCTCGCGATCGACCTTGATGTTGACGAAGGCGGCGTTCATCGCCGCGGCGATCTCGGGATCCTCGAACGACTCGTGTGCCATCACGTGGCACCAGTGGCACGCGGAATAGCCGATCGACAGCAGGATCGGCTTGCCCTCGCGACGGGCGAGAGCGAGTGCTTCCTCACCCCACGGACGCCAGTCGACGGGGTTGTCCGCGTGCTGCAGCAGGTACGGGCTTGTCTCGCCCGTGAGGCGGTTTGGCATGCGCGTCGGCGACTCCGGGCGCGCCCGCGACGGGGCCTAGCTTCCTTCGTCGAACGCGACCCGCTCGAAGTCGGCGCCGCGCTGGACGAGGCGCGTGAGGCGGTACCGGCGTTCCGGGCCGGCGTCGAGCGTGCGCAGCACCCGGCTCGGATTGAAGCTTCGCGGCGGGAGGATCAGGCTCGCCTTGTCATCCGGGGACTCGGCGAGCATGACCGCCGGCAGCGGCGGATCCTCGGACACGGCAGTCGTCAGCGGTCGGACGGAAAGCGCCTTGGCATTTCCCGGCCAGAGACGGAGCGACAACGCGAGACTGCCGTGCGTATCCTGTGCGACCCGCGTGACCCACCCTGCGCGCACACGCTCTTCGTCGCGAATGATGACGATCTGGTCCAGCGCCCAGCGGTGCTGCGTCCCTTCGGTCCGGGTGACCACCGCGTCGCGCCATTCGTACGTGCCCACCCAGCGTTCCCACAGCCACGTGCGCTCGGCGTCCTCGCGCCCCCGGTCGTAGTCGGTCAGGGCGTCGAGCGACTGCAGGTGCTGGGCTCCCTGGAAGGACAGCCTACCGGCCATCGGATCCTTACGCTCGAACGTCCGGCCCCCGATGCGGAAGAACGCCGCGCCGAGCCCGCCCGCGCAGAGGTCGAGCGCGGTGCGCTCCGCGTCGCCCGGGCGCCGCGGCAGCTGGTACCACTTGGCATCGAGATGACCGAGAAGCATCGTGCATTGCTCGACACTGCAGTCGTGCCCGAGCTGCAACTCCGCAGGGTTGGCACCCGTTTGCAAGCGCTTCAGCCGGCCGCGTACGCTCGTCGCGAGCTTGCCGGGATAGCCGAAGCGCATCGACTGCGGCGGATGGCGCGGCGCCGTGGCGAGCAGACTCGCGCCGGCGGGACTGTCGAGGTCGAAGACGACAACCGGGCCTTCGGTCTCGCGCTGCTGGGCGTACGGAAAGAGCTTGCGCGACCACATCCCGAGCCAGCGGTCCGTGAGCTCGATCTGTTTCACGCTCATCGCGCACGGATCGGCGAGGCCCAGGAGCAGCGCGTGCGTATACGTCGAGTAGCAGGAAATGCCGACCGCGTTCGGCCATCAGGTCGTCGGAGACTGCGGTCACCGCGCACTCGAGGAGCTCGGCCAGCCGGAAATACGCGTGGAGCTCCTGCCACAGCGTCGGCGGCGGCGCCCGCCTGGCAAGCCCGTAGACGAGCACGAGCTGCTTGCCGACGTAGAGCCCGCGCTGCAGAAGTTTCGACTTGACGCCGGCCAGATCGGAGTCGCCCTCGAGCAGCGGCTTGAGACACGTGGAGTATTGCTCCCAGAGCGCCTGCCACAGCGCAATCGCCTGCTCGGTCGCCTCGAGCTCGCGGTCCACGGTGGGTTGTGCCTTGCCTGCATAGCGACGCGCGAGCTCCGTGTGCAGATAGCCGACCAGCTCGCGTAACACTTCCGCGATCGTCGCGCGCTCGCGGGGAGGGAAGTCGGCTGCCGACAGCGCACGGAGTTGTCCGTGCAGGCTCTCGTAGAGCTGCCCGACGCTGGTCAGCGGAAGGGCGTTGGCCCATTTCCTCGCGCTGTCCGTATCCGAAAAGGCGAGCGCCGGCGTGTCGTGATGCCGGACAGCGCGGGCCGGCGCCGCGACGCCGGCCACAACGGGAGTGTTCGAATCATTCATCGGCGGTTCGGTCCCCGAGGCGACTCCGGAGAGGGGCCCGGAATCGCGCCGGATTCGTTCATTCGCTTATAGCACAACCCCCCGAGGGCGGGCCCGCCGCGCGGCGTCGGATTTCCCTTGACCCGCCGGACGGGCGTGAATATTCGACAGCCGGCAATACGAATGCTCGCTCGCGCAACAGTCGGAGGCGCGCGTAAGTTGTAGTCAACGCGACGTAACGGGTGGCCGCGAAACGGTTCCCTCCACCCCCCAAGGCGCGGCCGGCGGCCCCCGTCGGCTGTCCCCTTGGGGGTTTTTTCTGCACGGTCAAGCGTGCGTCGACACTTTCCCCCGAAGCCGATTTATTGCGGCGACGTCGGAATCGCCGGGCCTGCCGTCCAATCGAGCACTACTTTGCCACTCTGGCCGGAGAGCATCGTCGCGAACGCCTCCTCGTAATCGTCGACGGGGAAGCGATGGGTGATCATCGGCGAGAGGTCGAGGCCGCTCTGCAGCATCGCGACCATCTTGTACCAGGTCTCGAACATCTCGCGGCCGTAAATGCCCTTGATCTCCAGGCCCTTGAAGATCACCTGGTTCCAGTCGATCGCCATGTTCGACGGCGGGATGCCCAGGAGCGCGACCTTGCCGCCGTGGTTCATGCACGACAGCATGTCGGCGAAGGCCGAGGGAACGCCTGACATTTCGAGCCCGACGTCGAAGCCTTCGGTCATCCCCAGCTCCGGCATCACGTCGCGGAGCTTCTGCCGCGTGACGTTGACCGCGCGTGTCGCGCCCATCCGCCGTGCGAGGTCGAGGCGGTAGTCGTTGACGTCGGTGACGACGATGTAGCGCGCGCCCACGTGGCGCGCAATCGCCACCGCCATGCATCCGATCGGGCCGGCGCCCGTAATGAGTACATCTTCGCCTACGAGGTTGAACGACAACGCCGTGTGCGTCGCGTTGCCAAACGGATCGAAGATGGCGGCGATCTCGTCGGAAATGTCGTCCGGAATCTTGAACGCATTGAACGCGGGGATTACGAGGTACTCGGCGAAGGCGCCCTCGCGGTTGACGCCGACGCCGACAGTATTGCGACAGAGGTGCCGGCGCCCGGCGCGGCAGTTGCGGCAGAACCCGCACGTGATGTGCCCCTCGCCCGACACGCGGTCACCAATCGCGAAGCCGCGCACCTCCTGGCCCAGCTCGACGATCTCGCCCACGTACTCGTGGCCCACGTGCATCGGCACGGGGATCGTCTTCTGCGCCCACTCATCCCATTTCCAGATGTGGATATCGGTGCCGCAGATCGCCGTCTTCCTGATCCGGATCATCACATCGTTGTGGCCGACTTCGGGCTTCTTCACGCGCGTGAGCACGAGGCCGGGGCCGCGCTCGAGCTTTGCCAACGCTTTCATCGAAATCCTCCTGCCAATCCGTCAGTGCCCGACACCGAGCGCGCGCCCGACGCGGCCGAAGGCGGCAACGGCACGATCGATCTCGTGGTCGGTATGCGCGGCGCTCATCTGCGTGCGGATCCGCGCCTTGCCCTTCGGGACGACGGGGTAGGAGAAGCCGATCACGTAGATGCCTTCGGCGAGCATCGCGTCCGCCATCCTCGTAGCGAGCTGTGCGTCCCCCAGCATCACCGGGATGATCGGATGCGAACCCGGGACGAGCTCGAATCCCTGCGCCGCCATGGCCCGGCGGAATCGTTCGCCGTTCGCGCGCACGCGCCGTCGCAGCGCAGCGCCTTCGGCGCTTTGCAAGAGCTCGAGCACGGTGAGCGTCGCTGCCGCGATCGAAGGGGCGAGCGTGTTCGAGAAAAGGTACGGTCGCGAGCGCTGCCGCAACAGATCGACGACCTCCCGCCGCCCGGCGACGTAGCCCCCCGACGCCCCGCCCATCGCCTTGCCCAGCGTGCCGGTGACGATGTCGATGCGGCCTTCGACGCCGCAATGCTCGGGCGTGCCGCGTCCGCCGTCGCCCACGAAGCCGACCGCGTGCGAGTCGTCGACCATCGTGATCGCGCCGTAGCGCTCCGCGAGATCACAAATCGCGCGGAGATCGGCGATGACCCCGTCCATCGAGAACACGCCGTCGGTCGCAATCAGCTTGAAGCGGGCGCCGGCGGCATCGGCTTCGCGGAGCTTCGCCTCCAGGTCCGCCCTGTCGTTGTTGCGATAGCGGTAACGCTTTGCCTTGCACAGGCGGATGCCGTCGACGATGCTCGCGTGGTTGAGCTCGTCGCTAATGACGGCATCGTCCTCGGTCAGGAGCGTCTCGAACAGCCCGCCGTTCGCGTCGAAGCAGCTGGAGTAGAGAATGGCCGCCTCGACACCCAGGAACGCGGCGAGCGCCGATTCAAGCGTCGTGTGGACGCTCTGCGTGCCGCAGATGAAGCGCACGGACGAGAGCCCAAAGCCGTAACGGGCGAGTCCGTCGCGCGCGGCCGCGACCAGGCGCGGGTCGTTGGCGAGTCCCAGGTAGTTGTTGGCGCAGAAGTTGAGGACGCGTGCACCACTCGCGAGCTCGATCTCGGCCGCTTGCGGGCTCGCAATCACGCGCTCCTTCTTCTCGAAGCCGTCGGCTCGAATAGCGTCGAGCGTATCTCGCAGGTGCGATTGAAAGCGCGCGTCCATTGGTCCGGGTTTCGAGCGCGCGGCGGTTCGCGCGGACCCGCATCATAGCTGGCCCCGCAGAGCATGCCTGCCGCCGATTCACATCCGGTCGAAGCGGCGATAGCCGATGGCCTCGGCGACGTGCGCCGCGGCGATTCCATCCACTCCGGCCAAATCGGCAATGGTGCGCGCCACCTTCAAGGCGCGATGATAGGCGCGCGCCGACAGCGATAGCCGCGCCACGGCGCGAGCGAGGAGCGCCGCGCCGGAGGCATCAGGCCGACAATGAAGATCGATGTCGCCCGGGCCGAGGCGCGCGTTGGGCTTCCCTTGACGCACGGCCTGACGGTCGCGCGCCTCGGTGACCCGCGAGCGGATCACGGCGGTGGCTTCGGGGCCGGCCGCGCTTGCGGCGCGCGCGGACATGGCCTCCGGCGTCAGCGCCGGCACCTCGATCCCGAGATCGATCCGGTCGAGCAGCGGCCCCGACACCCGGGCGCGGTAGCGCGCGATCCGCTCGGGCGAGCAACGGCACCGTCCGCTTGCGTGGCCGAGCCACCCGCATGGACACGGATTCATTGCCGCGACGAACTGGAACTCGGCCGGGAACGAGCTCTGGCGGGCGGCCCGAGAGATGTGGATGACGCCGGACTCGAGCGGCTCGCGCAGCGCTTCGAGCACGCGGCGGTCCCATTCCGGCAGCTCGTCCAGAAAGAGGACGCCATGGTGCGCAAGGGAGATCTCGCCCGGCCGCGGATCGCTGCCGCCGCCCGTGAGCGCGATCGCGCTCGCGGTGTGGTGGGGCGCCCGATAGGGGCGAAGGCCCCAGCCGGACGCCGAGAAGCGGCCGGCAAGCGACGCGATGGCGGCGGTGGCGAGCGATTCCTCTTCACGCATCGGCGGCAGCAGGCCCGGCAGACGCTGCGCGAGCATCGACTTGCCCGTTCCGGGCGGGCCGATCATCAACAGGCTGTGGCCGCCGGCGGCCGCGATGGTGAGCGCCCGCTTCGCTTCGCTTTGTCCGCGCACATCCGCGAGATCGGGACCCGCAAATCCGACCGGTCCCGCGGCAATCCCGGCCAGCGCGGGAAGAAGCTCCAGCCCCGCGACATGAGCGCATACGGCCTGCAGCGTCGCCGCGGGGTGCACGACGGCATCGCGTACGAGCGCGGCTTCGTCGGCGTTCGCCGCCGGCAGCACGAACGCCCGGCCATCCTGACGCGCGCCGAGCACCATCGGCAGCGCGCCGCGGATCGCGCGCAGTGCGCCGCCGAGCGCGAGCTCGCCCGCGAATTCATAGACCGCGAGCGGCGCAAGCGGAAGCTGTCCGGTCGCGGCGAGGATTCCAAGTGCGATCGGCAGATCGAAGCGGCCCGATTCCTTGGGCAGGTCGGCGGGCGCGAGATTCACCGTGATCTTGCGCGTCGGAAACTCGAACTTCGCGTTCTGCAGCGCCGCGCGCACCCGATCGCGCGATTCCTTGACCTCGGTGTCCGGCAGACCGACCAGGTTGAACGCCGGCAAGCCACCCGCGAGGTGCACCTCGACGGTGACCCGCGGTGCGTCGAGCCCAGCCAAGGCGCGTGAATGGACGACGGCGAGGGGCATCGAAAGGGCAGGGCACGCGTCTCGAGCGCGCCGCCGACAAGGTTTGCGGCGCTGTCGAAAGCCTAGCGCCGGGCCGGAGCCCGCGCCTTCGGCCGTTTGGCGATATGCTGCAGCGGGGAAGCGCCCGGCTCTCTGGCCTTCCGACGTCGATTTGATCCCGATCCCGCAGGCTCCGGTCTCGCCCAAGAAACCGAACGCGGCGGGCATTCCGCTCGCGCTCTTCGGCTTCGCGATTGTCATCGTGGCGGTCATCGCGCACGTCTACGGCGTCGCCACCCTGCCGCGCGGGTTCTACGTCGACGAGTCGTCGATCGCCTATAACGCCCACCAGATCGCGGAGACAGGTCGCGACGAACACGGCGTCGCCTGGCCGCTCTACTTCAAGGCGTTCGGCGAATACAAGAATCCGCTCTACATCTACGCACTCGCGTTGTTCTACCGGATCGTCGGGTATTCCGAGCTGACGACGCGCCTCCTGAGCGCGGTGTGCTGGCTTGGGGGCGGCGCCGTCACCTATCGGCTGGGACGTCGCCTCTTCACCGAAACTGCCTGCCGCTTGTATCTGCTGTTGTGCCTGGGATTCACCCCCTGGCTCTTCGCCGTCTCGCGCATCGCCTTCGAGGTTATCGCGCTGTTCCCGGTGGTCGCGTTCTTCCTGCTGGCCACGTTTCGCGCCTACGAGCAGAAGTCACGCCGTTGGGCGTTTGCGGCCGGCGCCGCGATCGGTCTTTCGCTCTACGTCTATTCGACGTTCCGACTGCTGGCGCCGCTGCTGGCGATCGCGGTCATCGTCTCGTATCCGCAGCGTCGCTACGCGCGCCTGCATCTGTGGTTCGTCGCCGGCGCGACGCTCGCAAGCCTTCCCTTCCTCGCCTATTTCGCGATACACCCGCACGACCTGACGCAGCGATTCGCGCTGTTGACCTACCTCCATCGCGACGATCTCGGTCTCCTCGACAAGGTCGCGATGTTCGCACAGCGTTACCTTGGCTATTTCGGCCCCGGGTTCCTTGCCATAGTCGGTGATCCGCAGCGGCGACATCACACGGGCTTCGGCGGCGAGCTCCTGCTCCCGACTTATGCGCTCCTCGTGCTCGCGGTGATCGCGCTCGTGGCCAGTGGCGAGATCAAGCGGTCACGGTTCGCGCGCTTCCTCCTGCTCTCGCTCCTGATTTCGCCGATCGCGGCCGCGCTGACGATCGACCCGCAGCACAGCCTGCGCGCTTTTTCGACGGCGGTGTTCGCGATTCTTTTATCCACGTACGGTCTGCAGTACGCCGGAAGGTGGCGACTTTCGGGCGCGCTCGTGGCGCTGACGGCGATCAACGCCGCGCTCTATACGGCCGACCATTTCCGGCGATATCCCGCGGAGTCGTCCGTCGCGTTCGAGAACTACGGATTTCGCGAAGCCCTGCTCGCGGCCCGCGATCGCACGCACGGACGGATCGTGGTCAGCGCCGCCGGCAACCAGCCGTACATCAACATTCTCTTCTTCGAGTCGGTGCTGCCCGACACCCGGCACATTCCCGTCGTGCTCGGCCGCAAAGAGGACGTGCGCCCGGGCGACGTCTTCGTGTTTCCGGTGGCGCCCGGCGAGACGCCGGACCTTCGGCGCGCGATCGAGGGTGGGCTCTACGCCGTGAGCGATTACTCGCCGTAGCCCCGCCGCTACCGGGCTTCGGGAGGGACCCGTGCCTCGAGCTCTGCGAGACGCTTCTCCAGTGCCTCGAGTTTCTCGCGCGTCCTGAGCAGCACCTGGGCCTGGATGTCGAACTCGGCGCGAGGCACGACGTCGAGCCGCGCGAGCCCGGCCGAGAGCATCGCCCGGACGTTCTTCTCGATGTCCTTGGCCGGACTCTGCTCGATCGCGTGTCCGATGCGTGCGGCCAGATCGTCAAAGGCTTTGCTGTTCAGCATGGATGGACTCCCGGGCACGAGCGCAACGCGCCGACGCCGCGTTCAAGTCTAGCAAAGCCTGCTCGCGGGAAGCGCCTGCTTCATCGTCGTGCAATCAACGCCGAGCTCGCACCATCGCGGTGCGCTGGCGAGCCCTCCAGCCCGACGCTCCTGTGATACCAGATCGCAAGCCTTTGTAATTGCTAACATTGCTGCGATGGCACACGGAATGCTGATGGGGCGAGCAAGCCTTGTCTTTCCGTTTCGCTCGTCCACACCGCTCAAGGGAATCGCCATGTCCTCGAAGAATCGATCAACCCGCCTCACCCCTCTCGCCGCCGCACTTTTGCTCGCGTCCGCCTCCGCACTCGGCCAAACACCGGCGCCCCCTCCCGCGCCACCTCCCGCGCCGGCTCCCGCGCCGGCTCCCGCGGCCGCACCCGAGCCTGCTCCCGCCCCCGACAACACGCTCACCGCCAACATCGGGATCTTCAGCCAGTACGGCTTTCGCAGCATCGCGCAGACCGGGGGTCAGCCGGCGGTCCAAGGCGGATTCGACTGGGCGCACTCGAGCGGCTTCTACGCCGGTACGTGGGCGTCGAACATCAGCTGGCTCGAGGACTTCGGCCTCTACAACCGCTCGAGCCTCGAGTGGGATTTCTACGGCGGCTTCAAGCATACGTTTCCGGGCAGCGAGGACTGGAGCTACGACGTCGGACTCTACTATTACTACTACCCGGGCCGGAAAAACCCCGGCGTCCAGAACGCCGATACCTTCGAGGGCTACGGCGCCATTGCGTGGAAATGGATCAGCGCGAAGGCGAGCTACAGCTTCACGAACTACTTCGGTGCCGAGCCGACGGGACAGAAGACCGACGGCACCTGGTACATCGACTTCACCGCCAACTACCCGTTTGGCGATTCCGGCTTCACGTTGCTCAGCCACTACGGGATTCTCGACGTCAAGCACGACGGCAGCGGCAACTCGAAGGTCGCCTACGACGACTGGCGCATCGGCCTTTCGTACGTCGTGCCCGATGGGTTTTTCAAGAGCTTCGAGATCGGCGCGTACTACACCGGTAACACGGCGAACGAAGGGTTCTACACCGACCCCACCGGTTACAACACCGCGAAGGATGCCGGCATCGTCTACATCAAGAAGACGTTCTGATCCGGCGGCGATGCTTTTCGAGCGACCACCAGAAACACGAGGGACACCATGAAACTCGTAACTGCCATCATCAAGCCGTTCAAGCTCGACGAGGTCCGCGAGGCGCTTTCGGCGATCGGCGTGCAGGGCATTACCGTCACCGAGGTCAAGGGCTTCGGACGGCAAAAAGGTCACACCGAGCTCTACCGGGGCGCGGAGTACGTCGTCGACTTCCTGCCGAAGGTGAAGATCGAAGCGGCGATCACCGACGATCTTCTGGAGCGCGTGATCGAGGCGATCGAGAAGGCCGCCAACACCGGCAAGATCGGTGACGGCAAGATCTTCGTCTTCGATCTCCAACAGGTCGTGCGGATTCGCACGGGAGAAACCGGCGCGCAGGCGCTGTAAGGGGAACCGCCATGAACCGACTGCTTCCGTTTTTCGCATTCGTCGCCGCCCTCGCGCTGCCGGCCGTTCCCGCCTTCGGCAATGAGTTCGCGCAGGTCCTGCAGCCCGGCGCCACGTCGCCGTTGCTGATCGCCCAGGCGCCGGCCCCCGCTCCGGCCCCCGCTCCGGCCCCCGCTGCGGCACCCGCCCCGGCGCCCGCTGCGGCACCCGCCCCGGCGCCTGCACCCGACGCGAAAACTGCCGAGCCCGCGAAGGCCGACGCTGCCGCGACCCCCGCTGCGGCGGCGGCACCGCCAGCGCCGACGGAGCCGCAGCTCGTCGCCGCCGACAAGATCAGCAGCGGCGACACGGCGTGGATGCTCACGTCGACCGCGCTCGTTTTGCTGATGACGATCCCGGGTCTCGCGCTCTTCTACGGCGGGATGGTGCGCAAGAAGAACGTGCTCGCGACGCTGATGCAAAGCTTCGCGATCACCTGCCTCGTCACCGTGCTCTGGGTGATCATCGGCTACAGCCTCGCGTTCATGCCCGGCGGCCCGATCATCGGCAGCGCGACAGGCCGGCTGTTCCTGAATGGCATGGTGTTCATGAAGGAAGCGGGCAAGCTGACCGTCTCGCATCTGGGCCTCACGGTCCCCGAGTCGGTCTACATGACGTTCCAGATGACCTTTGCGATCATCACGCCCGCGCTCATCTGCGGCGCGTTCGCCGACCGGATGAAATTCTCGGCGCTGCTCTGGTTCATGGGCCTCTGGTCGGTTTTCATCTACTCCCCGATCGCCCACATGATGTGGGAGCCATCGGGTTACTGGGCGACCAAGGGCGTGCTCGACTTCGCGGGCGGCACGGTGGTCCACATCAACGCGGGCATCGCCGCGTTGGTGTGCGCACTGGTGCTGGGTAAGCGGATCGGCTACGGCAAGGAGGCAATGGCGCCGCACAATCTGACGCTCACCGTGACCGGCGCAGCATTGCTGTGGGTGGGCTGGTTCGGGTTTAACGCCGGCTCCGCCGTCGCCGCCGACGGACGCGCCGGGATGGCGATGGTCGTGACGCAGCTCGCCACCGCGGTCGCGGCGCTCGCGTGGATGTTCACCGAGTGGTCGGTCAAGGGCAAGCCGTCGGTGCTGGGCATCGCTTCGGGCGCCGTCGCGGGGCTGGTCGCAATCACGCCCGCGTCGGGCTTCGTCGGCGTGACGGGAGCGTTCGTGATCGGCATCGCCGCCGGCGTGTTGTGCTTCTTCGCCTCGACGAGCGTGAAAAGAGCCTTCGGCTACGACGATTCGCTCGATGCGTTCGGCGTCCACTGCATCGGCGGGATCGTCGGTGCGATCCTGACCGGCGTCTTCAACGTCAAGGAAATCAGTGGGTCCGACGCGGACCTGTTGGTCCAGCTCGGGGCCGTCGCCACCACGCTCGTCGTGAGCGGCGTCGGCAGCTTCATCATCCTCAAGGTGATCGACATGGTCATCGGGCTGCGCGTTACCGACGAGCAGGAGCGCGAAGGGCTCGACCTGAGCCTCCACGGCGAGCGCGTCGTCGAATAGGACCGGATCCCGCCACAAGCGAACTCGCACGTCTCTCCCGGCGGCAAATTCGGGGCGCCTTCACGGAGGCGCCCCTTTCTTTTTGCTGGGCTACAATCGGCGCCTTGCCTCCCTACAGGCTGCCGTCATGGTTCCCCATCTCACGACCGCGCTCACCGGTCCGCTCTTGGGACTCGAGCAGCGGTTCCTCGATCGGATGCCCGACATCGAGCGGTGGCTGCGCACGCGCTGGCAGGAGCACGCGGTGCCGTTCTACGCGTCGGTCGATCTGCGCAACGCGGGATTCAAGCTCGCACCAGTCGACACGAATCTTTTCCCAGGCGGCTTCAACAACCTGAATCCCGCGTTCCTGCCGCTGTGCGTGCAGGCGATCCAGGCGGCAGTCGAACGCGTGTGCCCGGACGCGCGCGGCGTCCTGCTCGTCCCCGAGAACCACACGCGCAACACGTTCTATCTGCAGAACGTCGACACGCTCGTCAACATCCTCAAGCAGGCCGGCATGCGCGTCCGTCTGGGTTCGCTCATCCCGGGACTCGAAGAACCGACGACGGTCGAGCTGCCGAACGGCGGCGGGCTCACGGTCGAGCCGATCGCCAGGAACGGTCGCCGCGTCGGGCTCGCCGATTTCGATCCGTGCATGGTGCTGCTCAACAACGACCTCTCCGCCGGCCCACCCGCCGTGCTGCAGGACATCGACCAACCGGTGGCGCCGCCCCTTGAGGCGGGCTGGTACAACCGCAAGAAATCGCACCACTTCCGCGCGTTTCACGCCCTCGCGAAGGAGTTCGGCGCGATGCTCGGCATCGACCCCTGGTTGATCGATCCGTACTTCGGCGTCTGCGGAATGATCGATTTCCAGGACCGCGCGGGCGAGGAGTGCCTCGCCTCGAATGTCGCGACGCTGCTCGAACGCATCCGCGCCAAGTACGCCGAGTACGGCATCGCGGAGAAGCCGTTCGCGATCGTGAAGTCCGATGCCGGAACCTATGGGATGGGGATCATGACAGTCCGCGACCCGTCCGAGGTGATGGGCTTGAACCGCAAGCAGCGCAACAAGATGGCGGTCGGCAAGGAAGGCCTCGCCGTGAGCTCGGTGATCATCCAGGAAGGCGTGCCGACGTTCGAGACGATCGATGACGCGATCGCCGAGCCGGTCGTCTACATGATCGACCGCTTCGTCGTCGGCGGCTTCTATCGCGTGCACACCGAGCGCGGCAAGGACGAGAACCTGAACGCGCCGGGGGCGAAGTTCGTGCCGCTCGCGTTCGAGTCGCCGTGCATCCCGGACCTCGCGGCGGGAGCCGGTTGCGCCCCCAACCGCTTTTACGCTTATGGCGTCGTCGCCCGGCTCGCACAGCTTGCTGCGGCGATCGAAATCGAGGAGCTCGCGACGGCCGAGACCGTACCGGCATGACGCCCTCGGCCGCGCTCATCGAGCCCGCGTTTTGCCAGCTGATGGCGCGGTACAACCGCTGGATGAACGAGCGCCTCTATGCGCTTTGCGCGGGGCTCCCCGAGGTCGAGCGCACGCGGGATCGCGGCGCGTTCTTCGGCTCGATCCATGGCACGCTCAACCATCTGCTGTGGGGCGATCGGATGTGGCTCGGCCGCTTCGAGGACGAGCCGTGCACTGTTGCGGCCTTCGGCGCGACGATGTTCGCGGACTGGGACGAGCTCGCCCGCGAACGCGAGGTCACGGATACGAAGCTCTTGCGATGGGCAGGCAGCGTGACGCCCGCATGGCTCGCCGCGCCGCTCGTGTACACGAGCCGCGTCGACGGCAGAACGCGCGAGCTCACGCGCGCGGTCGCTGCGGTGCATCTGTTCAATCACGGCACGCATCACCGCGGCCAGCTCACGACGCTCATGAAGCAGGCGGGGTGCGACCCGGGGGTCACCGACCTGCCGTGGCTGCCCGGCGTCGTCCGGATCGTCGAGACGCCCAACCAATAAAAAAGCCCCCGGGGAGGAGAGACCCGGGGGCTTCCGCTTGGCCTTGCCAGCGCGAGCGGAGGGGACCTCTCTACCGCAGGAAGCCCACGTCGGTCGGCCAGCCCGCCGCGGCGAAGTTGCCAAGGCTCGGGAAGATCTGCGCAATGTCGACCGGTGCAGCGCCGAACCACTTGGCGAGCGTCGCGCCCATCTGATCGATCGACGTCGTCGGAATCCAGCGCCCCTGGCCGCCCGAATCGTTGGGCCCGCCCATCGTCAGGTCGGGATAGAAGCCGTAGAAGTTGCCGCCGGCCACTGCGCCGGTCGCCGAGCCGTCGCCGCCGACAACGAAGTGGTGGGAGCCCCAGCCATGGTCGGTGCCGGCACTGTTGGGCTTCATCGTCCGTCCGAAGTCCGACAGCGTGAACGTCGTGACCTGGTTCGCGAGGCCCATGCCGGCGGTGGCCAGGTAGAACGCGTTGATCGCCTTCGACATCTGCGGGTACAGGCTGTTGTGTCCGTTGATCTCGCCCGAGTGCGTGTCGAAGCCGCCGATCGAGACGAAGAAGACTTCGCGCTGGTGACCAAGCGTCGCGTGCTGCTCGATGACCTTCGCGACCGCCTTCAGCTGATTCGCGAGGCCGCCGGTCACCCCGGCGAACGCCGTCGTGATCGCCGATGAACCCGTGCCCTGGATGATCGGGTTCAGGAGCTGGCTCGCGCTGAGCGCGACCTGCATCGTGCCTTCCGCGGCCTGCACGATCTGGTTCGAGTCGGGCAGCTGGAGAAGCTGCTGCCTTGCAGCCGCCCGCGCCACCTGCGTCGCGCTGCCGCTGTCGCCCTGAGAACCCGAAGTTGCCGCCCGTCGGCAGCGACAGCGACCGGACGACGACACCGTTGCCGAACGTCTGCGAGCCCGAGAACGACATCGACATCGGCGTCGCCGTCGGCGCATTCATGCCGACGACCTTATCGCAGAGGCGACCGGCCCAGCCCGTCACCTTGCCGAGCGACGCGTTGTCGATCGACGTCATGTTCTGCTGCTGCTGGTCGCTGTGCGAAAAGAGGTTGTCCGGCACCTTCTTGCCGCCGTGCTTGGACGCGATGTACTGCGCCCGCGTGATCGGCTCGACCAGCGTCCCGACGTTGCACACGATCGCGCACTTGCCGACGCTGAACAGGTTCTGGAGTTCCGGCATCGCCGGGTGCAGCCCGTAGACCGCGCCCCCTGCGTTGGCCGGCGTGATCGGCAGGAGCGAGGCCATCGGGATGTTGATGCCGCTCGCGGGGGGACGCGCCGCGAGGTACTGCGCGTAGTTCGTGATCGGCATCACCATGTTCGAGGAGTCGTTGCCACCGAACATGAACACGCAGACCAGTGCCTTGTATCCCGGCGCCTGCGCCGAGGCGCTGGCGAGCCCGAGCTTGTCCATGCTGGCCGCAAGGGACAGCGCGGAGAAGCCGCCGGTGTATTGCAGGAACTTGCGGCGCGAGAAGATGAAAGGTCCGCTCATGTCAGAACTCCAGTTGGTACTTGGGCGAAACGGTGACGAGGTACACCGCAGTCCGCGCCCGGTCGCGCAGGCTGCGCTGGGTATACCGGCAGGGGGCGGAGGGTCGCCGAACGCCGGGATGTCGATCGCGCTCTTGATCGCGAGCTTCATTCCCGCGGGCATCGTCCCGAACAGCAGCATGTTGTTGACCTGCTGGATCAGGTTGTCCGAGTTGCTGGCGAACGGCGTCAGCTGGCCGTAGTCGATCTTCGTGCCCACCGAGTTCTTGACTGTCACGTCCGGGTTGGGCCCGCACACGTTGGGGGTGGCCGCCGGGCACGAAGCGCCGAGCGACAGGTTGTACATGAAGTTCGCGCGCGGGAAGTATGTCGTCGCGTTGAAGATGCCGAACTGCGGGCCGGCGAGGTTCGTGCCGGGAATCACGTAGTCGGCGGGGTAGTAGTTGAACACCGTCGGCGACGTGTAGACGTTCTGGTCCATGTTCGGCGTCTGCTGCGTCGGATACACGCCGTCGCTCAGCGCGTTCGTCACGCGGAGCAGGTTCGTGACGAGCAGCACCGGTTCCTTGAGCTTGCCGAACGACGAGACGACCGGGTTGCGCGGTGCCAATGCCTCGGGGTCGAGCAGGACCGCCTTGATCACCGCCTTCATGTCGCCGCGGACGCCGGAGCCGTTGTCGTTGAACTTCTGCGTGACGCGCTGGACGTAAGCGGGCGACGGGTTGCTGGTCACCAGGTGCTGGATCAGCTGCTTGCCGATGAACACACCGGTGTTCGGGTGGTAGAACAGCGCGTTGACCGCGGCGCGCAGATCGCTGTCCGCCGTCTGGTTGGGCAGCATGCTCACCGGACCGTAGTACGGCGCGCCCGCGAACATCACGGTCTTCGCGGTGGTGTCGTGCCAATTCGTCGTGCCGCACACCACGCCGCCCGACGGGGGCACCGAGCCTTCGCACGGCGTCAAGTTGAACAGGAAGTTGATCGGCGAGTTCCACTTGATCGGGCCCGTGATCGGCCAGTAGGTCCAGCCGGTCATCACGCCCGCCATTTGCGTGATGTCGGTCTGCGAGTATGTCGGGATCGGGTTGCCGGTCGCGTCGAGGACGAGCGAGCCGTCCTGGTTCAGCTCCCAGAGCCCGATCGAGAAGAGCTGCATGATTTCTCGGGCGTAGTTCTCGTTCGGGTTCGTCCCCTTGGTCGGGTCCGCCTTCGCGTTGTTGACCATGTCGAGGTAGTCGCCCATGTACGAGTCGACGCTCGCGCGGAAGAGGAGGTTCCAGAAGTTGTCGAACGCGTAGTCCTGCAGCATCTGCTGGTAGTTGCGCAGCGCGTAGCCCATCTGGAACTCGTTGCCAGGGGACGCCGAGGTCACGATGATCTGCGAGAGCGCCCAGGCGACGCGCTGGCGAAGCTGATCGGGCGCGGTCAGCGCATTCGAGAAGAAGTAGCGCTGCGAGACGAACTGCGTGTAGAGGTCGCGCGAGCAGTTGGTGCCGAAGAGGGCCGCGTCGGCGGGTCCGCCGGCCGTCAGCGGGCTCGTGCAATTCGACGGCTGATTCACCGGCTGCCATGCCATCGCCGGGAACTTCGTCGCCGGCTTCGTGAACTGGTCGTCGATGTAGGCGGAGAAGCCCATCGTGACGGCCTTCGTGAGCTCCGTGGACGTGGGGCCGAACGACGCGTGCGTCAGGAAGCGCGCGGCATCGAGGAACTGCGTGCTGGTCGCCCCCGTGCCGGCGTAGAGCGGCTGGTCGCCGGTCGTCCCGTAAATGAACGCGACGTTCGCGTTGCCGTCGCGGTTCGTCGAGACGTACCAGACGCCGTCGCGGAAGATCCCCAGATCGGCCTTGCCGTCGCCGTCGAAGTCGAACAGCACCGGAATGTCCTGCGGCGCGCCGCCGAAGAGATAAGTGCGGTCGACGACGCCGTCGCGCTTGCTCGAGCCATACCAGACGCCCAAGCCGCCGACCTTGCGGAAGACGAACAGCGCCGGCGAGCCGGTGCCGTCGACGTCGCCGACCAGCGGGATGTCGCCCGGGGCGCCGAAGCCAAACGAGTGCGTGACGTTGCCATCGTGCGTCGCGCTTACGTACCAGGCGCCGTTGCGGAAGACGATGGGGTCCTCGGTGCCGTTGCCGTCGATGTCCGCGATCAGCGGCACGTCGCCGGGGGCGCCGAAAAAGAAGCTCTGATCGACCGAGCCGTCCTTGCCGCTGTCGACGTACCAGGCGCCGCCCCGGAACACGACCGGATAGCGCGTCCCGGCGCCCGCCAGGTCACCGAGCAGCCCGACGTCGGTTACGGGCGTGCCAAAGACGAGCTTGAGATCGGCGTTGTGATCGAAGTTGCCGTCGAGGAAGAACTTGCTCACCGAGGGTCGATACACCCCCACGGCGGCCTTCATCGCCTGGCCGTGCGCCTGCGGCGCGGCAGCGAAAAAGCCGATCAGGAGCAGGAACGTCCCGAGAGCCTGGACCAGCAGAGGGGACACCGCGCGGCGCCGCGCGCCGAAGAGCACATGCAGCATGGACGACCTCGTTTTCGATGACCCCGCCGCACCGGCCCCGGAAGCCTCCCTCCCGGAGGAAACGCAACCCGGAAAACCTTGGGTCGCGCTCCGGCACAACGGGGATTGACGTCAATCCGGCCACCCCGCCCGTGTCGGGCCATTGCAGTGGAGGAAACCCCGCCTATGACAATTGCATAGCGAGGTTGCATGACGTTTGCATAAATTGCAACCCCTGGAAACGTGGTCATGCACATCAGCCGACGAGCGGTCGACGCGCGCAACGCGATGATATGAAAAGCCGAGGCGCGACTTAACGCGATGTCCCCTACAACCGCGTCAAGTATGGGAAGTGACGTAACGCTCGGGTTTTGGCGCGCTCGATCGATCGGGAATGCGGGTGCACGACGCTCTGTCGGCACCTCGGCAAGGACCCCTCAATCCGGGCCGCCCCGCCCGGGTTGTCGACGACAACCGCGCCGCCATCGACCCCCCGCAACGGCTCGGGCGCTAGCGCTTCCTGCGCTTCGCGCGCGGGTGCGCGCGGTCGTACGCCTTCGCGAGCGCCTGGAAGTCGAGGTGCGTGTAGACCTGGGTCGACGCGATACTCGCGTGCCCGAGCATCTCCTGCACCGCACGCAGGTCGCCCGAGGACTGGAGTACGTGCGAGGCGAACGAGTGCCGAAGCATGTGAGGGTGCACGTGCTGAGGCAAGCCTTGCTTCGCCGCCCAGGCAGCGAGTCGCCGCTCGATGGTGCGCGGCGTCACGCGCGCTCCGCTCCGGCCGACGAAGAGCGCTGTGGCCCCGTCACCGGCCAGCGTCGCTCGCGCCGGCAACCATGCGCGGATGGCCGCTCGCGCGGCGGCGCCGACCGGCACGATGCGCTCTTTCGCGCCTTTGCCCCATACGCGAACTTCGCCGCCCTCGAGGTCGATGCGATCGATGTCGACCCCGGCGAGCTCGGAGAGCCTGAGACCCGACGAGTACGCGAGCTCGAACAGCGCGCGGTCGCGCAGCGCGAGCGGCTCGTCTCCGGCAATGGCCACGAGCCGGACCGCCTCGTCGGGCGAAAGCGCTTTGGGCAATCGCCGCGGCGAGCGCGGCGGCCGGATGCCTGCGCACGGATTCTCGCCAAGTGACGGATCGCGCTCGAGCAGGACACGGTAGAACGCGCGCCACGACGAAAGCATCCGCGCGAGGCTCCTGCCCGAGAGACCGCGGCCGTGCAATGTCGCCAGATGCCGGCGCAGATCGCGCACGGAGAGCGTCGTGAGCGGGACGTCGCCGGATGCGGCGGCAAGCGCCGTCGCGTCGCGGACGTACGCGGCCCGGGTATGCGCGGGCCTCCCGGCAAGAGAGGCGGCGAACGACTCGACGAGCGCTGCGTTCGCGCGCGACAGCGGCGGCGGTACGGGTTCGGGAGGCGTGGCCTTGCGCATCGCGTCCCGGTCGCCAGGGCGCTAAGCCGGCGGCAGGTAGCGCGCGGTCGCGACGCTCGCGAGTTCCGCGAGCCGCGTGAGATACACGGTGCCCATGCCCGCGTGGAAGCGCTCCGGATCCTCGCTCGCCAAGCCCAGGAGCCCGAACGTGCGCGCGGTCCGAAGCGGAAGGAACGCGAACGACCGGCAGGCGTCGCCGCGGTCGAACCAGTCGCGCGACTCGAACGGCGGCTGCGGACCGCAGTAGGGAGCGCCGATCTGGTCGGCGTACTCGCGGAGCTCGAGCGTCGTCGCCGCGAGCTCCGGCAGATACGACTGCTCGGGCACGCGTCCCCACAGCCGCGACGCCGCCTGCGGCACGCCGAAATCTTCCTTGAGACTGTGATAGAGCACCGCGAGCGACGTCTCGAGGTCGGGCGCCGCGAAGAGCGCGAGCGTCGAGCGATGGAGCTTCTCGCCGATCTGGTCGTTCTCGCCGCCGAAGCGGATCAGCTCGCGCAGCCGGTTTTCGAGCTCGGTGTTCTTTTCGCGCAGCGAAACGATCTGCCGCTCAGCGATCGGGATCGCGTGGCCCCCGTGGGGATGGGGGACGAAGATCTCCGCGATCAGGTCTGCGTATTGCTCGAAGAACGCCGGATTCTCCTTGAGGTATCCGGCGACCGCATCGGAGTCCAACCCGGACATTCCTGGCTTGTTCGCGTGTTCCATCGTCTCGCGCTTCGGAACTTCCATCACCCGCCGGTCGTCTGCCACTCGCCTTCGAATACCGTCGTTGCAGGGCCCGTCATGGTCACCGGTTTCCCCGGGCCGGGCCACGCGATCGTGAGCCTCCCGCCCCGCGTCTCAACCGAAACGAGTTCGTCGAGCAGGCCCCGCCTTATGCCGGTGACCACCGCCGCGCAGGCCCCGGTGCCGCACGCCGGCGTCTCCCCTGCGCCACGCTCCCAGACACGCAGCCGAATGGTAGCGCGATCCACGACCTCCATGTAGCCGACATTCACGCGCTCGGGGAATCGCCGGTCCGTTTCGAGCCTCGGTCCTTGCGTGCTCACCGGCGCACCGTCGACGTCGGCCACGACCTGCACTGCATGCGGGTTGCCCATCGACACGAGCGTCACTTCGATTCTCTCCCCATCGACGTCGAGGGGGCGGATCACCGCGTCGCCCGCGCCGATGAACGGGATCTCCGCCGCGGCGAATCGGGGCACGCCCATGGCGACGGCCACCTGATCGTCCCCGACAAGCTCCGGCTCGATCACTCCGCCCGCCGTCTCGACGCGGATCCGTCGCTTCGCCGTGAGCCCGCGGTCGCGGACGAACAAGACGAAGCACCGCGCGCCGTTGCCGCACTGGTCGACTTCGCCGCCATCGGCGTTCCAAATCCTGTAGCGAAAGTCGACGTCGGTGCGCGTGGGACGCTCGACGACGAGGATCTGATCGCATCCGACGCCGTAGCGGCGGTCGGCGAGCCGCCGAAGCTCGGCGGGCGCCAGATCGAAGCGCTGGCGGATTCCGTCGACGACGACGAAATCGTTGCCGAGCCCCTGCATCTTGGTGAAGCGGAGCGCTGGCATGCCCTCGGCGTCAGACGTTGAAGCGGAAGTGCATCACGTCGCCGTCCTTGACGACATACTCGCGCCCCTCGAGCCGCATCTTGCCGTGCTCCTTCGCGCCGTGCTCGCCCTTGCACGCCACGTAATCGGCGAAAGCGATGACCTCGGCGCGGATGAACCCGCGCTCGAAGTCGGTGTGGATGACACCCGCCGCCTGCGGCGCCGTCGCGCCGACATGGATCGTCCACGCGCGCACTTCCTTGGGCCCCGCGGTGAAGTAGGTCTCGAGCCCAAGCAACTTGTAACCGGCGTGGATGACACGATCGAGGCCGGGCTCGGTCAGGCCAAGGTCGGAAAGGAATGCGAGCTTGTCCTCACCGTCCAAGTCCGCGATCTCGGCCTCGATCGCCGCGCAGACCGGAACCACCGGCGCACTCTCCTTCGCCGCATGGCCTTCGACGGCGCGCAGGAGGGGGTTGTCGCGGAAACCTCGCTCGGCGACGTTGGCCACGTACATCGTCGGCTTCATCGTGAGGAGGAAGAACGGCCGCAGCGTCTCCTGCTCCTCGAAGTAGAGATCGGCCGTGCGCGCGGGCCGGCCGCGATCGAGTACGGCTTCGACCTTCTTCAACGCGGCGACGATCCGCTGCGCCTCCTTGTCGCCGCCCGCCTTGGCCGCACGCTCGTATTTCTGCAGCTGCTTTTCGACGGACGCCAGGTCGGCGAGCGCGAGCTCGGTGTTGATCGTCTCGATGTCGGAGATCGGATCGACCTTGCCTGCGACGTGGACGACGTTGTCGTCTTCGAAGCAGCGCACGACATGCGCGATGGCGTCCGTCTCGCGGATGTTCGCGAGGAACTGGTTGCCCAGGCCCTCCCCTTTCGACGCGCCGGCGACGAGGCCCGCGATGTCGACGAACTCGACGGTGGCCGGGATCACCTTCTCCGGGTGCGCGATCGCGGCGAGCGCGGGCAGGCGAGCATCGGGCACCTCGACGATGCCGACGTTCGGATCGATCGTGCAGAACGGATAGTTCTCCGCGGCAATGCCCGCGCGCGTGAGCGCGTTGAACAACGTCGACTTGCCGACGTTGGGCATTCCGACGATGCCGCACTTCATGCTCATCGCTTTGCTTCCTTCGCTTCTTTGGGTTCCTTCGCCTCCTTCGTGTGGAGGAGCTGCATCGCACGGTTCATGTCGCCGGCGGCGATCGCGGGCCACGCGTCCAGGCTTCGCTCGATCGCCGCAGCGATCAACGTGCGCTCCGGCGCGGAGGGCGGCCGCAGCACGTAGTCGACGACCTCCTGCTGGGGAATGGCCGAATCGCGCGGGTGCCCGATGCCGAACCGCAACCGCCAGAAGCCGGCCGTGCCGAGCTGGGCGTCGACGTCGCGGAGCCCGTTGTGCCCCGCGGTGCCTCCGCCGAACTTCATCTTCACCTCGCCGGCAGGCAGGTCGAGCTCGTCATGCGCGACCAGGATCTCGTCCGGCGCGATCGAGAAGTAGCGCGACAGCGCCGCCACGGCGCGGCCCGACAGGTTCATGTACGTGCCGGGCTCGAGCAGACGCAGATCGGGACCCGCGCGCGCGACGCGACCGTGGAAGCGGCCTTCCGCGACGACCGCGCACGACAAGCGTGCGGCGAGCGCGTCGACGAACCAGAACCCGGCGTTGTGCCGGGTGGCGTCGTGCTCGCGGCCCGGATTGCCGAGTCCGACGACCAAGCGAATAGCGCTGTCCATGGCGGGTGGGTTTCTCGACCTCGCTTGCAGCAAAAAGGCCCGCCGGAACACCCGCGGCGGGCCTTCGTGCCGATGCGACGCGAAGGCTTACTTCTTCTTGTCGTCCTTGTCCTTTCCGCCTTCCTTCTTGTCTCCGCCCTTCTCGCCCGCCTTGGCATCCGTGGCGGGCGCGGCTCCCGGCGCACCGGCGACCGGCACGGCACCAGGGACCGCAGCGGCGGCTTCGGCAGCGGCCGCGGCTTCGGCAGCGGCCGCTTCTTCTTCCTCGACGTGCGCCTTCGGCACCACGGCCGCCGCGACCACCGGGTCGACCTTGCCCTTGAGCACGACCGTCACGCCGGGGGGAAGGGTCAACGCCGATACGTGGATCGAATGGCCGACGTCGAGCGTCGCCAGATCGACCACGACGAACTCGGGCAGATCCTTGGGCAGGCAAGAAATGTCGAGCTCGTTCGTCACATGGCTCACGATCGCGCCCGAGACCTTGACCGCCGGAGAGGTGTCGCCGTTGACGAAGTGCAGCGGCACCTTCATGTGGATCCGGCGGTCCTCGTCGATGCGCTGGAAGTCGACGTGGAGGATCTCGTTCTTGAACGGATGCATCTGCACGTCGCGCAAGAGCACCTTCGTCGCGCCGCCATTGAGCTTCATCGTCAGGATCGATGCGTGGAATGCTTCGTTGCGCAGCGCATGGAAGAGCGCGTTGTGATCGAGCTCGATGGGCTCGGGCGCGACGGTGCCACCGTAGACGATGCCTGGCGCCTTGCCGACGCGTCGCATCCGGCGGCTGGCGCCGCGGCCTTCCTGCGTGCGCGGGAATGCGGTGAATTCGAACTTCATGGTGCGGCTCCCGATGTCTGCGGCCTTCCGCGCCCTGAGGCGACGGTCGTCCGCGGGTTGGCGACATCCGGGCGGCGCAACCTCCGGTCCGCGGCCCGGGAAAGCTTTGAATTATAACCGAAAACGAAGCCGCCTGCCAACTCGGGCGGGTGTCCTGGCTACGGCATGTACTGGCCGCCGTTGACCTCGAGGATCTGTCCCGTTACATACCCCGATAGCGAGGGTGCTGCGAGGAACAGGAACGCCCCGGTACATTCGTCCGCCGTGCCGAGCCGCGCCATCGGGATCGTGTTGCGCATGGCCTCGAGCATGGCGGGCGTCGAGTAGCGCTCGTGGAACGGCGTCGTGATGACGCCCGGCGACACGGCATTGACCCGGATGCCGTCCTTGACGACCTCCTTCGCGAGGCCGCGCGTGAACGTGGAGACGAAAGCCTTCGCCGACGCGTACATCACGGCGCCGTTCCCACCGCCGTTACGCGCCGCGATGCTCGTCACGTTGATGATCGAGCCGCCACCCGCAGCCTTGAGGTGGGGCAGCGCGGTCGACGAGGCCATCACGAGCGAGCGCACGTTCAAGTCGACGACGGCGTCGAAAAACGCGTCCGTCACCTCGCCCACCGGCACGCGCTTGACGAGTCCGCCGGCGTTGTTGATGAGCACGTCGAGGCGCCCCAGCTGCGAAGCTGCCTTTTCGACGACGTTGCGCGCCGCGCCGTTGGCGAAGTCCCCAGCCACGGTGAACGCCCCCGCGCCGATCTCCGCCGCGAGCGCATCGGCCGCATCGCGGCTCGCGTTGTAGTGGATCGCGACCCGCGCACCGCACTGGGCGAACGCGCGCGCCGCGGCCGCGCCGATGCCGGTCGAGGCGCCCGTGATCAGGACCGCCTTGCCCTCGAGGTCCCGCGACAATACGTCGTGCATATTCCTCCTCCGTGCGGCCTCCGCGCCGCCCACGCGAATTGCGGCGCCGGGCCGTCGGCCGCTGCGCCGACTCGCGATCGCTCGCTCTCCCTCGCCTTCGGCCGGGGCCCCGGCTCGCCGCTCGCCGCTCGCCGCGCTACTCGGTAAACAGCGAGGACACCGACTCCTCGTTCGACACGCGTGTCATCGTCTCGGCCAGGAGCTGCGCGCACGAGAGCTGGCGGATGCGGGCGCACGCGCGTGCCTCTTCCGTAAGCGGAATCGTGTCGGTGACGACGATCTCGTCGAGCTCGGACGACGCGATCCTCGGCACCGCGCCGCCCGAGAGCACCGGATGGGTGCAGTACGCGACGACCTTCTTCGCGCCGTGTTCCTTCAGGGCCGTCGCCGCCTTGCACAGCGTGTTCGCCGTATCGACGATGTCGTCCATGATCACGCATGTGCGGCCGGAGACGTCGCCGATGATGTTCATCACCTCTGCCACATTGGCGCGCGGCCGCCGTTTGTCGATGATCGCGAGCTCGGAGTCCAAGCGCTTCGCGATCGCGCGCGCGCGGACGACGCCCCCCACGTCCGGCGAGACGACGAGCAGGTCCTCGTAGCTCTGCTTCCACAGGTCGCCCAGCAGGATCGGCGTCGCGTAGATGTTGTCGACCGGGATGTTGAAGAAGCCCTGGATCTGGTCGGCGTGCAGGTCCATCACCATCACCCGATGGACGCCGACCGTCGTCAGCATGTCTGCGATGACCTTCGCCGTGATCGGCACGCGCGCCGAGCGCGGGCGCCGGTCCTGCCGAGCGTAGCCGAAATAGGGGATGCATGCGGTGATGCGCCCCGCCGACGCGCGCTTCAGCGCATCGGCCATCACCATGATCTCCATCAGGCTGTCGTTCGTCGGCGCGCACGTCGACTGCAGCATGAAGGCATCGCGGCCGCGTACGTTCTCGAGCAGCTCGACCATCACTTCGCCGTCGGAGAACTTGCCTACCACGCAGCGCCCGAGGCTGATGTTGAGATGCCGACACACCGCTTCCGCAAGCTTCGGATTCGCGTTGCCGGTGAACACCCTCATGCGCTCGAACGCCATCGCGGCTCCGGCGCTACGCAGAGCGCCCCGGCCGGAGGAAAGCATCCGGCGGAGCGGTGAAGAAGGGGCTGGGGAGGAAGGATTCGAACCCTCGAATGCCGGAATCAAAATCCGGTGCCTTAACCAACTTGGCGACTCCCCAGCGGAAGTAATCGGCGCGCCTGCATTGCGCAAGGCGCGGATCGTCCCGCGTGGAACGTCCTCCGAGGATCACGCGAGGGCCGTGAGCGGGTGGCGCGCGAGGGATCGCGCGACAAATCCGCGCGTGCCCGGCGGTCGCGCCAGGACGGCGCCCTGCGCCTGCTCGCCCGATGCAAACGACGCGAACACCGAACTCCCCGATCCCGTCATCCGCGCATGCGGCGAGCGCCTGCGCAATTCGGTCAGAGCAGCATGAATCTCCGGGTGGCGAGCACACGCCACGGACTCGAGATCGTTGCGGCCATAACCCTCGGAAAAGACATCCATTTTCGCCGACGGCGTGTCGCGTGTCAATTCCGGAGCCGCGAAAATCGCGGCGGTGGACGCCGCAACCGGAGGCGCAATGATCGCGAACCACATCGTGGGGAGCGTGACCTCGCGCAGCACGTCGCCGACGCCCGACGCAAACGCTGGCGAGCCGAATACGAAGAACGGGACATCCGCGCCGAGCGTCAAGCCGATCTCGATCAGCCGCGCGCGCGAAAGTCCGAGTCCCCACAACCGATTGAGCGCAAGCAGCACGCTCGCCGCGTCCGAGCTTCCTCCGCCAAGGCCACCGCCGACGGGAATCCGCTTGGTGACCGCGATCTCGACACCCTGCCGGCAGTCCGTCGCGGCCTGGAGCGCGCGCGCGGCGCGTAACGCGAGATCGTCGGCGGGATCGACGTCATTCCAGCCCCCTGCGCGAGTGATCGTCCCGTCTTTGCGCACGGCCAACTCGATCACGTCCCCGACGTCGAGCGCGACGAACAGCGTTTCGAGGTTGTGCCGGCCATCGGGCCTTCGTCCCGTCACGTGCAGGAAGAGATTGAGCTTCGCCGGAGCCGGAACGGCCAGGGTCCTCATGAAGCGGATTGTCGCCGCGCCCCTTCGAGCGCGCCACTCTCGGGTCAGCGCCGCCGGAGTACGACAATGCGGATCTCGAGATCGCCCTGCGTCAGCTGCAGCCGCGACGGCAGTCGCGGGTCGTCGTCGGCGTATCCGTAGACGATCTCCCAGCCATCCTGCCGAAGCACCGTGGCGCGGCCGGTCGCGTCGGGTTCGACCCAATACGGAGCGCCCGGGCGCGGCATCCCGCCAATCCATGCCGACAAGCCTTGGACGGGCACGGGCGCGCCCAGCGCGCGCTCGGTGAGACGGCCCCAGTCGGACGCCTCCTCGCGGCGACCGTCGGCCATGCGCAGCTCGTAACGTGACGCGCTCTGGTCACCCGAAATCTCGGCGACCGCTTGGCCAAGCGGCGTCGTGACCACGAGGTCATCCTGCGGCGGCGCATGGCGCCAGGTGAAGTTCGCCGTCACGGCATCGCTCGCGCGGCGGGCGGAGAGGCGGCCATCGATCGCGAACGGGGCGTCGCCCGTCGCCGGCGCTATCGGGGGCGCGATGACCGGTGAAGTGGCGCACCCCGCGATCACGAACGCCGCGATGACGGCGCTCGCGCCGCGGAGCATCAAGCGCCGTTCCTTACGGCGCGAGCCGGCGCATCGTCTCGAGCAGCACCGGATTGTCGGGCGTCGACTTGAGTTGCGACTGCCACACTTCGCGGGCCGGCGCGCGCTCACCCTTCGCCCAGAGCACTTCGCCCAGGTGCGCAGCGATCTCCGGATCCTGGCGGTCGGCGAGCGCGCGGCGCAGGTAATCCTCCGCTTCGGTGAGATGCCCCATCCGGAACTGCGCCCAGCCCATGCTGTCGAGGATGAACGGGTCTCCAGGCGAGAGCTTGAGCGCGCGTTCGATCAGCGCTACGCCTTCGGCCGTGCGCGGCGTGCGATCGACGAGCGTGTAGCCGAGCGCGTTCAGCGCCTGCGCGTTGTCGGGACGAAGCTCGATCAGGCGCGTCAGGCGCGCTTCGAGGATGTCGATCTTGTCGAGCTTTTCCGCGACCATCGCGACGTCGTAGAGCAGATCCGGTTCGTCCGGATGCTCGATCAGCGCCTGCGAGAGCACTTGATAGGCGCCCGCGTTGTCGCCGGCGTCACGGAGGATCTGCGCCTCGGTCTGCCGGACCTGCACGCGCTGCTCGATCGTCACGGCCGGCAGGTCGGCGAGATAGTGCCGGGCCTCGTCGAGCTTGCCCTGCTTGCCCAACATGGTCGCCGCACGAAGCTTGGCGATCCACCCGCGTTCGCCGTCCGGCACGGCCTTGTAGCGCTCGAAGGCGAGGTCGTAGCGGCCTGTCTCCTCGGCGATCTGCGCCTGGTAGAACTCGACGCCACCGTTCTCGTCGTAGTTCGCGTCGTGAAGGTCCTGGAACAGCTTTTCCGCGGTCTCCCAGTCCTTCATCTGGACGGCGAGCGCGGCGATGGCAAACTCGTAGTCGCGGTTCGAGTGGTCGGAGGCCCAGAACCGTTCGAAGATCACGCGCGCGTCGCCATAGCGCTTCTGCTCGACATAGAACTGGGCGAGCGATCCGGCCGCCGCTTTCGAATCGGGGTGCGCTTCGAGATAGGCGACGAGATAGTCGATCGCTTCCTGCGGCGATCGCTTGGCCAGGATCTCGGCCTTCAGCATCGCCGCGCGCTCCCAGCCGGGCTTGAGTAGCAGCGCGCGGTCGACCTCGCGCAGCGCCGTGGCCTGCGTCGCCATGTCGGCGAGCCCCGTGTTGTACGCCGCGAGCGCGACCGCGAAACGCGCCTCGGGGAGATCGGGATACGGCTGCGCGACAGACTCGACGAGCTTGAACGTCGCCTGCTTGTCCGGCTCCTGCGCCAGCAGGCGGTTCAGCTGGAGGAAGGCTTCAGAAAGCGCGGTCGGTGACGACGACGCGTCCGCGAGCACACGCTCGAGCTCAGCCTTGAGGTCGGTGCCGACGCCGGGGCTGTCGAAGCCTTTGCCCCCCGCTCCGCTCGCGAGCGCCGCGAGAAGCTGCTTCGGGCGCTGTGCCTGCGGTTCGATCTCGCTCCAGAGGCGCGCCGACTCGACGCTCAACGAGCGCGCTCGCGCCCCGACGGCGATCTCGGTCGCGCGTCGGGCAAGCACCGGATCGCGGGTCTCCCGCGCCGCCTCGAGGTACGACCGTGCGGCAAGCGCAGGCTCGCCACGCTGGAGCGCAACATCCCCCAGCAGGATCCGGTACATGAGCTCGGCCGTGAGACTGCTTTCGGCCGCGGCGCCCGGTTTCGCCGGCGCCGCAGGCTCGTTGCCCGGGAACTGGCCTGACGCTGGAACTGCGGCGCCCACCGCGACGCAGGCCAGCGCAGCGGTGAGTCCCAACCGACGAATTTGAGCCAACCTTGCCATCCTGCGTTGTGATGCTGCCCGGGTCGAGCCAAGCAGCGCCGGGAACCGTGCCGGGAAGCCGTTCAGTCTAGGGTATATTGGGCGCTGCAACAAACGCGCCCTTCCCGCCCGCCCGATTCGCCCTTTCCCGCCCCCGCATGCCCGAGTTGCCCGAAGTCGAGACGACGCGCCGAGGCATCGGCCCGCTGGCAGTCGGACGTCGCGTAGCGGCCCTAAGAATCTACGACCGGCGGCTCCGCTGGCCGGTTCCCGCGGCGCTCGAACAAGCCGTCACCGGACGAACGATCGACGGGCTCGACCGGCGAAGCAAGTACTTGCTTTTCCGGGTCGGTGAACACACGCTCCTGCTTCATCTCGGGATGACGGGAAGCCTGCGCGCTTTCACCCGCGTGCCGCCGCGCACCGCGCATGACCATTTCGACTTGGTGCTCGACTCGGGCGTCACGCTTCGATTCCGAGATCCGAGGCGCTTCGGCGCGCTGTTGTGGCTCCCGTCGCCGGCGGCAAAGCATCCCCTCTTGGCCTCACTGGGTCCGGAGCCTTTCGATCCCGCCTGCACCGGCCGTTACCTTTGGGAGGCGACGCGTCGCCGGACGGCCGCGATCAAGCTCGCGCTCATGGACAATCACCTGGTCGTGGGGGTCGGCAACATCTATGCGAACGAGGCCTTGTTCCGCGCCGGCATCCGGCCGACGACGCGAGCGAACCGCGTGTCGCTCGCCCGCTACGAACGACTGCTGGTCGCGGTCCGGGAGACGCTGTCCGAAGCGATCGCCAAGGGCGGCTCAACGCTGCGCGACTACGTCGACAGCCGAGGCGAGCCCGGGTACTTCCAGCTGGACTATCGCGTCTATGGCCGGGAGGGGCTGCCCTGCCGCGATTGCCGCAGCGCAATAAAATCGGCGCGCCTTGGCGGCCGGGCGACCACGTATTGCCCCCGTTGCCAGCGCTAATCAGTACGCCCGTCCGCTCGCGGCGCCCGACCCCCGGTTTCGGCATGGGAAGTGCTAGCTGTGCCGTGCTAGCCTCTTGTTCCCCATCCGACTGCACGCCCGTTCGATCATGTCGCCGGTCAGCGCCCCTGCCCGCGAGCTCGCCGCTCGGTTCGAGGCCTACAGCGATTGGCGTCGCCGGCTTTCGGCCGGGATCTCCGCGCTGCACGACTGGCTCGCGCAGCAGGATCTGGCCGATGCCCAAATCGACCTCAAGGTCCAGCAGCTGCTCGAGCGGCTGCATCAGGACAAGCTCGTCGTCGCGTTCGTCGCCGAGTTCTCGCGCGGCAAGTCGGAGCTGATCAACGCGATCTTCTTCGCGGACTTCGGCCAGCGCCTCCTGCCCTCGTCGGCGGGCCGCACGACGATGTGCCCCACGGAGCTCCTTTACGACGCGTCGCGCGCGCCTTCGATCCGCCTCCTGCCGATCGAGACGCGGTTGAAGGACGCCACGGTCGCCGAATTCAAGAACTACGCCGACGAGTGGGTGACGCTCCCGCTCGACCTCTCGAACGCCGACCGGATGAGCGAAGCGCTCTCGCGGGTGTCGCAGGTGAAGCGCGTCCCGGTGGCGCTCGCACGCAAATACGGACTGTACGAAGACGAGGATTTCCTTTCCGTGCTCGAATCCGAAGGCGAGGGCGCCGTCGACATTCCCTGTTGGCGGCATGCGGTGATCAACTTCCCGCATCCGCTCTTGCAGCAGGGACTGGTGATCCTCGACACCCCGGGCCTGAACGCGATCGGCACCGAGCCCGAGCTCACGCTCAACCTCTTGCCGAACGCGCACGCGGTGCTGTTCATTCTCGCTGCGGACGCAGGGGTGACCAAGACGGATCTCGAGGTTTGGAACAAGCACCTCGCGGGAGAGGACGAGGCGACGCGCGCCGGGCGCATCGTCATTCTGAACAAGATCGACGGGCTGTGGGACGACCTCAGGGCCGCTGCCGACATTGAAGCGGAGATCGGCCGGCAGGTCGCCTCGTCGGCGCAGCTGCTTGCGATCCCCACGGCGCAGGTCTTCGCGGTCTCCGCGCAGAAGGCGCTGGTCGCGAAAGTCAACGGCGACGACGCGCTGCTCACGCGAAGCCGGCTGCCCGTGCTGGAAGACGCGCTGTCGCGCAAGCTCATCCCGGCGAAGCGCGACATCGTCGGCGCTGCGACCCAGTCCGAGCTCCGTGCGCTCGCCGCCGGCGTGCGCGCGCTGCTCGATGCGCGGCAGAGCGGCATCTCCGAGCAGTTGACCGAGCTCCGCGCGCTCCGCGGCAAGAACCAGGACGTCGTCGAGCACATGATGGACCGCGTCCGGCAGGAGAAGGAGCTTTTCGAACGCGGGCTCCAACGCTTCACGGCGCTCCGGACGGTGTTCTCGCAGCAGACGAATCAGCTCTTCGACGTCATCGGCCTCGATGCGCTACGCGAGAACGCCGCCCGCACGCGGCGCCAGATCGAGAGTAGCCCGTTCACTAAAGGCGTCCGTGGCGCGATGGGCGAGTTCTTCGCGACGATCCGGCACGGTTTCGACGATGCCGGCCGGCGGAGCTCCGAGATCCACGACATGATGCAGGCGATGTACGCGCGCTTCGCGAAGGAGCAGGGCCTCGAACGCTACACGCCGCCGCCGTTCTCGGTGCTCAAGTACCAGAAGGAGATCGACCGGCTCGAACGCGCGTACAACCAGCACTTCAACACGCTGTGGAACATGGTCAGCAAGGCCAAGTTCTCGCTGATGAAACGCTTCTTCGAGACGATCGCCTCGCGCGCGAAACACGTCTACGACATCGCCAATCGCGACCTCGACAGCTGGTTGCGCGCGGTGATGTCGCCGCTCGAGACGCAGGTGAAGGAGCATCACCTGCAGCTCCGCCGCCGCCTCGAGAGCATCAAGCGGATCCACCGCGCGTCCGGCGAGCTTGAGGACCGCGTCGCCGAGCTCGTGGGCCAGGAGGAGGCGCTCGCGGCGCAGGTGGGCGCGCTCGCGGCCGAGTGCGCGGCGATCGCCGCGATCATTCAAAACCCCGACGGGTTACCGCTGGCGGCGAACGCCTAGCGGCGCGAGCGGCAAGCAGGGGCCCCAGAGCATGCTTGGGGATGCGAGCAATCGCGAGTCGACGCTGGCGGCCGACGGAAGGGCGCAACGGGGCTCGCGATCGGTTCGGAGGCCGCGGCGCGAGCGGCAAGCAGGGGCCCCAAGCATGCTTGGGGATGCGAGCAATCGCGAGTCGACGCAGGCGGCCGACGGAAGGGCGCAACGGGACTCGCGAGCGGTTCGGAGGCCGCGGCGCGAGCTTCGCAGCGGACGCGGAAAACCGCGGCTCAGGCGGCCTTGTCCGCCATCAAGCCTTCGTATTTGAGTCTTAAGGCGTCCTTCGTCTCGACATGCGCCGGATCGACGGGGATGCAGTCGACCGGGCAGACCTCGACGCACTGCGGCTTGTCGAAATGGCCCACGCATTCGGTGCACCTGGCGGGGTCGATGACGTAGATCTCGAGGCCTTGCGAGATCGCGCTGTTCGGGCACTCGGGCTCGCAGACGTCGCAGTTGATGCACTCGTCGGTGATGATGAGCGCCATGGGAAGGCGATCAGGCGCCACGCTCCTGGGCCACCTTGGCCGCGAGGCGCGCGAGCACGATCGGATGGACGAACGACGAGACGTCGCCGCCGAACGTCGCGATTTCCCGGACGATGGTCGCCGAGACGAACATGTACTGCTCCGAAGGCGTGAGGAACAGGGTTTCGACCTCGGGGTAGAGAATCCGGTTCATTCCCGCCATCTGGAACTCGTACTCGAAGTCCGACGCGGCGCGCAGGCCACGCAGGATCGCGCGCGAGCCCTGCGCATGTACGAAATCCATGAGGAGCGTCGAGAACGACGCGACCTCGACGTTCGTGTACGGCGCGAGGACCTCGCGTGCCATCGCGACGCGTTCCTCGGACGTGAAGAACGGGCGTTTCGACTCGCTAACCGCCACGCCGACGACCACGCGGTCGAACAGGCGTGCCGCGCGGCGAACGATGTCCTCGTGGCCGCGGGTCAGCGGGTCGAACGTGCCTGGATAGACGACCTTGAGCATGAAGGGCGGGATGCCGCCGGGCGGAAAACGGATGTGCGATGCGGACCGGGCCCCTCACGTCAGCGCGCGCCGGCGAAAAGATGATAATGCACCTGCCCTGCCTTGTCGCTGCGGTAGGTCGCGAGCCCCGTCGGCGGCGCAAGCGACACGCCCGCCTCCGCGTAGATGAATCCGTGCGCCGCGAGGCGCGCCGCGCACGCCGGCAGGAGCCACGGCCAAGGATCCTCTTTGAACGGCGGGTCGGCGAAGATCACGTCGAACTCGCGTCGGTCGGCGGCGAGGAACGCGCGCGCGTCGGCGATGTGGGTTTCCACGGCATTCGCGCCCAGGAGCGCAGCCGTCGCCGCGAGCGCGTCGATGAGGGGGCGGCTTCGATCCACCGCCACCGCGAGCGTCGCGCCGCGGGATGTTGCTTCCAGGGACAGCGCACCGGAGCCGGCATAGAGATCGAGACAGCGGCGCCCCGCGAGGTCCTGTCCCAGCCAGTTGAACAGCGTCTCCCGGACGCGGTCGGGGGTCGGACGCAGCCCGGGGACCGCGGGAAAGCGCACCACCCGGCCGCGGAAGGCGCCGCCGATGATCCGGACACGGTTCGCGCGGGAGGGGGGCATCGCGAGGCAAGCCGGTAAAATTATAGCGGCGACAGCGCAGTCCTCCCGCTGCACCGTGCGTTGGCCCCCGTCCCTCTCCCTTTCCGATGTTCGATTTCTTCAAACGCGACGACGTGCCCCGCAGGCCATGGGGCGAACGGCTCAAGGCGGGGCTCGCGCGCTCGCGCGAGAAGCTCGGCGGGGCGATCGCGGTGGCGCTTCGCGGGCACACGCTCGACGACGAGACCCTGGAGGCGATCGAGACAGCGCTCATTACCGCGGACATGGGGACCGCCGCGACGGCGACGGTCGTCGACGAGCTCCGTACACGCTGGAAGCGGGCGGGGGGCGAGGGCGATCCCAAGGCCGTACTCAAGGCGGTTCTCGTGGATCTCCTCGCGCCACTCGAACAGCCCCTCATCGTTGGCGCGGCCCGCCCGTTTGTGATCATGATGGCGGGCGTCAACGGCGCCGGGAAGACGACATCGATCGGCAAGCTCGCGAAGCTCCTGCAGACGCAGGGCCACTCAGTGCTGCTCGCAGCGGGCGACACGTTTCGCGCCGCCGCCCGGGAGCAGCTCGCAGTCTGGGGCGAGCGCAACGGCGTCGCGGTGATCTCGCAACAGGGGGGCGACGCCGCGGCCGTGATGTTCGATGCGATCGGCGCCGCCAAGGCGCGCGCGATCGACGTTGTACTGGCCGACACCGCCGGCCGGTTGCCGACGCAGCTTCATCTCATGGAGGAGATCCGCAAGGTGCAACGCGTGATCCGCAAGGCGGACCCGACGGCGCCGCACGAGACTCTGCTCGTCCTCGACGCCAATACCGGTCAGAACGCGCTCGCCCAGGTGCGGGCGTTCGATGCGGCGCTCGGGCTTTCGGGCCTGATCTTGACCAAGCTCGACGGGACGGCGAAGGGCGGCATCGTGGTCGCGATCGCTCGCGAACATCCGGTCCCCGTCCGGTTCATCGGGGTCGGGGAGGGGGTCGACGACATGAGGCCTTTCACTGCGGTCGACTTTGTCGAGGCGCTTCTCGGGTAGCCGCAACGCGGACGGTTCCGCGGTTCGTCCCGCCAATCCGGGCCTTCGTCCCGTGCCAACGCGCCGGCGCCGCCTCGACAATCGTCCGGGGGTAAGCGCACACTACAAGTTTATGCCGTGATTCTACGAGGCATTCGAGCCGTGCTCTCGGACCTGCCGAAAACGCCCTGCGGACAAGTCGCCTATACCTGAGGAAAACAGTCGGGAACTTTGATCCCTCTTAGCACTCCTATCCCCTGAGTGCTAATATCGGTGGGGCCATAAGGCCCGCCGCAACCACGAGGAGACCGACCGAGATGACCGGAACCGCGTTGGCATTCCCCACCCCGTCGAGCCTGGGGAGCCTGGATCACTACATTCAGGCCGTCAATCGCTTCCCCCTGCTGACCGCCGAGCAAGAGGTTGCCTTGGGCCGCCGGCTGCGCCAAGACGACGACCTCGAGGCGGCGCGCGGGCTCGTGCTCTCGCATCTGCGGCTGGTGGTCGCCGTGAGCCGGCAGTACTTGGGCTACGGGTTGCCGCAGGCCGACCTGATCCAGGAAGGCAACGTGGGGCTTATGAAGGCGGTGCGCCGCTTCGACCCCGAGCGCGGCGTGCGCCTCGTGTCGTTCGCGCTCCACTGGATCCGCGCCGAGATCCACGAGTACATCCTGCGCAACTGGCGACTGGTGAAGGTTGCGACGACGAAGGCGCAGCGCAAGCTGTTCTTCAATCTCCGCCGGATGAAGAAGACGACCGCCAGCCTCACGACGAGCGAGGCGCGCGCCATCGCGAAGGAGCTCGGCGTGAAGCCCGAGGAAGTGGTGGAGATGGAAACGCGGCTCTCCGGGCGCGACATCACGCTCGACCCGCAGCCGGACGAGGACGGTGCGCACGCGACCTCGCCGATCGGGTGGCTGACCGATCCGGACGACGAGCCCGTGCAGATCCTCGAGCGCGCCGAAACGGCGAGGAATCGTTCCGTCGGCCTGACGCGCGCCTTGGCGAAGCTCGACGACCGCAGCCGTCGGATCATCGAGGCGCGCTGGCTGCGTGAGGACGATCCTGCAACCCTGCAGGACCTTGCCGACGAGTACGGCGTCTCCGCCGAGCGGATCCGCCAGATCGAGAGCAAGGCGCTCAAGTCGATGAAGGCGCAGATCGCAGCCAACTGACAGCTACGAACGCAACAAGCGACGCCGGCGCTCCGCGAGGACGCCGGCGTTTGTTTTTGGGCAGTGTGCCGCAAGTCGCCGCTGTCAGAGCTCGACCTGGGTGCCGAGCTCGACGACGCGGTTGGTGGGCACGTGGAAGAAATCGGTCGCCTTGACCGCCATCTTCGACATCGACACGAACAGCCGCTCGCGCCACATCGCCATTCCCGGCGCGACCGCCGGGATCAGCGTCTCGCGCGAGACGAAGAACGAAGTGTCCATCGTGTCGAACTCGAGCCCCTGGACGGCGCAGTGGTCGAGCAGCACCGGCACGTCGGGCTCCTCCGTGAAGCCATACCAGGCGTCGAGCGCGAAGAAAGCGCACCCCAGATCGCGGACGGTGACGCGCTCGACCCCGGGCACACGGGGAATCTCGCGCGTGTGGATCGTCAGGAACACGACGCGCTCGTGCAGAACCTTGTTGTGCTTGAGGTTGTGCAGGAGCGCGTGCGGGACGCGATCCTTGGTGGAGGTGAGGAAGATCGCCGTGCCGGGCACGCGCGGCGGGGGGCTCGACGCGATGCTCTCGATGAACAGCGGCAGCGGCATCGAGTCCGCGTTCAATCGGTCCATGAGGAGCGAGCGGCCACGCTTCCACGTCGTGAGCAGCGTGAACACAACGCCGCCGATCAGAAGTGTGAACCACCCGCCGTCGGGAATCTTGAGCGAGTTCGACGACAGGAACGCGAGGTCGATGACGAGGAGCGGCACGGCGATCGCCAGCGCGACGGGCAGAGGCCAGTTCCAGAGCCTGCGCATCACGACGAAGATCAGCACCGAGTCGATCATCATCGCGAGCGTGACGGCGATCCCGTACGCGCCGCCCAGGTTGTCGGAACTGCGGAAGCCCAGCACGAGCAGCGACACTGCGATCAGGAGCGTCCAGTTCACGAAAGGCACGTAGATCTGGCCGATCTGGCGCTCCGAAGTATGGAGAAGCTTGATCCGCGGACAGTAGCCCATCTGGATCGCGGCCCGCGTGAGCGAGAAGGCGCCCGAGATCACCGCCTGCGAGGCGATCACGGCCGCGCAGGTCGCGAGGATGACGAGCGGCAACAACGCCCACTCCGGCGCCAGCAGGTAGAACGGGTTCTTGATCGCCGTGGGGTCGGCGAGGAGGAGCGCGCCCTGCCCGAAATAGTTGAGAACGAGCGCCGGCATCACGAACACGAGCCAGGCGCGGCGGATCGGCTTGGCGCCGAAATGGCCCATGTCGGCATAGAGCGCCTCGGTCCCCGTGACTGCCAGCACCACGGCGCCCAACGCGAGGAACGCGATCCCCGGCGTCGCCGCAATGAACTCGAACGCGCGCGCCGGATTGAGTGCGCGCAGCACGTCAGGATTTGCGAGCACCTCGAGAAGGCCGAGCAGCGCCAGCACGACAAACCACAGGCACATCACCGGCCCGAACAGGATGCCGACGCTCGCGGTGCCGCGCCGCTGGATCAGGAACAACACGACGATGATCACGAGCGTGACGGGAACGATGAACGGATGCAGCGCCGGAGCGACGATCTCGAGGCCCTCGACCGCGCCCAGGACCGAGATCGCGGGGGTGATCATGCCGTCGCCGTAGAACATCGCCGCGCCGAAGATGCCGAAGCCGACGAGCCACCAGCGCCCGCGCGTCTGGCGCTCGAGCCCGCTCGAGACGAGCGCCGTGAGCGCGAGGATGCCGCCTTCGCCTCGATTGTCTGCGCGCATGATCAGCAGCACGTACTTGAGCGTCACGACGATCACGAGCGCCCAGAAGATGATCGACAGGATGCCGAGCACATTCTCGGGCGCGAGCGACAGCCGGTGCGTGCCGGTGAAGCACTGGCGCAGCGTGTACAGCGGCGAGGTCCCGATGTCGCCGAAGACGACACCGATCGCGCCGATGATGAGCGGCGCCATGCGCTTGCGCGTGCCGGCGGCGACGCTCATCGTCGGGACGGCCGGATCGAGACCTGCGTCAGCCGCCGTTGGCGCCGTTACCGGCGGGATCGTCGCCTCGGCGAGCGAAACGGATGTTGAGCTGCTTCAGCTTGCGGTAAAGGTGCGTGCGCTCGAGCCCCGCCTTGTCGGCGACGCGGCTCATGTTGCTTTGCTCGCGGCCCAGGAGCTGCTCGAAGTAGATCCGCTCGAATGCCTCGCGCGCCTCGCGCAGCGGCAGCTCGAAGAACCGCGCGGTGATCTCCGGGGCAACGGCCTGATTCGCCGCCGCGGCCTCGCCCAGGAGCCGCTTCACGTGATCGGTCGTGATCTCGCCCGTGCCTGCGTTGAGCGCGAGATTCGCCACGACATTCTGCAGATGGTCGACATTGCCCGGCCAGTAGGCGTTCGCGAGCGCGCTCACGGCGGCGGCCGGCAGCGTGGCCGCGCGCGCGGGCCCGCGCTCGGCGTCCTTTTGCGCCGATGTGATGTCGCGCCAGAAGCGTTCGACGAGCGCGGGGATGTCCTCGCGCCTGGCACGAAGCGGCGGCAGGAGCACGGCGCCGATCGACAGCGCCGCGAGCAGCGCCGGATCGAACCGGCCCTCGGCCGCGAGATTGCCGAGCGGCTCGGCGCTCGTGCACACAAGCGTCACGCTGGCGCGCTCGAGCTTGGGAAGGAGGAACGCAAGACCCTTCTGCTCCGCCTTCGCGTACTGGCCGATCTCCGTGCAATAGAGCGTGCCGTCGCGCGCCTCGTCGATCACGGCCAACGGATTCGCGGCGAGCCGCGCGCCCGACGGCAGCGCGAGCCACGGCTGGTCGGCCTGCTGGAGCGCGCGCGCAGCGGCTTCGTGCCCCGTTCCGGGCTCGCCCAGCAGCAGAACCGGTTTCTTGGCGGCGATGAGCTGCTCGATGGCCCGCTCGGCATCGCGCACGGCCGTGCTCGCGCCCAGTGCCGCGAGCGAGACCCGCCGCGGCTCCTTGGCGAGCGTGGTCTTGAGCGCGCGGGCGACCGTGCCCAGGAGCTTTTGCAGGCCGACGGGCTTTTCGAGGAAGTCGAACGCGCCGATCTTCGTCGCCTCGACCGCCGTCTCGATCGTGCCGTGGCCCGACATCATCACGACGGGCATCGTGAGCTGACCCGACGCCGCCCACTCGCGCAGGAGCGTGACCCCGTCCGTGTCGGGCATCCAAATGTCGAGCAGCACGAGTGCCGGCTGCTGCCTCGACCGGAAGGCACGCGCTTCGGTCGCGTTCTCGGCGACGGAGACGCGGTAGCCCTCATCCTGCAGGATTTCGGAGAGCAGCTCGCGGATGCCGACTTCGTCGTCGACGATCAAGATGTCGTTCGCAGGGACCATGGCGGCGCCTATCCTACGCTCTCGCCCGCGCTGCGCGGGAACACGATCGTCACCCGGGAGCCACGGGGCTCCCGGTTCGCGAGCTCGACGCGGCCGCCGTGTTCGTCGACGATCTTCCGAACGATCGCGAGGCCGAGCCCCGTCCCCTTCGCCTTGGTCGTCACGTAAGGCTCGAACGCCCGGCGCAGGATGTCATCGGAGAAGCCTGTGCCCGCGTCGGCAAACACGAGCGCGACCTGGTCGCCCCGCCGCTCGAGCGTGATGTCGTAGTGCGGCTCGCTGACGTCGGCTTGCGCGTCGATCGCATTCTGGATGAGATTGTGCAGCACCTGCCGCAGGCGGGTCGGTTCGCCTTGGATCACCGCGGGTTCGGGCGGCAGCGACAGCCGGACATGCGGGCGCAGATTGTCGTACAGCGCAAGCACGTCCTGCAAGAGCGTGCTGGCGTCAACCGGCTGCATCGTTCCCGGGCGCGGTTGGCGCGCATAGATCGCGAAGTCATCGACCATATGCTTCATCGCGGCCACTTGCGCGATGATCGTCTGCGCGCCGCGCTTGAGCGTCTCCTGGTCCGCCCCTTCGAGCTTGGGGGTCAGCTTGACCGCGAGGCGCTCGGCCGAGAGCTGGATCGGTGTGAGCGGGTTCTTGACCTCGTGCGCGAGGCGCCGCGCGACCTCTCCCCACGCGGCGTCGCGCTGCGCGTGCACGAGATCCGTCACGTCGTCGAAGACCACGACGTAGCCGGCGACAGGCGTCACCGGCAGGCGCGACCCGCGCATCAGAAGGACGCGCGTGAGCCCCGCGACGGTCAGCTCGGCCTGCCGCTGCCACTGCCCCTCGCGGCTCGCCCGAAAGCCGTCGCCGACGAGCCCGGCGAACGGCGCGAGCGCGGGCAGCCGACCGCCCCATTCGGCGAGCGGCAGGCCTTGCAGGTCGGTGAGTGGCTGCTGGAGGATCACGGCGGCGCTCGCATTCGCCGTGCGGAGCCGGTAACCGTCGTCGAACGCGAGCACACCCGCCGACAGGTTCCCGAGAATGCTTTCAAGGTACGCGCGCGTCGTCTCGATCGCGCGGCGCGATTCTTCCGCCTTCTCCCGGGCGTCGGCGAGCTGCGCCGTCATGGTGTTGAACGATTCGGTCAGCACGCCCAGCTCGTCGCGCGACGTCACCGGCTGCCGGCGCGTGAAGTCGCCCTCGGCGACCGCTCGCGTACCCTGGGCGAGGAGCCCGAGCGGCTCCGCGAATCGCTCCGAGAGCACGACCGCGAGCCCGAGCGCGCTCGTGAGCGCGAGCAAGAGCGTGAGCGTCAGCGTGACCGCATAGAGCCGCTTTAGCGATCCCCGCGTGAACGCAATCTCCTGATAGTCGCGCGAACCGGATTGCACCTTGTCGACGTCCTGCGCGAGCGCCGCCGGCACGGGCTCGACCACTTGCAGTACGCGCAGCGGCTCGAGGCCTTCGCTGTTGACCGGCGTAGTGACACGAAGCAGGAGGCGGCCATCGGGGGCCTGCTCGATCCCGGTCGTCGTCTGCTGGAGTCGCGCGCGGCGGAGCGCCTGGGCGCCGGGCGGCTCCGGCGGGGCCGTGGTGCCGCCGACGCCGCCCACGGCGATCACCGATCCCGCGGCGGTGAACAGTGCCGCTTCGTGGACGCCCGTCTGCTCGGCCGCGCGGATCAACCTCGCGGTGACGTTGCCGGTGCCCGAGTCGCTCAAGGCGAGGGCGATCTGGCCCGCCTTGTTCGAGGTGTCTTTCAAGAGGAAGTCGAGCGCGCCCCGCCCGAGGTTGAGGCCCCCTTCGAGCGCGCGGTCGACGCGAACGTCGAACCAGCTCTCGATGCTGCGGCCCAGGAACTGGAAGGACACTGCGTACACGAGAGCGCCGGGCAGTACCGCGACCAGCGCGAACAGCAGCACGAGGCGGAGCGAGAGCCGAGAGCCGAACACCCCGTCCTTCAGGTTGCGTCGCAGCCGGTAGAGCTGCACGCCGACGAGCAGCATCAGCAGCACGACGAGGGCGCCGTTCAGCACGAGCAGGAGGTCGTAGCGGCGCGCGAAGAGCTCGGTGTTGGCCGACGCCGTCGCGAGCAGGAACAGCGAGATCGCCGCGAGGCAGGCGAGCACCAGCAGGAGCCAGCGGATGCCACGCGAAGGGAGCAGGCGGCTCATGGACCTCTACCCTCGTCGCTTTCGTTGCGCGCGCGGGTGTTCACGGCGTAAAGCTCCAGCGGTGCCATTCGGATTGCAGCGTCCATTCGCGCGAGGCGAGCGCGCTCACCTGGAACGGCTTCGGCAGCTGGTTGACGTCGAGCCGCAACCTCACTGCGGCCTCGTAGCGCGTGCCCTTGACGACCTGGTCGCGGCGGGCGACCTCGCGGGCGTTGACCCGCGAGAGGAAATGCTCGACCTCGTCCAGCGACTCGAAGGTCTGCCCGAGCAGCCCGCTCGCAATCCGGTACTGGCGCGTTAACGCGTTGTACGAGACCCGGTATTGCGTCGTCGACGAGAGCACCTTCTCGTCGACCCAATACCAGCGCGGGCGGGTGAGCTCGAACTCGAGCACGAAATAGAGCGGGACGCCTTTCTGCAGCGCCTCGTCGAGCGTGGGGTTCAGCGAGAACTCGAACTCTGCATTCAGGTAGTACCCATCCTCTTCCGGAAAGAGCTCGGCGGACTTGACGCCGATCGTGTCCGCGGCCGCGGGAGCGGGCGCGATCACACTCACTGCCAACGCGAACGCGGCCATGGCCGAGCGCAGCGCGCGCAGCGGCGGGGCAAGCCGGGATACGACGGGGAATTCGAGCGGCGAGACGGACATCGGCGCGGATCCGGATGCAGTGCCCCGGGGGGCAGGCGCCTCTGCCGCCGGGCGCCGGGTCAGGCCTTGCCGAGCAACGCGTAGAAGAAGCCGTCCTGATTGTGGCCCCCGCCCGGGAGCGAAGGCAAGAGTTGGCCGCCACGGGCCGCGACTCCGGGCGCGAAGGTGAGGGTTTCACGCAACGCATCGCCGTGCGCGGCAGTGAAAGTCGAGATCTGCGCTTCGTTTTCCTGGGTGAACACCGAGCACGTCGCATAGAGCATGCGCCCGCCCGGCCTCAGGCACGGCCACAGTGCGTCGAGCAGCCGCCCCTGTTGCCGCGCGAAGGCGGCCGCATCGGTCTCGCGGCGCAGCCATTTGACATCCGGGTGACGGCGCACGACGCCTGACGCGGTGCAGGGGACGTCGGCGAGAATGAGATCGAACGGGCGCCCGTCCCACCACGCCGACGGCGCGCCGGCGTCACCCGCGATCACGTCGACGCGCGCGCGTCCATGCGGAAGCCGCGCCAGATTCTCGCGCACGCGTGCGAGCCTCGCGCCATCGGCGTCGAGCGCAACGATCTCGACGTCGGCGAGCTCCGCGAGGTGCGTCGTCTTGCCGCCCGGCGCGGCGCAGGCGTCGAGCACGCGCATTCCCGCGTCGGGACGCAGTAGGGGCGCGGCCAGCTGCGCGCCCAGGTCCTGCACGGAGAATGCGCCCTCGCTGTAGCCGGGCAGCTCGGTCACCGAATGCGGCGGCGAGACGACGAGGCCCGCATCGCCGGCCACCGTTGCGGGGATTCCCGCTTCCGCGAAGCGCGCGGCGAGTGCATCGCGCGCAATGACACGCACGTTCACCCGCAGCGCTTGCGGTGGCCGCTCGTTCCCGGCGGCGAGCACCGTCTCCCAGTCGTCGGGCCATTCGCGCTGGACACGCTCGATCCACCAGCCGGGATGCGACCAGCGCGCGACGGGATCGGCGCGTACGGCGGCGTCGAGCGCGTCACGCTCGCGCAAATAGCGACGGAGGAGCGCATTGACGAGCGCCTTCGCCGCGGGCCGGGCCAACGTCGCGGACGCTTCAACGGCATGGTCGACGACAGCGAACGGCGGCGCGCGTGTGTGGCCGATCTGATAGAGCGCAACGCCGATCAGGCACGGCAGCAGGGGATCGCTCGGCGGCCGGTTGACGAGCCGCCGCACGAGCGCATCCAGCGTCCCCCAGTGGCGCAACGTGCCGTACGCGAGCTCGTGGACGAGCGCGGCGCGGCGACCGACGCCAGCGCGCGGACAGGGCATGGCTGCGAGCGCGGCGCCGAGCGAACGGCCGTCGAGCACCGTTCGCACCACCCGCGCCGCCTGCTTCTGGGCCTCGCGCACGGGGTCGCGCTCAGGGTGCGGGCGACGCGGCGAACGTATCGCCCACTGCCACGCCACGCCCGGCGACGAACGCCGCGGCAGTCATCGCGCGCCCCCCGGCAGGCGTGAGCTCGAGCACACGCAGCGCACCGTCCCCGCAGCCGACGACGATGCCTGACGGGCCCGCTTCGAGCACGCGCCCTGGACCACTCCCCGGTACCGGAATGGACAGCACGTCGGCCCGCTGGAGGATGAGCTTGCGCGAGCCCAGGAATCCGCTCGCCCCGGGCGCCGGATTGAAGGCGCGGACGCGTCGTGTAATGACCACCGCGCTCTCCGTCCAGTCGATCTGCGCTTCGCACTTCGCAATCTTCCGCGCGTACGTCGCCCCCGTCTCCGGCTGTGGAGTGGCGGGGAGGGCTCCCGCATCTCGCAGACGACCGAGCGCCGCGACGATGGCCGTGGCGCCGACCTGCGCGAGCCGCGCGGTCAGCGTCCCGCCAGTGTCGTCGTCCGCGATCGCTACGCGGACGGTGTCGATCACCGGGCCGGTGTCGAGACCCCGATCCATCCGCATCAAGGAGATCCCCGTCTCGCGATCGCCTTCGAGGAGGGCGCGCTCGACGGGCGCAGCGCCGCGCCAGCGCGGCAACAACGATGCGTGGATGTTGATGCAACCGTGGCGCGGCCACGCGAGCACCTCGGGCGGAAGGATCAGCCCGTAGGCCGCGACGACGAGCGCGTCGAGCGGAACGGCCAAGGCTTCACCACGCGAGTCCGATGTCTTGAGCGTCGCGGGTTGGAGGAGCGGGAGGCCGTGCGCCAAGGCGAGCGCCTTGACCGCAGAGGGCCGGACCTGCAATCCCCGGCTCTGCCGGCGATCGGGACGGGTCAAGACCAGCGGGACCGGGAACCCGCTCGCAAGGATCTGCTGGAGCGCGGTCGCCGCGAACGCGGGCGTCCCCGCAAAGCCGACGCGCATCGGGCCACTCCCGCGAGACGGGGGCTCAGCCTGCCAGGCGCTGCTTCTTCCGGGCGCGCGCCGCGAGACGGGCGCGCTTCAATGGCGACAGGTGATCGACGAAGACCTTGCCGATCAGGTGGTCCATCTCGTGCTGGATGCACACGGCCAGCATCCCGTCTGCGTCGAGCTCGAAGGGTGCGCCTTCCTCGTTCAACGCCCGCACCCGGATCGTCGCAGCGCGGGTCACCTTGTCGTAGTAGCCGGGCACCGACAGGCATCCTTCTTCATGCTCGGCCTCGCCCGCCACCGTCAGAAGCTCCGGGTTGATGAACACCCGGAGCTGATCGCGCGTTTCGGAGATGTCCATCACGATGACGCGCTTGTGAGCGTCGACCTGAGTGGCGGCGAGCCCGATCCCCGGCGCGGCATACATCGTCTCCGCCATGTCGCGGACGAGCTTCCTGATCTCCGGGGTCACGGCGGCCACCGGCGCCGCCACCTTCCGGAGGCGCGGGTCGGGAAATTCGAGAATCGGCAGTAAGGCCATGATGCGTCAGGGTTCCGGATGGCCGGTTTGCGATTGTTGCAACAACGAGGCGTTCCGAGGGGGTCAGCCGCCCGGCCGACTTGCAAAATGCAGACTCGGCATGCAGAATCTGTCCTAAGCCCTTATTTTGCGGCGCTTTAGGACGATGGCAAGCCCCGCCCCTTCCAGAAGAGGCTTTATGCGTCAGCAGTTTAGCACACCGCAATTCCTCCTCGCGGCGCTGGCCGCGGTGATCGTTCTCGTCGCTGGCCCCGCCCGCGCCGCCGAAGAGCTCGTGATCAAGGACCAGGTCACGGATCGCTACACGGTCCAGAAGGGCGACACGCTCTGGGGCATCGCCGGCCGCTACCTCAAGGATCCGTGGCGGTGGCCCGAGATCTGGCGGCTTAACCGCGACCAGATCCGCAACCCGCACAAGATCTACCCGGGCGACGTCATCGTGCTCGACAAGGCGTCCGATGGGCAATGGCGACTCTCGGTCGCGCAAACGACGCGGCTGTCGCCCAAGGTCCGCACGGCGCCGCTCGACGCCGAGGCGATCCCGTCGGTCCCGCCCGCCGATATCGAGCCGTATCTCACTTGGCCGCTGGTGACGGGTGAGGAAGGACTCTCGAACGCGGCCGAGATCGTCGCCGGACGTGGCGGCGAGCGGGTCATCCGTGGCGACGGCGACGTCGTCTATGCGACAGGCATCGATCCTAAGGGCGGGACCATCTGGCGCCTCTACCGGCCCGGAGCGACTTACACGGCGCCCGATGGCGAAGTGCTGGGCTACGAGCAGCAATACCTGGGCACCGCGCGCGTCGAGCGCTTCGCCGATGTGTCGACCCTGCGGATCACCATGGCGCGCGAGGAGATCGTGATCGGTGACCGGCTGGTCCCGGCGCCGCCCGAGCAGATCGTCAACTACGCGCCGCACCCGCCCGCCCATCCCGTCGATGGTCAGATCATCCGCCTCAATCGCGACGCCGCCGAAGCGGGCCGCGGCTGGGTCGTCACGATCGACAAGGGCCAAGCCGATGGCGTCGACGTCGGCACTGTGCTCGCGATCTATCAGGTCGTCGCGCCGATTCCCGATCCGCGGCCGAATCTCTCGCCATGGCTCATCTGGCGGTGGTGGCAGCCGACGATCTTCTACCAAGAAGAGCAGTTCGTGCACGTCCCGGACGAGCGTATCGGTCTTGCCTTCGTCTTTCGCGTGTTCGATCGCGTGTCCTACGCGCTCGTGCTCAACACGACGGATCCGGTCGAAGCCGGCGATTGGGTCCGCAAGCCGTAGCGCGCTTCGCCTGACCTCCGCCGACTGCGGCGGGGGATTCCCTCGATGAAGCTCGACGCCCGCGCGGAGGCCTGGGTCGCCCTTCAGGTGAGCGGGATTGCGCCGCGCCCGCAGGCGGAGCTCTTGCGCGCGTTCGGCAGTCCGCAGGCCGTGGTCGCGGCCACGTCGGCGCAGCGCCGCAAGATCGTCGGCGCGGCGGCCGCGCCGCTCGATCCCGGCTCGGACCGCGAACGCGTCGCGGCTGCGCTGGCGTGGCTCGAGACCGACGGTCACGATCTGATCGCGCTCGACGACCCCGACTATCCCGAACGCCTGCTCGAGATCGGGGATCCGCCCCCAATGCTCTATTGCCTCGGCCGCCGCGAGCTTCTGGGATGCCCGGCGCTTGCGATCGTCGGCAGTCGCAACGCGACGCCGCAGGGCGTGGCCGACGCGCGCGCCTTTGCCCGCGCGCTGTCCGACGCCGGGCTGACGATCGTGAGCGGGCTCGCGCTCGGCATTGACGCGGCCGCCCATCGCGGCGGGCTCGATGGGGCGAGCAGCAGCATCGCCGTCACCGGCACCGGCCTCGATCGTGTCTACCCGGCTGAAAATCGTGCGCTCGCCCACGAGCTTGCCGCGAAGGGCTTGCTTGTGTCCGAGTTCGCGCCGGGAACGCCGCCGTTGCAACATCATTTTCCGCGCCGCAATCGGGTCGTCAGTGGATTGGCGCGCGGCGTCCTCGTGGTCGAGGCGACGCTGTCGTCCGGTTCGCTCGATCAGCGCGCGCTTCGCGGCCGACCAGGGTCGCGAAGTGTTTGCGCTGCCGGGGTCGATTCACTCGCCATTCTCAAAGGGATGCCATCGGCTGTTGCGTGAGGGCGCGAAGCTCGTCGAGACGGCCGATGACGTGCTGGTCGAGCTCGGGTTGCCCACGCGCGGCGAGGCACCCGGCGCTGCGGTCGACGCCGTTGCGGCCGCGCTCGGCGCCGATGAACGCGCGGTGATGGCCGCGATGGGGCACGCGCCCGCGGACATCGACGCTATCGTCGAGCGCAGCGGCCTCCCAGCGGAAGCGGTCGCGGCCGCGCTCACCACTCTCGAGATCGCCGGCCGCGCGGCACCGTTGCCCGGCGGTCGCTGGCAGCCCCAGGCGTAAGCGAGCGTTCGCGTGCGCGCTCGCGCGCGTGCGCGCGTGGGCTCGCCTCGGTCGATCGCTTTCTTGCTCTTGTCGCAGCGACTTGGGTACTATCTGCCGCTCTTTCGCACCCGCCCCATGTCGAAATCGCTGATCATCGCCGAAAAACCCTCCGTCGCAGGCGACATTGCGCGCGCGCTGGGCGGGTTCGCCCGCCATGGCGACTACTTCGAAAGCGACCGCCACGTGCTGTCGTCGGCCGTCGGCCATCTGCTCGAGATCGGCATGCCGGAAGAAGAGGAGGTGAAGCGCGGCAAGTGGACGTTCGCGCACCTGCCCGCGATTCCGTCGAAGTTCGCGTTGAACCCGATCGAGAAGAACGCGGCGCGGCTCAACGTGCTCCTGAAGCTGATCCGACGCAAGGACGTGACGAGCCTCGTCAACGCTTGCGACGCGGGGCGCGAGGGCGAGCTCATCTTCCGCAACATCGTCCAGTACGCGAAGACCCCGAAGCCGATCGAACGGCTGTGGCTCCAGTCGATGACACCCGCCGCGATCCGCGACGCGTTCGGCGAGCTTCGTTCCGATGCCGCGATGCGCCCGCTCGCCGATGCGGCGGTCTGCCGCTCGGAGTCGGATTGGCTCGTGGGCATCAACGGCACGCGGGCGATGACGGCGTTCAACTCGAAGTCGGGCGGTTTCCAGCTCACGACCGTGGGCCGCGTGCAGACGCCGACGCTCGCGATCTTGACCGAGCGCGAGGAGAAGATCCGCGCGTTCGTACCGCGCAACTACTGGGAAGTGCAGGGGACGTTCCGGGCGAGCGGGGGAACGTACACCGGCCGCTGGTTCGACGAGAAGTGGAAGAAGCGCGAGGACGATCCCGACGCGCGCGCCGAACGCCTGTGGGACGAGGCCCGGGCGCACGCGCTCGTCGCGAAGTGCACAGGGCAGCCGGGCATCGTGACGGAGGAATCCAAGCCGTCGACCCAGGGCTCGCCGCTGCTCTACGACCTCACGAGCCTGCAACGCGAGGCGAACGGTCGCTTCGGCCTTTCGGCGCGCACGACCCTGTCCCTTGCGCAGTCCCTGTACGAGAAGCACAAGGCGCTCACCTATCCGCGCACGGACTCGCGCGCGCTGCCGGAGGACTACCTCGGCACGGTGAAGGCGACGATGGAGGCGCTGTCGGGGGTGCCCGCATACGGGGCCTTCGCGACGCAGGTCCTGAAACAGAAATGGGTGAAGCCCAACAAGCGGATCTTCGACAACGCGAAGGTCTCCGATCACTTCGCCATCATTCCGACGTTGCAAGAGCCCCGGCACCTGAACGAGCTCGAGGCGAAGCTCTATGACTTCGTGGTCAAGCGGTTCCTGGCCGCGTTCTTCCCGCCGGCCGAGTTCCTGGTGACGACGCGCATCACGCGCGTGGCGGCCGAGCCGTTCAAATCCGAAGGCAAGGTGCTCGTCAGTCCGGGCTGGCTCGCCGTCTACGGCAAGGAAGCGCAGGGCGAGGAGGGTACGCTCGCGCCGGTCCAGCCGGGCGAAAAGGTGGCACCCGAGAAGATCGAGGCGGTGCCGGGCGTGACACGCCCACCGCCGCGGCTGAACGAGGCCACGCTGCTGTCGGCGATGGAAGGCGCCGGCAAGCTGATCGACGACGAGGAGCTGCGCCTTGCAATGCGCGAGAAAGGCCTGGGCACGCCTGCGACGCGCGCGCAGATCATCGAGGGGCTGATCGCCGAGAAATACATCCTGCGCGAAGGCAAGGAGCTCGTCCCCACCGCGAAGGCGTTCCAGTTGATGACGCTGCTCCACGGCCTCGACGTGAAAGAGCTGTTCTCACCCGAGCTTACGGCCGAGTGGGAGCACAAGCTCGCGCAGATGGAGCACGGGGAGCTCGCCCGTGCTGTGTTCATGCGCGAGATCGTCGCGATGACGAAGCACCTCGTCACGCAGGCGAAGACGCACGAGAACGATACGATCGACGTCGACTTCGGAACGCTCACCGCGCGGTGCCCCAAATGCGGCGGCGAGGTCCACGAGAAATACAAGAAGTTCCAGTGCCAGAACTGCGACTTCGGGTTCTGGAAGATCATGGGGGGCAGGCAGCTCGAACTCGCGGAGGCCGACGCGCTCTTGCGCGATCGGCGCGTCGGTCCCCTGGAAGGTTTCCGGAGCCGGCTGGGGCGGCCGTTTACCGCGTCGCTGAAGCTCACCGACGCCAACGAAGTGACGTTCGATTTCGGCGACGGCGCCGGCGATGACGAGAACGCCGCGGCTCCGGATTTCAGCAGCCAGGAACCGCTGGGCGCATGCCCGAAGTGCGGCAAGCGCGTGTTCGAGCTGCCCCAGGCCTACGTCTGCGAGGATGCGGTCGGCCCGGACAAGCGCTGTGATTTTCGTTCGGGACGGGTCATCCTGCAGCGCCCCGTCGAGCGCGCGCAGATGCAGAAGCTGCTCGCGACCGGCAAGACCGATCTCCTGCCGTTCGTGTCGTCGCGCACGCGACGGCCGTTCTCCGCGTTCCTGGTCCGCCAGCCCGACGGCAAGATCGGCTTCGAATTCGAAGCGCGCGATCCGTCGAAGCCCGGGGCGCGCCGGGGCGCGCGCAGCGCGCCCGCTGCACTTCGCGTTCTCGGCAAGCATCCCAAGGACGGGCGTCCCGTCGAGCTCTACGCCGGGCGGTACGGCCCGTACGTGAAGCATGGTGAGGTCAACGCAACCGTGCGCGATCGCGAGCGGGTCGATGCGCTCACGCTTGACGAGGCGCTCGCGCTCCTCGCGGAGAAGGCAGGGCAGGCGGCCCCGGTCCGCACGCGAACGTCTGCGCGTACGCCGCGGACGCCGACGACGCCCAAGGCCGCCGAGCCAAAACGGACCTACACGGCTGTGGCGAGGACGGGCCGCGCAAAGCTCGCTCCGAAGAAGCCCAAGGCGGTACCACGAGGCGCCAGTGGGGCGACGAGCCGCGCGAAGGCCAAGCCCACGGCGCCTACGGGTCGCGCCAAGGCAGCGAAGAAGCGCTAGAACGCGCGGCGCTGGGCGGCGCTACTTCATCTTGCCGCGCCCGGCGACCTTCCACACCGTCTCGATACGTCCGTTGCGGACGCCAATGATTTCCTCGTGCAGATGAACCGTCGTGTCCGAATAACCGACGACGAACTCGATCTTGTCGCCGACGCGAGGAGTCGCGCTCGCCCGCTCGAGTTCCACCTTGGTGTGCTCGGCCGAGAGCTTCGTCGTGCTGACGGCGGGTAGGCCGCGCGGTTCGGGCATCGCCGCGTCGCCGCTCATCGCCTTCTTGCCTGCATCGAACACAATGCGCGTCGGCGTCGGGCGGCTCGTCACGGTCGTCAGGAGGGTGAGCGCCGGCGCAAAATCGACGTGGTAGTGCGTCCGATAATGCATGTCGCTGAAAATCGCGCCCCCGACTTGCACTTCGGTGACGCCGGGCTGCTCGATGCAGTAAGGGAACGTCCCTGTGCCGCCGCAGCTGACGACCGTGACGCCATGGCCATCCGCGACGCACGCCCGGGCGCTTGCAGTAAGCGCTGCGATCGCCTCGCGCACCGTGCGCTCCTTTTCGTCAGGATCGGCGATCGTCGTGGCCTGGCTCTCCCAGCCCGCGACGCCGACGAAGCCCAGGCACCGGCGCCGCGCGATCTCGTGCGCCAATTCAACCACCGCGCCCCCCGGCATGACGCCCGCCCGATTCATGCCGATGTTGACTTCGATCGCCACGCGCAGCGGCTTGCGCGCGTTCGCGAACGCGGCGTCGAGCTCGATGACGTTGTCGACGCTGTCGACGCAAACGATAGGATCGGCGCACTCTGCGAGCGCCATCAGCCGCGCGATCTTCGCCGCCCCGACGACCTGGTTCGCAATCAGGATGTCGTGGATGCCCGCGGATGCCATGACCTCCGCTTCGCCCAGCTTCGCACACGTGACGCCGATGGCGCCCGCGGCGATCTGCATCTGCGCGATCTCGGGTGTCTTGTGCGACTTGGAATGCGGCCGCCACGCAACGCCGTGCGCGCGACACGTGGCGGCGATGCGGGCGATGTTTCCTTCCATCACGTCGAGGTCGACCAGGAGCGCCGGCGTGTCGAGTAGGGACTTCTGCCGGCCGATCAGCGCGCGCGACGAGTCTGTTCGAGTGTCCATCGTCTGATTGCTATCCCTTTCCGCGCGAGTGTTGCAAACTGGCTGCCCAATACGCATGCTCGACCAGGCGCAGCGTCTCGAGGTTGTCCGCCGGATCGGTCTCGAACGGCGCGCCCGTTTTGAGGCACTCGACGAAATGCGCGATAACGCCGTCGAAGCTTGCCTGGTAGCCGCGCTCGGGATCGTATCGGTGACTGCGCGGGTCCGGTCCGTGGAGACAGAGCGCCGACTCGACGAACGTCGCGCTCGCCTTGCTGCCGACGATTTCCAGGTGATCGGGGCCGCGCGGCGGGAGCCCTGCAGCCACCATTGTGCCGGTCACCTCGACCGGCGCGCCGGCGGCCGTTTCCAGAAAGATCGCCGCCACCGTCTCGCCCACCACGTCGGGAACCGTGCGCGCACCACGCGCCGCGACGACGCGGAGCTCGCCGCACAGATAGCGCATGACGTCGAGGTGGTGAATCAGAACCTCGGCGATCATCAGCCGCTCCTCGAACTGACAGTACGGCTCGCGCACCAGCAACGGGCGGACGCCACTCGCGTCGGGTAAAAGCCCGGAGGTCATTGTCGCCATCCGCGCAACGACCAGGTCGCCCAGATCGCCCGCGACGATCCATCGCTTGAGCTCGCGATACCAGGGGCGAAAACGCCAATTCTCGTGCGCCATGAGCCTCGCTTTGCCCGCGACTCGGCGCACCAGCGCCTCCGACTCGGCGAGCGTCGGCGTCATCGGTTTCTGGCACAGCACGTCGACGCCGCGCTCGGCCGCCGCGTCTACCCAACCCGCGTGCGTTTGACGCGGCGTGATGACGTCGAGCGCGTCGACATCCTCGGCTGAGAACATCGCATCGGCATCGCGATAGATGTGGGGGATCGCAAATTCGTCCGCGCGCTTCCTTGCTCTCCCTTGGTCCGGATCGCATACCGCGACGATGCGTACGCGCTCGGCGAGGGTTCGCCAGCCGACGAGGTGAAACCAGCTGATCATGCCAGCGCCGGCGATCGCGATCCGCAAAGGCTCCGGCATGAGGCTAGCCTCCAAAAGCGAAGAGCCGGCGCGGATTGCGGCTCAGGACAAACGCTCTGTCATCGGGGTCCGGCAGCCAGCGCTCCAACGGAGCAAGCAAGTCGGCATAGACGGGTCGCCGCGGGACGTTGATGAACGGCCAATCCGAGCCCCAGATGCAGTTGCGCACGCCGAACGCTACCAGCAGCTCCTCGGCGTACGGGTCGAGATCGTCGAAACTCTTGATCAGTCGCGACACGCGAAAGAGCGAGGACAGTTTTGCGATGGCGATCCCATCGCGGCCCAGAGCCAGCACCGACTGGAATCCCGCGTGGCGCGTTCCGACCTCGATGTCGAGCACGCCGAAATGATCGACCAGCACGCGAAGCCCGCTGGCTCGCAACGTCGCGGCGGCGGCAGGCCATTGCGCATCGTCCGCATAGATCTGCGCGAACCAGCCGAGCGCCTTCATCCGCCGCAGCAAACCCGAGGCTTGCGCACGCGAAATCGCGTCGGGGTCGTAGCTGACGAGATTGAATCGTGCCCCCACGACGCCTCCCCTCGCAAGGGCCTCCAACGTCGGGTCGTCGGCCGCCGGGTCGACGCCGGCAATCGCTTTGAAGCGGCCCGGATACGCCTTGATCGCGTCGAGGTTCGCGGAGTTGTCGACGCCGTACCCGCTTAATTGGACCAGCACCGCGTTGCTTATGCCGTGCCGGTCGAGGACCGCACAGTATTCCTCCCGAGTTCCGTGTTCGTCCGGTCGGGCGCGATAGCCCTTCGATCCGGTAAACGGAAACCGCACATGATCGATGATGTGCGCGTGGCAGTCGACGATGCGTTCTTGGTGGGTGGCCATGGTCGTCTAGACGATCGCCCTGGTCGTCTCTCGATCGAAAAGATGGACCGCGCCCGTGTCGAGCGCAAGGTCGAATCGGCTTCCGGCGTGGAGCGCCGTGTCGCGCCCGATGCGGGCGATGACCTCCTCGCTCGACCCGTCGAGGGATACGACGAGCAACGTCTCCGCGCCCAGTGGCTCGACCGCGACGACGCGCGCGGGCAATCGCGCGCCCTGCAGGTCGGACGGCATGAATTCGAAGAGGTCTTCCGGCCGCACGCCGACCGTCACGTCGCGGCCCAGGCGCCCGGCGAGCGCGGGTGCCTGGCGTTGCGGCAGGGCGAACGACCCGGCCGCCACGCGCGCCACGACCTGGCCCTCGTGCACGTCGAGGCGCCCGCGGAGCAGGTTCATCGGCGGATTGCCGAGGAATTTGGCCACGAACGTGTCGGCCGGGTTGCGGTACACCTCGAGCGGACGCCCGATCTGCACGACTCTGCCTTCGTTCATGATGCAGATCGTGTGTCCCATGGTCATGGCCTCGACCTGGTCGTGTGTAACGTAGATCGACGTCGTGCCGATGTCGTGCTGTTGCTTGATCAGTTCGTTGCGCGTCGTGACTCGCAGCGCAGCGTCGAGATTCGACAACGGCTCGTCAAACAGGAAGACCTTGGGATCGCGGACGATCGCCCGTCCGAGCGCGACGCGCTGCCGCTGGCCGCCGGAGAGCGCGTGCGGCTTGCGCGCGAGCAACGGTGACAGCCCGAGCTTGTTCGCCGCGGCCTGCACGCGCCGATCGATCTCCGCACGGACGACCTCGCGGCGCCGCAAGCCGAAGGCGAGATTGTCGTAGACGGTCATGTGCGGATACAACGCGTAGGACTGGAAGACCATCGCGATGTCCCGCTCTTTCGCTGGCATCTGGTTCACGATTCGGCCGTCGATCGACACGTTGCCGGAAGTGATCGGCTCCAAGCCCGCGATCATGCGCAGCACGGTCGACTTGCCGCAACCGGACGGCCCCAACAGCACCATGAATTCGCGATCGGCGACGGTGAAGGTCACGTCGTGTACGGCCGGCGCGTCGGCGCCGGGATAGCGCTTGGAGAGTCCCTCGACCGTTACGACTGCCACGTCCGCGCTCCGCAGGTTGCTGCACGCCCGCGCTAGCGCACGGCGCCGGCGGTCATGCCCTTGATCATGGCGTCCGAGAAGAACGCGTAGATCGCGATGACCGGCAGTATGCTGATCATGAGGCCCGTCGCCGCCATGCCGACGTCGAGCTGGTGGCTGCCAGTGAAATGCATGAGCCCCAGCGGCAGCGTGCGCTTGTCGTCGTCGGTGAGCAGCACGACGGCAAACAGAAATTCGTTCCATAGCACGATGAAATTGAGCGTGAGCGCGGTGAAGATGGCTGGTGCGCCCACGGGCACCGTCACGCGCCAGAAGATCTCGAAGTCCGAGTAGCCGTCCACCCGCGCCGCGTCGAACAGATCCTGCGGAATCTGCACGAAGAACCCCTCGAGGATGTAGACCGTGATCGCGATGTGCGTGGCGACGTAGACCAGGATCAGTCCGGCCAGCGTGTTGTAGAGGTTGACGTCGAGAAGGATCTGGAACAACGCGAGAATCACGAGTTGCGGCGGCAGAACGAGCCCGGTAAGAATCAGAAACCGCACGAGGCGGTGGCCCCGGAAACTGTAGCGGGCGAGGCAATGCGCCGCCATCGCGCCGATCGCGGTCACGAGCAGCACCGCCACGACGACGACGATGGTGCTGTTCCAGAAGTAGGTCCCATAGTTTGACTTGGTCCACGCGTCCGCGAACTTCTCCCAATGGGCGGGCGATGGCAAGCCGTAGGGATTCTTGAAGATCTCGGCCGTCGTGCGCAACGACATGCTCGCGACCCACAGCAGGGGACCGCCGGTCACCATGGTATAGACGACAACGAACAAGGCGAGCGGCAGTCGACGCAGCGGCGCGAATCCCGGCCGCATGGCTAGAACTCGATCCGGTCGCGCTGGCGCGCGAGACGAGTGATGATGGCGATGAACGCGAGAATGATGAGGAACCACAGCACGGCGATGGCGGAGGGGTAGCCGAGATCGAACGTGTTCCACTCGAACGCGCGCTTGTAGACATAGGTCGATACGGTCTCGGTCGACCACAACGGGCCGCCGCCGGTCATGACCCAGATCAGGTCGAAGACCATCATCTTGCCGATGAAGGAGAGCACCAGCAGATTGACGATCGTCGGGCGCAGCATTGGGGCGATGATGTAGACGAGCTTGGCAGCCCAGCCGCAGTGGTCGAGCTCGGCTGCGCCGAGGACGTCCGCCGGCAGGGCGTGTAGCGCAGCCAGGAAGACGATCATGTTGAAGCCGAGCCATTTCCACTCGTGCGCGACGAGGACCGACCACAGCGCGGTCGACGGGTGCCCGAGCCAGGATTGTTCGAAGGCCCCGAGCCCCACGAATCGCAGCGTCGCGTTCGCAAGGCCCCAGTCGTAGTCGAAAATCCACACCCAGATGATCCCCACGACGACATACGACATGAGCACGGGCGTGAACCACACGACGCGCAGCAATGGCGCCCCTGGCGCGCGCGCGAAGAGGCAGAGCGCGAGGAGCAATCCGCCGACCACGTCCACGATCGTGGCGACGATCGTGAAGAGCGCGGTGTTGACGACCGCCTTCCAGAACACCGGATCGGCCGAGAGCAGCGCCGCGAAGTTGCCCAAGCCGACGAACTCCACGACGCCCTGCGGCCTGATCGTGTGAAACGCGTTGTAGAACGTCCGCAGGACCGGGTATAGCGTGAAGCCGGCGTAGATCAGCAGCGCGGGGGCGAGAAAGAGCGCGAGGATCCCGAGGCTCGCGTGGCGCGCGTCGACCTCGAGTCTCGCCCCGTTTCCCGCGCCAATGCGAGCCCGGCCGCCCGAGACGCTCATCTAAGACGTCAGGACCGGCGATCCGCGGCGCGTTGGCATCAGCCCTTGTAACAGGCCTTGTTCATCGCCTCGACGGTCTGGTCGACCGAGAGGAGGCCTCCGGGGAAGCCGGAGTTCAGGACCTGTCCGAACGCGTCCTTGCACGCGCCCGTCACCATGTCGCGCGGCTGGCCGACGAAATACTTGGAGCCCTTCTGGCGTTCCATGAGCTCGGTGAAGTACGCCGCGTGGGGGCCGGTGAAGTTCTTCACGTCCGCCTTGATGCCCGTCTGAAGGTAGACGGTTTCGATCCACATTTTTCCCATCTCGGGCGTCGACATGGCGTCAAGGAACTCCGCGGCCAGCTTTTTCTGTTTGCTCGCAGCGTTGATCGCGAAGCTCGCGCCGATGGTCGACGTCTTGCACTCGTTGCAGGCCCCGCCGTCCAATTCGCTTCTCAGGACGCCGCGGCCGACAAGCACGCCGTCGACGCCCGACCTCAGACGGTTCATGACCTGCTCGGGCTCGAGGCAGTCACCGCTGCCAAACACGGGGATCGTCAGCTGGTCGGCAATCCGCGCGACGAGGTCCCAGTCCGCGGAACCGCTGTAGCTCTGCTCCGCGGTGCGCCCGTGGACGGCGACCGCGGCGGCCCCGGCGTCTTCCACCATGCGGGCGAGCGTCGGCGCGTTCCGGTCCTCGTCATTCCATCCGGCGCGCATCTTGACCGTCACGGGAATCTTCACGGCCCTGGTCATGGCGGCGATCACCTGCGCGGCGTGGTGAGGCTCGCGCATCAGGCTGCAGCCCGCGTGGTGTTTCGCGATCTTGGGTACTGGACAACCCATGTTGACATCGACGATATCCGCGCCCATCCCTTCGACAATCTGGGCCGCCGATGCCATTGTGCCGGGATCGCCGCCGAACACCTGAATCGAGATCGGGCGCTCTTCCTCCGTGTTCTCGGCGTATTCGAGGGTCCGGTCGATACCGCGCACCATGCCCTCTGAGCTCACCATTTCGGTGACGACGAGCCCGCAGCCGCCGTGACGTTTCACGAGACGGCGAAAGGCCGTATCCGTCATGCCCGCCATCGGGGCAATGGCGAACGGCGTGGGCAACTCAATCTTGGCCGATTCGCATGTTTCTGGGTTTTTGAGGTCCGTCGAGTATCGTAGCGCAATGCGTCGCCTGATGCTCTGGATCCCCCCTCTCGTCTACATGCTCGTAATCTTCCAGCTGTCGTCTGAATCGCACCCGGTGCCCATGATTGCGGAGCACGTCTGGGACAAACTGCTCCATTTAATCGAATACGGAGGCCTGGGCGCCTTGTTGTATCGCGCTTTTCGGGGCGAGGGTTTCACTGGCACGGCGGCGCTCATCGTGGCAGTGGTCACCGCCGCTACGTACGGCGCCAGCGACGAATGGCACCAGAGTTTTGTCCCACTTCGCGACTCGAGTATTCGCGATTGGTTGACGGACTTGCTGGGCGGGTCAACGGGAGCGGCCCTTTACGGAACGCTCGAGAAACGCTGGTTCAATACGGCTTTACATCCGCCGCGTCCACCTCAACGCTGACGCGCCTGGCCGATCAGATCAACCGAGAGCACCAGCCGCGCGTTCGGCGCATCTTTGCGCAGCAGGCGTCCGACGACGCCTTGAGCGGTCCGTGCACGACTTCGACCATCATGCCTTCGTTGATGATCGGGCACGGATCGAACTGCAGTTCACTGGCAACGAGTAGCCGGATGCTGTCGAGCTCGTCGTCCGGGATCGGCGCCGGCTTGCCTTCGAACGACACGATGTTCACCACGCCGGTGCATTTCAGGATGGGCAGCGCGTCGGCGTGGGTCGAAACGCGCGAAGCAGTAGCCGGGGAACAGCGGCCAGTCGATCTTCTTGCGGCGGTCCTTCCAGCGGCTCCAGCGCGTGATCGTCGGCAGAAAGGCCTCGATATGCTTCGCGGTCGAGTTGTTCGCGGACGACCTGCTCGTGGCGCGATCGGGTCCAGATGGCGTACCACTGCGACGGCGAATCCATAATGCGTCAGGGCGCGGGCGGCGCGGCGGCGGCGTTCTCCTTCGCCTGTTCCGCGAGGCCTTCCTGTACGCCTTCTTCACGTCCTCGCTTTTCCACTCGATGATCGCCTGCGCCCGCAGCTTGGTGATGTAGTTTCTGAAACTCCTCGCGCCGTTTGTCGGTGACCACACGTTCGCTGATTTGTTCGCGGGCCTGCTCGAACGGCATCACCTGGGTCTGGGTTGCCGACTCCAGCTTCAGCACCTGATAGCCGCGCTGGGTGCGCACGACCGGCGTCACTTCTCCAGCCTTCAAGCCGTCGATGACTTTCCGGAAGTCCGGCGAAAGGTCGGTGGCGTTCAACGGTCCCAGCAACCCGCCATTCGCTTTCGATGACGCATCGGATGACTCCGCGGCGACTCTCTCGAATGCCTCACCGCCAACGACCCGTGCGCGAAGCTGTTCGGCCTTGCGCTTGGCGGCTTCGTCGGCCGCCGCGTTGAGGCCGCGTGGATCGACGGGCACGGACACGAGAATCTCGCGCAGCATGATGGACGACGGAGTCGTGAACTCGAGTCATGTGCGCGTCGTAGGACTTGCGCGCCTCTTCTTCGGTCACCGCCACGCGGCCGAAGACTTCGACCTGCTGGACGTTCGAATAGAGCATCTGCCGCTCCATGTTCCGTCTCAGGTCCGCCATCGTCATGCCCTCCTGCTTGAGGGCGGCTTGCAGCCTGCTCGTCGTTCTCGATCTTGTTCTGCGTCCTGAGATTGTCCAGCACGGTTTGAACTGGTCGTCGGAGAGCTTGTAGCCGAGCTCCTTGCCGCGCTGGACCAGCAGCATTTCGTCCACCGAGCTCACCAGCAGGCTGGGCGTGATCTCGTTCAGCGCCTTGCGCAGCTCGGTGTTGCCCTTTTCCGTCGCGAGGTCGATGGATTGCCCCTTCGCGCGCAGGGCCTGCAATCTGGCGGGTTTCGAGATCGGTCTTGGTCAGGATCTCGCCGTTCACTTTCACGAGAATCTGTTCGATGATCTCGGAACGCGCGACGGTTGCCACGAGCAGGGCGCTCGACAGGACCAGCGCTGAATGAAACCCGTGCGGGATGTAAGTCGGTAAGTCCATAGTCTGTCAGTATCTGTATCTTTCTTGTATCCGTAGGTCACTCAGAAACCGCCGACGCGCCGAACACGCCACCTGCGGCCCGGGGATCGTCTTTGGGCGGTTCAGGATTTCCTCTTTCGAGAAACCCGGCCTCACTTCCGCGCGGTCGCCCGCGCCGTCCACCAGCTCGGCGCGATTTTCGATGCCTTGCCGGCCTTCCGCGGGACCCGGCGCGGACACGACGCCGGACAGGTTCAGCTTGAGCGATGCCGGAGGAGCCAGTGTCAGGTCGTCTCTGCCGTACGAGCGACACCGAGCCGGCACCAGGTTGGACTCTTCGCCTGCGCCCTGAACTTTATGACGATGATCCGGCCCTCACGGTCGACGGCCTCGATCCCCAGGCGATCGGCCATGATGCGGATCCGGCCGTAATCCGCGAGGTTGAGGAACGAGTCCGGCGATGGGCCGTACCGGTCTGCCGCTTCCTCGAGCACCCGGTCGATTTCGTCTTCGCGGCGGGCGGCCGCCACCTTGCGGTAGAGCATGAGCCGCTGGTTCATGTCCGGCCACGTACGGCTCATCAATCCTCAGGTCGACGCCAAGATTGACGGTCGCGCGGACGTCGTCTTCGATTTCTTCGCCCTTGAGCTCCCGGACCGTCTGCTCGAGCAGCTTCATGTACATCTCGAATCCGACCGTCTCGATGTGCCCGCTCTGTTCGCCGCCAAGCAGGTTGCCCGCGCCGCGGATTTCAAGGTCGAGCGCAGCCACGCGAAACCCGCTGCCAAGGTCGCTGAACTCCTTGATCGCCGCCAGGCGCTTCTTCGCGACGGGCGACAGGTTCTCTTCTGGCGGAATCAGCAAGTACGCGTGACGCCGGGCGATCCGACTGGCCGACACGGCCCCGAAGCTGGTAGAGCTGCGACAAGCCGTATCGGTCGGCGCGGTTGATGATGATGGTGTTGGCGTTCGGAATGTCCAGGCCGTTCTCGACAATCGTGGTCGCCAGCAACACATCGAACTTTCTGGCGACGAAGTCGAGCATGGCGCGTTCGAGCACGTCCTCGCTCATCTGTCCGTGGCCGACGACGACGCGCGCTTCCGGGACGAGGCGCTGAATCAACTGTCCGATCGAGAAAATGGACTCCACGCGGTTGTGGACGAAGTACACCTGGCCGTCGCGGGCAAGCTCGCCTCGGATGGCGCGAGCGATCACCTGCTGATCGAACTTGAGGACATTCGTCTGAATGGACAGGCGATCCTTCGGAGGGGTCTGGATGATCGACATGTCGCGGATCCCGACGAGCGACATGTTGAGCGTTCGAGGGATCGGCGTGGCGGTCATCGTCGAGACGTCCACCTTCTTCCTGATCTGCTTGATGCGCTCCTTGTGGGCGACGCCAAACCGCTGCTCCTCGTCCACAACGGCAAAACCCAGGTCGCGGAATTGCACGTCCTTCGACAGCAGGCGGTGCGTGCCGACGATGATGTCCACTTTGCCGGCGGCGAGGTCGCCGAGGGTCTGTTGCTGCTCGGCTTTCGTCCGGAAGCGGCTGACCATGTCGATCCGGACAGGGAAGCCCGCGAAGCGTTCCTTCAGCGTCTTTTCGTGCTGGAACGCGAGCACGGTGGTCAGCGATGGTC
>CAVZAE010000017.1:0-147551 GCA_963773195.1 uncultured beta proteobacterium
CGCGACCCGCGCCGCCGCCAGTTCCAGCGCCAGCGGGATTCCATCGAGTCGCACGCATATCAGGGCCACGGACCGTGCCCGCCCCTCCTGCAGATCGAAGCGCGGGCGCTGCTGTCGCGCGCGCTCCACGAACAGCTGCACCGCATCGGAGCGGGCAATGCTCCGCGCGTCGGCTTCCGGATCGGCCAGCGGCAGCGAACCCAGCGGATAAGCGCGTTCGCCGGGCAGATGCAGCAGCTTCCGACTCGTCGCGATCACCGTCATCTGCGTCGTGTCGCGCAGCAGCGCCGCGATCAACCGCGCGCAGCCGTCCAGCACGTGTTCGCAGTTGTCGATGATGAGCAAAGTCTCCCGCGCGCGCAGGTGGTTGCATAGCGCGTCCAGCAGCGACTGCGCGGGCGCCTCCTTCACCTGCAGCACCTGTGCGAGCGCGCTCGGCACCAAGGCCGGATCGGCCAGCGGCGCCAAGTCGACGAACCATACCCCGTCGCGATACGCATCGAGCATCTCGGCGGCCGCCTGGTGCGCCAGCCGGGTCTTGCCGATACCACCCGTCCCCGTCAGCGTCAACAAGCGGAGTGTCGGCAACTGGTGCTTGATCTCGGCCAGTTCCCGCTCGCGGCCGACGAACGAGGTCAGCAACTCGGGCAAATTCGTTCGCTTGCGGTCGGCTAGCGCCGGAGCCACTGACCGGCCGGCGATTGCCGTGACCGGCCCGACGAAGCGATAGCCGCGGCGCGCCAACGTTTCGATCCAGCCCCCGCCGCCCACCCGAGCGAGTGCGCGCCGGATCGCCGAGATCTGCACCGCCAGATTGGCTTCCTCGACCACCAGGCCGGGCCACGCCGCATCCAGGATGGCCGACTTCTCCACGTACTCGTTGGCGCGGCTCACCAGCACCATTAGCACCGCGACCGCTCGCGCGCCGAGCGCCACGGCGGCGCCCTCCTGGGTCAGCACTTGGGCGTCAGGGTCGAGTTGCAACGGGCCGATGTTGTAGTGGGTTCCCATCTCAACAGGCTCCCCAAGCGGCCGTCGCGCAAGCCTCGGCTTCTGTGGGTCCCCGCGCCGCGATCGGGGCATCGACACGCGGGCACCGCCGACCGCGATTCAAGCGAAGTTTTGGGGGTTTTTTATGACTTTCTCCGACGTACCGACGAAGATTTCCACCGAGGAATCAGCATAGCAAAGATGGCCGCAGGTCGACAGATAAGCGAAGTGCAGGGTCTGTCACAACCAGGCAAATGGAGTATGCAGATGAGCGTCGATTGCACAGGAGCCGTGATCCGGAGCGCGCTCCCGCTTCGGCGGTTCGCGGTAGTCGGCGGACAGATTGGGCTGCTTTGGTTCATGAGCTGGGTAGGGCACGAACTTGTTACGCTGCTCCATCTGCCGCTGCCTGGCAACGTCGCCGGGATGCTGCTCACGTTTCTCGCATTGACATGCGGTCTCCTGCCCATTCGCTTCGTCGAGGACGGCGCCGGAATGCTGATTCGCAATCTGCCGCTGTTCTTTGTCCCGCTTGCAGCTGGCGTCGTCGGCCAAGGCCAGCTCCTCGCCGCCCAGGGCGTCGCCATTCTGGCAAACCTGGTGGCTAGCGCAGCCGTCGGCTTCGCCGTCACCGGGCGTGTAGCCCAATTCGTTTGCCGCCTTCAGGGCAAGGCCGTCTAAGCCATCAGGAGACTGCCATGTTGAGACTCGTGTCGACCTTGGCCAGTGTCGGATTGACGATTCTCGCCTACCGGGCAAGCCTCGGTGTGCATGCGCGGTTTCGGTCACCGCTGACGAGCCCCGTATTTCTGGCCACAGCCAGCGTGATGATCGTTCTTGGTATACCCGGCCTCGACTACGTTCACTTCCGTCTTGGCGCCGAGCCGCTGGTTGCGTTGCTGGGACCGGCGACGGCCGCGCTGGCCGTACCCCTCTACAAGCATCGCCAGATCGTGATTGCGTACGCCGTGCCGGCAGGTGCAGGACTGGCATGCGGCGCAACGGCAACTCTTTTCGCGGCCGTGATTCTAGGCGTCGTGTTCGGGCTTGCACCGATCGTCGTCCGGTCGATCGGCATCAAGTCGGTCACCGCCCCGATAGCTGTGGAACTCGCACCGCTCATCGGTGGCGATCCCGCAGTGACCGTCGTGGTGGTCGTTGCCACTGGAATCCTCGGGGCGATGTTGGGGCCGTGGATTCTGGATCGCGCCCGCGTCCATGACCCCGTTGCCCGCGGTCTGGCGTACGGGACTGTGGCCACCGGCATCGGTACCGCACAGGCCGCCATGGAGGGAGACATCCAGGGCGCCGTCGCCGGGGTCGCGATGGGGTTTGCCGCGAGCGGGATCTCCCTTGTGGCCCCTGTACTGATTCCGCGTTTGCTGCAAGTGCTCATGTGAAGAGGAGTCATCATGAATACGCACTTAGAAGGCAGTCTTCCGCATCGCATCGCTGGGCGCCTGCTGCAAATGGGTGAACGACATGCGGTCGCGACCTACACAAGAGACGGCGCGCTCTGGGTCGCTGAATTCCGAGACGGAGGAAGCGAGCTGCACGATCCGGCAACTTTCTTCCATTTCCATGCCGGCCCGCTACGGTATTCCAGCAGGCGTCGCGCGGCCGCACTCGAGTCTTCCATCGCGCTGACGCCGGAGGTACTCGAGAGAATTGAGCGGCTTCATCAGCAATTCGAGGCATGCGACGCGACAATGCTGGATGCCTGCGTTGGAGTGCTTGCATCGCTGAAGCGTTGCTATCGCAACCTGACGCTCAGGATTCAAGGCCGGATGGCGAGGAGCGAGGAACCGCTCAGTTGAGCACCAGTGCCGGCGGCAAACCACTTTCCCAGCGGCGGTCCGACCATGACTGAACGACGAGACATTGCGACCAGCTTACCGTCTGTGACCGAACATGCGCCCAAGTTGCGCGGTTCGATCCAGGGCCAGCTCCTGCGGCTGAGCACGCACCATACCGTGGCCATATACCTGCGGCAAGGTTCACTCTGGGTTGCGGATTTCATCGACGACCAAGGCGCGCTCATCGACGCGAATGCATGGTTTCGCTTCAATTGCGGATCGCTCGCGAACTCGCACGCGCAGCGCAGGATGGCGCTCGAATCGGCGATTCCGCTTTCGGCGGATCTCATCGAGAGGATCGAAGGACTGCATCGCTCCGCCGCGGATCGAAGTTTGCCCTGGGGTCGGATCGTTGCGGCCGCCGCGGTCCATCTGCCACAGTGGCTCCCCAGGGCGACCTTGGCGCGCCGACTGCGAGATGCGTGCTGCAGCGCGCGCATTCGGAACGATGAGGTTCGAGGGACAACGGGAACAGGACACCCGGAATGATTTCGTAGATGAACAAGGGAAACCCGCCATATGGTCACGACAGCGACTCGGGACAATGCACTCGTTGATGGCCGCACTCGAGGCCACCACTATTGCCCCGCCATGGAATTTTTCCACGGGCTGCACGCCAGCGCCTAAAGTGCGGCTCACCCTTTTCGGCCCCCGCGAGCAGGTGGCTCTTGATCAAAGTCGTCGAGGTCTCCCGCTGATCATCGAGCCACTCCACGATCGTGCGAACTCCCTTAGACGCGTACTACGACTGTCCGCTCTTGAGCCACGCGCGAGACTGCTTAGGGTCGGAAGCCGCCATCGGCGGCTGCCCACTCCCGGCCAATAGCTGTCGTTCAGCGAGGTCTGCCGATCCATCGCCAGGCAGTATAGAAACGACTATGGTGCGTTGCGCTCGAGCGTTCGTATCGCATCTGCAACATCGCGGCTCATCCGCGCGAGCGCACGGCTGTGTGCGGCGGCGAGCGCGTCGTAGCTCTTCTCGGCGGTCGGCTCGCGCACGGCGGTACGCCCGATTTCCTTCATGCCGTCCTTCGTCCGCCGCACGACCCAGACCACATTCAGCGTCGCAGCATCGCCTGGCGCCGATTCGAAGCTCTGAACTTCGATCGCGACGCGGTAATCGGCCGCTTCGTCCAGGGATTGCTGGAACAGGGACACGCGCGGCGTCCCAAGCATTGCGACGAGATTCTCCGCGACGACTCGCGAGATGTTGTTCTGCAACGGAGAAGCCCAGCGGTTGAACTCGTCAATCGCCACCTGATTGGGACCCGTGGTGACGACGATCTGCGGCATGTCGACAATGGCGGGTACCGACACCGGCCCGACGACCACGGAGAGGTTTGCCGTTTTCGAATCGGGCGCCACCGGGGGCGTGTCGCTTCGACTCAAGGTATAGAAGTGCGAGTTCGGTGTGGTCGAACACGCCGCGGCGAGGGCTGCGATGGCGCACAGCGCGGTGACGAGCATTGCGCGACGCATCATTTCTTCTCCTCCGGCTTGCCCCGGAGCAGGATTTCGGGGTGTCGCTCGAGGTAGTCAACGAGGATACGAACCGCACGCGCCGCGCGGGTCACCTCTTGCAGCGTGTCGCGCAGGTCCTGCGGCGCCGGAGAGTCCTTCCCGAAGTACGTAGAGTCCGCATTGTTGATGGCCCGGTCGGCGGCGGCAATCGCTCGCCGCGCGTCCTCGAGCGTCTTGGTTCCCTCGGGCACCCACTGCGCATCGACGCCGTTGATCAGGTGTCCGCATCCTTCAGCGTCTGGTCGAGCGTCGCAAGCGCGTTCTTGACATCGAGGCCGATCGCGTCGAGCGGCATGTTGTCGATCTTGGTGAGGATGCTGGTGAGCTTCGCCTCGAGATTCGCAAATCCGCCGGGCGCCACGGGTAGCTCCAGCGGATCCTTGCTGAAGTCGATCTTGAACTTCGGCGCATTCGGAACGTACTCGAACGCGACGTAGAGTTCGCCGGTGAGGAGCTGCCGGTCTGCTAACCGCGCACGCAGCCCAAGCTGCTCGACCTGGATACGCAAGCCCCGGTCGCGGGCCTCCGGGGTCATCTGCGCGGGGTCGCCCTGGCCCAGGCCGCTATAGAGTTCCTCGGGGAAAAAGGTGATGAGCACCCGGGGGCGAATGACGGCGTGTGGCGGGATCGACGCTGAGACCCACGTCGGAGACCTCGCCCACCGGCAGGCCGAAAAGCGTCACCGGCGCTCCGACCGAGAGCCCGCGCACCGATTCGTCGAAATGGAGCACGAAGCGGCGCTCGTTGGGGTCGGGCTGCTTCATCGCCACGGTCCGGCTGCGATAGAGGTTGAACGACGGTGTTCGGCGGGGCCGGTCCTGCCGGATGGAGAAAGTCGGGCGCGTCGAAGGCGAGACCGCCCAGCAAAATCGAGATCAGCGACTCCGTGCGCACGTCGACGCCGTTCGCACCCACCGAGACATCGATGCCGCTGGTGTTCCAGAAACGCGTCGCCGTCGTGACGTATTTGTCGTACGGCGCGTCGACGAACACCGTGATCTCGACCGATTTGCCGTCGGGGGCGAGCTTGTACGCCGCCACCTGGCCGACGTTCAGCTGGCGGTAGTAGACGGGCGCGCCGATGCCCAGCGAGCCCAGCCTGTTGGCCTTCAATATGAATTGGCGCCCGGGCTGGTCGGTGATTGTCGGCGGCTCGTCGAGCCCGACGAAATCGCGGCGGTCCTCGTCCGACGTTGCCGGCCTGGAAGCCGATGTAGTTGCCCGAGAGCAACGTGTTGAGCCCGGAAACGCCGCTCAACGAGATCCGCGGCTCGACGACCCAGAACTTCGCGTCGTCGACCATCAGGCCAGCCGCGTGCTTGGCGATCTTCGCCTTGACGATCACCTTGGAATAGTCGTCCGAGAGCTCCACCGCAGTCACCTGCCCGATCCGCACGTCCTTGTACTTGATGAAAGTCTTGCCGGCCTCGACGCCTTCGGCAGCCTTGAATTCGATCGTGATGCTGGGCCCCTCGCTGCGAATGCGCTGAATCGCGATGCCGATGGCCACCAGCGCAGCGAGAATCGGAATGATCCAGACGATCGAGATCCGCCATGCGCTTCTTGCGCACGATGGTGGCCTGCGGCAGTTGATCCGGATCGATTTCGTCAGCCATGGGAGGCGGCGGCGTGCGGGTTGGTGGCGTCCCAGATCAGCCGCGGGTCGAAGGCCTCGGCCGCGAGCATCGTCAGCACTACGACGGCAGCGAAAAATAGCACGCCCGTACCGGGAGCGACCGACATCAGCGGCTGGAGCTGCACCAGCGCAACGGTGAAACGTGTCGACGAACACGTCGAGCATCGACCATCGGCCGATGAACTCCACCATGCGATAGAGTCGCGTGCGCTCGTGGCTGCTCGCGACCGAGCCGCGCTGCACGGTGATCAGGAGATAGACGAGCGCCACGAGCTTCCCGAGCGGGATCATCACGCTCGCGACCAGCACGATCAGCGCGAGCGGCCACGATCCCGACGTGTAGAGAAACGCCACTCCGCCCAGGATCGTGTCGCCCTCGGTGGTTCCCAGCGTGGTCGTGTTCAGCACCGGCAGCACGTTGGCCGGGATGTAGCAGATGGCCGCGGCGATGACGAGCGCCCAGGTCGTCTCGATCGAGCCGCTGGCGGCGGAATTCGAGCGCTTCGCCGCAACGCGGACAGAAGCCGGGCTCGGTCGCGGTCGCAGGTCGCGACAGCAGTTGGCAGGCCTCGCACGACAGGAGTCCCGCCTGCGCGGCGGTCGCGAATGGCGGTTGTCATCCCGGCGACTCGCCAGCGAAAGGCTCGTGATGCGGCTGCCGCGGCATTTCGCCGTCGGCCCACTCGACCGATCGCCAGAGCTCGCGATCATTAAAAGTGACCATGATCGCCGGGAATAGCAGCACCAGCGCGCCGACGGCGAACATGCCGATTCCCGCCGCCACGGTGGCGAGCTCCGCGATCTTGATCAACGCCACGAGTATGCCCAGCGTCATGACTTCGAGCATCGACCACATATTGAAATGGTGCACCCAGCGGAGCATCTCGCCAACCCAGCTCGGCGCGGGCGAGCGCCGCGCCGCGATCTGAAGTGTCAGCATGAACAGCAGGTAGCCCCCTGGGGCGACTATCGCGCAGAAGGCGACGAGGGCACCGGTAATTCGTTCATCCTGTATCCACATCTCGTATGCGGCACCGGCGATGGTGGTGCTCGCCGTCCGCCCGACGACCGAGAGGTCCATCAAGGGCGAGGTATTGGCGACGATGAAAACGATCACTGCGGCGAGTGTCAGCGCCAGGGGCAGATCGCGAGGGCCGGCCGACTTTCGTGCGAGCGCGCGGCCGCACCGTGCACAGGCCGCTTTCCCGCCCGGCGGGAGTGGCGGCATGCGTTGCAGCAAGTCGCAATCGGGACAGGCAACGGCCTGCCAGTCCAACTTAGCAGTCAATGGCGTGCCTCTTTCCGATCGCCTTGGCTCGAATCACACGGCCGAGGGACTCGATCAACTGCTTGCGCGTCACGTTCACGCGGGTGCTCCCCGCCGCGTCCGGCACGAGACATGCGGGGATACTCTGCCCAGCCGTACGCACGGGCAATTGGACCTTGGGGAAGTTCCCTGCCCTTGAGGGTAGCGAACTTCCCCAGTCGTTTCCGCCTCCTCTCCCGAATGCAATACGCAGATCGCGATCATGACGCGGTCGATCTTGCAGGTCATGGTCGATATCGCTACCAATATCGATGTGCCGGCAGTCGACATCGCCGAGGAGCGCGTCTACAGTCGGCAACGCACCGCCGAGCAGGAGCGCATGTTTCCCACGTTGCTCAAGGTCCTTAACGGTACCTCGGCGCCCGAAGACGCCTACGCGCCTGTCCACTACCGCGGCCGGTGGTTCTGGGTCGACGACCGCGATCCGAAGTCGAAGCGCGCCCTCATGTTCCTGCTGATGCTGTTCTCGCTTCCCGAGGGTGCGCCCGCGTCGCCCGCCCCAGTGGTGACCATTCCGGCGAGGTGAGGTGCGAAGCGACTACTTCGCCCTTGACTGGTTCAGCCAGGCGCAGACGATGCCCATGATCACCATCGCGATCGTGTCGAACACGATCTGCTTCGCCACGAGGTTGCCCGGCATCGGCTGCACGGCGTAGTAGATCAGGTACGTCGGAATCACCGTGAGCAGCGCGACGGCAAGTCCGAAGCGCACGCCCTGTTGCAGGTACGGCTTCGCCTCGCGTCCCTTGAGATAGATCCACGTGAACGCGGTGCCGATCATGATGTGCGCGACGATCATGAAGGGGAAGAAGCTCATCTGGTCGGTTTCCGGACGGAACAGGCTCGCGAGCGCCTGATAATCCGGCGCGAGCAGCCAACCGTGCACGATGAACCCGAGCACCAGCGACAGCACGGCCATCGCGGCCGACGACACGACGAACTTCGTGTTCATGCCTTCTCCTCTCCCGGCGGATGTCACGGCCGCGCGGCGCGCGGTCGCCTAGTGGCTTTCGCGCCCGACTTTCGCCCCCGATTGGCCGACGAGGAAATCGAGGTCGACCCCCTTGTCCGCCTGTTGGACCGTATCGCAATAGAGCTTGACCCACCCCCGATCCGCGTGCGGCTTTGGCGCTTTCCACTGCGCGCGGCGACGCGTGAGCTCGGCCGCGCTCACGTGGAGGTGCAGGCGGCGCTTCGCGACGTCGAGCTCGATGCGATCGCCATTGCGGACGAGCGCGAGCGGACCGCCGGCCGCGGCCTCCGGCGCCGTGTGGAGGACCACCGTCCCGTACGCAGTCCCGGACATGCGCGCGTCGGAGATGCGCACCATGTCGGTCACGCCCTGCTTCAAGAGCTTCGCCGGCAGGGCGAAGTTGCCGACCTCGGGAAAGCCCGGGTAGCCCTTCGGCCCGCAGTTCTTGAGCACGAGCACCGACGACGCGTCGACGTCGAGCTTCGGATCGTCGATGCGCCGGTGCAGGTCGTCGATGTCCTCGAACACGACGGCGCGTCCGGTGTGCTGCATGAGCTTCGGGGTTGCCGCCGAGGGCTTGAGCACGCAGCCGTCGGGCGCCAGGTTGCCGCGCAGCACCGCGATGCCGCCCTGCGGCTTGAACGGCTTCCGGAACGGCGTGATCACGTCGGGGTTGTAGTTGGTGGCGTCCTTGCTGTTCTCCCACAGCGACTTGCCGTTGACGGTCAGCGCGTTCTTGTGCAGGTACTTGCCGATCTCGCGGATCACGACGGGCAACCCGCCGGCGTAGTAGAAGTCCTCCATCAGGTACTTGCCCGACGGCATCAGGTTGACGAGGCACGGCATGTCGCGGCCGAGCCGGTCCCAGTCGCCGAGCGTGAGCTTGACCCCGATCCGGCCCGCGATGGCAAGCAGGTGCACGACCGCATTCGTCGAGCCGCCGATCGCGCCGTTCACCACGATCGCGTTCTCGAACGCTTCGCGGGTGAGGATCTTCGACATGCGGAGATCCTCGTGGACCATCTCGACGATGCGCCGGCCGGCCATCCGGGCCAGCAGGCGGCGGCGTGAATCGACGGCCGGGATGGCGGCGTTGGTCGGCAGGCCCATCCCCAGCGCCTCGACCATCGACGCCATCGTCGACGCGGTGCCCATCGTCATGCAGTGGCCGGCCGAGCGCGACATGCACGCTTCGGCCTCGACCATGTCGGCGAACTTCATCTCGCCGGTCTTGAGCATCGCCGTGAACTTCCACACATGAGTGCCCGAGCCGATATCCTCGCCACGGAACTTGCCGTTCAACATCGGCCCGCCCGACACGCCGATCGTCGGCAGGTCGCACGACGCGGCGCCCATCAGCAGCGACGGCGTCGTCTTGTCGCAACCCATGAGCAGCACCACCCCGTCGAAAGGATTGGCGCGGATCGACTCCTCGACGTCCATCGCCGCCTGGTTACGGAAGAGCATCGTCGTCGGCCGCATGAGCGTCTCGCCCAGGCTCATCACGGGGAACTCGATGGGGAAACCTCCCGCGTCGAGCACGCCGTCGCGGACGTGCTGCGCGAGCTCGCGGAAATGCGCGTTGCAGGGCGTCGCCTGCGACCAGGTGTTGCAAATGCCGATGACTGGCCGGCCGTCGAACTGGTCGTGCGGGATCCCCTGGTTCTTCATCCACGACCGGTGGACGAGCGCGTCGCGGTCGTGGCTGCCGAACCAGACGGTCGAGCGGAGCTTGCCTTTCTTCCGGGCCATCTAGCGAATCACGTCGTCGGGATACCGGCGCGGGCGGCTCACGCGTCGATGCGCTGCCCGCTCTTCTGGTCGAATACGTGGACGTGCGCCGGGTCGACGCCCAGCGTCACCTTGTCGGCCGGGTTCACCGCCGGCCGTCCATGCGTGCGCAGGACCACCTGCGCCGCGCCGGCCTGGATCACGAACTCGGTTTCGGCCCCGGTGGGCTCCACGACCACGATTTCCGCCGGGACCGCCGCGTCGCCCGACCCGCCCAGGCTCAGGTGCTCGGGGCGGATGCCGTAGGTGACCGCTTGGCCGTCGGTGCCCACGCTCCCGAACAGCGGCCAGCGCGTGCCGCCCGCCGCTTCGACGTAGGCGCGACCGTTCGCGCGCCGAACGGTGCCATCGACGACGTTCATGGCCGGCGAGCCAATGAACTGCGCGACAAACAGGTTGACCGGCTTGTCGTAGAGCTCGAGCGGTGTGCCGATCTGCTCGATCCGCCCGTCGTGCATCACGACGATCCGGTCGGCCATCGTCATCGCCTCGACCTGGTCGTGCGTGACGTAGACGGTCGTCGTCTTGAGACGCTGGTGCAACGCCTTGATCTCGGCGCGCATCGCGACGCGGAGCTTCGCGTCGAGGTTCGACAGCGGCTCGTCGAAGAGGAACACCTTGGGGTCGCGGACGATCGCCCGTCCCATCGCGACGCGCTGCCGCTGGCCGCCCGAGAGCTCGCGCGGAAAGCGTGCGAGGTACGGATCGAGGTTCAGGATCTTCGACGCGCGCGCGACGCGCTCCTCGATAGTCGCCGCCGGCTCACGCCTGAGCTTGAGGGAGAAGGCCATGTTGTCGCGGACGGTCATATGCGGGTAGAGCGCGTAGCTCTGGAACACCATCGCGATGTCGCGGTCCTTCGACTCCATGTCGTTGACGACACGGCCGTCGATCGAGATTTCGCCACCGGTGATGTCCTCGAGCCCCGCCAGCATCCGCAGAAGCGTCGACTTGCCGCAGCCCGACGGGCCGACCAGGACCACGAACTCGCCGTCGTGAATGTCGAAGCCGATCCCGTGGATCACCTTGGTCGCGCCGAACGATTTCTCGATGTTCCTGAAGGCGACGGTCGCCATGGCCTACCTCGTCACGCCTTCACGGCGCCGGCGGTCAGGCCCGACACCATGTAGCGCTTGAACGTGTAATAGATCGCCGCCGGCGGCAGCGCGTAGAGCAGACCGGTGGTCATGAGCAGCTCCCACGGCGAATCGTCCGCCGACAGGAAGTGGCCGAGCGCAACGGCGAGCGTGATATCGCGGTCGTTCGACAGCAGCAGGAACGCGTAGAGATACTCGTTCCACGCGAGCAGCAGCGCGTACGTGCCCACGGCGACCAACGCCGGCGCCATCAACGGCAAGTAGACGAGCCGGAACAGCTGCATCGGCGACGCACCATCGATCCGCGCCGCTTCGTCGAGCTCGTAGGGCAGCTTGTCCGAGCTCTGCTTCAGCACCCAGATCGCGTACGGCGACGCGATCGTGACCATCGCCAGGATCAGCGCCCACTGGTGATTGAGCAGGCCGTAGACGCCCATCGCCTTGTACATCGGCACGGCGAGGAACGCCGCCGGAATGAAGTAGGTGAAGAGCGCGAGGTTCATCACCGTGCGTCCACCGCGGACCTTGATCCGGCTGATCGCGAACGCCGCAGCCGTCGCCACGACCAGTGTCAAGAGGCCGACGGTGACCGCGATGAGGAGCGAGTTCCAGAGCTGCAGCCAGAAGTGGTTGAGGAAGTAGTTGTCCTGGTTGAAGACGATCGCGAAGTTGCGCAGCGTCGGATGATCCGGCCACAGATTCCCGTTGAACGCTTCGTCCTTGCTCGAGATCGCGAACAGCACGATGTGGTAGATGGGAAGCAGCGTCCAGATCAGCACTGGAATGCCGATCAGCAGGAGCTTCGCCTCGGCCGTCGCCTTGTGCAGGAAGGAGCCGCGTCTCATCGCGACAAGCGCTTCATCATGAAGTAGACGAGCGGCAGCACGAGCGGCATCGCACAAACGATCGTGGCCATCGCGAGCCCGACCTGGTCCAGCCTGAGGTAGCGGATGCCGAGCGTCGCCAGGATGTGTGTCAGGTCCGCCGGGCCGCCGCCGGTCAGCAGGTAGACGCTGTTGAAGTCCCCGAGCGTCCAGATCATCGACAGGATGAGCGAGGTCACGTAGAGCGTGCGCATCGCCGGCCACGTCACGAAGCGGAATTTCTGCCAGCGCGTGGCCCCGTCGACGCTCGCCGCTTCATAGAGCTCCGCAGGTATCGCGAGCCGTCCCGCCATCAGGATCAACGTCCAGAACGGGAGCGATTTCCAGATGTGCGTAAGCATCGCCATCGACAGCGCGAGCCACCGGTCGTTGAGCCAGTTGGGGCCGTCGAGCCCGGTGAGCTTGAAGATCACCTGGTTGATCACGCCCCATTCCGGATTCAGCATGAAGCGAATCGACAGGATCGTCGGGATCGACGGCACGGCCCACGGCAGGATGAACACCAGCGAGAGCCACTTGATCCAAGGTCGCGCGGTCACGAAGAACCCGGACAGCGCGAGCGCCATGAGCATCTTCAGGTTGATCGCGACGATGAGGAAGATCGCCGTGTTGACGACCGAGGTGCCGAACACCGGATCGTCGAACAGGTCGACGTAGCTCTCCGGATGCCGCGCAAGCCACAGCCCGTAGCACACCGGGTACAGCACGAAGACGAGGAAGACAACGGCGTACGGCGCCAGAAGAGCAAGGCCCCATCGCTCCCACGTGGACAAGCGCTTCTTCGGCGCACCGGTCGGCGTGACCGGCTCCGCTTTCGGCAGCGCGATTGTGGACATGGCGCGGAAGCGGCGAGACGGGAAAGGCCCCGCCCCGCGTCAGGCGCCTCTCAGCCCGCGACCTGCTTGATGCGCGCGATCATCTCGTCGACCGCTTTCTCCACCGACCACTTTTCGCTGACCACGCGGTTCATGGCCTTGGCCCAGATGTTCTCGTTGTTGAGAACCGTGAACTTGTAGTTCTTCGTGAACTCGAACGGCGTCGTGCCAGCGGCGAACTGCTTCTGCACCGACGTGCGGTGCGGGTCCGCGAGCCAGAACGACAGCCGCGCGGCGCCGGACTTGGTCACCGGGTACCAGCGGCCGAGCGAGCCCTCGACGTACGGCGTCAGGTTCTCGTCCTGCAGCAGGAACGCGACGAACTCCTTCGCCCGCTTCTTGTTCTTCGAGCCCTCGAAGATGACGCCGGTCTTGACCGCGGCGCGGTAGACCATCGGCGAGCCGTCCGGCTTCTTCGGGAAGCCCGACGTCGCGATCAGCTCGTAGTAGTTCTTCTTCGCCTGCTCGCGCTCCTCGGGCTTCAACGTCTGGTTGTTCATGTCGTCGAACCACTTGGCCGCGATCGAGATCGTCGCGTTGTGTGTGAGCACCGTGGTCTTGTTGTGGAACGCGACGTTGTTGTCCGGGTCCTTCCACGACGTCGACGACGGCGGCGTGCAGCCCTTCTGGTACGGCGTCACGTAGTCGCGCAGCGCGTTGATGAGGCCGGCCTTGACCTTCGGGTCGTCGACCAGGAGCTTGCCGTTGTCGTCGACGAGCTTCACGTTGTACGCGTCCATGAACGTCAGGAACGAGTAGTACGAGTCGCTCGAGTCGACGCCCATCGGGAAGCCGGTGGCAAAGCCGCGCTTGCCGGTCTTCTTGCGGTAATCGGGCTGCACCTTGTCGCACCAGAACGACCAGTACTCCTTCCACGTCTGCGGGATGTCGGATTCCTTGTAGCCCGCATCCGCCAGCATGTCCTTCCAGTACTCGATGTGCATCGTCTGCTGCTTCAACGGGAACGCGTAGTACGCCTTCTTCTTCGTCTTGTCGTTCCAGAGGTACGTCGTCTCGACCGTATTCGGCAGGAACTGGCCCTTGATGGGCGTGATGACGTCGCTGATGTCCTCGAGCTTGCCTTCGAACGCCCACTTCGCGGTGACCTGGAAGTCGAACACGTCGATGTAGGCGACATCGGGCGGATTGCCGGCGTCGAGCGCAGCGACGACCTTCGGGATGCCATCCTGCACCGCGTACTGCGAGAGCTCGACCTTGACGCCCGACTTGGCCTCGTACTTCTTGATCGCTTCGTAGAGCGCGTCGTCCTCGGATTTATAGAAGCCCTTCACCCACCAGACCGTGAGCTTCTCCTGCGCGAGCGCCTGGCCCGACAGCAGCAGCGCGGACGCCGCGAAGAGCGCGACGGCGAGCCTCGAAAGCACTTTCATGGATCCCCCTCCAAAAAAAACGCGTCCGTCGATGTGTTTTGCGAACTATCGGGCAGGGTACGGTCTGCCCGATGGAGTGTCAACAGAGCGCGCGCTACATCACGGCGCCCAGGTACCATGGCACGAACTCGTTCTGGCCATAGCCGTGGCGCTCACTCTTCGATGCGCGCCCCGAGGCCGTATCGAGCACCAGCTTGAACAGCCGTTCGCCCATCTCGTCCACCGTCGCCGTACCGTCGGCGATCTCGCCGCAGTTCAGGTCGATATCCTCTTCCTGCTTGATCCAGAGTGGCGTATTGGTCGAGAGCTTGAGGGATGGCGCCGGCGCGCAGCCGTACGCCGACCCGCGGCCGGTGGTGAACACGATCATGTTCGCACCGCCCGCGACCTGCCCGGTAGCTGATACCGGGTCGTAGCCGGGCGTGTCCATGAAGACGAAGCCCTTCGCGTCGACGGGCTCAGCGTATTCGTAGACACCCACCAGATTCGTCGTGCCTCCTTTGGCGACTGCGCCCAACGATTTCTCGAGGATCGTCGTGAGGCCGCCGGCCTTGTTCCCCGGCGACGGATTGTTGTTCATCTCGCCGCGCTCGCGCGCCGTGTAGTCCTCCCACCACTTGATCCGCGCGACGAGTTTCTCGCCGACCGCGCGGGTCGCGGCACGCCGCGTCAGCAGGTGCTCCGCGCCGTAGATCTCGGGCGTCTCCGAGAGGATTGCCGTGCCGCCGTGGCGCACCAGCAGGTCGACCGCCGCACCGAGCGCCGGATTCGCGGTGATGCCGGAGTAGCCGTCGGAGCCGCCGCACTGGAGACCGATCGTGATGTGCGACGCGGGCACGGGTCGGCGCTCGACGGCGTTGGCCGCCGGCAGCATTTCCTCGATCATCGCGATGCCGCGCGCGATCGACTTGGCCGTGCCCCCCGTGTCCTGAATGCTGTAGGTGCGCAGCAGCGGTCCTTCCGTCAGCTGCTCGGCGCCGAGCAGCGCGCTGATCTGGTTCGCCTCGCAGCCGAGCCCGACGATCAGGACGCCGCCGAAGTTTGGATGCCGCGCGTAGCCGCCGAGCGTCCGGCGCAAGAGCGTCATGCCTTCGCCCCGCGTGTCCATCCCGCAGCCCGAGCCATGAGTCAGGGCGACCACGCCGTCGACATTCGGATAAGCGGCCAGCCGCTCGCGCGTGAAATGATCGGCGATGCCGTGAGCCACCGTCGCCGAACAGTTCACTGTCGACAGGATGCCCAGGTAGTTGCGCGTCGCCACGCGGCCGTCCTGGCGGACGATGCCCTGAAAAGTTGCCGGCGGCACGACACGGTCGACGGGCTTCACGTCGGCACCGAACGCGTAGTCTCGGTCGAAGCTTCCCATCTGCAGATTGTGCAGATGCACGTGCTCGCCGGCGGCGATGTCGCGCGAAGCGAAGCCGATGATCTGGTTGTAACGGCGGACGGGCGCGCCTGAACGGATCGCACGCGTCGCGAGCTTGTGTCCCGGCGGTATCAGTCCGCTGACGGTCACGCCCTCGTCGGCGATGAGAGTGCCGCCGACGAGCTGCGAACGCGCGATGACCACGTCATCGTCGGGGTGAAGCCTGATCGTGAATGAGGTAGGCGTCAGCATGTCGACTCCTTGGTCACACCGGGACGCGGGCACGCGCGACAGCGCGGCGTTCGATGGCGGGCCAGTCCCACTCGATGCCCAGCCCGGGCGCCGACGGCGCGATCGCGTGGCCGTCGTCGATCGCGAGGCGCGACGACGTGAGCTCGTCGAGCTGTGGAATGTACTCCACCCACGCCGCGTTCGTCACGGCAGCCGTGAGCGAGACGTGCAGCTCCATCAGGAAATGCGGGACAGATCGGCGCGTTGAAAGTCTCCGCGACATGCGCCGTCTTGAGCCATGGCGTGATGCCGCCGATGCGCGCGACGTCGGCCTGGACGATCGAGCAGGCCCCGCGCTCGAGGTATTCCCGGAAATGCGCAGGGTGGTAGAGCGACTCCCCTACGGCAATCGGAATCGACGTGTGGGCGGCGAGCTCGGCATGGCCCCCGAGATCCTCGGCCGGCAGCGGCTCCTCGAGCCAGGCGAGGCCGAACGGCTCAAATGCGCGCGCCCGGCGGATCGCCTCCGCGATTGAGAAGCACTGATTCGCGTCGACCATGATCTCGAAGCTGTCGCCGACCGCCTCGCGCACGGCCGCGAGACGCGAAACATCTTCGGACACGTGCGGCCGGCCGACCTTGATCTTTGCGCCGCGGAAGCCTTCCGCCTTTGCCGCAACGGTCTGCTCGACAAGCTCGCGCGGCGACAGGTGCAGCCAGCCGCCCTCCGTCGTGTAGACCGGCACCTTCGGTTGCGCTCCGCCCGCGGCCTTCCACAGCGGCAGTCCCATGCGGCGGCAGCGCAGGTCCCACAGCGCCGTGTCGATCGCCGCGAGCGCGAGGCTCGTGATTGCGCCGACAGCCGTCGCATGGGTGTGAAAGAAGAGGGCCTTCCAGATCGACTCGATGCAGTCGGGATCGCGACCGATCAGCTGCGGCGCCAGATGATCGCGCAGGAGCGCGACCACCGACGAGCCACCGGTGCCGATCGTGTAGGTGTAGCCGATGCCGGCCGCGCCGTCGTCGCACGTGATGCGCACGATCGGCGTCTCCTGCGTCACGAACGCCTGGATCGCGTCGGTGCGCCGGACCTTCGGCGGCAGGTCGACCTGCAGGATCTCGACGGTGCGGATCGCGGCCACCGCGGGCTACCCGTACATGAGCCGCGGCAGCCACAGCGAGATCTGCGGGATGTAGGTGATCAACACCAGCGAGATCAGGAGTGGCACGAGCCACGGGACGATCGCCATCGTCGTCTTCTCGACCGACAGTCCCGAAACGCGCGCGAGCACGAACAGCACCATCCCCATCGGCGGATGCAGGAGGCCGATCATCAGGTTCAGCACCATCACGAGTCCGAAGTGCACCGGATCGATGCCGAGCTGCTGGATCACTGGCATCAGCACTGGCACCAGGATCAGGATGGCCGCCGTCGGCTCGAGGAAGCAGCCGACGAACAGCATGAGCAGGTTCGCGAGCAGCAGGAACAGCCAGGGGCTGTGCGTGAAGCCGAGCACCCAAGCGGCCACCATGTCGGTGACGCGCGTCGCGGTCAGGAGCCAGCCGAAGATCGACGCCGCAGCGACGATGAACATGACCGTCGCCGTCGTCTCGATCGTGTCCATCGAAACCTTGACCAGCATCCGCCACGTGAGCGTCCGGTACCAGACGAGCCCGAGCACCAGCGCCCAGACGCAGGCGGCAATCGCGCCTTCGGTCGGCGTGAACACGCCTGTGGTCATGCCGCCGATCAGCAGCACCGGCGTCATGATCGGCATCACCGCGTCGAACTTCAACTTCCAGTCGGCGAGGAACAGCGCGACCAGGCCGATGCCCACCGCCGCGTTGAACGGCAGGCCGAGCGCGATCAGCCCCCAGATCGCGAGCGGCCAGCCGATGACGACGGCGAGCTCGACGAACGCCTTCGAGATCCGCCGCCATTCGAAGGCGATGTCGCCACCCCACTTGTACTTGTGCGCGTAGTACGCGACCGTGAGCATCATCAGGATCGCCATCACCAGGCCCGGGACGATGCCGGCCACGAACAACTGGCCGACCGACACGCTCGCCATCATTCCGTAGATCACGAACGGCAGTGATGGCGGGATGATCGGGCCGAGCGTTGCCGAGGCCGCCGTGACGCCGACCGAGAAGCCCAGGTCGTAGCCCTTGTCCTTCATCGCCTTGATCTCGATCGTGCCCAGACCCGCTGCGTCCGCGATCGCCGTGCCCGACATGCCGGCGAAGATCACCGAGCCGATGATGTTGACGTGGCCGAGGCCGCCCTTGAGCCAGCCGACGAGCGACAGCGCGAAGTCGTAGATGCGATTGGTGATGCCGGCGTTGTTCATCAGATTGCCGGCCATGATGAAGAACGGCACCGCGAGCAGCGGGAAGCTGTCGATGCCGCTGATCATCCGGTGGACGACGACGAACGGCGGCAGCTCGCCCGTCGCGAGGATGTAGACGAGCGCCGAGCCGGCCATCGCGATGGCGACCGGAATGCCGGTCGCCATCGCGGCGAGGAACGAGCCGAGCAGCGTCCGAGGTCATACGGCGTCCTCGAGGGCGGATCTCGGGCCGCTCGAGCACGCTGTACCCGCGCCGCCAGTGCTCGATGGCCACCTGCACCGAGCGCATCGTGCAGAAGACGAAACCGACGCACGCAGACGCCGTAGACCAGGTTCATCGGCAGGTCGACGATCGTCATCTTGTAGTTGCCCATCTTCTGCATCATCTGCCACGTCAGCACGATCGCGTAGGCGAAGAACAGGATGCGCGCGATGTCGACCAGCGTCGACAGCACACGGCTCACGGGTGCGGGCAGGTAGCGGTACAGCAGGTCGACGTGGATATGGCGGTTCGTGCGCACCGACGCCGCGATTCCGATGAACACCGTGCAGATCAGCAGGTAGCGCGCGATCTCCTCGGTCCACGCCGCCGAGTCGTTGAGCGCGTACCGGGTGAAGAACTGATAGAAGATCGTCGATCGCGAGCACCCAGAAGAAGCCGAATGCGATCCACGCCTCGAACGGGTATTGCGAGAAGTCGATCGGCTCGTCGTGGACGTGGAAGTGCCCCGACGCGTCGAGCACGTGCTCGTCCTCCGGCGGGGGGGCCGCACTGCCGGGATAAACCGTGTCGGCGGGGTTGGGCGGGCGGCGCAGTTCACGCATTGACCACCCTCCTCCGTGTCGTTCCCGCGGAGGCGGGAACCCAGTGTCGTTGCGTATTCGCCACCAGCCGCTGGATGCCCGCCTGCGCGGGGATGACGTTTCCGGCGGAGCCGGAGACGCTGGATCCCCCCTGCGTGGGAATGACGTTTCCGGCCCCGCCGGAAACGTCACTTGATCGCCTGGATCTTGTCCCAGTCCGCCTTGCTGTAGCCCATCGATTCCAGCGTGACGGTCTTCATGATCGCGTCCTGGAAGCTCTTCTTGTCGACCGCGTGGACGTTGATGCCCTTCTTCTTGAACTCGTCGGCCAGCTCCGCTTCGCGCTTCTTGATGTCGGCCGTCGCGTTCGCCGCCGCTTCGCGCGTCACGTCGAGGAACACCTTCTTGTCGGCGTCGGAGAGCTTGCTCCAGACGTGCGGCGCCACCTGCGTCGCGAGCGAGTCGACGATGTGCCCGGTCAGGATGATGTTCTTCTGCACCTCGTAGAACTTCTTCGCCTCGATCGTCGTCAGCGGGTTCTCCTGCGCGTCGACGGTCCCGTTCTGCAGCGCGAGGTAGACCTCGGCGAACGCGATCGGCGTCGGATTGGCGCCGCAGGACTTCGGCAGCGCGAGGTACGCAGGCACGTCGGGCACGCGCATCTTGAGGCCCTTCATGCCGGCGCAGTCGTTGAAGTCGCTGTTCGACGTCGACTGCCGGATGCCGTAGTACGTCATCGCGGTGATCTGGATGCCGGTCTTGTTTCGGTACTCGTCGGTCATCTCGGCGAACGCCGGGCTCTTCGACCACGCGATCAGGTGGTCGCCGTCGCGGAACGTGTACGGGTAGTAGCCGACGCCGATGCGCGGCATCGTCCGCGCCGCGAACGACAGGCCCGAGATGATCATGTCGACCGTGCCGAGCGTGAGACCCTGGTTGATGTCGGACTCCTTGCCCAGGCTCGACGCCGGGAACACGTCGATGTGATAGCGGCCGTTGGTGCGCTTCTCGATTTCCTGCGCCGCCCACACCGACCACTTGTGGAACGGCTCGCTCGTCTCGTAGACGTGTGCCCATTTGAGCTTTTGCTGGGCAGTCGCGGGCCCACCGGCGACAAGCGCGGCAGCGGCAAGCACAGTGACGGCGACGAGTTTCGACAGCGAACGCATGATTTCTCCTCCGGAATGAACGAACGCGAAGACGGTCACGCAGCGACGACCTGGACCTTCGTGCTCTTGCTCTTGTCGGCCGCAGCGCGGAAGGCGGCGACGGCGTCGTGCAGCGGATACTGACCCGAAAGGAGCGGCCGCACGTCGACGCGTCGCGTCGACAGGTATTCGACCGCCCAGTCGAACTCGATGCCCCAGCGGAACGCGCCGCGGAGGTCGAGCTCCTTCGCCATCAGCTCGTTGACGACGAACGGCAGCGGCTCGTGCGGCAGCGTGCCCGACCTGGACGACGACGCCGCCGCGCTTGCGTCGCCGCGACGCACGTCTTGAGCGCGGCGAAGTTGCCCGACACCTCGTAAGCGACGTCGAACTGCGGCGTCGCGAGCGCATCGGCGTCGCGGTCGGCACGCAGCACGACGTCGGCGCCGACCCGCTTCGCCTGCTCGAGCGGGCGGTCGAGCACGTCGGAGACGGTGATCGTGCGGGCGCCGGCGAGCCGCGCCGCCATCACGGTCAGGCAGCCGATCGTGCCCGCGCCCGTGATCAGCACGGACTTGCCGAGCAGATCCGCCCCCGCGATTGACGCGCGTGCAGCGCCACCGCCAGCGGCTCCGCGAACGCGAGCTCGCCCAGCGTGATGTCGCCGTGCGACCGGATAGCACTGGCGCTCGCCCATCACGAAGTATTCCTGGAACATGCCCTGCACGTGCGGGAAGCAGGCTCGCGCTGCCGAGGAAGCGCATGTTGCGGCACAGGTGCTCGCGGCCCTCGCGGCAGTAGTCGCAGCGGCCGCAGGCATGCGACGGACTCACGGCGACCTTGTCGCCGACCTTGACGCGCGTGACGCCGGCGCCGACGCCGGCGACGACGGCGGACGCCTCGTGGCCCGGGATCAGCGGCTCGCGGACGACGAAGCTGCCGTTGCGCCCTTCGAAGTAGTAGTGGAGGTCGGAACCGCAGATACCGCCGGCGCCCAGACGCAGCAGGACTTCGCCGGGGCCCGCTTCGGGAACGTCGGCGGGTTCGATGCGCAGGTCTTCCTTCGCATGAATGCGGCAGGCGAGCATTGTCGTCTCCTCTTGCGAGTGCAGCGCGTCCCAGAGCCCGTTGGAAAAGCGCTTGTACGCCTGGTTCAGATGCCGCTGCATCGCGGCGCGCGCCCCGCCGACGTCGCGCGCGGCGATCGCCTTCAGCACGGCGCGGTGCTCGGCCATCGCTGCGCTCCACAGCGCCGGCGAATCGTAGTGGTGCTCGAGTTGCTGCGTAGAGCGGCCCCGTCCGCTCCTCCCACAGCATCTTGACCACGGCGACCAGCGCGCCGTTGCCGGTGGCCTCGGCGATGCGCAGATGGAACAGCCGGTCGCCCGCGAGCGGCTGTTTCTCCTCGTCGAGCTCCCGGTTCATCTGCGCCAAGCGCGTCGCTCGATCGCTGTCGACCTGCGCCTTCTGTCGCGTTCTTGGCCGCGAGCGCCGCGCATTCGCTCTCGATGACGTAGCGCGCGCGCAGGAGCTCGAACGGGCCCGCCTCCGCCTCGACGTGCGAGGGGCGGCCCCCGGCCTCCACGCCATTCGTGCTCAGCACGTAGATGCCCGAGCCGATCCGCACTTCGACCAGTCCCTCGACCTCGAGCGCGATCAGCGCCTCGCGCACCGACGGCCGCGAGACGCCGAGCTGTCTGGCAAGATCGCGCTCCGGCGGCAGGCGCGCGCCCGCGGAAAATTCGCCCGACGCGATCAGTGCGCGAATCTGGTCCGCGATCTGCCGGTACAAGCGGCGTGGCTCGATGCTCTGGAACGGCATGGGAGGACGGGGCGCGACGGCGCGGGCGGATCGGAATGCGCGGGGCCCGACCCCGGCGCCCGAAGGCTAAACGCGCGCCCTCAATTGGTCAAGTGGTATTACCAGTCGGCGCGCCAGCGGTTACAATGAAGCGGCGCTGCCAATGACTCTCGGGATGGCGCCTTTCCCGTGTCCGCCACCACCATCTCCGCGATCCGCGCGACGCCGGTGACCCTGCCGCTCGAAGCGCCGCTGCTCCACAGCAACGGCGCGCACTGGGGCCGGTTCGTGCGCACGATCGTCGAAGTGGAATCGAACGACGGCTACGTCGGCCTGGGCGAGATGGGCGGCGGCGGCGAAGACGCGGCACGCGCGTTCGCGGCGCTCGCCGACTACCTGCGTGGCCATGACGTATTCCGGCTCGAGGCAATGCGGTTCGCGATCTGCAATCCGACGGCGAGCCTCTACAACAACCGCACGCAGCTCCACGCGGCGATCGAGTTCGCATGCCTCGACATCATGGGTCAGAAGCTCGGCGTGCCGGTCCATGCTCTCCTGGGCGGCAAGCTGCGCGACGAGGTCGAGTTCGCGAGCTACCTCTTCTTTCGCTACAACGACCCGCAGACCGGCGGCGGCGAAGTGCGGACTGCCGAACAGCTCGTCGCCCACGCCAAAGCGCTCAAGGCCGAGCACGGATTCCGCGTGCACAAGCTCAAGGGAGGCGTCTACCCGCCGGCGTACGAGCTGTCCTGCTATCGCGCGCTGGCGGCCGCGCTTCCCGCCGACCGCTTTCGCTACGATCCGAACAGCGCGCTGTCCCTGGCCGATGCGATCGATTTCGGACGCGGGATCCTCGACCTCCGCAACGACTACTACGAAGACCCGGTCTGGGGCCTCCCGCAGCTCGCGCGCCTCAAGGAGTTCGTATCGTTGCCGATCGCGACCAACACGGTCGTCGTCAACTTCGAGCAACTGGCGGCGAACGAGCGCTTTCGTGCGGTTGACGTCGTGCTGCTCGACACCACGTTCTGGGGCGGGATCCGGCCGTGCATCAAGGCCGCTGGCGTGTGCGAGACGCTGGGCGTCGGCGTCGCGGTTCACAGCTCGGGCGAGCTTGGTATCCAGCTCGCGACGATGCTCCATATGGGTGCGGTCGTCCCGAACCTGGGCTACGCGGCCGATGCTCACTATCATCACCTGCGGGATGACGTCATCGTCGGCGGCAAGATGGCCTACGCGAACGGCGCGATCCGCGTGCCCGACGGCAAGGGCCTGGGCGTGGTGCTCGACCGCGCGAAGCTCGCGCAGTACCACGAGCTCTATCGCGAGCTGGGCGGTTATCCCTACGATCGCGATCCCGGCCGGCCGGGCTGGTACCCGACGATTCCGAACAGCGACTGGGCCAATCCAAACGTCTCGTTGCGTCCTAACCTAAGATAGAACCGAGGCGCGGCCGTTTATTGCCGCGGGCCTCGGGTCCAAGGAGAAGTTTTATGAGCGATAGACTGGCGGGCAAGACGGCGCTCGTCACCGCCGCCGGACAAGGGATCGGCCGCGCGAGCGCGCTCGCCATGGCGGCCGAAGGCGCCCAGGTGTTCGCGACCGATGTGAACCCGAAGCTCGTCGCGACCTACGGCAAGGCCCCGAACATCGCGGCGCGCGTCCTCGACGTGCTCGACGACGCCGCCGTGGCGAAGACGTTCGACGAGCTGCCGCCCCTCGACATCCTGTTCAACTGCGCGGGCTTCGTCCACAACGGAACCATTCTCGACTGCACGCCGAAGGACTGGGACTTCAGTTTCAATCTCAACGTCCGCGCGATGTACGTGACGATCCGGGCCGCGTTGCCGAAAATGCTCGAGAAGGGCGGCGCCAGCATCATCAACATGGCGTCGATCGCCGGCTCGATCAAAGGGCTTCCGAACCGCTTCGCCTACGGGGCGTCGAAGGCGGCGGTGATCGGCCTCACGAAGGCGGTCGCTGCCGACTACGTGACCAAGGGCATTCGCTGCAACGCGATCGCGCCCGGCACGGTCGACACACCGTCCTTGCACGATCGCATCGCCGCCTTCGAGAATCCGGAAGAAGCGCGCAAGGCATTCATCGCGCGCCAGCCGATGGGCCGGCTCGCGAAAGCCGAGGAGATCGCGCCGCTCGTCGTGTTCCTTGCTTCGGACGAAGCGGCCTTCATTACAGGCAACGTGTATTCCTGCGATGGCGGGATGACCATTTGGGTTCACGTCGTCATTCCCGCGAAAGCGGGAATCCAGTGTCTTCCGACGAACGACGCTGGGTCCCCGCCTCCGCGGGGACGACGAGCATAACAGGAGACGAAATGAAACTCGTACGCTACGGACCCGCCGGCAAGGAAAAGCCAGGCCTGATCGACGCCGACGGCAAGCTGCGCGATCTTTCGCGCAAGGTGAAGGACATCAACGCCGCGAGCCTCGCGCCCGGCGAGCTCGCGAAGCTCCGCAAGCTCGATCCAAGGAAGTTGCCGTTGGTGAAGGGCCGTCCGCGGCTTGGCCCGTGCGTCGCGACGCCGTCGAAGTTCGTCGCGATCGGCCTCAACTACAGCGATCACGCGAAGGAGTCGGGGAATCCGATCCCCGAGCATCCCGTCGTTTTCTTCAAGGCCCAAACCTGCATCGTCGGCCCCAACGACAACGTCGTGGCCCCACGCGATTCGACCCAGCTCGACTGGGAAGTCGAACTGGGTGTTGTGATCAGCCGCACCGCGCGTTACGTTGAACCGAAGGATGGGCTCAAGTACGTGGCCGGCTATTGTGTCGTCAACGATGTCTCCGAGCGCGACTTCCAGTTGAAGAAGAGCGCGACGCAGTGGAACAAGGGCAAGGGCTGCGACACGTTCGGGCCGATTGGACCGTGGCTCGTCACGACGGACGAGATCAAGGATCCGCAGAACCTCGGGCTCTGGCTCGACGTCAACGGCCAGCGCCGGCAGACGGGCAGCACGAAGACGATGATCTTCAGCGTAGCGCAGCTCGTGTCCGACGTCTCGCGCTACATGACGCTGCTTCCGGGCGACCTGATCACGACGGGCACGCCGCCGGGTGTTGCGCTCGGAATGAAGCCGCCCGTGTGGCTGCAACCCGGCGACGTCATGACGCTGGGCGTCGACGGGCTGGGCGAGCAGCAACAGAAGGTGGTTGCGTACAAGAAGGGGCGCTAGCCCTACAGCAAGCCGCGCCGCGCAAGGTTGCGCGCGAGCGCGCCCGCCCCCAACGTCCAGGGGGCGATCCGGTCGGAGCGCTCGACACGGTTGACGAGTGCGCCGAGCGCCGGCGTCGCCACGGTGACGATGTCGCCGACCGTGTGCGTGAAGCCCTGGCCGGGCGCGTGACGGTCCTTGGTCGGTGCGAACATCGTGCCGAGGAACAGCACGAACCCGTCCGGGTACTGGTGATTGGCGCCGATCGCCTGCGCCACGAGATCTTCCGGGTCGCGGCTGATCATCGCCATCGAGCTCTCGCCATCGAGCGTGAAGCCCTCGGGGCCATCGACGCGCATCGCCAGCGTCGCCTTGCGCACGTCGTCGATACCGAAGTGCTCGTCGAACAGGCGGATGAAAGGACCAATCGCGCACGACGCATTGTTGTCCTTCGCCTTGCCGAGGAGCAGCGCGCTGCGACCTTCGAAGTCCCGCAGGTTTACGTCATTGCCGAGCGTCGCCCCGCCGATCTTTCCGCGGCTGTTGACCGCCAGCACGATCTCGGGCTCGGGGTTGTTCCATTCCGACTTCGGATGAATGCCGATGTCGGCACCCGTCCCCACCGCTGACATCGGCTGCGACTTGGTGAAGATCTCGGCGTCGGGACCGATCCCCACCTCGAGGTACTGCGACCACACGCGCTGCTCGATCAGCGCGTTCTTGAGCCGCGCGGCTTCGGGCGATCCCGGGCGCACCCGCGACAGATCGTCACCAATGATCGCGACGACCGCCTTGCGCACGGACTCGGCCTTCGCCGGGTCGCCGCGCGCCTGCTCCTCGATGACGCGCTCGAGCATGCTCGACACGAAGGTCACGCCGGCGGCCTTGATCGCGGCGAGGTCGCAGGGCGCGAGAAACCAGGGCGAGCCCGTGTCGCGACCCTCGGGCGCCGAATTGGCGAGCGTTACCCGGGAGTCCGCGATGCGCGGCAAATCGCGCGCCGCCCGGATTGCTGCGGCCGGCCCGTCGCGCTCGAGCAGCTCCGACATCGTCGGCGCGACATGCGAGAGATCGAAGACGCCCTCCGCCGTCACGCGGATCAAGGCCGGACCGTCGACTCCGGGCAGAAAAGCGCGGCCGACGAGCATGGCTCTCGCGTGGTCCGAAGGGAGGGTCGCCTCGAGCGTCAACCGCTGTCGAATCGGGTTCATCGGTCCTTTCCTCGCCTGCGCGGGACGGCCCGATTATAGGAGGGGCGCGCGACCCCGCGGTCGTTTTTCCTGCATACTTGCCACTGCCGCGACGTCCTGATCGTCGCGAGTCTTGCGGAGGATTGCGATGGCGCTGGTGCCGTTCGTCGACTATGGAAACGCGCCGGACCGCGTGCGCGCCGTCTACGACGACATCATGGCGACGCGCGGGACCGACTGGGTCAACAACTTCTGGAAAGCGCTCGCGAACGACCCGCCGATGCTCGAGCGCATCTGGAGCTCGGTCAAGCAGGTGATGGCGCCGGGCGCGCTCGACCCGCTCACGAAGGAGATGATCTACGTGGCCGTGAGCGTCACCAACAACTGCGAGTATTGCATCATGTCGCACACGGCCGGTGCCCGGGCCAAGGGCATGACGGCGGCGATGTACCACGAGCTCCTCGCGGTGGTCGCGCTCGCGAACGAAACCAACCGCCTCGCCAACGGCTACCGGGTCGACGTCGACGATCGGTTCAAGGCGCCTGTTGTCTGATTCGAACACGACCTTCACGATGCCCGACAACCCTCTTACCCGCGATTCGGTTCTTTTTCCCGAGACCGATCCGTACGTTTCCGGACGCCTCGCCGTCGACTCGCTGCACACGCTCTATTGGGAGAGTTGCGGCCGTGCCGACGGGGTGCCCGTCGTGTTCCTGCACGGCGGCCCCGGCGGCGGCTGCCTGCCGCATCACCGCCGCTACTTCGATCCGTCGTTCTGGCGCATCGTGCTCGTCGACCAGCGCGGCGCGGGACGTTCGACGCCCGTGGCCGAGCTCGAAGGCAACACCACGCAGGCCCTCGTCGCCGACCTCGATCGTCTGCGCGCGCACCTTAAAATCAACCGCTGGCTGGTGTTCGGCGGCTCGTGGGGCTCGACGCTCGCGCTCGCATACTCCGAAGCGCACCCGCAGCGCTGCCTCGGGCTCGTGCTCCGCGGCATCTTCCTAGCGCAGCGCGCGGAGATCGATTGGTTCATGCAAGGGATGCGCCAGATCTTTCCGGAGGCCTGGCGCGCCTTCGCGGGCTTCCTGCCCGAGGCAGAGCGCGGAAATCTCCTCGTCAGCTACTACCGCCGGCTGGTCGATCCCGACCCTGCCGTGCATCTGCCGGCCGCGCACGCCTGGGATCGCTATGAAGGCGCGTGCTCGACACTCTTGCCCGGCAACGACCCCGCGCCGAAGTTCGACAGCGACGCGGCCGCGCTGGCGATCGCCCGCATCGAGGCGCATTACTTCGTGCACGACGCGTTCCTGCAGCAGGGCGAGCTGCTGGCGGGCCTGCCCCGGATCCGTCATCTGCCGTGCACGATCGTCCAGGGCCGCTACGACATCGTATGTCCGCCGATCACGGCCGAGCTCCTCGCGCGCGCCTGGCCCGAGTCCGAATACGTCGTCGTTCCCGATGCTGGGCACTCGGTCCGCGAGCCCGGCATCACGCGCGAGCTCGTCGCCGCCGTCAAGCGGATGCAGGTGAAGGTCGTCTAGCGCGCAGCCGCGGCGTCACGTTGCTTGAGCGCGCTCACGGCGAAGGTCAGGAGCACTTCGTCGCCCACCAGCGGATAGCCGTAGTCGATGCCGAACTCCCGGCGGGAGATCCGGCCGACGATCTCGGCGTCGCAGCGCTCGCCGCCCTCGGCCGTGTTCGGCCCGCAGTGGACGTCGCGCACCTCGAGGCGCACGGGGCGCGTGACTCCGCGCAAGGTGAGCTCACCGTCGACCGCGACCAGCTTGTGCCCGGCGAAGCTCATCGTGGTGGACCGGAACTCGAGCTTCGGATAGTGCGCCGCGTCGAGCATGTCCTCGCCCCGCACGAAGCGGTCGCGCAGATCCCAGCCGGTGTCGACGGTCGCTGTGTCGACGGTCAGGTCGACGCCGCCGGTCTCGGTGTCCGCGTCGTACGCGATCCGGCCATGCGCTTGCCCGAAGCGGCCGTTCTGGATGAACACGCCGAGCTGCGTTACCTCGAAGGCCACCGACGTCCGCTCGGGGTCGACGCGATACACGTCGCCCAGCCGCGCGACCGCCGGCACGATGGCCGCCACCGCGGCTACGGCGAGCACGCAGGCGCGGGCCATGGTCCTGACGAATGGGCGCCCCATGCCCTGAAAACAGCGCGCATGGCGCATCCATTCCGTTTCATCGGTTGCATGGCGCTAGACTCGCCGCAGGAAAGGCAGCATCCGCGGCAGCACTCCGTCGCGATTCATCACATGATGCTTCAACGCGGCGCCGATGTGCAGGATCACGAGTGCGACGAGACCGATATTGAGCGTCACGTGAACTGCCTTCAGCACGCCGGCAAGTGCCTTGTCCTTCGGCACGAGGTCGGGCAGCGGTACGAGTCCAAGGTAGACGACCGAAACGCCGGTCGCCGAGCTGTAGATCCAGCCCGACAAGGGAATTGCGAACATGAGCACGTAGAGGATGGCGTGCGTCATCGTGGCGGTCCGGCGCTGCCAATCCGGCATCGCAATGGGCGGCGGTGGCGGATGAAACTGCCGCCATGCGAGACGGAGGGAGGCCACGATGAAGACGGTGATGCCGATCCACTTGTGATAACTGAAGAGACGAAGCTTGAGCGGCGAGAGCTCGAGTCCAACCATCGACACGCCAAGCGTGAGATTGGCGACGATCAGGAGCGCGGCGAGCCAGTGAAGCGCGATCGCCGTCCTGGTGTACCCAGCGTCCGTTGTCATCGTGGCGACGACCATAGGGCTCGCCCCTCGCACTGTCAAATCGCCGTGCCGCAGTCGCTATAATTCCGCGTCCTCGCCATGCGCACGACCGGAGGTGCCCTCCCACCCCACGTGGCGAACACGTGCCATCGCGGCCGTGTTCCCGCCGTCCGCACGCTTGCCGCGTGCGCGCTCCTCGTCATCGCCATTCAGACGTTCGCGCAGCCTGCGCCGACGACAATGCCTCCCACGGAACCCAGGCGCCCCAAGATCGGCCTCGTGCTCTCGGGCGGCGGCGCCCGCGGGATCACCCACATCGGGGTGCTCAAGGTGCTCGAGGAGGCCCACATCCCGGTCGACTACATCGCCGCGACGTCGATGGGCTCGATCGTCGGGGGCCTCTACGCGATGGGCATGTCGCCGCCCGACATGGAGCACATCATCACGACGGTCGACTGGACGACGTTGTTCTCCGACTCGCCGCCGCGCCGCGAGCTCAGTTTTCGCGAGAAGGAAATCAACCGCCGCTTTCCGTTGCCGCTGGAAGTCGGGATCCGCGGCACCGAGATCCGCGGCTTCCAGGGCGTGCTTTCAGGGGCGAACCTGACGCTGTTCCTGCACGAGCTCTCGAACGAGGCCGATGGCGTCAAGGACCTGAACCGCCTGCCGATCCCCTTCCGCTGCGTCGCGACCGATATGGTGACGGGCGAGCCCTACGTGTTCGAGACGGGGCCGCTGTATGTGGCGATGCGCTCGAGCATGTCGATCCCTGGCGTGTTCTCCCCCTCCGAGGTCGAAGGGAGGATCCTGGGTGACGGGGGACTCGTCGACAACCTGCCGGTCGACGTCGTGCGGCGGATGGGCGCCGACATCGTGATCGCGGTCAACATCGGCACGCCGCTCGCGACCCGCGACCAGCTCTCCTCGATCATCGGCCTCACGAGCCAGATGATCAACATCCTGACTGAGCAGAACGTGCGGAAGCAGCTTGCCTCGCTGGGGCCGCGCGACGCACTGATCGCGCCCGACCTCGGCGCGCTTTCGGCCGGCGATTTCACCCAGGGGGCCGACTTCATCCGGCTGGGCGAGGAGGCGGCACGCGCCGCGCTGCCGCAGCTTTCCGCGCTCGCACTCCCCGCGCCCGAGTACGCCGCCTACCGCGCGGCGTTGCCCAGGCTCGTCGCGCCGGCGCCGCCGACGATCGAATTCGCGCGCGTCGAGGGCACCCGGTACGCCAACCCGGCCGTCATCGAGGCGCGGCTCGCGGTCCCGCTGGGCGTACCGCTCGACCTAGCGGATCTCAACAACCGGATCTCGCGCCTGTACGGGAGCGGCGATTTCGACAGCATCACGTATCACGTCGCCGAGGAGGACGGGAAGAGCGGCGTCGTCTTCGACGTCCGCGAGCGATCGATCGGCCCCAACTATCTCCGTTTCGGCGTCTCCTTTCTGTCCGATTTCCAGGGTGAGTCGGCGTTCTCGCTGTTGGCCGGGCTCAAGCGGACCTGGGTCAACAGCCTGGGGGCGCAGATCCTGGCCGAGCTCGAGGTCGGGAGGATCTTTCGCGCGAACGCCACGTTCTACCAGCCGCTCGACGACCGCCAGACCTATTTCGTCTCGGCGCAGGGCGCAGTGCAGAACCAGCCGCGCTACGTTTTCTCGGGTTCGGACCGTGTGGCCGAGTACGCGATCCAGACCAACGGCGCCGGCGCCGATTTCGGCGTCGCCGTCGGCGACGGCGGCCAGCTTCGGATCGGACCGATCTACACGTACTACAAGGGAACCCCGACGATCGCGTTGTCGGGCTTTCCTTCGATATGGCAGACCGATGCGGGCGGCCGCTTCGCGGCACGCTGGGACAACCTCGACACCGCGTTCTTCCCACGCAGCGGAGTCCACGCGGATCTCGACATCTTTTACGGCACTCGGACGCAGCAGATCGGCTCCGACGCCGCCGAGATAAGCCGGCACCTCGGCCGCGGCGAGCTGTTCGCGAATGGCGCGATCCCTCTCGGCGCCGACGATTTCGTGAACATCGCGGCGCGCGCCGGTGGGCAATCCCGCGATGACCCCTCGGTAGTCAACCCGTTCCTGCTCGGCGGCTTCCTCAACCTTTCGGGGCTCCGCCTCCAGCAGCTTGCCGGCAGCTACATGGGCTTGGGCCGCGTCGTCTACTATCACCGGCTCACGACGATTCCCTGGCTCGGCGGCGACTTATTCGCCGGAGGGTCGCTCGAGGCGGGCAACACGTGGCAGCTGCGCTCCGCTATCAGCGCGTCGGACATCGTGACAGGTGGCAGCGCGTTCATCGCTGCGGACACGTTCCTGGGCCCGGTCTATTTCGCCTACGGCCGCGCGACCGGCGGCGCATCGAGCTTTTACCTCCTCATCGGGCGGCCGCCGTGATGAACCAGGCAGCCAACGCGCAATGGCTCGCGCGAAGCCGGCGCGCCGTGTGGCATCCATGCACACAGATGAAGGTGCACGAGGCGCTACCGCTCGTGCCAATTGCCCGCGGCGAAGGCGCGTGGCTCTACGATTTCGACGGCCGCCGCTATCTCGACGCGGTCTCGTCTTGGTGGGTCAACCTCTTCGGCCACGCGAACCCGCGCATCAACGCTGCGCTCGCGGCGCAGCTCGGCGATCTCGAGCACGTGATCCTGGCGGGCTTCACGCACGCGCCGGTGGTGGAGCTCTCGGAGCGTCTTGCCTCGCTCGCACCGGCCGGCCTTGGCCACGCCTTCTACGGCAGCGACGGCGCCTCGGCGGTCGAGATCGCGCTCAAGATGGCGTTCCATTACTGGAAGAACCGAGGCCGTCCCGAGAAGACTGGATTCGCGAGCGTCGCCGGCGGTTACCACGGCGAAACGATCGGCGCGCTGGCCGTCACTGACGTCGCGCTCTTTCGCGACACCTACACACCGCTCCTGCGCGCCGCCTCGACCGTGGCGAGTCCCGACGCTCGGGACTCCCAGGCGGGCGAGTCTCCGCGCGACGTCGCGGAGCGCGCGGCGCGCGCGCTCGAGGCGCACCTTGACCGCCATCACGCAACGACGGCAGCGCTAATCGTCGAGCCGCGCGTGCAGGGCGCGACCGGCATGGCGATGCACGACGCGCACTACCTCGCGCGTGCACGCGCGCTCTGCACACAGTACGACGTGCTGCTCATTGCCGACGAGATCATGACCGGCTTCGGCCGCACCGGCACGATGTTCGCCTGGGAGCAGGCGAACGCGGCGGCGCCGGATTTCCTATGCCTGTCCAAGGGACTGACCGGCGGCTATCTGCCCCTCTCCTGTGTGCTCACGACCGACGAGGTGTACGACGCGTTCTACGCCGACGATCTCGCGCGCGCGTTCCTGCATTCGCACTCGTACACGGGCAACGCGCTCGCGTGCCGCGCAGCGCTCGCTGTGCTCGATCTCTTCCGCGACGACGACGTGATCGCGCGAAATAGGGTCAAGGCACGACGCTGGGCGGAGCTCGCCGCGCCGCTCGCTCGGCATCGAACCGCTCGCCACTTTCGGCAGACAGGAATGATCGTCGCCTTCGACGTTGACACCGACCGCCCCGACTTCGCGCGCTGGTGCTTCGCGCAGGCACTCGAGCGCGAGCTCCTGTTGCGTCCTCTTGGGCGCACCATCTATTTCATGCCGCCCTATGTCGTCACCGACGACGAGTTCGCTCTGCTCGTAGCCGGCACCCTCGCCATCCTGGAGCGCGCTTGAAGGTCGCCGCGCTGCTCGTCGCAGGTCTCATCACGCTCTCCAGCGTTGCGCAGGCCGCACTGCCGCCGCCCGTCGCGCGTGCGTTCCGCCAGGCGGGCATCCCGCTCGGCGCCGTGGCGATCGTCGTGCAGGAAACCGGGCAACCGAAGCCGATGGTCGCGCACGAGGCTGCGAAACCGATGAATCCGGCCTCGGCGATGAAGCTCGTCACGACGTTCGCCGCGCTCGAGCTCCTCGGCCCCGACTACCGCTGGACAACGCAGGCGTTCATCGACGGTCCGCTCGATCATGGCGTCCTGCACGGCAACCTCGTGCTCAAGGGCCATGGCGATCCCAAGATCACGATCGAGCAGTGGCAGGCGTTCATGGCGAAGCTGGTCGCGCAGGGCCTCGTCCAGATCGACGGCGACCTGGTGCTCGACCGCTCGTTCTTCGCGCCCTTCCCCTACGACCCCGCCGCATTCGACGGCGAGCCGCTCAAACCCTACAACGTGGGTCCCGACGCATTGCTCGTCAACTTCAACGCGGTCAAGTTCGCCTTCGCCCCGAATGCCACGGGCGACGGTACGACGGTGGCCGCCATCCCGCCGCTCGACAACATCGCCCTCGGACCCTCTCCACCGCTAAGCCCCGGAAGTTGCGGCGACTGGCATGGCGCTTTGGGCGCGTCGTTCGTCGACCACGGCGCGAGCGCCGACGCGACGTTTGTCGGCCACTATCCGGCGGCCTGTGGCGAGCGCGACTGGTGGGTCGCGCTACTCGACCATCCCGCCTACGTACGCGCAATGTTCGCGGCGTACTTCCAGGAGGCGGGCGGGCGTTTCGCGGGCAAGTGGAAGGATGGACGCGCACCGGCGGGCAAGCCGGCCTTCGCCGTGCTCGAGTCGCCACCGCTCTACGATATCGTGCGCGATGTGAACAAGCTTTCGAACAACGTGATGGCGCGGCAAGTGTTCCTCACGCTTGCGACCGCGAAGAGCCCGCCGCCGGCGACGGTCGCGGGGGCGAGCGGCACCGTGAAGCGCTGGCTGGCCGCGCACAACCTGAAGATGCCGGAACTCGTCCTCGACAATGGTTCCGGCCTCTCACGCAACGAGCGGATCAGCGCCGGCAGCCTCGTGCGCCTGCTGATCGCCGCCGACGCAAGCCCCGTCCGCGACGAGTTCGCGAGCTCGCTCGCCGTGGCCGCCACCGACGGCACGCTCGAGCGGCGATTCCAGAACGGTGACGTTGCGGGCCAGGGCTTGCTCAAGACCGGCACGCTCGAAGGCGCGCGGGCGATCGCGGGCTACGTGATCACGGGCGACGGTCGCCGGTTCGCGCTCGCGGCGATCGTCAATCACCCCAACGCGAACCGCGCGCAGCCCGCGCTCGACTTCTTCGTCGAGTGGATTCATCATCACGCCGCTGCGTGGGATGCGCTGACGAAACACTGACGATGCTGAGCCTCGAACTGATCGCCGAAGCCAAGATCGCGGAAGCCGCTCGCGCGGGCGCGTTCGATAACCTCCCCGGGTCCGGTCGGCCCCTCGACCTCGACGACGATCGCCTGGTCCCGGAGGAATCGCGACTTGCCTACCGGATTCTGCGCAACGCCGGCTTCGTACCGGCGGAGATCGAGACGCGTCGCGAAGCGGCGTCGTTGCGCCGACTGCTCGTGACCGCGACCGATGACTCGGAGAAATCGCGCGCGGCCGCGCGCCTCGCCGTCATCGAGATGGCGCTCGAAGCGGCGCGTGGCCGCAGCCTGCTGCGGGCGGGAGCGTACCGCGCGCTGTTGCTCGCGCGGCTGGGCCGCTGACGCGCTACACGAGCGGAATCGGCGCGCTGTCCTTGAAGTACAGGAAGCCGCGTACGAGCCGGTAGATTCCCCAGATCGACGTCGCGACCAGGATGACGAGCGCGATGGGGATGCCGATCAGCGTGATGAACGCGATGACGGCGAGCACGTCCCACAGCAACGACCACCAGAAGGTGCGGATCAGCCACGTGAAGTGCGAGTCGATCCAGGTACCGCGCGCGTCGTCGCGCTTCACGTACGCGATGATCACCCCGACGACACCTGCGATCCCGACGAGCGGGGCGAAGACGATCAATCCGTGGGCGACGAGCGCGCCGATGACGGCGATCGCGAACAGCACGTAGACGGCCGTCGCGGCATTGACGGGGGGTTGTCCGGCGGTCCCGGAACCCTGGACGGGCAGGTCGGCCATGGCTCGAGTCTCCTCGGGTCGGGTACGCCGCGAGATCGCGGCATCGGCAATATCGGGGCGCAGGCGCCCTGGGTCAATAGCGCTGGCCGTCCTTGTGCGCGGCGAACTCGCCGTTCTCGTCCGCGCCCCACATCAGGTCGTCGTCGGGATAGAACGCATTGTCACCCGGCGTGTTGGCGCCCATCTCGAGGTAGCGCGCGGGCGCCGCGCTCCGGTTGATGAAGTGATGCGCGTTGCGAGCACCGCCCACGTAGCCCGCGCACATCCCGGCGGTGAGCACCTGTTCGCCGTCGTCGGTGACAAGCACCACTTCGCCCGACAGTACGTACACGAATTCGTCGTCGATCGTGTGCCAGTGGCGCAGCGCCGACTGGCCTCCCGGGCCCAGAGTGACGAGGTTGACGCCGAGCTTCGTGAGGCCGCATGCCTCGGCCAGCCTGCGCTTCGCACGGTCGCCCATGCGCGACCGGTAAGGCTCGGGATAGCCCGATCTGCGGACCTCGGCGACGGTGTCGGGATCGAGGGCAGGCAGGCGCAGCGGGGGCGTCATCGGGTGTTCTCCGTCGGGGCAGGTGGAAACATGCAAGATTGCCCCGTTTTAGCCCGCTCTGCCACCATGGCGCCATGACTATTCTTCGCCCGCGCCGCGCCCCGGGCTTGCCGCCTATAATGAGCGCCCGAACCCGCGCCGTGCGGGCGGCGTACCGCTCCCTGGAGGCTACGAATGGCTGGCGAAAGCGAAAGTGTCCGTGCGAAGCTGATCGACGATTTCTCGGCCGTGCTGTCCGAAGCCGAGGACATGCTCAAGCGTGCCGCGACGGAAACGGGCGATAAGGCCCGCGATCTCCGTTCGCAGGTCGAGGCGAAGCTCCTGACCGCGAAGCTCAGGTTGCAGGAAATGGAAGGCCAGGCCGTCGATCAGGCGAAGGCCGCCGCCCGCGCGACCGACGACTACGTCCACGACAACCCGTGGCAGGCGATCGGCGTCGCTGCCGCGGTCGGATTCCTGGTGGGCCTTGTAGTCGCCCGTCGCTAGTAATTGCGGCGACGAGCGTATGAGCGAACGCGGCGCCGCGCCGCGCGGGCTGGGAAGCGCGCTGGGGCAGCTTGCCGCAGCGGCGGTCGACCTTCTGCGCACGCGCGCCGAGCTTGCCGCGCTGGAGTTCGACGAGGCACGCGAGCTCGCGAAGGACCGGATCACGCTCCTCGTCATCGGGCTCGGCTGCCTCGCGATGGGGGCGCTCTGCATCACCGCGTTCGTCGTCGCGTACTTCTGGGATACCTACCGGCTCACCGCGCTCGGCGCCGTCACGCTCGCTTACCTGCTGGGGGGCGTCCTCGCGCTTTGGCGTTTCTCCGTGCGCCGCCAAAACGATCCCAAGCCGTTCGCCGCGACTCTCGCGGAGCTCGAGCGCGACCGGGAGTGGCTCGCGGGTGATGGGAAACAGCGCAAGTGAACCGCGCGCGCACCGTGGAGATCAGGGATCGCAAGGCGCTGCTCGCCGCACGCGCGCTGTTCGATCGCGCGCAGATGACCGTCGCGACCCACGACGTCCGCTCGGCGATTGCGCCGCCTGGAACGTCCGGCGCGCGCGGGCCGATGGCGACCAACGCTGCGGCGTTCATCGTCGGACTGGTGGCACCCGATCCTCGGCGCGTCGCGGCTGGGTCGCTGGCTGCGGTTCACGTCGTGGACGCTCGCTGCGTTCCGCATCGCCCGCAACTGGCGTTCGCGGTACTGAGCGCTACAGTCCGAGGTCCTTCCACAGCGCGTCGATGCGCGCCTTGACGGCCGCGTCCATCGCGATCGGCGTGCCCCACGCTCGCTCGGTCTCGCCCGGCCACTTGTTCGTTGCGTCGATCCCCATCTTGCTCCCCACGCCTGCCACGGGTGAGGCGAAGTCGAGATAGTCGATCGGCGTCTGCGGCACGATCAGCGTGTCGCGCTGCGGATCGACCCGCGTCGAGATGGCCCAGACGACCTCCTTCCAATCGCGGACGTTGACGTCGTCGTCGGTGACGACGATGAACTTGGTGTACATGAACTGCCGGAGAAAGCTCCAGACGCCGAACATCACGCGCTTCGCGTGACCGGCATATTGTTTTTTGAGTGCGACCACGGCCATCCGGTAGCTGCAGCCCTCGGGCGGCAGGTAGAAATCCGCGATCTCCGGAAACTGCTTTTGGAGGAGCGGCACGAACACTTCGTTGAGCGCGACGCCCAGCATCGACGGCTCGTCCGGCGGCTTGCCGGTGTAGGTCGAGTGATAAATGGGATCGCGGCGCATCGTGATCCGCTCGAGCGTGAGCACGGGAAAGCGCTCGACGTCGTTGTAATACCCGGTGTGATCGCCGAACGGCCCTTCCACCGCAGTCTCGTATCCGGTCGGATCGTTCGCGTCCGGCCGGATGAAACCTTCGAGCACGATCTCGGCGGACGCGGGCACCTGAAGGCCATGCGAGAGGCACCTGACGATCTCGGTGCGGGCGCCGCGCAGCAATCCGGCGAACTGGTATTCGGACAGCGTATCGGGAACGGGCGTGACCGCACCGAGGATTGTCGCGGGATCCGCGCCGAGCGCGACGGCGATCGGGAACGGCGTTCCCGGCGAACGCTTCGCGTGATCGCGGAAGTCGAGCGCGCCCCCGCGCGTGTGCAGCCAGCGCATGATGACCTTGTTCGGCGCCAGCACCTGCTGTCGATAGATGCCGAGGTTCTGTCGTGTCTTCTCCGGCCCGCGCGTCACCGTGAGGCCCCAGGTGATCAGCGGCGCGACGTCGCCGGGCCAGCACGTCTGGACGGGGAGGCGTGAGAGATCGACGTCGGCGCCCTCCCAGACGATCTCCTGGCACGGCGCAGAAGAGCGCTCCTTCGGCGCCATGTGCAGCACCTGCATGAAGACGGGGCGCGTGTTCTGCCACGCGTCCTTCAGGCCCTTCGGCGGCTCGGGCTCCTTCAGGAACGCGAGCAGCTTGCCGATCTCGCGCAACGCATCGACCGAGTCCTCGCCCATGCCGAGCGCGACGCGGCGTGGCGTGCCGAAGAGGTTGCCGAGGACCGGCATGCGGTGTCCCTTCGGCTTCTCGAACAAGAGCGCCGGGCCACCCGCGCGCAGCACGCGGTCGCAGATCTCGGTCATCTCGAGCCGCGGGTCAACCTCGACCGCGACGCGCTTCAGCTCGCCCCGACGTTCGAGCTGCAAGAGGAAATCGCGGAGGTCGGCGTACTTCACCGAGCGGGCGTAAATTCTTGTAGTCGCGAACAGCGCTTGCTTCGATATTTCATGTCGCATCTTCGCACCTGTCAGAAGTATCCGGCAAGGCGCCCAACCTACCCTCAGCCCGCGGTCAGTACGCCGGCGGACCGGTATCGCGCAAACTCTTCGTCCACAATGGGCCGTTCGTGATCCAGCGCGGCTCGGATCATCCCGACGGGCGAGCGTCTACAGCGCTTCCGCGTTCGTCGTCCGCGTGAGGCAATCGCACACCGTTTCGCCGCGTTCATCGGAGAGCGGGTTGAAATAGTCACGCCCAAGGGGATAATGGCGGTTCGCGTCGGACGGAAGGCTTTCCGTTGAGTGCCACGCCGCACGTCGTTCACGACGATCCCGCGCCAGTGGTTTTCGACTGCCTGGCGCGGGGCCTTCGTGACACGTGGCGAGCCTTGACCTGGCGCCGTGTGGGCGCCGTTCTCATCCTGTGCCTCATCCTATCGACACAGGTGCTCGTGCAACCCAACCTATTCGAGCATTGGTCGCTCGAGCGCATCGCCGAAGGATGGGCCTACTACTTCGCCGAGCTAAGCGTGACAGGGCTGGCGATGCTCGGCGGCTTCGCGGTCGCCGATAGCATCTTCGCAGAAGACGGCCCGGCTCGGGCGATAGCGGCAAGCATCGCGTTGCCCATGGGCGCCGCCCTCGGCTACGCACTCGTCGTCGCAATCCTTTATTCATCGGAATTTTCGATTCTCTCCACGCAGTTCGTTGGCGATACCTTGCGCATGACTGCGGTAGGTGGTGCCGTGGCGCTCATTTACATGCTCCGCCGTCGTTCGGATGCCGCCGCCAAGGCGACGCACGAGACGGAGGTCGCTCATCAGTCGCTGGCCAAACAGACGCTCGAGGCACGCCTTCAACTCATGGAAGCGCAAATCGAGCCGCACTTCATTTTCAACTCGCTCGCCAACGTGCAATGTCTGTACGAGACCGACCCCGAATCCGGCGAGCGCCTGCTCGAAAACCTCAAGATCTACATGCGCGCTGCGCTGCCGCAGATGCGCGTGACGCGCACGAACTGCGTATTGCGCAGTATTGGGAACTGGTAGCGTCGCCGAACTTTCCGGGGTGGTGGAATCGGACGGCGCTCGAAGAGGCAGAGGCGCATCATCTTTCGCAGTTGGAGACTGCGGAACTACTCGCACTGCTGCACATGGCTTGGCTCGATGCCTTCAGCGCCTGCGCCGACAGCAAGTACGTCTACTGGGTGCCGCGGCCGACGCAAGTCGATCCCGAGATCCGGCTGGCCATCGGGCTGCCAAACCATCCTTCGTATCCCTCCAATCATTCTTGCACTTCGGCAGCGGCAGCCCGCGTGCTCGATGCGACGTTCCCGGACCGGGGCGGGCGCTACTGGGCAATAGCGCAGGAAGTGGCGATGTCGCGCATTTACGGCGGCATTCACTACCCGATGGACACGGAAGCAGGCCTCGAAATCGGACGCAAGGTGGCCGCGAAAGTACTGGCGCAAGGTCTGCCGGCCGATCGTGCCTGGCTGCCTTCACGCCAATAGCGGTCGAATCCAAAGTCCGCGTCTTCCTCTGGCGTGCGCGACGATCCCCTCGCTCCGCACCGTCGCGCACTCGTGCACTAGCGGACACCGCCGATCACGGTCTGAACGTCGCCCACAAGCGAGCGCAGGGCACGATCCTCTTGCAGTCGCCTGATTAGGGCGAGTCCCGGTCGGTCGAGGCGACCACATTACCCAGCGGTCCGTTGCCGATCGCAACCATCCAGGCTTTCGCCCGTTTCATCGGTTTTCGATTCACACGCCGAACAGAGTGCGGTCGAATCGTAGCCGCAGGACGTGGACCTTCCACGGCATCGAGCTCCCCGGTTCAGCGTGCGAGCTCGACCACCATTTTGTCAGACCAGGAGGCATCAATGGCTGCTCGAAAACTGCTGATTGTGTTGACATTCGCAACCATCACGCTGCCGTTGCATGCGCGGGCGGACGGTTCGATCGAGCCCAACGCCGGCCAGTGGCGAACGTGGGTGATCTCTTCCGGTGCCGACTATCGCGTCCCGCCACCACCCGGATCGGCGGACACGCAAGCCGAATTGAGAGCGCTTGCGGACCTGGTGAGCCACAACGATGCGCAGATCCAGCAGCAGATTGCGTTCTGGGATGCCGGCGCGCCGGCCTACCGCTGGATCGACCTGATCAACGAACGTGCACTGGCGGGGGTCCCGACGACGACGAATATCAGTCGCGTGTACGCCTACGTGGGCCTCGCCATGTATGACGCGACGATCGCGGCGTGGGAATCGAAGTACTTCTACAACCGGAAACGCCCGAGCGAGCGCGATCACCGGCTGCCGACGGCCTTGCCCGTCCCCCAGAGCCCGTCCTATCCATCGGAACATGCCGCTGCCGCGCAGGCCGCGGCGAGCGTGCTCGCCTATTTTCTGCCGGCCGAAGCGCAGGCGTTCCAGCGCCTGGCCGAAGAGGCGGGTTGGTCGCGGGTTCTGGCAGGTCTGCAATACCCGAGCGACTACGATGCCGGGCTCGCCCTGGGGCGCAAGGTGGCCGAGCAGGTCATCGCCAAGGCGCAGGCCGATGGATGGAACCCTGTCTTTACGGGCACCGTGCCTACAGGGCCGTGCCTATGGATCGGGTCCAACCCCGCCAATTTTGGCGGGGCCACGATGAAGCCGTTGTTGCTGAACTCGCCCAGTCAGTTCAGGCCCGCGCCTCCGCCGGCCTGCGACTCCCCACAAGTCGTTGCGGAAACGGCGCTCGTTCACAACTTCCCGCGAGCCGTTCCGGGCAATCCCGCGATATTCGCCACCAACTACAAAGCGTTCTACTGGCAAAGCCCGGAAGGCCTGTCGGTTTGGCCCTACCGCTACGCCGATAAGTGGATGTTCGAAGACGGGCTCGACCAGAATCCGCCGCGTGCCGCTCGCGTCTACGCGCTGATCGGGGCGGTGCAGTTCGATGCCTTTATCGCAAGCCAGGACGGCAAGTTCACGTACTGGTACATCCGGCCGCCTCAGCTTGATCCGGCGATCGTGCCGCTGTTTCCGGTGCCACCCTTTCCGAGCTACCCGTCCAATCACTCGACGTTCTCGGCGGCCAAATCGGAAACGCTGGCCTACCTGTTCCCCGCGCATGCCGACTTCATTCGTGCCGTAGGCAAGGAGGCCGGCGACTCGAGAATCTGGGCTGGCATTCACTACCCGATGGACAACGCCGCAGGCGTGCAACTTGGGAAGTCGGTGGCCCAGGTCTTCATCTCGCGGGCACAAAACGATGGTTCGCAGTGAGCTCCGTAGTCGGCGGGGCCCATGCCCATGAAGTCGCTGGCCAGGAAACGATCGCAATCAGGTTGCGCGACGCATGAATCGTGATTTCGACATTGCTTGCAGCGCCCGCGACGGAGGATCGAATGATCAAATGCGCAGCAAGACTCGCGCTTACGGTGATTCTCGGCCTCCCGCTCGCGGGAGCCGTAACCGCACAGACGTCATGCGTCCCGAATTGCGAATTGTCATTTGAGGAGGCCTATTCCAACGCCGACGGCTCGGTTCAATTCCTCATTGCCGGGGCCGGTTACAACGACGGGATATCAAAGCTGGGCGGCCTGACGCTGGTCGCCAGAAGCGGCTCGACCGAGCATACGTTTGTGTTCCCGGGCGATCTGCCTAATCCGGCGGGTCGCCCCATTCTCGTGGGGACCCAAGGATTCGCCGACCTTCACCTAGTCAAGCCCGATTTCATGCGATGACAGTGATTTCTACTGTTCACCAGTTCCGTTCCCGGCATGGGCAGCCAACAGTTCGGGCGAATACTACGATTTCTCGTTAGCCGGTTCGATCACGTCCGCATTCACCGGCGCTTGGTTCGACCCGGCGCAAAGCGGCCATGGTCTCTTCGTTGAAGTCCTGCCGGACAACCGCTTCCTCGCCGCGTGGTTTACGTTCAATCCGGCAGGCACTCAGCAGGCTTGGTTCGTCGGGGCGGGCACCTACAGCGGCAATATGGCGACGATCACGGACGTCTACCAGACGACGGGCGGGCGCTGGATCCCAAACTTCGACCCGAGTCGGATCGTGAACAATCGGTGGGGCACGCTCACCTTCACCTTCACCGACTGCAGCCACGGCAAGGTCGATTTCGAATCGGTGCTGGGGTACGGCTCCGGGAGCATGAACCTGACGCGGTTGACGCAGCCAGCAGCATTGGCGTGTCCGTGACCATCTTTCGAGCGTTTGGACGAGACTGGTACAGCGATCGAAAATCTTGCTCGTCCCTACCCACAGATCGATGTCCACTCCGTGAACGCGGCGCTGGGGGGCGCGCTGGCGACGCTCGTCGTACGCGAGAAATAGTTCTGAAGTAGCGCGGGCGGGTCCTACTCGCCGCCCACTAGAACAGCCCGATCACCTTCCCGTCGTCAGTAATATCGATCTTCGCCGCCGACGGCTCTTTGGGCAGCCCGGGCATCGTCATCACGTCGCCGCAGACCATCACGACGAACTCGGCGCCGGAAGCGAGCCGCACCTCGCGGATGTTGACGACGTGCCCCGATGGCGCTCCGCGCAGCAGCGGATCGGTCGAGAACGAGTACTGCGTCTTCGCGACACAGACTGGATAGCGGCCGTAGCCATCGGCCTGCAGCTTCTTGATCTGCGCCCGCACTTTGCTGTCCGCCGTCACCTCCGACGCGCCGTAGACGATCCGCGCGATGCGCGTCACTTTGTCCCACAGCGTGTCGTCGTCCTCGTATACGAATTGCAGGTCCGGCGGAACGCGCTCCGTCACGTCGACGACGGCGCGCGCCAGGGCCTCCGCGCCAGCGCCACCATCCGCCCAGTGCTTCGCGACGATGACCGGCGCGTCGTGGTGGGCGATCTTCTTCTTGAGGAGCGCGATCTCGGTGTCGGTGTCCGACGCGAAGTGATTGAGCGCGACCACGCACGGCAGGCCATAGTGGTTGCGCACGTTGTTCATGTGCCGCTCGAGATTCGCGATACCCTTCTCCACCGCCGTCAGGTTCTCCTTCGTCAGCTCCGTCAGGTCCGCGCCGCCGTGGTACTTGAGCGCGCGGATCGTCGCGACCAGCACGCAAACGTCCGGCCGCAGGCCGGATTTGCGACACTTGATGTCGATGAATTTCTCGGCGCCCAGATCGGCCCCGAAGCCGGCCTCGGTGACGACGTAGTCGGCGAGCTTGAGCGCCGCCTTGGTCGCGATCACCGAGTTGCAGCCGTGCGCGATGTTGCCAAACGGACCGCCGTGGATGAACGCGGGGTTGTTCTCGAGCGTCTGCACGAGGTTCGGCTTGAGCGCGTCCCGCAGCAGCACCGTCATCGCGCCCTGCGCGTCGAGATCGCCCGCATGGACCGGCTTCTGGTCGCGCGTATAGCCGACGACGATCTTCGCGAGGCGCGCCTTCAGGTCTCCGATCGACTCGGCGAGACAGAAGATCGCCATCACCTCGGAGGCGACGACAATGTCGAAGCCATCCTGCCGCGGATAGCCGTTGGCGGGGCCGCCGAGTGCGATCGTGATGTCGCGCAGCGCGCGATCGTTCATGTCGACGACGCGTTTCCACGTGATCCGGCGAACGTCGATCCCGAGCGCGTTGCCATGGTGGATGTGGTTGTCGACCAGCGCGGCGAGCAGGTTATTCGCGACGCCGATCGCATGGAAGTCGCCGGTGAAGTGCAGGTTGATGTCCTCCATCGGCACGACCTGCGCAAAGCCGCCTCCGGCCGCGCCGCCCTTCATCCCGAACACGGGACCCAGCGACGGCTCGCGCAGGCAGATCGCGGCCTTCTTGCCGATCCGGTTCAGCGCATCGCCCAGGCCGACGGTCGTCGTCGTCTTCCCCTCGCCCGCTGGCGTGGGACTGATCGCGGAGACGAGGATCAGCTTCGCGCCGAGCCGTTGCGGCTGCCCGGCGAGCCAGTCGAGCGAGATCTTCGCTTTCGTGCGTCCGTACGGTTCGAGCGCGTCGTCGGGAATGCCCAGGCGCGCGGCGATCTCGCCGATGGGCCGGAGCTTCGCGCGCTGCGCGATTTCGATGTCAGTCAGTACGTCGTTCGCTCCCATCGGCCGTCGCTCCTCGTCAGATCACGGGATTCGCGCCGCCGTCCATCGGCACGATCGCACCTGTCACGTAGCTCGCCTGGTCGGAAGCAAGGAAAAGCGCGACCCGCGCGACCTCCTCAGGCGTGCCGAGACGGCCCAGCGGAATCTTCGCTTCCTGTTTCTTGAGAAGCTCCGCCTGAGCAAGCCCCGTCATCTTCGCCTCGACGGCAAGGCCTTCCTGGACGCGGCCGGTGAGCGTTCCGCCGGGGTTGATCGCGTTGATGCGCACGCCTTTCGGCCCGAATGCCGCCGCCAGGCCCGCCGTCGCGAGCATCAGCGCGGCGTTGGCCGACCCTCCAGGAAGATGCACCGGACTCGCGACCTTGCCACCCATCCCGACGATGTTGACGACGGCGCCGCGGCCACGTGCGGCCATCCGCTTCAGCACCGCATCGAGCGGGTGAATGTAGCTGAAGTACTTGGCGTCCATCGCCGCGTGCCACGCTTCGGGGCCGAGGTCGGAAGGCGCGTAGCGACGCGCAGCGCCTGCGGAGTTGACGAGCACGTCGATCGGTCCGACGTCCCGCTCGACTTCGGCGACCATCCGCTCGGCCTCGTCGGCACGCGCCATATCGGCAGCGATCGCGGTAGGCGCATGGCGCGTCGCCGGGAAGCGGCTTCGCGCCGCCGCGAGATTTTCTGCGCTTCGGGAAACGAGCACCACCCGCGCTCCTTCGCGCGCAAACGCTTCCGCGCATGCATAGCCAATGCCCTTGCTCGCGCCGGTGACGACGACGATGCGGTCTCCGAGATCGAGGTCCATGGTCTATCCTGCGTCGGCAAAGCGCGCATCGTAGCGCAGGAAGCGAGCGCGCGTCATGGTCGAAGGTACTCGCCGATCGTGCGCCAGGCTGCGAGCTTCTCCTCGAATGACCGGGTGTAGGCCGGCGACGACGACGGCAGCACGAGCGTCGCATAGCCTGCGCTGCGCCAGGCCGGCTCGGCCCGTCCGGCAGTCTGGCCGTTGAAGCAGACGAGCACGAGCCGCTTCGCGACACGGCGCGCCCGCTCGATCTCGCCATGTTCCGCGTTGCGGATCGCGCCGTCGAGGCTGCCATGCCGTTCGCAAGCGACGATGACGTCCCATAGACCGACGCCGTGCGCGCGCAGCGTGGTCAGTCGGCAGCGATACGGCATCGTGGCCAGCGGCGCCGCCAGGAGCGCCCCCATGAGCGGCCAGAAATGGTTGCGGGGATGCGCGTAGTACTGCTGCGCCGCAAGCGACGCTTCACCAGGAAAGCTGCCCAGAATCAGCACGCGCGTGTCGCGCGCCAGCACGGGTGGCAGGCCGCGCTTGCGTGCGGCGGCGACCCGCGCTCGCGCGCCGACGGCGCTCGGTGTCAAAGCGATTGCGGCCACGCGCGATTGCGGACGGCGAAGTCGGCCGCGATGCCAAGGAACACCGCGAGGCCGAGCCAGTGATTGTGCAGGAACGCGCGAAAGCAGCGATCGCGCTCTCGCGTGCGAATCAGCCAGAAATGCCACAGGGCACAGAGGGCAGCGACACCGATCCCCGCGTAGTACAACGGCCCCGCGTGCCAGTAGCGGCCGATCGCTGCCATGCCGCCCAGGTAGATCGCGTAGCAAAGCATCACGATCGCGACATCCAGCCGTCCGAAGAGGATGGCGGACGTCCGCAGGCCGAGCTTGCGATCGTCGTCGCGATCGACCATCGCGTACTCGGTGTCGTACGCCATCACCCAGAACGCGTTCAACGCGAGCAGCCACCAGCCCAGCAACGGCACGTCGCCGTACACGGCGGCGTAGGCCATTGGAATTCCGAACGAGAACGCGAGCCCGAGAAACGCCTGCGGCAGCGCGAAGAATCGCTTGGTGAACGGATAGATGATGGTAATGGCGAGAGCGGGCAGCGACATCACGATCGTTTCGCGGTTCGTCCCGAGCACGAGCAGGAACGCGAAGAACGCGAGCACCGCGGCGACAGCGAGCGCCTCCCAACCCGGAATCTCGCCGGCTGCGAGCGGCCGCTTCGCCGTCCGCTCGACGTGCGGATCGAAATGACGGTCGGCCCAGTCGTTGAAGGCGCAACCGGCGGACCGCATGAGCACGGTGCCCATTACGAAGATCACGACGAGATGCAGCGGCGGCTTGCCCCACACCGCGAGCCACAGCGCGGAGAGCGTCGGCCACAAGAGCAGGAGTATCCCGATCGGCCGGTCGAGCCGGATCAGCCGTTCGTAGATGTCGAGCCGCGAGCGCAGCCACTCCTCGCGCGTGCGTGGGGCCTCCACTTCCTGGCTCACAGCGGCGGCCTCCACGACCGATTCCGATACGCGATCATCCGTGCGTCGGCCTTTCCGCTGATTCGCCCTGGTCGCATCCCCACACGTGGGGCCCCTGCTCCCTGGCTCACAGCGGTAGCGCCAGTTGCTTCTTCAAATCGCGCGGCGCGATCGCCTTGAGCAGATGCTGTGGCGTCGGGTAGCGGAGGCGCACGCGCAGCTCGCGCTTCATGCGATCGTTCGCGAGCCGGCGGGATTCGCTCATGAACGAGAGCAGCAGTGGCGCGATGCGCTGCTCGGCCTCCTCCCACGACACCCGCGGCGGCCGCGGCAGCTGGAACGCGTCGGCGACGGCATCGAACCAGCTGCCCATTTTCATTTCGGCGTCGTCGGTGACGTTGTAGGCGCGATTCGGCTTGGCGCGGAACAGCGCCGCCACTGTCGCGTGCGCGAGATCGGCCGCATGCACGTGATTGGTGAACACGTCCGCGTCGGGAGTGAGCACGGGCGTTCCCTGGCGGATCCGGTCGAGCGGCAATCGCGTTTCGGCGTAGATGCCGGGCACGCGCAGGATTGCGAGCCCGACGCCGTAGCGCGTCGCCCAGTGGCGCAAGCGGTCTTCGGCGGCGACGCGACGTCGCGCACGCGGCGTCTGCGCCCGGCGCGGCCGCTCTTCTCCGATCCGCGCGCCAGCGCAGTCGCCATAGACGCCCGACGTCGAAACGTAGACGAACCGCTGTGGTATCCTGCGCGCGCGCGTCAGCGCGGCGATCAGCTTCTGCGTGCGCGGATCGTCGCGGCCCTCGGAGGGCGGCGGCGCGAAATGCAGCACCGCAAACGGCGCCGTGCGGATTCGCGCGAGCGTCGCCCACTGATCAAGGTCGCCGACGATTGGAACGATGCCGTGCGCGCGCAGCCGGGGAATGTCCTCCGGTCGCCGCGTAAGCCCGTAGAGGCGGACTTTCGGACGGAGCAGGTCGGCGGTGCGCAGCGCGACGTCGCCGCAGCCAATCAGCAGTACCCGGATCACACACGCACCTCGTCACACTGCGGCAGGCCGCCGCGCCAAGACCTGCCGATGCCGCACCAGATTACCATAAAGCCGAGCGATCATTCGTTCGCCTGCCCCGAAGGCGATACGGTGCTCGCTGCGGCGATGGACGCCGATCTCATGCTGCCGTACGGTTGCCGCAATGGCGCCTGCGGTACCTGCAAAGGGAAGATCCTCGAGGGCCGTGTCGACTACGGGGCCTACCAGCCGTCGACGCTGACCGAGGACGAAAAAGCAGCGGGCCTCGCGCTCTTCTGCTGCGCAAAACCCGAGACCGATGTCGTGATCGAGGTGCGCGAGGTGCGCCGCGCCGGCGACATCCGCATCCGCAAGCTGCCGTGCCGCGTCGAGTCGATCGACAAGCCCGCGCCCGATGTCGCGATCGTGAAGCTCAAGCTGCCGACGAGCGAACGCCTGCAATACCTCGCTGGCCAGTACATCGACCTCCTGCTCAAGGACGGTCACCGTCGCAGCTTTTCGCTCGCGACGCCGCCGCACGACGACGCGCTGCTCGAGCTGCACATCCGGCACCTTCCCGGCGGCTACTTCTCCGACCAGTTGTTCAATCACTTCAAGGGCCGCGAGATCCTGCGCTTCGAGGGTCCGCTCGGCACGTTCTTCCTGCGCGAGGAGTCCGACAAGCCGATCATTCTGCTCGCCGGCGGAACGGGGTTCGCGCCGATCAAGGCGGTGATCGAACACGTCCTTCATCACCGGATCGAGGAGCGCCGGCCGATGGTGCTCTACTGGGGCGTGCGAACGAAGCGCGATCTCTACATGTCGGACCTGCCCGGCCGATGGCAGCAGCAGAGCACCGGCTTCACGTTCATTCCCGTGCTCTCGGAACCCGCGCCAGAGGACGACTGGCCCGGCCGTGCCGGCTTCGTTCACCAAGCGGTGCTCGACGATTTCGCGGACCTCTCGGGCTACCAGGTCTACGCGTGCGGCGGCCCGCCGATGATCGACGCCGCGCGCAAGACGTTCACCGAGACACGAGGGCTGCCGTCCGACCAGTTTTTCGCCGACAGCTTCACTCCGGCGATCGACCGCGGGTAGGGCCCGTCCATAGTATGAACAGGCCTTTGCCTATCCCCGGCCGCGCAGCTCCGCCAGCGCCAGCCTGAGCGCCGCCGCGAGCTGCGTGTTGGCCTCGTCGGTGCGCCCGAGCTCCGCGAAGAGCTCGCCCAGCGCGACGCGCGTTTCGTAGGCATCGTCGAGCGCCAGGCTTGCTTCGAAGTACGTCTGCGCCTTGCCCCACAGCTGTGCGCGGACGCACAGCGTACCGAGCGCGCGCAACAGCACCGCGTCGTGATCATGCGCGGCGAGCCAGCGCTCGGCCTCGACGAGCTGCTTCGTCGGATCCGGCGTCCGGCATTGGGCATAGAGCAGCGCGAGCTCGGGATGCCATGCGCGCTCGAGGCTTCGCGCAAGGATGTCTGCGGCCTCGCGCTCGCCCCCATGCGTAGCGAAGCTCTTCGCCGCGGCGCGTGCGATCCGCGGCATCCGCTGCTCGGTGTCACTGAGCCTGCTCCAGTACGCGCGCAACTCCGCCGGGTCGTTGGCGCGCGCGACGAGCGCCTCCGCATGCGCAGCGGCACGCACGTGCTCGCCCTCCTGCGGCCCGTAGACCTTGCGCTTGACGAGCTGGTCGACGAGCGGCGGAATCTCGGCATAGCGCCCGGCGGCCTGCAGCGCGCGTAGCTCGAGCCGCAGTGCGGCGGTGTGCGAGCCTGCCTCTTTGCGCAGCGCCTGCAGCACGGCGAGCGCGTCGAGCGGCCGCCCCTGCTCGAGCTTCATCTCGGCATCGAGCATCATCCGCGGCACGGCGAGGCTCGTCGCCTGTGCCGACTGTCCGGTGAGGTGAGCTTCGGTCGTCGCGTAATCGCGAGTATCGAGCGCCGCGCGCGCTGCGACCAGCGCGGCAATCCCGGGCGGCGCGGGAACGTCGAGCGCCTCTTCCGCGAACTGTCGCGCCTTGCCATAGCGGCCTTCGAGCAGAGCGACGACCGCCGCATCGAGCTTCGTGCGCACCCGCGTCTCCTGCTGGCGGCGGCGCATCGCCCTGACTTCGGCAGGCAGGGCCGACGTCCGGAGCGCGATCCGCAACAGGGCGTAGCCGGCCAGGAAACCGAGCACGATGAGCACGAGCAGCAGGTTGAGCGACAGCTCGACGCGATACGGCGGCGCGACGAGAAGCACGTAGCCGCTCACGACTCTCGCGAGGAGCGCGACCGCGACCGCCGCGGCCGCGAGCAGCAGGAACCAGAACAGGATCCGCACGGCGGCCTAGCGCGCCGGAGCGGGAACGGGCCCGGGGATCGGCGCGCCCGGTCGGCTCGGCGTGCGGTCCTGTGCGAGGCGCAGCACGCGCAGCGCTTCGAGGCTCCGCGAGAGGTCCGGCATCTCGCCGCCAAGCGGCGTCGCGGCCACCTGTTTCAGCGTCGCCTGCAGGGCCTGCACCGGCTTCGTACGGGTGTCGAAATACTGGCCGATCCACTCCGCCGACGCAGCGACGTCCGCTTTGAAGCTTGCATCATCGTGATTCACGAGTGCGATGCGCGCGGACAGGAGCCGCAGGCGCAGATTCTCACGCAGGAAATATTGCTGAGACGGCGGGAGCAGAGGTGCCGCCGGACGATCCGACGACTCGATCCGCACGAGCTGCTTCATGTCGCCCCACAGATCGGCGACGAATCGCTGCCACGCCGGCATATCGGCCGGCGGCGGCGCGGGCGCCGTGGGCGGCGGCAGGCGCTCGTCCATTGCGAGCGGCAGCGTCCCCGCGACCGCGATCGCCTGGTCGAGCTTCACGCCAAGCCCGGTCACATCGACGTAGGGGACCGCCTTCAACTGATCCATATCCTTCGCTAGCGCGCGGCGCAGTGCGACGAATTGTGGGCGATCGAGCCGCTGGAGCTTTGCGTCGGCGAGCTGCAGTGCGGTCAGCGCGGAAGGCACATTGCCGGCAAGCTGGAGTTGCTGGCTCGCGACCAGCAGCACCTGTTCGATTTCGGAGAGCGCAATCTCGTCGCGCGATGGCGCCAGATCGCGGTAGAGCGCCTCGAGCGCGGCCTGCTGCGCCTGCGATTCGGCGATGCGCGTCTCGATCAACGTCGTACGTCCCTGCGCGTCGCGCAGCTCGGTCGCCAGGTCGGTTTGCGCCTTGCCGGTCGCCTGCGTCGTCGCCTCGACGCCCGCCAGCCGCTCGGCGATTTCGGTGCGCAATTCACGCTGTTCGCGCCGGCCGTCGAGCCACACGGCGACGGCCGCGCCGATGGCGAGCAGCGCTACCGCGACCAGCCACCATTGCGACTGTCGCGGTTGTGCGCGTGGCGGAAGCCGCGCGGGCGCCGGAGCGGGCTCCGCGGCAGGGACCGGTGGCGGAGTTTCGATCGGTTCTGACATCACGACCCCCAAATGCGGGACGACGATTCTAGCAGCCCGCCGCGCCGCGAGCCCTGGACAATCGCGGCGGGGCTCGCCGCGGGCTACAATGATCTCGCGTGACAATGCTTCTCATCCTCGCTGCTCTCGCCGTGGGACTCGCCGCGGGCTATGCGCTCGGCCGCGCGCGGCCCCGTTCGCCGGATTCGCAGGAGCGCGCACCGATCGTGCCCGACCGGACTGACGCGGTGCCTGCTGGCGGCGCTGATCCGGAGCGGCAGCGGCTGGTCGACGAGCTCGACGCCGCGCGCGCGGAAACGGCGCGGTACCGGCAGCTCGTCATCGACATCGAGAACAACACGCCGCCGCCGCTGCTGGGTCCTGGCGCGCCCGACGATCTCAAGCTGATTGTCGGCGTCGGCCCGGTGCTCGAGCGAATGCTGCACCAGCTCGGCGTGGCGACGTTTCGCCAGGTGGCCTACTGGTCCGACCACGACATCGACGTGATCGACGCCAAGCTCCATGAGTTTCCGGGCCGCATCCGCCGCGACGGCTGGGTAACGCAGGCCCGCGCGTTGCATCAGAGCAAGTACGGCGAAGCCCTGCCGCCCCGCGCCGAAACCGCACGATGAGCGGGGGCGACAAGCCCGCCGCCACGACGATCACGGCGGCATCGCTCCTGCCGGTCGCGGTGCTGACGCTGATCTGGGGCTGCAACTGGCCGGTGCTGAAGATGGGCGTGTCGGAGATTGCTCCGCTCACGTTCCGCACGATCACGCTGCCGTTCGCGGCACTCGGTCTCCTCGCCGTCGCTCGCCTCTCCGGCGACTCGGTCAGGATTCCGCGCGCTCTCTGGGGCAAGGTGTTCGTCCTCGCCTTCTTCAACATCGGGCTCTGGAACGGCCTCGTGCTGTTCGGCGTCGAGCAGTTGCCGGCCGGACGCAGCGCGATCATCGCGTACACGATGCCGATCTGGTCCGTGCTCATCTCGCTTGCGCTGCTCTCGGAGCCGCTCGGCTGGCGGCGGATCGCCGGGATGGCGCTTGGCATGCTCGGGATGGCGCTCCTGCTCGGCGACGATATCCGTCACCTGCGGCGCACCCCGACAGCGGCGCTCCTGATCCTGGGGGCGGCGATCGGCTGGGCGCTCGGCACCGTGCTCCTGCGCAAGTGGAAGCTGCCGATCGCGCAGAACACGCTGTCGGGCTGGATGATGCTGCTGGGCTGGCTGCCGATCGCGCTCTGCGCGCCGCTGTTCGCGTCCGGTCCGCTCGCGATGCCCTCGCCGAGCGGCTGGTTCGCGTTGCTCTACAACATCTTCCTCGCCGGGACGCTGGCGCACTGGGCGTGGTTCACGCTGGCACGGACGCTGCCCGTCGTCGTGTCGTCGATGTCGTCGCTGCCGGTCCCGATTGTCGGCGTGTTCGCGGGCATGCTGTTCCTCGGTGAACGGCCTGGGGCAAGCGAGTGGGCAGCGCTCGCGTTCGTCGTCGCGGCGATGGTGCTCGTGCTGTGGTCGCCGAAGCCGCCTCCCGTGCCGATGACCCCGGAAGATTAGGGCCTGTTCCTAGGTGAGCTCCGGGATCAGCGTCGGCAGCGGCTTGCCGGCGAACCAGGCATCGAGGTTCGCCTTGCAGAGGTCCCCCATCGCCTTGCGCGTTTCCTGCGTGGCGCTGCCGACATGCGGCAGCAACACGACATGGTCCATCGCGAGCAGCGCTCGCGGAATATTGGGCTCGTCCGCGAACACATCCAGGCCCGCCGCCTTGATCGTGCCATTGGCGAGCGCTGTCACGAGCGCGGGCTCGTCGACGATCGAGCCGCGCGCGATGTTGACGAGCGTGCCCTTCTTCCCGAGCGCAGCCAGCACCTCGGCATTGACGATGTTGCGCGTCGCCGCGCCTCCAGGACACGCGACGATCAGAAAATCCGACGCCGCAGCGAGCGCCTTGAGATCGGCGACGAAGCGATACGGCACGTTCTGCGGCTTGCGCCCCGTATAGGCGATCTGCATGCCCATCGCGGCGAGCCGCTGCGCGATCGCCTTGCCGATACGTCCGAGCCCAAGGATGCCGGCGACGCGCCCCGACAGTTTCGTCGTGAGTTCGGGGCCCTTCTTCAGCCAGTCGCCCGCATGCACGAAGCGATTGGCGCGTACGAAGCCGCGGCCGGTCATCAGCACCAGCGCCACCGCAACGTCGGCGACGTCGTCGGTCAGCACGTCCGGCGTGTTCGTGACCTTGATGCTGCGCTTGCGGCAGTAGTCGATCGGGACGCCGTCGTAGCCCACGCCGAACACCGAAATGATCTCGAGCTTCGGCAGCGCGTCGAGCAGCGTCGTCGGCGTGACGGTCCCGCCGCCCTGCACAAGGCCCCGGACGATGCCGCCGCAGTCCGCGAGGAACGCCGGCTTGTCGTCGGCCTTGGCATAGTCGTGGCAGCGGTAGTCCGCGCGCAGGGGATCGTAGAGGAACGCAGGCAGCGGTGCGGTGACGATGACGTCGGGATTGGGCATGTCAGGGCTTCCTCGTGGCGGCCGTCCATTCTAGCAACCCGGCGATGAGGCCCGCATCGCCACCGGCAGTCTCGATGACGAAAAGGCCCAGCTCGCGCGCGTGCGCGGCGATGCGCGAGTGGGGTGCAAAGGTCGGCCGCACGCGCCACCGCTCGCGCGTCCATTCGTCGCAGAGCGCCCACAGGTTGTCGAGCCCCTCGCTCGACGTGATCGTGACCGCATCGATGCGACCGGCGCGAAAGGCCTCGATCAGCCCCGCCGCACCCGAAGCCGGGGCCGCACGTCGGTAGCATGCGACGTAGTCGACCGTCGCGCCCCGCGCACGCAGCGTATCGCCCAGCTCTTCGCGTCCGCCGTCGCCGCGAAATACGACGACGCGCTTGCCGCTCGGCGCCGCAAGCTCCGGCCGCGCCAGCAGCCCTTCACTGTCATAGGTCGTGGCGGGAATGCGCGCGTCGGGAATCCCGACCGCTGCCAGCGCCTCGGCAGTTCCGGGACCGGGCGCGAGCGCGATTAACGTCGAGGGCCAGCGTTGCGCATCGGGCGCGCCGTATTCGACAGCGCTGGCCGACACGAACACCGCGAAATGGTAGCGATCGAGCGCCGCGTGAGCGCGCGCGAGCGGCGCGGGATCGGCCGGCGGCAGAATCGCGATCGCAGGAAAGATGACCGGCCTCGCACCGAGCACGGCGAGCTTTTGCGCGAACGCGCCGGCCTGCCGCGCCGGTCGAGTGACCAGGACGCCGACATCGTCCAGCGCTCCGGAAGGCACCACGGGAGTCCGGCGGGTCAGCCCATCAACGCCGCCGCGCCGCGCGCGAGGAACTCGCGGCCGAGCGCAACGCCGAGCGCCTCGGCTGCCGCTGCGTCTGCCACCACCGCGCTTCGCTCGCCGCGCATCACCGTCGCCCCGTCGCGGCTCGCGACGAGGCCGCGCAGCCACAGCTCGTCGTGAAGCGGCATCGCGTAGGCGGCGAGCGGCGTGCGGCAATCACCGGACAGCGCGCGCGCAAACGCACGCTCGGCCGTGGTCGCGAGCGTCGTGCCCGCATCGGCGAGGGGTGCAAGTGCGGCCACGACGTCATTGCGGTCCGCGCGGCACTCGACGGCGATCGCCCCTTGTCCCGGGGCCGGCAGGCACTGCTCGGGATCGAGATACGACGCGATCCTGCCCGCGAATCCCAACCGCTTCAAACCGGCAGCTGCGACCACGATCGCGTCGTAACGACCCTCGTCAAGCTTGCGGAGGCGCGTATCGACGTTGCCGCGCAGCGGCAGCACCTGCAGGAGCGCATCGCGTTCGCGCAGCTGTGCTTCGCGGCGCAGGCTCGACGTGCCGATCCGCGCACCACCAGGAAGTCCTTCGAGAGCCAGATAGTGATTGGATACGAGCGCGTCGCGCGGGTCCTCGCGCTCGCAGATCGCGGCGAGCACGAACCCAGCCGGCATTTCCATCGGAACATCCTTGAGCGAGTGGACCGCGAGATCCGCCCGTCCATCGGCCATCGCCATCTCGAGCTCCTTGATGAAGAGCCCCTTGCCTCCAATGTCGGCGAGCGGCCGCTCCTGCACCTTGTCGCCCTGCGTCGTGAGGCCGAGCAGCTCGATCTCGCACCCTGGATGGAGCGCCGCGAGACGCACGCGAACGTGCTCGGCCTGCCACAGGGCGAGCGCCGACTCCCGCGTGGCGATCGTAAGGCGGCTCGGAGATGGAGGAAGCGGCATCGAGCCGTCATTGTATCGTCGCTTCGCGCGTTCGGAACCAGCCGCTAACCGCCAGCCGCGAACGCGTGGCCGGCAGCACCTCGTGCTCGAACTCCGCGGCGAGAAACGCGACGAGCGTTCCGCCGACGGGAAGCACATCGCGCGCAGGGCCGGCGCGACGCCCGATGCGCAGGGCGCCCCCCTCGTCCGCGCGCCAATCACGGTTGAGATAGAGAATGACCGACAGCACGCGCGCGTCATCGTCGCGAAAGCGATCGACGTGACGCGCGTAGCGCGCGCCCGGCGGATAGAGCGCGTAGTGCCCCTCGTAGCGCCACAGCCCAAGCGTGAGCTCGCGATTCACGGCAATGCGCAGCGCTTCGAGCGCCGCGAGCAGGATGCGTTCCGGCGGCGTCGCGTGACCCTCGTCGACCCAGCCGATGCGATCGCCGCGGACGTCCTCGCGCATGGTGCGCGCCTCGCCTCGGCCCACGCCCGCCGCCGCAAGCAGTCCTGCGGCATCACGCTTGAGGCCTTCGGCTCGCAATGCCGCAATGGCGCCTTCCGGAAGGAAACCGTCGACGATCGCGATGCCGTCACTGGCGAGCTGCTCGACGACCGCCGCGACGACACGCGATGAAAGCGGCGACGTCACCACCGGCCGCGACGGCTACTTGGCGTTGGCGTCGAACTGCATCAGGCCGAACAAATTCCCTTCGGTGTCCTTGGCGTAGAACAACCAGCCAACCGTCGGCACGGGCATCTTCGGCAGCGCAATCGTGCCCCCTAGTTCGGACACGCGCTTCATGTAAGCGTCCACATCGGGAACATCGACGGTGCAGATGAATGAGTTGACCGCCTGCATGTCGTCCGGGCCAGCCCCGCGGCGCGGCATGAGACCGCCATCGATGCCGGGGGTTTCCTTCTCCCCGGTCGTGATCAGCCAGTACGGCTCCTCGCCCCACTGTTCGAACTTCCAGCCGAGCAGTGTTCGGTAGAAGGTCATCGCGCGTTCCGGATTCTCGGCGTGGATCTCGAAGTGGACGGGACGCGGCATGCGAGCTCCTTGATTGGATGTGCGGCGCGGAGGCATCGCCGCGGGCGGGCTATCATACTGCGGTCTTCTTACGGATCGGATCACCATGCGCATCGTCATCACCGGCGGCGCCGGGTTCCTCGGCGTGCGCCTCGCCCGCGCACTGCTCGCCCGCGGCAAGCTGACTGACGCTCGCGGCAAAGAGCGCGAGATTCGCGAGATCGTGCTGCTCGATATCGTGGCGGCGCCGGACCAGGGCGACCGACGCGTGCGATCGATCGCAGGCGACCTGGCGGACGCCGCGGTCATCGAGCGCGCGCTCGCGCCGGACACGGCCAGCGTTTTCCATCTCGCAGCGGTCGTGAGCGGCCAGGCCGAAGCGGACTTCGATCTCGGGATGCGCGTGAACTTCGACGCGACCAGGCTTCTGCTCGAACGCTGCCGCCACCTCGACGCACCCCCGAAGTTCCTCTTCACGAGCTCGCTCGCCGTCTTCGGCGGACCGGTGCCCGACCCGGTCCCCGACGACGCGCCGCTGATGCCGCAGACCTCGTATGGCACGCAGAAGACGATTGGCGAGTACCTGGTCTACGACATGACGCGCAAGGGCATGATCGACGGGCGCAGCCTGCGTCTCCCGACGGTGACTGTACGACCCGGCAAGCCGAATAAGGCCGCTTCGTCGTTCGCGAGCGGCATCGTCCGTGAGCCGCTCGCGGGCGTCGACGCGCCGTGCCCGGTCGCGCCGACGACGCGGATGTGGGTGACCTCGCCGCGCGCGGTCGTCGCCAACCTGATCGCCGGGCACGAGGCACCCGCCTCCGCATTCGGCGCTACACGCTCGGTGAACGTGCCCGGCATCCTGGTCGGCATCGGCGAGATCGTGGATGCGCTGCGCAAGGTCGCGGGGGACGCCGTCGCCGATCGTGTGAAGTGGCAGTTCGACCCGGTGGTCGACCGCATCGTCTCGACGTGGCCCGCGAACTTCGCGCCCAAGCTCGGGCCGGCGCTCGGCATGCGCGCCGACCCGGACTTCGAGAGCATCATCCGAGCCTACATCGCCGACGACATGCCGAAGTCGTAGCCCCGCTAGGCGGGCAGCGCCTCGACGGGCTCGACCGCCGCGAGCGCTTCGAGGAACAGCGACGGATCCGCGTCGCGCAGCCTTGCCGCATCCGAAAGGATCCGCCGGAACCTGCGCCCGCCCGAGCGGCCGTGATAGAGCCCCAGCACATGACGCGAAATGCCGCGCAGCGGTACGCCGCGCGCGAGCTGCCGAGTAGCATAGGGCACGAGCTCACGAACGACTTCGGCGCGTGAACGAGCGGGCGCGTCGTCACCGAACATGCGCCAGTCGGCCGCCGCGAGGGCATACGGATCGTGATAGGCAAGGCGCCCGAGCATGACGCCATCAACGGCCGACAGCTCGCGCTCGATCGCGTCCCAGTCCGCGAGCCCGCCGTTGATCACAATAGTCAGTGCCGGGAAGTCGCGCTTCAGCCGGTGCACGACTTCGTAGCGCAAGGGCGGCACCTCGCGGTTCTCTTTCGGTGACAGTCCCTTGAGGACGGCATTGCGCGCGTGGACGATGAACACCTCGCAGCCCGCCACGGCGACCGTGCCGACGAAGTCGCGGACGAAGCCGTAGTCACTGCCATCGTCGAGCCCGATCCGATGCTTGACGGTCACCGGCAGCGTTACCGCGTCGCGCATCGCCCTCACCCCCTCGGCGACGACCGCGGGGTCGCCCATCAGGCAGGCCCCGTAGCTTCCCTTCTGTACGCGCTCCGAGGGGCAGCCGCAGTTGAGGTTGATCTCGTCGTAACCCCAGCGCGCCCCGAGCTTCGCGCCATGCGCGAGCACGGCCGGATCGCTGCCGCCCAACTGCAGCGCGATCGGGTGCTCGGCCGGATCGAAATCGAGGTGATGCGGAAGGTCGCCATGGACGAGCGCCGCGCTCGTGATCATTTCGGTGTAAAGCCGCGCCCGCTTGCTGATGAGGCGCAGGAAATACCGGCAGTGCCGGTCGGTCCAGTCCATCATCGGCGCAATACACAATCGGTGCGACAAGTCATTCATTCGCTTGAAGTTCTTGATGTTCAGTCGGTCCAATACATTGTCGGGACGACCGGTCATTTTATCGTCATGCGGGCGCGACCGTGTTCGCTTCACCGCGCGATAGCACTCGCAAATTGGAAGCTCAAGCGTTCTCGGAGCGTTCTCAGTGCACACTTAGCGCACACGAAATTCGTCATCATTTTCGGCGTCGGTTCGTCCGTCGACCCTCGAATGTGGCCAGGATGGCAGCGGTGAGAGCAGCTCCGTCGAAAGACATTCGTTGCGCCAGAGCGTCGATATCGAAGAAGTCTCGCAAGCGGCTGTTGCGTAGCCCGAGCACTACCATGGCGTGTACCTTATCCGCGATCACGGGCTCTGTCGTGTACTCGCGTAGGTGGCGGCGTCGCGCGAACGCGCCTCTCACCGGTGTGATACAAGACCGCCATGACATGGGCCGGCCACATCGCGGGCGATCTCTGCACCGTTCAATCCGCCGCTGCGAAGGTCCGCCCAGCGCACGCGACACTAGTCCTGACCGCCTGCATCCTGGCTTCAAGCCTCGCCTTCGTTGATGGCTCGGTCGTCAATGTGGGGCTACCCGCCATCGGCCAGAGCTTGCGCGGCGATGCAGAAGATCTCCAGTGGGTGATCAATTCCTACCTCTTGCCGCTCAGCGCTCTGCTGCTCCTTGGGGGCGCGGCGGGCGATCGTTTCGGTCGGCGCCGCATGCTGATTTTTGGGGTCGCCCTGTTTGGCGTAAGTTCTGCTTTGTGTGCAGCAGCGCCGAACCTGGCTTGGCTCCTCGTGGCGCGCGCCCTTCAAGGGACAGGTGCTGCACTTCTCCTGCCAAGCAGCCTTGCGATCCTTGGAAGCACCTTTTCGGGCGAAGCGCGCGGCCGGGCGGTCGGCACCTGGTCGGCGGTCGGCGCCATCGGCGGCGCCATTGGGCCGGTGCTGGGCGGCTGGCTGATCGACGACTTCGGATGGCGTGGGATATTCCTGCTCAACATCCCGCTTGCTGTAGGTGCGGCCGGTTTGGCACTCGCTTATATCCGCGATCCTATCCTCAGTGAGCAGAGGCAGATCGATCTTGCGGGTGCGCTTCTCGCGGCCGTGTCGCTGGGTCTTCTCACTTGGAGTCTGACGATTGGCGCCGGCCGCAGCGGCTGGTCTATGGAAGCAATCGTCGCACTCGTAGCGGGCGTCGTCCTGTTTGCAGCTTTCCTCTGGGTCGAATGGCGCCGCGGCGACAAGGCGATGATGCCGCTCGTGCTCTTCCGATCGTCGGACTTCGTCGGGATCAGCATCCTTACTCTGCTGCTCTACGGTGCGCTCGGCGGGTTGTTCGTTCTGGTGCCGTACGTGTTGATTCGGGGTGCTGGCTTTTCGGGCACCGCCGCCGGGGCCGCGCTCCTGCCACTCCCGCTGATACTTGCAGCCACGTCTCGCGCAATGGGCGGCCTCTCCGGCCGTATCGGCTCGCGCTTACCGCTCACCATCGGCCCGGTGGTCGTCGCTGCCGGCATTCTCCTGTTTCTAGCGTTCGATTCCGAGTCCGATTATTGGCGCGGTATGCTCCCCGCCATTATTGTGGTCGCGGTCGGCATGGCCGGCGCGGTGGCACCGCTCACTACCGCCGTCCTTGCCTCCGTCGATGCGCGTCACACCGGCGCCGCCTCGGGTCTCAACAGCGCGCTGGCAAGGGTTGGTGGCCTGATCGCCACGGCGCTTATCGGGGGCGTGATCGCCGCGAAAGGCGAGGCCCTCTTTGCCGCATTTCATATCGCTGTCATCGGCGGCGCCATTGTTGCGTTGGCCGCCGGCGTCGCTGCTTTACTTCTGGTGCGCGATAGTAGAGATGCATCGGCATAGGACTTATGTCGGCCACTCGCACGCGCGGACGACTTCACCAAAGCTATTCCCCGGCCGCCGCCCCTCAGGTCTGCGGAATCTCTTCGGCGTGGACGACGAACTTCTTGAGGACGTTCGGGCCGAACGTGGTCGCAATCGCGACATCGGACGCGTCGCGTCCGCGCGCGATGAGGACGCGCCCGATGCGCGGAACGAGGTTTCGCGCGTCGAACGTATACCAGCGGCCGCCCAGGAACGCCTCGAACCAGCCTGCGAAATCCATCGGCTCCGGCACCGGAGGAACATCGATGTCGGGCAGGTAGCCTGTGCAATAGCGGGCGGGAATGTTCATGCAGCGACAGAACGTGAGCGCGAGGTGAGCGTAGTCACGGCACACGCCTGCCCCTTCGTTGTAGGCTTCCCATGCCGACTTGGTGCTGCGCGCGAACGCGTATCCGAACCTGATGTGCCGATGGACGAAGGTGCAGATGGCGTGCGCTCGCGGCCAACCCGGTTGCGTTTGGCCGAACAGTCGCCACGCCTCGCTCAGCAGGCGATCGGTCTCGCAGTACCGGCTGCCGAGCAGATACACGAGCGTTTCCTCCGGCAGCTCCTCGATGGCATGCTGGCGTGCGTCGGGAGCGACTTCGTCGGGGAGTCGCGTATCGCGCACGACGCCTTCGGAGAAGATGCGCGTGTCGCCCGCGGGCACGACGATCCGCGTGCACCAGTTCCCGAACCCGTCGCGATACGCGATCAACGGCAGCGGCGGATCGGTCCGCACGTGGTCCGGGACCAACACATCGGAGGCGCGCGAGTAGTGGGTGTTGAGCATCAGGATCATGGGCACCGGCTGCGGGCATCCGTAGACCATGTCGTAGCCGATGCGAAGATTCATGACGCGCCCTCGGCCGGCGAGGAGTTCATTCGAGCACCGCGCGAGAACGCCGAGGGCGAAGCAGCGCTGTTTGCAACGTTGCGGCGACGCACGCGCGCAGGTCCCGCCACGGCTTCCCGTTGCGCTGCACGAACGACTGATTGAGCTCGATCTCGATGCCGACGTAACGTGCAGGCGAAAAACGCCGGCGCAAGCACCGGGTGAGTCCGTCTCCCTTGCCGGCATAGGGATAATTCCGCCGCACGCGCAAGCGGGGGGCCTGCTCCGCGAACGCGGCCTTCCATCGTCTCGCCAGCATGACCTCGCCGCGGCGCGAGGGATCGTACAGGAGACCGACATCGGCCGTCCGGGCCTGCCCGTCCAGCATCGGCGTGAAGCTGTGCGAAGCGAGGTGAATGACCCGATATCCCGACGCGACCGCTGCGCCGACGATGGCCGCAACCCGGCGATGATGCGGCGCGTAGTGCCGCCGTACGAGGCGTTGCTTTTCGGCCGGCGGGAGCGAGCGCGTCGCCTCCGACCACGCGGCCGGATTGGAAAGCGAACGATTGAGGTCGACCAGCAGCCGGGTCACGGTCGATGCCACCAGCGGGGCATGGAGCACGCTGGCGAGGTCGCGCGCCATCGCCAGCGCGCCGGCGTCGTAGCCGCGATGGCTGCGCAAGGCGCGATGCCATCCGCGAAAGAGGCCCGCATATTCCAGCGGAATGCGATTGCCGCCATGCTCACAGGTCACCACGATGAAATCGCCCACGACCGCACTCGCGCGTGGCCCAAACCTGTCACCAGACAAGCTCGGGCAGCTCCCTGAACACCCTGCGCGTGCCCTCGCTCCAGCTGCGATGCAGGGACGTGAAGTACGGATCACCCTCGTCAAAGCGACGGCGCATCTGGACGCGGAGACTGTCGCGCTCGTAGCAGATCAGGTCGATCGGCATGCCCACCGTGACGTTGCTGCGCATCGTCGAGTCGAAGGACACGAGCACGCACTTCGCAGCATCGGCGAGAAGGGTCGAGCTCGTGATCACGCGGTCGATGATCGGCTTGCCGTACTTTGTTTCGCCAGTCTGAATATAGGGCGTAAGGACGCCGGATTCGATGAAGTTGCCTTCAGCGTAAATGCGGAACAGGCGCATTTCCTCGCCACCGATCTGGCCACCCAGGATGAACGAGGCGTTGAATGTCACCTCACTGGCTTCGAGCGACGGGCCGTCGCGTCGCTCGATATCGCGCATCGCGTCGGAAACGAGGTTGACGGCGTCGAACATCGTCCGCGCCTTCCACAGCGATGCGGGATTGCCGGGGTCGTCGCCGCGCTGGGTCAGCAGGCTGATGATCGCCTGCGTCCCGGCGAGATTGCCGGAGCTCAGGAGCACCAGGACCCGATCGCCGCTACGTTCGAACAAGGTCATCTTGCAGAACTTCGCTATATTGTCGGGGCCAGCGTTCGTCCTCGAATCCGATGCGAAGATCATGCCTTCGTCGAGCTTGATCCCAACGCAGTACGTCACTCTCACCGCCTTGCGCCGCGTCGCCTGGTCAGAGGCGCGGCGTCTGAAACTGGAATGCCTTCGATGATCGCTGTTCGGGCCTCCCAAGGCAATCGGAATGACACTGACGGCGAGAAAAACGCGCGACCCTGTTGCGCCGACGTGGACCCGGCCCGCTCACGAGATGCGTTACCGCCGACGATCGGCGCGCCTCACCTCGAGCTGGCCTGTGCGGCCGTCGACCGCGCCGCCAGCGCCGTCGGATTGGGTGTTGGCTCGGCGATCTTGCGCAGCCGGTTGCGATCGGTGTGGTGAAACGGCTCGGCTTGGCCGGGGATGACCAGCAGCGTGTCCTGCTGGTATGACCATGTCCCATCCGAATGGATGTCGACCTTGATCACGAAGCGATCCGTGCGGAACGCCTGCTCGAGAAAGGGATTGGACACGATGCCGTTGGTGAGCGAACCGCGCACGGCCTCGAGCGTGAATGACTTCGCATCGGGAGACGCCTGGCCGACGGCCATCGCAACCTGACCGCGGGGGATCGACAGCGTCAGGAGTATCGCGTGAGTGGCAGGCTCCCACAGCCAGTAACCGACCTGGTCGTGGAAAGTCTCCGGATCGTCCGGCTTCACGATTCGCGTGTGATAGCGCAGCCCATAGAAGAGCTGCGGCCCGTTCGTCTGCGCGTCGATCGGCTGCAGCTCGTAGTGCTCGATGAAGGGCTGATGCTCGGGCCCGTCGGGTTTCGGGTTGACATCCATGCCGTCGGCGCTGGTCCAGATGCCCGCCATGCTGGTGAGCGGCCCCAGGTTTGCGAGTGTGTCCGCATCGGGTTCGGGCTCCGTGTAGATGTCCGCGGGGTAGTGATACATGAGGGCTCCGGCCAAGGAAACGTGCGTGCACCCCATCGCACAAGGCGGCGCGCACGAGGCGTAACGGGCCTTCGATTTTACAGGCCCGGCCTTCAGCGCAGCGCCAGGTCGACCCGCGTAGGCGGCGCGCCTATGGGCGTTGCGGGCGAAGCAGGTGCCGCCGTCGCGGACGGCGCGGCGTCCACCCCAGCGACCCGCGGCACGGTCAGGAACAGACGCTCGGTGGCGATGTTCTTCGACGCCAGATCGTCCTTGACCGCCTGCGCGCGCGCATTGGCGAGCAGCCGCAGCGCGTCGTCGTCGACCTTTGCCTCCGCGAGCAGCATCGCTTCCATCTCGGCCGGCGGCAGGTCCTTGAGCAGGCCGATCGCGTTGCGCGGGCGATCCTTGATCGACGATTCCTTGTAGGCAGCGGTGAGCCAGCGCACGCGTTCGTCCGCACCGATCGTGACGAGATCGACCGACGCCGGCGCTTCGCCCGAGGCAACGAGCGACTTCATCTTCTCGTGTTTCATCGCGATCTCGACGGCGGCGTGCCGCAGCGCCTCGCGGTCGGCCTGCCGGATCGGCGCGCCCGCCGATGTCGAGCTTGAGCGCGGGCCGGTCGCCGAGCGCCTTGGCCAGCGTGTCGACGCGCCTCTGTGCGTCCGCATCGAGCACGGAACTGCCTGGCGCGAACGGTACGATCGACAGCTCCTCGCCGTGCGCCGAACGCAGCGCCCAGCAGCGCGAACGGCGCGGTCGACCGCCTTGGTGATCAGGTTGACGATCACGCGGATGATGAGGCCGCCCACCGAGAACTCCGGATCGTCGAGCGACCCGGCGATCGGCAGGTTGATGTCGATCACGCCGCGCGAGTCCTTCAGCAGCGACACCGCGAGCAGCACCGGCAGCTTGGTCGCGGTCGGACTGTCGATGCGCTCGCGGTTGAACGTGAGCTGATCGAGCACGAGCCGGTTCTCGGCGGCGAGCTTGCGGTTCTCGACGCGATAGTGGACGTCGAACGTCAGCTTGCCCTTCTCGATGCCGTAGCCCGCGTACTTGACCGCGTACGGCGTGAGCGGCGGCAGGTCGACGTCGCGCGCCTTCGCGGCGATGTCGAGCGAGAGTTCCTTCGCGAACGGATGGATGCGGCCGGACACCTCGACCGGCGCCGTGTGGTCGACGCGCGCCGTGATCGCGATGTCGCCCGCCTGCTCGGCCGACATCGTCGTCGATCGTGCCCGGTGACGTCGGTGAGGTTCGCCGAGTAGTTCGGGCGTACGAAGAAGTCCGAGATAGTTGACGTTGCCGTTCGCGAGCTCGATCCGGCCGATCGAGATCGGCAACGGCTCGTGGCGCGGGCGCGCCGTCGGCGGGCGGGGGAGCGGGCTTGCGCGCGGCGGTGGGCTCCGGTTCCGTCGCCGGGCGTCAGCAGCCGCGCGAAATTCGAGCGTGCCGTCCTCGTAGACGATCAGCGCGCGCGAAGTAGTCCTCGGCGCCGATCCGTCCGACGACGAGGCGGAAGGGCTCCGTCGCGACGTCCACGTCTTCGAGCGCCAGGCGCTTCCAGCGCAGCGAGGTCGGACGCCGTCGGTTTGTCGAGCGCCGCGAAGTCCGTGACGATGACGTCGCCCGTTCCAGCCGGCCTTGACCGGCGCACCTTCGGGCACGTCGAGCGCGACGTTGCCCTTCGCGGCGAGCGCGCCCGCCGTCAGCGAGACGTTGACACGCGACTCGACGTAGGGCCTGACGGTCACGAGATCGACCCCCGACACGTCGAGTTGTCCGGCGAACGACACCGGATTGGTCGCGAGCGGACCGTTCCACGCGACACGCCCGCGCTCGCCGACACGTCCGCGCAGCGACGCCGTCGACTTTGCGTTGCGCGCGTTGGAATAGTTGGCGGCGGTGAACGACAGATCGCGGATTCCGAGCTTCACGACCGGCTGCGGCACGCGGTCCTCGAGGTCGATCGCGGCGCGCTCGATGGTCGCCTTCCCGAAGGTCAACGTCCACGTTCGCTCGTCGTCTTGTCCTTGTCCTTGCCGCTGCCTGTGGCCTCGGTCCTCTTCATGAGGCGGCCACGTCGATCGACCCGTCGCGTTCGCGCGCGATTTTCATCGTCGCATCCCGGCTCTGCATCTCCGCGACCTTCACGCTCCGGCCATCAACGTCGACCTCGATACCACCGCCGGCGATGACGGCGGAACCTCCAGAACGGCTGCTTGTTACCGGGATAGGCGAGCGCGAGATCGCTGATGGACGCCACGCCTTCGGAGAGCTTCAGATTGCCGTCGGCGAGTAGCGCGAAGTGCGCCGCGCAGGTCGAGCGAACCTTTCTGCACGTCGACCGCGAGCGCGTCCTTGTAGTAGGGAAACAGGAGCGCCGAGCGAGAACTTCGAGAGATCGAACGTGCCGGTCGCCGCGGGACGAGCGGCTCGACGTCGGCCTCGCCCTTGAAGGACGGCGATGCGATCGGCCGAGACGAACGACAGCGCGACGTGCGCCTTCTCGCCCGGCTTCGTCGACAGATTCGTCGCATCGACGCGACATCGGCGAGCGACGATGCGGAACGTCGAGGTTTCGTCGCCGAGGGTGAGCCTGCCCGTCGCGACCGTGGCCTTCGCCACGTCACCGCCCACGGCGCGTCGGGCGTCGCGCCGTCGGCCGGCCTTGTCACGTCGCGGCGTGCGGGGCGGGTCGAACAGCGGTTGCGCGAGCTCGAGCGGCCGTCGGCCAGGCGCCGGACGTCGATGGCCGGCGCATCGACCGCAAGCCGACGCGATGCGAATGTCGCGGCCGAACACATCGACGCGATCGAGCGCCACGCGAGATTCGATCGGCCGCGGCCAGCGACGATCCGTCGCGGCGCTTCAGCGCGAGCCCGTCGAGACGGCGCATCGCCGCGCACTTCGAGCTTGCGCTCGCCGGGTTGCCGTCGACGAACGACCACCTTGAGGCGCGTCGTGAGCGCGCCGTCCGCGAGATCGATCCGTGCCTTGTCGGGCAGGTATGCGACGTATTCCTTGAGCGGCAGCGCGTCGAAGTCGATGTCGATCGCGGCCTCGCGCCGCTCCGCGAACGGCGTCCGTGTTCCCGCCCAGCGCGAAGTGCGATCCGTTGAACACGCCGTCGAGGTGCGGCGTGACCTTGAATGTCGGTCTGGTAGGGCAGCGACGACAGGAACGGAATGCCGATCGCGAGCGTTATCGATCGGTGTGCTTGCGCCCCGTCGCACCGTCGTCGAACGCGATCGAGCCGTCGTCGATCTCGATGTTGTTGAGCGAGAAGCGCGGCGTCGGATCGGCCGCCCGGGCGACGATCTGGTCGATCAGGTCCTGCACGCTGTAGCGACCGTCGCGGTCCCGAGCCAGCGAGACTGTCGGGCGCGTGAGCTTGAGCGCGTCGAGCACCGGCGCGCGATGCCAAACGGAAGCCGTTGACAGATCCGCAATGACCTCGTCGATAGCGAGAAGCCGCGCCGTGCCGCTCGTGTCCGCGATCGCGAGCTTGCGCAGTGTCAGGCGGAGCGAGAACGGATTGAAGTCGACGGCCTCGACGGTCGTCTTGCGCCCAAGCGCTTCCGTCAGGCGCGATTCGAGCTGGCTCCGGACGATGGGAGGAACTGCGAGCCACGCCACCGCGATCAGCGCGACGAATGCGCCGACCACGACCGCCAACCGCATGAGCCAGCGGCGCGGCGGGACAAGCCTGCGCAGCACGGAAGATTCGGCGGACATGGAAAACGCCGGCAGCGGACGGTCCCTTCCGCCCGGGCTCCGGAGGTCGATTCTAGACCCGCGGCACCGCGTCGGGAAACCCTTGATGTAGACTTTTCGGTTCGGGCGGCGAAAGTCCGCCCCTTCTGGAGGAACCATGAAGCAAATCCTTAGCCGCGGCCTCGCATCGGGCGCCGTTTTCGCCCTTGCAGCCCTGCTGTCGATTGGCGCGAATGCCCAGCAGCCGATCGTAATCAAGTTCAGCCACGTGGTCGCGCTCGACACGCCGAAGGGCAAAGCCGCCGAGCGCTTCAAACAGCTCGCCGAAGAGCGCACGAAGGGCCGCGTGAAGGTCGAGGTCTACCCGAACAGCACGCTGTTCAAGGACGGCGAGGAGATGGAAGCCCTGCAGCTGGGCTCGGTGCAGATCCTCGCGCCGTCGGTCGCGAAGTTCGGCCCGCTCGGCGTGCGCGAGTTCGAGGTGTTCGACCTCCCGTACATCTTCGACAACGTCGACGAGCTCCACAAGGTGACCGGGGGCAAGGTCGGCGCGCTCCTGTTCAAGAAGCTCGAGGCGAAGGGGATCACCGGGCTCGCGTACTGGGACAACGGCTTCAAGGACATGAGCGCCAACAAGGCGATCCGGATGCCGGCCGACTACAAGGGGCTCAAGATGCGCATCCAGTCGTCGAAGGTGCTGGGCGACGAGATCAAGGCGCTGGGAGCGATCCCGCAGGTGATGGCGTTCTCCGAGGTCTACCAGGCGCTGCAGACGGGCGTGGTCAACGGCACCGAGAATCCGCCGTCGAACTTCTACACGCAGAAGATGAACGAGGTGCAGAAGTACCTGGCGATGACCGATCACGGCGTCATCGAGTACGCGGTGATCACCCAAAAGAAGTTCTGGGACGGCCTGCCCGCCGACATCCGCACGACGCTCGAGGGCGCGATGGCAGACGCCACGAAGTACGCGAACGAGATCGCAAAGAAGGAGAACGACGACGCGCTCGAAGCGGTGCGCAAGACCGGCAAGACCGAGATCCTGACGCTCACGCCCGACGAGAAGGCCGCGATGAAGAAGGCGCTCGTGCCCGTGCACAAGGAGAACGAGTCGCGGATCGGCAAGGACATCATCGACGAGGTCTACAAGGAAACGGGCTTCAAACCTTGAGTCGCAGCCGTTCCCGCCGCCATCGAGGCGCCGGACTTCGCGCAATGGGTGGGTCGGACCGAGCGTCGGGCCGATCGCGTGACGCCGGTCCCGCTGGCTGCACTTGCGGCCACGCTCGACCGCGATGATCCGCCGCCCGCCGACGGGAGCGCGATCGCGCCGCTGCGGCATTGGCTGTACTTCCTGCCGCTCGCGCCGCCCAGCGAGCTCGGGCCCGACGGCCATCCGCGGCGCGGCGGATTCCTGCCGCCGGTGCCGCTGCCGCGGCGGATGTGGGCCGGCGGGCGCCTCGAGTTCCGTGCGCCCGCTGCAGGTCGGGTGATGCGATCGAGCGGACGTCGACGATCGCGAGCATCGAGACCAAGGAGGGACGCAGCGGCGCGCTCGTCTTCGTCCTGGTCCGCCACGAGATTGCGGCGAGCGGCACCCTCGCCGTCGTCGAGGAGCACGACATCGTCTACCGCGAGGCACCGCGTTCGGACGACACGCCTCCCAAGAAAGCGCCGGCGCCGGCGGATGCAGAGTGGCGACGGGACGTCACGCCCGACGACATCCTGCTGTTCCGCTATTCGGCGCTGACCTTCAACGGCCACCGGATCCACTACGACCGGCGATACGTGACCGACGGTCGAGGGCTATCCCGGCCTCGTCGTCCACGGCCCGCTGCTCGCGACGCTGCTGGCCGACCTCGCGCGCGACCGTCTCGCGCCCGCGCAGCTTGCGACATTCTCGTTCCGCGCGGTCTCGCCGCTGTTCGACACCGCGGCTTTCGCCGTCTGCGGGCGGCGAGAGCCGGATGGCACCGCCCGTCTGTGGGCACAGGATGCGGATGGGAATCTCGCGATGGAGGCCAGCGCGACCGTGCGCTAGCCGGCAGGCGCCGATGGCCAATCCTGCCGCATTGCATCAGGACCTGCGCGACGCGATCCGCGACCTCTGCGCGCAGTTTCCGCCCGAGTATTTCCGCAGGATCGACGAGGCGCGCGGCTATCCCGACGAGTTTGTCGGCGCGCTGACCAAGGCGGGATGGCTCGCCGCACTGATCCCGCAGGAGTACGGCGGGTCGGGCCTCGGGCTCACCGAGGCGTCGATCATCATGGAAGAGATCAATCGCTGCGGCGGCAACTCCGGCGCGTGCCACGGGCAGATGTACAACATGGGCACGCTGCTGCGCCACGGCTCGGAAGCGCAGAAGCGGCGCTACCTGCCGACGATCGCGAGCGGCGAGCTCCGGCTGCAGTCGATGGGCGTGACCGAACCGACGACCGGCACCGACACGACCAAGATCCGCACGACGGCGGTCCGCAAGGGCGACCGCTACGTCGTCAACGGGCAGAAGGTCTGGATCTCGCGCGTGCAGCATTCGGACCTCATGATCCTGCTCGCGCGCACGACGCCGGTCGATCAGGTCAGGAAGCGCGCCGACGGGATGTCGATCTTCGTCGTCGACTTGCGCGAAGCGATCGGGCACGGGCTCACCGTGAAGCCGATCGCGAACATGGTGAACCACGAGACCAACGAGCTCTTCTTCGACAATCTCGAGATTCCGGCCGAGAACCTGATCGGCGACGAGGGCAAGGGCTTCCGGTACATTCTCGACGGGCTCAATGCGGAGCGCACGCTGATCGCCGCCGAATGCATTGGCGACGGCTACTGGTTCATCGACAAGGTGACCGCGTACGCGAAGGAACGCGTCGTCTTCGGCCGGCCGATCGGCCAGAACCAGGGCGTGCAGTTCCCGATCGCGCGCGCGCTATGTCAACGTCGAGGCCGCGAACCTGATGCGCTTCAAGGCCTGCGAGCTGTTCGACGCGCACAAGCCGTGCGGCGCCGAAGCGAACATGGCGAAGCTGCTCGCGGCCGACGCGTCGTGGGAGGCGGCGAATGCCTGCCTGCAGTTCCATGGCGGTTTCGGCTTCGCCGTCGAGTACGACGTCGAGCGCAAGTTCCGCGAGACGCGCCTCTACCAGGTCGCGCCGATCTCGACCAACCTGATCCTGTCGTACGTCGCCGAGCACGTGCTCGGCTTGCCCCGTCGCTTCTGACATGCGCCCGCTCGACGGCATCACGGTCGTCACGCTCGAGCACGCGATCGCCGCGCCGTTCTGCACGCGGCAACTCGCGGACCTCGGCGCGCGCGTGATCAAGATCGAGCGGCCCGGCGTCGGCGACTTCGCGCGCGGCTACGACGAGCGCGTGCGCGGGCTCTCTTCGCACTTCGTGTGGACCAACCGCTCGAAGGAGAGCCTGACGCTCGACGTGAAGCAGCCCGAAGCGAAGAAGATCCTGCAGCATTGGTCGCGCGCGCCGACGTGCTGGTGCAGAATCTGGCACCCGGCGCGGCCGCGCGACTCGGCCTTTCATTCGAGGCGCTCTCGCGCCGCCCATCCCCGCCTCATCGTCTGCGACATCTCGGGCTATGGCGCCGATGGCCCGTACCGCGACAAGAAAGCCTACGACCTGCTGATCCAGAGCGAGTCGGGCTTCCTCTCGATGACCGGGGCGCCGGATGCGCCGGCCAAGGCGGGCTGCTCGATCGCCGATATCGCGGCCGGCATGTACGCGTACACGAACATCCTCGCCGCTCTGATCGATCGGGAGCGGACCGGCCGCGGCTGCGCATCGACGTTTCGATGCTGGAAAGCATGGTCGAGTGGATGGGCTATCCGCTTTACTACGCTTTCGACGGTGCCGACCCGCCGGCGCGCACGGGCGCGGCTCACGCGACGATCTACCCCTACGGCCCGTTTCAGGCCGGCGACGGCAAGGTCGTGATGCTGGGCCTGCAGAACGAGCGCGAATGGGCCGTGTTCTGCCGCGACGTGCTCAAGCAGCCCGAGCTCGCCACCGACGAGCGTTTCGCGACCAACTCGAAGCGCAGCGCCGCCCGCGACGCGCTGCGGGCAATCATCGTCGAAGCCTTCCGGCCGTTCACCGCCGCACAGGTGATCGAGCGGCTCGATACCGCCGGCATCGCCAACGCGCGCATGAACGACATGCACGAGGTGCGCGCGCATCCGCAGCTCGCCGCGCGCAAGCGCTGGGTCGACGTCGAGACGCCCGCCGGCAAAGTGCCTGCGCTGCGTGCCGCCGGGGTTGCCGCCGTCGCCACAGCCGCGGATGGACCCGGTCCCGGCGCTCGGCGCGCAGACGCGGTCGATCCTGCGCGAGCTCGGTTATGCGGAGGACGCGATCGCGCGGCTGACCGCAGAGGAGATCATCGGATGAAAGCCAACGCCCTGAGCCCGACCGCGACGCTTGCCCGATTCGCGAGCCAACTTGCCTTCGACGACATTCCGCCCGCCGTCGTCCGCCGCGCCGAGGACCTCCTGCTCGACTGGCTCGGCTCGGCGCTCGCGGGCAAGGGCGCGCGGGCAGTCGAAACGATCGCGCGTTTCGCGCGGCAGATGGGCCCGTCCGACGGCGGGTCGGAGGTGCTGATCACGCGCGGTCGCACGTCGCCGATGTTCGCGGCTCTGGTCAATGCCGCCGCCTCTCATTTCGCCGAGCAGGATGACGTGCATAACGGTTCGGTCTTCCATCCAGCGACAGTTGTGTTTCCGCCGGCGCTCGCGGTCGCCCAGGCGACTGACGCATCGGGGCGCGATCTGCCTCACCGCCGCGGTCGCCGGCTACGAAGTCGGCATTCGCGTCGGTGAGTTCCTGGGCCGATCGCACTACAAAGTGTTTCACACGACGGGAACGGCCGGGACGATCGCCGCGGCGGCCGCGGCCGGCCGCTCGCTGAGATCGAACGCCCCGCCATGCAGCACGCATTCGGATCCGCCGGGACGCAGGCCGCCGGTCTCTGGGAATTCCTCAGCGACGCCGCCGATTCGAAGCAGCTGCACGCCGCGAAAGCCGCGGCGACGGACTCCTTGCGGCGTATCTGGCTCAATGCGGCTTTACTGGCGCAAACGAATTCTCGAGGGTCCCCAGGGCATGGCTGCGGGCATGTCAGCGATGCCGATCCGGCAAAATTGACGGATCGGCTCGGCGAATGGTGGGCGCTCTCGAGACCTCGTTCAAGTGGCACGCGTGGTGCCGCCACACGCATCCGGCCGCCGATGCCTTGCTTCTCGCCATTCAGCAGAATAACCTCGATCCGGGCCAATCGACGCGTCACCGCGCACGTCCACCAGGCCGCGATCGACGTGCTGGGGGCCGTCGACGACCCCGCGACCGTGCACCAGGCGAAGTTCTCGATGGGAACGGTGCTCGCCATGATCGCTGTTCATCGTCGCGCCGGACTCACCGAGTTCGATCGGCATTTCCGCGATCCTGACGTCGTTGCGCTGCGCGAGCGCATCCGCATGGTTCAGGACGCAGAGGTGGAACGCGCCTATCCTGGGCGGTGGATCGGCAAGGTCGAGGTCGTGACGACGGACGGCCAGACGCTTGCCGCGCGCGTCGACGAGCCGCGCGGGGATCCCGGCAACACGCTCTCGCGCGACGAGCTGATCGACAAGGCGGTCCGCCTCGCGCAATGGGGCGGCGCGGCGACCGAAGGCGAAGTGCGCGCGCTGGCGAGTCGCGTCTTCACGCTTGCCGTGGCGCCCGACGTGGGCCTGCTGCTGCCGGCGCGCTCCGAAGCACGCGCGGACACCACGAAGGTGCAGGCATGATCGCCGAATCCCGTTCCGCTCACACCGTGAGCGACTTCGATGCACGTGCTGCGACGTGGGACGATGATCCGACGAAGGTCGAGCGCGCACGCGCGATCGCCCACCAGATCGCGCGCGAGGTCCCGCTCGCCGGCGCCATGGCCGCGCTCGAGTACGGCGCGGGCACGGGCCTCCTCGGCTTCATGCTGCGCGATCGCATCGGTGAGCTCACCCTTGCCGACGTCTCCGAGGGGATGCTCGCGGTCGCCGCACGCAAGGTCGCGGCGTCCGGTGATCCGCGCGTGCGCACGGTCAAGCTCGACCTTCTCACCGATCCGCTCCCCGCGGACCGCTACGACCTCGTCTTCTCGGCAATGACGCTTCATCACATCCCGGACACGGTCGGCATCCTGCAGCGCTTCCGCGCGATCCTGCGCCCCAGTGGCCTCCTGTGCATCGCTGATCTGGACAGCGAAGACGGCAGTTTCCACGGCACCGGCTTCGACGGGCACCTGGGCTTCGATCGCGCGATCCTCGGCGCGCAGGCGCGCGCGGCGGGATTTGCGAGCGTGCGCTTTTCGACGGCCTACGAGATGCGCAAGGCGGTACCCGACGGCATGCGCACGTTTCCGATCTTCCTGATGGTCGCGCAAACGAGCTAGGGTCGGTCGCTAGTGGTTCCCCTTCTCGAGAGGGGGGACCGTCCTCAGGTACGCCCACAGGGCCCCGAGCTCGGTGTCGGTCATCTTGCCGTAGGCCTCCCACGGCATCGCCTTGTTGATCGCCGTGCCGTCCTTGCGCTTGCCCTCGCGCAACGCGCGGATGAAATCGGCCTCGTTCCACGATTTGAGGCCCGTCTCGTGCGGAGTCAGGTTGGCGACGATCGGCATGTCGGGATCGCCCGCGAGCTTGCCGCCGGACAGGTTGGGCCCGTGGCAGCCGCGACAGACCTGCACGATGTGCTGCCCGAGCTCCGCATTGGGCGCGGCGGCGGGCGGGTCGACCAGGTGAGCCTTGTCGTGATCGATCGTGGCCGCCACGAAGGTCTTGGGCTCGGTGGCGATCAGGAACGAAAACACGGGCCCGAACTTCACGGGACCGAGATCGCGATCGACCGGTGGCATTGAGCGGATGTAAGCGACGATGTCCGACAACTCGTGGTCACTCAGGTTGACGAAATCCTGCGACGGCATCGACGACGTGCGCCCGTTGCGGCGCACGCCGTGGCGCACCGCACGGTCCCAATCGTTGGCGGTGAAGCCCTGCGTGACGCTGCCCTTGCCGGACGTCAGATTGGGAGCGACCCAGTGGCCGACCAAGGCGACATCGATGATCGTGTCGCCGCCGAAATCCTTCGCGTGGCAGCTGTTGCACGACGTGCGGCTTTCGACGAGGTGCAGGCCGCGAACAATCGCGCGCTCGAGGGCGACCGCATTCAGGTCCACGCCGGCCAGGGGATCGGTCGGCGCAGCACCCGCCGCGACCCGCTCGGCCCGAAGCGCTGTGAGCTCCTGATCCGTGAGTGGGAACGGGATCGGAAAGCTCGCCGTGTGCACCGTCCACTCCTTGTTGTAACGACTCATCGCGACCTGGTAGGCCACGAACCAGGCGATGAGCGCGAGCACGACGATCGCCGCCAATCCCCAACCGATGTACCGCAGTGCCTTCCTCATTCAAGCCTCCCTTTCCGACCGCTCAGATCCCGTTGCCTCAGAGACGGTGGCTGCGATCGGCGAGCGCAAACCCCGGCCACTCGATGCCGTCGGATTTCGTGAGCGCGAGCACCTTGAAGAGCTCGCCCATCTCGGCAGGTGACAGGAGCTGCTGCACGGGCGCCGCCGCTTTCAAGTATGCAACTGAGTCCGCAGGGCCGGTCGCCGCGAGCGCATCGAGGATGCCACAGCCCAGCAGAAACGCCGCCTGCGTCGTGAAGCCAGCGACGGCGAGGCCGGCACGCTCGCCGGCGCGAGCCATCGCGGTGAAATCGACATGCGCGGTGATGTCGGAGAGCCCGGGCCATAGCAACGGATCATCGTGCGCGCGATGGCGGTAGTGACCCATCAGCGTTCCGCGGTTGCGCTGCGGATGATAGTACTCGGCGGCGGGAAAGCCGTAGTCGATTGCGAGCAGCGCGCCGTGTGCGATGCGTCGGCCGAGATCGTCGACCAGTGCCTCGGCGCCTGGATTGATCTCGCTCGCGTAGTCGCCACCCTCGGGAAAGCGCTCCGCGGCGAGCGCGACGAGGCGTGCGACCGCCGGCCGTTCCGCCCATGCGAAGCCGCCGCGTGCATCGTCCCACGCCACGCCGCGTTCCAGCCACGCGCCGTTGCGCCGTGCAATGACGTGCACGGGGAGCGCGTCGAGCACCTCGTTCGCGACGACAGCTCCGTTGATCGCCGCCGGCAGTCCGTCGAGCCAAACGACGCGATTGGCGTACGAAGGTGACACCCGGGCGAGCGTCGCGCGCTGGCGCTCGCGCAGGTCCGGCGACGGATCGAGAATCGCATAGCGCGTGGGCAGCGCCTCGCGCGCAGCGAGAGCGTTCAGAAGATCCGCTGCAAGGCGCCCGCTGCCGGCGCCGAGCTCGACAATTTCCCGCCCGGGCGCAACCGCCAGGATGGCTTCGACCTGACGCGCGAGCGCCGTCGCAAAGACTGCCGTCATCTCCGGCGCCGTCACGAAATCGCCGGCACCGCCGAGCTTTGTCGCACCCGCCGTGTAGTACCCGAGGCCGGGCGCATACAGCACGAGGTCCATGTAACGGGCGAAGGGAATCCATCCGCCCGTGCCCTCGATCGCCGCGCGAACGTGCGCCACGACGCGCGCGCTGTGTGCGGCGGCCACCGGATCGGGAAGCGGGAGCGCGGACACGTCGTGGCGGGCGTCCGCGTCGATGCGCCACGGCGGACGTTGTGCTAGATTGGCCCGGAGTCTACTCCGGGAGTGCCGCGTGGAGGGCAAGGTCGTGCTGATCACGGGCGGTGCCAAGCGGGTGGGCGCCGCGATCTGCCGGAGGCTCCACGCCGCGGGCGCGAATCTGATGTTGCACTACCGCGCCTCCGCGGGCGAGGCACGGCTCCTGCAGGCCGAGCTCAATCGCACGCGTGCCGATTCGGTCGCGCTGATCCAGGCGGATCTGCTCGAGCAGAAAACGCTGCCCTCGCTGGTCGAGCAGACGGTGCAGCGCTTCGGCCGCCTGGACGCACTGGTCAACAATGCGTCCTCGTTCTACCCCTCGCCCGTGGGCGAGATCACGGCCGCCGTTTGGGACGATCTTATGGGCACCAACCTGCGCGCGCCGATGTTCCTCTCGCAGGCGGCGGCGCCGGCGCTCCGCAAGTCACAGGGCGCGATAGTGAATATCGTCGACATTCATGCCGAGCGACCGCTCAAGAACTACGTCGTCTATTCGGTCGCGAAGGCCGGCCTGGCCGCGCTCACACGGTCGCTCGCGCGCGAGCTCGCGCCCGAGGTGCGCGTGAATGCGGTCGCGCCGGGACCGATCCTGTGGCCCGACAATGCGTCGTTCGACGAAGTGTCGCGGCAGCGGATCATCTCGCACACGCTGTTGAAGCGCGAAGGCGAGCCGGACGATATCGCGAAAGCCGTGCACTTCCTGCTCGCTGACGCGACCTACGTCACCGGCGAGACGATCCGCGTCGACGGCGGGCGGCACATCGCCATCTGAAGCGTCGTGCCCCGCTTCCTGATCACCCTCGGCATCGTGCTCGTCATCGCGGGCCTCGCATGGCCCTTCCTGGCCAAGCTCGGCCTCGGCCGCCTGCCGGGCGACATTCACGTCGAGCGCGAAGGGTTTTCGTTCTATTTCCCGATCACGACCGGGCTCATCATCTCGGCCGTGGTCAGCCTCGTGCTTTGGCTGTTACGGCGTTGACGGCGCGGCGACGTCGAGATCGACCATCAGCTCGTTCGCGAGCGCTTCGAGCTCGCGCCTTAGATCGTCGTCGGCGACACTCGCCGGAACCGAGACCGCGGCGTCGAACCTGAACAGGCGCTCCGCCGACATCGGGGCGCTCTCGATGGCCGTGTGGAGTTCTTCGATGCTGACGCCGCGCCGCGCGAGCGCGCCCGACAGCTCGCGGACGATCCCCGGCCGGTCGTTGCCGACGAGAGAGAGACTCATACGACGCCGCGGTCCGCCCGGCGAGGTCAATTTGCCGCGCGCGATCGCAACCTCGAGATCCGACGACGCGAGCGCGCGCAGCGCAGTGGCGAGCGCGTCGGCCTGCGCTTCCGCCACTTCGAAATGTACGATGCCCGCGAATTGCCCGGCGAGGCTCGCCATGCGACTGCCGGCCCAGTTGGCTCCGAACTGCCGCGCCGCGTCCGACAGCTGATTGACGATGCCCGGACGATCCGGACCGATCACCGTGACCACGAGCGAGGCTGTCATGAGGGAACTTTCGTCTTTGCAAGGTCGGAGGCGATCGTGATCACCCGTCGTGCGAGCGATTCGAGATACGGGTCGACGATCCCGTGCGAGACCAGCGCGACCCGCGTGCGCTCGAGGTAATCGGCCGACGCGCCGAATGCGCCACGCGCGGCGGTGATGACGTCGGACTCCTTCGCGAGCGACAGGCGTCCCGCGTACTGCGGATGATCTCGCCGGACGACAAACGCGAGCGCGACGAGCTCGCGGCCGTCGCCGTCGAGGCGCACCCAACGCGGACGGTACGCGCCGACGACCATCTCCCGCCGCCACAGCAGATGCAATTCGTCGAGCGCAAGAGGCGCCGGGAGGCGCATCGCAACGCCACGGCAGGTGCCGCCACGGTCGAGCCCTAGCACGAGGCCCGGCTGTTCCGGCGTGCCGCGTGTGGCGACCGACCAGAGGCAGAAACGCCGATGGAGACCGCGCAGCGTCGCAGGCCGCATTTCCGCGACCGGGAACAGTGGGTTCCACAGGAGCGAGCCGTAGGCGAACACCCACCAGCCCGCGCCCTTCGGCCGTTGCGCGAGCGTCGAAGTGAGCGAATCCGACAGCTGCTCGTCGTTGAGCGCGTGTCCCGCGTCGACGGCCGCGAGGTAGATCTCGCGCATCCGGCCCAGCTCGAGATCGGTTCGGCAGAGGACGTCGGAGCGCGTCGGGTGTTTCATACGTCGTCGAGGGGCGTGCGCGCCAGTTCGATCTTTGCCTGGCGCCGCTTCGCTGCCGTCGTCTTGCCATGCGCGCCGCCTTTGCGCAAGAGCGGCGAGCGTGCGACGGGGTTGCGTGGCTTTGGCGGCAGGACGTGCTTTTTCGCGCGCTTCATGGCAGCGGCGTAAACGGGAGGCGCGCTTCGCACCAGGCGGCGACTGCGAGCAAACGGTCGTCGGCCCCGAGCGGCGCCGCAAGCTGCAGCCCCAATGGCAAGCCGTTTGGCGCGCAGCCGATCGGGATCGAGATCGCGGGAAAGCCGAGCAGCGTCCATAGCGTGCAGCACGCGGGATCGCCGGTCGAGGCGAGACCCGCGGGTGCCGGACCTCGCGCGGGCGGCGAGAGCACGGCGTCAAAGCCATCGAGCCATAGGGTAAACGCGGCGATCGCCTCGTCGCGGCGCCGGCGCGCCACCTCGTAGTTCGTGCGCGAGGTCGCGGCGCCTTCGTCGAGCGCGGCGTTGAGTACTGTGGACATCCTGCCGCGCTCGCGCTGCTGGAGCTCGCCCAGGACCGCGGCAGCCTCGTGCAGAATGATCGTCCCGTGGACGAGCTGGGCGTCACGCCACTGCGCGGGAAATTCGACCAGAGCGACTTCGGCACCGGCGTGCTGCAACTTCTGGACGGCGGCGTCCAGGGCGTCGGCGGCGTCGCGCTCGATCGTAGTCCACGGAAAGCCTGCAAGGTAAGCAAGGCGCGGCGGCCGTTCGAGCGACGGCGGCGCGGCGGCGACACGTCCCGCATCGGCGAGCACGCTCGCGAGCAGTCCCGCACCGGCGACGTCGCGCGCGAATGTTCCGACCTGATCAAGTGAGGGGCTGAAGACGAACGCACCCGTCCAGGGAATCGAGTCCTTGGTCGGCTTGAACCCCACGACGCCGCAAAACGCAGCCGGACGGATCACCGAGCCGTTGGTCTGTGTGCCCATCGCGCAGAGGACGTGCCCCGCGGCCACCGCGGCGGCGGACCCCGACGATGAGCCACCGGGCATGTGCGAAGGGTTCCACGGATTCCGGGTGTTGCCCGGATAATAGTATGCAAACTCTGTCGTCACCGTCTTGCCGAAGACGTACCCGCCTGCGCGGCGCAATCGAGCCACGCTCTTCGCATCCCGCGCCGGTCGCTCTCCCGCGAAGATCGGAGAGCCATTCTCGGTCGGGTGATCCGACGTTGCGAGGATGTCCTTGACGCCAACGCCAACGCCGGCGAGCTGACCTCGGGCGGTCCGCGCGGCAGCGTCGCAGCGCTCGGCTTCCGCGCGCACGTGCACGGGATCGAGGTGCGCCCACGCCTGGATGACGGCGTCCGTGGCGGCAATGCGCGCGAGATGTGCCTCCGCCAGCTCGCGCGCGGTCAACTCGTTCACAGCGATCGCACTGACCGCGTCGGTCAAGCGCAGCGTCGAGGCGAGCCGGTCGGTCATTCCCGGTGCCTAGTGTCCGTCGCGCACCGGATCGAGCCGCGTGAGCGGCGCCACCGCCGTCGGGCGCTCCGGCAGGAACGACCCCTGCAGCCTGTTCAGGAACCTCCGGCCAAGCGCCGTCGGCCGGATCACCGTGGGGTCCGCATCGATCAATCCTCGCACGGTGGCGGCCTCGAGGCCGCGGGCGACGATCGCGAGCGGAAATCCCGTTCGCTCGGCGAAGAGCGTGGCCGGTACACCGCTCGTCAGGCGCAGCGCGTTCAGCATGAACTCGAAGCCGATGTCGTCGCGGGAGACTTCGGCATTGTCCATCAACGGCGCGCCGGCCGCGACCCGCTCCAGGTATTGCTTCGGTTGCCGGTATCGGACCTGCCGGATGATGCGATCGGGAAGCGACAACTTCGAATGCGCGCCGGCACCAATGCCGAGATAATCGCCGAAGCGCCAATAGTTGAGGTTGTGCCGGCACTCGTAGCCGGCGCGCGCGTGCGCGGACGTCTCGTAGTGCATGTAGCCGGCGTCGGCGAGCGTCGCTTGCACAGCGTTCTCGATGTCGGCGGCCGCGTCCTCGTCCGGCACCTCCGGCGGATGCCGATGGAACGGCGTATTAGGTTCGAGCGTGAGCTGATAGAACGACAGGTGCGGCGGCGAGAACGAGATCGCCGTGGCTGCATCCGCGCGCGCCTCGTCGACCGTCTGCCGCGGCAGCGCGTACATGAGATCCAGATTGACATTGCCGAAGATGCTGAGCGCCGATTCCGCGGCGGCGCGCGCCTCGTTCTCGTCGTGAATGCGGCCCAGCGCACGCAGGTGTTCGGGATTGAAGCTCTGAACGCCGAGCGAAAGCCGGTTGACGCCCGCCGCGCGGAAGCCCGCGAATTTCTCGCGTTCGAATGTACCGGGGTTGGCTTCCAGCGTGATCTCCGCATCGGGAGCCACCGGCATGCGCGCGCGGATGCCCGACAGCAGGCGGTCGATCGACGCCGGGCGGAACAGGCTCGGTGTCCCACCGCCGATGAACACCGAGAAGATCCGCCGCCCCCAGACCGACGGCAACGCGAGCTCGAGGTCGGTCAGCAGTGCATCGACGTAGCGATCCTCCGGCACGTCGCCCTTCGCCTCATGCGAGTTGAAGTCGCAATAGGGGCACTTGCGCACGCACCACGGGAGATGCACGTACAAGGACAGCGGCGGCAGCGCGGCGAAGCGAGGTCGCGTCGGCGCGACCTCGATGCGCGCCACGGGCGTTTCCGTCATCGCGTGCCTCGCTCTGTCGCAAGCTGCGCGATCAGCGCGCGCATCGCCTTGCCGCGGTGCGACAGCTCGTTCTTCTTCTCGAGCGGCAGCTCCGCGCCGGTCAGGCCGGTCCCGGGGTCGAGGAAATGCGGGTCATAGCCGAATCCGCCCGTCCCGCGCGGCGCGTCGACGATCGTGCCGTGCCAGTCGCCCTGCGCGATGATCGGCTCGGGATCGCCGGCATGGCGGACGAGCGCAAGCACGCACGCGTAGCGGGCGCGCCGATCGACAACGCCTGCGAGTGCTGCGATCAGCTTCGCGTTGTTTCGAGCATCCGACCGCGGCTCCCCTGCGTAGCGGGCACTCTGCACGCCGGGCGCCCCATCGAGCGCGTCGACACACAACCCCGAATCGTCAGCCAGTGCGGGCAGTCTGGCCGCGCGGCTGGCGTGACGCGCCTTCTCGAGCGCATTCTCGACGAACGTCGCGTGCGGCTCATCCGCTTCGGCGATTCCGAGCTCCGTCTGCGCTACGACGTCGATGCCAAGCGGCGAGAGGAGCCGGCGGAACTCGCGCAGCTTGCCGTCGTTGTTCGACGCGAGGACCAGGCGCGCGATCGCCATCCCGCCGCCGTCGCTCCAGCCGCCCTAGCTCGCCAGCGCCGCGCGCTGGGTGGAAATGAGGTCGCGAATGCCGCGTTCGGCAAGGGCGACGAGCGCTTCCATTTCGGGACGCGTGAACGGCGCGCCCTCGGCCGTGCCCTGCAGCTCCACGAAGCCGCCCGCGCCGGTCATCACGACGTTCATGTCGGTGTCGCAGCCGGAATCCTCGGCGTAGTCGAGGTCGAGGAGCGGCACGCCCTCGACGACGCCGACCGACACCGCGGCGACGAGATCGACCACGGGGTCCCCGTTCACGAGGCCCTTCGCCTTGCACCACGCGACCGCGTCGTGCAGCGCGACGCACGCGCCGGTGATCGACGCGCAGCGCGTGCCGCCGTCCGCCTGCAGAACGTCGCAGTCGATCTTGATCGTCCGTTCGCCCAACCGCGCGAGATGGGTCACCGCGCGCAGGCTGCGACCAATCAGCCGCTGGATCTCCTGCGTGCGTCCCGACTGCCTGCCGTCCGCCGCCTCGCGCCGCGTCCTCGTGTTCGTCGCGCGCGGCAGCATTCCATATTCGGCGGTAAGCCAGCCCTGGCCCTTGCCCTTGAGGAACGCCGGCACGCCCTCCTCGACACTCGCGGTGCAGACGACCTTCGTGTGGCCCGCCTCGATCAGCACCGAGCCTTCGGCATGCCGAGTGTAGCGGCGGGTGATCCGCAGCGGGCGGAGCTCGTCGGCGCGCCGGCCGGAGGAGCGTGCGCTCATGCTCGCTTCCCAAGTGGAGAGACTTCGATTATAGCGGCGCCTGTCGTTCCGTCTTCAGATCGCATGTCGCAAGCGCCACCACCGCGCCGTCGCCGCGAGACCCTGCGCGAGCGAGTGCCGCGGCTTCCAGCCGGTGGCCTCGATGAACGTCGCGGGATCGACCTCGAGCGACTCCGCGAGGCGATCGACCGTCGCACGGCGGCCAGACAGCGTGCCGGCAATCCGGAGGAGCGGCACCGGGACCGCGCGCAAGCGCGCCTCGACGCCCAGCGAGGCGGCGATCGCGCGCACGAGATCGGGCACGCCGATGCTCTCTTCGTCGGCAACGAAATGCACGCCTCGCGGTGGGAGCGATGCATCGAGCGCCGCGTCGATCGCGTCGACCAGGTTGCCGGTGCCGAGCACGCTGCGCCGGTTCCTGATCGCACCGAGCGGCAGCGCGTGCCCGCGCGCGATCTCGTCTTCGAGCGCGAGGAAGTTTCCGGCCACGCCGGGACCGTAGACCAGCGGCAGGCGCAGGATGACCGGTGCGAGAGAAGTCCCTGCACAGATGCGGCCGAGCTCGCGCTCCGCGTCGAGCTTGCTTCGCGCGTACGCGTCCTGCGGTGCCGGCGGATCGTCCGGGTGGAAGGGTCGGCCCGGCGCAGTCGATTCGCCGTTGACCTTGACCGTGCTCGCGAAGACGAAACGCGACGCGCCGGCGCGTACCGCAGCCTGGGCGAGGCGCACCGTCGCGACAACGTTGCCCGCCCGATACGCCGCCGCGGGATCGGCGAGCGTCTCCCGCATCACATGTGCACGCGCCGCGAGGTGAACGACGGCGCTGGCACCTTCGAGGAGTCCGGCGAGCTCGGCGTCCGCGGCCGTCGCCAGATCGCGCACGATGCGGAACTCGTCTGGAGATGGCGTCGCCTCTGTCCACCTGCGCACCGCAGCCCGGAACGGGCGCCGGGTTTCGCGGAAATGCGCGATCAGCGCGCGGCCGACGAAGCCACCTGCGCCGGTCACGACGACCAGGCCGTCGCTCAGAACCATCGCCACCCGTGCTTGCGATAGAAGCGAAAGCCGCTCTTCACGAACCAGTAGATGTGCTGGAGGCCCTTGCGCGCGGCGTGCCCGCCGTGGTGCACGACCTTGAACGAGGGCAGGTATACGGTCTGCGTGACCTTGTTCAAGCGCACGCTCCAGTCGAAGTCCTCGAAGTAGAGGAAGTACTTGGGATCGAAACCGCCGGTCGTGTCGATGGCCTTGCGCCGGATCAGCATGCACGCTCCCGACATCACCGGCACGCCGAGCACCGGTTTTTCGCTTGCGGGATCGATATAGTCACGGAGCTCGTAGCGGTTGAGGCGCTTGCGGAAGAGTCGCTGCACGAACGAAGGCGCGAAACCACGCAGGAACAGGTCGAACACCGCCGGGTAGCGCTTGCACAGGTAGTCCGGCATACCGTCGTCCCCTCGGGTGACCGCCGGCGCGGCGACGCCGACGTCCGGATGGGCATCGAGCCACCGGACCGCGTTCGCGAGCGCGTCGCTCGCAACCTCGACGTCGGGATTGAGCACGAGCTGATAGTCGGCGCCCGTGCCGTGCAGCATCAGGTTGTGCGCGATGCCGTAGCCGATGTTGAGGTGGCCGTGCAGGTACGTCACCTGGATGCCGGAATCGGCGAACCGCGCCTTGCCCAGGCGGATCACTTCGTCGGCGACGGTGCGATCCTCGCTGTTGTCGATCAGTGCGACCGCCACACTCTTCACGCAGCCGTCCTCGCGCGCGGCGGCAATCGCGAGCGCGAGCTTGCGTAGGCATCGCTCGAGCAGCGCGGTATCCGGCCGGAAAGTGACGACGCTGACGGTCAGCGAGGAGGGCAGCACGTGGGAGCGGGAGGGCGGCGCGATGCGTGGCGACGCCGCCGCGCGTTTGGGTAGAATCGTCGGAGAATCGCGTGGCCGCGTCAACCGCTGCGAGGTTCGTCTTCAACCTCACCGCGCCATGACCCCGCCCGGACCCCGCTTTTCCGCCGCCGCGCTCACGGCTTTCGCGCATGCGCTGCTCGTCCAGGCCGGCGTGCGCGACGACATTGCAACCGACGTGGCAGACATCCTGGTCGAGGCGGACCTCCTTGGCCACACGACGCATGGGCTCGCGCTGCTCGCGCCGTACCTGAAAGAGATCGAGCAGGGGACGATGGCGAAGTCCGGGTCGCCGGAAGTCGTTAACGAACGGGCCGCCGCACAGACCTGGGACGGGTGTCGGCTGCCGGGGCCGTGGCTCACGCTGCGCGCGCTCGACGCGGCGGCCGCGATGGCGGATGCACATGGCACCGGCACGGTCGTCGTTCGCCGCTCGCACCACATCGCGTGCCTCGCCGCGTACCTCATTCGTGCGACCGAGCGCGGGCTCCTCGCGCTGGTGCAGAGCTCCGATCCGCTGCTCGCGGCCGTCGTTCCGCACGGGGGCGTCACGCCGATCGTCACCCCCAATCCAATCGCCGCGGGACTGCCGACGTCGGGCGACCCCGTCCTCGTCGACGTTTCGACGTCGATCACCAGCATGGGCTTCGCGAACCAGGAGCGCGCGGCGGGTCGCCGGCTCCCCGGCCCATGGCTCGTCGACTGCGACGGCAACGCGACCGACGATCCGCGGGTGCTCGCGAGCGACCCCAAGGGCGCGCTGTTGCCGTTGGGCGGCCTCGACGCCGGCTACAAGGGCTTCGGACTCGCGCTCATCGTCGAAGCGCTGACGGCGGGGCTCGCAGGCTTGGGCCGCGCCGATCCGCCGGAAGGCTGGGGCGGCACCGTCTTCGTCCAGGTGCTCGATCCCGAAGCATTCGGCGGGCTCGAGGCCTTCCGGCGGCAGATGGATCATCTGGTGCGCGCCGCACACGCCTCGAGACCGCGTACCGGCACCGATCGCGTGCGCCTGCCGGGCGAAGCGGGGCTCAAGCGCCGGCGCGAGCAGCGTGCGAACGGCGTCGCGCTCTACCCCGCGATCATGCCGGCGCTCGAACCTTGGGGGGTGAAGCTCGGCGTCGCCCTGCCGCCGTCGCTCCGCTGAGCGTCAGGCAGGTGCACGGCCGGTCACAACCCGCGGAATTCCCGCGAGATCGCGCGCGGCGGTGATCTCGGTCAATCCCGCTCCGGCGAACAGCGCGAGCACGGTGTCGGCCTGATCGTAACCGTGCTCGACGACGAGCGTGCCGCCGGACACGAGATGCGCGCACGCACCGCCGACGATCACGCGGAGCGCTGCCAGGCCGTCACCCGCGGGAACGAGCGCCGACCGGGGTTCGAAGCGCACGTCGCCGGCAGCGAGATGCGGGTCGTCGATCTCGACATACGGCGGATTCGCGGCGATCAGGTCGAAGCGGCCGTCCGCCAGGCCGTCATACCAGGTTGCCTTCAGGAACTCGACGTTCGCGAAGTCCAGCCGCCGCGCGTTGGCTTCGGCGACCGCGAGCGCTTCCGTCGACGTGTCCGTCGCCAGCACGCGGGCTCGCGGCCGCTCGTGCGCGAGCGCAAGGGCAATCGCGCCGCTGCCGGTGCCTAGATCAAGGATGGCAACGTCACGATCCTTCGGCAGCCGCTCGAGTGCGACCTCGACCAGGGTCTCCGTCTCGGGACGCGGGATCAGCACCGCAGGCGAAACGGTGAGCGACAGGCCCCAGAACTCGCGCACACCGGTCAGGTACGCAACGGGCTCGCCTTCTCGCCGCCGCTTCGCGAGGGCGAAGAATGCGGCGGCGGACTCGCGCGAAACCAAATCGGTCCGGTGCGCAGCGAGCCACGCGCGGTCGCGTCCAAGCACGTGAGCGAGCAGCACCTGCGCGTCGAGCGGCACGAGGCCGGCGTTCGCAAGCGCGCGGCCGACAGTAGGCGCATCGGTCACGGATTCGGATTCTTCGCCGCGAACACCCGCAACCGCTGCCCATAGTACCGGCCCCAGCCGTCGGGGCGGAGTCCGGCCTTCTGCAGCACTCGCTGTGACGCCGCGTTATGGCGATGCGTAATGCCGATGATCCGGTGCAATCCCAGGTCGTCGAACCCGTAGCGGACAAGCTCGGTGGCGCCCTCGGTCGCGAAACCCTGGTCCCATGCGTTGCGCAGCAGGCGGTACCCGATCTCGACGACGACCGTGTCCGGAATGTACTTGAGCGTGAACCAGCCGATGTACGCGCCCGTGTCGCGCCGAGCGGCGCGCCACGTGCCGAGGCCGGGATAGAGCCGGTAGATGCGAGGGATGATCCGCATCCGCGCCGCGACATCGGCGCGCGGGGTCGGCTTGCCGCCATTGATATAGCGCATGACGGCGGGATCCTGGTCGAGGCGCCAGATATCGTCCCGGTCGGATGCGACGAACTCGCGCAGCTCGAGCCGCAGCGTGACGAGCCACGGCGCCGGCGTCTTGGTCATGGCTCGGGCGCGAGCGCCGCGAGCTGCTCGGCCTGATGTTCCTGCGCGAGCGCGGCCACGAGCTCCGAGAGATCGCCGTCCATGATCGCGTCGATCTTGTAGAGCGTGAGGTTGATCCGGTGGTCGGTCACCCGCCCTTGCGGGAAGTTGTACGTGCGGATCCGTTCGCTGCGGTCGCCCGAGCCGATCAGGCTCTTCCGATGCGCGGCTTCCTTCGTCTGCCGCTCGCTGCGCTCGCGGTCGAGCAGGCGCGAGGCGAGCACCGCCATCGCCTGCGCCCGATTCCGGTGCTGGGACCGGTCGTCCTGGCATTCGACGACAATGCCCGTCGGAAGATGCGTTACGCGCACGGCGGAGTCCGTCTTGTTGACGTGCTGACCCCCGGCGCCCGATGAGCGGAACGTATCGATGCGGATCTCCGCCGGATTGATCGTGATATCGGCGATGGGATCGGCTTCGGGCAGCACGGCCACGGTGCATGCGGACGTGTGGATCCGTCCCTGCGCTTCCGTCTCCGGCACTCGCTGCACGCGGTGGCCGCCCGATTCGAACTTGAGCTTCGAATAGGCGCCTGTCCCGACGACGCGCGCGATCACCTCCTTGTAGCCGCCGAGCTCGGAGGGCGATGCCGACACGAGCTCGACCTGCCAGCGGTTGCGCTCGGCGTAGCGCGTGTACATCCGGAAGAGATCGCCCGCGAACAGTGCCGACTCGTCGCCGCCGGTGCCTGCGCGGATTTCGAGGAAGACGTTGCGCTCGTCATTCGGATCCTTGGGCAGCAGCATCCGCTGCAGGTCGGCGGCGAGCGCGGTCATCTTGTCCCGCGCGACCGTCCGCTCCTCGTCTGCGAACGCGCGCATCGCAGGGTCCTGTGCGAGCTCGTCGGCGGCGCCCGCATCGCGCTCGGCGGCCTTGTACTCCTGAAAGCGCGCGACGACCGGCGCGATCTCCGCGTGCTCTTTCGTCAGCGCGCGATAGCGGTCGAGGTTGCGTGCGGCGTCGGGCGCCGCGAGCGTCGCATCGAGCTCCGCGAGGCGCAGCGCGAGCTGGCCGAGTTTCGTGTGCAACGAAGCTTTCATCGGTAAAGGCGGGTCGCATCGGCGCCGTCATTCCCGCGGAGACGGGAATCCAGTGTCGTTCGTCGGTGAGGAACGACACTGGGTCCCCGCCTGCGCGGGGACGACGAGCGCAAGCTAATGCCCGTTGTCGGGCAGGCGGTAGATGCGCTCGAGCATCGCGACCAGCTCCGCGCGCTCCGCGTCTCCCGCCTGGTTCAGCGCCTGCGTCGGCCCGTGCAGGAACTTGTTGGTGAGGCCGCGCGCCAGCGCGTCCAGCACCTGCTCCGGCGGAGTCCCATGCGCGAGCAGCCGCCGCGCCCGCTCGAGCTCGGCCGCGCGCAGCTGGTCGTGGTGACCGTGCAACGCGGTTATCGTCGGTACCACGCTACGGCCCTCGAGCCAGCGGAGGAAGCTCTCGGCCTGCGCCGCGATCATCGCCTCGGCCTGTGCGACCGCCTCCTGGCGGATCTGCAGATTGCCCTGGACGATCGTGGACAGGTCGTCGACCGTATAGAGGAACACGTCGTTGAGGTTCGCGGCCTCGGGTTCGACATCGCGCGGGACTGCGAGGTCGACAATGAAGATCGGCGCATGCTTGCGCGCCTTGACCACGCGCTCGAGCAGACCCTTGCCCAGGATCGGCAGCGTGCTCGCAGTACACGTCACGATGATGTCGAACTGCGCCAGCCGCTCCGGCATCTCATTCAACGTGATCGCCTCGGCGGCAAAGCGCGCCGCGAGCTCCCGGCCACGTTCGAGCGTCCGGTTGGCGATCGTGATCGCCCGGGGATTGCGCGCGGCGAAGTGCGTTGCCGTGAGATCGATCATTTCCCCCGCGCCGATGAGCAGGATCCGCTGCTCGGCGATCGATGGGAAGATGCGCTCGGCCAGCTTCACCGAGGCCGCCGCCATCGAGATCGACGCGCTGCCGATCTCGGTCTGGGCGCGGACATCCTTTGCCACGGCGAACGTCCGCTGGAACAACCGGTTCAGCACGAGCCCCAACGTGCCTGCGGCTTCGGCGTGGCGGACGGCCTGCTTCATCTGGCCCAGGATCTGCGGCTCGCCCAGCACCATCGAATCGAGGCCCGAGGCGACACGGAACGCGTGGGTCACCGCTTGTTCGCGCGGCAATGTGTAGAGGTACGGCGAGAGGGAATCCCGCGGCACTCGATGGAACTCCTCGAGCCACTCGACCACAGGCCGCGGCTCCGGGCCATGGACGTAGAGCTCGGTACGGTTACACGTCGACAGAATCGCCGCTTCCTTGACCGCGGGGCGGGCGAGGAGGTCGCGCAGCGCGTGACCGAGACCTTCGGGCGCGAAGGCGACCCGTTCGCGCACGTCGAGCGGCGCGGTCGCGTGATTCAGGCCGAGGGCGTAAAGGGACATGCGTGAAACGTCGCCGGGTTGGCTCGGCGCATTTTAGCCCAGTCGCCAGGTCGTGACTGGCAAGGCCTTGATTTTTCAGTCAGCCACGAAATCGACGACGAGTCGAGTCGCCTTGGCGATGTCGGAGCGACCGTACTGCAGGTCCCGCAGGCCGATGACATAGCCGGCCATCATGCGCAGCGCAAGCGTCTCGATGCGCTCCGCGGTCTCGTTCGGCCCCGCCGCCGAGCGCATGAAGTCAGCCAGGATCTCGAGCGTCTGGTCGAGGTGCCCCTGGGCCCGGTCGTGGTCGGCGCCGGTCCAGAACCAAAGGTATCCGACGTAGGCCTGCACGAGGTTCATCCGGGGGAGATCGAGCGCGTAGAGGCGCGACACGACGTCGCCTATCCGGCGCCGGAGCCCTGTGCGCAGTTTCGTCGCACCCCGGATGGCATCGAGCCGCGATGGGCGGTCCTGCTCGCCCAGCGTGAGAAGGATCGACGCCTTGCCGCCGACGCTCTTGACGATGGCCGCCTTGGTGACACCCACATCACGGGCAAGGTCATCCAGGCGCAGCGACTCGAAGCCCCCCGCGAGGACGCGAGCGCGCGCCGCGTCGAGGATCCGGCGCCGCGTGTCCTGCCCGCGCAGGACGTGAAGCGAGTCCGGTCGCACCGGCCGCCGCTTGCCGCGTACCACGACGCTCATGGCTCCCCCCCAAGAGTCGTTACATATCCAGTATACCTTGATTACTTGATTAGGTATCGGTATACTATAGTCACTACTCTATAAGTAGCGGTAACGAGTAGTGGCGCGTTCTGTAGTTCCTCTTTTCCGCCGCCGCCACCGTTAATGTCTGTCCCGGTGGCGGCGCGCGGCCTTTTGCAATCATGTCGACCTCCATTCGAAGACGCGAGCTTGCCGAAACGATCGCGCGCGCCGACGCTGAAGCGATCGCCGCCCACAACGCGAAGGTTTGCGCGCCGCTCCGCCTGCGGGAGGAGCTCGGGCCGCTGCCCTATGACGGCGACCTCGCCCGCGCGCCCCTCGTGCTGCTGGTCGGGACTCCCGTCTGCGAGATGTCGGCCACGCGCAGGGACGCGCAATCGGTTCACCGCGGCTGGCCGCTCTCGGGCTTGCACCCCCACGCATCCGCCACGCTCCGCTCGTTGTGGAACGCGCGCCTCGCGGGCCTGATCGAAGCCTTTGGCGCGCAGCACGTGGCGAACAGCGTCGCGGCGCTGCCGCTGACGCCATGGGCCTGCGACGAGTTCGATGAACGGCTCCGACTGCCGAGCCGCCACGAGATGCTCGCGCTGGCCGCGGGGGCGGCCTCCCGCGGCGCGCTTTTGCTCGTCACCGGCTGCGACGAGCTGTGGACCGAATGCGCGGAGATCGCAAACCTCTCGTTGGAGCAGCGACTCCATCCGCGCTCGTTCCGGGCGACGCACGTGAGCGTCGAGAACCTGGGCGCCGCTGCGTGGCACGCGGTCTGCCGGCGTGTCGAGGAGCACCACTGGCGCCGTCTCACAATCTAGAGACGCGCTCGCGCCGCTAGGCGCGGATGAATTCCTCCCGGCCGCCAAGCCAGCGCGCAAGATGCGCGGCCGCAGCGGCCGGTTCTTTTTCCAGCAGCACCTCCGCATCGTCGCGCGCCTGCTCGATCAGCGCCGCGTCGCGCTCGAGATCGGCGAAGCGCAGGAGCGGCACCCCCGATTGGCGCGCCCCCAGGAATTCGCCGGGTCCGCGAATCACGAGATCGGACCGCGCGATCTCGAAGCCGTCGTTTGTTTCGTAGATCACCTTGAGCCGCGCCTTCGCCATGTCGGTCAGCGGCTCCTCGAACAGCAGGTAGCACGTGCTTTCGGCCGCTCCCCGTCCGACGCGTCCGCGCAGCTGGTGGAGCTGTGCGAGCCCGAAGCGCTCCGCGTGCTCGATCGCCATCAGGGACGCGTTCGGTACGTCGACGCCGACCTCGATCACCGTCGTCGCGACGAGCACGGCGATCTCGCCCGCAACAAAGCGATCCATCGTAGCGGACTTCTCGTCGGCCTTCATCCGGCCGTGCAGCAACCCTACGGTGACTCCTGGCAGAACGGCGCTCAGCTCGGCGTGCAGCGCCACCGCGGTCTGCAGCTCGAGCTTCTCCGATTCCTCGATCAGCGGACACACCCAGTAGGCCTGCCGCCCCTGCCGGCACGCCGCGCCGATGCGCTCGATGATCTCCGGGCGGCGCTTGTTGTTCACGAGATGCGTCGTGACCGGCGTGCGCCCGGGCGGCATCTCGTCCAGCATCGACACGTCGAGGTCGGCGTAGAACGTCATCGCGAGCGTGCGGGGGATCGGCGTCGCGCTCATCATCAGCTGGTGCGCTTCGCCGAGCGCCTTGCCGCGGAGACGCAGTCGCTGCGCGACGCCGAAGCGATGTTGCTCGTCGACGATCGCGAGCCCGAGCTTCGGCAACGCGACCTCGTCCTCGAAGAGCGCATGCGTGCCGATGGCGAGCATCGCGTGACCGCTGCCGATCGCCTCGAGCGCCTTGCGCCGCGCTTTCGCCGGAAGTCCACCGGTGAGCCAGGCGATCTCGACGGGCAGCTCCGCGAGCCAATGCGCGAGCTTGCGGAAATGCTGCTCGGCCAGAATTTCGGTCGGCGCCATCAGCGCGACCTGGCGCCCGCTCTCGATCACCTGCAGCGCGGCCAGCGCGGCGACGATCGTCTTGCCGCTGCCGACATCGCCCTGCAAGAGCCGCTGCATCGGCGTCGCGCGCTTCAAATCGTGCGCGATCTCGCGCCATACGCGCTCCTGCGCCCGCGTGAGCTTGAACGGCACGCGTGCGAGCAGCGCATCCGTCAATGCCCGGGTGCCGGTCAGCACGGGTGCGCGCTTCGCCGCACGCGCCTTGCGATGCGCCTTCATCGACAGCTGCTGGGCGAGCAGCTCGTCATACTTGAGGCGCGTCCATGCGGGATGGGTGCGCGCCTCGAGCGCGCGCTGCGTGAGCGGCGACAGGCGCGGCGGCGGCGCGTGCAGGAACAGGAGCGCGTCGCCGAACTTCCAGAGATGGCGGCGCGCGATCAGGCGCTCGGGTAGCGTATCGCCGAGGGAGGCGGGGTGCGCGGAGAGTGCACGCGCGACGACCTTGCGCAGCGTCTCCTGGCCCAAGCCCGCCGTTGTCGGATAGACAGGCGTCAGGCGATCGGGTAGCGGCGCGCCCGGCGCGACGATGGCAAACTGCGGGTGGACCAGCTCGCGACCAAAGTGCCCGTCGCGCACTTCCCCGAATACGCGTACCCGACGGCCCGGCGCCAGTGCCTTCTGCTGGCTCGGATAGAAGTGGAAGAAGCGCAGCACGAGCTGCGCGCGGCCGCCGAAATCGTCGCCGCCGTCCTCGAGTACCGAGACGAGCTGGCGCCGCGGGCGATACTGGATCTCGGTCCGGACGACCGTACCCTCGGCCTGCTGCTCGGAACCGGGCGCAAGCGCCGCGAGCGGCACGAGCCGCGTGTGATCCTCGTAGCGCAGCGGCAGATGGAGGACCAGGTCCTCCTCGCGCGCTATCCCGAGTCGCGCGAGCTTGTCGGCGAGAGCCGCGCCCGGCCTCGCGCGCGGGGTTGCCACGCGGGCTACGCGCCCCCGAGCACGAGGACGGCGTCGACTTCGATGCGCGCGCCGCGCGGCAGGCCCGCGACCTGGTAGGTGGCGCGGGCCGGATACGGCGGCGTGAAGTGCGCCGCCATGATGTCGTTCACTTTCGCGAAGTCGCCGAGATCCACGAGGAGGATCGAAAGCTTCACGATTTGCCCGAGGTTGCCGCCCGCAGCCTCCGCCACGGCCTTGAGGTTGGCGAACACGCGCTTCGCCTGGGCTTCGGTGCCGTCGACGAGCTGTCCTGTCGCGGGATCGAGGCCGATCTGGCCGGACAGGTAGACCGTGTTGCCGGCTCGGATCGCCTGCGAATAGGGGCCGATCGCCTTCGGCGCGGCGGTGGTGTCGATCGGTTCGAGCGTCATGGCGTGGGTCCTTTCGCGACAGCGCCGAGTGTACCAGTCACCGCCTTCGGGCTCTCAGTGCTCGACCTCGTGTCCTGCCTCGATCCATGCGTCGATGCCACCCGTGAGTGGCCGCACGCGCTTGAAGCCGTGCCGCACCAGTGCCTGCGCGACCTTGACGGCCGTGGCCTCGTTCGGGCATGCGCAATAGACGACGACTTCGCTCGTGGGCTCGATCGGAAGCAGCTCGACGCGCAGGTTCGTCGCATCGACGGTGATCGCTCCGGGAATGCGCCCGGTGACCGACTGCGCGAGCTTCGAACGCACGTCGATTACCGTCGTCGGCTCGCCCGACGAAAGCAATCCCTTGAGCTCATCCACGGAGAGCCGGTCCATCCTGAGCTGCCGGATGAAGCGCTGCCGCTGCACGTATTTCATGACGATGAAGGCGATGAACGCCACGACGAGCAACACAACCCCGATACGACCCAGCGCCGCGAGCACGTCGAGCACCTGATTGACCGCGTCCCTGAACACGAACCCCAGCGTGATGGCCGCGCCGGCCCATAACGCCGCACCGATGGCGTCGAACAGCACGAAGCGCCAGAGCGGAATGCGGACGACCCCTGCCATCGCCGTCGCAACCGAGGCAAATCCCGGCACGAACTTGGCGAACATCAGTGACGGTGCGCCGAAACGCTCGAAGATCGATTCCGTCTGCCGCACGCACGAATCGGGGGACAGCGAAACCTGGCAGAGCGTCTTCAAGACGCGACCGCCGAGCCTTCGCCCCGCGAAATACCAGGCGAGGTTACCGAGCGTGGACGCCACCACGGCCGCCGCGAGGAGCTCAGCAAGTGTGTACGGGCTCCGCGCGGCAAGCGCGCCCGTGACGATCAGCGTCGGGTAGGCGGGCACCGGCAATCCTGCCTGCAGCAACAGGACGTTCACGAACGCGAGCGCGACTCCGTACTGCTGGACGAGTTCGATCAGGTGAGTCATGGCGTGGCGTGGGCCGGCGGCGAATCGCCTAGATGGCGTCGACCTGCCCGATTTCCACCTCCGTTCGTCGCGTGCCCGGCAGTTTACGGGCAGGGGGGCCGGCGGCTATAATTCCGTCCCTCGTGGGGACGTAGCTCAGCTGGGAGAGCGTCGCGTTCGCAATGCGAAGGTCGGGAGTTCGATCCTCCTCGTCTCCACCAAATTCCCGAGGCCGACGGCGACACTGTCGGCCTTGTCGTTTTCCGGGGCGGGGATGCCGCGGCATGGAACGCGGCCTCCTGCTCGGGCCCTTCGCGTTCCGAGACATGCACAAGGCCCCCCACTGGCGATCACGCCAAGCGCCGTGCCGCTCGACTGCCTCAGCAATCCAGCAGACGAAGTCCGTTGAGCTTCGTCGTGCGACGCCCGACGAACTGGCTAGTAGACGCCAGCCGCGCTTTTCGTCGCCCCTTGGTTGGCGGCCAATTCGGTGATCGCGCGACTGACTTCGATGCTTTGCGCTTCGGTCAGCTCGGCGAACATCGGCAGCGACAGCACTTCGTTCGCGGCCCGCTCCGAATGCGGAAACTGTCCGGCGCGGTAGCCGAGATCGGCGAACGCAGGCAGCAGGTGCACCGGAATCGGATAGTGGATGCCCGTCTGGATCCCTTGCGCGTCGAGCGCATCCTGCCAGATCTGGCGCCGATCGGGCGTGCGGATCGCGTAGACGTGATAGACGTGCCGCGCGTACGGCGATCTGCCTCGGCGTCGGACACGCCGTGCCCGCGAGCAGAGTCGGTCGTAGCGGCGCCGCCGCCGCGCGACGCGCCTCGGTCCACGCCTCGAGGTGACGCAGCTTGACGCGCAGCACCGCGCCCTGGATCCCCTCCATCCGGTAGTTGAAGCCCTTCAGGACGTGGTGGTACTTCTGCTCGGCGCCCCAGTCGCGCAGCATGCGGATCGTGCGCGCGTAATCGGCGTCGTCTGTCGTCGACGATGCGCCGCCTTCGCCGTACGCCCCGAGGTTCTTGCCCGGGTAGAAGCTGAAGCAGCCCATGTCGCCGAGGCTGCCGGCGCGGCGTCCCTTGTATTCGGCGCCATGCGCCTGGCCCGCGTCTTCGATGACGACGAGGCCGTGCCGCCGCGCGATCTCGAGGATCGGGTCCATGTCGGCCGGCTGGCCGTACAGGTGCACCGGCACGATCGCCTTCGTGCGCGGCGTGATGGCCGCCTCGATCGTGCGCGACGTCCATCGTGAACGTGCGCGGATCGATGTCCACGAAGACCGGGTCGCGCTCCGGTGTAGCCGATCGCCGCCACCGTCGCGCACGAAGGTGAACGGCACGGTGATGACCTCGTCGCCCGGACCGACGCCGGCGGCGAGCAGCGCGAGGTGCAGCGCGCTGGTGCCGGAGTTGACGCCGATGCCGTGGCTCGGTCTCGCAGTACGCGGCGAACTCCGCTCGAACGCCGCCACTTCGCTGCCGAGCATGAACTGACAGCTGTCGAGCACGCCCTGGATCGCAGCGTCGACCTCGTCCTTGATCGACGCGTACTGCGCCTTGAGGTCGACGAATGGGATCATGATCTCTTCCATTGACGCGTGCAGATCGACGGTCTCGCCCTGCCGCGCATCGAGCTCGTCGCGGCCTCGATCAGCTCGACGACCCGCAGGCCCGAGCTCGTCCGTCGGTCTGCGGCGCCGTGCCGTGCTCGATGCAGTCGACGAAGTGTCGGCGCCTCGGCGCGCAGCGCCTCGGTCACGTCGAGCTGCGGCGCCCACATGTCGCCGGTGCGGTAGCCGACGCGCATCTCGTGGATCTGCTTCGGGGTCGTCGGTGAAGCTGATGCCCTTGTCGTAGACCTTGATCTTCTCGCTCGGCTCGAGGTCGTCGTAGACGATCATCTTCTTGCTGCCGCCGATCAGGATCTGCCGCACCTTCACCGGCGCCAGCCAGTTCACGTGGACGTGCGCGATCAGTCCGCGACGCGATAGAACAGCGTGATGTAGGCGAGGTTCTCCGGCGTCCCGGGAAAGTGATTGATGCCGCTCGCCGACACCGCGCTCGGGTGCTCGCCGAGCAGATAGTCCAGGATCGACAGATCGTGCACCGCGAGGTCCCAGATCACGTTGACGTCGTGCTGGAACAGGCCGAGGTTCACGCGGACCGAGTCGTAGTAGTAGAGCCGGCCGAGCTCGCCGCTCGCGATGATCTCGCCGCATCTTGCGCACCGCGCCCGTGTAGACGAACGTGTGGTCGACGATCAGCGTCGCGCTGCGCCGCTCCGCTTCGTCGATCAGCTTGCGCGCCTGCGCGGCGGTCTCGGTCATCGGCTTCTCGAGCCACACGTGCTTGCCCGCCCGAGCGCCGCCATGCCGAGCTCGAAATGCGTGCTGACACGGCGTCGCGATGGCGATGGCGTCGATCGCCGGGTCGCGCAGCAGATCGCTGGAAGTCGGTCGTGGTCGTGACGGTCCGGGTGACGCCGCTGCACGACCGCCAGCTTCGCCTCGTCGAGGTCCGCGACCGACCGCGACGGCGCGTCCTGGCGTCTCCGGCGAAGTTGCGGACCAGGTTCGGCCCCCAGTAGCCGTAGCCGATCACGCCGATTCGATCATTGCATCCTGCTTGTCAGTCGCTGGAATCAGCCGCCGGCGCAGCGAGCTGCCGGACGGCGATCACGGCGCACGCGCGCATCACCGATCACGCGCGCCGGCACGCCCGCGACGATCGCATAGTCCGGCACGTCCTTGGTCACGACCGCGCCCGCGCCGACGAGCGCGCCTTCGCCGATCGTCACGCCGACAGATGATCGTGGCGTTGGAGCCGATCGACGCCGCGCGCTCTGACGCGCGTCGGCTCGACCGTCCAGTCGGCTTCGGTCTGCAGCGATCCGTCCGCGGTTGGTCGCGCGCGGATAGCGATCGTTGGTGAACATCACGCCGTGGCCGACGAAGACCTCGTCCTCGATCGTCACGCCTTCGCAGATGAAGGTGTGCGACGAGATCTTGCAGCGGCCGCCGATCGACCGCGTTCTTCTGGATCTCGACGAACGCGCCGATCTTCGTGCCGTCGCCGATCGTGCAGCCGTAGAGGTTGACGAGCGACGGATGGAGGATACTGACACTTTCCCCGAGGCGGACGGAATCGGAAATAGGCATTCCAGGACCTCTTGTCGAAGCAATGCGGATCGGAGCTCGCGCGGACGTCCTGCGGACTGCGCAAGATGTGCGCTACATCACGAAAGCTTGGCGCTCGCCTGGCGCCTTTTGCGCTAGCGTACTTTGGCGCCGTCCGATTGGCAATTCGGCGGGAACGGGGTCACGACGAGACGATTGTCGTCAACGCCGGCAAGGGGGCCGCCCCTTCGCTACCTGGAAGGATGCGCGTGTCTGGTGCGACGCAGGGCAGCTTTTCCGCGCGCACTTCCCTTGTGATTAGTCGCTCGCGGGATGGCGTTGCGTCGCCAATCCCGCGGGCCGCTGCCTCAGTGAAAATGCCCGACCAGCGGGACGTCTCCATGCGCGCCGTAGACGAAGATGACGTCAGCGACTCCGTCGCGCTTCGTGCTGATGTACCAGACGCCGTCCCGGAAAATGCACAAGTCGGCCTTGCCGTCGCCGTCCCAATCGAACAGAGCGGGAACATCCTGTGGCATGCCGCCGAAGATCACGACCATGTCCGCGGTCCCGTTGCGGTTCGTGTCGATGTACCAGACACCGTTGCGATAGATGGCCAGATCGGCCATGCCGTCGCCGTTGACGTCGCCGGCCAATGGAACGTCGCCCGCCACACCTCCGAAAAGGTAGGCCTGATCGGCCGAGCCGTCCAGATTGCGGTCAACGTACCAAGCGCCGGCGCGGTAGATGACAAGGTCGTCGAGCTGGCCGGGGCCGGAGAAATTGGCGGTCAGCGGAATGTCGCCTGGCAGCGCCGCCGAAGGCAACGACATTGTCGGTCTTGCCGTCGCGATTGGTGTCGATGTTCCAAAGCCCGTTCCGATACACGATGAAGCTGCTCTTACCACCGGGACTGATGTTGCCCACGAGCGGCACATCTCCCGGCGCACCGTAGACCGTCTTCACGTCAGGCCTGTGATCGAAGTTGGTGTCCACCATGAACTTGTCGAGCGGTGTCGACGTGCCGAAGATCAATTTTCGGTACAGCCCCAGATCCGGCTGGGGTGAGACCACCGTCACGTAACCGACGCTGGTCTGCGTGTCGCCGCCCGCAGCGCCGGTCACCGTCAACGCCACGGTATACGTTCCCGTCGCCGCGTAGACTTTGGCGGGATTGGCGACCGTGCTGGTCGTTCCGTCGCCGAAGTCCCATGCGTAGCTGGTTACGGTCCCCACCGACTGGTCGGTGAAATTGACGGCCAGCGGAGCCGTTCCCGACGTTGGAGAACCCTTGAATTTCGCCGCCGGAGTCACGCGCACATAGTTGCTGCGAGTCATCGTGTTGCTGCCGCCGGGACCGGTCACGGTCAGGCTGACCGTGTACGTCCCGGAGGCCGCATAGACATGGCTCGGCGCTGCCGCGGTGCTCGTTGCACCATCGCCGAAGGTCCAGGCGTAGCTTGCGATCGACCCCGTCGACGAGTTGTTGAAGTTGACCGTCGACGGGACTTTCGCCTTGGTCGGTGTGGCTGTGAACTGTGCCCCGGGCGCTGGCGCGCTTACCGTTACATAGTTGGTGCGCGTCTGGGTGTTGCTGCCGCCGGGACCGGTGACGGTCAGGCTGACCGTGTATGTTCCCGCCGCGGCGTAGACATAACTCGGCGAAGCGAGTGCTGCGTCCCGCCGTCGCCGAAGGTCCAGGCGTAGCTCGTGATCGCCCCCGTCGACGTGTTGCTGAAGTTGACCGTCAACGGGAAGGTGCCCGACGTCGGGCTGCCGCTGAACTGCGCCACCGGCGCCGCTGTGGAAGCGGAGATGTAGTTGCTGCGGGTCATCGTGTTGCTGCCGCCGGGACCGGTCACGGTCAGGCTGACCGTGTATGTTCCCGCCGCGGCGTAGACGTGGCTCGGTGATGCGGACGTGCTCGTCCCGCCATCGCCGAAGGTCCACGCGTAGCTTGTGATCGATCCCGTCGACGTGTTGCTGAAATTGACCGTCAGCGGGAAGGTGCCGGACGTCGGAGTGGCCGTGAACTGCGCCACCGGCGCCGCTGTGGAAGTGGAGATGTAGTTGCTGCGGGTCATCGTGTTGCTGCCGCCGGGGCCGGTGACCGTCAGGCTCACGGTGTACGTCCCAGCCGCAGCGTAGACGTGGCTCGGCGACGCGAGTGTGCTCGTCCCACCGTCGCCGAAGGTCCAGGCGTAGCTCGTGATCGACCCCGTCGACGTATTGCTGAAGTTGACCGTCAGCGGGAAGGTGCCGGACGTCGGAGTGGCCGTGAACTGCGCCACCGGCGCCGCTGTGGAAGTGGAGATGTAGTTGCTGCGGGTCATCGTGTTGCTGCCGCCCGGACCCGTCACCGTCAGGCTTACCGTGTAAGTCCCGGAGGATGCATAAATGTGGCTGGGCGCCGCCGCGGCGCTCGTTGCACCATCGCCGAAGTCCCACGCGTAGCTCGTGATCGACCCCGTCGACGTGTTGCTGAAGCTGACCGTCAATGGGAACGTACCGGACGTCGGGCTGCCGCTGAATTGCGCCACCGGCGCCGCCGCGGAAACCACGATGTAGTTGGTCTGAGTCTGCGTATTGCTGCCGCCCGGGCCGGTGACCGTCAGGCCGACTGTGTATGTTCCCGCCGCCGCATAGACGTGGCTCGGCGACGCGAGTGTGCTCGTCCCACCGTCGCCGAAGGTCCAGGCATAGCTCGTGATCGACCCCGTCGACGTGTTGCTGAAGCTGACCGTCAATGGGAACGTACCGGACGTCGGGCTGCCGCTGAATTGCGCCACCGGCGCCGCCGCGGAAACAACGATGTAGTTGGTCTGAGTCTGCGTGTTGCTGCCGCCCGGACCGGTGACCGTCAGGCCGACCGTGTATGTTCCCGCCGCGGCGTAGACGTGGCTCGGCGACGCGAGGTGCTCGTCCCACCGTCGCCGAAGGTCCAGGCGTAGCTCGTGATCGACCCCGTCGACGTGTTGTTGAAGTTGACCGTCAACGGGAACGTACCGGACGTCGGGCTGCCGCTGAACTGCGCCACGGGCGCCGCCGCGGAAACCACGATGTAATTGGTCTGGGTCTGCGTGTTGCTGCCGCCGGGACCGGTGACCGTCAGGCCGACCGTGTATGTTCCCGCCGCCGCATAGACGTGGCTCGGGCGACGCGAGTGTGCTCGTCCCACCGTCGCCGAAGGTCCAGGCGTAGCTGGTGATCGACCCCGTCGACGTGTTGCTGAAGTTGACCGTCAATGGGAACGTACCGGAGGTCGGGCTGCCGCTGAACTGCGCCACGGGTGCCGCCGCGGAAACAACGATGTAATTGGTCTGAGTCTGCGTGTTGCTGCCGCCCGCACCGGTGACGGTCAGGCTGACGGTGTATGTTCCCGCCGCGGCGTAGACGTGGCTCGGCGACGCCGCCGTGCTAGTCCCACCGTCGCCGAACGTCCACGCGTAATTCGTGATCGATCCCGTCGATGTATTGCTGAAGTTGACCGTCAGGGGGAAGGTGCCCGACGTCGGGCTGCCGCTGAACTGCGCCACCGGCGCCGCTGTGGAAACGGAGATGTAGTTCGTGCGCGTCTGGGTGTTGCTGCCGCCCGGACCGGTGACGGTCAGGCCGACCGTGTATGTTCCCGCCGCCGCATAGACGTGGCTCGGCGACGCGAGTGTGCTCGTCCCACCGTCGCCGAAGGTCCAGGCATAGCTCGTGATCGACCCCGTCGACGTGTTGCTGAAGTTGACCGTCAATGGGAAGCTGCCGGACGTCGGGCTGCCGCTGAACTGCGCCACCGGCGCCGCCGCGGAAACAACGATGTAGTTGGTCTGAGTCTGCGTGTTGCTGCCGCCCGGACCGGTGACGGTCAGGCTGACTGTGTATGTTCCCGCCGCGGCGTAGACGTGGCTCGGCGACGCAACCGTGCTCGTTCCGCCGTCGCCGAATGTCCAGGCGTAGCTCGTGATCGACCCCGTCGACGTGTTGCTGAAGTTGACCGTCAATGGGAACGTGCCGGAGGTCGGACTGCCGCTGAATTGCGCCACGGGTGCCGCCGCGGAAACAACGATGTAATTGGTCTGAGTCTGCGTGTTGCTGCCGCCCGCACCGGTGACGGTCAGGCTGACGGTGTACGTTCCCGGCCGCGGCGTAGACGTGGCTCGGCGACGCCGCCGTGCTGGTTCCGCCGTCGCCGAAGGTCCACGCGTAGCTGGTGATCGACCCCGTCGACGTGTTGCTGAAGTTGACCGTCAATGGGAAGCTGCCGGACGTCGGGCTGCCGCTGAACTGCGCCACCGGCGCACTGAAGGCGACCGTTGCGCTCGCGTCGTCGGAAAACGCGCTCTCCGCGCCCGCGGCGTCGTACGCCGTCGCCACAAAGTGATACGTCGCCCCTTCGGTCAGGCCGGTGACCGTGTAGGCCGTGGTATTCCCGACGTCGATGTGCGACGGATAGTTGCCGAGCGAAGGCCCGTAGTAGATCTTGTAGCCTGACGCCGAGACCACGGGGTCCCACGCCAAATCGACGTCGCCTGCAAACGCACGTGTCGCCGCGATCAGCAGCAACAAGAGGAAACGACCCGAAGCGATGACAGTTTCAATGCGCTTCAGGCGGATACATACAGATGATTGCGCCACAATGCCCCCTTCTAAGACAGCCAAGAGGCACGAGGCCGATTCTTGGCAACCTGGCGACCCTGTCCACGGATGGAGTTAGGCCCACGGCTTTGCGTCCCGCCCTTTCGAGCGGTTTGCCCTTTTCGAGAATGGATCTGCTGCGTGTCAGCTAGATGAGCAAGTTTCCTCGGTTATCGATCGCCGTCCAGCGGGTCGGTATCGCAAGTCAATGGAAATTGCCTACGAACGGCAGGTCGCCCGGCGCACCGTAGCTGAACATGACATCGGCGACTCCATCGCGCTTCGTGCTGATATACCAGACACCGTCCCGGAAGATGCACAGGTCGGCCTTGCCATCGCCGTCCCAATCGAACAGCGCGGGAATGTCCTGCGGCATGCCGCCGAAGATCACGACCATATCCGCAGTCCCGTTGCGGTTCGTGTCGATGTACCAGACACCGTTGCGATAGATGGCCAGGTCGGCGATGCCATCGCCGTTGACGTCGCCGGCCAGCGGTTTGTCGCCCGCGAGTCCACCGAACATGAATGACACATCGGCACTCCCGCTGAGGTCCCGGTCCACGTACCATGTCCCGGCGCGGTAGATCACGATATCGTCGAGCTGGCCGGGGCCGGAGAAATTGGCGGTCAGCGGAATGTCGCCTGGCATCCCGCCGAAGGGGACGACGGTATTGGTCGTACCGTCACGGTTCGTGTCGATGTTCCACGCTCCGTTGCGGTACACGATCAGGCTCGCCTTGCCGCCCGGGCTCATGTTGCCGACGAGCGGCACGTCTCCCGGCGCGCCATAAGGAATCTTTGCGTCGGGGACATGGTTGAAGTTGAAGTCGAGCATGAAGCTGTAGAGCGGCGCCCCACTGCCGTAGACGAGCTTGCGGTACAGGCCGGCATCGCGCGTGACCGTTACGTAGTTAGTGCGGGTCTGCGTATTGCTGCCGCCCGGTCCCGTGACTGTCAGGCCTACCGTGTATTTCCCGGGCGCTGCGTACGCATGGCTGGGCGAGGCCGCGGTGCTGGTTCCACCGTCGCCGAACGTCCAGGCATACCCCGTGATTGATCCCGTCGAGGTGTTGCTGAAGTTCACCGTCAACGGATAAGGCCCGGTCGTCGGACCTCCGCCGAACTGCGCCACCGGCGCCGATGCGGAAACCGAGATGTAATTGGTGCGCGTCAGGGTGTTGCTGCCGCCCGGTCCCGTCACTGTCAGCTTGACCGTGTATGTGCCCGCGGCCGCATAGACGTGACTGGGCGATGCGAGAGTACTCGTGCCGCCGTCCCCGAACGTCCAAGCGTAGGCGGTGATCGTCCCGGTCGACGTGTTGCTGAAGTTCACCGTCAGCGGGAAGGTGCCCGCCGTCGGGCTGCCGCTGAATTGCGCCACAGGCGCTGCGGAAACGGAGATGTAGTTCGTACGCGTCTGGACATTGCTGCCGCCCGGTCCCGTCACTGTCAGCTTGACCGTGTACGTGCCCGCAGCCGCATAGACGTGACTGGGTGATGCGGACGTGCTGGTCCCGCCGTCGCCGAAGGTCCACGCGTAGCTGGTGATCGTCCCGGTCGACGTGTTGCTGAAGTTGATCGTCAGCGGGGACGTACCCGACGTCGGATTGCCGGTGAACTGCGCTAGCGGCGCGCTGTAGGCGACAGTCGCACTGACATCGTTTGAATAATTGCTTTCCCCCAGAGGCGGAGCGTATGCGGTCGTCGCAAAGTGATAGCTCGCGCCCTCCGTCAGGCCGGTCACCGTGTAGCTCGTCGTGTTCCCGACGTCGATGTGGGTCGTGTAGTTGCCGGCGGACGGGCCGTAGTGGACCTTGTAGCCGGTTGCGGGTGGAGTTGTAACCTGATTCCACGCCAGGTTGACGCTGCCGGCCCAAGCGCATGGCGCGAGCAGCGCAAACAGCAGCAAAAGAACCCCCCTGCCGAACAAGGCCGACAACGACCTCAACTCGGTACGCGCGGGTACTCTTGCCATAGTGCCCCTGTGAAACGCCAGCCAAGAGGCGCTAAGTCCGTTCTTGGCAACCAGGCTGCCCTGTCCCTGAGGGAGTTAGGCCCTTGGCTTTGCGTCCCACCCTTTCGAGTGGTTTGCCTTTGTCACGACGGAAAGACTCCAGCGACCGTCACATTGCAAAGTCGGGCTGCCACCCGGCGGCCCAGTTCAACTGGGCTCTAGGCGTTGCTCGAGTGGCAGGCTTGAACGCTGAATTCAGATCCTCGATATGACGATAGCATGGAGCTCGGTTTGTTGGCAACAATAATTTCCCGTGCCTGGAAACAGGTTTCACCGTTATGGAACCGCCCGACGGCGCCGCTGGTTACACCGTTGTTGTAGCTTGTGAATCAATGACTTAGAGTCCTAGCTGTCAACGCCAGCGCGAACGTCTGGCAGGCAGGCAAGCCCGACGGCTTCCCTGGCCGACGCCCCGATTGCGTCCCACGTCCAGCGCGCGAGAAAGGCTTTCCGGGCGTTGTCGGCCAACGCGGCCGCCGTCGCTTGATCGCGAATCAGGACCACGCACGCCTTCGCGAAGTCGGTGGCGCAATCGGCAAGCATGATCTCTTTTCCGGTCGTCACGTCATACCCGAAGGCGCCCAATGACGTCGAGACGACTGGACACTCAAGACCAAAGGCCTGTGCGATCTTGACTCTCGTTCCGCCTCCCATCCGGACCGGGACGATCATGGCCGACCAGCTTGCGATCTCCGCGGTGGGCTCGTCGAGATATCCCAGGCAATCGATGTCCGGCCCGGCCTTCGAGTAATCGCGTGGCGAGCCGGCGCCGACGACTCTGAACCTTGCCTCGGGGACATCCGTTTTCACGAGCGGCCAGACTTCATCGACGAACCATTCGATGCCGTCCGCATTGGGTGCCCAGCCGAGCAGGCCTATGAATCCGAGGCGCGGCGGCTTGCCGGGCCGATGACTCGGTGCCGCCGGCGGCACCGCAAACCCGTTGGGTACCGTAACGACGTTGGCCAGATCACCCAGATACCTTCGGTCATCATCGCTGCAAACGGTCGCGGCGCTGAACCGCTTTGCAATCAGACGCTCTCGCCGTCGCCAGATCATCGCCATCCGGTAGTCCATGCAGCGCCGGACGAATCGGGATTCGTTGCGGGCGACTGTCGTGTGCAGTCGGCTGGGAACGTCGTCGATGTCGATCACGGAGTGCGGCCAGTCGAAGATTCGACATTCGTTGGCCGTCCGCAGCGTGTGGACCCAGACCACGTCGTGCCGCTCGGTCAACGCAAGCAATGCGTCCCGATCGCGCTCGTTGATCGCCGAAAAGTGCGTATTCAGAAACGTGGGGTCGAGCTCGAATCGAAGCCGGTCCGAGAGCGTCGCAAGCCGATGGGGCTGCACTTGGGCGACGTGTGCAACCTCGAACTCGGCGCGGGTTCTTTCGATGGCGTCCCGGTCCATACCCTCCCTGCAGCAAAGAGCGATCGACAGCTTTCCGATCTTCGAAAGCTGCCGGCACAGGTTAAGGACTCGCTGCTGCGCCCCATATTCTGCGCCGTGCGGATGCACGGCCGAGACAAACAGGATCTTCAACCTGTCCTCGGCTCGCCGTTCTCACCTTCGATCGGACCGGACTTCGGCCGCGTCCGAGCGGCGCGACGCAAGGAGCCGGGTCTAGTCGACCCGTTCAAGCCATATCTCCCGCCAATACGGATACATCGCGCGCGGGCAGAACATGCGGCACGAGCTGTACTTCGCCTGGCACACGACGTTGTCGAGGACAACGCACGCGGTCCTCATCTCCACCATCTTGCCGGTCGGCTCGCTGATCGTCCTGTTGACTCGCCTGAGGACCTTGTAGGTGCCGCCACAATACGGAACCAGCTCGGCATCCCAGAACATGCCGCGGTTCCGGTTCAGAGTCGTGATCGTCTTCAGAATCTCGTCGTGCGACTTCACGCGCACTGTCTGCCCCGGTTGAAGGTCCAATGCCGCAGAAGGGGTCGGCGATCCCTCCGGAATCAGTCCCGGGTTGCGCGGGAACTTCGGACCGCGCCAAATCCAGTGGAAGGTGTTGTAGAACCAGCGCAGCGCCGGCCCGAGGCCGATCCCGGCCTGACTCAGGTGATAGAACGTCGAGTAGACGAGACCCGACACGAGTTGCCGAAGCGTGACGTTGCCCGACGAATAATCCTGGACATACTGTCGCAGATCCCACCAGGCAAGGGGCTCGCTTGCCTTCCGGATCTCCGTGGCCTGGCAGAAATACCTGGGCAGCCCATCCGCCGGATCCGTGACTTGGGCGCGCTCCCAAAGCACGTTTTCACTGCATGGGGCCGGGTCACCTCGACGGATTTGCACACTCGCCGTTGTCGCAACCGAGGCGAGAGCGTCGCCGTCCGCTTTCTTCAGCCACGCCTCCTTCCATAGAAGTGTGCATCCGGCCTGACAACCCCCGTGAGCCGATCCGTCGCATCGGGATTCGAGCATCACCGCGCCCTCGATCCGCCGGCTGACGAACGGGGGTGGCGTCGTGTAGTCGCAGGTCTTGTGCGCGCTCTTCTCTACCCGGAACCGGCGACCGCAGAACTGGAGCATTTCGGGCATGAAGATCATTCCCTCCAGCGTTCCATCGGCGTCGAGCGTTTTCAGGATCTCATCTCGGCTTCGCACTTCGATCCAGTCTCCAGGTTTCAGTCGTTCGCGCATCGTCCAGCCCTGCCTCCAGTCGTCGACCCGGTCAGACTTCCTTGGTGCCACGACCACGGAATTTGAGTCCGCGAAGAACCTCGAGATACAGTTGTTTCTGGCCGCCGGCAAAATAGAGCAATGCGCCGTAGACGATCAGGAGCACGGAGCTCTCGATCACGAGCCGGGCCAGCGGCACCAAGCTCTCGCAGAGCACGCCGACGCCGAACGCCGCCAGTCCCGCGACGACGCCGAAGCCGAGAGGTCGACTCACGGTTCGCAATACTTCCATAGTCGACAGATTCGTGCCGTGCACAGCCCATGCAATCACGGGCACGATCCATAGCACCATCACTGCCGAATAGGCGCACGCAACGCCGACCGGACCGAATGACAGTCCCAGAACGAAACCGGCGATCATGATCGGCGCGATGACGAGGGCCATCTTGAGGCCTCTCGCAGGCATGCCCAGCGAGTAGATGAGCCAGCCGAGCGGACTGATGATGGTCAGGGCCAGGATCAAGGGCGTCAGTGCCCGAAAGATGGGCACCGTGGCAATCCATTTCGGGCCAAGCAACACCTGGATCAGGTCCGCGGCCGAAACCGCACAGATTGCGGCAATCGGAATGGTCATCGCCAACAGGAGCGCGTAGCCCTTCAGAAAGTAACTCTTCCAGCGGGCCGGTTCATCCTGGATTCTCGACAGCGCTGAAAACGCCACCTCTCCCGCGGCCGAGTTCAGGTTGTCGATGGGAATGCTGACCAGCTGATAGGCGCGTCCGTAGATCCCCAGTGCGTCGACGCCGAGGAAGCGTCCCACGAGCACCTTGTCGAGATTGTTCGCAGCGTACTGCACAAGGCTGTTCATCGTCAGGATCCCGCCGAAATGGATCATCGAGCTCACGCCCGTTCCGCGCTGGGGCCTCCCGGGAATCCAGCCCGACATCATCCACGAGCCGACGCTCGTGATCAGAGGGGCGGCCAGCGCCATGACGACCAGCGCCCAATAGCCGAGTCCGCCCGCCGCCGCCGCAATCGCCAATACCCCCGCCGCGATCAGCGACGCAGCGTTGATCACCGCCAGGGCAGTGAAGCGCATTTCGCGCTGCAACAGCGAGGCGTGCTGCAACCCCAGCGAGTTGAACACGAATCCCAGCGCGAGAGCCGCAGCTATGCTCGTGAGCCGGGGTTCCCGATAGAACGCGGAGATCGCCGGCGCCAGCGCCAACGCCACGATGCAGAGCCCCATGCCGATCAGCAGATTAAGCCAGAACAGCATCGAGATCTGTTCGTCCGAAATCGTGGGGCGCTGAATCGCCGCCGACGACAGGCCGAAATCGCGAAACAGGCCCAACGCACCGGTGAATGCAGTGACCATCCCGATCAGACCAAAATCGTCGGGTTCGAGAAGCCGAGCGAGGATCATGAGGGTCACGAGGCGAACCCAGAAGTTCGCTCCCTGGGCAAGCATGCGAGCCAGTCCACCGCGAATCGTCTTGCCCTTCAGGTCCTGCATCGGTAATCCAATGTTCCCACGTGGTCCACGACAGCGAGGACTGCCGCATCAAGAAGCTATCGGTTGCGTCTCCATCGTGCGAGCACTTGCGCGGCCTCCGCGTACGCAGCGCCGTTCGGATGTCCCTCGTTCGGGAAATAGAAGCGCAGTTCATCGAGCTGCGGCGCACGTTCCGATAGAGCGACCACAGGAATGCCCTCACTCGCAAGCTCGCGCTTCAACTGATCTCCACGTTCGTGCATGAGCGGATACGCAGGCCCTACATCCCACAGCAGAACGGTCAGAGGCACGCCGTATTGCGATTTCACGAGACGATCCGCTTCAGCGACGATCGCGATCAGTGTCCTGCGATCCTCGTCTTCGTTTCGCGGCAGCCCCGTGCGTCGCGTCAGCAACCTGAATATTGCCGAGCGAGCGAGCACTCGCGACAAGGGGGATCGATCTTCGCGGACTCTATCCAGTGCGATCCGGTCCTGCCCCGCCGAGAACGGACCCATGAATTGCAGCCGGCCCCGGACGATCCGGTATTTCGGTCCCTTCGAATCCCACGGTGAGCGCCCCGCGGCTCGGTCAACGTGAACAGGAAGCAAAACATAGACGACCATGGCGGATTCGCGATAGCCGAACGCCTGCGGCAACCCGATCTCGAGAGCGCGGAGCATGTGATGCGGGCCGTAGCCGTGAAAGCCGAAGTTGGCCATCCCCTCGCCGGATATCCGGCCGAGGGACGCCGGAAGGGTCTCGGTGTCGCCGACTCCTTCGCCGAACGTGAAGGAACAGCCGAAGAACAGAACCGGAGGTCCCGCGCGTTCGGCGCGACCGCTCGTCGTGCGAAGGCCATGATCGTCCATCGTGTACTTCACGTCGTAGACAAGCTTCCCCCCGACATATTTCCGCGCGGTCGTGACTCGCTTTTCGCGAATCGACCCATAGCCGAGCTCCGGCAAGTCCGTGAAATGATGTTGTGTATACGTTCCCTCGTACGCTTCGTCCTTCCAATCGTCGGTCGATGAATAGAACAAGGCGACTTCGCCAACCGTCAGCGCAAGGACGACGAACGCGCAGTTGTAGACGACCCACCGGCCGCGTTTCACGCGTTTGAAAACGAACAGCAATGCCGCGAAGGCGTACGCGCCGACGAGCGCGAATGGAGGAATCGTGTACGAATTGCGAAAGACCCAGATGGCTGCGGCCACCAGGACACCCGCCCCGGCGAGGAGGACTCCCGTCCGCCTCGCCACGCTAGACCCTAGCGGCGGGGCCATGCGCTCGCGAAGTCCGCGCCTGATGAGTCAACCTGCGTCATTCGATGCCTGGTGATCACGGGGATCTGCCTGCCCTTTGACGTGGCGTACCAGCTTCTCGACCGACGACTTCGGGTTCAGCAGCAAATCGAGCGATTTCGTCGCAACGGCCTTCGCCAGGCGAGCGCTCGAAAACGGGTAGCCGCACTCCGCCATCTTCTCCCGATGAAAGGCCCAGAATTCCTTGTCGCGGAAATGAAGCGCGCTCACCGCCAGGAATCGATAATAGGCGGCCAGCACCTCTTCGGTCCGGTGCTCGAGCTCCTGCGGCGTGAGGTATTTCGGTCCATAGGTGACCAGGTCGCGGAGGGTCGCCGGGTCATAGCTGTTCAAGGACCGGGCGACCGCGCTCTCCGTCTGTTCATGGACGCGCTCGTACGACAGGACCTGGTGGACGAACCCGAAATCGGTCTGCTGCAGCGAGCTGTAGCAGGCGCTCATGTCCGCCAACGGACTCGCGTTCGGAAAGAATTCCTCCTGGGCCCGCACGAGATCGGCTCGGTACAGAAGCGAACTCGGGCTGCCGAACACATAGGGTCCGCCGAGCAGCTGCAGGCGACACAGTTCCCGCCCGTCGACCACTTTGCTCGGATAGGGCAGCTCTGCCCACCGAACCTGCCACGCCCGCCAGTCCGAGCCGGAGCCGCTCAGTTGATACGAACCCACGATGCCGACGTTCGGATGGTCCTCCGCCACCCCCACCATGCGTGCGAGGCATTCCGGAAAGATCCAGTCGTCGGCGCAGACGACCTTGCAGTACTTGCTGCTCCTGGAGATCAACCCGAATGCACGGTTGTGGTTGGCGATGACGGGTAGCAGGGAATCGTTGCTGTACACGCGGACTCGCGGATCCGCCCTCGCATAGGTCTCCGCAATTTCAAGGGTTCTGTCGGTGCTGAAATTGTTGACGACGACGTATTCCCAGTTGGAGTAGGTCTGCGCAAGAACGCTCTCCATGCATTCGGCCAGGTAGGCAGCGCCGTTGTAGACCGGAGTCACGACGCTCACCAACGGCCCGGCACCAGCGATCGTGGCACTAGCTGTCATATACAATCTTGATTGGGGATCCGACGTCTGGACGGCTCGCGGTACTTGCCCGATCCGCTGCAGCGCGAGCTGCGGCGCGACCGCGCACCATCGAGTCCGACGTCGCTCGCCAGCACGAAATCGACCAAGGTAGGGTCGCCAAACGGGGAGTGCTTGTCAAGCTCCGAGCGCATGACGACAATAGCGCAGCGGGTGGTGGTCGCGCCTCGAGTGGGGCAGCGAGCGCGACCGTCGAGAAGCCCCCACGCGGCGAATCTGAGAAAACGCGCTGCGGGCGCACCTGAGTCGAGCGGAGCCTTGGCGCAACGCATGACCTTCGAAGGCTTGGCGGGAATCGTGGGGGTCACCGAACCGCCCCGCATGCCAGTGCTGCTCGGGATTCTTCTGGTCGTTGCAAGCCTTGCCGTGCGCTTGGCGGGATGGGCCTATTGGGGCTCCGGCACCATCGAATCCGAGGGCGCGGAATACGCGAAGATCGCGGAGAACCTGCGCATGGGCGTGGGTTACGTCGGATTCGTCGTGCCCGGGCCGCAGGTGAATTTTCCTCCGCTCTTTCCCTGGCTCATCGCCGGCACCTCGCTGTTCACCGGCGACTACGAGCTGGCTGGACGCCTGGTCACGCTGGTGCTCGGGGCTTTGCTGCCGTTACCGGTCTACGGAGTCGCGTCCCGGCTCTTCAACCGGCGCGTGGGATTCATTGCGGCGATGCTGGTCCTGCTGCACCCGCTCCTCGTTCACCTCTCCTACATGGTCTATGCGGAGGGTCCCTACCCGACGCTGCTGCTGACGGCCATCTACCTGATCGTCAGGGCGCTCGAGGATTCCTCGAACAAGTGGTGGATGTGGGCCGGCGGTGCGCTCGCGCTCTGCTACCTCCTTCGCGCAGAAGCGCTGGCAGCGCTCGCCATCGCCGTTCTGTTTGCGCTAGCGGCCACGACCGGCAATCTGGCCGCCCGTTTCAAGTCCGCAGGCTCGATGGTCGCCGTCTTTCTCCTGCTTGCGCTGCCCCAGGTGATCTTCCTGTTCCAGGCCACCGGCAAGGTGATGCTCGAAGGCAAGAGCACCGTCCTGTTCTCCTATACCGGTGGTCGCATACTCGCGGCCAAGGACCATCCCGGAGTGCCGTACGTGTCCGCCGGTGGACGACGGGATGTTCCCTCTCCTGCACCCGGAACGGGCGACGGCGGCGGATACGCCTCGTGGGAAGAGGCGTGGGCGTTCTACGCGATCGGCTCCGATCTCAAGCCGACGGGAACGTCCATGCGCCCGTTTGCCGAGGTCGCCCGCGAAACCAAGACCAAGCTCGACGACTCGGTTCGATTGGTCTTCCAGGGGGTAAGGCAGAGCGCCCCCAACCTGCCCCACGTCTTCTCGTCCGCGTGGCTTGGAGCACCGTTCTTGCCGGCGATCGCGCTCCTCGGCATGTTCCGGCGACCCTGGCGCGGGCCGCGCGCGAAACCTCGATTGTTCCTGATGCTGATCACCGTGGCGCCAGCGATCGCGACGTTCTTCGTGCTGTGGGCGGACGCACGGTACTTTTTCGTCTTCGTGCCCTTGCTGTCGATCTGGGCTGCCAACGGACTGTACGAAATCGGACGGTGGACGAAGGCCTCGTGCACGGCCGCGGGGTGGAATGCGCTTGCGCATCCCATGGTTTCGGAAGGAATCGTTCCCGCGCTCCTGGGAATTGTCTTGATCGTCAGCCCGTTCAAGGCGGTCGCAACGCAATGGGACTTCACCGACAGCGGACCCGCGAATCGCGTGGACCGAGAGGTGGGCCTGTGGCTCAAGCGCCAGCAAGCCGCACCGATTCGAATCATGGATCTCTCGCTGCCCCTGTCCTATCACGCGGGCGCGCAAATGCACTACTACTTCCCCTATGCCTCTGAAGAGTCCACCCTCGGCTACCTCGCCTCGTTAAACGTCGACTACATCGTGCTGAGAGAGGGGTTCAAATTTACGCACTACTACGAGGAGTGGCTGGCGCACGGCATCCCGGATCGCCGGGCGGAACTCCTGCGGCCTCCCGCCATACCGGGCGCGGAGAGATTCCGGATCTATCACTGGCACCGGGACGATTCGGGCGACGTTGCCCACACATCGTTGCGAGCGTCGCCCGAGACGCCAGCCCCCGCTGAAACGGTCGCCCACGGGTGAGGGTTGCGGGCTGCCGGTGCGGCTCGGTGCGGCCGTCCCGAGAACGTTCTCGAATCGCGCGCCGACGAACGGATCGTCAACGCGACGGCTGAAGCACCGATCGGGCCGATCGGATGGCCGCAATCGTGAAGTACCAGTCGTCGTCGCCCTTCCACGTCGCCGTCGCGGTCTGCACCTCGCCGGCGGCTGACACCATTCGCGCCATGCACACGTTGCCCGGGTAGAACTGATTGACCGGTGCGTAGGGCCGGCGGGGAGTCATCGTAAGGTCGTGGGTGTTGTCACCGCAGGCAATGACCAGATCCCTCGTATAGCGAGTCGCCGCGTTGGTCGAAACGCGCGCGATGGTTTCCCGCACCTTGCTCGCCGCGCCGCCGTCCGCATCGAACGCCGCCACTGTCGGGTCCGAAGTCAAGCCGGTCCATTCCGACACCCACACGGTAATGTAGGAGCAGGACCGCTCCACGCTGCACGTGACCGTGAACGCGCTGACACCTGCGGGAATGCTCGGGCAGTACCACATGTACTGCTGCAGGTGTTCCGCCCCGGCGCTCGTCTCCACCAGCGTGAACGGCGAGTTTGGCGACTTGGTGAAGCACGGCTCGGGATCGTTCAGGTTGTCGGAAAGGCGCATCGTCGTGGTCCCGGTCGTCGCGCAAAGCGCGTCCCAGCACTGATACGCCGCAACGATGACGGCATGCCCGGCGGCAGGGGCCAACTCCACCGTGCGGTAGGTTTCGTCCACCGTGGACGAACCTGCGCCGTGCGCGCGGATGCAGACGACGTTGTCTCCAAAACTCGTGCCCGAGCACGGAGCCCGCGTGCAGGCGCCGATCAGAAGAAAGAGCGAGCCCCAACACAGGTTTCGCAAGGTCGCTTGCAATTCCATGGCCGCGATGTCCATGCAGGGCGCCGACCCTCCGTCAGGTTCATCGCCCCTGTTCCGGCCGCTGCGCCTGCCGGCCGTTGCCCGGACCGATGGGCCCGCGCGCCCACACTACCACTGTTTGCGAACAACACACTATCCACTACATACATGCGCGCTCGAGTCGCGGCTTGCTGAAAACGCGGCCGAAATCCCGTACCATTTGCCGATTGATCCGCGCGACGCGCCCCATCGATGCCATCCCATCACCCCTTCTCGTGTCGATTCTGCGCAGGCGCCGCTGCGCACGACGTTCGTCGATCTCGGCATGTCGCCGCTGTGCCAGACGCACATCGCGCCCGACCAGCTGCACGAGATGGAGCCGTTCTATCCGCTGCATGCGTACGTCTGCGACCACTGCTTCCTGGTGCAGCTGCAGGAATTCGTCACGCCGGACGAGATCTTCAGCGAGTACGCGTACTTCTCGTCGTATTCGACGAGCTGGGTCGAACACGCGCGCCGCTACGCCGAACATGGCGATCGCGCGCTTCGGGCTCGGCGCGCACAGCAAGGTCATGGAGATCGCCAGCAACGACGGCTACCTGCTGCAGCATTTCGTCGCACGCGGCATTCCGGTGCTCGGCATCGAGCCGGCGGCCAACGTCGCCAAGGTCGGCGATCGAGAAGGGCATCCCGACGACCGTGCGTTTCTTCGGCCGCGACACGGCCGCGAAGCATCGCGCGCGAACACGGCCAGCCCGACCTGCTGCTCGGCAACAACGTGCTGGCGCACGTGCCGGACCTCAACGATTTCGTCGGCCGGCATGAAGCTCCTGCTCGCACCGCGGCGGCGTGATCACGATGGAGTTCCCGCACCTGCTGCGGCTGATGGCCGAGAACCAGTTCGACACCATCTATCACGAGCACTTCAGCTACTTCTCGTTCGTCGCGGTCGAGAGGATCTTCGCGCACCACGGCCTGACGCATCTTCGACGTCGAGGAACTGCCGACGCACGGCGGATCGCTGCGCATCTACGCGCGCCACGCCGAGAATGCAGCGCTGCCGGTCGCGGAGCGCGTCGGCGCGCTGCGCCAGCGCGAAATCGACGACGGCTTCCTGACGCTCGAGCGCTATCGCGGGTTCGGCGAGCAGGTCAAGGCAGACCAAGCGGAAGCTGCTGGCATTTCTGATCGACGCCAAGCAGCGCGGGCAAGACGGATCGTCGGCTACGGCGCGCCGGGCAAGGGCAACACGCTGCTGAACTACTGCGGCATCCGCACCGACTTCCTCGACTTCACCGTCGACGCGCAACCCGTACAAGCAGGGCAAGTTCACGCCCGGCACGCACATTCCGATTCTGCGCGCCGGACGCGATCCGCGAGGCGCGGCCGGACTACGTGCTGATCCTGCCGTGGAATCTGAAGGACGAGATCGGCACGCAGGTCGGCTACATCCGCGAGTGGGGTGGCCACTTCGTCGTGCCGATTCCGGAGGTCCGGATCCTATGAGTCGGCAAGGTAGCGGCACCCATGCCGGATTCGATGATCGTCAGACCGGCGTTGCCGCGACGGCATGAAGATTCTCGTCACCGGCACCGAAGGCTACATCGGCGCGCGCCTGGCGCCCTTGCTGCATCGCCAAGGGTCACGACGTCGTCGGGCTCGACACGGGCTTCTATCGCGACGGCTGTCTGTATCTCGACACTCCTGGCCATGCCGGCCGGCCCCGCGACGACTTACAAGGATCTCCGGCGGGTGACCCCGAGCGACTTCGAAGGGTTCGACGCCGTCATCCACCTGGCGGAACTCTCGAACGATCCGCTCGGCCAGAATCGACCCGAGATCACGTTCAAGATCAATCACGAAGGCTCGGTTCGCATTGCCAACGCCGCCCGTGAGGCGGGCGTGCAGCCGGTTCGTCTACGCGTCGTCGTGCAGCGTCTACGGCGTCGGGACCGGAGAGTTTCTCGACGAGACGTCGCCGACCAATCCGCAGACGACCTACGCCCAGTGCAAGGTCCTCGTCGAACGCGACCTGTTGCCCATGGCCGACGACGACCTTCTCCGTCGTCGTTCCTGCGCAACGCCACCGCGTATGGCCCGTCGCCGCGCATGCGCTTCGACATCGTTCTCAACGACCTCTGCGCGCTGGCGTGGACGAAGAAGAAGATCGCGATGATCAGCGACGGCAGCCCGTGGCGGCCGATCGTGCACATCGAGGACATCTGCGAGGCCATGCGCTGCGCGGTCGAGGCGCCGACCGACGCGATCAACGGCGAGGTCTTCAACGTCGGGCGGACCGCGGAGAACTACCGCATTCGCGAGATCGCGGAGATCGTTGCCCAGGCCTTTCCGGGCTGCGAGGTCAGTGCCGGCCCGCCGAGCGGCGACAACCGCAGCTACCGCGTGTCCTTTGAAAAGATCGACTCGCGGCTGCCCGGATTCAGGCCGCGCTGGACCGCGCACCGTGGTGCCGAGGAGTTGCGCAAGCTGTTCGAGCGCATCGAGTTCTCGCCGGACACCTACGAGTTCCGTGCGTTTACCCGACTCAAGCAGCTCAAGTATCTGCAGCGCACGGCACAGGTCGACGACGACCTGTTCTGGGGCCGCGTTGACGGTGCCGGTCATTCGTGGCGAGAGCGAAGTCCATAACGGCGGTGCGACCGTGAGCAGTGAGGCGCTCGTCGAATCGCCGCGTTTGGCCGAGGCGCGCCTCGTCGGACAGGAGGCGCACGCGCTCATCGAGCGCCTCTATCCGTTGTGCAGCAGTCTGACGGGCGATGGCGTTCGCGAGACGCTGCAGACTTCTGCAGGAAATCGTCCCCCTGAAGATTCACGAGGTGCCGACCGGCACCCGCGCCTTCGACTGGATCGTCCCGAATGAATGGAACGTGACGGACGCCTACGTCCTCGACGGGCGCGGCCGGCGGGTGATCGACTTTCGCGCTGAACAATCTGCACCTGGCAGGCTATAGCGTCCCCGTGGACGCAGAGGTCACGAGGGCCGAGTTGCTCGAGCATCTCTTCCTCGACCCCGCTCATCCGGATTGGGTGCCGTACCGTCACTTCTATTACAAGGAGGGCTGGGGATTCTGCGTGACCCGAACCCAGCTGGCGGCACTGAACGAACCGGTCTATCGCGTCCGCATCGAATCGCCAGCTTGCGCCCGGGAGCCTGACTTACGGGGAATTCGTCGTCCCGGGACGCGAATCCGGTGAGGTCGTGATCTCCACCCACACCTGCCATCCATCGCTGTGCAACGACAATCTCTCCGGCATCGCCACCACCGCGCTGCTGGCGCGCGACGTTGCACGCTCGCCGTCTCGGTTTGGATTCCGCTTCGTGTTCGTGCCAGCGACGCTGGGGCCGCTTCGTATGGCTCTCCCGCAACGAGGCGGTGGTTTCTCGCATCCGTTGGCGGGCTCGTCGTCGCCGGCGTCGGCGACCCCGGCCCGTTCACCTACATCCGGTCGCGTCGCGGCGCGGCCTGGATCGACCGCGCCGATCGCGCACGTCTTCGCGCACGCCAGCCCGGCGCGGCAACTCGATGCGCGAGTTTGCTCCGATCGGCTACGACCAGCGCCAGTACTGCTCGCCGGGATTCGACTTGCCCATCGGCTGCCTGATGCGCACTCCGAATGGCGAGTATCCCGAATACCACACGTCCGCGGACAATCTGCAGTTCGTTACGGCGGCGGCGCTCGGCGAATCGTGGCGTCTCATGCGCCTCGCGCTGGACATTCTTCGAATCGAGGACCAGATCTTCCTCAACCTCTGCCCGAAGGGCGAGCCGCGTCTAGGTCCGCGCGGACTTGTTCGCCGATGCGGAACGGCTTAGGCCTGTTCTGGATTCTCAATTTTCCGGATGGGCAAACACAGCCTGCTCGACATCGCCGAGCGCGCGCACATGCCGTTCTGGCGCCTGCGTGAAGGCGCCGAGCGGCTCCAGGAATGCGGGTTGATCGAAGCGGGTCGAATGTCAGTGTGCGTGAACCGCCGACGATCGGTCCCGGGTTCGGAACGCGACGCATTCGACGGGCGCACCGTCCTGGTGACCGGAGGCTTGGGCTTCATCGGCAGCGCCCTGTCAGCGCGCCTCGAGCGCGCCGGGGCCGAGGTCGCACACCGTGAGCCGGAGGACCGCCGCACAAACGCGGGGAGGGCGACATTGGCGCGCCGACCTCAGCGAGGCGACGGTGGTCGAGAAACCTCGTGCAAGCGAGATCGAGCCGCATTACGTGTTTCATCTCGCCAGCCACGTCATGGGCGCGCCCGACCTCCATCACGTGCTGCCTGCTTTCCGGAGCAATTTGCAGACAACGGTGAATCTGCTGAGCACGCTCGCGGAGGCCGGCTGCGGTCGGATGATGACGACCGGGCTCGCTGGTCGAACCGGAAAACGGTGCGCCGACGATTCCGAACTCACCGTATGCCGCGGCCAAGTGGGCCGCCAGCGATTACGCACGGATGTTTCACGCGCTCTACGGATTCCCGGTCGCGATCGCGCGCGTCTTCATGGTCTACGGTCCGGGCCAGCAGGACGAGACGAAGCTGGTGCCATACGTGATCCGCTGCGTGCTGCGCGGCGAGGCTCCGAAGATCACGAGCGGCAAACATCGCATCGACTGGATCTTCGTCGACGACGTCGTCTCGCGGCTTTATGAGGCTGGCGATCGCGCCGGGCGTCGACGGAAAGTCGGTGGACCTGGGCTCCGGATACCCTCATAGCGATCAAGAGAACTGGTCGACAAGATCTGTGCGCTAGATGCGGGCGACCGCCTCTCCCCCATATGGCGCGCTGGCGGACCGACCGCTTGAGCCACTGTCGCGTATCGCAGACGTCGCGCAATCGAAGCGCCAGATCGGTTGGTCGCCAACCATGCGAGCGACCGAGGGACTGCGCCGAACGATTGAGTTCGGCCGGCAGGCGGCGCCTGAAGGCCAGCGGTTCGCTGTCGCGACCATCGAACAAGACTATCATCGCGGAGGTCTCAGGTGAAACCGATCGCAGTGCTCGGAACCGGAATGGCAGGACTTGGCGCCGGCTACGCCCTTGAGCGAGCGGCAGTTCCGTTCGTCTGCTACGACAAGAATGCGTACCTCGGCGGGCACACGAGGTCGTTTCGCTACGACAGCGGATTCGTCTTCGACGAAGGGGGGCACATCTCATTCACCAAGCACGACCATGTCCGGGACGTTCTCGCCAAGAACATTCGCGGCCAATACGAGGAGCGAAGCCTCGAGATCGACAACTACTGGCACGGCTACCGGATTCCGCATCCGGTGCAGTGCAATCTGCGCGGGCTGCCGTCGGACCTGGTCATGAGGGTGATCCAGGACTTCGTCGCGCCCAGGCGCGCGAAGGCCTCAGGCGGACCAGAGCTACGCCGAGTGGCTCGGCGACACGTACGGCAAGACGTTCGCCGAGACGTTTCCGATGGTCTACGGTCACAAGTACCACACGACGACCATGGATCGGCTGACGACTGACTGGATCGGCCCACGCATGTACCGCCCGACTCTCGAGGAGATTCTGCGAGGTGCCATCGGCGAGGAGGTCGACGGGCGCGCACTACGTGGACACGTTCCGATATCCTTCGTACGGCGGCTTCGTCAGCTATCTCGAGCCGTTCGCCGAGCGCTTCGAGGTCAAACTCGATCATCGGCTGTCCGGACTCGATCCGGCGCACCGAGTGCTGCGCTTCGCGAACGGGGCGAGATGCCGTACGAGCGAGTGATTTCGTCGATTCCGCTGCCGGACCTGATTCCCGTGATCGACGGCGTCCCCGCGGACGTCGAGCCGCGCCCGCAAGCTCGCGTTCACTCAGGCGGTGCTGATCAACCTCGGCATCAATCGAGCGGACCTGTCGGAGACGGCGATCACGTACTTTTACGACGAGGACGTGATCTTCTCGCGCGTCAACCTGCCGCACATGTTCTCGCCGAACAACGCGCCCCCGCGGCTGCGGCACGATCCAGGCCGAGGTCTACTTTTCGGACAAGTACAGGCCGTTTTCCGGGATGCCCGACGCCCTCGTCGAGCCGGTCATCGCCGACCTGCGTCGCTGCGGCTTCATGCGCGACGACGATACGATCATGCTCAAGGATACGGCCATCAATCGGTATGCCAACGTCATCTACGACACCGATCGCGCGAGCGCCGTATCGACGGTTCACGGCTTCCTCGACGACATCGGCATCCACTACTGCGGCCGCTACGGCAACTGGGACCATGCCTGGACGGACGAGGCTTTCATCAGCGGTGAGGGAGCCGCGAGGAAGGCGCTGGACGCCGCGCGCGCCTAGAGCCTGGCGCGTCTCAGGAACAGACGAGCTTCCGGCAGTGGAAGGCCTCGGCGAACCCGCCGGCCGACCGGCTCTCCAGACCGCGGAGGCGCAGCGCCGCGAGCAGGTTCTCCGCCGTGAACCATGACCTGGATCGTTGCGAGGCGAAGGCGCGCATGATGATGTCCACCTTGCGCGTCGCGATGGCCGGGCGCAGCGGCACGTACATGCTGGGCGTCGTCAGGTCGCCATCGTATTTCGGAATCTCGTATTCCCAGATCAGGTGATCCCGGAACGTTTGCCAGGTGACCTGGCTCACGAGACTGTGGTCCTGATGGCGATCGAGCCCGTGATGCGTGAATATGAGATCGGGTGAGATCGACCTCTTCAATTCCTCGAACTCTGCCTTGACCTCCGCGAAGTGCGCCGGGAGGTACCCGTCAGGCAATCCGCAGATTTGCAACTCCCCTCGGGCGGAGGGCCGGAGGAAAGCCCTGGCGGCCCGTGCTGCCTCCCGCTGCCGCTCCGGCACCGAAGTCAACACCAACCAGTGGATCCTGCACCGGCGATATTGCTGCTGCAGCCACAACACGGTGCCGCCGCAGCCGATCTCGATGTCGTCGCAGTGTGCGCCGATGCACAGCACTTCCAGGGGCCGCCGGGGAGGCGCCGCGAGCGTCAGCCCGAGCATCAAGAGTCTCAGCGCTTCCACACCATCCACGGACAGTCGCCGCGCGCCTCCATGCGGTCGAGCGTGATCTTGTCCTTGAAGGTATCCATTGCGCGCCAGAAACCCGAATGCCGATACACGGCGAGCAGGCGTTTCTCGATCAGCCGCTGGAACGGCTGCTCGACGAGTTCGTCGCCCTCCTCGATGTAATCGAAGATCTCCCGGCGCAGCACGAAGTAGCCGCCGTTGATCAGAACTCCGGTCGGCAGGCCAGCCGATCTCGCGAGGCCAGGCCATCCGGCGTCGCGTCCACCGAGTGAAAGCTGTGGGCAGCTCGCCACGCCGACGAAGCTCGCCACGACCCGCTTCGCTCGAAGTCGGCGATCATCGATCGAGCGGCAGATCCGATGAGGTCCGTCGGAGTAGTTCGCGAGGAAGACCGGGCTCGTCCTCGAGGTGCTTCCGCACGCGCGAGCAGCCGCTGGCCGATGTTGGAGTGCAGTCCGGTGTCGACGAACGTGATGCGCCAGTCGTCGATGTCGGATCGAATGCAGCTCGATCTTCCGGCCGCCCTCCGACAGACGTGAAGTCGTTCGACATGCACTCGTTGTAGTTCAGGAAGTAGTCGCGGATCAGGTCGCCGCGGTAGCCGAGACACAGGATGAAGTCCTTGTGCCCGAAGTGCGCGTAGTAGCGCATCAGGTGCCAGATGATCGGCCGAGACGCCGACGGTGACGAGCGGCTTCGGGATCGTGTCCGAGTGCTCGCGCAGCCGCGTCCCCAGCCCGCCACAAAACAGTACGACCTTCATCCTGGATCGCCGCAAATGGGGCTGCCCGCCCCCGGTCGGCCGCTATCGGGTCGCGCCGCGCGCTGTGTCGCGCAACGACATTGCCGCCAGCTTAGAATCGAGAGAGTTGTCCCACTATGTGGCGCCACCCCCGGTGTGTCAAGCTGGCAGTCGACATGGCGCCTGTCCACATCTTCACCGCGATCGGCTCGTGCAGGCACGCCTCCACCAGATCCGGCTCCTCCCAGGGCACGTCGTGATAGGCCTCGTTCAGCAGCGGACTCTTCGGGTCGCGCTGCATCTCCTGCGGGAACAGCGCGATCAGGCTTTTGTCCGTCACGCTCCGCGTGCAGCGTACCTGCTCTCCGCAAATGCCGGCACGAATGGCCGCGGCCAGGTCCCGACCGTCGCCCAAGGCCAGGTGGCCCATTTGCGTCGCTCGCGGATTCATTTCGATGAGATAGGCGTCGCCAGTCCTTTGTTCGATGAGGAAGTCGAAGCCGAGCATGCCCGACAGCCGCAGGCGTCCGACAATCTTCGACGCAGCCTCGGCTATCTCGCGATTGTCGACAATCCGCACGACCGACGATGGTCCCTGGCGCCCGACCGTGTGGACGACGGCCCCGGTTATCGCGGCGAGGACCTTGCCGTCCCAGCACGCGATCGAGCTGGTCGCATCCTGGCCTGCGACGAACCGCTGCGCGTTCACGACGGGCCGTGCACCGGATAGCAGCGACCGCATGTAGCTCGGATCGCCGTTGACGAGCGCGCGCTTGATGGCCCGCGCGGCGGAGGGCGGCGAGCTCAGCAAACGGAACGTCTGTCTCGCTTCTTCCAGCGAATGGACGGTCCGCACGCCGCGGCCGCCGTAGGTTCCGTCCGCCTTGAGCATGGCAGGAACGCCCTGCTGCCGGATCCAGGCGGCGAGGTCGTCGATGGTACGGATGACCGAGGTCTCGGCAACCCTGATGCCCAATTCGCGCGCGGTCTCGATGAGCCGCGCACGCGACACGGCCACCGGAAAGCTGGAGGCGTCGCCAAGGGACTTTTCGATCAATGAGCGCACTCCGTCATCGGTGTTGGCCGCGCGATGCAGATCATGCAGATGAGCCGTCGCATGATCGTCGCACGGGATGACGAGATCCGCCCGAGCGGACGCGATGGCCGCCGCCACCGAGCGCAGAGGGGCAATGCCACGGTAACGATGGATTCGAACGACGGCGCGGGTCGTCGCGACAGGGTGCCCGCTGGGTCCGACCAGTTCGACAATGCATCCAGCCTCGGCGAGCGCCATCGCGAGCCGCGCGGTCGCCGGCCAGCGACACGTCGTGACCAACAAGGTCTTGGGTCTCCGCCGCGAGTCGATGCCCGCGATTGGCTCGGAACTCCGACGCTCCATTCCGGTGGGCGTTGCCATCATGTTCGACCGGCCCGCCTAACGTCCGGGCGCCGCGCCCGGTCTGCCCCGGCGATCCTTCGAGTCAACTGCCGCGCGGTCCACTCCGCCCCGCACGCGAAACGCATCACGGGGCCAAAGCTCGCCATCGCCCCGACCCCGACGAAGTACAGTCCAGCAAGCGAAGACTCGAAGTCCGCGGACAGCGCGGGACCATGTGCATAGCAACGGATCCTGGAGCGAAGATCGTCTCCGAGAAACGATAGACGCCGGAGATCCACTCGATAGCCGGTCGCCGCGATCACGTGCTCGGCTTCATGGTTCCGGGCGCCATCACCTCCGGTGAGTCGCAGCTGTACACCGCCATCGCCGGAGTGAATGTCCTGCACGTTGTAGCCCTCGAGCGTCGGGACACGGTCCGCGAACCGGTCCTTCATGGGCCAGCCCGCCGACGGGCTCGCGATCTGTCTCATCACGATGCGCTCGCGCAGGGCGCGCGGCAGTCGATGCACCAGCCATGGCGCATCCGCATAGATCCGCGACGGCCAGCCTGGACCGATCGTCGAGCTCGGATGACAAAGCCGCTCGCGCCAGGAGCGTTCGCCGGCCGATGGGGCGTCGTTGATCCTTACCGAACGGCGGGCAACGAGCGTCACCATGGACCCGGCCTCGTGCAGCAGCGTCGCCATGTCGATCGCCGATGCGCCGCCGCCCACGACCGTAACCCGCCTTCCGCGGAAGCGCCCGAGATCACGGTGCGCCGACGCATGCGACACGAGCCCGTCCGGCGCGGCGGCGAGCACGGCCGGCATGTATTGAAAGTGGGTGATGCCGACGGCAAGCACAATCTCGCCGCTCGTCAGCGTGCTGCCGTCGTCCAGCTCGATCTCGTAGCCGTCGGGCGCGCGACCGATGCGCACGACCTGCTTGTCCTCCAGCTCGGGCACCATGCGCTTCTGGAACTCGAACCCGTAGGCCCGGAACGTGTCCAGGGACACGGGGATCCTGGTGTGATCGTAGGGCGTACCGGTAATCTCGCAGAAGCGGCGCAGCGTGAACTGCGAGTCCGGATCGGACAGATTCGAAGCGAAGCCGTCGGATTTCAGGAGCATGCCGTCGGGCATTCGGTGCAGCCACGTGTGCATCGGGCTGCCGAAGATCCGGAATTCCACACCGGCAGCGCGCAAATGCGCCGCTATCGACAGCCCATAAGGACCAGCGCCGATGATCACCACTGGCGAGGAATGCCTCATTGTCGCTGTTCCCCCGGCGCAAGCCCGCATGATCGGCGCCACCAAAGACGTCGATGCCACTTGATCCTCCATGTTCCGAGCAGGGCTGCGAGCGCCGAGGACGGCCGCGCATCGCTTCTCCCGATCGATGCGACGGCCGACGCAGTGGGCATGGCATCAACGCACCACGGACCACGACTTCTCGACCCGACCGCAGCGTCGATCGGATCCGCATTTCCCCCAACGGCACACGCACGCAAGACCATTATATCCAAGACAATGGCAACGCATTTCATTGGTGCGGTAGCCTACAGATACACTTCGACCTTCTGGCTTATCATTCGATTCCCCTCCCGCGCCAAACCCAAACGACGAGCACGTCGTCGTCGCCATGCCTGTGACCGCGTCCGTCGCAGTTTCAACGCAAGCGCTCCCCGCCGTGGTGGGGCGCTCACTCTATCGACCCGAGCTCGACGTGATGCGCTTCTTCGCATTCCTCGGGGTCTTCCTGTTTCACTTCTCCCGTCCTGTCGACCTGTATGTCGAGCACGGCATCCCGCGTTTCATCGCCACCGCGGTCAACGCTCTGATGCAGGGAGGGGTGTACGGTGTCGATCTCTTCTTCGCGTTGAGCGCGTACCTCATCACGGTCCTGTTGCTCCGCGAAAAGGAGGCATTCGGCGAGCTCGACGTGAAGAGCTTCTACCTGCGCCGGATCCTTCGGATCTGGCCGCTCTATTTCTTCTTCATCGGGCTCGCGCTCGTGCCGGCGTTCAATCCCGATGGGGAGTTCACCTGGCGCTTCGTCGTCGCGTTCCTGCTGCTCGCGGGCAACTGGAGCATCGTCCTGTGGGGCTGGCCAGGGCACTCGATCGTCAATCCGCTCTGGACCGTTTCCATCGAGGAGCAGTTCTATCTCCTGTGGCCCCCGGTCGTACGCGTGCTGTCGCGAGAAAGCCTGGTGTGGGTTGCGGCGGCGATGCTCCTCTTCGCTTGCCTCGCTCGAATCGCGCTGGTCGCCGTTCAGGGGGGGCAGTATTCCGTCTGGTGCAACACGCTTACGCGGCTCGACCCGATCGCGCTCGGCATTCTCGCCGCCGCGTTGCTGCGAGGGAGACTGCCTGCCCTCGGGTGGATCGCGCGCGTTGGGATGCTGGCTTCAGGCATCGTGGCGCTGGCGCTGGTGGCCAATTTCTGGAAGATTCACGCCCCCGAGACGCTCGAGTGGATACCGACGCTCGTAGGCTATCCGGTGGTCGCCGCGGGCTGTCTCGCCATCCTCCTTTCCGTTCTGGGAATCTCGGCGCCGCTGCCGAGCTCCATCGTCTACCTCGGGAAGATTTCCTACGGGCTCTATGTCTATCATGCGCTCGGCAATCTGCTGTCGCTTCGACTCATTCCCGTGCGGACCGACTTTCTCCAGCTGGCGCTGCGTCCGCTCACAGCCTTTGCGATCACCGTAGCGCTGGCTTCGGTATCGTATGCCGTGCTCGAAAAGCCGTTCCTGCGCTTGAAGGACCGCTTCGCGCACGTTCGATCCCGTCCGATCTAGGCATCGCACCGTGACTACGACGTCGATGACGCTCGCATTGGAGGACGGAACGCTCATGGAGGGCGTCTCTTTCGGAGCCGCCAGGCCGGTATCCGGCGAGGTCGTGTTCAACACCGGCATGGCCGGCTACGTGGAGACGCTCACCGACCCGTCCTATTGCGGCCAGATCCTGGTCCTCACGTATCCGCTGGTGGGCAACTACGGCGTGCCCACGCCGCGAGCCACCGGACAGCCTCGATCGCCCTTACGAGTCGGCGCGCATCCAGGTGCAGGGCCTCGTCGTCCAGAACTACGTCGACCGCATTCAGTCACCGCGAGGCCGTGCGTTCGCTGGGCAGCTGGCTCTCCGGCGAGAACGTTCCCGGCCGTTACCGGCATCGACACGCGAACGCTGACCCGCAGCGTCTGCGCGAGCACGGCACCATGCGCGGATGGCTCTTTCCGAGCAGCCTGAGCGCTGGAGGAGGCGCGGAGCGGCGGCCGACGCGGTCGACATGACGCGCGACGTCTTCCGTCGGTCGCTCCGGCGGCGCCGGTGACGCTACGGCGGCGGCGAGCCCTCGCATCATGCTGGTCGACGTCGGCGCCAAGGACAACATCGTTCGCTCGCTGCTCGCCCGCGGCGCGACCGTGCGTGCGCGTGCCTGGCATGCCGACTGGCTCGACGATGCGCGCGCAGGTCGACGGCATCGTGATCGGCAACGGTCCGGGCGATCCGAAGGACCTGACCGATCTCGTCGGCCAGGTCCGCGACGCTGCTCGAGCGACTTCGGACAAGCCGATCTTCGGCATCTGCCTCGGCAACCAGATCCTGGCGCTCGCCGCCGGCGGTCGACACGTACAAGCTCCCTTACGGCCACCGCGGCGTGAACCAGCCGGTGCAGGATCTGCTGACGCGCCGCTGCTACGTGACGAGCCAGAATCACGGCTACGCGGTCGACGACGACTCGCTTCCGGACGGACTGGGAGCCGTGGTTCGTCAACCTCAACGACGGAACGAACGAAGGGATACGCTCGCGACGAAGCCGCACTTCAGCGTCCAGTTCCACCCCGAGGCCACGCCCGGGCCCGAGGACACCGGCTTCCTGTTCGACGACTTCCTGCGCCTCGCTCGGCTCGATGCCGAGAGGTAATGCGACATGTACGGACGTCTACCTTCCGAAGAAGCCGCGCCGCGTCCTGATCCTCGGCTCGGGCGCGCTGCAGATCGGCCAGGCCGGCGAGTTCGACTACTCCGGATCGCAGGCGATCAAGGCGCTGCAAGGAGGAGGGCATCTCCACGGTCCTCGTCAATCCGAACATCGCGACGATCCAGACCAGCAGCGAGCTGGCGGACCGCATCTACCTCGTCGCCGGTGACTGCCCGAGTTCGTCGAGCACATCATCGTCAAGGAAGACGTCGACGCGATCCTGCTCTCGTTCGGCGGACAGACCGCGCTCAACTGCGGCCTCGCGCTCGCACGACGCGGCGTGCTCGCGAAGTACGGCGTCCGCGTGCTCGGGCACGCCCGATCGACGCGATCCGCGACACCGAGGATCGCCACCTGTTCGTCGAGCGGCTCGACGAGATCGGCGTCAAGACCGCGCGGAGCCGGGCGTGCGACACGATCGCCGAGGCGCGCGACGCCGCACGCGAGATCGGGCTGCCGGTCATGCTGCGGCTGCGGCTTCGCGCTCGGCGGCAAGGGCAGCGGCATCGTCGAGACGGCGGACGAGCTCGAGCCGCGCTGCGTCGCGCGTTCGCCGGCGGCACGCGCAGGTGCTCGTCGAGGAGTGCCTGCGGGGATGGAAGGAGATCGAGTACGAGGTCGTGCGCGACGCGCGCGACAACTGCATCACCGTCTGCAACATGGAGAACTTCGATCCGATGGGGATCCACACCGGCGAGTCGATCGTCGTCGCGCCGTCGCAGACGCTGAACGACGAGGAATACCAGCTGCTGCGGACGATCGCGATCAAGACGATTCGCCACCTCGGCATCGTCGGCGAGTGCAACATCCAGTACGCGCTCGATCCCGCGCAGCCTCGACTACCGCGTGATCGAGGTCAACGCGCGTCTGTCGCGCTCGAGCGCGCTCGCGAGCAAGGCGACCGGCTATCCGCTCGCCTACGTCGCGGCCAAGCTCGCGCTCGGCTACGCGCTGCCGGAGATCCCCAACGGCATCACGCGGCGCACGACGGCGTTCTTCGAGCCGGCGCTCGACTACCTCGTCTGCAAGGTCCCGCGCTGGGACCTCGAGCAAGTTCCAGGGCGCGTCGACTGGAGATCGGCAGCGAGATGAAGAGCGTCGGCGAGGTCATGGCGATCGGCCGCAGCTTCCCCGAAGTGATCCAGAAGGCGCTGCGCATGCTCGACATCGGCGTCGACGGCCTCGATCCCGACGCGTTCGGATTCGACGGACCTGCGGGCGAGCTGCAGACGCCGACGCCATTTCGGCATGTTCGCCATCGCCAAGGCGCTGCGCCGCGGCATCACCGTCGACGAGATCCACGCGGCGACCCGCATCGATCGATGGTTCCTCAGCGCGATCGACACGATCGTCTCGATGGACAAGGCTCTTGCGCGAGGCGCGCATGCCGCTCGATGCCGGCCTGCTGCGCGACGCGAAAGCGCTGGGCTTCTCCGATCGCGCCATCGAGCAGCTGATCGGCGGCGGCGCGGGGATCGGTCCGGGCGCTCGCGCACGCTCGCTGGCGATCATGCCGCACCTCGCCCAGATCGACACGCTCGCCGCCGAGTTTCCCGCCGAGACCAACTACCTGTACTCCACGCTACCGCGCGTCCGTGCACGACGTCCCGCCCTCGCCGCGGCGCAAGATCATGGTGCTCGGGCTCGGGCGCCTATCGAATCGGCTCGAGCGTGGAGTTCGACTGGTGCGCCGTCAACGCGGTCAAGGCCGCGGCGGCGCTCGGCTACGAGACCATCATGCTCAACTACAACCCCGAGACGGTCAGCACCGACTACGACGTCTGCGACAAGCTCGTCTTCGACGAGATCAGCCTCGAGTCGCGTGCTCGACCTGTGCGAACGCGAGAACGTCGACGGCGTCATCGTCAGCATGGGCGGGCAGATTCCGAACAACCTCGCGCTGCAGTTGCACCAGGGCCGGCGTCAAGGTTCTCGGCACGCATCCCGAGAACATCGATCGGGCCGAGGACCGCAGCAAATTCAGCGCGCTGCTGGACGAACTCGGCATCGATCAGCCGCGCTGGTTTCACGTCACGGATGCAGCGGACGCACACGCGGACGGTCGAGCGCCTCGGCGGCTACCCGGTACTCGTGCGCCCGAGCTACGTACTGAGCGGCGCCGCAATGAGCGTTGCGCACGAGAAGAACGAGCTGCAGCGGATTCTGGAGCGGGCGCGCGAGGTCTCGCCGGATCATCCGGTCGTCGTCTCGAAGTTCGAAGCGCACGCGCGCGAGGTCGAGATCGACGCCGTCGCCGACCAGGGCGAGATCGTACTTGTGGGCGATCAGCGAGCACATCGAGGATGCCGGCGTTCACAGCGGCGATGCCACGCTCGTGCTGCCGCCGCAGACGCTCTACATCGCAACGATCCGCAAGGTCAAGCAGATCGCAGCGGCCATCGCGCGGGCACTGGCACATCACCGGGCCGTTCAACGTCCAGTTCCTCGCCAAGCACAACGCGGTCAAGGTCATCGAATGCAATCTGCGCGCGTCGCGCAGCTTCCCGTTCGTGTCCAAGGTCACGGGCGAAAACTTCGCGGCCGAGGCAACGCGGCGCATGCTCGGGCACTCGCGCAAGATCGTCAACAACAGTCTCGACCTCGACTACGTCGGCGTCAAGGTGCCGATGTTCTCGTTCTCGACGGCTGCATGGCGCGGACCCGATGCTCGGCGTCGAGATGGCGAGCACCGGGGAAGTGGGATGCATCGGGGCGGATCTCCACGAGGCGCTGCTGCACGGGATGCTCGCCACCGGCTTCCGGTTTCCCCGCTCGCGGCGTGCTGCTGTCGCTGGGGCCGTGGGAGGACAAGTTCTGGTTTGCCGATGAGGCGCGCGTCATCGCCGACGAACTCAGACTTCCTATTTTCGCGACGGAAGGCACTGCCCAGATGCTGCGCGAGATCGGCATCGGGTGCACAATCGTCGGCAAGGGCGACCGCGAGCCGGGAGGCGCCGGCCAGCTGATCAGCGAAGGACGCGTCGATCTCGTGATCAACGTGCCCCGCGACTATGACCAGTACGGACGCCCCGACGGATACCTGATCCGGCGCCGGGCGATCGACGTCGGCGTGCCGCTGATCACGGACCGGCAGCTGGCGCGCGCGGTCGTCGAGGCGCTGCGCTGGCGCAGGTTCGAAACGCTGGACCTGATCGCGTGGAACGATCGGCTGGGCGGCACCCGCTGAGCGCGAACGACGCGCACCCGCATCGAGACGCTAGAAGGACCGCTCGCGGGCGAGCTTGACACCGCACTGCGCAAGCAGCTTCGCCACGTGATCGCAGCACCGCACCAGGTACTTCGCGAAGAGCGGAAAGCGGACGACGAGGAGGAAGGGAAGCGCGATCGCGTACGCAGCGATCGCGACGAGGGATTTGGCCGTACCTAGACTGACCAAGTCGCGTTTCTCGGCCTCAGTTACACCCCGCATCACAGCCCGGCTCAGGTGATAGCGCAGCGTCTGGCGATCCACGGGAATCCACTCGTGCACGCGAGCCTCGTTGCACCAGGCGAATGACCGACCCACCGCCAGCATCCGGTCGAAGAAATCGGCATCCTCGCCCCCCGATCGTCCGAGCTGCGGATCGAACGGGACTTTCAAGTCGCTGACGATTGCGCGCGCCAGCAGGACGTTGCCTGTTCTCATGTACCTCGAGCTCGTGAGCGGCGTGCCGGTGGGAAACGACGTCCGCACGCAGAGACCGCTCTCCACGAGCCATTTCGGCGGGGTTCCTTCGAACCGCGGCAGTACCGGGCCCAGCACGCCATCGACTCCCAAGTCGCGGCAGGTGACGTAGAGACGCGACAGCCAGTCCGGCTCGGCGCACTCGTCGTCGTCGATGAACGCGATGTAGTCGCCGCGGGACGTCGCTACGGCCCTGTTTCGCGCAAGCGAGATGTTCTGCACCGCCTCGACCGCGTAGTCGATCGCGACCGAAGTCCGGCTCCTGCACTGATCGACAATCCTCCGGGCGGATTGCGCGGTGTCGTTGTCGACGACCACTACCGAATAGTCGAAACCCTCCCGCTCCTGCACGATCAGCGCATCGAGGCACGATTCGAGCATCTGGGGTCGCATGTACGTCGGCACGCAGACCGCGATGCGCGGAACGTCCGATTCGGTCATGGCCGAGTCGACCTGTCGCGACGCCGCATTTTCGATTCCACCGACGCGCGGCCGCCGATCGACGTGTAGGTGCCCATTTCGAGAGTGCCCAGACTCCCGGCAAAGGCATCGCTCAGCAGAAAGGCCTGCTCCTCGGCCGCCACCGGATGCGCCATGATCTCCACGGTCGCGGTACGCGCGAGCTCCACGACACGCTCGAGGCGGTCCCCGCGCAGGCAATGCGCGAGCGCGAAAAAGTAGTCGGCGAGCGTGTAGCTCCGACCGAGCCATCGATCGACGGTGCGTCGGTACGCCCGGTTGAGCCAGCCTTTCTCGTCCGGCCAGAAATGGAAGCTTCGCCGCACTTTCTCGCCGTCGGCAATGATCCGATCCACCAGCATGTTGGCGCAGAGATGCTGGTGATGGTGGCCATCGATGTGCGAGGGCCGTTTGCCGTACAGCCGGACGAACTCGTCGAGCTGCGCCTGGTAGACGGATCGAAAGGCGTCGCGCAGCATTGGATGGTAGAAGAGAAAGGCATACTTGCGCGCGCCAAGGAAGCGGACAATTCGATCGTGCTGCGCCCGGAGCGCACCGTCCTGAGGCGGGCGCGAGAAACGCTGCGTCAGGTTGAGGTGCAGCCCGACGTCGATACGCCGCTCGCGGGCGATGCTCGCCGCGCGCGCGGAGTCTTCCATGAAGACCATCGCCGTCACGGACGTGATTCGGCCTCTCTCGTAGCAGGCCAGCGCCGCATCGGTCTCCGGCGGCGATCGCCCCCAGTCGTCCGCGTTTATGATGACCATATCAGGTGGGGAAGAGTGCGCGGCCCCAGGGGCCCCATTTGCCGGTCAACGCGCGCGGCCCTCGCCACGCTACTGGCCATCGATCAGTTGCCGGTACGTGAGCTCCACCGTCAAGGCTTGGTGAATCGCCAACGTATGGTTCCGGAGGCCCCGTACGTGCTGGCTCACGATACGCTCCAGGTTCCGGCCGTTGACGTAAGGCCTGGTCAGGGAGCGCGGGTCGAGCAGAACATCCTGAACGTAGCCCGAGAGCTGATCGCGATACCAGACCCGGAAGTGATAAAACTTGTGCCGCCCGAGGAACAGCCGTTCGAGTCGCAACCTCTCCAGCACGTGATCCGACGCCGCCAGCCACTGCGGCATGCCGTAATCGTAAGCGTACTCCGCCTTGAAGGTGAACTCCTGATAGCGCTTCCGGAGGCGGTCCACGAGTCGGCTGGAAGTCCCCACGTCGCCGCGATCGGTCGGCACGAGCGCGAGCTGCGGATTGCCGTCGGCGATGACGTCGAGCGAAGGAGACTTGCTCCGCCACGAATCCGGCGGCGCCTGGTACATGAGCGAAACCAGCTCATTGTCGAGGTAGGGCGACCGTGGGGTCAGCTGCGAACGCTCGATGGAGAAGCGGGCATAGTGATACCACGGCACCTGCTTGAATGCGATGAACGAAACCTCGTGGCCTTCACGCTCGTTCTGATACGCGCGCTCGGCCGCCTGGATCAACGGCAGAAAATCCGGACTCAGCAGCTCCGTGTCCACTGCACCCGGCCGGAAGGCTACATTACCGCGCACGATTTCCGACCCATAGTTGCCCGTCAATCGGACCGGAGCAATGTCGCGCGCAAGGCGGTTCGCGTAGAGCTCGACGGAGCCGGTGACGTCCATCGCGCCGTCGGAAATGTAGATCGACCGCTCGGCGAGCGAGGGAAACTCCGCGCAGAAGCCCTGGCCGATGGTCAGCGTCCGGTGCGCCTGCCCGCAAAGCTTGGCGATCCGCTGCGCGATCCTGACATCCGCACAGTCGCGGTATTCGCCTCCGAACGTGTAGCAGGGCAACGATCCCGGTGCGGCGTTTGCCCACGCCATGATCATCCTGCCGTCCAGACCGCCGGTAAGCGACATCGCGAGCCTGTCGTCGGCATGCACGTACCGCGGGAGAATCCGCGCAAAGGTTTCCTCCAGACGTGCGGCGTACGCCACGCTCGTCAGCTCAGGCTGCCGCTCCCACAGATCGCGATTGAAGTAGTACTCGCGCCTGATGTCGCGGCCAGGCTCCAAGCTCCACTTCGCCGCGCCCGGAAGCAGTGAGATCCCTGGAAACAGCGTCCTGTTTCCGAGGACGCAACCGCAGGACAGCGCATGGGCGAGCGCGCCGGTCTCGATCTGTCGAAGCTCCGGTAGCACTCGAAGCAGCGACTTCGCTTCCGAGCCGAAGTAGAAGCCGCTCGCGTGCTCGTGAAAGTGGACCCGTTCGAGGCCGTAGCGATCGTTGAACAGCAGGATCGTCCGTCGGCGGGTGTCGATGACGACCCCGCTGAACCAGCCGTTGAGCTGCTCCAGGAACGCGGGACCCCGCTCGACGTACCGCTCGACAAGATAGGTGGCTCGGCCCGGGCCGCGAGCCCGATCCTCCCGGGTGGGTCGCATCACCCCGTCGGGCTCCGAGAACTCGTGGCCGGCGAGGATCACGCACACATCCTTTTCGCCGTTCCACGCGGGCATGCCGTCTGCGAACGACCCCGGATGGGCGACCCATCCGACATAGATTCCGAGCGACGCGTCGACATACGTGCCCGTCGTATAGGTCGGCTCGTGCCGCATTACTGCGACCATGCCGTGCAGCGCAGCGGTGAGTTGCTCCTCGCAGCCTTGGCCGAAAATACCCGTGATTCCCGGCATGAGCGGTGTGCGCGCCCGAATCTAGCTCAGCCGGAAGTGCGTTCCGGGATCGCCGCGGCGCGTCGCTGGATCCATCATGGGCGTCGCAGTCGCCGGGTCGCGGCACGCAGCCGGGTCCGAGCGAACTCGGCGGCGCCGACGAAGAGCCCGCTGGCCGGGCTCTCGCAGCTCACCAAAGGCGGAATGTAGAGGACATCGCGGCCGGACAGGCCAGCCTTGAAGTGATAGACGCCCGGATTCGTCTCCGGATTGATCCCGCCAAGATCGTATCGGTGAGCTCCCTGCTCCTTGAGCCACTCGATCATCTGCCACTGCAGAAGGTAGGCCCCCTTGGTCTTCAATCCGCGTTCCGTCGTGGCGCCGAACAGATAGATCCCGGAATCGCCCATGCATGTTCCGACGAGGCCCGCGACGGGCGCGCCCTCGTGCTCGCAGATCAGGACCCTTATGCGCTGCCGAGGCGGCAGCATCGGCTGCATGCGCTCGAATTCCTGGATATCGGAGGATGGCCCGAATCTCTTGCGGGCCAGCATTTCCTCGTGCATCGCGATGTAGGTCGAGAAGTCGCGCTCGCCACCGCCGTCACGGATCACGAGCTGATTCTTTTCTGCCCGATTGAGCTGATTCCGCCACTTCTGGTCGAGGCAGCGGCGCAGATCGGGGAGCGAGGGCGTCAGGTCCACGTCCAGCGTCCGGTAAGACTCCCCGGGCTTGAATGTCTCGTTTCCGTAGCGCACGAAGGCACGGTGGAAAATGTCGCCCCGCTCGGTCCCGGCATACGCGTTCGGGAGGATCCGCAAGAAAAGCCTGCGCCTCCGCACGTATTCGCCCTGCAGGGCGGCGGCCATCCGCTCGAGGACCCGGGGCTCCCGCTCCCGGCCCTTCCTGTGCCACATCGGGCCCCATCGCAGATACGCAATTCCGATTCCGAGCTTCCTCGGCCCGGCCAGGGCGATCTGCGCCATCGCGACGATCTCGCCGTCGCGCTTGAGCACCAGATGGCTGAGATTCCTCTCTCCCCAGCGTACAACGCCAAAGGCCCAGGTCTGATAGACGTTCGCGTCGGCGAATGCGTCCAGCCCCTCGGCCCACGTCGCCGCGGTTGCCCGATCGACCTCGACCTGGAATTCCCGATCGTCCATCGCGGCTCAACCCGTCCGCTTCGCGCGTCGCGGCTCCGGGGATTCGTGACGCATGAGGGAGGTACCGAGACCCCGAGCCCGACCCCCCGCGTCCGATCTCACGTCCGCTCCGCCGCCCGCTCGTGCCACCGCGTCCGCAAGTCCCGCATCGGGGCGACGAGCCATTCGGGCAACCTTTCCGCGAGGCGCTTGTGCAGCCCCAAGCGCAACCCCGCTTCACCTTTGAACGTTAGCGGCACGAAGTACCGCGGAACGTCCATCCGGAGGAATCCATTGTTCTGCTTGAAGCGGGTGAGCGAGTCGCCGGCCTTCTTCCCGTAGTCGAACTTCTCGTAGAGGAGGTGCCTGGTTCCGCGGATCCCGCACAGCTTCACGACTTCGGCCAAGAGCGCGTTGTTCGGCCGGAACTCGCGGTAGGCAAGCTTCGACAGAATTTGCATGATGGCGGCGGTCTCCTTGTCCCACACGACCTTGAGATAACCGACCATCTCGTCTCCGCGGTAGGCGCCGAGGTAGGTGCTGCGCTCGACGTAGGTGCCGTTCTCCCGTCTTACCGCATCGAAGTCCTTGCCGAAGTGCCAGAACCTCCGGCCCGCCCTGACCGGCGATTCGTTGTAGATCGACATGATGCCTCTGACGTAGCGGTCGTCGTAGTCCGATACCCGCACCGCGATCCCGCGCTTTTCCGCCGCCCGGACATTTCTTCTTGTCGCCGCCGGAATTTGTTCCTCGAACCACCGCTCGTACGTGGAAAGCGGAAGGACGGCGTAGTTGTCGAGCTCGTAGCGATATCCGCACGTTGGCTCAGTGTCCGGGACCCGTTGTGCGAATGTGAACAGATCCGGCCGGTCGGCCCTCTGTCGAAGCTCCGCGATGACGCTTTCAGGCGATGGCAGCGACTCCCGTTCGAGCCAGTACTCGTCGAACACCTCGCCCTTCCGAAGCAGCCGACCGGCAACGATGACGCTCACGCCGCAGACCGCGATCACGGGGACGGCCGTCGATCTCCCCCGTACGCTGACATCCAATACATCGGTCACGTGCAAGTCCTCGCGGCGACATAGCCGTTGTTCCGACACCGGTCGCCGGATATTGGGATCGCGCGCGCATGGGCCTCGCGCGGCTTGGCCGGAGGCATGCTAGCGGAAAATCATCTTGCGCAGCCGCGCCATTTGCTCGGCGCGGTGGAACGCAACGAGCTCCGGCGATACGGGCCTCGGCACGCGCCCCACCATCGCCCACAGATAGCCGAGCATCAGAAACAGCCCGCCGAGCACGAACGGCCGCTTGCTCATCTGGAACGTCGAGCGCAGGACCTGCCACAACGGATGCCCGCCGACGTAGTAGTCCTCCTCACCGTGCCGAAAGCGGGCCATCAGAGGCCCCCGATCGGCCGTGCCCATCCTCCGATGATGCCGGCAGGACATCTCGACGAAGGTCCGCGTCTGCCATCCTTTCATTCGCGCGGTCGTGACCGCGACCCAGTCGATGCCGCCACCCTTGATCGGCGTGTATCCACCGACCTCGTCGAAGCATTGTCGCCGGAACATCTGGCAGGCACCGGAAACATGCTCGAGGTCGCGACGTCGTGGTCGTACGCGTGGCTGTCCGGCTTGCCCGCATCCTCGATGTAAGGCGTTCCGGCCACACCCAGGCGCGGCATCTCGGCGAACTTGCTCAGCAGGAACGCACAATATTCCGGTTCGAATGTGATATCGGCGTCCAGGTTGCCGATGACGTCGAACGCCCGCGACTTCAGCCGTTCGTAGCCGGCGTTGAAGCAGGCGGCCTTCGCGGCAAACGACCGGTCGCGATGTTCGGGCATTCGCAGCAATTCGATCCAGCTGTGGCGGCTGACGTAGTCGGCCACGATATCGTCCGTACGGTCCGTCGAGCCGTCGCTGACAATGATCCATGCGAGCGGGCGGTGGGTTTGTGCCACTACCGACCGAATGGTGCCCTCGATCAGGTCTTGTTCATTGCGCGCCGGCGTGACGAGCACATAGCTCAACTCGGAACCTGGCCTCTTCATGCTTTCCCTGGCGCCTGTCGACTCGCAGCGGACCACGGAAGGCCCGACGTGGCGAATGATATCGCTACGCGTGCACAGACTCAAAACGATGGGGCGCGTGAGCGCGCATGGGTAGGCGATCGCGAACGCATCGTCAGTCCGTACGATACAACTCTCTCTAGCGGCGACGGAATCCGCGCTGCCGCCGGTGCCCCTTTCAGCAACGCCCCCGGATCGATTTTGTACGAGACGCCGACACCTGTATGCTGCCGCCTTGTCTTCACGCGGGAATTTGCAAGCCCTCGCGGCGTGTCTCCGCCATCTTGGACAATCCTCTTCACGTCGTCCTCCGCTGCGCTGACGCGATCGTGCCCAAGGCGCGGTACGTTTTCGATACGCTCCTCATGGCTCGCGGCATTCCCGTCGTCTATCCTCCGAGCCGCCATCGAGCGGCATTTGGCTCTTGTACGCACCGACAAGAGAGTCGGAACCGGCAGCCGATCAGCGCTGCCTTGCGATCGCTCATTCCCCCGAGTCGTGGCGACTGTTCTCCGGACGCCTCGATGTCGAGACAGCGGAAAGCGTTGATGGGCTTGTCGCCGTGCTTCCGGCAAGGGTCATGCTGGCTTTGACCCGGAGACGGACGTCGCTTTCGACATCGTTGCAAACGCTTTCTATTTTCTGTCCTCCTGGTCCGAACGCGTCGGGTCCGAATAAGCGCAGGAGCGCGGAGAATGTACGCCAACAGCGTGTTCGCGCGTTTGGGCGTGCCTCAGGACATCGTCGATCAGTACCTCGATCGGATCGTGACGCGATTGCACACGCTGTGTGACCGAACAGGCGCACGCTCCATGGGAGCCGCTCGCTGGCCGCAGGAGCTCGGACTTCGCGCTCGTGCTCTCCCACGACGTCGACTTCATACCCGCCGGCTTACTCGATACTCTGAAGCAGGGCGCAAAGACGATGTTTCGGCATCTCGTTCGGCAGCGCGATGCGGCGGACGCCGTCGGCGCGATGGCGGGGCTTGTCCGCGCGATGGTGACGGGACGAGACGCCTACGGTTGCGTCCCCGAGATCATTGCCAAGGAAAGGGAGCTCGGGCGTTCGGGCGTCGTTCCAGGTGGCGGTCGGCCATCGTCATCCCAATGACGTCAACTATCGGATCGAGGACGATCGCGTTCGCGACTACCTGCGCGTGATCCCCGACTCCGGCTTCGACCTTTGCCTGCACGGCAGCTACCGGTCGACGGAGAATCCTCTCTGGTACGCCGAGGAGGTCGCGCTCCTGTCGCGGCGGCTCGGCACGCCAACCGGCTCGCGCCAGCATTTCCTTTCGTTCGACTATGACGTCCTGTTCGCAGCGCAGGAGACGCGCCGGAATCCGCTTCGACATGTCGATGGGCTTTCCGGATCGGATCGGCCCGCGCGCCGGATTCTCGTATCCCTATTTCCCGTACTGCCTCGACGAGGACCGGCCCTACGACGTCGTCGAGATCAGCCTCTTCCTCATGGACGTCACGTTGCGGAGCTACATGGGGCTCAAAGGACGCGCGAGCCACGGCATGCCGTGGAGGCCGCCGTGGACGACCTGCGCCGAAAGCGGGGATGCGTCTCGGCGGTGTGGCATCCGATCGTGTTCGGCGGCGCGCGCGACCCCGGCTATGATCGCCTCTTCTGGGACATGATCGATCAGGTGCGCAGGTCCGGCGGACTGGCGACGGATGGAACGACGATCGACCAGTTCTGGCGCGGCCGCGCACGTCACATACGCGAGCTTCGCATCGGATCCGCGTTCCCTGGCAGACTCGACATGCAGGACGAACGTTCTAGACAGGAGGGCGACCAGACGATGGCCAGGTGCTCATGGCCGCCTACACGAACTATCGCCGCGATCCGCGGGTCAAGCGCGAGGCGGAGGCGCTGGTCGAGGCGGGGCACAAGGTCGTGTTCCTGGCGCGCCGCCAGCCCGGCGAGCCCCACCGCGAGACGATCGCCGGCGTCGAGGTCATCAAGACGATCGGACTGAGCGACAAGTGCACGACGCTTCGCCGAGTACATGCTCGACTACTCGACTGTTCTTCCTGATGATCAACGTTCACCTGATCGCTGCATCCGCTTCGCTACCGGCTCATCCACATCAACAACATGCCGGATTTCCTCGCGCTCGCCGCGTGGCTGCCGCGCCTGCTGGGCCGGCCGGTGATCCACGACGTGCACGATCTGATGCCCGAGCTCTATGTCGAGAAGTTCGCGTCCGGCGAGCGACCATTGGGCCGTCCGGGCCCTACGATTGCAGGAGCGATGGGCCGGAACGTTCGCCTCCGCCGTGCTGACGGTCGAGGATCGGCTGAAGGACATACTTTCCGGCCGCGGCATTCCTCGCGACAAGATCCACGTGCTGATGAACCTTCCGGATGACCGCATCTTCGCTCCGCGCGAGATCGACGTCGAAATCACCGCGAGGCACCGTTCGTGATGGTGTACCACGGGACGCTCGCGCGCCGCCTCGGCCTCGACATCGCCATCATGGCTGTGGCCGAAGCCCGAGAAAGTTATACCGCGCATGGAACTGCGCATCATCGGGGCAGGCGAGGAACGGAGCCGGCTTACTCGAGTTGCGCGACCAGACTCGATCTGCACGACGTCGTCACGTTCAGCGACGGCTTCGTGCCGGTCGAGCGCATCCCGGCCTGATCGATGACGCGGACATCGGGCTGATTCCGCTGCGCATCAGCGGCGGCACCGACATCATGCTGCCCACGAAGCTGCTCGAGTACGTCTGCGTCGGAATTCCGTGCGTGACGCCGACGAACCGGCACGATCACGCGCTACTTCGACGAGGAGATGGTGGAGTTCTTCGAGGCCGAGAACGTCGAGCTCGCTTGCCAGTGCGATTGTTCGCCTGTACCGGGATCCCGGCAGGCGCGCGAGCCTTGCCGAGCAGGCGACCGAGCGCTTCGGGAAGACGTACCGATGGAGCGAACACAAGAAGGTCTACACGACTCTCGTGTCGCGCCTGCTCGACGCCGCCGCGGGAAGGCTGACGCATCCCTCGGCGGAGGAAGCGGGCGACGTCGGCCGGCGAGCGGCATTCGAGTCGCAGCTCCAGGGCCGACGATCGACCGATTCCGAAGTAGAGCAGCCCGAACGACTCGACCTTGTAGCGCTCCCAGAGATTGCGACCGTCGAGCACGACTTCCACGCCTGCCTTGCGCCACGCCGCGAAGTCGGGATGCGCGAACTCCGCGATGAGCAGTGTTGAGGACGACGACCTTGCGCGCTCTCCGCCGTCCCTGGCGCGAAGCCGGCGAACGCAGCTCCTCGTCGGTGTAGTAGGGATCCTCGATCGTGACGCGCGCGCCGCGCTTCAGATAGGTCGTCCCGCAAGGCGTAGGCCGGACTGAACGTATCGACCTTGACGCCCGGCCGAAATCCCAGGCCCAGCAGGTGCACGCGCTGGCCTTCGAGCGATTTCCACGCCGCCGCGACGCGGTCGAGCTGACGCGAAGGCTGCAGATCGTTGATCTCGCGGGCGGCCTCGGAAATGCGCTGCGTCAGCCCGAGCCGTCGCGATGCCCGCGTCAGGAAATAAGGGTAGACGGGCGTGCAATGGCCGCCAACGCCAATGTCCGGGCAGCAGCAGATCGGCCTCCCCGTCGCTGTTGGCGGCCGCCCGGACTCGCTCGAAGTCGACGCCGGCCACTTCGCAGAAGCCCGCGAGCTCGTTGGCCAGCGCGATGTTGACGTCGCGATAGAGCATGCCCAGGAGCTTCGTCATCTCGGCCGCTTCGATCGTACCGACGTCGTCGATTGGCGCGCCCAGATACTTACCGTACAACGACACGACCCTCGCACGCGAGGCGTCGTCGAGGCCGCCTACGACCTTGGGAGTGGTTTCGAGGCGCGCCAGCACGAAGTTCGCCTTGACGCGCTCCGGACTGTAGGCCACGTGAAAGTCCTCGGCCGGCCTTCAGGCCGCTGTGTCGCTCCAGCACCGGGATCAAGCTGCGCCGAGTTCCGCCCACGCGTGACGGTCGTCTCGTAGACGACGAGCGTCCCTCGGCGGAGCCCCTTGCCGATTTCCGCGGACGCCGCTTGGAGGATGCTGAAATCGATATCGCGGTCGGACGTCAGATGCGCCGGCACGATGACGACGACCGCGTCCGACTTCGAGGATCGCCGCCGCGGTGTCGGTCGTCGCGTACAGCCGGTGCCGCTCGGTGCAGCTCCGCTATCAGCTCAGGCAGGCCCGGCTCTTCGTACGGACACTCTCCGGCCGCGACGGCCGCCACCAGGACGGGGTTGATGTCGCACACCGTCACCGGCGCGCCACGCTTGCCGAACATGCACGCGAGAGGAAGACCCATCCGGCCTCCGCCAACCACTGTGATCTTCATTTGCGCTCCACGACTGTTCGGTCCGCCACGGAAGCCCGTACTACGCTGTCATGCGCTGCCGGCGAGGATCAGGCACGAGCGAATCGGGTGACAATCGACGCGAGCGGTACGGCGGCCAGCACCCCCAGAGGGGGGAGCAACGGCACGTAGAACCTCGCGACTGCGATGATCAGCAAATGCGGCAACACGAAGCAAGCGATGAACACTACCAGAAGCGAGACATCGTGGCCCTGCCGTTCGGCGCTTCGACAGCCCAGCCCGGCCAGGACAAGAAGCGGCAGTGCGATGACCGCGTTCGCGGCAGTCGCCGACCACGTTCTGCCCTGCACCCAAAACGCGATCAAATTGTAGGCGGCAGCCTTGAATATCAGCAGCGGTGACTCCGAGTACCCTATCCAGGTCTGCCGCGACAGCTCCGAATAGAACGCCATCTCATCGGCCACCGAATAGAACTGCTGGAAGAAGTACCCGACTGAGCGAAGCCCCATCGCGCGAGCGATCTCGACTTGGCGATCGGCCGCCTCCTCCAGCAGGACGGCGTGGTCCTTGTCGCTGGGCATGCTCTTGACCACGTACTGGCCCTGGAAGAACGACACCGATCCCGCGGTCTGTGTCGGCACGAACTTCCCTGAGATCACGAAATTCCGCGCGATCCACGGCGCGAGGCACAGGCCGGCCACGGCCAGCGCGACCGCGAATCCGGCGATGGCGCGTCGCCGCTGGTCCTCGGCATGCCGGAGCTTCCACACCGTCCACGCCGCCGCGCCCGGAAGGATCAGCGCGCCCGAACTCTTGATCAGCATCATGCCGCCGAACGCGAGGCCCAGCCACGCGTAGTCGCGAATGCGGCCATCCCTGACCGCGCGAATGCAAAGCCAGAGGCAAAGGCTCATCGCCAAGAGCAACAGACTTTCCACTCCGGCGCGCGAGTCGGCCACGATCGTTGCGGGATGCAGAAAGACGATCAACGCGGCGATAGCGCCAACCCACTCCGAGCGCAGAAGCTGCCGCGAGATATCGAACACCAGGATCGCGGCGAGCGCCGAGAAGGCGACGTTCGCGAGCTCGACCGGCAACAGGCTCTTGCCGAATGCCGCGAAGATCCCCGCCAGGACGACGACATAGCCCGGCGTCCTGATCATCGTGGGGCTCGTGTCGACGAACATTCGATAGCCGTTCCCGGCTACGAGGTTGGACGCAAGCAGGTCGTATCCGTCGGGGAACATCGCGGCATTGAGGGGCAACCCGCCAAGTCCTGGAAGGACCACGAACAGCGCCACCGCCTTGACGGCGAGCGCCGCGAGCGCCACCAGCAGCAACACTCTCCCGGACACTCGATCGACGTCGCCGACCCGCGTCTGCAAGATGCTTCCCTCGCTCCCCTCGTTCGCCTGCCCCGGCCGCCGGTATGGCGGGCCGCGCAAGTCATGGGCGTTCAGATTGTGGCCCAGGAGTTGTCTGCCACAGCGGCCCCGATGTCGTATGTCAGTCTATCGCAAAATCTCAAGGCAGCCGTGTTCGGCGATCGGGACTACAATCGCGCCGAACCCCCGGGGCCGAGGCGAGCGTTCCGCGAGCGGGTCGCTCCAACGACGCGATACACGACGGGCAACCGGCATGAATCCCAAGATTGCCACTCTGCTCTGCTTCTTGGGCATCGCGTACCTCTTCTGGGGCGATCGCAAGAATACCGAGGGAGTCTCCACCGCCATATGGATTCCGCTCCTGTGGATGTTGTTCTCCGGATCGCGGTTTCCGTCGCAGTGGCTGAACCTCGGGCCGCCGACAGCCTTGAGCGTGCAGGACTACGTCGATGGCAGCCCGCTCGACCGAAACGTGTTCCTCGTGCTCATCGCCGCGGGTGTCGCTATATTGGCGCGGCGGCGGGTGAACTGGCCCGCCACGCTCAGCGGGAATGTATGGCTCGCGCTCTTCTTTCTCTTCGCGGCGTCGAGCGCTCTCTGGTCGGACGACCCGTTAGTGTGCTTCAAGCGCTGGATCAAGGGAGTCGGGAACGTTGTCATGGCTCTCATCGTGCTGACCGAGGCACGTCCGACGCAGGCGCTCGGCTTCGTGCTCAAGCGACTGGCGTTCGTGCTCGTTCCGCTGTCGGTTCTCTTCATCCGGTACTTTCCCGACCTCGGCCGGGCGTACCACATGGGCATGGCGACGGTGACCGGGGTGACCTTTCAGAAGAACTCCCTTGCGCAGCTTTGCCTGCTGCTGACCATCTATTTCGTCTGGGATTTCCTGTTCGGCGGCCTCAGGAGGCATGGGCGACAGGGTCTGATCATGGCGTCGACCGGCTTCATCGTTCTGGCGATGCTGCTCTGGCTCCTGTATATGTCCCAAAGCGCGACGGCGTTCAGGAGTCATGGTGGCGGCGATTGCTGTCCTCGTCGGATCCCGGCTGCCGTTCTTCGTGCATCAGCCGCACGCACTGGTCGGTGTCGCGATTGCGGTCGCGGTCCTCGCCGCCGTGCTCGAATACTCCAGCGGGATCACGGCGTTGGCGATTCACGCTCTCGGACGCAACCCGGACCTGACCGAGCGCAAGCCCGTATGGGATGTCCTGTTGAGCATGGCCGTGAATCGCTGGATCGGCGCGGGGTACGAGATGTTCCTCTCCGGCAATCGGTTGATCGAGATATGGGAGCGGATGAACCGGGCAGGTGGCACCGGCCAGGCGCACAACGGCTATATCGACATGTATCTCAATCTGGGGTTTATCGGCGTCGGCCTGCTCGTCGCCGCGATCGTCGCCGGACTCGTCGACGCGGTCCGGCAGCTCGGACGCGACTATTCGTATTCCGTGCTGCGGATCACGCTGATCGTCGCGGCGGTCATGTACAACTACACGGAGGCGGCCTTCAAGCCGCTGAACAATGTCTTCGTGCTCATGCTCATCGGCATGCTCCACGTCTACCGGATCAAGGCAAGGCCACTGCCGGTACGAAGGCCTGCTCAGGTGAACCAGAGCGATAGACTAGGCTCTGCGCCGGTCGCGCAGCGCGCGCCGCCGCGAACCCGCGCGCCTTGGCCGGCGCCGTAGCCGCAATGTCCAACAGGTGAGAGCCATGCTGCATGGTCAGAAAATCATTGTCGTTCTGCCGGCTTACCGGGCCGAGAAGACGCTGAAGCAGACCTTCGACGAGATTCCGAAGGATGTCGTCGACCAGGTGCTGCTCGTCGATGACGCCAGCAACGACCATACCGCCGAGCTGGCGATGAGCCTCGGGATACGCACGTTCGTGCACAAGCAGAACCTGGGCTACGGCGCCAATCAGAAGACGTGCTATCTGGAGGCACTCCGGTCAGGCGCCGACGTCGTCGTCATGCTGCATCCGGATTACCAGTACGATCCCCGGCTGATCACGGCCATGGCGGGAATGATCGTCTCCGGCATCTACGACGTCGTGCTCGGGTCCCGGATCCTGGGCAACACGGCGCTTCGCGGCGGGATGCCGCTCTACAAGTACGTCGCGAATCGCCTCCTCACGTTCATCCAGAACGTGCTTCTGGGCACGAAGCTTTCCGAGTTCCACACCGGGTATCGGGCCTTCTCGCGGAAGTCGTTGGAGCTGCTCCCGCTGCTGTCGAATTCCGATGATTTCGTGTTCGACAATCAGACGATTGCGCAATGCGTCGCCCTTGGCTTTGCCATCGGCGAGATCTCGTGTCCGACGAAATACTTTGCCGAAGCGAGCTCGATCAGCTTCCGGCGCTCGGTGATCTACGGGCTCGGCGTTCTGCGCACGAGCCTGGCATTCCGCCTCTGGCGCATGGGGCTGCTCAAGCCGCTGATCTTCGCGTCGTCGCCGACGCTCCGGCTCCGTCCCGCGCACTATTCAACGCCGGAGGATCCTCCGGCGCGAATAGCCTGACCCGCGAGTCCGGGCGGCGCGCCCCGGCCGTCTACGGCGTGATCCGAAGATTGGCGGGAGGGGGCAACGTCCCGCCGACCAGAGGATGCGGGTAGGTGTACGGTTGGTAGTGAGCCACCCACGTATTCGTGGCAGAGCACCGATATAACGTGCGGGTGTCGGTGGCGAAATAGCCTACGCCGCCCCCCGATTCCTGCGCGTTCGTCGTGCACGTCGCCGGTCGCGCCGACAGCAACCCGCGCCCCGTGCCGACCGTACCGTTGTACCCGCTTATCACGTAGTCGTAGAAATCCCTGTTCGCGTGTATGTGGATCGTTGGGTCCGGAGTTCCACCCCAGGGACTTTCGACCGTCAGCGGAACCACGGCTCCGTTGTCCGACCACACGTTGTTCCACAAATAGATCGGAGACAACAGATTCGGCTGCTTGCGACCGGGCTGGTGGTAGCACGGGTACCCGTAGTATGTCGTGCTGGGCGTCCAGTTGCCGTCGTCGGTCAAGTCGTTGCCGTTACAGCGCGGCAGCAGCGAGCACCCCGCGGTCGTGGGATCGGCGGAACGATAGTGCGTGAGCCCGTTCACATCACTCCCATGGGTGACCGCGGTGAACGTGTTGTCGAAGATCATCACTTCGCCGGAGCCCTGGTCGTGCAGCAATCGATAGCCGTTCGGATTGCCGAAGTTGCCGTCGGCCACGAGGGTGTTGCCATAGACCTCGTGGCTTATCGTGCCTACGCCGTTGCATACGCCGTGCGAGATGACGGCCGAATCCTTGACCGAGTTGTGCCGGAAGACGTAGCGCGCTCCGTAGTTGGAGTCGATGACGCCGGCACCGCCATTGTTCTGCGCCGAGTAGTTGAACGTGTTGTCCTCGATGAAGAAGTTATTGCCGGTGCCGAGCTCCGAGGGGGGCCACGGCTTGTTGCCGGTGCCCGAGCAGATCGGGCCGCCGATCATGAAGGCCCGGAAGTTGCCGGCGGTGTCGGTGAAGGTGTTGTGATCTGCGACGCCGTAGATGCGTCCCGTTCCCAACTGGCATTCGTCGATCGTCACGGCGTCGGCCGTGTTATAGGCCGAATTCGTGTTCAGGAATTCGTTGTGGTCGAGCCTGAAGGCCCCACAGGTACCGCGGACACGGATGATGCCGTTGTTGTTGCCGAATACGAAGCGAAAGCCGGTGATGCGGTGCGAGAACCCTGCGCTGCACGTCACCATCCAGGACGTTTGCATCGTGATGTTGGTGTTGCCTGCGCCCGCTCCCTGGATGGTCAGCGCAACGCCGCTCGGAACGTCGGGCGACGACGACCACGTGCAGTTGCCGGCGGGCACCACGACCGTGTCGCCATTCGCGGCACTCGCCATCGCCGTGCTCACGCTCGCACTGGAGCATGACGCGGCATTGATCGTCGCGGCGTGGACGTCAGGGGCCGCGAGGAGGCTCGCCAGAACGAGCCCGAATCCCGTGCAGACGGCGCTCGCTAACCGCGCACCTGCGTGGCCCTTCGATCGACAGTGCGCGTCGCCACTGCGTGCCACCACAGCCGCGCGATGCGGCCTCCCCTCGCTCGCGACCTCGGTCGGGGATACGTTGCTTTGCCTAACTGCAAATTTCATGAAGTTCTCCGCTTGCCAATTCGATTCGTCTGGGGGGCCGCTTACAGCCAAGCCACAATTTGCCTCACGTGCGCGGCGCCGGAAAGCGGCCGCGGTCGAGGCGTGAGCGGCGAGTGAGGGTTCACGAGATAATCGCCAACAGGATCGCCGCCGCTTGCCGTCCGGCGAGAGAGCGACCTGATCCCAGCTGCAATGCCGTTGTCATAGACCGTTCCGAAAAGCCCTGTTGATCACAATGTCGCCCGGGCGCGGTCCGGTGCCTGCGATCATGCTAACGTCATAGAGGCCCGCGGTCAATGATCGGCGCAACGTTGGTCCCAGGCTCAAGCTCGAAGTGTAGCCGTGCTCGTTACAAATATCTTTATTTGTCAATAACTTGTAGTCATTAGCCAGCGAGGATTCCGCAACCAACGGCTCCGGCCACGCCCCGGTCCCCATCGCTGTCGGACTTCAAGGCCGTTTGCCGGCCCGACAGCCTGTCCGCCACAACACCCAAGTCCGCGGCGGTCACCCGTGATCTGCGGGTGCAACGGATTTTCGGGCCGCTCGACAGCGCGCCATTCCAGCGACGCGCCACGCGCCGGCCGCCGCATGTATCGTGCGCCACGTCGCTTTCGCTGCGGCGCGTTCCATAATCGGGCGCGCTCGAGACGAAACTCGAGCGGAGACCGGCGGTGACCGGGCGCGTGCCCCCTGTTTGGATGAAGATGGACAACAACGCTTCGCAACTCACGCCTGAACGGCTGTCCGCGACGATCGAGAGCCTGGGCGCCTGGGTGGAAGAGCACGAATACCGGGGCTACGAGCCCTTCGACGGTCTGTCTTCGTGGCTCCGCCCGCTGGCCTTCGGGCGAGCGCTCCCGCTGCGCCTGTTGCAGCAATTCGTCCGCCAGTCACCGTTCAACGTGAGACCCCTGGTCGGCGTCCGCCCGCAGGAGTCGACAAAAGGACGCGGCTACATGGCGTGGGGCTACCTCGCGCTCTATCAGATGGATCCCCGCCCGGCGTACCTCGACAAGGCCGTCGCCTGCCTCGAGTGGCTGGACCGCCACAAGGTGGCGCGGTTCGTGCGCCACAGCTGGAGCAACCACTTCGACTTCGCGAGCCGGGGCGGCACGTACACGCGCAATGATCCCATCATCGTATGGACGAGCCTGATCGGTCACGCGTATATCGAGGCGTTCGAGGCGACGGGGAAAACGTGGTTCCTCGAGGTTGCGACGAGCGCGTGCGACTGGATCATGGATCTCCCGCGCGAG
>CAVZAE010000018.1:0-322814 GCA_963773195.1 uncultured beta proteobacterium
GGGGCCGAAGCCGGGTCGCTTTCGGCGTGGACCACCTGCTGTTCGTGCTCGGCCTGCTGCTGATCGTGAAAAACCGCTGGATGCTCTTGAAAACGGTGACTGCCTTCACCGTGGCCCACAGCATCACCCTCGCCGTTGCAACCTTCGGTTACGCCAGCGCGCCGGTGTTGCCGCTGAACGCCGCCATCGCCCTGAGCATCCTCTTCCTCGGGCCGGAAATCGTCCGCTCCCGGCGCGGCGAAACCAGTTTTACCATCCGCAATCCGTGGGTGGTGGCTTTCGCTTTCGGCCTGATTCACGGGTTCGGCTTCGCCAGCGCCATGACCAGCGCGGGACTGCCGCACCATGAACTGCCGCTGGCCTTGCTCTGCTTCAACGTCGGCGTCGAGATCGGCCAGCTATTCTTCGTCGCCATCATCCTCCTTTTGGAACGATCATTTCGGATACTGGAAATCCATTGGCCCAGGTGGGTTCAACAACTGCCCGCGTACACCGTCGGTGGATTGGGGGCGTACTGGACCATTCAACGAACTCTGATGATGCTGGGAACATCGTGATCAAATCACATCGATCCTTCGCGCGGCAGATTTTGTCCTGCCTCGTCGCCTTCGCCCTGGTGCTGCTCTGGACAGAGTCGGCCCACGCACACGTCGAGACTGGAAAGGCAGCCGGGTTCGTCAATGGCTTCAAGCATCCCTGGTCGGGGTGGGACCACATCCTGGCGATGGTCGCGGTCGGAATTTGGGTGCGCAGCTCGGTGCTCCGGCGATCTGGTTGCTGCCGGTGGTGTTTCCCATGGTCATGGCTTTCGGCGGGTTCCTGGGATTGATCCGAATCCCGCTGCCAGGGGTCGAGTACGGAATTGCCCTGTCGGCGGTGCTGCTGGGAGCCATGGTCTTGGGCGACGTTCACTCGAAAAACAAGGCATTCCTGGTCTTTGCGGCGGCGCTGGTGGGAACATTCGGCCTGTTCCACGGTCATGCACATGGCGCCGAGATGGAAGAAGGTCAAAGCGCCATGCTCTACAGCATCGGATTTGTCATCGCGACCGGCACGCTGCACGCCTGCGGAATCTCGCTGGGTCTGATCCATCGCTGGCCAGCGGGCCGGGTCGCGCTGCGGGCCGCCGGCGCCGTGATCCTGCTCGGGGGCCTGTACTTCCTTCGGGAAGCAATCGAAGGCCGGTAATGAAGAACCCGCGGCCAAGGCGGCGGCGAAGTTCGTCTACCTGAAAGGACTCGTGCGGATGCCCAGAACGGCTCGCCCATTCCGAATCGCAGTCGTCGCCGTGGCGCTGCTGGTGCTGCTCCTGCCTTCGGTGGCCAGCGCCCATCTGGTCACGACGGGACTGGGGCCGGTTTATGACGGCATCGGCCATCTGGTCCTCACGGTCGATGATCTGATCCCCGTGCTCGGGCTGTCGCTGCTGGCCGGCCTGCGCGGGCCGAAATCGGCACGGTGGACGCTGTTTATTCTTCCCCTGGCGTGGTTCATCGGCGGGCTTTGTGGGTTGCGGGCACTGCGGGAGATCACGCTGCCCTTCCAGTGCGTTTCGTTTCTGGTCCTCGGCGTTCTGGTCGCCTCCGACCTGCAAATGCCCGCCGTTTGCGTCGCGGCGCTGGCGATCGCGCTGGGCCTTTTCCACGGCTATGCCGACGGCTCGGGCATCAAGGACGCCGGCACATCGTCGGGTGTCCTCGAATTCATCGGCATCATGGCGGCGCTCTTTGTCATCGTGGCGCTGATCTCCGCCCTGGTCGTCTCGCTGCGGCGCGACTGGACGCGCATCGTTGTCCGGGTCGCCGGAAGCTGGATCGCGGCCATCGGCCTGCTGATGCTGGGCTGGGCGCTGCACAACAGCTAGCCCGTGGCGGTATTTGTGCCGCACTCGACCCTGGGTGCTGGCGCGATCATCCTGTGCGCAACGGTCCTTGCGACGCCATGATCTCGCTGGCCCTGCTTGACCGCAACGGCGCGCCCGACAGCGGAGTGGAAAGCAGTGCGAACCGCACCGTTCCCGAACCGGCAATCGCGGTGATGCTCATTGTGGGAACTGTCGCGACATGCACTCGCCAACGCGCGACCGTGCCGGAAAGTCGTCGTCGAGGCGGTCTGAAACTCGGCGGTCAATCTGACCGCAAGAATGCGTCATCTAACGAACGGTTTCTGGACTCCACGTAGTTATTATTACTCGGCAGATTCAGATCCTACGATTGTAGCGAATGGCACCCACGCCGCTGCGTCCCCAATGTAAAGCCAATCTCGCAATACCGGATGGTGGTAAAGCAAAGCCGCTTCTGCTCTACTGATTCGATCGTGAAATGCGGCGCGATCACGCGCGCGACTGCTCGCGGATTAGAAACGAATCTGAGAACGCAATCATGAAATCAAAGGACAATCGATTCGACTTTGGCTGGCTACTGTTGTCGGTGTCGGCGTTGATGTTATTTGCTCTTACAGCACATGCCCAGCAAATCACCGGCACGCCGGGTTCGCCCAGCGCCACCGTCACGATTGACGGGAAACAACTCCCGCCGCCACCGATGCCGTTCGGCGGCGTGATCAAGGAAACCGCCAAGGATTCCAAGCCCTACTGGCCGCCGCGCGTCGTGCCGCCCAAGGGCGCGCCGAACGTGCTGCTCATCATGACCGATGACCAGGGCTACGGCGTCTCGGGCACCTTTGGCGGCGTCATCCCGACACCGACGATGGACCGCATCGCCAAGGCGGGGTTGCGCTACACGCAGTTCCACTCCACGGCGCTCTGCTCGCCCACGCGGGCGGCGCTGATCACCGGCCGCAACCATCACTCGGTCGGCTTCGGCGTGATCGGCGAAATGTCCACCGGCTTCCCGGGCTACGATTCGGTCATCGGCGAGGAGAGCGCCACCATCGGCAAGATTCTCCAGGACAACGGCTATGCCACCTCGTGGTTTGGCAAGAACCATAACACGCCCACCTACCAATACAGCCCGTCGGGGCCGTTCGACCAATGGCCGTCGGGGATGGGCTTCCAGTATTTCTACGGCTTCATGGGCGGCGAGACCGACCAGTGGACGCCCTATCTGTTCCGGGATCACACCCAGATTTTCCCGTGGGTTGGCAAGAAGGACTACAACCTCATCACCGACATGGCGGACGAGGCCATCAAGTACATGAGCGGCCTGAACGCGGCCGCGCCCGACCAGCCGTTCTTCCTTTATTACGTGCCCGGCGGCACCCACTCGCCGCACCAGCCGAAGGCGGAGTGGCGGGACAAGTTCAAAGGCAAGTTCGACATGGGCTGGGAAAAGCTGCGCGAGCGAGATCTTCGCCAACCAGAAGCGGCTCGGCGTGATCCCGGCAGAACACGCAACTCACCCCGTGGCCGGATAGCCTGCCGAAGTGGGATTCGCTGTCCCTGATCCAAAAGAAACTCTATGCCCGCGAGGCGGAAAACTTTGCCGGCTATGCCGCCTATACGGACCATGAGATTGGCCGCGTCATCCAGGCCGTCGAGGACATGGGCAAGCTCGACAACACGCTCATCATCTACATCAGCGGCGACAACGGCACCAGCGCCGAAGGCACGGTGGAAGGCACCTTCAACCAGATGACCGCCTACAACGGCATTCTGACCCTGCCCGAGGCCGTGCAGATGTTGCACTATGAAAACTGGGGTTCGGACAAGACCTACCCGCACATGTCGGTGGCGTGGTCGTGGGCCTTTGATACGCCGTTCAAGTGGACCAAGCAGGTGGCGTCGCACTTCGGCGGGACGCGGCAGGGCATGGTCATCTCGTGGCCCGGCCACATCAAGGACGTGGGCGGCATCCGCACGCAGTTCCATCACATGATTGACATCGTGCCGACGATCCTCGAAGCCACGGGCATCAAGGCCCCGGAGATCGTCAACGGCATCAAGCAAAAGCCCATCGAAGGCGTGAGCATGGCCTACACGTTCGACGCGGCGAATGCCAAGGCGCCGTCGAAGCGCGACACGCAGTATTTCGAGATGTTCTGCAACCGCGGCATCTATCACGACGGCTGGTATGCCTGCACGACGCCACCCGTTCCCGCCCTGGCTCATGGGAGCGGCCAAGATGCCCGCGATCAACGACTACAAGTGGGAACTCTACAACATCACCGAGGACTACTCGCAGATACAACGACCTCGCCGCCAAGAATCCCGACAAGCTCAAGGAAATGCAGGCGTTGTTCCTGACCGAGGCGGCGAAATACCAGGTCTTGCCTTTGGATAACTCGATCCTCCCGCGCCTCATCACGCCGCGACCGAGCGCGATCGCCGGGAAGAACGGTTTTCACCTACACGGGTGAGAATGCCGGCATTCCCATCGGCAATGCGCCCGAGCATTCTGGACAAGGACTACACCATCACCGCCGAGATCACCGTTCCCGAAGGCGGCGCGGAGGGAATGATCGTGACGCTGGGCGGACGCTTCGGCGGCTACGGCCTGTTCCTGCAAAAAGGCAAGCCGGTCTTCGTTTACAACCTCCTCGATCTGGAGCGATTCCGCTGGGAAGGCGGCGTCGGTGGCATCATCGGCGAGGACTTGTTTGGCAAGGCGCTCAAGCCGGGCAAGCACACGCTCGTGTTCGACTTCAAATACGACGGCCCCGGCCCCGGCAAGGGCGGCACCGGCGTGTTCACGGTGGATGGCAAGGAATTGGCCAAGAAGACGATCAAGCACACGATTCCGATCCTCATGTCCATCGACGAGACCTTCGACATCGGGAGCGATACCCGCACGGGGGTGGACGACAGCTACGAGCTGCCGTTCCGCTTCACCGGCACGATCGACAAGCTGACCTTCAAGCTCGGCCCGTCGCAGATGACGGCGGCGGATAAGAAGGCCACGGCAGAAGCCGTCGCCAAAGTCAACAACTAACCGCTCCCTTCGATTATGAAACGCGCGGGCCGTCTCCATCGAGGCGGCCCGCGATCTCCATCAAATCGTCAAAACATGAATCACATCCCCATCGTTCTGGTAGCCATGATCGCTAGCCTTGCCTTCGAGGATGTGTACGCCGCCGATTCCGAAACGCCGGCAGAAAACACGACAACGTCTTTTGCCCCGACCATCCCGAACACCGCGAAGCCATCCGACCCCGCGCCGGAGGGCATGGTGTGGATTCCCGGCGGCGAATTCTCGATGGGCAGCGAGGACAGCGGCGAATGCGATGTGCGGCTGACCGGCACGATGCGCCGATGCGCAGCCGATCCACCGCGTCTATGTGGACGGTTTCTGGATGGACGCAACCGAGGTGACCAATGCGCAGTTCGAGAAATTCGTGGAGGCCACGGGCTATCGCACGATCGCCGAGATCGCACCGACGAAGGAGGAGTTTCCCACGGCGCCGCCGGAGAATCTCGTCGCCGGTTCGACGTTTTCACGCCGACGCCCGAACCGGTGCCGCTCAACGATATGTTTCAGTGGTGGCGCTACCAGCATGGTGCGAACTGGCGGCATCCCGAAGGACCGGAGAGCAGACATCAAGGGCCGCGAGAAATATCCCGTCGTGCAGGTCGCTTATGCCGATGCGGTGGCCTACGCGAAGTGGGCGGGCAAGCGATTGCCGACGGAAGCCGAGTGGGAATTCGCCGCGCGCGGCGGCCTAAGCGGCAAACTTTACGCCTGGGGCGACGAGTTAAAGCCGGACGGCAAATGGATGGCGAACATTTACCAGGGCAAATTTCCCGGTGAAGGACACGGGCGAGGATGGCTTCGCGGGCATCGCGCCGGTGAAGTCGTTTCCGCCCAACGGCTACGGCCTTTACGACATGGCGGGCAACGTCTGGGAGTGGTGCAGCGACTGGTATCGTCCGGATTACTACGCGCGGCTGAAATTGCAGGGCGGCGACGTGACGCGCAATCCGCAAGGCCCGACTCGCCGTACGATCCCGCCGAGCCGACGGAGAAGAAACGCGTCCATCGGGGCGGCTCGTTTCTTTGCACGGATCAGTATTGCACCCGCTACATGGTCGGCACGCGCGGCAAGGGCGAAGTCACCACCGCCAGCAATCACGTCGGCTTTCGCTGCGTTCAGGTGGCAAATTAATCCGAGACGCGGCGCAGGCAACGGTGGTTGGCCAACGACCGACCGATGGCGGGCAACTCAATCGATTCTCCGACACCTCAAGAAACCACCGTTTAGAATCGGTTCCGAGGGCGACGATCCGGCCTGCTCCGGCGACCGCGACTGACGCCTTTACTGGGCGTTTCTAAATTCGTCGATGCGGTAGCTTTCTGGCACGGCTACGGCATTCCGCAAACTCATCTCCGGGTAGGTCTGACACTCGGCGGTCTTTGTTGACCACAAAAACGTGTCATCAACCCAACGGGCCTGTTGAAAAACACCAATCTTCGCCGACCGCTAGCGTTACGAAACCCGGGAAAGACGCGAATCGTCAGCCTGCAAATTGGACTTTTTCAACAGGCCCCAACGAATTAGACACAATTTAGAATGCGAGCTTAACGACGCGACAATCGTTGACTACTGGGTATTTCAGGCCGGCAAAGCGCTCATTGCAATTCCCCATCCGAGGGGGATAATTCCCGCACTGCTCCGGCTCTCTGGCCCCGTTGACGGCTCACGCCGTTCCCCCGGTCACAGCCGCCAGGACCGTTTGGTCTTTGGTCGGTGATTCTGTGGTGATCGGGTCTCGTTGAGGAGCCCTCTTTACGCTCGCAACGGACGAGTACCGCCTCCTTTCGTCATCGTCACACCGGTGTCGCCGTCGACCGAGATCAGAATAGCTCAATGGTCGGAGGAATAATCTCATGATGCGTTACGTCGCGCGAGTCGGTAAGTGTCTAACCCATTTCGAGGAAATCGATTCTCTCGGAGGACCGCTGATACTGCTGGCTCTGTTAGCGGTCGGCGGGTCGTCTTCGGTGGCTGCCCCCACTAGTTTTTCCTGGAATACCCTCAACGGTCAATTCAACGACAGCGCCAACTGGGTGCAAACGGGCCCGATCGATCTCGATGGTGTGCCGGACGCCAACGATATAGTCACCTTCCGTCGCGGCAACATTGCGACGTACATCCCATTCACGCGTGTGGTGTACGGGGCGTTTCTGCAGGCCGACCCGACCGTTGGGACGTTGCCACCGGTCTCCCTTGTCGTCCTGCATCCTCCGTCAATGCCTTCGGGCGACGCGGTGGACCGGTGGCGAGCGCACGCTGGGGAAAGGGTCGTCGAGATCCTACCGGTCGCGGCGGGAAGCGAGGCGGGGCGCGAGCTGGACGACGCGCCCCTGCGGCTGGAGCGGGGCGACGCGCAGGCGATCAATGCGGTCGTTGCGACGGCGAGAGGCGACATGCTGGTATTCGTCGCCGCCCGCGCCGCGCCGGCGGACGCTGCCTGGCTTGCCAGACTCGCCGCGCGGGCGTTGCAACCGGATATCGGCTGCGTCGGCGGCGTGACGTTCGACGCGACGCGCCGGACGGCGCGGGGCGGTTACATCCTCGACCGCGACATCGTCGCAACGACGGCGTTTGCCCGCGAGCCCCAGGGCTTCGTCGGGATGGCGGGCCGAAATCAGATCGTCCAGAACCTGTCCGCGGTGTGCCTGTCGGGACTTGCCGTGCGTCGTGTCACCTGGGAGGGCGCGCAAGGGCTCGATGTCGTCCATCTCGGCTCCGCTTATCATGACGTCGACCTTTGTCTGCGGCTTGCGGAGCGCGGACTGCAGCATGTCTGGCATCCGGGAATCGTGTTTGTCGACGAGCGTCCGTTGCGCGTTCGACAAACGCCGCCGCTGGATGCTGCGTCCGATATCGAGGACGCCGCGTACATGCGTGTCCGTCATCGCGCAATCCTTGAGCGGGATCCCGCTTACAATCCGAACCTTTCGCGGCCGCCGCGACTGTTCGAGATTCCCGACGGTGACCCCGCCGACGCCGCCCTCTCGCCCGTCGCGGATATGTGATGACATTACAACTGACGCCCGCATCCGTGCAGTGGCTCGCCAACGGGCCGGAGCGTCGCCATCGCGTGCAGCGTTTGCGGCCACCGCGGCCCGCATGTTCCGATCCTGTCCGTTCCCGGGATGGCGCCGCCACACCCGCTGCTTACGCTGCTGCGCTGCAGAGGCTGCGCGAGCGGCTTCTACGACCCGCCCGGCATCCACGACTTCAGCGATCTCAATCAGGATCGCGACGAGTTCTGGCGCTTCTACATCGAGGCGGGCGGCGGTGTCTGGGAAACGATCTGGCCGCTCCTCGCGGTCGCCGACGACCGGGCACGCACGCTGCTCGACATCGGCTGCGGCTTCGGCTTCGCCGTCGACTTCTGGATGCGAACGGGCCGCGGCGACGCGGTGGGAATCGAGCTGGCCGAGTACGGCCGCATGGGTGCGCGTCTGCTCGGCATTCCGATCTACCACGAGCTCCTGCAGGATTGCGCGCCGCTCGCCGGCCGCCGCTTCGACCTCGTCTACGCCTCAGAAGTCGTCGAACACGTGCCGGACCCGGCGGCGTTTGTCGCGCTTCTGGCTGAGCGGCTGACGCCGCGGGGTGTGCTCGTCCTCACCACGCCTACCATCGACTACGTTCGCCCCGAAAATCTGTCGCACACGCTGCTCGCCGCGCTTTCACCGGGATTCCACGGCTTCCTGTTGTCTGCGCAATCATTCGGCGATCTCGCCCGGGCGGCTGGCCTCGCGCACGTCGACGTCCGCACCTTCGGCGAGCGCCAGATGCTCTGGGCTTCAAATGCTCCGCTGGCGCTCGATTTCGACGATCGGCGAATGCGGCCCCCGTTCATCGACTACATGACCGAACGTGTGGCGAACCGCGATCCCCACTCTCCGGTGTGGCAGGGGTACGCTTACCGGCTGCTGCGGGACCTCTCGAATACCGGACAGTACGCACAAGCGCAGCCGCTCGCACAATCGTTGCTCGCTGCGGTCGCCGAAAGCCATGGCGCGCACGTCCTGAGTCCCGACGCTGCGCTCGAGAGAGCCGCCGGCTGCACGACACTCGCCGACTTCGGCCGGATCGCCCCTTTCTTCCTGGCCTGTCTGTACTATCACCGCGCGGTCATCGCGCACCGCCACGAAGGCGACACCGCTACGGCGCTCGCGATGTACCGCGGCACGATCGGTCTTGCGCAGGAGGTGTCGCGCATCTCGGCGCTGGCGTTCCTGGAGGCGGTCGCGCTGGTCTGGCCGGCCCGCGCGCAGGAAGCCGGGATAGCGCTGGCCCAGGGCGACCTCGCCTTTGCCGCGGACGTCTTCGCCCGACTTGCCGAGCACGGGAGGCACTGCAGCGAGGCGGATGCTTTCGCCGTCGCGAGCGCGGACTTCATCGACAGCGTCGTCCCCCGCGCCTGCGAAGAACTGTTCGTCCGTGGTCGCCCGGATCTTGCGCGGCGCACCTTCGACGCATGGCTCGCCGATCTCGCCGATCGTCGCGTCGGGATCGACTGGACCGACCCGGCAACAGTCGAACGTGCGCTCGACGCGCCGGCCATCCGTGGCGATCCGGCAGACCCCGCATTCGCCCTTTTCTTTTCGGGACTACTCGAGGCAAACGCCGCGGGTTCGACGGTGCCTTCGCACGAGCGGTTGCATGCCGTGCAGCGACTGGCGGGCAGATATGCGACACAGCCGATGTTCGGGCCGCGTCTCGCCCATTATGCAGCAATCGCTGCCCGTTACCTGCCGATGCCCGCACGCGGGCCGTTGTTCGATATGTCGGTCACACTGGTCCCGCCGCTTTCGAAGTAGTGGACGACGGTGTTGCCCGTGCGCCGGCGCGTCGTTCGGCATCCCGGGCGAGCCCGGGCGGGGTCTACTCGTGCGCGGCGAACCCTAGTCGGCGACGTCTGGGAACCGATTCGTCAATGGAACCGGCACTCGTCAGTTTCCCGCAAGAAATCGGGAAGGATTTGGACTCGTCGGGTGTTAATGGCCTATCCTGCACTCGTGTCGGTGCGGCCCCTGGGGGTTTCAGCTCGTCCCGCAGGCTTGCCGCACGCCCAGCCGGGCGCTCTCATGAGGAGGAGAAAACGGATGAAAACGTTGCCGCGCCTGCTGCAGTCGATCGCGATTTTCGCGCTCGCCCTCTCGGCGCCGGTGGCCGGAGCGGCCGGCGATCCCGTCAACGGCAAGGTGCTCTACGACGCGAATTGCTCAGCGTGCCACGGTTCGGTGCCCGACGCGATCGCCCTCTATGCGGCGGGCCGCGACCTCACGGAGATCAAGTACGCGATCGCCAGACATACCGGCAATGCAGACGCGCCCCGAGCTCAAGGCGCTCACCGATGCGCAGCTGTCCGACATCACCGCTTTCCTCGCCACCTACACGACGACCGCGCCGGGGGGCGTGAGCTACCAGGGGCTGTGGTGGAAGGCGCCCGCCAATTCGGAATCGGGCTGGGGCTTGAACCTCGCGCACCAGGGCGACACCATCTTCGCCTCCTGGTTTACGTACGACACGGCGGGCAAGGGCTGGTGGCTCGTGGTGACCATGAACAAGACCGGCACTGGCACATACGGCGGCGATCTCTACACGACCTCGGGTGCCCGATTCGATGCCTTCAATCCGGCCAACGTTACGCCGACCAAGGTGGGCACGGCGACGCTGACGTTCACCGATGCGAACAACGGCACGTTCAACTACGTGATCGGCGCGGTCAACCAGAGCAAGGCGATTACCCGCGAGGCGTTCGGGACGATCCCCACCTGCACGTTCGGCACCGTCGCCAATCTTTCGACCGCCACCAACTACCAGGATCTCTGGTGGAACAAGCCGGCGAACTCGGAATCGGGATGGGGGATCAACCTCAACCATGAGAGCGACACGATCTTCGCGACATGGTTCACCTACGACACCGATGGCACGCCACTGTGGCTGGTCGTGACCGCGAACAAGACGGGCACCGGGGTCTATAGCGGTGACCTCTACCGGACGGCCGGCGCCCGATTCGACGCCTTCAATCCAGCGAGCGTGGTTCCGACCAAGGTAGGAACGGCAACGTTCACGTTCGCTGACGGCAACGACGCGACATTCGACTACACGGTGCAGCTCGCGGGGATGGCCGCTCCGTCCACCAGCAGAAGCAGATCACGCGCGAGATCTTCACCGCGCCCGGCACGACCTGCAAGTAAGCGAGCGAAGCTTCCACCGGCGCCCGGTTTCTTCCTGGCGCCGGCTTTCGTCGGAACGTCGCCTAGAGTATCTCCGCCGCGTGATCGGCGAGCCGCGAGCGCTCGCCGCGCTGCAGCGTCACGTGCCCCGAGTGTGCCCAGCCCTTGAAGCGGTCGACGACGTAGGTGATGCCCGAGCTGCCCTCGGTCAGGTAGGGCGTGTCGATCTGCGCGATGTTGCCCAAGCAGACGACCTTCGTGCCGGGGCCGGCGCGCGTGATCAGCGTCTTCATCTGTTTGGGCGTCAGGTTCTGCGCCTCGTCGATGATCAGGTATTTGTTGATGAACGTGCGGCCGCGCATGAAGTTCAGACTCTTGACCTTGATCCGTGAGCGGATCAGGTCGCGCGTCGCGGCGCGGCCCCATTCGCCCGCCTCGTCGTCGGTCTTGTTCAGCACGTCGAGGTTATCTTCTAATGCGCCCATCCACGGGTTCATCTTCTCTTCCTCGGTGCCCGGCAGGAAGCCGATGTCCTCGCCGACGGGGACCGTAACGCGGGTCATGATGATCTCGGAATAGACCTTGAATTCGAGCGTCAGCATCAACCCCGCGGCGAGCGTCAGCAGCGTCTTGCCGGTGCCCGCCTGGCCCAGCAGCGACACGAAGTCGATCTCCGGGTTCATGAGCAGGTTCAACGCGAAGTTCTGCTCGCGGTTGCGCGCGGTGATGCCCCAGACGTTGTTCTTCTGGTGCGTGTAGTCCTTGAGCGTCTGCAGGACGGCAGTGCGGCCGGCCATCTCCTTCACGATGGCGTAGAGCGGCGCCGCGCCGGGCGTCTCCTGGTAGAGGAACTCGTTGGTCAGGAGCGACGGGACGAGCGGCCCGGTCAGGCGGTAGTACGTGTGCCCCCCGTGCTGCCACGACTCCATCCCCTTGCCGTGGCGTTCCCAGAAATCGGCCGGCAGCTCCTGCATCCCCGAGTAGAGGAGCTCGGTGTCCTCGAGCACCTTGTCGTTGAAGTAGTCCTCGGCGGCGATCCCCAGCGCGCGCGCCTTGATCCGCATGTTGATGTCCTTGCTGACCAGGCTCACGTGCCGCTTCGGATGCAGGTTCTGCAGATGCATGACGACTGCGAGGATCTGGTTGTCGGCCTTGCCGTTCGCAAGCGAGGACGGCAGCACGGTCGTGATCACCTCGGTCTGCAGATAGAGCTTGCCGGTTGCAGCGCCGCCCGATTTAACGTCGAGCGGGATCCCCTCGGCGATGCCGTTCGGCATCGCGGTCACGAGCTCGTCAAGAAACCGCGACGCCTGCCGCGCGTTGCGTGCGACCTCGGAGACGCCCTTCTTGTTGTTGTCGAGCTCCTCGAGCGTGAGGATCGGCAGGTAGATGTCGTGCTCCTCGAACCGGAACAGGCTCGTGGGGTCGTGCACGAGCACGTTGGTGTCGAGCACGAACAGCTTGGAGGGAAGCTGGAGGCGGGTGGCCGGTCCGGGCCTGCCGGTGGGCTTTGGAGACTTACGGGAGACGAGGGTGAGGGGAGTGGGGCGGGTCTTGCGTTCGACCATGGGACTCCTGGGCGCCTCAAGCAGGCGGCGATGAACGGGAGCGGACGCGGACACATCGTAACCCTCGCTCCCGCTGGAACACAAGCGCTGGTGCCCGATTCGCGAAAATCGGCCAGCACTTGTGGTGTGCAAGCGACGCAGCGGGCCGCCGTCGGCCAGCGCACCCGCCGCCAAGCGGCGGAGCGTTGCTTGGCTTATCGACGTGCGCACACAGAGCGGCCCCAGCCGGAAATCATCCTAACGAACGCGACCGAATTGTCGAAACAGCTCAAGACAAAGCGGAAACCAGCCACATTCGGATACACGCTCACGACGCTACCGGCAGGAGCGCATTCGCTGACTCTGACGCTGTCGTAGGGACACCTCGACCGTTTGCCGCAATGCGCGGTCCCACGCGAGCTGTTACGCGGGCGGCGAGATCGAGCCGTAGAGCATGGCCCAGACATTATGCCGATTCTTCATAAGCCAATACTTGAGCTTGTCGGGGTCGGCGTGCTTCCAGAACCAAAACCCTTTGGTCGGGACCTCCTCTCCGGTACCCTTCTCGAACTCGTGCTCGGATTCGACCATCAGCTCGTCTACAGCCTCCGGCACAGGGGACGGAATGTCGGTCGAGCTGGCGGCATGCATGACCACAACCATGAAGTCAAAGGCCGCTCGACCACCCGGCTCGGCGCTCCAATCTACGCTGTCGAGCTCCCCCGAGGCAATGAAGAACTGGTTGAACTCGTGAGAGTGCTCCCGGATGATCACCCCGACCACCCTGAGACACTCCTGCCCAACAGACAGCAGAACCCCGAAGTAGACCATGTACGCGGAGGCCATGGGGATAAGCGAGCCGGCTGCCTCGGTAAGACCCAATCCGGCGCGGGCCTTACTCGTCGCCTTGTCAATCTCAGTCGCGCCCTCACCACCCCGCAAGATCGTCAAAGCGGACGACAAACCTTCGTAGGTCGCGACTACCTTGTGCGCGAGTTCGGCTATCGGCCCGAATTTCTCGACCAGTTCGTCAACATGGGAGATTTCGTCGCTTAGCCAGCCGACCATTTGCATGCACTTCTCATGGATTTCGAGTAGCGCGGAGCTGACCTGAAGGGCTTTGCCGACGGTGTGAGTGAGGTGCTCAAGGAGCTCGTGTTTCTTGGCAAGGAAAGCACCCCGCTGATAGTCGGCCATCTGGCCGGGAATCTTGTCCACCGCTGCTCGTGCCTCATCGGCCTTGGCGGCGGCTTTCTCCATGTCGGCGCGGGCCTTCGCCTTCTTATACTTCTCAAGGCCTTCGCGCGCCTCCTTGAAGGCTTGGGCCCAGACCGTCGCTTGGTTGACCGTGGCTTGGTCCAACGGGTCCGAACCCTTGCTTTGAAGGAAGGGCTCCCACTCCTGTGCCTGCTTGACTAGGTCATCCGCCGTGGTTCGGGACGGCTCGCCGACCGGGACGTCTGCCGCGTCGGTCGTAAGCTGGGATTTAAAGAGGCGCGTGACTCCTAGCAGCGCGGCAAAAGTTGTTACAGCGAACGGTCCTACGGTCAAAGTTGGGGCCTTGGTGGTACTCGGCTCTCCCGGCGGATTCCCATCGCGCTGAATGGTACTGGGCGCTACCCGGCTCACCTGATACTGGGAAGCATCGACAGGCTCAGCGAGCTTGGTGTGGACCTCAGTTTCTCCTTGCTGCTCGGTGTCTGCGACCTCATGAGCGGGGAACCGTGGTCTTTCGGCGTTGCCCGGAGTGTATTGACCTTCTTTGAAATGTTTCTGTCTGTCTCTCTTTTTATCGGGAACGACCTCCTGGTAAGGCAACGGCAGCGTTTTAACATCCCGCATGTTAACGATGCGCTCAGCAACGTGGTCTGCTCGTGGCTTCTGTGGGTCTCCTGATTGACTCACCGCAAGTTTTGCTCGAATGACTTGCTGCACATAACGGTTGCCATGGCTGCGCTGAAACCGAAGCAATGACGCGGCGATGCTGTACAGCTGGGTCTGTTCGGGCGCGGCGTCGTCTTTCTGTCGAGCTGGAGGATCTGCAGCCTTTTCACTTTTGGCTGATTGGACTCCTTCGGCTTTCATAACCATCCTCGACCTTGGTTGGGTTTCCTGAGGCTGAACCCGTTTCAGTATCGGTCGGAGTTGGAAATTTCCGACTCCCTTGCGACTGCCGCGTGGCTGGAGGGTCTCACTTCGTCGCCGACGTCGAGCGTTTGTCGCGGGGCGTACCTGGTACCTTGCGCGCTTACGCCGTAGGTCACCTTCTGCTTCTGTTGCGCCCAGGCACTGGACACGCGCAACGCCAGTGTGATTGTGTTAGTGACGACTGCCGGGCGAACGAGCCCCGTCATGCGACTGACGGTCGACATGTTGCTCCTCCCCTTTTTGGCGGTATTGTGGGCAGCTCCCTGGCGGGACCTGCAGTCTTATACGCGGGCACAGTTATGCCCGATTGGGGGAGAACCGATTGCCGGCTCGTGACGATCGGCTCTGTCCACGCGTGGAATGGAATACTGGCCCCAATTACTTGAGACCTCAAGTCTCTGTGCCGGCCGGCGCCGCCGGACACTTATGCGTGGCTTCTCGTCCGCGCCAAGTCGACAGCGCTTCGAAATGCCCGCTTTCAGTCGCTTCTTCGTGCAATCAGCCATGGTCTTCAACAATCACTTGAATTGCCGGGTGACCGACGTTTTGTTTGGTTACCGGACCGGAGTAGTAGTGCTCAGTGTGGCGAGTGACCGTTTTCCCGGCGGCTGCGGACTGCGTCTCTTCCTTCGTCTGTTCCAGGTTGACGTGCGCAGCGAACGCAGTCATTTCCTTCGTTGTTTCGGCAACAATCGAGGTGAGGGTTTGATCGCTATCCGTGATGAACGGCGGTTTGATTTCCGGCGGACAGGGTTCAACAGTGGGCGTCGGGCTTTGTGGACCTGGAAGTGGGTTCCCAGGCCCACCGGGATGGTAGTGGCAGGAGCCGGTTGGACATTGACCGGAACTGGGACCAGGCTGAGGAGGCTTTTGTTGGACAGATGTCGGCCCGCAGTTCTTCTTATCGTCTGGACCGCGATGTGTCTTCACGGAGAGCCAACTCTTGACCTTGTCTCCTAGCCAGTCCACACCCCATTCGGTCAATTTGATCCAAACCCAATTGTCCTTCTCAATGAGCTTGGTAATCCAACCAACGAGTTTCTTTTTGAGAAACTTCGTTCCGAGGTCCATGAATTTGCCTTTAGCTTTATCCCAGAGGTCAGAAGCTTTGTCTTTCAACCAGTTCTTCAGCCTGTCACCCAGGCTTAGGTCGGATCCTGGGTCCGACGTGACGTCACCCTCTCGATCCTGCGAAATGATCCTCTGGTGCAACGAATTGGTCACTCGGACAAGGGAACTCTTCACGGTTTCAACAAATGTTTTAAACTCCCAGCCGACATCGATTTTTTCTGTAGTACGGACCGATCCTTCGGCCGCTGCGGACTCGGTTTCTGTGCTTTCTCCTCCCCCGTGCACCTGAAAGGTTGTCGTCGTCGTGGGTACGATGATCTTGACGGTACAGGACGCCGGTTTATCGACGCGGTATTGCGTCGTTTCCAGAGAATACTTCTCGTGGTTTCCTTTAATGAAGATGGATACAACCGGTGCACTCCCCTCCGGGAGATTCGCGGCCGCCACATGCGCGGCGTCCTTCTCGACCTGGTCCCAGTCGGCGGCGTTTCCATCGTAATCATGAATCAGATTCGTCACCGCTTCCGTGGCGGCCTTTTCGGCCGCTGACTTCTCTGCATCCCTCGCGGTCTTTTCTGCCTTGTTGGCCGGAGCCGGCTGCGGAGGTACGTTCGGAATGAATTTGACTTGTACTTCTTTCGAAGTGGCGTAGGTGCCTTCACCGCGAACGTTGCCGATTCCTTTGGGATGGTCGAAAGGTCCCAGCGCCGCATAACCCGATGCAAGTGCATTTCCTGCTTTGGCAAACGTCTTGTGACGCTCTTTGGGTCCGATGGAAAGGTGTTCAAGCAGGAGAACGTCGGAGGGTTTTCGATTGGGCCGTCCCTTCTGCCCCTGGAGACCGCCGCCTAGACCTTCAAAATCGATGAACCACTCGGTGGGAATCGTTTCCAATGCCGCACTTGTCCCGGAGACGCTTGACGCCGAAACCACACCTGGAGTCTCCGCAGTTGCCGTCGGCTTGCTCCCTGGCGCCGGACTATCGGGCTGCCTGGCCAGAATCAGATGTTGCACTCCGCGGTTGCCGATCGTGCGCTGCAGACGCAGCACTTTCTGCGCTGGTGTGTTTGCAGAGATAGGTTGCCTCACAGCTGCTCCCTGCCCCGCCAGCTTCGTTGCCGGAAGAACAATTCTCCTTACGTCAGGCGCAAAAGAGAGCTGCGGCATCCCCGTATTAGATAGCAGTCCACTTTTCGTGTCCAGATTCGAATGCAGGGGATGTTTGACGTCCTCCCCGAAAGCTGGACATTTCAAAATTTAGAAAATCGGTACTGTGACGTTCCCCCCGTTCCGCGTCAGTTCGTAAGTAGAATTTAGCGGCTGCATGGCCTCGTTTCCTGACCGCGTCGGGCGAATTCGCTCGGGGTCAGGTGGCCGAGCGAACCGTGTGGTCGGCGATGATTGTAGTCGTCCTGCCACGCGCTGCAGGTTGTCGCGTGCGTGCTCGAGCGACGTGAACTCGGTGACGTTCAGGCACTCGTCGCGCAAGCCGCCCGTTGAACGACTCGATCAGCCCGTTTTCCACGGGCTTGCCGGGCCGGATGAAGTCGAGCTGTACGCCGCGCTGCTACGCCCATTCGTCGAGCGCCCTGGACGTGAATTCGGTGCCGTGATCGACGGTGATCGCCTGCGGCAGTGGGCGGTGCTGTGGCCACCGCATCGAGCACCGTGGCCACGCTGCTGCCGGTCGAGCGGAAATCCGGCCTCAACCGACACACTCTCGCGACTCCACTGATCGATCACGGTGAGGATGCGAAATGGCCGTCCGTCGAGCAACTGATCGTGGACGAAATCCATGCTCCAGTGCTGGTTGGCAGCGGCGGGCACGGCACCGGGCCGCGGTGCAAGCGCGAGCGCTTGCGCCGGCGGACCCGCATGCGCACCTGCAGACCGTCGAGCCGATACAGCCGCTGCACACGCTTGCTTGTTGACCGGCCAGCCCTCACGCCGCAGCAGGACCTGGATGCGCAAGTAACCGAATCGCGGTCGGCTCAGGGCGATTTCCCGGATGCGCATGCGCAGCGGCGTCTGATCCTTCGCCTGGCTATCGCCGATACCACGTCGAGCGGCGCAGCAGCGCCAGCCGGCACGCCCGCTGCACGCTGACCCCGAAGTGGTCCTGAATCCAGTGCGCGAGCTCGCGGCGGCGGGCCGGCTTCAGACTTTTTTCGCAGCACCTCCTGCAGGATGTGGCTTGTCGAGCGTCAGATCGGCGACCACGCGCTTCAGCCGCGCATTCTCCTCCTCGAGCGTGCGCAGCTTGCGCAGCTCGCTCACGCCAAGCTCGGCGTACTTCTTCTTCCACACGTAGAACGTCGCCTCGCGACACCCCGAGCTGCCGGCACACGTCGCCGACCGGTGTTCCGGCTTCGGCCTGGCGCAGCGCGTAGGCGATCTGCTCTTCGGTGAACCGCGATCTTCTTCATGCGCTTCTCCTTGTCGTCAAAGGAGCCAGCGCCGCTACGCTACTCTAGTTTTGGACTGCTACGAAATTCCGGGACAACGTCAGGTACATATGAAAAAGGCTACACCTTGTGCGCCAGGACGCCTTGACGGAGGTCAAGGGCAGCCGAAGCGACGACTAGGCGCGTCAAACACGCCTGTGGGGCTGCGCTTGCGGATATACGGCCGTCGCCCGCCCCAATGCCGACGCGCGGCCATCTCGACCTCAATGACGGCGTTGCTCTGGATGCGGGGCACGCGATCGACGAGCAGGCGCAACACGTACAACACGATGTCGTTGCTGCCGTCGGAGTCCCAGCGCGGTGGCATGGCCCGATGGTAGCGGGGACGCGGACGCCTGGCCTGTATAAACACCCCGTGACACGGGCGATTTAGAGCGTCTTAACTGCTTCCAAAACATCCTCGGCATGGCCGTCCACTTTGACCTTCCGCCATTCGCGGGCGAGGGTTCCGTCGGGTCCGATCAGGAAGGTCGACCGCTCGATTCCCCTGACTTGCTTGCCGTACATGTTCTTCATCTTGATGACATCGAACTGGGCGCAGAGCTTTTCGTCCGGGTCCGACAGGAGCTCGAATGGGAACCCCATCTTCTCCTTGAACCCGTCGTGCGACTTGAGGCTGTCGCGCGAGATGCCGGCGACGACGGCGCCGGCCTTGACGAATTGCTTGTAGAGATCGCGAAAGGCGGCACCCTCGGTCGTGCATCCCGGCGTGTTGTCCTTGGGATAAAAATAGAGCACGACCGCCTTGCCCTTGTGCTCGGACAGCTTGAAGGGCGCGCCACCGGTGGCGGGCGCAGTGAAGTCGGCGACTTTCTTCGAGGGCATGAGAATTCCTTCGTCAATGGGGCCTTGGCGCTAGGCTCGCCCGCCTTGCTTAAGCGGCCCGCGCGAGATCGACGTCGCCCAGAAATTCGGCGCGCTGGACAAAGAGCGTACCACTGCGCCCGGGCACGGTACCCGGTCCCGTTTCGCAGCGCGGCAGTGCCATTGGCTGCAGCGTTTCGAACAGCGCGCGCATCGGCCCGAGCGTCCAGCCCTGCGCCTTCCATCCTGCGATCAGCTGCTCGAAAGCGTGCGCGAGGCGCATCCCCTCGAGCTCGGCGTGCAGCGTGAAAACATGGCCGCCGGCATGGGGCTCGATGGTCCGTTCGAGGAGATGCGCAGCGACGTTGTCCACGGTGATACCGTCGCGGCCGAGCATCTCGTCCATCGTCGGCAGCGTCGTCGGCAGCTGCGGGCATCGGACGAGCTCGGCATCCCACACCGGCAGATGCGGGTGAGTGCCACGGCCGTCAGAACAATATTCGAAGCCCATCCGCTGCGTGAGGCGCAGCGCGTGGACGTTCATTTGCCAGCCGGCCGCGCCATGCACGAGCGGCGGCGCCTTGAAGATCTCGGTGTAGCGCTCGCACGCACGTTCCATCTCGGCCTTTGTCCATGCAGCGTCGGCCGAAGGCGCGCCGTCCTGCCAGCGGACGTGGTCCCACGCGTGAACGCCGGTTTCGAAGCCGGCGTCCGCGACGGCGCGCATCACGTCCGCTGCACGGCGGCCGATGTCGGGGCCGGGAAGCACGGTCCCATAGAGCAGGGTCCTGACGCCGTAATGGCGAACGACTGAGGTTCGCCGGACCTTGCCCATGAAGCCGGGACGGAACGCGCGCCGGATCGCGCGCCCTGTGTGGTCCGGCCCTAGCGAGAAGAGGAACGTCGCGCCGACGGAGTGCTTGCGCAAAAGCGTCACGAGTTGAGGCACGCCTTCGCGGGTGCCGCGCAGCGTGTCGACATCGATCTTCAGCGCGAGATGGGCCGCGCCGTTCACTCTGCGGCCTCCGCCTGGTGGGCCGACGCGCTCACTCCGCGGCCTCCGCCCGCTGGCGCTCGCCCGCCTCGCTCATTCCGCGGCCTCCGCCCGGTAGTCAGCACTCGGAATACCTGGGGGTCGGCCGCGCTCGATCGCGCGGCGACGCGCCCTTCGGGCCTTCGCTCGGCCTCCGGCCTCGCCCGCCGCGCTCACTCGACCAGGCTCCTCGCAAGGGCGACCTGTCCGCGGTACGCGTCGAAGATCCGCGTCAGCGCTTCCTGCATCGGCACCGTCGGCTGCCAGTCGAGGTCGGCGCAGGTGTTGGTGATCATCGGCACGCGATTCTGGACGTCCTGGTACCCGGCGCCGTAGTAGTCGGCAGCGGTGGTCTCGACAATCCGCACGCGGGCCGCGCTCTCGCGGTACTCCGGATATGTGAGTGCGAGGTCGACCATCATTCTCGCGAGCTCGCGCACCGCGACGTTGTTGTCCGGGTTGCCGATGTTGTAGATCTTGCCGCTCGCGATCCCGCGCTCGTTGGCGATCACCTTCATCAGCGCCGCGATGCCGTCGTCGATGTAGGTGAAGGCGCGCTTCTGAGTGCCGCCGTCGACCAGCTTGATCGCTTCGCCGCGGACGATATGGCCCAGGAACTGCGTGATGACGCGCGAGCTGCCTTCCTTCGGGGCGTTGATCGAGTCGAGACCCGAGCCGATCCAGTTGAACGGGCGGAACAGCGTGTAGTCGAGCCCCTGTTCCATCCCGTAGGCGTGGATCACACGGTCCATGAGCTGCTTGGCGCAGGAATAGATCCAGCGCGGCTTGTTGATCGGCCCAAGCACGAGCGCCGAGGCCTCCGAATCGAACTGCGCGTCGGTGCACATGCCGTAGACCTCCGAGGTCGACGGGAAGACGATCCGCTTCTGGTGGCGGACGCACGCGCGGACGATCGGCAGGTTCGCCTCGAAATCGAGCTCGAAGACACGCAGCGGCTCGCGCACATAGGTCGCCGGCGTCGCAATCGCGACCAGCGGCAGCACCGTGTCGCACTTCTTGATGTGGTACTCGATCCATTCCTTGTTGATCGTGATGTCGCCCTCGAAGAAATGGAAGCGCTTTTCGGGCATCACGTCGGCCAGGCGGTCGGTCTGCATGTCCATCCCGAACACCTCCCAGTCGGTCGTATCCAGGATGCGGCGCGTCAGGTGGTGGCCGATGAAGCCGTTGATGCCGAGGATCAGGATCTTCTTCATGAGTCGTCGGAGGGGGGGCCGGAGGTCCCGCGATCGCGGGGGTGGAGCATGCGATCGAGCCGCCCGGGCGCGAAGGTGGGGATCACGAGCAGCAGGTAGAGGTACATCCCGAGACGGGGGCTCCACAGCGCAGTCATCATCGACGCGAGCGGGATCAACGCGTAGACCCGGACCTCGCTGTGCATGCGCGCCAACACCGTGGGCGTGAGATCGGGCGCCGCGAGCGGCGGGTGCGCGCGCAGGTATCGAAGCTGGAAACCGAGCAGCAGGCCGAGCGCGACCAGGTTGAGGCCGTAGACGACGACCGGCAGCATGAGATGCCCGTGGTCGCCCAGGAGGTCCGTCGAGAACGGCACGAATGTCACGAGCAGGAGAAACATGACGTTGAGCCACAGCAGGCGGCGGTCGACGTGGCGGACGAAGTGGAACAGCACATGGTGGCCGATCCAGAAGATCGCGAGCACGAGGAAGCTGATCGCGTACATCGCGAAGCTGTGCTCGAGGGAGGCCAGGTAGTCGACGAGATCGCCCGTCGTGTCGAACTTGAGATTCTCGGGTGATTTGATATCGAGCACGAGCAGCGTCATCGCCACGGCGAAGATACCGTCGGCCAGCGCCTCGATCCGGTTCTTCGCGAGGCCGCGCCGGTCGAGCAGCGAGCGTCCGGCGTCTTCGCTCATGACGCAACGCCGGCGGGGACAGGGTCGCCTAGCAGGGCGGGCGCGGGGCCGAACCGGGCGACGACCGCGGCCGGCGTGACGGCCGCTCCGTCGAGCTCCAGCGCAACCACGTCGAGGCGTCCGCCGCCGCCGCAGTGCGCGATCAATCGCGGACCTTCGACCGCAAGCGTCGGAGCGAGCGTCGGTGGCGCGCTCGCATCGGCGAGGCGAGTCCGCAGGATGCGCGCGCGCACCCCACCGACGGCGGTGAGCGCCCCAGGGTAAGGAGGTGCGACCGCGCGGACCAGGTTGTGGATGGTTGCGGCATCGCGCGACCAGTCGATCACGCCGTCCTCCGGCCGCCGGCCGCCGAAGTAGCGGCCCCGCGCAATGTCCTGTGGCGTGCGCGGAGCCGAGCCGGCGAGAAGAGCCGGCAGCGCGTCGTCGAGCGTGATCTCGGCTGCCACGGTTACCTTGTCGAAGACCTCGCGGGCGGTGTCATCGGGAAGTATCGGCACCGCGGTCTGCGCGACGACATCGCCGGCGTCGGGCTTCGGAGTCATGTAGTGCAGCGTCGCGCCGGTTTCCCGCTCGCCGTGAAGGATGGCCCAGTTGACCGGTGCGCGGCCGCGATACTTCGGCAAGAGCGAGCCGTGGACATTGAGCGCACCCGGGTTCGGCAGCGCAAGCAGCGGCGCGCCGAGCATGCGGCGGTAATAGAACGAGAACAGAAAGTCTGGTGCGAGTTCGTTCACGCGTGCGACGACGTCACCGGTGTTGGGATCGTCGGGGAGTATCGTCGCGATGCCGTACTCGGCTGCCGTGGCGGCAACCGAGTCGAACCAGCGCGTTTCGCGAGGATCGTCGGCGTGCGTGACGATGAGCGAGACGTCGACCCCGTGCGCAAGCAGCACCTTGAGGCAGCGGACGCCGACGTTGTGGTAAGCGAAGACGACGGCGCGGGGCGCGGCGGGGCGCGAAGGACGCGGCATGGGCGCCATTATCCGGGAATTTCGAGCGGCGGTTCGACGGGCCGACCGTCGCGCGGCCCGAGCTCGACGAGTGTGGTCCAGGCATGCTCGAGCGCCCGCGTGAACGCGGCGACGTCGCACAGGGACGAGCGAGGGAATTCAGCGATCAGTGCGGCGCGAAGATTCCCCCGAACCACCTGTTCGGCGACCTCGACTGCCAGCGTCACGTACTCGCGGTCGCCGCGCGCGACCCATTCGGGGTGGCCGGCCGCGCGCAGGAGGGCCGCGCTCTGGCGCGCGATCATCCGGTCGCCTTCGAGCGCGAGCACCGGCACACCCATCGACAGGGCATCGCATGTGGTGACGCCCCCGTTGTAGGGAAACGGATCGAGCGCGACGTCGACGTCGCGGTACGCCGCGATCGCCTCGGTCAGCGGGATGTAGGGATGGAAATCGATCCGGTTGACGGGCATCCCGGCACCGGCCCACTGCTGGCGAATCCATTCGACGGTGCGAGGGCTCTGGTACGCCGAGGCACGCAACACGAGGCGGGCGTCGGGAACCGCCTCCAAGACCGCACGCCAAAGTGCGACGACCGTCGCCGTGAGCTTCGCGTGCCGATTGAACGATCCGAAGGCGACGAAACCGCGCGTCCGCGCCGAAGCTTCCGTCCGCGGCGTTGCGACGACGCCCCGATATGCGAACCGGCTGCGGGGGAGCAGGACGAGCCGCTCCCGAAAATGCCGGGCCTCGGTCGCCGGGGTATGCACGCGATCGCCCACGAAATAGTCGATCGCAGGCACTCCCGTGGTTTCGAAGCTGTCGAGCCATGAGGCCTGCACCGGTGCCGGCTTGCGTGCGAACACCGTGAGCCGGTGGCCGGGGGCGTGGCCCGCGAGATCGATCAGCAGGTCGAGCTCGTCGGCAGCGATCAGCGCGGCGGCCTCCTCGTCATCCGCGGGCAGATCGCGCCACGCGGCGGCAGCGCGGCGCATCCGCGCCGTGACCTCATCCTCCTGTGCGTGCGCCGAATACAACGTGACGTGGAGGCGCCTGGTGTCGTGGGCCTCCAGCACCGGCAGGAAAAAGCTCGCCAGCGGTCCCTGGCCGAAGCGCGGCGATACGTAGCCGATGCGCAGGCGATCGGATGCCATACGGGGCCGGCGCCGGACGTCGCGCCGGGGTACGCCGCGCGCATGGCGGTCACCCCATTCGCGATGCGCTTCGGCAATCGCCTCGCGCGTCGCGAGCCTCGTGTCGTATTGCATTTCCATCAGCAGCGCGCTGTGACCGTACGCGTTGTTCGGGTCGAGCCCGGCGGCCTCCCGCATGCGGACCATCGCCTGTTCGTGAAGGGCGAGGCTGCTCAGATGGGCACCGGCGCGCCACCGCAGCGATGCATTGGCGGGCTCGAGCGCAATCGCGCGGTCGAGGAGTTCGATCGCCGCAGGCAAGTCGGCGGCCTCACCGAGTGCGTCGGCGGCGTGCACGAGCGGTCGAGGATCCATCGGCGCGAGCGCGTGCGCGCGCTGAAAAGCGTCGGCGGCAGCGGCGGCATCACGTTGCGCCTGCCGGACGAGCCCGAGGTTCCACGCGGCCTTGAACGTCCGCGGTGCATGGGCGAGCTGGCGCTGGTACCAATCAGCGGCGTCCGCGAGCGCGCCGGCCTCGTGATAGGTGAGCGCGATCTGGTAACGCGCGAGCACATCGTCGGGATTGCTTTCCAGGAGCGCGAGCCAGAATACACGCGCCGCATCGCGATCGCCACGCGCCACGGCGTTGAGCGCCGCGCAGTGGTATGCCGGGACAATGTCGGGCCCCCGGGCGATGGACGCGGCAAAGAGGGGCGCCGCCTCGTCGTGCCGACCTCGCCTGCGCAGGAGTTCGGCGCGAAGCGCCATTGCCGTAGCGGACTCTGCATCGGCGTCGCCGAGCGCGTCGACCGCGGCCGCGAGCCGCTCCGTGGAGGGATCGCGCAAGAGCGCTGCGACCCGCTCGCGCATTGCGTTCGCGTGCGGGGATGCTTTCACGGCGCGCTCAGCGAGCGGCGGCGTGACGCGACGGCGCGCTGTCGAATTCCGTCTGCGGAGTCGGCGCGGCGGCGTCTTCCGCCTCGAGCACGGCCCGGATCGTGTAGCGCGGCCGCTCGCGCACCTGCTGGTAGATGCGGCCTACGTATTCGCCGACGAGTCCGAGCCCGAAGAGCAGGACGCCGATCAGGAAAAACGCCAGGATGTCGCGGTCCCAGAGCAGGTAGACCGTTTCCCACTGGTGCCAGTCGGCTTCGATCATCCGATACACGATCACGACGACGTACGTCACGACAGCGAGTGCCGCGACGATCATCCCGAACATCGAGAAGAGCTGCAGCGGGACAAGGGAGAACCCGGTAATGAGGTCGAAATTGAGGCGGATCAGCTTGTAGAGCGAATACTTCGACTCGCCGCCTACGCGCTCCTCGTGGCCCACCTCGACCTCGGTCGGGCTCGACGCGAACGTATAGGCAAGTGCCGGAATGTATGTGCTGACCTCGTTGCTGCCAGCCACCGCAAGTGCGATCTCGCGGCTGTAGGCGCGCAGCATGCAGCCCTGGTCGGTCATCCGGATGCGCGTGATGCGCTCGCGCAGCCCGTTCATCGCGCGGGATGCCCAGCGCCGCCACCACGAGTCCTCGCGCGTGCGCCGCACACCGCCGACGTAGTCGTGACCGGCGTCCATCGCGGCCAGCAGGCTGACGATCTCCTCGGGCGGGTTCTGCAGGTCGGCATCGAGCGTGACGATGCGCGCACCGCGGCAGCGCTCGAAGCCGGCGACGATCGCCATGTGCTGTCCGTAGTTGGCGTTCAGCAACACCACCCGTGTAACGTCGCGGCGCCGCTCCCATTGCGCCCGCAGGAGTGCCGCCGAGCCGTCCCGGCTGCCGTCGTTGATGAAGATGACTTCGTAGGAAACGCCGAGGGCGTCGAGCGCCGGATAGAGGCGCGCGAAGAGCGCCGGTAGCGTAGCCTCCTCGTTGAAGACGGGGATCACGACAGAGACAGCGGGCTCGGCATTCATCGTTCAGTTCCGCGCTGCGGCAATCGCCGCGGCCACCTCGGCGCAGACGCGATCGACATCGTCCGTCGTCATTCCTGCATGCAGTGGCAGCGTGACCGTCTCGCGCGCGATGCGCTCGGCATTCGGATGCTGCCCCTCGCTCCCGCCGTACCGGCGGCCGAGTGTCGACAAGTGCAGCGCCTCGTACGATACACCGGTGCCGACGCCGCGGGAGTCGAGCCCGTCGCGGAGGTCCAGTCGGTTCCACCGCAGGCGATCGAGAGGCAGCAGCACGGACCACATGTTCCACGACTGGCCGTCGTCCGGCTGCGGGCGTGGCGGCAGGATACATGCGGGGTCCGTCGTGAACCGCCCGGCGTAGCGTTCGGCCAGCTTGCGGCGCGTGGCGAGGAACGAAGGCAGTCGTTCGAGCTGCGCGCAGCCGATGCGCGCGTTGACGTCGGGCAGGTTGAACTTGCCGCCAGGGAACGCAACGTCGCGGGTGCGGTCGGCGAGGTATGTGATCCCGTGGAAGCGCAGTGCCTCGACGCGCGCCGCCTCGGCCTCGTCGTTGACCACCAGCGCGCCGCCCTCGATCGTGGTCAGGTTCTTGTTCGGATGGAAGCTGAACGTCACGAGGTCGCCCATCGCGCCGACGTTCCGACCCTTCCACTGCGATCCCAGGACCAGCGCGGCATCCTCGATCACGCGCAGTCCGCGCGCTTTGGCGAGCGCGTAGAGCCGATCGAGATCGACAAGCGATCCCGGCCAGTGCGTCGGGACGATCGCCTTCGTGCGCGGCGTGATCGCCGCCTCGACGGCGCCGAGGTCGAGGTTGCGCGTGACCAGATCGCAGTCGACGAACACCGGTGTCGCGCCGACCTTCACGATCATGTTGAGGACGGTGTAGAAGCTCTGCGCGCAGGTGATGACCTCGTCGCCCGGGCCGATGCCGCAAAGCTGCAGCGCGACCTCGACGGCCGCAGTCGCCGAGGTCAGCACTCGGACCGGCCGGTCGCCGCAGAACGCGGAAAGCCCCTGCTCGAAGCGGCGCACCCACGGGCCGCTCGCGATGTGGCCCGAGCGGAGCACGTCGCCCACGCCTGCGATCGTGGCCTCGTCCAGTACCGGGCCCGCGAACTTGAGATAGGGCGCGCTCATCCGCCGGAGCTGCGGGCGACGAGAAATACGCCGACGACGATGAAGCCGATCCCGGCCCAGCGGGTCGCGGTGACCGCCTCGCCGAAGAGATAGTGGGCGGCGATCGCATTGACGATGTAGCCGACCGACAGCAGCGGGTAGGCGACCGACACCGGGACGCGCGAGAGACCGAGGATCCAGACGAACAGCGATATCGCGTAGCACGCGGCGCCGAGGAGGAAATGGCTCTCGGTCGCCATGCGCACCAGCGTGTCCGGCCAGCCGTCGCGCGTGAGCGTGATCACGCCAAGCTCGTTGGTGCCGGCCTTGAGCAGGAGCTGCGCCCCGGCGTTGAGCAGCACGCCGGCCATCAGCAGAGCGAACGCGGTGGCCGTCATGCGGCCTCCGCACTGCGTTCGCGTGTCGCTGCGGCAGGAAGTCGGCCGCCCTCAGTCGATCGCGGAGGCGCCCCCCGGGCCTTGGCTTCGCCCCGCTCGCTCATTCGCGACTCACGATCACGCGGCGCGTATCGCGCGCGAGCACGCGCATCGGCACACCGAAGGCGGCGAGCGCCTCGTACTCGGTGGGCGGCATCACGGCGTAACCCGCCTCGAGCGCGCGCCACTGCGGGATCCATGCCGCCAGCGTCGGAATCTGCTGCTCGGGCTCGGCGTCGATGCCGAGCGCGAGCTCGTCGCGGAAGGCGACGAGGGTCGTCGTGCGGTCGAGATAGAACGGAATGGTCTGGTCGTACATCGCGATCTGGTAGACCGGCGCCTCGCGCCGAATGGGGGCCGCCGCCTGTGCCGCCCGGAGAATAGCCGAAGTCGAGCGCGTCGGGCTGAATGCGTCGAACCCGGCGACCGCGATGACGACCGCGCCCAAAGTCGAGAGCGAGAGGAGCGTCGTTCCTGCGAAGCGGGCGAGGGGCAACGTATCCGCTCGCGTGAAGGCGAACGCGGCTGCCAAGGCACCGGCGGCCGCCACCGCAACCGCGCCCTTGAGCCAGGGGCCGAACGCGGCGAGGATTTCCACAGGTTGCGGCCCGCCGGAGAGTTGATCGACCACCTGGTCGTAGCCCGCGAACACGGCGACGGCCAGGAGAAACGTGAGGATGGCGCCCGGTAGCGTGAGCCGAACGAGTGTGGTCGGCGGCAGCGTAACGAGAAGGTCGGCGGCGACGAGCGCGAGCGGCGCGAACATCGGCAGGATGTACGAGGGCAGCTTCGAGCCCGAGGCGCTGAAGAACAGAAACACGAATGCCGCCCACACCAGCGCGAGGCGGCGCCACGAGAATTCACCGGGCCTCGCCGCCCGGTCGCGCCACGTGCGCGACGCGCCGTACGCGAGCGCTGCAAGCCACGGCAAGCTGCCCGCGAGGGCGAGCGGAACAAAGTACCACCACGCGCCGACCCGTCGATGTTCTTCGGTGAGAAAGCGCTCCAGATGCTCGTGGATGAAGAAGAACGACAGGAATTCGCCGTTCGCACGCGCGACGGCGACGAACCAGGGCGCGGTCAATGCGAGGAAGATCACGCCCCCGGAAAGGAGGTGGAGCCTCCGCAGCAGCGCGTAGTCGCGGCAGAGCGCGCAATACACCACAACCGCGCCCGCCGGCAGCGCGACCCCGATGGGGCCCTTCGACAGCGTGGCGCCCGCAAGCGCGGCCCAGCCCAGCCACATCCATGCGCGCCGCGACTCGGCACTGCGGCCGCGCTCCTGGGCGACGACGAGCGCGGCGAACGCAAGCGCCAGAAAGAACGCGAGCCCGGAGTCAAGCGACAGGATCTGCGCCATGCCGGCGTGCCACAGCGTACCGGCAAGGGCGATCGCCGCGAACGCGCCGAGCGTGGGACCCGCGAGCGCACACCCGGCGACGCCGATGGCGGCGACGGCGAGCAGGCCCGCGAGCGCGGGCCACAGCCGCGCCGTCCATTCGTGGACGCCGAACGTGCGGAACGCCGCCGCCGTGATCCAGTATTGCAGCGGCGGTTTCTCGAAATACTTGAGGCCGTTCAACCGCGGCGTAACGAAGTTGCCGGTCACCGCCATCTCGCGTGCGATCTCCGCGTAGCGGCCCTCGTCGGGATGGAGGAGGTCGCGGCTGCCGAGGTTGGCGCAGGCGAGCGCGACGATCGCGGCGAAGACCGCCCACAGCACCGGGCGGGGCGGAAGCTTCGCGTCCAAGGCCATGGAGAGATTCTACCGTGCGAGCGTCGACGTCCATCGGCGGGAGCAACGGACCTGCGTGCTATTCTCACTGGACGCCGTTGCCGGCGTTCCATCCTCACGTGGCCGATTCCAGGATCGAACTCAGACGCGCGCGCCGCGACGAGCTTCCCGAAGTGCAACGCCTGGCGGGGGTGATCTGGCGCGCGCACTACCCCGGCATCGTCACGCACGCGCAGATCGACTACATGCTTGAAAGTGGCTACGCGCTACCGGTGCTCGAAGGGTTCCTCGATGCGAATGACCGCGGGCTCGAGCTCGCGAGCGTCGATGGCCGACTCGCAGGGTTCGCGGCGTGGTACGTCGCCGCCGATCGCGCCGCGGCCAAGCTCGACAAGCTCTATGTGGTGCAGTCGCTGCAGCGGATGGGTGTGGGCGGGCGGCTGATGGGGCGCGTCGCCGACCTCGCGCGCGACGCCGGGGCGTCCGTCCTCGTTCTCAACGTCAACAAGCACAACATCCAGGCGATCCGTGCCTACGAGAAACATGGCTTCGCGATTCGCGAGGCCGTCGTCGTCGACATCGGCGGCGGTTTCGTGATGGATGACTACGTCATGGCCATGGCCCTCTGATCCGATGCCCAATCCGATAGCGCTCTACGACAACTACACGCGGACATTGCGTCCGTTCGAGCCGTTGCGGGGAGGCGCCGAGGTCGGGCTCTACACGTGCGGGCCGACCGTCTACGACTATCAGCACATCGGCAACTTCCGCACGTTCCTGTTCGAGGACCTGCTCCGGCGCGTGCTCGAATGGAACGGCTACCGTGTCCGGCACGTGATGAACGTCACCGACGTGGGTCATCTGGTCTCCGACGCGGACGAGGGCGAGGACAAGATGGAGAAGGGGGCGCGCCGGACCGGGAAGTCGGCGTGGGAGATCGCCCGCCTCTATACCGAGGCTTTCCAGGTCGACATGAAACGGCTCAACATCGAGGATCCCTCGGTGCTCTGCCGGGCAACCGACCACATCCCCGAGCAGATCGCGTTCATCGCCGATATCGAGAAGAACGGCTACACCTACCGGACGTCCGACGGCGTCTACTTCGACACTTCGAAACAGAAGGACTACGGCTTCCTCGCGCGACTCGACATCAAGGGGCTCGAAGCGGGCAAGCGCGTCGACCAGGGCGAGAAGCGCCACCCGACCGATTTCGCGCTTTGGAAATTCTCGCCCGCGGGCGAACAGCGGCAGATGGAATGGGACAGCCCCTGGGGGAAGGGCTTCCCCGGCTGGCACATCGAGTGCTCGGCGATGGCGCAGAGGTACCTGGGCGACTACTTCGACATCCACTGCGGCGGCGAGGACCACATCCCGGTGCATCACACGAACGAGATCGCGCAGACCGAGGCGCGCGTGGGCACCCGCCTCGCGAATTTCTGGCTGCACGGCTACTTCCTGCTCTCGAACGACGCGAAGATGGCCAAGTCAGCCGGCGAGTTCCTGCGCGTCGATTCGCTCATCGAGCGCGGCTACGATCCGCTCGCGTTCCGCTATCTGTGCCTGACCGGCCACTATCGCGGCCAGCTCAACTTCACGTGGGACGCGCTCGACGCAGCGGCGGTCGCGCTGGAACGGATGCGGCAGGGTGTCTACGCACTGCGCGAGGTGGGCGACGTCGCGCCCGATCCCAAGCTCATGGAGCGCTTCACGAACGAGATCAATGATGACCTGAACCTGCCGCGTGCGCTCGCGGTCGCGTGGGAGACACTCCGTGGCGAAGCGCCACCGGCGGTCAAGCGCGCAACGCTATTGGCCTTCGACCGCGTGTTCGGGCTTGGACTTGGCCAGTGGACGCCGCCGGTTGAGACGATTCCCGACGAAGTGAAAAGCCTGGCCGAGGCGCGCGCAGCCGCGCGCCGCGCCAAGAACTGGGCCGAAGCCGACCGCCTCCGCGGCGAACTGGCCGCGGTGGGATGGGAGATGGAAGACCGCGCCGATGGCTATGCGCTCCGACGACGTGCCCCGGCGCTGAGTCAGAGATGAAGCTTGCGACGCGTCAAGACGGCACGCGCGACGGCGAGCTCGTCGTCGTCTCGCGAGATCTCTTGCGTTGCGTCGCGGTCCCCGAGATCGCGCGCACGCTGCAGGCTGCGCTCGACGACTGGCAGACGGACGCGCCGGCGCTCCTTGCGATCGCGACCGAGCTCGACGCAGGCCGCCTCCCGGACGCGACGTCGTTCGATCCGGTGCTTGCGATGGCGCCGCTGCCGCGCGCCTACCAATGGGCCGACGGCTCCGCGTATGTGAATCACGTCGAACTCGTGCGCCGCGCACGCGGCGCGACGATGCCACCCGAGTTCTGGACAGATCCGCTCATGTATCAGGGCGCGTCCGATCACATGCTCGGACCCCGTGCAGACATCGTGCACGCCGATGAATCGTGGGGCATCGACTTCGAGGCGGAGGTCGCGGTGATCACGGATGACGTGCCGATGGGGGCCAACGCCAACGAGGCCGCTCGCGCCATCCGGCTCGTGATGCTCGCGAACGATGTGAGCCTGCGGAACCTGATTCCGCCCGAACTTGCCAAAGGCTTTGGCTTCGTGCAGTCGAAACCGGCGACCGCGTTTTCGCCCTGCGCGGTTACGCCCGATGAGCTCGGCACTGCGTGGCGCGACGGCAAGCTCCACCTGCCGCTCGTTACGCATCTCAATGGCGCGCTGTTCGGCCGCCCGAACGCGGGCGTCGACATGACATTCGGCTTTCCGACCTTGATTGCGCACGTTGCGAAGACCCGCACGCTCGCGGCCGGCAGCATCGTCGGATCGGGCACGGTGTCGAACAAGGAGAACGGCGGGCCAGGACGCCCTGCTGCGCGTGGGGGCGTCGGCTACTCGTGCATCGCCGAGCAGCGCACCGTCGAAACGATCGTCGAGGGCAAGCCTGTCACGCCATTCATGCGCCTCGGCGACCGCGTGCGCATCGAGATGCTCGATGCCGCGGGCCGCACGATCTTCGGCGCGATCGACCAGGCCGTTCGCCGCGCCGGCTGACAGCGCACCGCGAGCGTTCGCTGCCCTTCGTAATGATGACAGGCACGTGACGCAGTGCGGTCGCTGCGTCAGCGCCGCGCGCTTCGTCGCGCGCGGGTGATGCTCGCGGCGCGAAACCGCAGCTTCGTCGCAACCCCGTTGAAGCGGTTGACCGCTGCGCGGAGGATTCGATCCAACACATCAGGGACATGGAGCGCGGCGCCCGACGAGTCCTGAATCCAAAAGCCCGGGACGCCGCATCCAACCGGCAGAAACGCCTGTAGAGATTGGAGGGATCGCAATGAAACGCTATGCACCGTTCCGGTTTCGACCTGCCTTCGCGCTCGCCGCGGTGGCGCTGACGGCTGCGACGCTGTCGCTCACGGTCGTCGTTCCCGTCGCCGTGTCGCCGGCGCCTACCGATGCGACTACGCTGGCGGCCCATCGCCCATCGCCCGCCGCGGTCGAGGTCACGATCATCCCCGCCCGCATCGATGTCATCGGGCTGCGCGACGAAAGCATTGCGGCGACCCCTGCCAACAAGTCCGTTCGGCGCACGAGCTTCCGCAGCTGAACATACGAAGTCCTCGCGGTTGCCGGGTCCCCCAGTCCGGCAATCGTGGCGATCCGAAGGGCCGGCGCGCAAGCGTCCGGCCCTTCGCCTTTCGGGACGGGCAACCGCTCATCCCGCCCCTCCGCGGCGCGGCTCGTCGCCGTTCGGGGAGCTTCGGTCGCGGTTTTTGCAGGTTCGTCGCACCCCTGTTGAGGCCCGCGCCAGTCTTTCCTAGGATGCGCCTCAATGACCGCGGGGTTCCGTGGCGCGAAAGCCAGCGCCGCTGAATCCGGAAACGGAACTGGACGCATCCAAGCAGCAGATACACCCCTACAGGAGCGCACCATGAACCGCTACAAGCCGTCGAACTTCCGCCCGGCCTTCGGTATCGCTGCCGCGGCGCTCTCGAGCATCACGCTTGCTGTTGCCGTCGTGCTGCCGGTCGGATTGTCCAGCACGTGTCCGGACGAGGCGCCTGCGACGCTCGCGAGGAGCGCGCCCGCTGCGACTGAGGTCGCGATCATCCCGGCTCGTATCGAGGTGGTGGCGCAGCCCGTGCGCGCCGTCGTGCTCGAACCCGCGAATGTCGTCGCGCAGCGCAAGCCGATCCGCACCTGACACCCGTCTTCGCTGGTCGGCGCCGCTCCCCCGGTGCCGGACCTCGGAAGGGCCGGGCCAGCCCCGGCCCTTCGTCTAATCAAACGACGAAAGCGAGTTCTGAGACCGCCATGCCGCACCTCACGCACGAGATGATCGGAAACGGTGGGTCGGCCCCGGAAGAGGCGGCTCCGGCCGCGCGTGCCCGGGACGAGTCTTCCGCTCGCCAGGGCGCGCAGTGGGCGGTCGTTGGCGCGAGCTCCTCCGTGACGGGGGTGAGGGAGGCGGCGACGGCATCGCGCGGCCCGCGACCCCGCGCCGCGGCTTCGCCCGGGCGCCCGACGGTCCGTCAGTAGAGGTTCTGGATCCCGCCCGAGTAGAGGACGGGTCCAGTAGGCTTGCCCGTTGGCGAGCCACCCGGAGGTTCCAAGCTCACCGCCATCGCAGGAATCCCCTCCAGGGTTGCGCCGGCCGGCGCGGCCAGGGGGATGCGGGCAAGCCCGGTCGCGGGGATCAAGCCCAGCGAGCGTGGGTCCCGCCCCAGTGGCAGCGCCCAGAGCTCGAGCACTCGGCCGGCGGGCACGGCGACGTCGCCGACGGCCTTGACCGTCAGGAAGCGGCCGCCGCGATCGGCCGAGGCAATGAGCGCGGGCTTGGCGTCCGCTCCGGCCAAGACGGCCACAATCCGTTGGTCAGCCTGCTCGCGCTGCGGCGCCAATAGCACCAATCCCAGCGCAAGCGCGGCAACAAAGCCGACGAAAGCGAGCCCGCGCCAGAGCGCCAGACTTGTCCACCACCGACCCGATGCCGGGAGGGAGCCTGGCGACGCATCCGCTCCGAGGCCCAGCCGGCTGCGGATCCCGGCCCAGACTCGCGGGGGCGGAACAACGCCAGGGATGGCTTCGGCCAATACCGCAAGCCGGAGTTCCCATCCCCGGATCGCGGCGGCCACGGCAGCGTCGGACCGCGCGAGGGCGGCCAAGCGCCGCCGGGCGCGTGGTGACATCGTCCCGAGCGCGTACTGCGCGGCAAGGGCGTCGAGGCGTGCGGCGCGATCGGGTCGCGACAGGTTCATCTCGTGTACCCAGCCTGCTCGAGGCACTGCCGGAGCCGCGCAAGGCCGCGGCGGACCCAAGACTTCACCGTGCCGAGCGGCTCGCGCAACGCGCGCGCGAGCTCGGCGTGCGTGAGTCCCTGGAAGAACGCGAGTGCGATCGCCTGCTTCTGGCCGCCTTCGAGCGCCTGCACGCAATCGCGCACGGACGCGGCTTCGGCGCCCGCGATCAGCAGGTCGACCGGAGAAGTCCCTTCGGCCGGCAGTTCGATTTCCGTCTCCTCGTCGTCGTCGCGCGTGAGGCTCACCCGGTCGAGATCGCGGCGGCGCAGCCGGTCGAGACAGCGGTTGCGCACGATGCTCGCGAGCCACGTCTGCGGCTGACTCAACTCCGCCGCATAGCGTCCCGCGTGGTGCCAGATGCTGACGAAGGCCTCCTGTAGCACCTCCTCTGCGGCCGCCGGTTCCCGCAAGATACGGACCGCGACGGCATACAGATGCGGCGAGGTGCGGCGGTAGAGCTCCGCGAACGCGGCCTGGTCGGCGAGCGCCGTGCGCGCGAGCAGGTCGGCCAGGTCGGCGCTCGGCTCCGGAGACTCTGTAGTCATCAATGCGCGGCCGCGGCGATGCCGAGGTCCGTCCGTCAGGAGGCCTTGCCCTTGCGCTCGTGGCGCCACAGGACGTCGCCACGGCCCGCGGCACGGTTGAGCGTCCGTGCGACGACGAACAGCAGATCCGAAAGACGGTTGAGATAGCGTCGCGCGGGATCGCCGACGGGTGACGTCGCGGCGAGATGGACGACCGAGCGCTCGGCGCGCCGGCAGACGGTGCGCGCGACGTGCGCGAGCGCGGAAGCACGCGTGCCGCCGGGGAGGATGAACTCCTTCAACGGCGCGAGCAGCGCGTTGTGACGCTCGACCGCCGCTTCGAGGCGAGCGACATGCGCGTCGTCGATCGCGGCGTGCCCGGGAATCGACAATTCGCCGCCGAGGTCGAAGAGATCATGCTGGATGGACACGAATTCATCGCGGAACTCGGGCGCAAGATCCTCGGCGAGCAGCAGGCCGAGCGTCGAATTGAGCTCGTCGACGTCGCCGATCGCCGCGATGCGCGCGGAGTCTTTCGCGACGCGCGTGCCGTCGCCGAGGCCGGTGGTCCCGGCGTCGCCGGTCCGGGTGACGATGCGCGACAGGCGGTGGCCCATGGTCGCCCGATATTAGCAGCCGGCGTCGGCGCCCGTGGCTGCGGCGAGACCACGCTCGCCGCCCGAGTATGATGAAATCCTGCCGCACCCAGCATTTGCGACCCATGTCGAATCTCATGGCTCGTCCCGGCCCCTACGATCAAGACCTCGAACGCAACGCCGCCAACTACGCGCCGCTCACGCCGTTGTCCCTGATCGCGCGCACCGCGTACACGTATCCGGAGCGGACGTCGGTCATTCACGGCGACAGCCGCTACACCTGGGCCGAGACCTACACGCGCAGCCGGCGTCTCGCGTCGGCGCTGGTCCGGGCCGGCATCGGCAAGGGCGATACGGTCGCGGTGATGGCCGCGAACACGCCGGAGATGGTCGAGCTCCATTTCGGCGTGCCGATGACGGGCGGCGTGCTCAACACGCTCAACACCCGGCTCGACGCCGACACGATCGCGTTCATGCTGAAGCACGGCGAGGCGAAGGTACTCGTGACGGACCTCGAGTTCTCGCCGATCGTCGAACGTGCGCTCGCCGAGCTCGAGACGAAGCCGCTACGTGGTCGATATCGTCGATGCGCTCGGCCCCGGCGGCAAGCGCCTGGGCAACGTCGACTACGACGCCTTCATCGCCGCGGGCGATCCCGCGTTCGACTGGCAGCCCCCGGCCGACGAGTGGGACGCGATCTCGCTCAACTACACGTCGGGCACGACGGGCAATCCGAAGGGCGTCGTCTACCATCATCGCGGCGCATACCTGAACGCGCTGTCGAACATCATCGACTGGGGAATGCCGCGGCACGCGGTGTACCTGTGGACGCTGCCGATGTTCCACTGCAACGGCTGGTGCTTTCCGTGGACGATGGCCGCCAACGCCGGCGTCAACGTCTGCCTGCGCCGGGTCGAGGCCAAGGCCGTGCTGGACGCGATCCGCACGCACAAGGTGACCCATTACTGCGGCGCGCCGATCGTCCACGGCATGCTGATCAACGCGCCCGAGGAGCTCAAGGCGGGCATCGCGCACAAGGTGAGCTGCCTGGTCGCGGCCGCGGCGCCGCCGGCGGCAGTGATCGAGGGCATGGAACGCATGGGCTTCGACATCACGCACGTCTACGGGTTGACCGAGACCTACGGCCCGGCGGCGGTGTGCGCGAAGCACGCCGAATGGGACCGGCTCGACATCGGCGCGCGCACCGAGCGCAACGGCCGGCAGGGGGTGCGTTACACCGTCGAGGAGGGCATGACGGTGATGGATCCCGAGACGATGGCGGAAGTGCCGCGCGACAGCGAGACGATCGGCGAGATCATGTTTCGCGGCAACATCACGATGAAGGGCTACCTCAAGAATCCGGCGGCGACGGCCGAGGCGTTCGCCGGCGGCTGGTTCCATTCGGGCGACCTCGCGGTGCTACAGCCCGACGGCTACGTGAAGATCAAGGATCGCTCGAAAGACGTGATCATCTCCGGCGGCGAGAACATCAGCTCGCTCGAGGTCGAGGATGTGCTCTACCGGCATCCCGCCGTGCTCGCCGCGGCGGTCGTCGCGCAGCCGGACCCGAAGTGGGGCGAGACGCCCTGCGCCTTCGTCGAGACCAAGCCGGGCGCCAGCACGAGCGAGGCCGAGTTGATCGCGCACTGCCAGACGCATCTGGCGCGATTCAAGGCACCCAAGAAGATCGTGTTCGGCGAGTTGCCGAAGACTTCGACTGGCAAGATCCAGAAATTCGTGCTGCGCGAGCGGGCGAAATCCGTGAGCGCGATCGAATAGGACTTCCCATGAATGCGCCGCTCGAAGCCGGCCTCGCGCCGTACGTCGTCGCCGAGACGCGCGGCGACGTTTGCACGCTGACGTTGAATCGCGGTGACCGGTTCAACCCGCTGTCGCAGGCGATGATCGCCGCGCTCGAGGGCGAACTCGACCGGATCGCGCTGGACGGCGGGACGCGCGTCGTCGTGCTCGCGGCCCAGGGCAGGGGCTTCTGCGCCGGGCATGACTTGCGGGAGCTCCGCGAGCATCCGGACCGGGACTGGCAGCGGCAGGTCTTCGATGCGTGCAGCGGCATGATGCTGAAGCTCACCCGACTGCCGCAGCCCGTGATCGCGCGCGTCCACGGCATCGCGACCGCGGCCGGCTGCCAGCTCGTGGCAATGTGCGACCTCGCGGTCGCCGCCGACACGGCGAAGTTCGCGCTGCCAGGCGTCAACGTTGGCGTCTTCTGCTCGACGCCCGCGGTGGGCGTCGGACGCAACGTCGCGCGAAAGCGCGTGATGGAGATGCTCTTGACCGGCGCGCCGATCGACGCTGCGACCGCGCTGGCGTGGGGACTCGTCAACCGCGTGGTTCCGCTCGCGGCGCTGGACGCGACGGTCGCGCAATTCGCGGACACGATTGCGGCGCACAGCCGCGAGGTCGTGGCGCTCGGCAAGCGCGCCTTTTATGAGCAGATCGATCGCGGGATTGCCGACGCCTATGCGCACACCGGCGAGGCCATGGCGTGCAATCTGCTGCTGCCCGACGCGGCCGAGGGCATCGATGCCTTCCTGGGCAAGCGGGCCCCCGACTGGAAGAGCTGAAGCGAAGGCCGAGCGTGTCCCGGCGGCGGAGCCAGGCCGTCAGGGGGAGATCGTCGGAAGCCCAACGCGAATGCGGGCTGAGAAGTCCGCGGCGGAGCCCGCCGCCTTCGCGGCCGCGTTGATCTGCGATTGAGCCCGCAATTCGTCGAAGGGGAGCCGGTTTTCGATCCACCCGGCCTCGTAGAAGTAGCGGTCGATCCAGCCGTTCAGGATATGACGGATGTCGAGCCCGCCGGTGCGGCCCGCGAGATTGGCGTAGCGGACGATGTTGATGGTGCAGCTGTTGCTGAGCAGGTGATACCACTCGGCGCGGTCGGCGAGCTCGTTGATCCGCTCGAGGTAGACCAGGAACAGCCGTCGTGCGTTCTCCGGTGAGGTCCGGATGCGGTAGAGGTACACGTCCTCGTCGCGATAGTTGGTGCGCACGCCCACGATATCGCGCTCGTCGCCGACGACGTAGATCAACTCGTACTGCTTGAACATCGAGGCGATCGGCGAATAGCCCTCGCCGACTTCCGGCCGGGTCTCGATCGAGATGGCGAGCGGGTGGCGCGTTGTCGAAGATGAAGCTCACGAACGTGTGGCCGATCGGCCCCTGCATCCAGTAGGAAATGTAGAAGTCGACGCCGGTCAGGTGCGACACGGAGACTTCGCGCGTCTCGTAACGCACCGTGAAGTCATCGCGCGTGCGGTAGTCGAAGTTCCGTACGCCGGTGATGCGCACCCGATCGCCATCGATGAAGGCGCGCGGCATAACCGCGACGTCGGGCCGCCAGTCGCGGTCGTGCGTCGGCAGGATCAGCGCCCACCAGACCAAAAGGGCGGCGAACAGGGCAGCGTAGGCAGCGCGCGCGCGCGGTTGGCGCGTGAGCCAAAGCGCCCAGACGCCGAAGATTCCGAACGCGACCGCAAGCGTGGTTCGCATCCAGGGCTCGGGCAGGTTCGAGAAGTAGATCGCGAGCGTCGCCCAGCCGTGGACGAGCACCCGCAACACGAACCAGAGCACCGACGCGAAGCCGCCGGCGATGCGGAAGAGCAGACTCATGCGGGCGGCGATGTCGGGTGGACTGGTCCCGGAAGGCCTCGCCGCGAGCCGAACCGGAGCGAGTACACCCGCGTGAATTCGACGCCGAACAGGAAGATCTGCGCCGAATAGTAGACCCACAGCAGCACGAGGACCAACGACGCGGCGGCGCCGAAGAGCGAGAAGACTCCGCTTCGCCCCAGGTACGCGCCCACGACGTACTTGCCGGCGGCGAACAGGAGTGAGGTCACGATCGCACCGATCCAGACGTCCTTCCATGCCACGTAGACACGCGGCATCGTCTTGAAGATCACCGCGAACACGAGCGTCGACAGCACGACGCCGAGTCCCAGGTCGATCAGTCCGGAAATCCGCTCCCATCCGCCGAGGGCCGGCCCCCACTTTTTGCTGAGCGCCGTCATCGCTGCGCTGAAGACGAGCGACACCATGAGGAGGAACCCGAGTCCGAGGATGATCCCGAACGAGAGCACGCGACCGCGCAGAATCCGCCACAGGGACGACCCGCCCGGCTTTACGGGCGCTCTCCAGATGCGATCGAACGCATCCTGCAACTCGGCGAAGACCGACGTTGCGCCGACAATGAGCAGCACCACGCCGAAGACGGTGGCCATCATGCTCTCGGCCGGCTTGCCGGCGCTCTCGAGGAGGCTCTGCACCGCTGCAGCGCCTTTGCTGCCCAGCATGCCCTGGAGCTGGCCGTAGATTTCGCCACGCGCGGCCTCGTCGCCGAACACCATGCCGGCGATCGCGATGACGATCAGGAGCAGGGGGGCGATCGAGAACATCGTATAAAACGCGAGTGCCGCGCCCATGCTCTGCGCGTAGTCGCGCACCCAGTCGACCGCCGCCGCCTTCAAAAGCCCGGAAATTGCAGCGAGGCGCGCGCTCATGTCCTTAGAGGCGTCCGTCGCGCGACAGCAGGACCGCGATCGGACGCGTCCCCGCGAACTCGGAGAGCACGATGGTCATCGTCGCCGTGATCGGCACGGCGAGAAAGGCGCCGGCGACGCCCCACAGCGCGGACCAGACGGTCAGGCTCACGAGGATCGCGAACGGGCTCAGGTTGAGCGAGTTGCTCATCACGTACGGATCGAGGAAGTTGCCGATCACGAACTGTGCGACCGCGAGCAGGGACACGAGCGCGATGATTTCGTCCATGGCTGCCGAATTGCACGATCGCCATCAGCGCGGGGAACAGCACCCCCAGGATCGACCCTACATACGGAATGTAGTTGAGGAGCCCGATCAGCACCGCCCAGAACGCCGCGAACTCGAGACCGAAGACCGCCATGATGACCCAGCTCACGCCCCCGAGCAGGATCGACACGAAGGTCTTGAGCACGAGGTAGGAGCCGATCCGGCCGTTGATATCGGCGACGATTGCGAGAATGCGCGCCGCATCGCGCGGATTGCCGGTGGCGTGTTCTATCTTGGCGGCGAAGGTGCGGCGTTCGAGCAGGAGGAACGCCGAGCAGATGAAGACGAAGAGGATGGTCGCGACGAGCGAGCGTCACCGACGCTACGGTGGATCCCACGAGCCGCTGCATGTCCGTCTGCGCAAGAAGCTCCCGCCGGAGCGTGGCCCAGGTCGGCTCGCCCTCGATGCCGAGGAGCGCGGCGCCGCGCTGGATCGCGGCGAGCAGCGACTCCTTGTACTGTGGCGCGTACGCGCGCAGGACATCCGTGTACGTGACGATCTCGTGAACGCGGCGACTTGAGTCAGCGCAATCACGACAATCGACGAGCGCATAGCGGAGCCAGATCGGCAGCGCCGCCCCGAGTCCCGGAATCCGCTCGAGAAGGCGCGTCAGCCCGACGATCACGTACGACCACCAGCACGCTCAGGACCACCGGGACGAAGATCGGCTTCCCGATATAGAGGACCCAGCCGATGATGACAGCGCCAGGATGGCGCCGTGGACGAGCGCCTGGAAGCGTTCGTGCATGTTCGCCCTTTTCTCCGGCGCACGCGACGGGTATCGATGCAGCGCCGTGCCGGGGAGATCATAGCGTCCGCTGCGCGATCTGCCTACAATCGGGACGTCGACTCGAGCATTGCGCGAAATCGCTTCGCGCTTCGCTCGCAGAGAGCCCGTGATCCGGATCCGCCGATACCTCCGCACGCTGACCCTCGTCGTCGGCGTCGTCCTGCTGACGGTGATGGCCGTCCGCATCTGGCAGTCGGAGCGTGGTCCACCGCTTCACCTGTGGCACACCTATTCGCCGCCGGAGCTCCGGGCGTCCGAGATCGCGAAGGCCGACTGGGCTGCCTATCTCGCAGCCGAACAGGCGGCGCTTGCCGGCGTCCGCGACCAGGTCACGCGCAAGCTCCCGGAAGAAGATCGCGTTGCGGTCAACCGCTACTTCGAGGACAGCCCGCTCTACCCCGCACGCTTCGTCCGCGACTGGAATCGCTCCTACATCCTCGAGCCCGTCGGCGATCCGGTCGGTGCGGTGGTGTTGCTGCACGGGCTCACCGACGGTCCGTTCAGTGCGCGCCATTTCGCCGAGCACTATCGCGACCATGGCTTCGTGGCGGTGGTGATCCGCCTGCCCGGCCACGGCACCGTGCCGGGCGGGCTCGCGCACGTGGATTGGGAGGACTGGGTCGCGGCGACCCACCTTGCGGTCCGGGAGGCGCGCCGCCGCGTCGGTCCGGCAAAGCCGCTGCACCTCCTCGGCTATTCGAACGGCGGTGCGCTCGCGATGAAGTACGCGCTCGAAGCGCTTGAGGACAACACACTCCGACTGCCGGACCGCATCGTGCTGATATCGCCGATGATCGGCATTACGGCCTTCGCGCGGTTCGCCGGAGTGCTCGGCTGGCCTGCGATCTTCCCATCTTTCGCCAAGACGGCGTGGCTCGACATCACGCCGGAATTCAATCCGTTCAAATACAACTCGTTCCCCGTCAACGCCGCGCGCCAGTCGTCGCTGATCTCGCGTGGACTGCAGGACGAGATCGCGCGGAGCGCGGCCGCGGGCCGGCTCGCGCGGCTGCCACCGATCCTCACGTTCCAGTCGATCGTCGATTCAACCGTCAACACGCAGGCGGTCATCGACGCGCTGTATTCCAAGCTGCCGGCCAATGGCAGCGAGCTCGTGCTGTTCGACCTGAACCGCTTCGCGCACTACGGTCCCCTGTTACGGAGCGATCGCGCGACGCTGCTCGAACGGCTCCTGCCTCCGCCACCGCGCAACTATGCGACGTCGATCATCACGAATGCGGACTCCACGAGCCGCGACGTCGTCGAGCGGCGGGTGGACGCCGCTACCACGACCGAGCGGGTGCGCCCGCTCGGTCTCGCGTATCCGCCCGAGGTGTTTTCGCTCTCGCATATCGCGCTGCCGTTCCCGGTCGAGGACGGCCTCTATGGATTGAGGCCCGATCCGCGCGACGACTTCGGCCTGAACCTGGGCGCGCTCGCGACGCGCGGCGAGCGCGGCACGCTCGTCGTCAGCCTCGACGTACTGAACCGGATCTCGTCGAACCCGTTCTTTCCCTATGTGCTACAGCGCCTCGACGAAACCATTGCAGCGTCGCTGGCCCAAAAGCATTGACGTCGCGGGACGACCCGCTTGGTGGGGACCGAGACCGGGGCCTTGCCACGCTTCAGGTGTTCAGGCGCGTGGCAAGGCCCCGGACTCGGTCCTCCCGTACCGCGAACGGGTCGCACGGCGAGGACGCACCTTCGGCGCAGACGGCGAGCTCAGTTTGCCGGAGCGGCCGCCACGGGGACCGGGCGCGGCGTCATCGAGTCCGCGATGTCGACCCAGCCGCCACCCATCGCCTGGTAGACGTTGATCAGCTGCGTGAAGCGGTCCGCCACCGTGCCCACCGAGAGCAGCTCCGCGGCGAAGAGCTCATTGTCGGAGACGAGCACTTCGACATAGCTCGCGAGGCCGTTGTCGAAGCGAAGGCGCGAGAGGCGCGCGGACTCGCGCAGCGAGATGACGCGATTGGCCTGCAGAGCCGACTCCGCGAGCTTGTTTTGCGAGCCGACCAGCGCGTTGTTGGTCTCGCGGAACGCGTTCAGGATCGTCTGCTGGTAGAAGAAGAGCGCCGCCTGTTCACCCCCCCTGGCGCTCTGCACCTGGCCTTCGATGCCGCCGAACGTGAAGATCGGCCCGGCCAGCCCCGCACCGATCGCCCACAGGCTTGCCGGACCGGTCAGGAAGGTCCCGAACGCGGTGCTCGCTGAACCGAGCGCTCCGGTGAGCGAGATCGTCGGGTAGTAGAGCGCCTGCGCAGCGCCGATGTTCGCATTGGCGGCGACAAGATTCTGCTCGGCCTGGAGGATGTCCGGACGGCGCAAGAGCAGCGTCGACGGCAGATCGGCGGGAATCAGCGGGGCGGTGAGCTGATCGATCGTCTTGCCGCGCGGAATCGGTCCCGGATTGCGTCCGAGCAATATCGAGATCAGGTTTTCCTGGGCGGCGATCTGCTGCCCGATCGCGGGGATCGCGGCTTGCGCCTGCTGGTACTGCGAATCGATCTGCGACACCTCGGTCTGCGAGACGATGCCGCGCTTGAAGCGAAGATCGAAGATGCGCGCCGTCTCGCCGAAGTTCGCCGCCGTGGCCTGCGCGATCTCGAGCTGACGGTCCAGCGCGCGCATCACGATGTAGCTCGTCGCGACGCTCGCGACGATCGTCAGCACGACGCCGCGCTGCCCCTGCTCACTCGCGTAGACCTGGGCCTGCGCCGCTTCCGTCAGGCGCCGCACGCGACCGAAGAGATCGAGCTGCCAGTTCGCGCCCAGCGCCGCCTGGTAGAGCGTGAAGTAATTGTCGGCACCTGGTGGCAGCGGCGGAAGGCTGACGCGGCTCATTCGCGCACGGTCGACAGTCCCGCCGTAGCCGATCTGCGGAAACAGTTGCGAACGAGTCGCGACCAGTGCGCCAGCGAACTGTTCGACGCGTGCCGCGGCGATGCCGATGTCGCGGTTCTCGCGCAACGCGGTCACGATCAGGTCGTTCAGGACCGGGTCGCCGAATTGCTCCCACCACGTCGTGTTGGCGACCAGGGCCGCCTTCGGATAGTCGATGCGCCACGCCGATGGCGTGTCGACGTTCGGGCGGACATAGTCCGGCCCGACCGTGCAGGCGGCCAGAAGGGCCGCAGCACAGAGAGCAAGCGCCGGATGCTTCATTCGGGACTCCTCGCGTGGCGCCGAGCATGCGACCCCGGCCATGCGATTGTCGCAAAATTTGCCGCAGCCGACAAAGGCTGGCACCATGAACTGCCCGGAACGTCAGCCACCGGATGCGGCTCGGGCGCAAGCGACGCGATCGTCGCGGGAGCCCTCCGTGAGATACGTCTATTTGGTCCTGATCGTCGCCTTCACGGCAATGGTCCTGCTGTTCAAGTTCCAGAATCTCGATGCGGTGACGATCTCGCTGTTCTCCGCGAGCCTGACGCTTCCGCTGTCGGTCCTCGTCATCGCGATCTACGTGCTGGGGATGATGACGGGCGGCTTCATCGTTTCGCTGCTCAAGTCCTGGATCCGCGGCGCGCGGGGCTCCGCCTGAAAGCTCGACGGCCTCCGGTTCGCGCTGCCGGGACGACGCCGATCATTTCCTAATTCCAACAACAGGAGCCGCCATGAGCAATTTCTGGGACATCGTCATGCTGATGGTGTCGACGTTCGTTTTCGTTGCCTACCTGGTCGTGCTGTTCCACATCGTCGTCGATCTCTTCCGCGACTCGGAGCTTGGCGGCGGCGCGAAGGCGCTCTGGATCGTCGGCCTCATTCTCATTCCGCTGCTGACGTCGCTCATCTATGTCCTCGCGCGCGGCAAGGGAATGGCGGAACGGCAGCGTGCAGCCGTCAAGACCGCGAAGGACGATACCGACGCCTATATTCGCAACGTCGCCGGAAAATCCCCCGCCGACCAGATTGCGGACGCGAAGAGGCTGCTCGATGCGGGCACGATCAATGCCGACGAATTTGCGCGTCTCAAGGCAAAGGCGCTCGCGTGACGTGGTGTCGCTGAGTCGCGCGGCGCCGGTCTGACGGATATCGCGTGACGGCGAAGCGATCGAAGGCGTCAACGCGGCGCTCTGCTCGCCCGAAGTCCGGCGCCGGAGCGCGGCCGCCGATTGGAGCGAAGCGAGGCGCGGTCCGGGTCGACCTTGCGCTGCAGGGCGGCGGCGCGCACGGCGCGTTCACCTGGGGCGTGCTCGACCGCCTGCTGGAAGAGCCGTGGCTCGATTTCGACGGCGTTTCCGGGACGTCCGCCGGCGCCATGAACGCGGTCGTGATGGCCGACGGCCTGACCCAGGGCGGGCCGCTGCAGGCGCGCGTCGCGCTCGAGGCCTTTTGGAAGCGGGTGTCGGATGCGGCGCTGCTGAGCCCGCTCCGGCGCGGGCCGCTCGAGATCCTGACCGGGACGTGGACGCTCGACTACTCGCCCGTGTTCGCAGCGCTCGACGTCGCGGCGCGCGTGGTCTCGCCGTACGACACCAATCCGTTCGGCACCAATCCGCTGCGAAGAATCCTCGAGGACACGATCGATTTCGGGAGCCTCGCTGCTGCACCGATCCGGATCTTCGTCACCGCCACCAACGTGCGCACGGGCCGCGGTCGCGTCTTCCGCAACGCCGAGCTCACGCCGGAGGTGCTGCTCGCCTCGGCGTGCCTGCCGACGATGTTCCAGGCGGTCGAGATCGACGGCGAACCGTACTGGGACGGCGGCTATTCCGGCAATCCGACGATGACGCCGCTGATTCGCGAGTGCTCGGCGTCCGATACGATTCTGGTGCAGATAAACCCGATCGAGCGGCCGGGTACGCCGCGTACGGCTCGCGAGATCCATAACCGGCTGAACGAGATCGCGTTCAACTCGGCGCTGCTGAAGGAGCTCAAGGGCGCCGCGCTGCTGCGGCAGGCGGCCGATCCCGGCACGGGCGAGGGAGCCGTGTGGGCGAAGATGCGCATCCACCGCATCGCAAGCGACGTGATGCTCGAGCTGGGCTACTCGTCCAAGCTGATCGCGGAATGGCCGTTCTTCTGCATGCTGCGCGACGAAGGTCGCAAGGCTGCCGACAGCTTTCTCGCGCAGTGTGGCGGTGACCTCGGCGTCCGCTCGACGCTCGATCTCGACGTCTTGCTCGAAGGCATCTGACGCCGTGGGCCTCGCGGGCATCCTCTTGGGCCTGGGCACACTGGTCTGGCTGTCCTTCCGCGGCTGGAGCGTCCTCGTGCTGGCCCCGGCCGCGGCGCTGATCGTGGCGATGGCGGCAGGGGAGCCGTTGCTCGCGAACTGGACGATCACGTTCATGGAGGCTGCGTCGGGCTTCATCTTCCAGTTCTTCCCGCTGTTCCTGCTCGGTGCCGTGTTCGGCAAGCTCATGGACGACAGCGGATCGGTGACATCGATCGCGCGCTTCATGACCGAGCGCCTGGGCCCGCGACGGGCGATGCTGGCCGTCGTGCTCGCCGGCGCGTTCGTCACGTACGGGGGCGTGAGCCTCTTCGTGTCGTTCTTCGTGCTCGTGCCGATGGGGCAGGCGCTGTTCCGCACGGCGAACATTCCGAACCGGCTTCTGCCCGCCGCGGTTGCACTCGGCACCTCGACGTTCACGATGTCGGCGTTGCCGGGAACGCCGGCGATCCAGAACGCGATCCCGATGCCGTTTTTCGGCACGACGCCGTTCGCGGCGCCGGGTCTCGGGATTATCGCGGCGGTGATCATGCTCGGATTGGGATTGGCGTGGCTCGCGCGCGCCGAGGCTGCCGCTCGGCATGCGGGCCTAGGCTTGGGAGCCGCCACGCCGGCGACGGTCCGGACAGGCGACGACTCGCGGTTTCGCGAGCGCGCCACGACCGCGAGTGCGTTCGACCCCGCCGAGATCGGTCACGGCCACGCGCCCGACAACGTCCCCGGGCCGCTCGTCGCGGCGTTGCCGCTTCTTGTCGTCGTGACCGTCAACCTCGTCATGTCGCTCGTTTTGCTGCCGCGCGCGGATCTCGGATTTCTTGCCGCCGAGCGATGGGGCGGGGCATCGATCTACTCGGTGGGCGGCGTATGGTCGGTGCTGACGGCGCTGACGGCGGCCATCGTCGTGCTCGTGGTGCTGAACTGGCGGCGATTGACGGCGTTGCGGCAGACGGTGGACGCCGGCGCGGCGGCCTCGGTGTTGCCGGTCGTCAGCGTCGCAAGCCTGGTCGGGTTCGGGGCCGTTGTCGCGGCAATGCCCGCGTTCGCCGTTGTCCGGGACTGGGTTCTCTCGATCGACGGCGGGCCGCTGGTCTCGCTCGCCGTCGCCACGAACATCCTCGCCGCGTTGACCGGGTCTGCGTCGGGCGGGCTCACGATCGCGCTCGAAACGCTCGGCGGTCCGTTCATGCAATTGGCGGCGGATTTGAATATCGATCCGAGCCTCATGCATCGGGTTGCGGTGATTGGGGCAGGGACGCTCGACAGCCTGCCGCACAATGGCGCCGTCGTGACGCTGCTCGCCGTCTGCGGGGCGACGCACAAGGAAAGCTACTTCGACATCGTGATGGTCGGCATCGTGGGCCCCATCCTCGCCCTCGTGGCGGTGATCGTGCTCGGCACGATGTTCGGTTCGTTTTGATCCGTATGCCCGGTCGCGTGATCACGGCGGCCGTCGTGGCCCTTTGGCTGTCTGCGTGCTCCACGCTGCCGCGCAACGGCGTGCCGCCCGAACTCATGGGGTTGGCAACGATTCCGGGCATGGAGGACATCCGCGCCGCTGCCGGCCGTCCGAGCGAGGCAATGACCGTCGATCTCGCGCGCTCGTTTGAGCAGGAGGCGGCGGAGGACTTCCCGGTGGGCACCGACGGCGTTGTCCGGTACCCCCACGTCGCGCTCTCGGGCGGCGGTGCGAACGGAGCGTTTGGCGCCGGGTTCATCAATGGCTGGACCGCGTCCGGCACACGACCCGTGTTCAAGATCGTCACCGGCGTTTCGACGGGCGCGCTGATGGCTCCCTTCGCCTTTCTGGGGAAGGAGCAGGACGAGGCGCTGCGCGAGTTCTACACCACAACGGCGTCTCGCAACGTGTTCCGGATGCTGTCGTTCATCCCACAGCTGCTGAGTGGCGAGGCGTTTGCCGATACGGCGCCGTTGCGCGCGCTGATCAAGCAGCACGTCGACGGCGAGTTGCTGCAGAAGATTTCGCGCGAGCATCGGCGCGGCCGTCGCCTCTACATCGGGACGGTCGATCTCGATTCGCAACGCCTCGTCGTATGGAACATGGGACTCATCGCGGCAAGCGAACGGCCGGAGGCGCTCGAGCTGTTCCGCAAGATCATGCTCGCGTCGTCGTCGGTGCCGGTCGCCTTTCCCCCGGTCTTCTTCAACGTCGTCGCGGGCGGCGCCCCCTACGACGAGATGCACGTCGATGGTGCGGTCGCTGCCCGCGTCTTCTACAACGGAGGGGTCATGAGCTTCTCGGCGGCCCGGGCAGGTCACGGCCGTGCGATCGGACGCGAGGACGTTTTCGTCATTCACAACGGCCAGCTCCTTCCGGAGCCGGAAGTGACGCGTCGGTCGGTGCGAAGCATCGCGCTGCGCGCGTTCGATTCGGCGTCCAAGTGGGCGGTGGTCGGCGATTTGTTCCGCATCTACGCAATCACGCTGCGGGAGCAGGCGAGCTTTCACTGGGTGACGATTCCCGAGGGCGTCGATCTCGTCGGCGAGGAGGTGTTCGACCCGGTCAAGATGACCGAGCTCTACGAACTTGGATACGAGACGGCGCGCAAGGGGCCGCCGTGGTCGACCGTTCCGCCCAGCTTGCGGCAGGCGGAAACGCCGTAACGCGGAATCACCGGCCGGCTTGTGCGGCGCAACAAGCTTTGTGCGGCCTACCCGCGTATTTTGTCTGCGCCGGGCGTGTCCGAGGTTTGACCTTGGCATAGGGGGATCCGATGCGCCGTCTATTCGCTAGCCGACTGGCCGTTGCAACGGCCGTGATCGTCGTCGTCATGTCGGTTCTTTTCGCTTGGCTCCGCGTGATGGCGTAGCTCCGGAAAGTAATCATCCGCGGCGCATTTCGCCAGGGCAGAAGCGCATTCGTGCTTTCGGGAGGGCCTCGTGACCTCATACACGATTGAACTGCTGGGCATTCTCATCTCGCTCGGCCTGCTCATCTTCCTTGCCTTCCGGGGCTTCACGCTGCTCCTTGCCGCGCCCCTCGCGGCGATCGTCGCCGCGCTATTTTCGGGAGAGCCGGTGCTGGCCAAGTGGACGCTGACGTTCATGCAGGCCACGGCGAATTTCATCAGGAATTTCTTCCCGCTGTTCCTGTTGGGCGGCGTATTCGGCAAGCTCATGGACGACAGCGGCGCCGCTCTGGCGATCGCCAAAGGCATCGTCGAGCGACTTGGGGAAACGCGCGCTGCCATGGCGGTGGTCCTGGCTTGTGCTGTGCTCACCTACGGCGGGGTCAGCCTCTTCGTCGTCGCTTTTGCGGTATATCCAGTCGCCGACGCGCTGTTCAGGCAGGCGAAGGTCCCGCATCGGCTGATCCCTGCGGCGATCTCGCTCGGCGCCTTCACCTTCACGATGACGGCGCTGCCCGGAACCCCGGCAATCCAGAACGCGATTCCGATGGCGTACTTCGGCACGACGCTCTTTGCCGCACCGGGTCTCGGCCTGATCGCGTCCGCGGTCATCCTGGGCTTCGGTCTTTGGTGGCTGCGGCGGGTCGAGGCGAGCGCCCGAGCCGCAGGGGAGGGCTACCAGCCCGACACGCCCGCCAGCGCCGACGCTGAGCTCACGCGCGCGCGGGGCGCGAACTCGGAGAATTTCGACACGGCCGAGCTGCAGCACGGCAAGCGAAGCGATCAGCTGCCGCGCTTCGGCCTCGCGATCACGCCGATCGTCATCGTGCTCGTGGTCAATCTCGTCATGAGTTTCATCGTGCTGCCGCGCGCGAATACCGAGTTCCTTGCCGACCCGAGGTTCGGAACCACGCTCGTTGCCGTGAGCGGCGTCTGGTCCGTCGTGACCGCGCTCACGATCGCCTCGGTTGCCCTGATGATCATCTTTCGCACTCGCCTGCCGGAGTGGCGGAAGACCCTCGATGCCGGCGCCAGCGCTTCCGTGCTGCCCATCCTGAATACCGCGAGCCTGGTGGGCTACGGTGCCGTGGTCGCGGCGCTGCCCGCGTTCGTCGTGATCAAGGACGGATTCCTGGCGGTGCCGGGCGGGCCGGTCGTTTCAATCGCCGTCGCGGCCAACGTGATGGGAGGGATCACCGGGTCGGCTTCCGGCGGATTGACGATCGCGCTGAACGCGCTGGGCGAGACTTACGCCCAGCTCGCGGCAGCCGCGGGAATTCACCCGGAACTGATGCACCGCGTGGTGGCGATCAGTTGCGGGGCGCTCGCAATGCTGCCGCACAATGGCGCAGTCGTGACCTTGCTCAACATCTGCGGCGCCACCCAACGCGGCAGCTACCGCGAGATCATGGTCGTCGGTTTGGTCGGGCCGTTGCTCGGATTGACGGTCGTGATCGTGCTCGGGAAGATCTTCGGCGCGTTCTAACGGCTTTCGGCTCCGGCGGTCATCGGGCCGTCCAGCCACCGTCCACCGGCAGCGCGACACCGTTGAGCTGGGCCGCGGCGTCGGAGCACAAAAACGTGGCCAGCGCGCCGAGCTGTTCGGGCGTCGTGAACTCGAGCGATGGCTGCTTCTCACCCAATAGCCTTATCTTTGCGTCGTCCGGTGACAATTTCTCCTTGGCGGCGAGGGCGTCGATCTGCTTTTGCACGAGCGGCGTGAGCACCCAGCCGGGGCAAATCGCGTTGCATGTGATGCCGGTCGTGGCCGTCTCCAGCGCCACGCCTTTGGTGAAGCCGACGACGCCATGCTTGGACGCCACGTAGGCGGATTTGTCCACCGACGCGACCAGGCCGTGCACCGAGGCAATATTGATGATCCTGCCCCAGTCTCTTTTCAGCATCTGCGGGAGCGCGGCACGCGTCGTCAGGAACACCGCGGTCAGGTTGATCGCGATGACGGCATCCCATTTGTCGAGCGGGAACTCGTGCACCGGCGAGACATGCTGGATGCCGGCGTTGTTGACGAGCACATCGACACGTCCGAGCTCCCGCGTCGCGTTTTCGATCAGCGCCGTGGCGTCCGCCGGCTTGGAAAGATCCGCGGCGCCGAAGCTCACGCGCACACCGTAAGTCGACGCCAGCTCCTTGCGCAGCTTCTCGATGGCTGCGGCTTCGCCGAAGCCGTTGATCACCAGGTCGGCTCCCGCCGCGCCGAGCGCGCGTGCGATGCCGAGGCCGATTCCGCTTGTAGAGCCGGTAACAACAGCGACCTTGCCTTTCATCTCGAGTCCTCCATCGGTTGACTGCGGTCGGCATCGTCGTCGCGACGCATCCCCGTGCGATCAAATGCAGGTCACCAGCAAGAGCGCGGGCGCGAGGGTGAGGAGGGTCGTGACGAAGGCTGCAATCAACGTCCCGATGACCACCGCGTGCAGGAACGCGCCAGGCTGGCCGAAGGCGGGATCCGGGTCGGTCCGCGCCAGGCCGCGCCACATCGCGGCGATCGCTAGGAGGCCCGCGAGGACGATGACGGCGAGGCCGATGCGCAGCGAGACTGATGACCAGCCGAACGCGCAGCCGATCGCGTGAAGCGCGTAGAGCGCGGCGAGCGCAATGCACCAGACGCCGAAGCCTGCCACCAGCCACCACAATCGGCCTTCGGGAACGGCACTTGCGCTCATCGGATGCGGATTCACGGCCGCGCTCCCAGCATCGCCACCAGCGATGGCAGCGCGAGCACGAGACCGATGGCGATCGCCCCCGTGACTGCGCTGTAGTCGAGCCACAGCCGCGTGAGTCGCAAATCGACGATCCGAATCGACGAAATGCGGCCGGCGGCGATGCGCAGGACGTTGCTCAACAGGAAGGCAAGCCCGATGCCGGCATGGATGCCGACGAACCCCAGGAGCGCGGCGGCGGTGGCACCGACCGCGTGCTCGGCAGGACGCGGCACGATGCCGCCGATCAACCCCGCGACCGTGGCGATGGCGCCGAGGAGCGCGAGCGCGGTGACCGCGATCCAGCCCCGCGGCGAGCGGCCGTCCGCGACGACGCGCAGTGAGCCTCGTGCCCCCACCGCGGCGATCACAAGCGCGAGCACGCAGGCGAGCGAGAGCGGCAGGTTCGTGCCCGGGGCGACCGCCGGCGGCCAGTTCGTCGCGGCGATCCAGAGGTAGAACGTGCCGAATAGGAGCGAGGTGAAGAGCGTGCCGTCGGCGATCAGCGCCATCACGAGCGCCCACCACGGCGGCGTACTCGTCACCTCGGTATGCGGCGGCACGCTCACACCAAGTCCGACCGGCAGCGGGCCGTAGTCGCGCGGCAGGCCTGCGCTTTGGGCGCCGCGCACGAAGAGTCCCACGACCACGAGCGCCAGCGCGAGTGCCAGCAGATAGAGTTTGAACAGGAACGCCAGCACCACGCCGGCTGTGGTAAGCGCGGTCCACAGCGGCAGGTAGGTCGCGCGCGGAAGCAGGACGAGTTGGTCCGGCGCGCCGCTCGTCATGTGCACGCCGAGCGTCTCCTGCCAGCCGTGGCGCGTGAAGCCCAGGTAACCCTCGCCGCGCGCCAGCGCCGGCGCGAGTGCCGCGGGTGCGACGCGATCGTCCGCGGAGTCGAAGTGCGGGACCGACGCGAAGTTGTAGGGGGGCGGCGGGATCGGCATCGCCCATTCGAGCGTCGTCGCGTTCCACGGGTCACGCCGTACGCGCGTCCCGTAGCGGAGTTGCACGGCCAGGTCGATCACCAGCAGGCCAACGCCAATCGTCATGATGAAGCTGCCGACCGAGGCGATGAGATTGAGCTCTGTCCAGCCCTCGTGGCCGGTGTAGGTGAAGACGCGTCGCGGCATGCCGAGCAGCCCGACCAGGTGCATCACGAGGAACGTCAGGTTGAATCCGACGAAGATCAGCCAGAACGCCGGCACCGATAGTCGATACGCCGGCGCGCGTCCGGTGATGTGCGGCAGCCAGTAGTACAGGGCCGCGAAGAACGGAAAGGCGAAGGCGCCGCCGGCGACATAGTGCAGATGGGCGACGACGAAGTAGGTGTCGTGCGCCTGCCAGTCGAACGGAACGATGGCGAGCATCACGCCGGTCAGGCCGCCCAGCACGAAGACGAAGAAGAAGCCGAAGACGTAGAGCATCGGCACGTTCCAGCGCGGGCGCCCCTGCGCCAGCGTTGCCAGCCAGGCGAACATCTGCACGACCGTCGGCACGGCAACGATCGCCGAACCCGCCGAAAAGAACGCAAGCGCGAGGTGCGGTATGCCCACGGTGAACATGTGGTGCACCCAGATGCCGAAGCTCATGAAGGCGAGGGCAACAATGGCGACGACGATCGCGCGGTAGCCGACGAGGGGCCGCCCGGCAAAGACCGGGAGGATCGTCGACAGCACCGCCGCCATGGGTAGGAAGATGATGTAGACGTCCGGGTGCCCGAACAGCCAGAACAGGTGCTGCCACAAGAGGGCGTCGCCGCCGCGCGTCGGATCGAAGAAGGGCAGGCCGAACGCGCGCTCGACCTCGAGCAGGATCGACGCGAGGATCAGCGGCGGGAACGCCACGACCATCATCGCGGCGGTGGCGAGGATGTACCAGCCGAAGATCGGCATCCGGTCGAGCGACATGCCCGGCGCGCGCATCTTGAGGATCGAAACGACGATCTCGACCGCGAAGCTCAGCGCCGATATCTCGACAAAGGTCACACCGAGCAGCCAGATGTCCGCGTTCACGCCAGGCGTGAACCGGCTCGAGCTCAGGGGCGTGTACATGAACCAGCCGCCGTCGGGCGCCACTCCGAACAGGAGCGACCCGGTCACGATCATCGCGCCGAAGAGGTAGCACCAGTAGCTGTAGGCGGTCAGCCGCGGGAAGGCGAAGTCGCGCGTGCCCAGGATCTTCGGCGTCAGATATACCGCCATGCCCTCGAGCATGGGGATGACGAACAGGAACAGCATCACCGATCCGTGCAGCGTGAAGACCTGGTTGTAGGTCTCCGCGCTCATGAAGGCCCCCGCGGGCGTCGCGAGCTGGACGCGCGTGAGCATCCCGAGCAGCCCGGCGATCGCGAAGAACACAAACGCCGTGACCATGACGCGCACGCCAATGACGGAGTGGTTGACCGAGGCGAGGCGCTGCAGCCCCGGCCCGGTGGCCCAGATCGCCGCAAGCTCGCGGTGCAGCCGAAGCGCGCGGCCACCCGGAGAGGACCGTCCGGCAACGGCGCTCACTTCTTGGCCTCCGGGGCTCTTGCGAGCGCAGAAGCGAAATCTCCCGCCGGATGCGCGACGACCTCGAACCGCATGCCCGCATGCCCGGTGCCGCAGAACTCCGCGCAGGTCCCCTCGTAACGTCCCGGCGCGTCGACCTGGATGCGCAGGACATTGACGCGACCGGGGATCGCGTCGATCTTGCCGGCGAGCCGCGGGATCCAGAACGCGTGGATGACGTCGCGACTCGTGACCATGATATCGACAGGCGTTCCGACCGGCAGGTGCAAGACGCCGGCGGTCGTCTTGCCGCCGTGGTCCGGGTAGCGGAACGCCCAGCCCCAGCGTTCCGCGCGAACCTCGATGCGCGGCGGCACTACTCCGGGAAGCGGCAATAGGCGCTCGCCGGCGACCAGCCCGTAGGCCACCAGCGGCACGAGGACCACGGCCGGAAGCGCGAGGCCGCCGAGCACGATCCAGCGGTGCGGCGACGCCGATGCGGCAAAGCCCGGCCGCAGGTACGCCGCGGCGAACAGACCCATGACCAAGGCGAAGAGGACGAGCGTCCCCGCGAGCATCACCCACCACAGGCGCGCAATTTCGCTCGCCGCGGGACCCGCGGGATCGAGCGTCGAAAGCGGCCCACTGCACCCGGTCAGGACCACCATCGCGCCGAGGTTGACCGCCGCGCTCAGGACGCTATGATCGCAGCGCACGGCGCGCATCCGCCGCGCCGGAGGTCGCCGATGGCCAGGCTCGACGAGGATCCCGACACTCACGCTCCCAGTCCCGTGGTGCTGGAGATGCTTCGGCTCGATCTCGGCTCCAAGGTCGCGCTGGTCGGGCATCCGCTGCACGTGATGATGGTGCATTTCCCGGTCGCGTTCGTCATCGCGACTCTTGGTGTCGACGTCTTCTACTGGTGGTCCGGCGACCCGTTCTGGGTGCGGGCCGGGGTATGGGCCTCGGGTTTCGCCTTCTGGTCCGCGCTCGCCGCCAGCTTGGTCGGCACGGCTGAACTTCTGTGGGTGCGCGGCATTCGCCTGCTGGAGGCGAGCTGGTCGCACGCGATAGCGGCGATGACGCTGCTTGCGATTGCCGGCGCCCTCTGGGGCGAGCACCTGTTCAAGCCCGAGCTCATCCTGCCCCACGGTCTCGCGCTGGCGGCGCTCGCCTCGGTGATGGTGGGTTTCGCGGGCTGGCATGGCGGCAAGCTCGTGTTCGATCACGGCGTCGGCGTTCTGGTCGGACCGAAAGCCTGACGCAGTCGCAACTCGAGAGCCCCGGGCTCGAACAGGCCCGGCGCGATCTGCTTCGAGTCGATGACCGGCTTGGCGAGCACGACCCACAGGATCGCGACGATCAGCACGAGGTAGAGCACCGTCAGCACGACAAAGGACCACTTTCCGAAGCGGCCCGAAGGCGCGAACACGCGCACTGCCGTGAGGCCGGCGACGACATGCAGCATCGCCATGGCGCCGACGAGCACCATCTTGAGCGTGAACCATTCGCGGAACGTGCTCTGCAGGAAGATCAGCGCCGTACCGGTGCCGATCGCGACGAAGGCGGCGGGCGAGGTCAGCGCGACGTAGATGAACCGGGTGACCCGGTGCAAGCGATCGAGCTCGGGCCCGACCGCGTAGAGCCTTCGCTGCCAGAACAGGTAGGGCAGGACGATGAGCCCGCCGGCCCATACCGCGATCGTGGCGATGTGGACGAATTTGAGGAACGTCGTCACCGCGCGTCGCCCACAGGTTGCAAGCTCGTCCAGGCGAGCCTCAATCCAACGACGAGGTAGGGCAGTGACGCCGGCACCCACATCAGAAGGCCGGCGAGCTGCTGGTCGGCGAGCGGAGTGAATCCCCAGGCCACCGTGCTGGCGAAATGCACCGCGTAGAGCGGCCGGGGCGCGAAGGCAATGAGGGCGCCCAGAAGCCCCATCTGGGCGATCGTCGTTCCGAGCGCGAATAGCGCGGGACCCGGCTGCGTTGCCGGCCGCAGGATCGCTCGCCAAAGCAGCCAGGAGCTGCCGAGCAGGGTGGTTTGCATCAGCCAATAGGCCGGCACGGTGGCCAGGCCCCAGGCATAGACTGTCGGGGCGTGCCAGATCCAGAGGACCACCGCGTTGAGCCCGACCAGCGCGCCCATCGGCGGGGAGCCCACGCGCCGCAGCGGGAAAGCGACCGCAAGCAGCGGCGCCACGCCGGCGACCAGCAGGACATGGTGGAGCACGCGCGCCGAGAACAACGCCGAGGTGAGCGCGCACAGCGGCGAGACAAATAGGGCGAACAAAAGGATGATCGCCGCCCAGCCGGCACGGGCGTTCCGCGAGTGCCGGAGACCGACCGCGAGCGCCAGGCCGACGAGCGCCGCGAGCACCAGCGGATCGCCGTTCCAGCGCGCCCAGACATCCTCCGGGACGGCGGCGGGTCCGCAGTAAGCGATGGCGAAGTTCGACATGACGAACTCCTGCTAGACGAAGCTGTAGCGTTCGGAATGGTACTTCGACATCGGCACGTTCAGCTCCCCGAGCGCCTTCTCGATCGCGTCCATCATCGGGCCGGGGCCGCAGATGAAATACTCGTGGTCGGCGTAGGGCGGCGGCAAGTGACGCTTGAACATCGCCGCATCGATGAAGCCCGTCTCGCCGTTCCATCCATCGGGAGGGCTCGCCAGCACGTGGAGCACTTTCAGGTCGATCCGCTTCTGGAGCGCCTCGAGCTCCTCCCGGAAGGTGATCGACTCCCAATCCTTGCTCCCGTAGAGCAGGACCACCGGACGCTTGTCGCCCTGATCGGCGAGCGTGCGGACCATGCTCATCATCGGCGTGATGCCGACACCGCCGGCGATCAGCACGTGCATGTCGGCCGGGTTGCCGATGGTGAAGGCGCCGTACGGACCATCGACATAGACGCGCCGTCCGACGGGTACTTTGCCAATCCCGCTCGTGAAGTCGCCGAGCTTCCTGATCGACATCTCGATGCGTCCGTCGCTCACCACCGCGCTGGACGAGAATGAGAACGGGTGTCCGGTGATCTTGAAGGGGCTTCCCCAGAGCGTGAGCCAGCCGAACTGACCGGGAGTGAAGTGGAAGCCGGCATGACCGTCCGGGCGCATCACCAGCGTCGTAGTGTCTCCACGTTCGCTGCGCACCTCCGCGACGCGATACGGCCTGCGCAGCATGAACAGCGGCTTCACGACGCGCACATAGGCGAGCAGCCCGATCCAGAAGATCGTGAGTCCGATCCACAGCGTCCGCTTCCATGGATCAGCGAGAAAGAACGCCCATCCAACCATATGCAACAGTCCCAATGTGACAGCGGTCACCGCGAGCACGATGTGCGTGAGATGCCACGTTTCGTACTTGATCTTGAGCTCGGTTCGCCACAGCGCCATCACGACCAGCGCGATCAGCGCTCCCAAGGACAGCATGGCGAAGACAGCCCCCAGCGGCACGTCCCGCGCGCTCGACAGCGCGAACATCTCGGGCCGGGTGACGAACATGATGAGCGCATGTGCCACGACCAGGCCGACGGCGATCAGCGAGAGCTCGCGGTGGAAGTGATAGATGACATCCTCGCCCCACACCGCGGTGACATGCCGGAAGCGCGCCGTCAGTCCGAACTGCAGGCCCATCATCGCGAGGCCGGAATAGCCGATCGCGACCGCGAACTCCGTCCAGAAGTCGCGCGTCGGCGGATGTGCGCCGGCGAGGAGCGCGAACAGGGGGGCGAGGACGAACAGCAGGTAGACGATGATCCAGACGGCCCCGCGCGCGGTATACAGAAGCATCTGTCGACCCCCGACCGATCAATCTCCTTCGGGAATTCGCACCACCGGGCGAGGCAGGACCTCGTCAGATGTCCAGAATATCACGCGAGGATGCGGTCTGCACTCAAGCGCAGCAGCCCGCCGCACTCGTCCGCATCGCGACGCCGAACAGCAGCGTCAGCATCAGCACCGAAATTCCGGCCACAGTCCACCGCCGCAGGAAGCCGTCCGCGCGCTCGAACGCCGCGCCCACGTCGTACATCGCGGCGCGCAGGATGCCGCCGGTCGCGCCCGGAAGCGGCAGGCCCACGCCCCACGCGAGCGTTGCGCCACTCGCGACGATCAGGAGGGTGGTGCCCAGCTCCTTCGGGGACAGCGGATTCGCGAGGAGTGTCGCTTGATACGGGGCCGAGCGTCGCCATGGCGAGCAGGAATGAGCAGAGCGCGAGCGCGAGCGCCGCGATCTCCTGGAGGCGATCGACGCGCACCTTCGGCACGAGGGGCTCGCTCGTTCGTCGTATGCACGCGCGAGCACGAGCACGACGTACCCGGCCGTGAGGGCCCCGCCGACCTGCAGGACGACCGTCCACCACCACTGTCCGCTGGTATCCGCGGCATCGAGCAGGAGTTTTTTCGCGAGGTACGCGCCGCTCGGCACGACGCCCATCAACGCAATTCCCCCGAGGGTGAACGCCAGCACGGCAAGCGGCGCGGCGCGCGCGGCGCCCGCGAATTCGGCGATCCGGTCGTGACCGAGCGTCGCGTAGATGAGCCCCGCGGCCAGGAACATGCCGGCCTTCGCCGTGGCATGCGAGAGCGCCTGCAGCACGCCCGCCGTCAGTGCGTCGCCACGGACGATCGCACCGGTCGCCGGATCGAGCGCCAGCGGAAACATGAGAAACAGATAGCCGATCTGCGCGACCGTCGAGTACGCGACGAGCAGCTTCAGGCGCTGCTGCCGTAGCGCGACGATGTTGCCGACGAGAATCGCGGCGGCGCCGAGTCCGCCCAAGAGCTCGGCTGCTGCGGGACCGGGCAGCGCGGGCGCCGCGTCGAACCACAGGCGGATCACGATAAAGAACGATCCTTTCACGACGAGGGCTGACAGCACCGCGCTCGCCGCCGGCGGGGCGCCTGCGTGCGCCGGAGGCAGCCACAGGTGCAACGGGAAGAGCGCCGTCTTGGCAAGCAGCCCCGCCGTCATGGCGCCCACCGCCACCCACGCCGCGGGCGTGGCCTGCAAACGTGCGGCGAGAAGCGTGATGTCGAGCGTGCCGGTCTCGCCGTACAGCAGGACCGCCCCGAGCAGGTACAGGATCGAGCCCGCGAGTGCGTAGATCAGGTAGCGCAGCGCCGCGCGCAGTGTCTCCCCCTTGCCGTCGAGGCAGACGAGCGGCACGCCGGCGAACGTGAGCAGCTCGAGCGCGACATAGAGCGTGAACAGGTCGCCGCTCACGAACACGAGGTTGAGCGAGCCCCAGACCGCGAGCAGCAGGAGCCAGTACACGGTCGGTGCGCGCGCCTCGGGGGCTCCGGCCGGAGTGCCGAAGTCGCTCCGCGCGTACAGGCCGATGCCGGCGATCACGACCGCGATGCCCGCGATCATCGCGACGGCCGGACCGTCGGCTCGCAGCGCGATGCCGAGCGGCGGCGCCCAGGCGCCCAGCACGTAGACGATCGATGCGCCCGAGCGCAGCGCCGACATGAGGATCGCGATCGCGACGGCGACACCGGCCGTGATCGTCGCGACCGCGACACGTGCGGTGTTGCGAGCGCCCAGCACGAGACCGAGCATCATGCCGGCGAACGGCAGCAGCACCGCGGCGGGAAGGAGGAGCCCGCTCACAGTCGTCGCAGCTTCGACAGCCACGCGTCCGCCTAGGACGAAGTCCGCGATGGCGACGGGGCGGGCGCGTCCGACGCCAGCGTCGTCGATGCCGTTTCCTCGTGCAAGCGCAGGAGCAGCGTCACCGCGAGCGCCGTGGCGGCAAACGCGACGACGATGCCGGTGATGAGGAGCGCTTGCGGCACCGGGTCGCCCCCCATGCCGAGCGCGGCGCCCCGACGGGCAACGACGCCGAAGAGCAGAAACACGCCGTTGCCGACGACGTTGAACGCGAGGAGCTTGCGCAGCGGCTGCGGATTGACGATGAAGCCGTAGAGGCCGACGCCAACGAGTGCGGACGCGACGAGCCCCAGAAGCGTGGCGCCGCTCACGGTGCGTCCTCCGGACGCTCCGGCGCGCCGGCCATCACGAGACCGAGCGTGAACGCGAGCGAGGGCATGAGCGCGAACTCGACGACAAGGATCAGGGGCTTCGCCCAGCCTTCCCGATATCCGAGGAACGCGCCGGCAGTGTAGACGCCGATCACGCCTACCGCGATGAAGGCGATCGGACCGGCGACGAGCAGCGCCCGCACCCAGCGCCGACGTATGGGCGGCGCATCGGCAAGCCCGGCCAGCATCGCGAGCAGCCACATGGCGGCGACGATCGTCGCGCCCTGGAACTTGCCGCCCGGATGATCGGCGCCGATCCAGAAGATGTAGACGCCGACGACGATGCCAATCGGCGGCAGCACGCGCGCAATGAACGCGAGGATGCCGTCCGGATCGGCGTTGTAGCGGGGGCCCGGCCGGCCACCCCACGCGCGGTCGGGCGCGAGCGACCAGATGCCGATCAGCGCGAGCAGCACGACGATCGCCTCGAGCATCGTGTCCATCGCACGGAACGCCATCAGGACGGCCGTGATCGGATTGCCGACTCCCGTCGCCGCGATGTTCGCCATCGCCTGCGGCGCAAGCGTCGGCGCCGGGTCGGGCAGCGCAAGCACGGCGGTCGCCAGCGCGATGGTGACGCCGCCCGCGACGAGGGCGGCGAGGAGCCGCAGGGGCACGGCGGGCCTCTCAGCGCGTGCCGCGGCCTCGGTCGAGCGGAGCCGCGACGACGCGCGTACGAGCAGGAGCGGACGTGAGGCCGGCGCCGATCGCTGATTCGGTGAGCGCGACGTCCACGGCGTGCAGTTGCACCCACGCGATCGTGAGCAAAAGGCCATAGGCCAGGAAGCCTGCTGCCGCACTGAACGTGTCGCGCACGACGGTCGTGTAGGCAGCCAGCGCAAGGATCAGGAGCGCGGGCGAGGCGTAGAACGCGTCGACGACCATCAGGCGGGCTCCGCGATTGCGCTGCCTATGGCGGGGACGGCGGCCCGCGGCGCAAGCCGTGTCGTGCAGCGCGCGCGATCAGCTGGCCGGCGTCGGCGCTCGACAGCAGCACGAGCAGCCAGATCGCGACGAGCTTGAGCATGCCCATCACGCCGTCGACATGGGGCAGGAGGCCGAGTACGACCAGGCCAAGCCCGAGGTTGTCGGCCTTGGTGAGTGCGTGCAGACGCGTGAGCGTGTCGGGGAAACGCAGGAGGCCCACCGTGCCGGCGAGGTAGAAGAACGCGCCCGCGCCGACCGCCGCGTAGCTGAAGAAGGCCACGGCCGCGTTCATGTCTCGTCGGCGCCGTCCGGCGAGGGCGGCGCGAACTTGACGAACGCGATCGAAGCGAACGCGGCGAGGATGGCCAACGTGAGCGACACATCGATCACCGAAGTGTCGCCGATCGCAGCGCCGCCCAACAGCAGCGCGCCGATCCCCCCGCTGCCAAGGAGTTGCGCGGCCATCATCCGATCCGCGTCGCCCGGACCCCGCAACACACGCACGAGGCCGAGCGCGGTCATCGCGAGGACGAAGCCCGCAGCGGCGAGCAGAAACTCAGACATCCGGCCCTCCCGGGAGGAGCGCGCTCGCGAGGCGGCGTTCTTCGTCTGCCAGCTGGTCGGCGACAGGCTGGTGGACGTCGAGGCAATGGAACTCGATCGTGTCCAGGCCGTCGCCGCAAGGCACGGTGCCGGGCATCAGGCTCGTGATCGTCGCGAAGTTGTTGCGGGCATGACCGCGCGGAAATCCGGTCCGGTAGTCGACGAAGCCGGTGGCGAGCGGCATGCGCGGCGCGAGCGCGCGGCGCGCGACGTCGAAGCCCGCGACCAGCGACTGCCAGACGAAGCGCGGTACGAGGACCAGCGAGCGCGACGAATCGGACGCGGCCCTCATGGGGCGGCAGCAATGCGAGGCTCGCGATCGTCGCGCAGGCGGTCGCGAGCGCGCCGACGGCGAGGTCGGACAGGGCGACGCTCGGCAGCAGCACGAGCCAGAAAGCGAGGAACGCGATGCCCCGAAGGGCGGCGACCGCAGCCATCAGGCCGCCTCGCGCGCGGGCGCGGCGTCCTCGCGTCCGAACACCGTGATGTAGAGCACCGGCAGCAGGATCAGCGTCAGCAACGTTGCCACGAGCAGTCCCCCCATGATGGCGAACGCCATCGGTCCCCAGAACACCGTCGGCGCGATCGGGATCAAACCGAGCACGGTCGAGATCGCGGTCAGGATCATCGGCCGCAAGCGCGAGGTGGCCGCAGCCATCACTGCATCGGGGACGTTCTTGCCTTCGGCGCGGTCGGTTTCGATCTGCACGATCAGAATCACCGCGTTCTTCGCGATCATGCCGATCAGAGCGAGAATGCCGAGGATCGCGACGAAGCCCAGCGGCCGATTGAAGACGAGCAGCGCGAGGACGACCCCGATCAACCCCAGCGGCAGCAGCGTAACGACCATGGCGACCCGCCGGAAGCTCACGAGCAGCAGCATCATGATCGCGAGCATCAGCAGGATCATGAGCGGTACGACCGCGAAAACCGAGTCGCTCGACGTGGCGCTGTCTTCGTAGAGGCCGCCGGTCGCGATCTTGTAGGGCCTCGGCAGCTTCGCTGAGAACTCGGCGACCTTGGGCGCGAGTACGCCAACCACGGAGTCCGGAAGCGCGCCCGGCGTGACGTCGGCACGCACCGTGAGGGTCGGCACGCGATTGCGTCGCCAAACCAGTGGGAACTCCTGGTCCTCCGCGAAGGTCGCAAATTGCCGCAGCGGTACCATGCGTCCGCTCGGCGTGGGCACCTGCAGCGAGCTCAAGGTCTCGAACGAAGCGCGCTGGTCGTCTGTAGCGCGCGCCACCACGTTGATGAGATAGATGTCGTCGCGCAATTGCGTGACCGTCGACCCGGTGACCGAGGCGTTGAGCACCGATGCTAATCCTCGCGAGCTGACGCCGAGCCTGCGCGCCTCGTCCTGGTCGACCTTGACCCGGACCTGCCGCGCGGGCTCCATCCAGTCGTAGTGAACGTGGCGCACGCGCGAGTCGGAGGCCAGCACATCGGCGAACTGAAGCGCGAGTTGGCGGACTTCGTCCTTGTCGGGCCCGGTGATCCGGTACTGCAAAGGCCAGCCGACCGGCGGCCCGAGTTCGAGCGGATTCACGCCGGCGACGACGTCGGGAAACTGCTCGGCCAGCACCTGCTCGAGTTTCTGCTGCACGCGCTCGCGCGCCTCGAGGCTCTTCGTGACGATGACGAACTGCGCGAAGAACGGGTTGGCGAGCTGTACGTCCAGCGTGAGGATGAACCGGATCGCCCCGCGGCCGACGTACGTGCTGAAGTGGTCGACATCGGGGTCGCCCAGCAGCACGACCTCGAAACGCTTTGCCTGTGCCTCGGTCGCGTAGATCGACGCGTTCTGCCGCAACGTCATGCTGACGATGAGCTCGGGGCGATCAGAGGCTGGAAAGAACTGCTGCGGCACGTGCCGGAGCATGAAGAGCGCGCCGGCGAACGCAGCGAGCGTCAGGCCGATCGTCAGCCACTTCGCGCGGATCGCGCCGCGCAGGAACGCGCTGTACGCGTTGAGCAACCTGCTCGGCTTCGGTTCCACATCGGTCTTGGGCGGCTTCAGGATCGCCTTGCCGATCAGCGGCGCAAACACGACGGCCACCAGCCACGATACGATGAGCGAGATGGCGACGACGGAGAAGATCGAGAACGTGTACTCGCCGGCGGAGCTCTGCGCAAAACCGATGGGAACGAAGCTCGAGATCGTGACCAGCGTGCCAATCAGCATCGGCGCGGCGAGCGTCCGGTAGGCGAACGTCGCCGCGTCGTCGATCGTGTCCCCTGCGCCCAGCCTGCGGATCATCGCGTCAACTGTCGTCATCGCGTCGTCGACGAGCAGCGTCAGCGCGATGATGAGTGCGCCCAGCGAGATGCGATGCAGACCGGTGTGCGTGACATCCATGACGGCGAACACGATCGCGAGCGTGAGCGGGATCGCCAGCGCGACCACGGCGCCCGGGCGCACGCCGAGGCTCACGAAGCTGCAGACGAGAATGATTACGATCGCCTGCCACAGGGACGTCATGAAATCGTTGATCGCAACGTCGACGGAAACCGCCTGGTCGGCGACCAGGACCGGCTCGACGCCGACCGGCAGGTTCGCGCGGATGTCGGCAATCTCCGCGCGGATATTGTTGCCGAGCGCCAGGATGTCGCCGGCATCGCGCATCGCGATCGCGAGCCCGATCGCCGGCTTCCCATTGACGCGGAACATCGGCTGCGGCGGATCGACGAAGCCCCGGCGCACGGTAGCGATATCGCCCAGCCGGATGATGCGGTCACCCACCACGAAGTTGACCGCTTCGATGTCGTGCTCCGAATCGAATGCGCCGGTGACGCGCAGGAACACCCGCTCTTGCTCGGTCTGGATCACGCCGGCGGGCCGCACGAGGTTCTGCGCCTGCAACGTCGCGAGGATCGTCGGATAGTCGAGCCGCAGGCCGGCAAGATGTTCGACATTGAACTCGATGAATACCTGCTCGTCCTGCGCACCCAGCACCTCGATCTTCGAGACATCCGGCACCTGCAGCAGGCGTGAACGCGCCGCCTCGACGTAGTCGCGCAGTTCGCGAAACGAGAAGCCTTCGGCGGTGAACGCGTAGATGATGCCGAACGTGTCGCCGAAATCGTCGTTGAAGAACGGGCCGACCACGCCCTGCGGGAGCGTCCCGCGCATGTCGCCCACGTTCTTGCGCACCTGGTACCAAACGTCCGCGATCTGCGACGGCGGCGCTGACTGCTTGAGGTCGACGAAGATCGTCGTCTGCCCGGCCGTCGTGTAACTTCGAATGCGGTCGAGGTGACGCGTCTCCTGCAGCGTGCGCTCCAGCCGTTCAGTGACCTGTTTCAGCGTTTCCTCGACCGTCGCACCCGGCCATGCCGCCGCGACGACCATCGTCCGGATGGTGATCGCCGGGTCCTCGCTGCGCCCGAGTCGCACGAACGACAGGACACCCGCGACCACCGCCACGATCATCATGAAGATGATCAGAGAGGGACGCTTGAGCCCCCACTCCGAAAGGTTCGGGCCGATCACTGCTTGGACTCGAGCAGGCGGACTTTCTGTCCGGGCCGCAGCGCTTGGATGCCCGCCGTCACCACGACGTCCCCCGGATTCAGGCCCGACGCGACCTCGACCCGCTTCGGATCGGAGGAGCGGATTTCGATATTGCGCGTCGCGACCATCCCGGTCTTTGGATCGACCACCCACACCGCCGACTGTCGGTCGGAGCGGAACACCGCGGAGGGTGGAACTTCGATAGCCGGCGCCGCGGCCAATTTCATGCGCCCCGACGCCGTCGTGCCGAGACGCATCGCCACTGGTGGATTGATCAGGCGAAACTTGACGCGAAAGGTGCCCGTCACCGGATCTGCGCGCGGTGAAACTTCGCGCACGACGCCCGTCGCGGTGACCTTGGGATCCGCGGTCAGAGCGACGGCGATCTCGGCATTGGACGCGATGCTGTCCTTGACGCGCGCGGGCACGTCGAACACCGCGTCGCGGCCCCCTTCGCGAGCAACCTGGACGATCATCTGTCCGGGGGCAACGACTTCGCCGGGCTCCGCGCCCTGCGCGGTGACGACGCCTCCGACGTTGGCGACGAGCCGTGTGTCGTTCACGCGGGTTTCGGCAAGCGTCACCTGCGAGGCCGCGGATTCGGTTTGGGACTGCGCCGCCTTCGCCGTCGTCTCGGCGTTCTCGTACTGAGCCTGGGACACCGCCTTCTCGGCGACGAGGTCGCGCATCCGCGCATACATGCTCTGCGCTTCGTTCTGCTGCGCGCGGGCCCCCGTTAGCTGCGCGCGCGCCGCTTGCAGGCTCGTCTCCTCGTTTTGCGAGTCGAGTCGCGCGATGGGCTGGCCTGGTCGAATCGTGTCGCCGACGCTGACGCTACGCTCGACGAGCCGGCCGCCGATGCGGAATGACTGGTTGATCTCCGTCTGCGCCTGCACGGTACCGTTGAGCGTGACGACGTCGCCCGCCATCGCCTTCGCGACCGTCATCGTGCGCACCGGCCGGATTTCCGGCGGCCGCGCCTCCTCGGTGCGCTGGCAGGCCGCGAGAGAGGCAAGAGCGGCGCCGACGAGCGCTGTGTACGCAAGGGTCCGAAGCTCAGTCATGGGCCAGTTCCGTGACGAGTAGGCGAAGCGACGCGATGGTTCGGCACCTTGCCGGGCGCACTCCATTCGGTTCCGGGTTGCTCCCGGTAGCGCGGGCGCCCACAGCTTGCGAAGCCCGAGGAACGGGAACGCGATTGCGATCGGCGGGCTCGTGATGTCGAGGATCGCGCATGGAGCGTAGCTCAGCGTCGGGACGCCGGCAGCCACGGCCACAAAGGCCGGATAGTGTAAACCTTACAAAGAGCGTGAGGGAATAGCAGAATCTCGGATTGCCCCCGCTGGGGTTAAACGAACATCATGATCGCGTGCCTACCGGTCACGCTCGCTTTCGCGCTCTCTCCGACCTATGTGAAGTTTCGCCGCCGCACCGACCCCACACTCGGCATCCTTGTGGCGTCGGTCGCCTTGCAGCTGGCATTGCTGGTCGCGCTGGTCCCGCGATTCGGCGCCTCGGGCGCCGCAAGCGCTTATGGGATCGCCACGTGCGGCATGTACGGCGCGATTGCCGCGGGCCGCGAGCTGCGCAGCGTGCGCGCCTAGATCGCAGTCCGGCCGGAGCCAAGCAAGGGATGCCGGGGGCTGCCCCGGCGGGCCGGTCGCGGCCAACCCGATTCCGGCATAATGCGCAACGCTTGACATAGGGAGGCCGGCCCGACGCGGGCCGCCGGCCATGGCCGACGACACCATACTCGAGACGCGGTCCCTCACGAAGGAGTTCAAAGGCTTCGTCGCGGTCAAGGACGTGTCGCTCAACATCCGCCGCGGCACGATTCACGCGCTGATCGGGCCGAATGGTGCGGGCAAGACGACGTGCTTCAATCTGCTCACCCACTTCCTCACGCCGACACGTGGCCAGATTCTGTACAACGGCCGTGAGATCACGGGCTCGCGGCCGGCTTCGATCGCCCGGATGGGACTTGTCCGTTCGTTCCAGATCTCCGCGGTATTTCCGAACCTGACCGCGCTCGAGAACGTGCGGATCGCCCTCCAGCGCATGGGCGGACATTCGTTCGACTTCTGGCGGTCGGCTTCCACACTTGCGCGCCTGCACGACAAGGCATTCGCGCTGCTCGACGCCGTCGGCCTATCCCAATTCGCGCACACGCACGCAGGCGAGCTCGCCTACGGCCGGAAGCGTGCCCTCGAGATCGCGACCACGCTCGCGCTCGAGCCCGAGCTGCTGCTCCTCGACGAGCCGACGGCCGGCATGACGCACGAGGATGTCGAGCGGATCGCCGCGCTGATCAAGCGGGTCGCCGCCGACCGCACCGTGCTGATGGTCGAGCACAACCTGTCGGTGGTGTCGACGCTGTCGGATCACATTACGGTGCTCGCCCGCGGCGAGGTGCTGGCCGAGGGCGACTACGAGCACGTGTCCCGCCACCCCGCCGTCGTCGAGGCCTATCTGGGGACTGCCCATGCCTGACGAACGCGTTGCGAGTGCCCCCGCGGGCTCGGCTGTGCCGCCCGGCGCGCCGCTTCTTGCAGTGCGCGATCTCAACGCGTGGTACGGCGAGTCGCACGTCCTGCATGGCGTGACGTTCGACGTTCCCGCGGGCGAGGTCGTGACGCTGCTGGGCCGCAATGGCGCCGGCAAGACGACGACGCTGAAGTCGATCATGGGCGTGGTGCCGCGGCGCGAAGGCGCAATCGAGTACGAGGGACGGGAGACGATCCGGCTTGCGTCGAACCGGATCGCGCGTCTCGGCATCGCCTGGTGCCCGGAGGAGCGGGGCATCTTCGCTTCGCTCGACGTCGAGGAGAACCTCCTGCTGCCGCCGATCGTCCGCGAGGGCGGTCTCACCGTGGCCCAGATCTTCGAGCTCTTTCCGCATCTCAAGGAACGGCTGCGGAGCCAGGGCACCAAGCTCTCGGGCGGCGAGCAGCAGATGCTCGCGATCGGCCGCATCCTGCGCACGGGCGCGCGGCTTCTGCTTCTCGATGAGCCGACGGAAGGCCTGGCCCCGGTCATCGTTCAGCAGATCGGGCACACGATCGCGCGACTCAAGACGCAGGGCTTCACGATCCTGCTGGTCGAGCAGAACTTCCGGTTCGCGGCGACCGTTGCGGACCGGCACTATGTAATGGATCACGGCCGCGTGGTCGACATGATTCCCAATGCGGAGCTCGACGCCAACATGGCCAAGCTCCACGACTATCTCGGCGTCTGACGGACCACGCTCTAAATCCCATTTGGCGCGCCGCGTCAGGGCGCCCTGAACCTGGAGGAACCACGATGAACTCGATGCAACGCACTCTCGTCTCGCTCGCGATCGCGGCGGCGCTCGGCGCTGGCGCGGCGCACGCGCAAGTCTCGGACAACGTGATCAAGATCGGCGTGCTGTCCGACATGTCGAGCCTCTACACCGATCTGGCTGGCGCGGGCTCGGTCGTCGCCGCGAAGATGGCGGTCGAGGACTCCGGCATCGAGAAGCGCGGCTACAAGGTCGAGATCGTTTCGGCCGACCATCAGAACAAGCCCGACGTCGGATCGGCGGTCGCGCGCCAGTGGTACGACCAGGACAAGGTCGACGTCATCGTCGACACGCCCAATTCCGGCGTCGCGCTGGCCGTAAGCCAGATCACCAAGGACAAGGGCAAGGCGTTCCTGGCGTCGGGCCCGGGCAGCTCGGATCTCAGCGGGAAGGCGTGCTCGCCGAATACAATCCACTGGGCCTACGACACCTGGATGCTCGCGAACGGCACCGGTACCGCGCTTACGAAACAAGGCGGCGACACGTGGTTCTTCATTACGGCGGACTACGCGTTCGGCGCCGCACTCGAGCGCGACACCAGCGCGGCCGTGACGAAAAACGGCGGCAAGGTCGTCGGCGGCGTCAAGGCTCCGCTCAATTCGCAGGACTTCAGCTCGTTCCTGCTGCAGGCGCAGGCGTCGAAGGCCAAGGTCATCGGGCTCGCCAACGCCGGGGGCGATACGACGAACTCGATCAAGCAGGCCGCCGAGTTCGGCATTACCAAGGGCGGCCAGAAGCTGGCCGGTCTCCTGGTCTTCATCACGGACATCCACTCGCTGGGGCTGCCGACCGCGCAGGGGCTCATGTTCACCGAAACGTTCTACTGGGACATGAACGACCAGACGCGCGCCTTCTCGAAGCGCTTCTCGGAGCTGGACAAGGGCATTCATCCGACGATGGTGCACGCCGGCGTCTACTCGTCGCTCCTGCACTACTTCAAGGCGGTCGAGGCACTCAAGAGCGACGACGGCACGAAGGTCATCGCGAAGATGAAGGAGATGCCGACCGACGATCCGCTGTTCGGCAAGGGCTCGGTCCGCGCCGACGGCCGCAAGGTCCACCCGCCTACCTGGTCCAGGTGAAGACGCCGGCGGAATCGAAGTATCCGTGGGACTACTACAAAATCGTCGCGACGATTCCGGCCGACCAGGCGTTCCGGCCGATCGACCAAGGCGACTGTCCATTGGTTAAGAAGTAAGGACCGAGCGGATTTTCGTCGCGCGGCCATGGCTACCGCGGGTCAATGTGTGAATACGCGCGACGGAGAATCCGTGCGCGTTGAGCGGCGCATCGCGCCGCTCCAACGCACTCTCGGACACGGCGGTTGCAAATGACCGAGATCTTCGGCATCTCGACCCAGGCGCTGTTCGGACAGCTCCTGATCGGGCTCATCAACGGCTCGTTCTACGCGATGCTGTCGCTCGGCCTCGCGGTGATCTTCGGCCTGCTCAACATCATCAATTTCACCCACGGCGCGCAGTACATGATGGGCGCGTTCTTCGCGTGGTTCCTGCTCACCAAGCTGGGGCTCGGCTACTGGTGGGCGCTGGCGATTACACCCCTGGTCATGGGCGTGTTCGGCGTGATCATCGAGCGGACGATGCTGTCGCGGCTCTACAAGCTCGATCACCTCTACGGCCTTCTCCTCACGTTCGGCCTTGCGCTCATCATCCAGGGGCTGTTCCGCAACGAATTCGGCTCGTCGGGACTGCCGTACCAGATACCGCAGGAGTTGTCCGGAGGCATAAACCTGGGCTTCATGTTCCTGCCCAAGTACCGCGCGTGGGTGATCGTCGCTTCGCTCGTCGTCTGCCTCGCGACGTGGTACGTGATCGAGAGGACGAAGCTTGGGTCCTACCTGCGCGCGGCGACGGAGAACCCCGCGCTGGTCAGAGCATTTGGCGTCAATGTGCCGCGAATGATCACGCTGACCTATGGCTTCGGCGTCGGCCTGGCCGCGCTCGCCGGCGTGATGGCGGCGCCGATCTATCAGGTCAATCCGCTGATGGGTGCCGACATGATCATCGTCGTCTTCGCCGTCGTGGTCATCGGCGGGATGGGGTCGATCATGGGTTCGATCCTCACCGGCTTTGGCTTGGGCGTCATCGAGGGCCTGACCAAGGTGTTCTATCCCGAAGCCTCGAGCACCGTCATCTTCGTGATCATGGTGATCGTGTTGCTGATCCGGCCGGCCGGCCTGTTCGGCCGCGAGCGCTGACATGGCGGCGACACCTGCTGCAGCCCCGGACATCGCGCCTGGCGCCGCGCGCGGCTTTGCGACGGGCGCCGCGGTCATGGCGGCCGCCTTCGCGCTCGCGCCGTTCGTCGGCGTCTACCCCGTGTTCGCGATGAAAGCGATGTGCTTCGCGCTGTTCGCGTGCGCCTTCAACCTGCTGCTCGGCTTCGGCGGCCTGCTCTCGTTCGGTCACGCGATGTTCCTGGGCACCGCCGGCTACGTGTGCGCGCACGCGGCGAAGGCCTGGGGCCTGGCGCCCGAGCTCGCGATCCTGCTGGGCACGTTCGCGGCCGCGCTGCTGGGCGCCGTGGTCGGCGCGCTCGCCATCCGCCGCCAGGGTATCTATTTCGCGATGATCACGCTGGCGATCGCGCAGATGGTGTATTTTTTCTACATCCAGACACCTTTCACGCACGGCGAGGACGGCATCCAGGCGGTGCCGCGCGGAAAGTTCCTGGGCCTCGTCGACCTCGCGCAACCGCTGGTGATGTACTACTTCGTGCTGGCGATCTTCCTGCTGGCCTTCCTGTTCATCTACCGCGTCATCCACTCGCCGTTCGGCCAGGTGCTAAAGGCCATCAAGGAAAACGAGCCGCGCGCGATCTCGCTGGGCTACGACGCCGATCGCTACAAGTTCATCGCGTTCGTGCTGTCGGCGACGCTGGCGGGACTCGCCGGCGCGCTCAAGGCGATCGTGTTCCAGCTCGCGGCGCTGACCGATGTCTATTGGGGAACGTCGGGCGAGGTTGTGCTGATGGTGTTGCTGGGCGGAATGGGGACGGTCTTCGGCCCGGTCGTCGGGGCCGTCGTCATCGTCGCACTCGAAAGTTACCTCGCGCCTTTCGGCGAGTGGGTGACGATCATCACCGGGGTCATCTTCGTCGTCTGCGTGCTCGCGTTCCGGCGCGGCATTGTCGGCGAGCTCGGCGCATGGTGGGCGCGCCGACGCTGAGGACCGCGATGCGCGCCCCACGTGCGCTTGTCGCGATCCTCGCATTGGTCGCCGCGCCGCTCCTGCCGGCGCAAGATCTCGTCATCGGCGGCACGTGCCGCGACGGCGAGGCGAACGGCGGATACACGTTGCGCGCACCCAATGGCCAGCTGCGCGTCGCGGGCGCGTTCGCCAGGGGCCGGCGCACGGGCACGTTCCTTTTCTGGTCGGAGCGCGGGTCGCGCATCGCCGTCATTCCTTACGATAACGACCGCAAGGTAGGCACGATTGCGACGTGGTACGCGCCGCGGACGCCCGAAGGGGACGCTCCGCGCAAATCCGAAGCGGCATACGTCGACAATCAGCTCCATGGCGAGAAGCGGTCCTGGTACCAAAACGGCAAGCCGCGGACGCGCCTGCGCTACGAGCATGGCGAGCTGGTCGAAGCGCGTGCCTTTGCCTCGTCCGGCGCGCCGTTATCCGACCCCGAGTCGCGGGCACGCGCGCAGGACGATGCGGCGACGGACGAAGCGTTTTACACTACGCTTGAAGCGCTGGTCGCGCAGAACAGCCCGAAGTGCGATGCCGTCGTTCCGCTGCAGACCGAAGGAGGGCGCAATGAGGCGAAACCGTCGTCGTGAGTGGCTCAAGACGGCCGCGGCCCTGGCGGCCGGCGGAGCCGTCGCCCCGGGCACTTCGTCCGCGCAGGCGACCTCGCGCGCGCTGTTCGAGGTGCCGCAGACGATGATCCCGATCGCGGGCGCCAACGATCTGTTCCCGGTGCGCCGCATCTACTGCATCGGCCGCAACTATGCGGCGCATGCCCGCGAAATGGGGTCCGATCCGACGCGCGAGCCGCCGTTCTTCTTCCAGAAACCCACCGATGCCGTGCAGATCGCCCCGCCCGGCGTGACGATCGACCATCTTTACCCGACACTCACCAAAAACTATCACTACGAAGTCGAGCTGGTGGCAGCGCTGGCGAAGGGCGGCCGCGATGTGCCGGTCGACCGCGCGCTCGAGCTCGTTCTGGGCTACACCGTCGGCCTCGACATGACGCGCCGCGACTTGCAGCGCGCGATGGGCGACGAGAAGAAGCCCTGGGAGATCGGCAAGAGCTTCGATCACTCCGCCGTCCTCGGGCCGTTGCAGCCCGCGGTGGCGACCGGGCATCTGGTGCAGGGCGCGATCTGGCTCAAGGTCAACGGGCAGACGAAGCAGAGCGCCAATCTGAACCAGATGATCTGGAACGTCGCCGAGCAGATCGCGAACCTGTCGAAGGCCTTCGAGCTCCAGCCCGGCGACCTGATCTACAGCGGAACGCCCGAGAATGTCGGCCCGGTGGTCAAGGGCGACATCATGGACGCGCACATCGACGGCCTCCCTGACCTCCGGGTCAAGGTCGTCTGAACGGGTGCGACAGGGGGCTGGCACCGCGGCCCGATCGCCGGGTCCGCGCAGGATCGAGTGTGCGCGCTTAGGGCTTACCTTCGGGCGCCTTTCGCGCTAGATTGCGGGCGGCGGGCGGGACGGCCGCCGCTCCCAACTCATCGTCTTCTCGAGGCACCCTCATGCGTTTCGCTTTTCCCTGCCGCGTGCTTGCGATCGTCGGTTTTGCCACAGCCGTTGCCGTGGCGCCTGTCGCACACGCGGCCGAGCTCAAGATCGCGGTAGCGGCCGACGTCACGTCGATCGACCCGCACTTCTTCAACCTCTTTCCCAACAACAACGTCGCCGAGCACATCTTCGACAAGCTGGTCCAGATGGATCCGGATTCGAAGCTGATCCCGGGACTCGCGACGTCCTGGAAGCCGATCGACGACAAGACGTGGGAGTTCAAGCTGCGCAAGGGTGCCAAGTTCACCGACGGCACCGAGCTCACCGCCGAGGACGTCGCATTCTCGATCGACCGCGTGCCGAACGTGCCGAACAGCCCGGGTCCGTTCTCGGCCTATACAAAGGCGATCATCGCGAAGGAGATCGTCGACCCGTACACGATCCGGTTCAAGTACGCGGCACCGTACCCGCTCGCGCCCAACGACCTCTCCACGATCTACATCGTCTCCAAGAAGGTCGCGACGGGGGCCACGACCGAGGATTTCAATTCGGGCAAGGCGGCGATCGGCAGCGGTCGCTACAAGCTCGTCAAATACACGTCGGGCGACCACATCGACCTTGTCCGCAACGACAACTACTGGGGCGAGAGGTCGCCCTGGGACAAGGTGACGTTCAAGATCATCAAGAACGAGTCGGCGCGCGTCGCTGCGCTCCTGTCCGGCGACGTCGACGCGATCGAGCAGCCGCCGACCGCGGACCTCGCGCGGATCAAGTCCGATCCGAAGTTCACGGTGACCTCGAAGATCTCGCACCGCGTCATCTACTTCAACTTCGATCACCTCGCGCGCTCGAGCCCGTTCATCACCGACAAAGCGGGCAAGCCGCTCGACAAGAACCCGTTGCTCGACGTTCGCGTCCGGCGCGCGATCTCGAAAGCGATCAACCGGCCGGCGATCGCCGAGCGCGTGATGGAGGGCCAGGCGATCCCGTCGGGGCAGCTCGTGTCCGAGAAGCTGTTCGGCCACGTGCCCGGGCTCAAGGCCGATGCGTACGACCCCGAGGGCGCGAAGAAGCTCTTGGCCGAAGCAGGGTACCCCGACGGGTTCGCGATCACCATCCACGGCCCTGCGGGCCGCTACGTCAACGATGAAAAGATCGTGCAGGCGGTCGCGCAGATGCTGACCCGCGTGGGCATCGTCTCCAAGGTCGAGACAGCGCCGATGGCGCCGTACTCGGCGCGCGCATCGAAGCAGGAATTCAGTTTCCACATGGTCGGCTGGGGCGCGTCCACGGGCGAGGCATCGAGCCCGTTGCGCTCATTGATCGCGACGTTCAACCGTGACAAGGGGCTGGGTGCGGTCAACTGGGGCCGCTACAGCAACGTGAAGGTCGACTATCTGATCGACCAGGCGCTGCAGCAGGTCGACGACGAGAATCGCAGCGCGATGCTGCAGAACGCGACCAAGCTTGCGATGGAGGACCTGGGCATCATGCCGATCCACTTCCAGTTCACGATCTGGGCGACGACGAAGAACGTCGCGTACACGCCGCGTACCGACGAGTACACGCTCGCCTTCCAGTTCCGCCCGGTGAAGGGCTGATTCCGGGTCATCCACGCGGCGGCGGTCGGACTCCCCGGCCGCCGTCGGCGTTTCCCGGTCCCGCGCGAACGTCCCGTGCTGGTCTTCATCATCCGCCGCAGCCTGCAGAGCATCGTCGTGCTCTTTGTGATGTCGCTGCTGGTCTTCGCGGGCGTCTACGCGATCGGCAATCCGATCGACATCCTGATCAATCCGCAAGCGGACCAGATCGACCGTGAGAAGGCGATCGCGGCGCTCGGCCTCGACAAGCCCTTGTGGGCGCAGTACCTCGCATTCCTGAGCGGCGTGGCGCATGGCGACCTCGGCCGTTCGTTCGTTCACAGCACGTCCGCGCTTGGGTTGATCTTGGAGCGGATGCCGGCGACGCTCGAGCTCGCGGCGACCGCCATGCTGATCGCCGTCGTGCTGGGGATCCCGCTCGGGTTGTGGGCGGGGCTACGTCCCAACGGCATCGCGGGCCGCACGATCATGACGGGGTCGATCCTGGGCTTCTCGCTGCCGACCTTCTGGGTTGGGTTGATGATGATCATGGTGTTCTCCGTGATGCTGGGATGGCTGCCGTCGAACGGGCGGGGTCCGACGACGTTGCTGTTCGGGCTGATCCCGGTGTCGTTCCTGTCGATCGACGGCTGGAAGCATCTGATCATGCCGGCCACCAACCTCGCGCTCTTCAACCTGGCGCTCCTGATCCGGCTCACACGCTCGGGCGCGCGCGAGGCGCTCATGCAGGACTATGTCAAGTTCGCCCGCGCGAAAGGACTCACCAACGCGCGCGTGATCGGCGTCCACGTGCTGCGCAACATCCTGATCCCCATCGTCACCGTCATCGGCCTGCAGTTCGGCGCGCTGGTGGCCTTCGCGATCGTCACCGAGAGCGTCTTTGCGTGGCCCGGCATGGGCAAGCTCCTCATCGATTCCATCGGCGTACTCGATCGGCCGGTGATCGTCGCCTACCTACTTGTGATCGTCATGTTCTTCGTGGTGATCAACCTGGCCGTGGACATCCTGTATTCGGTCCTCGATCCGCGCGTGCGGCTGACCGAGAGCAAGGGTTAGGGCCTGTTCACACTATGGACGCAAACGCGTTGCAAGGCCGAAAACGCCCAGCGCAAGGCGCAAAACGAAGGCGGGCCGGCTGCCCGGCGAGGCTTTGCAACGCAGCGCTGGGCGTTTTCGGCAGCAACCCGAAGGGAGCGGGTATCTTGCGGCGCCACTCTTCGTTGCCCTCCTCGCCAAGACGCCCGGTCTTGGCTTCGTCAGGCGCCTTGATTGACGCCCCATGCCACCCGCTCGCGTTTGCGACCATAGTGTGAACAGGCCCTAGCATCGTGGCCAGCCTGCCGTCCGCCGTCTCCGCGCCGCGCGCCGTCGAAACCCCGTTGCGGCGGATCGTCGCCGATTTCGTGGCGAACCCGCTCGCCGTCTTTGGACTCGTCCTGCTGGTGGTGATCCTCGTCCTCGCACTCTTCGCGCCGGTCATCTCGCCGCAGAATCCGTACGATCTGGCGCAGCTCGACGTGATGGACAGCCGGTTGCCGCCCGGATCGAAAGCGCCGTGGGGGACGTTCTGGCTCGGCACCGACGACCAGGGACGCGACATGTTCTCGGCGATCCTCTACGGGCTGCGGATCAGCCTTGGCGTCGGCGTCGCCGCGACCGCGCTCGCGCTCGTCATCGGGCTGGCAGCGGGCCTTCCGGCGGCGTACGTCGGCGGCCGGACCGAGGCGATCATCATGCGGATCGTCGACATCCAGCTCTCGTTTCCGGCGATCCTGATTGCGCTGATCCTGATCGCCGTGCTCGGGCAGGGCACGGGCAAGGTCATCGCGGCGCTGGTGACGGTGCAGTGGGCGTATTACGCGCGGACCGTGCGCAGCGCTGCGCTGGTCGAGAAGCGCAAGGAGTACGTCGAGGCCGCGCACTGCCTTGCGTTGTCGCCTGCGCGTATCGTCTTCGGGCATCTTCTGCCGAACTGCCTGCCGCCGATGATCGTCGTCGCCACGGTCCAGGTCGCGGCGGCGATCACGCTCGAGGCGACGCTGTCGTTCCTGGGCCTCGGGCTGCCCATCACCGAACCTTCGCTCGGCCTGCTGATCGCGAACGGCTATCAGTATCTGCTTTCGGGGAAGTACTGGATCAGCTTCTTCCCGGGCATCGCGCTTGTCCTGACGATCGTCGGCATCAACCTGGTCGCGGACCAGCTGCGCGACGTGCTCAATCCGCGCTTGCAGCGATGAGGAGAACGCGGTGAGCGCGCCACTGCTCGAAGTCGAGGGTCTGCGGACACACTTCATCACCAAGGCCGGCGTCGTCAAGGCCGTCGACGATGTCACGTTTTCGGTGGCACGCGGCGAGGTGGTGGGCCTCGTCGGCGAATCCGGATCCGGCAAGTCGATGACCGGATACTCGATCCTGGGCCTCGTCGATCCGCCCGGACGCATCGTCTCCGGGCACCTCCGGCTCCACGGTCGCGACCTGCGCGCGCTGTCGGACGAGGACCTCCGGCAGCTCCGGGGCAATCGCATCGCGATGATCTTCCAGGATCCGATGATGACGTTGAATCCGGTGCTCCGGATCGATGCGCAGATGATCGAAGCGATCCTTGCGCATCGGAACGTCGGCCGCGCAACGGCGCGCGAGCAGGCGCGCGCGGCACTCGCGAAGGTCGGCATTCCATCGCCCGACGAGCGCCTGTCGGCGTTCCCGCACCAGTTCTCCGGCGGGATGCGACAGCGTGTTGCCATCGCGATCGCGCTCCTGAACGAACCGGACCTGGTCATCGCCGACGAACCGACGACCGCTCTCGACGTCACGATCCAGGGGCAGATCCTGTTCGAGATGCAAAAGCTGGTCCGCGAAACCGGCGCCGCGCTGATCTGGATCACGCACGACCTGTCGGTGATCGCCGGACTCGCCGATCGCGTCTGCGTGATGTACGCGGGGCGCATCGTCGAGCAGGGCACGGTCGTCGACGTCCTGTCGCATCCGCGACATCCCTACACGCGGGGGTTGCTCGATTCGGTTCCGGCGATGAGCCCGCGTGGAGCGAGGCTCGCGCAGATCCCCGGGATGGCGCCTTCACCCCTCGAGTTGCCGGCGGGCTGCGCATTTCGCGATCGCTGCGGCCGCGCCACCGACGTCTGCGCGACGATGCCCGAGATGCGGTCGCTGGGCGACCCTGCGCCCAGCCAGACCGTCCGCTGCCACCATCCGCTGAGCGTGGAGAGAGCGGCGTGAACACGGCGACGCGCGAGACGAGCTCGCCGGCCGTGGCCGGCGCAAGCCTGGTCGAGCTCCGCGGAGTGTCGAAGCGCTTCGTGAAACCGATCGACATGGCTGCGCGTATCGGCAACCTCGTGGGCGCGGGCGTCCGGGAAGAGGTGGTGCGCGCCGTCGATCACGTCGATCTGGCGATCCGCCCGGGCGAAGTGCTCGGGCTCGTCGGCGAGTCCGGCTGCGGCAAATCGACGCTGGGGCGCCTGGCGGTGGGACTGCTACCGCCGACGCGCGGCGAGCGGTACTGGCGCGGGCTGCCGCTGTCTTCGCTCAAGGGAGAGTCGGCGCGCGCGCAGCAGCTCAGGATGCAGATGATCTTCCAGGATCCTTATGCGTCGCTCAATCCGCGGATGCGCGTGGTCGACATCGTTGGCGAGGCACCGGTGGCGCACGGCATCATCGGCACGAAGCAGAGGATCGAGTACGTGGGCCTGCAGATGAATCGCGTTGGGCTCGATCCCACGCTGATGCGCCGCTTTCCGCACCAGTTCTCGGGCGGTCAGCGGGCGCGCATCGGGATTGCGCGCGCGCTCGCCGTGAAACCCGAGTTCCTGGTCTGCGACGAATCGGTCGCGGCGCTCGACGTCTCGATCCAGGCGCAAGTGCTGAACCTGTTCATGGAACTGCGCTCGGCGCTCAATCTCACGTACCTCTTCATCAGCCACGACCTCGGCGTCGTCGAGCACATCAGCGACCGCGTGGTGATCATGTACCTGGGCCGCGTCGTCGAGTCGGGCTCCGCGGCTGCGTTGTTCGCCGCGCCCAACCATCCGTACACGAAGGCGCTTCTGACCGAGGTCGGCAAGGTCGTGCCGCGCAAGCGCACGTTCGTTCCGATCAAGGGCGAGATTCCGTCGCCGCTCGACCCGCCCTCCGGCTGCCACTTCCATCCGCGGTGTCCGCACGCGATGCCCCGCTGCCGCGCGGAGGTGCCGGAGCTGCGCGCGATCGCCGCGGGGCGCCTCTCGGCGTGCCATCTGAACGACGCCTGACGATGTCAGCTGCCTTCCGCCGTCACTCGCCGCTGGGCGACGCCGTTCCGCTGGTCTTCGATTCGCCGCACAGTGGCGAAAGCTACCCGGCGGACTTCGACCACGCGCCGCCGCGGGCCGAGGTGCGCCGGGCAGAGGACACGCACGTTGCCCGCCTCTACGCCTGCGTGCCACGCCACGGGGCGACGCTCGTCGAGGCGCTGTTCCCGCGTGCGTACATCGACCCCAACCGCGGCCTTGCCGACATCGACCTCGAGCTCATCGACGGCGTCTGGCCGGGGCCGGTCGCGGTGTCGCGCAAGACGACGCAGGGAATCGGCCTCGTCTGGCGCGTCGCGCGCGACGGTGCACCGATGTACGCACGCAAGCTCGCCGTGGGCGAAGTGCGGGAGCGGATCGACGACTACTATCTCCCGTACCATGCGGCGCTCGCGGCGGATCTCGACGCCGCCCATCGCGCGTTCGGCGCGGTCTGGCACGTCAACTGCCACTCGATGCCTGCGGTCGGCGATGCGAACGCCGACGATCCGGGCCGCGCGCGCGCGGATTTCGTGCTGGGCGACCGCGACGGCACGACCTGCGCGCCGGCGTTCACGCGCGCGGTCGCCGACATCCTGAGCGGGATGGGCTACGACGTCGCGATCAACGACCCGTACAAGGGCGTCGAGATCGTGCGCCGCCACGGGCGGCCCGCGGAGCACCGGCACAGCCTGCAGATCGAGATCAATCGCCGGTTGTACATGGACGAGTCGACGCTGGCGCCGAACGCAGGCTATTCGACGCTCGAGCGCAATCTCGATCGGCTCGTCGCCGGGATCGCTGCGTTCGTGCGTGCGCAACTCCGCGACCGGGTGTGACTGGTCGATTGGCCTGACCACTAGCGGCTTTCGAGGCGGGCGCCTGACGGCCGCCTCGCCGGTCTGCCGCGTTGGCACGCGCGTGCGCGCTGCGGTATAATTGTTCGGTTTTGCAGGCGCGACGGCCTTTTCCGGGCGGAACGGCGCGTTTGGGCACGAAATGGGCCTAGGGCGCGATGCGCGGCAAACTCGTCGTCGGCAACTGGAAGATGAACGGCACGCTGGCGGCGAACGCGGCGCTGCTCGACGCCATTGCAGCCGGTGCGTCGGATACGGCGGGGCGCGCGCTCGCGGTCTGCGTCCCGTATCCGTATCTGGTGCAGGCGCAGGCCGCGCTCGAGTCGACGCCGGTCGCGTGGGGCGCACAGGACGTGAGTGAGCACGCGGTCGGGGCCTATACGGGCGAGGTGTCGCCGGGAATGCTGGTCGAATTTGGGTGCCGCTATGCAATCGTGGGCCACTCGGAGCGCCGGCAGTATTTCGGCGATACCGATCAGGTCGTCGCCGGCAAGGCGAAAGCGGCGCTCGCAGCGGGACTCGTGCCTATTGCGTGCGTCGGCGAGACGGCGACGGAGCGTGACGCAGGGAGCACGGAGGCTGTCGTGCTGCGCCAGCTCGATGCCGTGCTCGAGGGTGTGGGGCGGGACGCTGTGCGGATGGTGGTGGCCTACGAGCCGGTCTGGGCGATCGGAACCGGGCGAACCGCGACGCCCGAGCAGGCGCAGGCCGTGCACGCAACATTGCGGGCGCGGCTCGCCGGGGCCGGAGCGGCGGGTGTCTCGCTGCTCTACGGTGGCAGTGTGAAGGCGGACAACGCGCGAGCGCTGTTCGGAATGCCGGATATCGACGGCGGGCTGATTGGTGGCGCGTCGCTGAAGGCCGGGGAATTTCTCGCAATTGCGCGTGCCTGACGCAGGCGGTGCGCGATCGCAGGAGTCGCGAATGAGCTTGTTACAAACGTTGTTATTGGTGCTTCATCTGCTGGTCGCGGTCGCCATCTGCGGCTTCGTGCTGCTTCAACACGGCAAGGGTGCCGACATGGGTGCGGCCTTTGGCAGCGGTTCGTCGGGCAGCGTCTTCGGCGCTGCGGGGTCCGCCAACTTCCTGTCCCGCACCACGGCGATCCTGGCTGCGATCTTTTTCGCGTCGAGCCTCGGGCTCACCTGGTTCGCGACCACGCAGGGCGGGCCAAAGGGCGTGATGCAGCAAGGCATCGTCGAGAAAATGGCGCCGAAGTCGAACGAAGTGCCGGCGGCGCCCGGTGCGGCGCCGGCTGCCGAGCCCGCGAAGGCAGCGCCCGAAAGCGCGCCGGCGGGCTCGAAGTCGAGCGAGGTGCCGAAGTAATCGTGGACCAAGCCGACGTGGTGAAATTGGTAGACACGCTGTCTTGAGGGGGCAGTGGGGTAACCCGTGGGAGTTCGAGTCTCCCCGTCGGCACCAGTTGCAAACGGCGCTTCGCGTGAGGGGACGGCGCGGCGCACGATGATCGTCCCGGCGGCGGATCCGCCGGCCGGGAACGGGAACGAGGACCGCTTCGCGGGCGGCACAAGCGCTAGCGATCGACGAACATGCTGGAACAGTATCTACCGATCCTGCTCTTCATCCTGGTCGGCCTGACCGTCGGGGCCGTCCTACTCACGGTCGGCACCGTGCTCTCGCCGAATCGCCCCGATCCGGCGAAGCTCTCCCCCTACGAGTGCGGCTTCGAGGCGTTCGAGGACGCGCGGATGAAGTTCGACGTCCGCTACTACCTGGTCGCGATCCTGTTCATCCTGTTCGATCTCGAGATCGCGTTCCTCTTCCCATGGGCGGTCGTCTTGCAGGACGTCGGCTTCCTCGGCTTCGTCGCGATGATGGTCTTCCTTGCGGTTCTCGTCGTCGGCTTCATCTACGAGTGGAAGAAGGGTGCACTAGAGTGGGAATAAGCCATGGCGATTGAAGGTGTCCTCGAGAAAGGCTTCGTCACCACGTCCGCCGATGCGCTGATCAACTGGGCGCGCAACGGCTCGATGTGGCCGATGAGCTTTGGCCTCGCCTGCTGTGCGGTCGAGATGATGCACGCCGGCGCCTCCCGCTACGACCTTGACCGCTTCGGCGTCGTGTTCCGGCCGAGCCCGCGCCAGTCCGACGTGATGATCGTCGCCGGCACGCTGTGCAACAAGATGGCGCCGGCGCTGCGCAAGGTGTACGACCAGATGCCCGAGCCGCGCTGGGTGATCTCGATGGGCTCATGCGCGAACGGTGGCGGCTACTATCACTATTCGTACTCGGTCGTCCGCGGCTGCGATCGGATCGTGCCGGTCGACATTTATGTTCCGGGCTGCCCGCCCACGGCGGAGGCGCTGCTCTACGGCGTGGTGCAGCTCCAGAACAAGATCTGGCGCACGAACACGATCGCCCGCTGATGGCTTCCCGCATCGAAACGCTCGCCGCGGCGCTCCCTGCGGTCCTCGGCGAACGGCTCGCGTCCGTCACTGTCGATCGTGGCGAGGTCACCGCGGTCGTCCGCGCCATCGAGCTCGATGCGACGCTGCGCCTGCTGCGCGATCGCCCCGAGCTTCGCTTTGCGATGCTGATCGACCTCTGCGGCGTCGACTACTCGACCTACGGCGGTGGCGCGCACGAGGGCCCACGCTTCGCCGTCGTCTATCACCTGCTTTCGCTCGAGCACAACTGGCGGCTCCGCGCGCGCGTGTTCGCCCCCGACGACGATTTCCCGGTCGTCGCGAGCTCGGTCGACGTCTGGCCCGCCGCGAACTGGTTCGAGCGCGAGGCGTTCGATCTCTACGGCCTCGTGTTCACGGGGCATCCGGACCTGCGGCGCCTGCTGACCGACTACGGCTTCGTCGGGCATCCGTTCCGCAAGGATTTCCCGCTGTCCGGCAATGTCGAGGTCCGCTACGACCCGGAGCAGGGCCGCGTGATCTATCAGCCGGTATCGATCGAGCCGCGCGAGATCACGCCGCGTATCATCCGCGAGGACAGCTACGGTACCAGCGAGTAGTCGCGATGGCCGAGATCCGCAACTACACGATGAACTTCGGTCCGCAGCACCCTGCGGCACACGGCGTGCTGCGCCTCGTGCTCGAGCTCGACGGCGAGGTCATCGAGCGCGCGGACCCGCATATCGGGCTCCTGCACCGCGCGACGGAAAAGTTGGCCGAGTACAAGACCTACATCCAGTCGCTGCCGTACATGGACCGGCTCGACTATGTGTCGATGATGTGCAACGAGCACGCCTACTGCCTCGCGATCGAGCGGCTGCTCGGGCTCGAAGTGCCGGAGCGTGCGCAGTACATCCGCGTGATGTTCGACGAGATCACGCGGATTCTGAATCACCTGCTGTGGCTCGGGGCCCACTCGCTCGACGTCGGCGGCATGACGACGTTCCTCTACTGCTTCCGCGAGCGCGAGGACCTCTTCGATGTCTACGAGGCGGTGTCGGGCGCGCGGATGCATGCGGCGTACTACCGCCCGGGCGGCGTCTATCGCGACCTGCCCGACCGGATGCCGCAGTACCAGGCGCAACAGTCGCGCAACGCGAGCACGCTGCGGGCGATGAACGCGAACCGCCAGGGGTCGCTGCTCGACTTTATCGAGGACTTCACCCACCGCTTCCCCGGCTACGTCGACGACTACGAGACGCTGCTGACCGAGAACCGGATCTGGAAGCAGCGCACGGTCGGCATCGGCGTCGTGTCGGCGGAGCGGGCGATCGCGCTCGGGTTCACCGGCGCGATGCTGCGCGGGTCAGGCGTCGAGTGGGACTTGCGCAAGAAGCAGCCGTACGCCGTCTACGACCGGATGGACTTCGACATTCCCGTCGGTACCCACGGCGACTGCTACGATCGCTACCTCGTTCGCGTGGCCGAGATGCGGCAGTCGAACCGCATCGTCAAGCAGTGCGTCGACTGGCTGCGCAAGAATCCTGGCCCGGTCATCACCGGCAACCATAAGGTCGCGCCGCCTTCGCGCGAGGCGATGAAGACCAACATGGAAGAGCTGATTCATCACTTCAAGCTCTTCACCGAGGGCATGCACGTGCCGCCGGGCGAGGCCTATGCGGCGATCGAGCATCCGAAGGGCGAATTCGGCGTCTACATCGTCTCGGATGGCGCGAACAAGCCCTATCGGGTCAAGCTCCGTCCCCCCGACTTCCCCCATCTCGCTGCGCTCGACGAAATGTCGCGGGGTCACATGATCGCGGATGTCGTCGCGATCATCGGGACGCAGGACATCGTGTTCGGCTCGATCGACCGATGACACGCCTCCGCGTCGCTACGGTGATCGTGATAATGACTGTCGCGATCGGTGCCCGGGCGCAGACGCCCGCGCCCGCGGCTCCGGCGGCATCGGCGCCGCCCGCGACGACGGCGCCACCGACGGCGCCGCCTGCGGAGCAGCCGACGCTGCGCGACGACCGCGATTCGATCGACGCCGGCATCAAGTGGCTTGCGCTCATCGATGCTGGCAAGGCGGGCGCCGCGTGGGACCTCTCGTCCAAGCAGCTCAAGTCCGCCGTCACCCGCATCAAGTTCGTCGACGGCATGCGCGACGCGCGGAAGTCGCTCGGCAAGCTCGAGGGCAGGACGGCGGAGCGTTTCGCGCGCTCGCACCAGATGCCCGGGGCGCCCGATGGCGACTACGTGATCATCGAGTACACGGCCCGGTTCGCCCAGGGCCGGAAGCTGCAGGAACAGCTGGTGTGGGCGATCGAAGACGGCGATATCTGGCGCGTCGCCGGCTATTACTACCGATGACCTCGCCGCCGATGCTCTCCGCCGACGCGCTCCAGAAGATCGATCGCGAGATCGCGAAGTACCCGCCCGACCGCAAGGAATCGGCGGTGATGTCGGCGCTCGCGATCGCGCAGGACGAGAAGGGTTGGCTGTCGACCGAGACGATGGACTTCGTCGCGCACTACCTCGGCATGGCCCCGGTGGCTGTCTACGAGGTGGCCACGTTCTACACGATGTACAACCTGAAGCCCCTCGGTACGTACAAGATCACGATCTGCACGAACCTTCCCTGTGCGCTGCAGGACGCGGTCGAGTCGGCGGAATACCTGAAGCAAAAGCTCGGCGTCGGCTTCGGCGAGACCACCTCGGATGGCAAGGTGACGCTGGTGGAGGGAGAATGCTTCGGGGCCTGCGGCGACGCGCCGGTGCTCCTCGTCAACAACAAGCGGATGTGCAGCTTCATGCGCCGCGAGCAGCTCGACGCGCTGCTCGCGGAAATGGCCGCGGCACGTGGCGGTTCCTGATGAGCGCCCCTGGCGGCCTGCTCGACTACGGCCCGGATGCCATCCTGATGGCGGGGCTTAACGGCGACAACTGGCGGCTCAAGGACTACGTCGCCCGCGGCGGCTACGAGGCGCTGCGCAAGGTGCTCTCGGAAAAGGTTCCGCCCGCGGCGGTGATCGCCGAGATCAAGAAATCGGCGCTGCGCGGTCGCGGCGGCGCGGGCTTCCCGACCGGGCTCAAGTGGAGCTTCATGCCCCAGCAGTTTACCGGCGACAAATACCTGGTCTGCAACTCCGACGAAGGCGAGCCCGGCACGTTCAAGGATCGCGACATCCTCCGCTACAACCCGCATGCGCTGATCGAAGGCATGGCGATCGCCGCCTACGCGATGGGCTGCAAGCGCGGGTACAACTACGTTCATGGCGAGATCTGGAACGTCTACGAGCGCTGCGAGCAAGCGCTCGCCGAGGCGTACGAGGCCGGTTTCGTGGGCGACGACATCGTCGGTTCGGGATTTTCATTTCAGCTTCAGAACCACCACGGTTACGGCGCGTACATCTGTGGCGAAGAGACGGCGCTCCTCGAATCGCTGGAAGGCAAGAAAGGCCAGCCGCGCTTCAAGCCGCCGTTCCCGGCGAGCTTCGGGCTCTATGGCAAGCCGACGACGATCAACAATACCGAGACGTTCGCCGCGGTGCCCTGGATCATCAAGAACGGCGGCGAGGCGTTCCTGAATCTGGGCCGGCCCAACAACGGCGGTACCAAGCTCTTCTCGGTGTCGGGCGACGTGCGGCGGCCGGGCAATTTCGAGGTGAAACTCGGCACACCGTTCGCGACGTTGCTCGCAATGGCGGGCGGCGTGCGGGAGGGACGGAAGCTCAAAGCGGTGATTCCGGGCGGCTCGTCGATGCCGGTGCTGCCCGGGGAGATCATGATGGCGACCGATATGGACTACGACTCGATCGCGAAGGCGGGGTCGATGCTGGGGTCCGGCGCGGTCATCGTGATGGACGATACGCGCTGCATGGTGAAGTCGCTCCTGCGGCTCTCGTATTTCTACTACGAGGAGTCGTGCGGCCAGTGCACACCGTGCCGCGAGGGCACCGGCTGGCTGTGGCGTGTCGTCCACCGGATCGAGAACGGGGAAGGCCGGACCGAGGACCTCGACCTCCTGAATTCGGTCGCCGACAACATCGCGGGCCGGACGATCTGTGCGCTGGGCGATGCCGCGGCGCTGCCGGTCAAAAGCTTCGTCAAGCACTTCCGCGACGAATTCCAGCACCACGTTGACCACAAGCGCTGCATCGTGGATCCCTACTTCTAGCCCGGAATCAATGCTGAACCTCGAAATCGACGGCAGGGCGGTCCAGGTGCCTCCTGGCAGCACGGTGATGGACGCCGCGAACCGGCTCGGCATCTACGTCCCGCACTTCTGCTACCACAAGAAGCTCACGATCGCCGCCAACTGCCGGATGTGCCTCGTGCAGGTCGAGAAGGCACCGAAACCGCTGCCGGCGTGCGCGACGCCCGCTGCCGAGGGCATGAAAGTGTTCACCGCGTCGCCGCTCGCGGTGCAGGCGCAGAAATCGGTAATGGAGTTCCTGCTGATCAACCACCCGCTCGACTGTCCGATCTGCGACCAGGGCGGCGAGTGCCAGCTCCAGGACCTCGCGGTCGGCTATGGCCCGTCGTCCTCGCGCTACACCGAGGAGAAGCGCGTCGTCTTCCACAAGAACCTGGGCCCGCTGGTGGCGGCCGAGGAGATGACGCGCTGCATCCAGTGCACCCGCTGCGTGCGCTTCGGGCAGGAGATCGCCGGCGTGATGGAGCTCGGGATGATCGGGCGGGGCGAGCACGCGGAGATCGTCTCGTTCGTCGGCCGCACCGTCGATTCGGAGCTATCGGGCAACATGATCGATATCTGTCCCGTCGGCGCTCTCACGTCGAAGCCGTTCCGCTACGCCGCGCGGACGTGGGAGCTCGCGCGACGCAAGTCGGTGTCGCCGCACGACGCGCTCGGCAGCAATCTCGTCGTCCAGGCGAAGGGCGACCAGGTGCTCCGCGTGCTGCCACTCGAGAACGAGGCGGTCAACGAGTGCTGGATCTCGGACAAGGATCGCTTCTCCTACGAAGCGCTGGGAAGCCCCGAGCGCCTCGCGTCGCCCATGATCCTCGAGGGCGGCGAATGGAAGGCCGTCGATTGGCAGACGGCCCTCGCTCGCGTCGTCGATCGCCTGCGCGATACGGTGGTCAACCACGGTGGCGCAGCGCTCGGCACGCTCGTGTCGCCGCATTCGACGCTCGAGGAGATGGCGCTGGCGGCGAAGCTCACTCGGGGTCTGGGCTCGGACAATATCGACTTCCGCCTCCGCCAGTCGGACTTCCGCGGCGACGGCCATGGGAAAGGCATCCCTTGGCTCGGAATGCCGATCGCCGAGGTGGCCGCGGTCGATCGCGTGCTGGTCGTCGGCAGCTTCCTGCGCAAGGATCACCCCTTGCTCGCGCAACGGCTCCGGCAAGCGGCGAAGAAGGGTGCGCAGATCTCGCTTCTGCAGTCGGTCGCCGATGACTCGCTGATCAAGGTCGCGCATGCGTTCGTTGCGCCGCCTTCGGTGCTGCCGCAGGCGCTTGCCGAGATCGTGGTCGCGGCCGCGCGCGGTGCGGGGCGCGAAGTGGCGGCCGCGCTGGCGGGCGTCGAGCCGACGGCAGCCGCAGAGGTGATCGCCGCGTCGCTCCTGTCGGGCGAGCGCAAGGCGATCCTGCTCGGCAACGCCGCCGAGCAGCACGCCGAGGCGTCGCAGCTCTTCGCGCTCGCGCAGGCGTTGGCCGGAATGACCGGCGCGAAGCTCGGCTGCCTCATGGAGGCTGCAAACAGCGTCGGCGGATACCTTGCCGACGCGTTGCCGCAGACCGGTGGCATGAACGCGCGCGCGATGCTCGCCGAGCCGCGCAAGGCATACATCGTCATGGGCGCCGAGCCTGAATTCGACTGCGCGCATCCGGTCGCAGCGCGTTCGGCGCTCGAAGCGGCGGACTTCGTGGTCGTGCTTTCGCCGTTCCGGCACGGTACGCCGTATGCGGACGTCCTGTTGCCGATCGGGCCATTCACCGAGACGGGCGGCACGTTCGTGAGCTGCGAGGGGCGGGTGCAGCGCTGGAGCGGCGTGGTCAAGCCGTTCGGCAGCGCGCGGCCCGCGTGGAAGGTGTTGCGCGTGCTGGGATCGATGCTCGGGCTGCCCGGCTTCGAGCTCGAATCGATCGACGACGTCCGCAAACTGCTGCCGCAGGATGACGCGCTTCCGGCGAAGCTCGGCAATGGCACCGATGTCCCGATTGCAGCGCTCACAGGGCCCGGAAAGGGCTTCGAGCGCGTCGCCGACGTGCCGATCTACTTTGCCGATCCGCTGGCGCGGCGCGCGCCATCGTTGCAGCAGACGGCGGACGCCAAGCCGCCGCGGGCGCGGATGAACGCGATCACGATGCAGCAGATCGGCGTCGCCGAGGGCGCGGCAATCCGGGTGCGGCAGGGCCGCGGAGAAGCTGTACTGCCGACGGCTGTCGACGCGGGGGTGCCCGCGGGCGTTGTACGTATTGCCGCAGCGCATCCGTCGACGTGCGGACTCGACGGCATGTCCGGGCCGATCGCGGTCGAGCGGGCCTAGCCTCAAATCGTCAATGGACACACTCCTAGCCCCCGTCGCCGGCTTCTTCGGTCCCGCGTGGCCCGCGGTGTGGACGCTCGCGAAGATCGTCGCCATTGCGATCCCGCTGATCCTGGCCGTCGCCTACCTGACGCTGGCCGAGCGCAAGGTGATCGGCTGGATGCAGGTGCGGATCGGCCCGAACCGCGTGGGTCCGCTCGGGCTGCTGCAGCCGTTCGCCGATGTGTTCAAGCTGATCTTCAAGGAGATCGTGCTGCCGTCGGGCGCGAGCCGCTATCTCTTCTTCATTGCGCCGATTCTCTCGATCGCGCCGGCGCTGGCCGCGTGGGCCGTCATTCCGTTCGCCGACGGCGTCGTCCTCGCCGACATCAACGCCGGACTCCTCTACGTGCTCGCCATGACGTCAATGGGCGTCTACGGCATCATCCTCGCCGGCTGGGCATCGAATTCGAAGTACGCGTTCCTGGGCTGCCTCCGCTCCGCCGCGCAGATCGTTTCCTATGAGATCGCGATGGGCTTCGCGCTCGTGGGCGTGCTGATGGCGGCGAACTCGCTCAATCTCTCGGATATCGTTCGCGGCCAGGAGGGCGGCCTCGCCTACTGGTATTTCATCCCGCTTTTCCCGCTGTTCCTGGTCTACGTGATCTCCGGCGTCGCCGAGACCAACCGGCATCCGTTCGACGTGGCCGAAGGCGAGTCGGAGATCGTGGCCGGCTTCCACGTCGAGTACTCGGGCGTCGCATTCGCCGTCTTCTTCCTGGCCGAGTACATGAACATGATCCTGATCTCGGCGCTGGCGTCGGTCATGTTCCTGGGCGGCTGGCTTGCGCCGTGGCCGGGGCTCAATGGGGAAACGCTGCCTGCGTGGGTGCCACTCTTGGGCGGAACGGCGCCGCTCGGCGACGGCATGTTGTGGCTCTTCGGCAAGATGGCGTTCGTGCTGTTCTTCTTCCTGTGGATCCGCGCGACGTTCCCGCGCTACCGTTATGATCAGATCATGCGGCTCGGCTGGAAGGTGTTCCTGCCCGTGACGCTCGTGTGGATTGTGTTCCTGGCCGTCGTGATGCAGACGCGCTGGGCCGGGCTCTTCCATTGAGGCCCACGGCCATGCTCCGGCGCCTGCGAGAATTCTTCAACACGTGGCTCCTGGTCGAGCTCGGGCGCGGCCTCATGCTCACCGGCCGCCACCTGTTCGCGCGCAAGGTCACCGTCCAGTTCCCCGAGGAGAAGACGCCGCAGAGTCCGCGCTTCCGCGGCCTGCATGCGCTCCGCCGCTATCCGAACGGCGAGGAGCGGTGCATCGCATGCAAGCTGTGCGAGGCCGTCTGTCCCGCGCTGGCGATCACGATCGAGTCCGAGCAGCGCGCCGACGGCACGCGGCGGACGACGCGCTATGACATCGACCTGACCAAGTGCATCTTCTGCGGGTTCTGCGAGGAGAGCTGCCCGGTCGACTCGATCGTCGAAACCCGGATCCTCGAGTATCACGGCGAAAAGCGGGGCGACCTCTACTACACGAAGGAAATGCTGCTCGCCGTCGGCGACCGCTATGAGGCGCAGATCGCCAAGGATCGTGAGCAGGACGCAAAGTATCGATGAACGCGCAAGCATTTCTCTTCTACATCTTCGCAGCGATCCTCGTGTTCGCGGCGATGCGCGTCGTCACCGCCCGCAACCCGGTGCACGCGGCACTCTGGCTCGTGCTCTCGTTCTTCACCGCGGCGGCCCACTGGCTCATGCTGCGCGCCGAGTTCCTCGCCATCGCGCTGGTGCTGGTCTACGTCGGCGCCGTCATGGTGCTGTTCCTGTTCGTCGTCATGATGCTCGACGTCAACTTCGACAACCTGCGCCAGCAGTTCCGCAGCTACGTGCCCGTCGGCGCCACGGTGTTCGCGCTGGTGCTGCTCGAGATGGCGCTCGTGCTGATTGGCAACCGCCCGGTCGGCGCAGCGGCCGGGACCGCGCCCGTGCCGGCCGGCGGCAGCAACACGCGGGCGCTTGGGCGCCTGCTCTACACCGACTATGTCTACCCGTTCGAGATCGCCGCGGTCGTGCTGCTGGTCGCGATCATCGCCGCAATCGCCCTGACGCACCGCCGGCGCCGCGAAACGAAACACCAGGATCCCGCGCTGCAGGTGAAAGCGCGGCCGGCCGACAGGCTGCGCATCGTGCCGATGAAGTCCGAACAGAAAGATACGTAAGGAACAAAGACGGCGTCGCAGCGGTGGCACGGGCGCCGCCGCGTGCGACGACGGGACCTACTGGACGTCTTCGGGAGACCTTGGTGAATTTTCTGGCTGCGCCGCCGACACTGGCGCACTACCTCGTGCTTGCGGCGATCCTGTTTGCGATCAGCATGGCCGGCATCTTCCTGAACCGGAAGAACGTGATCATTTTGCTGATGGCGATCGAGCTCATGCTCCTCGCCGTGAACCTGAACTTCATCGCTTTCTCGAGCTTCTTGGACGACATGGCCGGCCAGGCGTTCGTCTTCTTCATTCTGACCGTCGCGGCCGCCGAATCGGCGATCGGCCTGGCCATCCTCGTCCTCCTGTTCCGCAACGTCGGCTCGATCGACGTCGAGGACCTCGACCGCCTCAAGGGGTAGCGATGCGCGAGCTCTACCTCGTCGTTCCCCTGGTGCCGCTCGCCGCGGCGATCGTCGTCGGCCTGTTCGGGCCGCGCCTCGGCCGCCGCGTCTCGCACTGGCTGTGCTGTCTCGGCGTGGCCGTGTCGATGGTCGCCTCGTTCGCGATCCTGAGAGACGTGCTCGCGGGCAACGTGTTCAATGGGGACGTCTACACGTGGCTGCAGTCGGGGTCGGTGAAGCTCTCGATCGGCTTACTGATCGATCCGCTGACGGCGCTGATGATGCTCGTCGTCACGTTCGTTTCGCTGATGGTGCACGTGTACACGATCGGCTACATGGCCGACGACCCGGGCTACACCCGCTTCTTCAGCTATATCTCGCTCTTCACGTTCAGCATGCTGATGCTGGTGATGAGCAACAACTTCCTCCAGCTCTTTTTCGGCTGGGAGGCGGTGGGGCTGGTCTCCTACCTGCTGATCGGGTTCTGGTACGAGCGGCCGACGGCGATCTACGCCAATCTCAAGGCGTTTCTCGCAAACCGCGTCGGCGACTTCGGCTTCGTGCTCGGCATCGGACTTGTGCTCGCGTACTTCGGCACGCTCGACTACGCGAGCGTCTTCGGGCGGGCCCCGGAGCTCGCGGCCACGACCGTCAAGATCTGGGGCGCCGCCCCCTGGTCGCTGATGAGCGTGATCTGCATCTGCCTCTTCATCGGCGCGATGGGCAAGAGCGCGCAGGTGCCGCTCCATGTATGGCTGCCGGATTCCATGGAAGGCCCGACGCCGATCTCTGCGCTGATCCACGCGGCGACGATGGTGACCGCCGGGATCTTCATGGTCGCGCGGATGAGTCCGCTGTTCGAGCTGTCGGACACCGCGCTCTCGGTCGTCACCATCATCGGGGCGATCACCGCACTCTTCATGGCCTTCCTCGGCATCGTCCAGAACGACATCAAGCGGGTCGTCGCCTATTCGACGCTGTCGCAGCTCGGCTACATGACGGTCGCGCTCGGCGTCTCGGCCTACGGCGCGGCGATCTTCCACTTGATGACGCACGCGTTCTTCAAGGCGCTGCTCTTCCTTGGAGCCGGCTCGGTGATCATCGCCCTCCATCACGAGCAGGATCTGCGCAAGATGGGCGGCCTCAGGAAGTACATGCCCATCACCTATTGGACGGCCGTCATCGGCTCGCTCGCGCTGGCGGGCATCCCGCCCTTCGCGGGATTCTTCTCGAAGGACGCGATCATCGAAGCCGTGCACTTCTCGAACATCCCTGGGCACGGTTTCGCCTACTTCGTGGTGAACGCCGGGGTGTTCGTTACGGCGCTCTATTCGTTCCGGCTGCTGTTCCTCGCATTCCACGGCCCCGAGCGGTTCCACGACGCGGGGGATCATGGCGAGCATGCGCACGATGCCTCGCATGCGGCCTGCTGGCGGAGTCCGGCGCGCACGCGCACGACCACGGCAAGCCGCGCGAGAGTCCCTGGGTCGTCACGGTGCCGCTGATCCTGCTCGCCATCCCGTCGGTGTATGCGGGTTGGGCTTACATACAGCCGGTCCTGATGGGCGACTTCTTCGGCGATGCGATCGTCGTCGCGCCTGGCCACCCCGCGATGGAGCGGCTGCGCGAGGAGTGGCACGGCGTGGTCCCATTCATCCTGCACGGGGCCGAGAGCCTGCCGTTATGGCTCGCGCTCGGCGGCATTGCGACAGCCGCCTACTGCTACCTCGTGAACCCTGCGATGCCGGAGCGGATCCGGAAGGCCTCGGGCTGGATCTACACGCTGCTCGACAACAAGTATTACTTCGACCGGTTCAACGACTGGTTCTTCGCCGGCGGCGCGCGGCGCGTCGGACGCTTCCTGTCCGAGGTGGGCGACCGGTCGATCATCGACGGCTTCTTCGTCAACGGCACCGCCCGGGCCGTGGCGCTTGGCGCCGCGATCATGCGGCACGTGCAGTCGGGCTACGTCTACCACTACGCCTTCACGATGATCGTCGGCCTGTTCGCGCTGCTTTCGTGGTGGACGCTGCGCTGATCGCCGGTCCCGATGCCCTACCTCTCTCTCGCCATCTGGGTCCCGATCATCGCGGGCATCGCCGTGCTTGCGGTCCGTCGCGACGCGGACGCCGGCCTCGCCCGCTGGATCGCGCTGATCGGCGCGACGCTGGGGCTCCTGGTTACGCTGCCGCTGTGGCTGCATTTCACGACGGGCACCTCCGACATGCAGTTCGTCGAGCGCTCCGAGTGGATTCCCCGCTTCGACATCCACTATTTCCTCGGCGTCGACGGCATCTCGATGCTGTTCGTGATCCTGAACAGCCTGATGACGCTATTCGTTGTCTGGTCGGCGTGGCAGGTCATCGAAACGCGCGTCGCGCAGTACATGGCGGCGTTCCTGATCCAGTCCGGGCTCATCAACGGCGCCTTCTCCGCGCTCGACGGCATCCTGTTCTACATGTTCTTCGAGGCGATGCTGATCCCGATGTACCTGATCATCGGCGTCTGGGGCGGGCCGAACCGGGTGTATGCGGCGATCAAGTTCTTCCTCTATACGCTCCTGGGCTCGCTGCTCATGCTGGTGGCGTTGATCTACCTCTACAACGTCTCGGACACGTTCTCGATCATCGAGTGGTACCGCGTCCCGCTCGCGCTCGACGTCCAGATCCTGCTGTTCGTCGCCTTCTTCCTGTCGTTCTCGGTCAAGGTGCCGATGTGGCCGGTGCACACGTGGCTGCCCGATGCGCACGTCGAGGCGCCGACGGGCGGCTCGGTGATCCTCGCGGCGATCACCCTCAAGATCGGGGCCTACGGTTTCGTCCGCTTCATCCTGCCGATCGTTCCCGACGCGTCGCACTACCTGTCGTCGTTCGTGATCGCGCTGTCGCTGATCGCGATCGTCTACATCGGCTTCGTGGCGCTGGTCCAGGGCGACATGAAGAAGCTGATCGCGTACTCGTCGATCTCGCACATGGGGTTCGTCACGCTGGGCTTCTTCCTGTTCTCTCCGCTCGGCGTCGAGGGGGGGCTCGTGCAGATGATCTCGCACGGCTTCGTCTCGGCGGCGCTCTTCCTCTGCGTGGGCGTTCTGTACGACCGCATGCACAGCCGGCAGATCGCCGACTACGGTGGCGTCGTCAACACGATGCCCAAGTTTGCGGCGCTGATGATGCTGTTCGCGATGGCCAACTCTGGCCTGCCGGCGACGTCGGGGTTCGTCGGCGAGTTCATGGTGATCCTGGCCTCCGTCAAGGCCAATTTCTGGCTCGGCGCCACAGCCGCCACCATCATGATCCTGGGCGCCGCGTACACGCTCTGGATGTACAAGCGGGTGATCTACGGCGCGGTCGCCAACGACCATGTTGCCAAGCTCGAGGACGTCAACCGCCGCGAGTTCTGGATGCTCGTCAGCGTCGCCGCGCTCGTGCTGTGGATGGGCGTGTGGCCGAAGCCGTTCGTCGACGTGATGCACGCGTCGGTGACCGATCTGCTGACTCACGTGTCCCGGAGCAAGCTGTAACGGACCGCCGTCGCCGATGAATTCGCTCAATTTCCTTTCCGTGATCCCCGAGGCCGTCGTGCTGGGGGCGGCGTGCTTTGTTCTGGTGCTCGACGCCTTCCTGCCCGACCGCCTGCGGCACTTGAGCTACTGGGCGACGCAGGCGGCGCTGGCGGCTGCCGCGTGGATCATTCTCCGGACCGCCGAGATCGAGCCGGTGCACGCCGTCTACAGGATGGTCATCGACGACATGCTGTCCGACGTGTTCCGATTCTTCACCTGCGTCGCTGTCGCGCTCACGCTGTTCTATTCGCGCACCTACCTCGAGGTGCGCGGGCTCTTCCGCGGCGAAACCTTCGTGCTCGCGCTGACGACTTGCCTCGGAATGATGGTGATGATCTCGGCGGGCAACTTCATCACGCTGTACATGGGGCTCGAGCTGCAGGCGCTATCGCTCTACGCGATGGTGGCGATGCACCGGACCTCGAAGCGCGCGTCCGAGGCGGCGATGAAGTACTTCGTGCTCGGTGCGCTCGCATCGGGGATGATGCTCTACGGCATGTCGATGATCTACGGCGCGACCGGGTCGCTCGACCTCGTCCACGTCGCCGAGGCGGTCCTGTCGGGACAGAGCAACCGGGTCATCCTTCTGTTCGGGCTCGTGTTCGTCGTTTCCGGCATCGGCTTCAAGCTGGGCGCTGTGCCGTACCACATGTGGGTGCCCGACGTTTACGACGGAGCGCCGACGGCGGTGACGCTGCTGATCGGAACGGCGCCCAAGCTCGCCGCGTTCGCGTTCATGCTGCGGCTCCTCGCGCTCGCGCTCGGGGGGCTCGAGTTCGACTGGCAGGGGATGTTGATGGTCCTCTCGTTGCTGTCGATGATCCTGGGTAACTTGATCGCCATCGCCCAGTCGAACATCAAGCGGATGCTCGCGTACTCGACGATCGCGAACATGGGCTTCATGCTGATGGGGTTCCTCGCGGCGAACATCGACGGTTACTCGGCAGCGATGTTCTACGCAGTGGCCTACGTGCTTACGAGCCTCGCCTCATTCGGGCTCGTGATGCTGCTCTCGCGCGAGGATTTCGAGGCCGACCGGATCGACGATTTCAAGGGGCTCAACCGCCGCTCCCCGTGGTGGGCGCTCGTGATGCTGCTCGTGATGTTCTCGCTGGCCGGCATTCCGCCGACCATCGGCTTCTACGCGAAGTTCTCGGTGATCATGGCCGCCGTCGGTGCAGGCTTTACGTGGCTCGCCGTCGTCGCGGTCTTAACCTCGCTCGTCGGGGCGTTCTACTATCTCAGGATCGTCAAGCTCATGTACTTCGACGAGCCCGATGACACGGCGCCGATCGTCACCCGCGGCGACAACCGCGCGCTGCTGTCTGCCAACGGTCTCGCGATCCTGCTGTTCGGCGTCTTCCCGCAGCAGCTCATGGGCTGGTGCGCCCTCGCGCTGCAGCAGTCGGGCTTCGTCTAGAACACCGTCCCTCGCGGCGGCCGAGCAACAGCCCTCTCGTGCTAACATCGGACGCAAGGCGGGTTCCCCGCCGTTCGCTTCCCGGTCATGCGCGTCGGTTTCTTCGTCACCTGCCTGGTCGACTTGATGCGGCCGTCGATCGGCTTTGCCGCGATCGAGCTGCTGGAGGCCGGGGGCGCACAGGTTTTCGTGCCGCCGACGCAGACATGCTGCGGCCAGCCCGCCTACAACTCGGGTGATCGGGCCGACGCGAAGGCGCTGGCTGCCAAGGTCGTCGCCGAGTTCGAAGTCTGCGACTACCTGGTCGCGCCGTCGGGCTCGTGCGCCGGGATGATCCGGACGCACTACGGCGACCTCTTCGCCGACGATCCGGCGATGCTCGCGCGCGCCGAGGCGCTGGCGGCCAAGACATGGGAGCTGACCGCGTTCCTGGTCGAGAAGCTCCGTCTTGCGAGCGTTCCGGGCCGCTTCGACGGCACCATCACCTATCACGACAGTTGCTCGGGTTTGCGCGAGATGGGCGTCAAGACGCAGCCGCGCGCGTTGCTCGCAAAGGTGCCAGGGATCAAGCTCGCGGAGATGCCCGAATGCGAGGTCTGCTGCGGCTTTGGCGGTACGTTCGCCGTCAAGTACGGGGAGATCTCCGCGCGACTTGCCGACAACAAATGCACGGCCATCGCCGGTACGGGCGCCGACGCGGTCGTGCTCGGCGACCTGGGCTGCATGCTGAACATCGAGGGCCGGCTCCGCCGCCGCGGCGACGCGAAGACGCGGGTGCTGCACGTCGCCGAGGTGCTGGCGGGCAAGACGGGATAGGGGCACGAGCACCATGGAAGTCGCGTCGATGCACTTCAAGGAGACCGCGCACGTCAAGCTGAACGATGCGCGGCTCCAGCACAACCTCAAGAAGATGCAGGGCAAGTTCGTCTCGCATCGGCGGGCCTCGCTCTCGGAGCTCGACGACTTCGAGGGCACACGCGACGCCGCCAAGGCGATCCGCAACCGGGCGCTCGAGAATCTCGACGTCTGGCTCGAGCTGTTCGAGCGCAACGCGACGGCGCGAGGGGCGACAGTGCTCTGGGCCGAGACGCCGGCCGACGTCAACGCGCTCGTGCTCGAGATCGCGGCCAGGCACGACGTCAGGAAGATCATCAAGTCGAAATCGATGGTGTCCGAGGAGTCCGCGCTCGACCATGCGATCGAGGCGGCCGGCATGAAGGTCGTCGAGACCGACCTGGGCGAGTACATCCTGCAGATCAACAACTACGAACCGCCGTCGCACATCATCGGCCCGGCGCTGCACAAGTCGAAGGAGGAGGTCGCCGAGCTCTTCCACAGAGCACACGGCACGCCGGTCAAGATGGGCATCGAGGAGCTCTGCCAGGAAGCGCGAGGCGTCCTGCGCGAGCACTACCTGACCGCGGACATGGGGATCTCGGGCGGCAACTTCTTCGTTGCCGAAACCGGTTCGGTCGTCGTGGTCACGAACGAGGGCAACGCGACGTTGACGACGACGTTGCCGAAGGTCCATGTCGCGATTTCGGGCATCGAAAAAATGGTGCCCACGCTCGAGGACGTGGCGACGCTGATGCGGCTCCTGCCGCGCTCGGCGACCGGCCAGTCGATCTCGAACTACGTCGACATCCTGACCGGCGTGAAGGGCGCGGGCGAGTTCAACGGCGCCGAGCACATGTATTTCATCCTCGTCGACAGCGGCCGCACGGCGGTGCTCGGGAGCGACGTGCGCGAGGCGCTGCGCTGCATCCGCTGCGGCGCCTGCATGAACCATTGTCCCGTTTACCAGAACGTCGGCGGCCATTCGTACGGCTGGGTGTATCCGGGACCGATCGGCTCGATCCTGACGCCGATGTATGTCGGCCTCGACAAGGCGCAGGACCTGCCCGCGGCGTCGACGATGTGCAATCAGTGCGGTGTCGTCTGTCCGGTGCGCATCCCGCTGCCGGATCTCCAGCGCAAGCTGCGCGACAAGGCGTTCGAGACGGGACTGCGTCCATGGTACGAGCGCGCCGGCTTCGCGCTCTGGTCGTTCGCCGCGCAACGGCCGGCGCTCTATGGGTTCGGCTCGAAGCTCGCCGTCCGCCTGCTGAAGGCGTGGGGCGGTCGCGATGGACTGATCCACAAGCTGCCCATCGGCAGCGGATGGACCGAGGGCCGCGACCTGCCGGCGCCGGCGGGCAAGACGTTCCGTGAGCTTTATCGCGCGAAAGCGCAGGGGAGGGCTTCTTGAACGCCCCGCATAACGCGCACGTGACGATTCCGCCGCTGTCGCGCCGCGCCGAGTCTCTGGGCACGGAGAACGCGTTCGTCGTGCTCGCCGAAGTCAACGCGCTCGTGCGCAAAGGGAAGGACATCGTCTCGTTCTGCATCGGCCAGCCGGACTTTCCGACGCCGGGCAACGTGCAGGACGCGGCGATCGCCGCGATCCGTGCGGGGAAGCACGGCTACACCCCGTCGGCCGGCATCGACGAGCTGCGCGCGGCCGCGGCCAAGGACATCGGCACGCGCCGCGGCATCGACGTGAAGCCCGACGATGTCGTCGTCGGCGCGGGCGCGAAGCCGTTCATCGCGTATGCGATCGCCTCGGTCACCGACTACGGCGCCGGTGACGAGGTGATCTATCCCGTGCCCGGCTTCCCCATCTACGAGTCGCAGATCGCGGCCAATGGCGCCGTGCCGGTCCCGATCTACCTGCGCGAGGCGCGCGACTTCGCGTTCGATCCGGCCGAGCTCGAGGCCAAGATCACGGCGAAGACGCGCCTCCTGATCCTGAACACGCCGCACAATCCGACCGGCGGGACGCTGAACGCCGCCGATCTCGACGCGATCGCCGACATCCTGCGGCGGCATCCGCAGATCTGGGTCTACGCCGACGAGATCTATTCAAGGCTCGCCTACGACGGCCCGTTCGACACGCTGGCGACGCGGCCCGGCATGCTCGAGCGCACGATCATCAGCGACGGCGCTTCGAAGACGTGGGCGATGACCGGCTGGCGGATCGGCTTCGCCGCGAACCGCGCACTCGCGCCGGTCTTCACCCGCTGGATCACCAACACGGACTCGTGCGCGTCGCAGATCTCGCAGTGGGCGGCCCTCGAGGCGGTGACCGGGCCGCAGGACGCCGCGGAAGCGATGCGCGCGAGCTTCCGCGACCGCCGTGACCTGATCGTCGGCCTCCTGAACACCATACCGGGGATCACCTGCAAAGTGCCCGGGGGCGCTTTCTACGCGTGGCCGAACGTGACCGAGGCGTGCGCGATCACGGGTTGCGCCGATTCGGAGGTGTTCCGCAAGCGATTGCTCGAGGAAGCGGGCGTGGCAGTGCTCGCCGATATCCATTTCGGCCGGCGCGTGCCTGGCGAGGGCCAGCACATCCGGTTTTCCTACGCCGCGTCGCCCGAGGCGATCCGCGACGGCGTCGCCCGGCTCGACGCGTTCGTGCGAGCGCATCCGAAGGCGGCGGGCAGGCCCGTGGTCAGGCAGAAGGCACAGAGATAGGAGGAACGCGCATGCCGAGGGGCCTCGCCTCGAACTCCGGTGCGCGCGACGCGATCCTCGAACGCGTCCGCAAGGCGCTGGGCGCGAGCGGCGATCGGTCCCGCGCCGAGGTCGATGCCGAGGTCTATGTCGCGTCGCACGCGCAGGGACCGCGTCCGGCAATGCCGCCCGATCTGGTCACGCGCTTCATGCAGCGCGCCACCGATATGCAAAGCACCGTCGAGCGCATCGCGGATCGCAGCGGCATTCCGGGAGCGGTCGCGCGCTATCTCGACGCGCTCGTGCTGCCGCCCGCGCTCGCCCATCAGAAGGTGCATGGCGGCGTCTGCTGGCCGGAGTTCTCCGATCTCGACTGGAACGCCGCCGGCCTCGACATCGAGGCGCGTCCCACGGTTGGCCACGATCGACTGGGGATTACGGGAGCGTTTTGCGCGATCGCGGAGACGGGGACGCTGGTGGTGCTCGCGGGTGCCGACACGCCGACCGCGACGACCTTGCTGCCAGACACGAACGTCGCGGTGGTGCGTTCCGATCGCATCGTCTCCGGAATGGAGGAGGCGTTCGCGCTGGTGCGTCGCGAGCGTGGCGCGATGCCTCGCGCGATGAACCTGATCTCGGGACCGTCACGCACCGGCGACGTCGAGCAGACGATCGTGCTCGGCGCGCACGGGCCGTTCCGCGTGCACATCGTCGTCGTCGGCTGACGGCCGCGAATGCAAGGTGGCGCCCGACCGCCATCCTCGACTTCGGTTGTGGCTGCGGGCGGCTGACGCGGCACCTGATTCCAGCAGCGGACCAGAACGTCACGGGCTGCGACATCGACCCGGAGTCCGTCGCGTGGTGCGCTGAAAATCTGGCGCGTCCCGGAGTCGAATCCGTCGTCAGCGGCGCGCGGCCTCCGCTTCCTTTCGCGGACGACCGGTTCGATCTCGTGATCGCGATCTTGGTGTTCAGCCATCTACCGGAGGAGATGCAAGGCGAGTGGCTCGACGAGCTCGTTCGCGTCCTGCGTCCCGGGAGGCTGCTGATCGCATCAGTGTACGGCGAAACGCTGCTGCCGACCGACACGCCCGCCGAGACGCGCGCCACGTTCGAGCGGAACGGCTTTCTTTATGCGAAGGGCTTCGGCACGCCGGGGCTGCCTCACTTCTACCAGACGGCGTACCATCGGTCGGACTACATCGCCGCGCATTGGCAGCGCGGACTGAAGCTGCGATTCCAGCTGTCGCGAGGCATCAACAACCACCAGGACGCCTACGTGCTGGTCCGCGACGGCAGCTCGGCGACGAACCCCGTGCACCTACTTCCGCTGGCCGCGGCGACCGGGCGTGAACGGCCCCGCGCCCAATAGCTCGCCGATCGACGCACCCCACTCGCGGAAGCGCTGGGCGGGCGGGGCTTCGACCTCGAAGTATTCGGTGGCCTGGAAGGCGACACAGAACGGCCGGGGCACGACGTTCTTGTGCGCGACGATCCGCGCGACGATGAACGAGCTCTGCGAGCTCACCGCGGCGAGAATCTGGCGGAGCCCGGCGCCCTTGGTGACCATCGCGCGCCACCGCCGGTTCTGCTTTTCGGCCCGCGGCCGGAGCACGAGCCACACGCTCAATTCCGGCAGTTCCCGGCTGCGGCTCATGTAGGCACCCGAGACGGCAACGAGCTTGATCTCGAACGGATTGCGCGACCAGTCCGCGTTGATCTGGGCGGCCAGATCGCAGACGGCGTCGACCAGCGTCTTTGCCCGCGACCGCGACAGCGGCGCGACCAGCGGGGCGACCGCGTATTCGCGAAAGCGCGGCGTGGGCCGGTAGTAGCCGGTACCGTCCGGCAGCAGCAGGCCGCTGGCGAGCATCGCGCGCAGGAGGGCAAGGCTGTCGGCGGGCTCCAGCAGGAAGTCGTGGCCGATGCACTCGAGATCGATTCGTGCCTCGCCTGACGGCTGCGCCGAGATGCGCTCGAGCATCCTCTGGGTGCCCGCGTTGAACGCCCGCGCGGCGAGTCCGAAATAGTGCTGGTCCGCGATCAGCCTGAGCTTCCGCGCGGGCGCCGCGGCGTCCCAGGCGGCATCAGGGTCCGCTGTCGTGCCAGCGATGACGTTGTGCCCTCGGCGCGCGCCGTCGACGAACAAATCGTCGTCCGCTGCGCTCGGTCCACGGGACGTTCCGGAGTTGGGATCCACGTCGTACCCCCGCAAGCAGCGTCGCGGAACAGTGACGTAAACCCGATACGGCGCGGCCGGCGCGCCGTCTGCGAGACGGCGGAAGCCCCGCCGGCAACCCCGCTACCCAACGCATCGGCGCCGGGCCGGAGGCTTTGCGTCACTGCCTTGCGACAGTTTTGCCAATGCCCTTCCGGTCTCTTGCGCGGGTGACTCGAAACCACGCGTCGCGCCGATTCCAGAGCCGTCACTGTCGCGCTGAACGCGCTACGCGTCAAGCCCCGGCGGTCAGAGTCTTGTGACGTACATCGTTGTCGTCGGCAAAAAGTCCACGACGGTTGCGAGGGAAAGAAGCGAAGCGAATCAGCTGGCCGGGGCGGCTTCGCGGCGCTCCTCCGGCGGTCGCACCTTGCCGAAGAAGGCGAGCAAGAGCAGATCGTAGGCGATCTTTACACTGCCGGCGACGACCAGCGGCCAGCCGAACGTCGACAGGGTAAGGAACCACCCGGCGAGGAACGGGCTCGCAGCGGACGCGAGGCTCCGTGGCACCGAGGTGACACTCGCTGCCGCAGGACGCTCCGCCGGCGGGACGATGGCCATGACGTACGAGCTCCGCGTCGGGACGTCCATCTGCGACAGCGCCGCGCGCACCAGCAGGAGCGCGATCGCCCAGCCGAGATCGGGCATGAACGGGACCAGTACGAGACACGCGTTCGCCGGCAAATGCGTGAACACCATCGTGTTGACGAGCCCGATGCGTCCTGCGATCCGGACAGCGACGAGGAACGAGAGCGCGGACAGCAGTCCCGTCCAGAAGAAGAAGATCCCGGCCGTCGCGAGCGACAGCCCGAAGCGCTCGTAGAGCCAGAGCGCGATCATCGACTGGACGACGAAGCCACCGCCGAAGGCGTCGAGGCTGAACAGCGCCGCCAGCGCGTAGACGCGCCGCTTCGATTCACCGAGCGGGGCGGCGACTCGGCTGTCCCGCTGACTCGGCGGCCCTGGGGAGCCCGCGATAGGCGGCCGCGGCGAGCACCGCGAGCAGCGAATAGACGACGAACATCACCTGCAGCGACGCGCGCGACGAGAGTCCGCCGATGCGCGCGATCAATCCGGGGGCTGCCGCGGCGGCCGCGCCGAACGCCGCGGCGAGCGAGCCCACGAGGCTGTAACGCGCGAACACGGCCGTGCGGTCCCGATCGGAGGCGAGGCGCGACAGCACGGCATGCTCGAGCGGCAGGAACACGCTGACATCGCCGCTCGACGGGTTGAGCGTGCCGACGACGGCGATCACGAGAAGCGGCCAGAACGCGGTCACGAACGCAAAGCCGAGGCCGGTCGCCGCCATGAGCGCCGTCGCGGCGAGCAGCAGCGTGCGGTAGGCGAAGCGGTGCGCGCGCATGCCGACCATGAGCGTCAGCAGGCCCGAGCCCAGGAGCGTCGCCGTCGCAATGATGCCGACCTGCAGCGGTGCGTATCCGAGCTCGAGCAGGTAGAGCGGCAGGAGCACGCTCACGAAGCCGTCGCCGAACGCACGCAGTCCCTTTGCGAGCAGGATCCGGCGCACCTGCGGGAACGTTCCGGCGCTCATTGCGGTACCGGCGGTCCATAGGCGAAATTATCGAAGGCAGTGACGCTGTCGGCCTTGGTCCACAGACCGACGGCGCCCGCTCCCGCGATGTGGCTGTCGTCGAGCTCGATGTACGCCTTGCCGTCGAACAGCACGCGAATGTGTGTGCCACGGAACTCGACGCGAAGTGCGTGCCAGACGCGAGGGGCGACTGGGGCAGCGACGTATTTGATCGTGATGCGGCGCCCGCGCTCGACGTAGTAGAGCGAAACGTTGTCCTCGAGAGCGTTGGCGCGGGCGACGTAATAGTGATCGCCGTCCTTCCACCGCCAGACCACACCTCCGGCACGATCTTGCCGACCATCGATAGGCTTGAGCCTGACCTCGACGAAGCCGTCGGCGAGGGCGACATCTGACTTTACACACCACGGGAAGTCGCCGACGCCGGATTGGCGCAGGACATTGGGCGCGCTGGGCGCGCCTCCGTCGGTTTCGACGGTCCACCGATGCGCTCCCTTGCCCGTGACACCGGCGATCCAGCCGGTCGGGGCCGTCCCCGCATGCTCGTCGTCGAAGCCGATCGTCATCGCCTGCGCGCTCCCGGCAAGCACTGCCATCGCTACGCCCAGCATTGCCTTGTCCATGCCTGTCTCCTTTGAAAGATTGGGCGAGGCTCAGGGACGCGGCGATCGCGCACGACGACGCGGAGCGGGGTCGGCACAAGGAAGCGAAGGAAGTAGGCGACGGTGTCCATGAGCAAGCCGCCCGATACGGACGGTACGCAGATTTGGACGGGACACCGTCTTGGCGGAATGCCGCCGGGGATCTGCCGACCCGGCTCCATGGAGCGTAGCCCAATCCTCCCGGCCGCGCAACCTGCTAGAGATAGCCCCAGCCGATCAACGCGAGCAGCGGCAGCATGACGCCGCCGGACCGGGCGGCGAAGCCGAAGAAGCTCGGCATCGCGATGCCGCGATCCTCGGCGACCGCCTTGATCATGAAATTCGGCGCATTGCCGATGTAAGTAAGCGCGCCGAAATACACGGCGCCCATCGAGATCGCCATCAGCGTCGCCGCGTGAGCCGTCATCAGGTCCTGCGCGTCGCCTCCGGCCAGATTGAAGAAGACGAGGTAGGTCGGCGCGTTGTCGAGGAATGCGGAGAGGAGACCCGTCGTCCAGAAGACGGCCAGGTTGCGCGGCTCGCCGGTCGCGTCGAGAACGAAGTGGCTGATGAAGCCCAGTGCGCCGGCGCGGCCCGCGGCGAGCATCGTGAGCACCGGGATGATCGTGACGAAGATGCCGGCAAAGATCTTCGCTACTTCGATGATCGGTGCCCAGTGGAACACGTTGTGCTCGCGGACCGCGCGCGGCGTGAGCGCGAGCGAAGCCAGCGCGAGCGCCACCAGAAGCGCATCGCGCACGACGTTCTGCAGCGGCAGTGCGACGCCGAGGACGGCGAGATCGACGCCTGGGCGCCACACCCCGGACAACAGGACGGCGCCGACGACCGCCGCCAGCAGCAGCAGGTTCTGCGCGCCTTCGATGGCGAAGGGCTGCGTGGAGGCTGCCCGCGGCTGCCGGTCGCGACGATAGAGAATGGAATCGGCGATGAAATAGATCGTCAGGATCGCTCCGGCCAGCAACGCGGTCGGTTCGAGCAGGTTGCGAAGCTCCCAGAGGAAGTCGACGCCCTTGAGGAAGCCGATGAAAAGCGGCGGATCGCCCAACGGCGACAGGGCGCCACCGACATTGCCCACAAGCAGGATGAAAAAGATCACCGTATGCGAACGGTGTCGACGTCCCACGTTGGCGGCGATGAGCGGACGGATCAAGAGCATCGATGCGCCGGTCGTGCCCATGACACTCGCGATCGCCGTCCCGAGAGCGAGAATCCCGGTGTTGAGCGATGGCGTGCCGGAAAATGCACCGCGCACACAGATCCCGCCCGAGATCGTGTACAGCGCGAAGAGGACAATGATGAACGGAAGATAGTCGTCGAGGATCGTGTGGATGAGCGGCCCGACGGTCGCGCCCGCGCCGTGCACGAAGGCAAACGGCACGATGAGGACCAGCGACCAGGCCGCCGCGACCTTCCCGAAGTGGTCGTGCCAGAATCGCGGAGCCGCCAGCGGTACCAGCGCGATCGACAGCAGGAGCCCGGCGAACGGCAGCGCCCAGACGAGCGGCAGGACCTCGCGATCGGGCAACGCGAGCCTAGGGCCTGTTCACACTATGGACACAAGCGCGTTGCAGCAACCCGAAGGGAACGGGTGTCCTGGGCCGCCCCTCCGCGTTGTCCTCCTCGCGAAGACACCCGGTCTTCGCTTCGTCGTCCGCCTTGACGGTCGGCCCGTGCCACCCGTTCGCGTTTGCGCCCATAGTGTGAACAGGCCCTAGATGCTCGTACCCTGCGCGCGCTCGAGCGGGCCGAAGCACGCGTCGAGCGATTGCTGCGCGCAGATGATGAACTGGTCGCCGCCAGGGCTGAACAGGATGTAATTGGTGATGACCTTGCCTATGGCTGTCACCTCGCCGGCGCAGTCCTTCTTGCCGTTGTCCTTTACGAGCTCGTCCGTCCACTTATAGAAGCCGTTGGCATCCGGCTTGGCCGCGATGTCGAACACACTCTCCGCGATTTCGTCGCCACTTGTGACGACCGAGGTCCCGTCGGTGCGGAAGTGGTAGGTCTCGGTGCACGAGCCGTCGGGCAGGGTAAACGTCCACCGTCCGACGATCGGATGGTCCTTGGCGATCTTGTGCGGTTTGAGCGTCTCCGCCGCGACTGTCGCCGCGACAACGAGGATCGCGCCGGCGATCGTAATGCGCAGCACGCGCATCCCCGTCATTTGACTTTGACCAGCTTGAGGAACGTGAGGAGGTCGGCGGAACCGGTCTCGCGGGCGGGCTGGTTCAGGTGGACGTCGATCCAGCATCCGTCGAGGTATGCGGTGGCAATCAGGTGCTGCTGGTTCGCGGCACCCTGGCTGCCCGGCAACAGGAAGTGGGCGACCTTGAACGGAGACTCTTCCGCGAACTTCATTTCCTTCGCGCCGTCGTACACCTTGTTCTTGAGCGCGAGCTCGAGGCAGGCCGTGGCGCTCTGGCACACCGGCGTCTGGTCGATGAAGAACCAGAGCGTCATGTCGCGCTTGACGCTCGACAGCGAGTAGTACACCGATCTGCCGTCCGGGCGTGTCTGCTCGCGGGTGATGAGCCAGTCGTCGCGCGGGATCACGAGCTTGCAGCTCCCGCCGGTCAGGTGCAGCGCGCGCTCGTCCTTCGTGTCGGTGACGTCGGCGCTTGCCGGCGCGGCGAGAACGAGCGCGAGGAAGAGGGCGGTTGGGCGGATTCGCATGATGATGCCGGTCGGTGGCACCGCCATGATAGCCCGAGGGCTACTGCCGGACGGTGTCGCTCGTCGGCGGCATTGGCGCGCTCGGCGTCCAGAGCGCGCGTTCCATCTTCCATTCGCCGGCGGCATCGCGTCGCCATACGGCCAGGAACTGGAACCGGCCACCGACGGCGCGGCCGGCCTTGTCGTGCATCCGGAACCACCAAAGTCCCACCTGATAGGCGGAGTCGCCCATGGCGACCAGTTCCTCGGTCGCATAGTTGTATTCATCGAGCGTCCACCGATCCTGCATGTCGCGGTAGAACTTGGCCATCGCCGCGCGTCCGCGGGACTCGTCGCCTTCGGGTCCGATCAGCCGCACGTCGTCGGCGTACATCGCGGCCGCCCCGGCGGGGTCGCCGCGACGATGCGCGGCGACGTGGCCGTCGAACTGGGCGCGGATGGCAGCAGCGGCCGCCGCCGGGTCCGACGGCGCAGCTGCCGCGGCGGGTTTGTCGGCACCCTGCGCAAGCGCGGCCGGCGCGATCGTGGCACCGGCCCATCCTAGGCAGGCGGTCATCACCCACGCGATTGCGCGCATGTTTCCTCCCAAGGTCGAGCGCGCAGGTTAGCATCATCGCGATGTCCCAGGGCTGCATCCAGCCCGCCCCCGTTGCCGGGGTCCCTGCGCCGGGGCATATTGACGCCTGCGCCCGATCCGCGGCGTCGACCTCTGGAGGAGGCAACATGCGTTTCGTGCAAAGCGTCGCGGGAATTGCGATGTTCGTCGTTGGCGCGACGGTCGCCTCGGCGCAGGCGCCGGTTCGTCCGCCCTACGGCACCGCGGTCTCGCTGGAGACGGCGAAAAAGCTCGCGGCTGGCGCCATGGGTGAGGCGAAGAAGCAAAGCTGGAAGGTCGCAGTCGCGATCGTCGACAACCACGGGATGCTGATCTACTACGAGATGATGGACGACACGCAGACGGCTTCCGCGGACATCTCCATCGAGAAGGCGCGAACGGCGGCGCAGTGGCGCCGCCCGTCGAAGGAGTTCGAGCAGACCGTGGCCGACGGCCGCACGGCAATACTCGGACTCCGCAGCGTGACGCCGATTGAAGGCGGCCTGCCCATCCTGGTTGACGGCAAGATGATCGGCGCGATCGGTGTCTCCGGGGTGACGTCGGCGCAGGACGCGCAGGTCGCGCGGGCGGGGCTCGACGCCCTCAAGTAGCGCCGCGGGCCGCGCGCTATAATGAACTGTCTGTTCACTTCCCTCCGCCAATACGCATGAAAGTCCTCGTTCCGGTCAAACGCGTCGTCGACTTCAACGTCAAGGTCCGCGTCAAGCCCGACGGTTCCGGCGTCGACACGGCGAACGTCAAGATGTCGATGAATCCGTTCGACGAGATTGCCGTGGAGGAGGCCGTGCGGATGAAGGAGAAGGGCGTCGCGACCGAGGTCGTCGCGGTGTCCTGCGGCCTCGCGGCAAGCCAGGAGACGCTCCGTACGGCGCTCGCGCTCGGCGCCGATCGCGCGATCCTGGTCGAGACCGACGCCGACCTGCAGCCGCTCGCCGTGGCCAAGCTCCTCAAGGCGGTGGTCGAGCGTGAGCAGCCGCGGATCGTGATCATGGGCAAGCAGGCGATCGACGACGACTCGAACCAGACGGGCCAGATGCTGGCGGCGCTGCTCAATTGGCCACAGGCGATTTCGGCGTCGAAAGTCGATATTGCTCGGCGATAAGGCGACGGTGAAGCGCGAAGTGGATGCCGGGCTCGAGACCGTCGAAGCCACGCTGCCCATCGTGGTCACCACGGACCTGCGCCTGAACGAGCCGCGTTACGCCACGCTGCCGAACATCATGAAGGCGAAGAAAAAGCCGCTCGATGTGGTGAAGCCCGATGCGCTCGGCGTCGATGTCGCGCCGCGCCTCGCGACGCTCAAGGTCGTCGAGCCGCCCAAGCGCAAGGGGGGCGGTCGCGTCGCCGACGTTGCCCAGTTGGTCGACAAGCTGCGCAACGAAGCCAAGGTGATTTCATGATGGCGGCGAAGCCGGCGAATGAAATCATCCCCGCGCAGGCGGGGATCGAGTGGCGTTCCGGATCGGATTGACATCATGACCATCCTGCTGCTCGCGGACCACGACAACGCATCGCTGCACGCGGCAACCCGCAACGCGGTCACCGCCGCACAGAGGATCGGCGGCGACATCACGATCCTCATCGCGGGACACAATGCCGGTCCTGCGGCGCAGGCCGCCGCGAAGATCCCGGGTGTCACGAAGGTCCTGCATGCCGACGCCCCGTACCTGGCCACTCCCACCGCCGAGAACGTCGCTGCGACGGTCGTGGCGGTCGCGAAAGCGGGCGGGTACAGCCACGTGCTCGCGCCGGCCACGGGCTTCGGCAAAGGTGTGCTGCCCCGGGTCGCCGCGTTGCTCGATGTCGCCCAGATCTCGGACATCATCGGCGTGGAGTCACCCGATACGTTCGTGCGACCGATCTACGCCGGCAGCGCGTTTGCGACGGTGCAGTCGAAGGAAGCGCTCAAGGTCGTCACAGTGCGCGCGACCGGCTTCGACGCCGCGCCCGCGGAAGGTGGCAGCGCTGCCGTCGAAACCGTAGCTGCGGCTGCCGACACCGGGTTGTCGCGCGTGACGGGCCAGGAGATCAGCAAGTCGGACCGGCCCGAACTCACGAGCGCGCGCATCGTCATCTCCGGTGGCCGCGGCCTCGGCAACGCCGAGAACTTCAAGTTGCTGGACGCGCTCGCGCACAAGCTCAATGCAGCGATCGGCGCTTCGCGCGCGGCAGTCGACGCGGGCTACGTGCCCAACGACTATCAGGTCGGGCAAACCGGCAAGATCGTCGCGCCGGACCTCTACATCGCCGTCGGCATTTCGGGGGCGATCCAGCACCTGGCCGGCATGAAGGACAGCAAGGTGATCGTCGCGATCAACAAGGACCCCGAGGCGCCGATCTTCCAGATCGCCGACTATGGCCTGGTCGGCGACCTCTTCCAGATCCTGCCCGAGCTGACCGCGAAGCTGGGCTGAGGCTCTCCGCTCGGGACGAAGATGAGCGAATATCGCGCTCCGCTCGCGGACATCCGTTTCGTACTGCACGACCTCGCCGGGCTCGAGCAGGTGATCACGCTTCCCGGCTACGAAGAAGCGACGCCGGACGTTGTCGACGCGATCCTCGACGAGGCGGCGAAGTTCGCGACCGAAGTAATTTCGCCGCTCAACACCGTGGGCGACCGGGAAGGCTCGGTGCGGCAGGACGACGGCAGCGTCAAGACACCGCCGGGGTTCAAGGACGCCTACGTCCAGTTCTGCGCGAACGGCTGGAACGGGCTCACCAAGAGCACCGAGTTCGGCGGTCAAGGCCTGCCGATCCTCGTTGGCACCGCGTGCGAGGAAATGTGGCACGCGGCGAACCTCGCGTTCAACCTGTGCGCGATGCTGACGCAGGGTGCGATCGAATCGATCGAGATCGCGGGCTCGACCGAACTCAAGGCCAAGTTCCTGCCGCAGATGGTCGCAGGAACCTGGAGCGGGACGATGAACCTGACCGAGCCGCAGGCCGGCTCGGACCTGGCAGCCGTGCGCACGAAGGCAGTGCCGCAGCCCGACGGCACGTACCGGCTCCACGGGCAGAAGATCTTCATCACCTACGGCGAGCAGGATTACACCGAGAACATCATCCACCTGGTGCTGGCGCGCACGCCAAGTGCGCCCGAGGGCGTCAAGGGCATCTCTCTCTTCCTCGTGCCGAAGGTCAATGTGAGCGACGACGGCTCGCTCGGGTCGCGCAACGACGTCCTGTGCACGTCGCTCGAGCACAAGCTCGGCATCCACGCGAGCCCGACCGCGGTCCTCGCGTACGGCGAGCATGGCGGTGCGACCGGCTATCTTGTCGGCGAGGAGAGCCGCGGCCTCGAGTACATGTTCATCATGATGAACCTCGCGCGCTTCTCGGTGGGGCTCGAGGGCGTCGGCATTTCCGAGCGCGCCTATCAGCGCGCCGTCGCGTATGCCCGCGAGCGCGTGCAGGGACGGCCCGTCGGTGAGGGCGCGAGGGGCGCGACGATCATCGAGCACCCCGACATTCGCCGGATGCTGATGACGATGCGCGCGAGCGTCGAGGCAACGCGTGCCGTCGCGTACGTGGTGGCGGCCGCGCAGGACAACGCGCTACGGCATCCGGACGCCGCCGCCCGGAAGCGGCATCAGTCCTTTGTCGACTTCATGATCCCGATCGTCAAGGGCTGGTGCACCGAGACCGCGCAGCAGGTGGCCTATCTGGGCATCCAGGTGCACGGCGGCATGGGCTTCATCGAGGAGACGGGTGCCGCGCAGCATTATCGCGACGCGCGAATCACCACGATCTACGAGGGCACGACCGGCATCCAGGCGAACGACCTGATCGGCCGCAAGACAGCGCGCGACGGTGGGGTGCAGGCGCGGAGCATTGCCGCCGAGATCGCGAAGCTCGCGGTCGAGCTCGAAGCCCATCCCAACCCCGATCTTGAAGCGATCGGGGCGCAGCTCAAGCGGGCAGCGAGCGCTGCGGCGAAGGCGGTGGACTGGGTCGTGCCCGCCTACGGCAGGAACACGCGAGTCGCGCATGCCGGCGCCGTTCCCTATCTCGAGCTGTGGGGCATCGTCGTCGGCGGCTGGCAACTCGGTCGCGCGGCGCTCGTGGCCGCGCGCCAGCTTGCCGCTGGCGCCGGCGACGCCAAATTTCTGTCCGCCAAGATCCACACGGCTCGTTTCTACGCCGACTACTTGCTGCCGCGAGCCGCTGGCCTTGCGCACACGGTGACGGAGGGCGGCGAATCCGCGCTCGCCATAGGTGCCGAGCAGTTTTAGCGTCGAGCTACCGGCAGGTCGTACCGAAGGTCGAGAAGAGCTCGCGGGTGATCGCCTTCGTCTGCGACACAGGCGATCCCATGCCGTGGAGCTGCACCGTGTATTCGAAGCTCGCGTTGTTCCCGTCCGCGAACGTGAACATCGCGGTTCCGACCTTGTTCGCCGTCACCTTCGTCGGATCGAACGCGTCGAACCGCGCGCCCGACGTGGCATGGTCGCGGCCGGGGTCGGCCGCGACCACCGGTGTCGCTAGTTGCAGACCGTGCCGGGCGCGGCAAAGATCTGGCGCGTGATCGCCTTGGTCTGCGTGACCGGCGCCATCATGTCGGACAGCTGCACCGTGTAGTTGAACGACGCGGTGTTGCCGTCGGCGAACGTGAACGTCGCGCTGCCGACCTTGGTGGCCGCGACCTTCGTCGGATCGAACGGGACGGCGCTGAACGGCGGTCCGACCGTTTGGAAGAGATCGCCGGTGAATACCCCCGGCCCCGTCCTGTTGGCGGTCACGACGAGCCACAGCGGCGTGTTGTCGTGCTTGTAAGTGAACCAGGTGGCGAATATCGTGTCGCCCTCCTGATTGAAGTTGATGCCCCATCCGGACTCGGAGGCGGCCGGCGATTTCCACCACAAGTCCTCGTAGTTGGTGGCGAGCGCAAGATTCGGCTGCGCGCCAAAGACGCACGTCGGCAGCGGTCCGAACACCTGCCGGACCAGTGTCTTGGTCTGGGTCACACTGCCGCCCTTGTTGACGGTGTAATTGAAGCTGCCGTTGTTGGCGTCACTGAACGTCAGCGTGCCGGTGCCGACCGGCGTGGCTACGACGTTGGCGGGATTCCACGGGACGGCGTCGAACGCGGGGCCTGTCGTCTCGAACAGCTGGCCCTGGTACATGTTGGTGCCGATCTTGTTGGCCGTCATCACGAGCCACCAGCCCTTGCCCTGTGGATCGTACGTAAACCACGACGCGAAGATGATGTCGCCCTGATGGGCGATGTTGAGACCCCAGCCCGATTCGGAGGCGGCCGGCGCACCCCACCAGATCCCCTGGAAGTTGAGCGTCGCCGCCGGCGCCGAGATCGCGACCGATTGGCCCGCGAAATTGGTCGCCATGTTGGGAGCGACACCTGACACGTAGAGCGAATTGACGCCGTCGGTCGGCAGCGATTGCCACTGGAGCTTGCTGGAGACGTAGGTCAGACTCCCTGCGCCGGTGGGGATGAAGTTGTTCGGGATGATGAAGTCCGGCGTGATCAGGTGCAGATCCGCGAAACCCTGCGTCGCGACGAGCACCCGCGTGCCGGCCGTGCTGCTGCTCGGCAGGTTGGTCGTGAAGGCGTGGTTCTGCGTGGGACCCCCGGTCGCGACGCTCGTCATCTGCGCGCCGGCCGACCAGAAATTCTCGCCGTTGACGTTGGTCGGTCAGCACGACGAACTGGACCGTTCCGTCGGCGTTCGAGTAGATCTGCTCGATGGTGTAAAGGTGGAACGCGGCGTGCGCGACCGCAGAGACAAGCAGCGCCGTTGCCGTGAGAAAAACGCCCAGCCAGTGCTTCATCGCAGCCTCCGCCGGTGTGACCCTTGGATGGATGCGGATATGCCCCGCACCTGTCGACTTGACCAGCCAACAGCGGTCTGCCGCACGCTATTCCCCCTGCAGGCGCACGCGGAATATCATTGGGTTACAGCTGTTGGTCCGCATTAAACGTGATAGCCCGCAATGCTCCTCGTCGCCGCGGCCGCGCGCAGTGGGTCGCTCTCGTCGGACTCGCGCTCTTCGCGAAGGCAGCGATCGCGGCCGGCGTCTTCGTCGTCAACTTCCCGTGGGCGCGCCCGGCCGCCAAGGGGGCGACCACCGAAGTCTTCATGGAGCTGACAGCGGTCGACGGCGGCACGCTCGTCGGCGCGCGTAGCGACGTCGCCGGCAAGACCTCTCTTGTCGGACCCGGCAAGAGCAGCGCGACCGCCGAACGGCTCTCGCTGGCCGCGGGCGCACCGGTGATGCTGGTGCCGGGGTCGTACCACCTTCGGCTCACCGGTCTTGCCCGCACCCTGAAGCTTGGCGATCGCGTGCCGCTCGTGCTGATCGTCGAGCGCGCGGACGGCAAGCGCGAGGAAGTGGACGCTGAGGCCGAGGTCCGGCGCCGCTCGACCGTCGACGATCATCTCTACGGACACCATCACTAGCGATCATTACCCGAGCTCGGCCGTGGTGGACCCACTCGCTGTCCGCGAAGGCTACATCCCGATGTCGGGTGCGGAGCTCTACTGGCGCGACGTCGGCGCAGGACCTGGGGTGATCGTCGGGCACGGTGGCCCCGATTTCAACCATCGGTACCTCCTGCCGGAGCTGGACCTGCTTGCCTCCGAGCTGCACCTGATCTACTACGATCAGCGAGGACGGGGCAAATCGTCGCGCGGAGTTGTCCCCGAATCCGTGAGTCTCGAATCCGAGGTCGCTGACATCGAGGTCATCCGCGGACACTTCGGCCTCGATGCCGCGGTGCTGCTCGGGCACTCCTTCGGGGCGATCCTCGCGATGGAGTACGCGATACGCCACCCCGATCGTGTCTCTCATCTGATCTTGATGAATCCTGCGCCCGCATCGCACGCCGATTGGATTCGGTTCCGCGACCGCCGCCGCGTCGCGGAAGCGACCGCACTGGCGAATATGAAAGCGATTGCCGAGACACCCGAGTACATCGCCGGGGACATCGAGGCCGAGGCTCGGTACTATCGAGCGCACTATGCCGGGACGCTGCGCCGACCCGACCAGCTCGAAAGGGCCGTGAGCCGATTGCGCGTGGACTTCACGCCCGCCGACATCGTCAAGGCACGCGCCATCGAGGAGCGGCTCTACGCGCAGACCTGGGATCTGCCGGACTACAGCGCGATCGACCGACTCCGCGGCTCGCGCGTACCGACACTCGTCATCCATGGCGAGAGCGATTTAGTCCCGCTGGAATGCGCGACACGCATCGCAGAAGCAATCGAAGGATCGCACCTGGTAGTGCTTCCCGAGTGCGGTCACTTCGCCTGCCTCGAGCAACCCGCCCGGGTCCGGGACGCGATCGCTGCGTTTGTCGTTCCCCGCTGATCGACGGGCGCCGGTCTACGCGGGCGAGGCGGGAATGGCGATCACCCCGTGCGGGGCGAACGCGACCGCCACGCGGGCGCCGACGGCGAGTGGTCGATCCACACGGTTGTCGATCGTGAACAGCGGCCCGATCGCGGTCTCCACGGTGTACTCCATCGTGTGCCCGAGATAGGCCGCCTTGCGTACCGTCCCGTCGAGTGGCGAGGTCCCGGCGGCTTCGAGCCGGATCGACTCGGGGCGGATCGCGACGTCGATCGCACCGTCGGGCAGCCCCCGATGCGGCACCGAGACTTTGATCGGCCCGAGCGCGACCTCGCCTTCGCCACCCTCGCGCCGGGTCAAGGTGCCGCGGACGCGGTTGGCCTCGCCCATGAAGCCGGCCACGAACGCATCGCGCGGCTCCGCGTAGAGCTCGCGTGGCGCACCTTCCTGCGCGATCACGGCCTTGTCCATGACGATGATCCGATCCGACACTGCAAGCGCTTCCGACTGATCGTGGGTCACGTACACAACAGTGAGGCCGAGCCGCTGCTGCAGGTCGCGGATCTCCTCGCGCATCTGGCGCCGCAACCGGGCGTCGAGGTTCGACAAGGGCTCGTCGAACAGGAGCACCGAAGGTTCGAGCACGAGCGCGCGCGCGACCGCGACGCGCTGCTGCTGGCCCCCGGAGAGCTCGGACGGGAGGCGCGCGCCCAGCCCGGCCAGACCTACGGTCGAAAGCGCTGTGTTGACCTTGTCACGCGTTTCGCTTTTGGGCACCCCCGAGACGGCAAGCCCGTAACCGACGTTCTGCTCCACCGTCATGTGCGGAAACAGCGCGTAACTCTGGAACACCATCGATACGTCGCGCTCCGCGGCCGGCACGCGCGTCACGTCGGCGTCGCCGATGAAGATCGTGCCCGTCGTCGGCAGCTCCAGGCCGGCGATCATCCGCAGGATCGTTGTCTTGCCGCAGCCCGAGGGACCGAGCAACGTGACCAGCGTCCGCGCCGCGATCGCGAACGAGACGTCGCGCACCGCGGCGACCTCGCCGTAGAGCTTGCTCACGTGACGAAATTCGATCGACGCAGCTTTCATCGGACCTCCCGGGCGATGGCCCGATGCCGCCGTGGCAACGCGGTCATGTCGCCGCTCCCGGCAGCGCGTCGACGCCCGGCGCCGCGGCGCTGATGCGCGCGCGCCGACCGAGGCGGCGCTCGCCGACGACGAGCTGGATCAGCCAGATGGCGGCCAGCATGAGCACGATCAGCACGGAGCAGTAGGCGATGGCGACCCCGTAGTCGCCGTTGACGACGCGATTGATGATGTACGTGGTCGCCATCTCGTGCTCGGCCGACACCAGGAAGATCACGGCGGAGACCGTCGTGACGGCGCGCACGAAGCTGTAGACCAGCGCGGCAACGATCGCGGGCTTGAGCAGAGGCAGGATCACGCGCCGCAGTGTCGTGAACCCACGAGCGCCGAGCGTCACCGATGCCTCGTCGAGGCTCTTGTCGATCTGGCTCATCGCCGCAATGCCCGCCCGCACGCCTACCGGCATGTTGCGAAAGATGAAGCAGATGACGAGGATGATACCGGTGCCGGTGATCTCGATCGGCGGCACGTTGAAGGCGAGGATGTACGAGACGCCGATGACGGTTCCGGGAATCGCGAACGACAGCATCGTGCCGAACTCGAAGGCGGACTGCCCGGCGAATTTCTGCCGCGTGAGCAGGTAGGCGGACAGGATGCCCAGTGCGGCGGTGAGCGGCGCGGCAATCGCGGAGAGCGTGATCGTCGTCCAGAACGAATTCCAGGCCGCACCTGCCCACAGAATTCCATGGCTCGTCCACTCGATGGCGAATGCCTTGGCATAGTGCTTGAGCGTCAGGGTGTAGTCGCGGCCCCACGTTTCGACGAAGCCGCCGACGAGCGCCATCGCATAGATGACGATCGTGAGCGTCGCCCACGGCAGAGCGACGCCGTAACACAGCCGCCGCACACCGTCGGGGAGCGCGGTCGGCAGCCCGGCGTCGCCCTTCCCGGCGAGCGAGGTGAACACCTTGCGGCCGAGCAGCCAGCGCTGAGCCAGGAACGCGGCGAGTGCGAACGCGAGCAGTAGGATGCCGAGCGTGGCCGCACGCCCCTGGTCGAGTTGCGCCCCGACGACCGAGAAGAATACTTCGGTCGAGAGCACGCCGAAGTTGCCGCCGAGCAGGATGGGGTTGCCGAAATCGGCAATCGATTCGATGAAGCTGATCAGGAAGGCGTTGGCGAGCCCCGGCAGCATCAACGGCAGCGAGACGTCGGCGAACACGCGCCAGCGGTCGGCACGGAGCGTCTGCGCCGCTTCCTCCATGCTGGGCGAAACGCCTTCGACGACGCCGACGAGCACGAGGAAGGCGATCGGCGTAAAAGCGAAGACCTGCGCCAGGAGCACGCCCTGGAGCCCGTAGATCCAGCGTCCGAGCTCCAGGCCGAACGCGCTCTCGACGATGTGGTTGACGAGTCCCGAGCGGCCGAAGAGCAGGATAAGGCCGAGACCGATCACGAACGGGGGCGTGATGATCGGTAGCACGGACAGCATCCGCAGTGCGCGCTTGTAGCGGAATTCCGTGCGGTGCCAGATCAGCGCGAAGGCGAGGCCCAGGCCCGTGCAGCTGATGGCGCAGAGGAGGGCGAGCAGGAGCGTATTCCACGCCACGCCGCACCGTGTCGATCCGGTCACGCAGCCGGTGCCCCACACCTTCTGGGTGAACAGGCGCTGGCCGAACGCTGCCAGCGACAGCGATTCGTTCGCGTCCTGCGCGGCCGAGATCAGAATGCGGAAGACGGGGAAGAACGTGAAGATCGCGACCAGGACCGCCACCGCGACCGCCGAGCCCGCGACGAACGCGTCGCCCTTGAAATAGCCGCGGCCCGCGAGCCCGAGCGCGAACAGCATCGCGAACGACGTGAGCGTGAGCGTCGCACCGAGGCCCATTCCGTATTGGCCGGTCGCGAGCGGGGGCAGCTGAGTCTTGAGCGCGTCGAAGTACCACCCCTGCGGGCCGATGACGAACCCTTGGCCGAGGGCGTAGGCAAAGCCGATCGCGCCCAGCGCGAGCAGCCAACCCGCCCGGCGCCGGGAAACCGGACGCGTGACGATCCACGGCCCTGCGACGAGCAGCGCCGCGATGGGCCACAACCAGAACCGTCCGTAGGCCCAGGCCTGCAGCCAGGCCGGCGCGTCGTCCTTCGATGCGAAATGGGCGATCCAGGTGGGCCACCAGACACTGTCCTGGAGCGCATACCACGGCACGAGCGTGAAACCGATCGCGCCGACCGCGAGCCAGACGACGGAAGCGCGACGCGGCCCGACCATCGAGCGAGGCCGGCTACTTCACCGCGGCGTTGATGTCGCGCTCCCAGCGTTCGAGGAGCCGCTTGCGGACTTCGCTCGACCCGTACTTGGCGAAGTCGTAGTTGATCACCTTGATGTCGGCGAGATTCGGGACCTGCGGCGGCAGCGGCACGCTCTTGTTGGTCGGAATCGCGTACTCCTTGACCTCGAGCCCGATCTTCTGCGCATCGACGGTGAGCGCCCAGTCGGCGAACTTCTTCGCCGCGTCGAGATTGCGCGCCCCCTTGATGATGGCCATCGAACCGACTTCGTAGCCGACTCCCTCACAGGGCAGGATCGGCTTCACCGGGAAGCCCGCAACGATCTCGTTGATCACGCCGTGCAGCACGGAGCTGCCAAGGTAGATCTCACCGCGCTTGACCGCCGTCATCGGGCCAATGCCCGAGCGCGCGTACGACGCGACGTTTGCATTCAGCGCCTTCATGTACGTGAACGCTTCGTCCTCGCCCATCACCTGCACCAGTGTCGCCAGCATGAGGTAGGCGGTGCCGGAGGTGCCCGGATTGCCGAGCATGATCTCGCCTTTGAGCTTCGGATCGGTCAGTTCCTTCCAGCACCGCGGCACCGGGAGCTTCTTCTTGTCCTGCAACTCCGTGTTGTAGCCCAGCGACAGGATCCCGCCGTACACGCCCGCGACCTGGTACTTCGAGATCTCCGAGATACGCCGCGCCCAGTCGTGCAGCTGCGCGAGGTTCGCCGACTGATACGTCTCGAGCAGCCCTTCCTCGGCGGCCTGCAGGTACGAGTCGGCGGGCCCGGCCCACCAAACGTCGCCTTTCGGATTGGCGCGCTCGGCCTTCACCTGCGCGAGCATCTCGCCGGTCGCCTTCTGCACCACGGCGACCCTGGTGCCGGTCGCCTTCTCGAAGCCCACGGCCATCCCCTGGCACCACGCGGTATTGGGCGAGCTGCAATAGAGGTTCAGCGATCCCTGCGCTCGCGCTCCCCCCGCGGCGAGAAGCACAAGGGCTGCGGCGACGAGAGCGCGACCGGCGTGGCAGCTCATGACGGCGTCACCGCGGTTGGCTGCCGACTTCGCGGTCCCAGCGCTCAAGCAGCCGTTTGCGCTCGGCCGATGCGCCGTATTTCGCGAAGTCGTAGCTGATGAGCTTGATCTCCGACGGCTTGGGCGAGAGCGGCGAGATCGGCGACCCGGTATTCGACGGCAGCTGGAATTGCTTCGCCTGCGCACCCAGCGCCTGCGCCTTGGGTGTGAGCGCCCAGTCGACGAACTTCTTCGCGCTGTCGAGGTTGCGCGCGCCCTTGACGATGGACATGGAGCCGATCTCGTAGCCCGTGCCCTCGCACGGAGCGACGCTCTTGACGGGGAAGCCCGCCTGCGCCTCGGTAACGACGTCGTGGATGAACGCGACGGCGACCAGGTTTTCGCCGCGCGCGGTCGCCTTGATCGGACCGACGCCCTGCCGAGCGTAGTTCGTGATGTTCTTGTGCATCGCCTTCAAGAGCTTGAACGCCTCCTCCTCGCCGAACACCTGCACGAGCGTCGCGATTGCCGTGTACGCGGTGCCCGAAGCGTTCGGGTTCGCCATCTGCACGTCGTTCGCATAGTCGGGCTTCGCGAGATCCTTCCAGCAGGCCGGCGCCGGCACTTTCTTCTTTGCGAGGAGCTCGGTGTTGTAGCCCAGGCCGAGCACGCCGAGGTAGAGGCCGACCGTGCGGTATTTCGCCTGCTCGGCCTGCTTCTGCGCCCATGGCTGCAACTGCGGGAGCAGCGGCGAGCGATACTCCTCGGTCAATCCCTGCTCGGCGGCCTGCAGGTGCGGGTCGCCGGTGCCCCCGAACCAGACGTCGAGTTTCGGATTGGCTTTCTCCGCGGCGAGCTGGGCCATCGATTCGCCGGACCCCTTCAACGTCATCGTCGTCTTGATGCCGGTCTCCTTCTCGAATTCGACAGCGACGAGATTGCACCATTCGGCCTGCACCGAGCAGATGACGTTCAGCTGATTCTGCGCGGCGGCAGGCGATCCGGCGAGGATCGCAAAGGCAGCGACAGCAAGCGCCAGGCGCGCGCGTTCTGACATCGAAGGTCTCCCAGAGGGAATTGTTACCGAAATATTACAGCATGCGCGCGGTCGAACACCGCGACGTCAGCCGGTCGTGCCCCCAGGACGCTGGCGATTCGCGCACGCCGCCAGCATCAGCACGCCTGTCGGCGAAGTCCAGAGATCGGCGGTGCCGACGGCAAGCTTGCGACGCCAGTTCGCGCGTTCCCGATCCGTTCCCGGAACGTTGGTGGCCGCGGTTTCGAGGGCGAGGTCCTCGGCGCGGACCAGGAAGAGCGCCGAGCGCGCGGCGCTTGCGAAGCCGTGGATCGCAGCGATCACTTCGACATCGGGCGCGCGATCGGAATCGAGCAGAGGATCCACGCCGATGCCGGCGCGCCGAACGGCGTTCGCGAGCAGGGCCTTGTCGTCGCCCCGCGCCTGCAACGCGGCGCCTTCGTCCTCGGTGTCGCCGAGGCCGAGCGCGTATCGCTCCGCGACGTCCGCGCCCGACCACCAGCCGGCGATCGTCGGCAGATCGTGAGTCGTCACGCACGCGGCCGCTTGCGCTGGATAGCGGGCGGGATCGGTGAAGCCGGCGTCGTCACGCTCGAACCAGACGACACGGTACGACAGCACATTCGCCTGGGCGAGCCGCTCACGTAAACCATCGGGCACGGTGCCCAAGTCCTCGCCGATGACGAGGCAGCGAGCGGCAACGCTCTCACTGGCGACAACGTCCAGGAGCTGCTCGAAGGGGTAACGGACGTAAGCGCCGTCGCGCGCCGACGCGCCGTCGGGAATCCAGAACAGCCGGTAAAGAGCCATCACGTGATCGATGCGCAGTGCGCCTGCGTGACGCATGTTCGCCGCCACGAGCGCGCGGAATCCCGCATAGCCGTCTGCGGTCATCGCGTGCGGAATCGGCGGCGGCAGGCCCCAGTTTTGCCCTGCCGCGGCGAAGGGATCGGGGGGCGCGCCGATCCACGCACCTGCCGCGAAGGCCAGTGGTTGCGACCACGTCTCGGCGCTGTCCGGTGCCGCGCCGACCGCGAGATCGCGATAGAGGCCGAATTCGAGCCCCGCGGCGCGCGCGGCGCCGGCGGCATCCTCGAGCTGGCGATCGGCAAGCCACTGCAGATACAAGGCAAAGCGAACCGCGCGTGGGTCACGGGCAGCGAATGCGCGGACTTCCGGATTGTCCGGATGCCGCAAACCGGCGGGCCAGCGCTGCCAGGGCACTCCAGGATGCGCAGCGGCGATGGCCTCGAAGCGGGCGAAGCTCTGGAGCGCGTCGCCACCCGCCGCGCGAAAGCGCTCGAACTCGATGACCCGCGGGTCGTTCCTGGGCCGCACCTCGAACGCCGCGAAGCAAGCGTTCAGCACCGCGAGCTTTGCCTGCCAGACGCCGGTGTAATCGATGTCGCTCCGCGCGGCGAGCGCGGTGAACGCCGGTTGCGCGGCAGCGTAGGCGGGCTGCGCACGCTCGAGGTCGTGGACCTGCATCACGTCGATGTAGATCGGGTCGAGGAAGCGTCGGTCCGAAGGGTGATAGGGGCTTGCGCGCTCCCGGTCTGCGGGAAACAACGCATGCAACGGATTGATGCCGACCAGCGCGCCGCCCGCACGCGCGGTCGCGACGCCGGCCAAAGCGAGCGTGCTGAAATCGCCGATGCCCTGATCGCCGGGACGGCGCAGCGCATAGAGTTGCGCCGCCAGGCCGAAGCGACGCTCGCCTGCCGCAAGCGACGCGGGGAGCCAGGCGCCCACTCGCGCGGGCACGACGTCGGTCGCGCGCTGTACGAGCGAACGCAAGCGGTCCCGTGCATCCGCCGTCGTAGCGACGCCCAGTCCCATCGCCGCGAGCAACGCGCGCTTGGTATCGGGCGTAACCTCATGCCGGGTGCCCGCTATGTCATACCACAAGGGTTCGATCCCCGCGGCAGTGGCCAGCTCATCGAGCGCGGCGGCACCGATACCCGCGGGACGGCTTGAGCGTGGGGAGCGCTCCTCGACGAGCGCGACGACCGCGCGCGACGCGATAGCACCGGACGGCTCATGGGCCGGCGCTTCCGAGGTATCGAGCGCCGCGCGCCATTCGTACCCGGGCCGCGGCGCGGGCCAGACGACCGGCACGGGAGCGTTGCCCGCGTTGAACGCGACGACCACGCGATCCGTAGCTGAGTACAACGCGGCGACCAGAGCGCGCGCATCGGCGCGGCTCCAGTCATCTGTCGTCATCGGCCGACCGTCGGGGCGCCGCCAGTCGACGTCAAGCAGGCCCGTGGCGTCCCGCGGCGTGCCTTCGAGCCATCGGTCCGCCCGCAGCGCGGGGTGGCGGCGCCGCAGCGCGATGAGCGCCGCGACGAAACCGATGAGCTCTTCGTCGGCCCGTTCCCAGTTGATCCACGTCAGCCCATCGTCATGGGCGTACGCGTTGTTGTTGCCCTGTTGCGTTCGACCCAGCTCGTCGCCCATCGCGAGCATCGGCGTTCCACGCGAGAGCAGCAACGTAGCCAGCAGGCTGCGTACATCGCGCTTGCGCGCGGCGATCACTTCCCTATTGCGGCTCGCTCCCTCCGCGCCGCAGTTCCAGGACCAATTCAATTCCGCGCCATCGCGATTTCCTTCGCCGTTCGCCTCGTTGTGCTTGGTCACGTGGGAGACGAGGTCCGCCAGCGTAAAGCCATCGTGCGCAGTGACGAAGTTCACGGAGCACGACGGCCGGCGCGGTGCACCGAAAGCATCGGCCGAGCCCGCGAGACGCGTCGCGAGGCGTCCGACGTGAGCGGGCTCGCCGCGCCAGAACCGCCGCACGTCGTCGCGATAGCGGTCGTTCCATTCGCCCCACGAGTCCGGAAATGCGCCGAGTCGATAGCCCCCCGGCCCCAGGTCCCAAGGTTCGGCGACGAACTTGAGCTCGCGCAGCAGCGGATCTTGCGCGATCTCGCGCAGCAGCGGCGTATCCGGATCGAATGCGCCGTCGCGACGGGCGAGGGTGACCGCGAGATCGAGACGGAAACCGTCGACCCCCGCATGCTCTGCGTAGTACCGCAGCACGTCGAGCGCGAGACGCATGGGGCCGGGGCGCTCGAGCGCCAACGTGTTGCCGGTACCCGCGTCGTCGACGTAACGTGCCGCATCGCCCGGATCGAGGCGGTAGTACGTCGCGTTGTCGAGGCCGCGCAGTGACAGCGTCGGACCGAGGGCGTCGCCTTCGCCGCTGTGGTTCAGCACGACGTCGAGTACGACCTCGAGCCCCGCCGCGTGCAAAGCATCGACCGTCTGGCGCAGTTCGGCGATGCCTCCCGGCGCAAGCCGCGGGTCGGGCACGAACCACGCGACCGGGTTGTATCCCCAGTAATTGGTCAGTTCCCGCTGCCAGAGATGGCGCTCGTCGATCGTCGCGGCGATCGGCATCAGCTCGACCGTCGTCACGCCGAGGCGCACGAGATGCGCAATCGCCGCGGGATGCGCGAGCCCCGCGCACGTCCCACGAATTGCCTCGGGCACGTCGGGATGCAGGCGCGTAAAGCCTTTGACGTGCAGCTCGTAGACGATCGTGTCCGCCCAGCGGATGCGCGGCCGCGCCGCTAATGGCGGTTCTGAACTCCTGGTCGCGACGGCTTTTGGCACGAGCATGGCCGTGTCGCGCGGATCGGCGATGAGCGGATCGGCCGTTGCACCGGACAACGCCGGGTCGTACGCGAACGGCCGATCCAGCGCCCGTGCGTACGGATCGACGAGCAGCTTCGCAGCATTGAAGCGGTGGCCTGCCCGCGGATCCCACGGTCCGTGCGCGCGCAGGCCGTAGCGCGTGCCGGCGACAATGCCGTCGACGAAGCCGTGGAAGACGTCGCCGGAACGCTGGGGCAGCCGGACCCGCGCGAGCTCCGAGACGCCAGTGTCGTCGAAGACGCAGAGATCGATCGACGTCGCATGACGCGAGTGGACGGCGACATGGGCACCGCCGTCCTGGAGCGTGAGGCCCAGCGGCTCGGGGGCGCTCGGGCCGGACCGGGCGTGCATGCTAGTGCGGTAGCGGTGCCGCAAGCTCGCGATAGAGCGCTGCGTAGCGCCGCGCCGGGCGGCTCCAGCTCACGTCGGTCGCCATCGCCCGCGTCTGCAGGTGGCGCCACGTCGCGCGGTTCCGGGCGAGGCCGCGCACGCGCGCAATCGCGAGCTCGAGCTGCTCGCGCGACACGGGCGAGAACTGCACGCCCGTTCCCGCGCCGCTCGCGAGCGCCATCTCGTTCGCGTCGATCACCGTATCGGCGAGGCCACCAACACGCGGGACGACGGGAATCACGCCGTAGCGCAGCGCAATCAGCTGCGTGAGTCCGCATGGCTCGAAGCGCGACGGCATGAGCAGCGCATCGATCCCGGCCTGAATCTGATGCGCGAGCGCTTCGTCGTAGCCCAGCACCACGCCAACGCGCCCGGCGTGCTCGCGCGCCGCTGTCTTGAGGGCCTGCTCGAGCGGAGCGTCACCCGCGCCGAGCAGCACGAGCTGCGTGCGGCCGCGGAGGAGGACCGGAAGCGCCTCGACGATCACGTCGATTCCCTTCTGCCACGTGAGCCGGCTCACCACGCCGAAGACGAGCGCGCCGGGTTCGGTCGCGAGGCCGAGCCTCGTCTGCAGCGCCGCCTTGTTGGCCACGCGCTCGCCCAGCCGGTGCGGATCGAAGCGGGCCGCGATGTGGGGATCGGTTGCGGGGTTCCACACATCGGTGTCGATGCCGTTCAGGATTCCCGACAACCGGTCGGCGCGCTTGCGCAGGAGACCGTCGAGCCCCATCCCCGCGTCCGCCGTGCGGATCTCCCCCGCGTAGGTGGGCGACACCGTGGTGATGCGATCCGCCAGTGCAATACCTGCCTTGAGGTAGCCGATCGAGCCGTAGTACTCGACGCCGTCCACGCCGAACGACGCCGGCGGCAATCCGAGCGGGGCCAGGAGCTCGCGTGGAAACGTGCCCTGGAAGGCAAGGTTGTGCACCGTCAGCACGGACTTGCAGGCGCAGCGCGGCCCGAAGCGAAGGTACGCGGGAACGAGCCCCGCCTGCCAGTCGTGTGCGTGCGCGACCTGCGGCGTGAAAGCTGCGACGGCGCCGCGCGCGATTGCGGCCGCGCACTGCGCGAGCGCGGCGAAGCGCCGCGCGTTGTCGGGCCAGTCCTTGCCGTCGGGGCTGGTGTAGGGGTTGCCGGGCCGCGCGTAAAGATGCGGTGCGTCGAGCGCGAACAGCTCGAGGCCGGCGGCGCGCCCCGCGAGCAGGCGCGCGGATCCACCGTGCAGATCGGGGAAGGTGTGGACGGTCTCGGCGCCATCGAGCGCCTCGCGCACGGCTGGATACCCGGGCACGAGCGTGCGCATCTCGATGCCTTCGCGCGCGAGCGCGCGCGGCAGGGCTCCGACCACGTCCGCAAGGCCACCGGTTTTGACGAGCGGATAGATCTCCGAGGCAACCGACAGCACCCGGCGCCTGCTCACCGCAACGCCCCCTTCATCGGTACAGCCGATCGATCATCGCCTGGGTCACGAGGCAGATGCCCTTCGGGGTACGGCGGAAACGCCGCGAATCGAGCTCGGGGTCTTCGCCGATCACCAGTTCGGCCGGAATGCGAACGCCGCGATCGATGACGACATCGCGCAGGCGGGCGCGGCGTCCTATCTCGACGTAGGGCAGGACCACTGCGTTCTCCAGGATGCCGTACGAATGGACGTGCACGCCGGTGAACAGGAGCGAGCGGCGCACCGTCGATCCTGACACGATGCAGCCACCGGAGACAAGCGACGAAATGCCCTCGCCCCGGCGCCCGTCGGTGTCGTGCACGAATTTCGCCGGTGGCGTGATCTCGGCGTACGACCAGATCGGCCAATCCTGGTCGAACAGGTCGAGTGCGGGAACGGTGTCCGTGAGATCGACGTTCGCTTCGTAATACGCGTCGACGGTGCCGACGTCGCGCCAATAGGTCTCGGTCTCGGCCTCGGAACGCACGCACGATCGCGTGAAGCGGTGTGCGACGGCCTTGCCGTTGTGCACGAGGAACGGAATGATGTCGCGCCCGAAGTCGCGACCCGAGTGGGGATCCATCGCGTCGCGCCGCAGCTGCTCGTGCAGGAACGTGCGCCGGAACGCGTAGATGCCCATGCTGGCGAGCGTCCATCCGGGCCGGTCCGGCATTTCGGGCGGAACCTCGGGTTTCTCGACGAACGAAACGATACGGTCGCTCGCGTCGGCGTGCATGACGCCCAGCCCGGTCGCCTCGGCGGCCGGCACCTCGACACAGGCGATCGTGACGTCGGCGTCGTCGTCGACGTGCTGAACGAGCATGCGCTCGTAGTCCATCTTGTAAATGTGATCGCCGGCCACGACGATCAGGTACTCGGGGCCGTAGCTGTCGATGATGTCGATGTTCTGGAACACGGCGTCGGCGGTGCCGGCATACCACTGGTCGGGCGACACGCGTTGGCTCGCCGGGAGGATGTCGAAGCTTTCGTTGCGCATGGGCTGCAGAAAGCTCCAGCCGCGATGCAGGTGCCGGATCAGGCTGTGCGCCTTGTACTGCGTCGCCACCGCGATACGTCGCACGCCGGAATTGAGCGCGTTCGACAGCGCGAAATCGATGATGCGGGTCTTGCCGCCGAACGGCACGGCCGGCTTGGCGCGATGCTCGGTCAGTTCCATGAGCCTGGAGCCGCGCCCCCCGGCGAGCACATACGCCATCGCCGAGCGCGAGAGCGGCGCCGAATAGCTTGACTTTTCCACGTCAGCCTCCTTGGACGAACCACGTCGTCGCGAGCGGCGGTAGCGACAGCGCTGCCGAGAACGGCTGACCGTGCATCGGAATGGGCTCGGCCACGACGCGGCCGAAGTTGCCCCGTCCCGATCCGCCGTAGTCCGTGGCGTCGGTGTTCAGGATCTCGCGCCAGGCGCCGGGCCGCGGGAGGCCGATGCGATAGCCGTCGCGAGGAACGGGTGTCATGTTCGACACGACCGCCACCGGCGCGGCTCCGTCGCCCCCGTTGCGCAGCCATCCGAACACACTCATCTCGGCCGCGCCGGCGTCGATCCAGGCGAAGCCCTCGGGCTCGCAATCGCGCTCGTGCAGCGCCCGAACGCTGCGATAGGCGCGGTTGCAGTCGCGGACCAGTGCGCGAACGCCGCGATGCCAGTCGATGTCGAGCGCCGCCCAGTCGAGGCTTGCGTCGGCATTCCACTCGGGGCCCTGCGCGAATTCCTGGCCCATGAACAGCAGTTTCTTGCCCGGGTACCCCCACATGAAGGCGTAGAGAGCGCGCAGCGACGCGAACTTCTGCCATGCGTCGCCGGGCATCCGCGCGATGAGCGAGCCCTTGCCGTGGACCACTTCGTCATGCGAGAGCGGCAGCACGAAGTTCTCGCTGAACGCGTACAGGAGGCCGAACGTGATCTGATCGTGGTGCCAGCGCCGATGCACGGGATCGTGCTTCATGTATTCGAGCGTGTCGTGCATCCACCCCATGTTCCATTTGAAGCCGAAACCGAGGCCGCCGTTCCACGGTGGCTGCGAGACGCCCGGCCACGCGGTCGACTCCTCGGCAATCATCAAAACGCCCGGGTGGAGCGCATGGACTTTTTCGTTCAAATGACGGAGGAAAGCAACGGCATCGAGGTTTTGATTGCCCCCTTGCGCATTGGGCACCCATTCGCCGGGCTTGCGCGAATAGTCGAGGTAGAGCATCGAGGCGACCGCATCGACGCGCAAGCCGTCGACGTGGTAGCGGTCGAGCCAGAACAGCGCACTCGCGATCAGGTAGTTCACCACCTCGCGGCGTCCGAAATTGAAGATCGCGGTGTTCCAGTCGGGATGGAAGCCCTGCCGCGGATCGGCGTGCTCGTAGAGCGCGGTCCCGTCGAAGCTCGAGAGACCGTGGCGGTCGACCGGAAAATGCGCAGGTACCCAGTCGAGCAGCACGCCGAGCCCGGCACGGTGGCAGCGATCGACGAAGCGGGCGAAGCCTGCCGGATCACCATAGCGGCACGTCGGCGCGAACAGGCCGATCGGCTGGTAGCCCCACGACGCGTCGAGCGGATGCTCGGTGATGGGCGTGAGCTCGAGGTGGGTGAATCCCATCTCGACCGCGTACGGAACGAGTGTTTCAGCAAGCTCGTCGTAGGTCGGAAAACGATGGACGACGGGACGCCGCCACGAGCCCAGGTGCACCTCGTAGATCGACATCGGTGAGCGGCGCGGATCGCGCGTGGCGCGTTCCGCCATCCACTCGCCGTCGCTCCATGCGAGCTCACTGAGGTCGCGCACGACCGACGCCGTCGATGGCCGCAGCTCGGCCCCGAAACCGACCGGATCCGCCTTAAGCGGGAGCAGCATGCCGTCGGCGCCGACGACCTCGTACTTGTAGAGCGTGCCAGTGCCGAGCGCCGGAACGAAGATTTCCCAGACGCCCGTATCGACCCGTTTGCGCATCGTGTGCCGGCGGCCGTCCCATTCGTTCCAGTCGCCGACGACGGAGACGCGGCGCGCATGCGGCGCCCACACGGCAAAGTGGACGCCGGCCGTGTCTTCGTGCTCGATGACGTGCGCCCCGAGCCGGTCGTAGAGACGCTCGTGCGTGCCTTCGCCCAGGAGCCAGTCGTCCATCGCGCCGAGCACGGCACCGTAGGCGTACGGATCATCGACACGCCACGTGTCGCGGCCTCGGGTCGCCCGCAGAACGTAGCGACCGCGCCGCGCCACCGTGCCTTCGAAAAACCCGGCGTCGTGCCGCCGCGCAAGACTGCCGAGGAGCTCGCCTTCGCGCGTCAGGGCGTCGACCCGCTCGGCGCCGGGGACGAACGCGCGGATCAGCGCCGCGCCTTCAACATCGTGCAGTCCGAGCAACGCAAACGGGTCGGGATGCCGCCCCTCGACGATGGCGGCGATCTCCTGCGCGGAGGCGGTGCGGGCTGGCGCAGGCTTCTCAATCGGTGCCCGGCTGGGTTTTCCAGATCTCGCCTGCATAATCGAGAATCGCGCGGTCCGCCGAGAACCAGCTCATCCGCGCGGTGTTGAGGACGCTCCGCCGCCACCACGCGGCTTGATCCTTCCAGAGAAGGGCGACACTGCGCTGCGCGGCGCGATACGGCTCGAAGTCCGCGGCGATCATGAAGTAGTCGTGATGCCGGACGTTCTTGACCATGACGCGATATTGCCCGCGGTCCGCCGGCGAGAATGCTCCCGCCTCGACGGCGTCGAGCACCGCGGTGAGCGCATGCGAGTTGGCGATCGTCTCGGTCGCATCGAGACCTGCCGCTCGCCGGGCGGCCACTTCCTCCGCCGTCAACCCGAAGATGAACAGGTTGTCGGCACCCACCCGCTCGCGGATTTCGATGTTCGCGCCATCGAGTGTCCCGATCGTGAGCGCGCCGTTCAGCGCGAGCTTCATGTTGCCGGTGCCGGAAGCCTCCATGCCCGCCGTGGAGATCTGCTCGGAAAGATCGGCCGCGGGAATGATGGCCTCGGCGAGGCTCACGTTGTAGTTCGGCATGAACACGACCTTGAGCTGGCCGCGGACCGCGGGGTCGTTGTTGATGACGCCGCGCCACGTCGCTCGCGAGCTTGATGACGAGCTTGGCCTGGTGATAGCCGGCTGCCGCCTTGCCGGCGAAGATCTTGACGCGCGGCGCCCAACCGTGGGTCGGCTGCGCGCGGATGGCGTTGTAGAGCGCGATCGTCTCGAGCAGGTTCAGGAGCTGCCGCTTGTACTCGTGAATCCGCTTGATCTGGACGTCGAAGATGGCGTCGGGATCGACGCCGATGCCGAGCCGCTCCGCGATGAGCCGCGCGAGCGCGACCTTATTGGCGCGACGCACTTCCAGGCAGCGCTCGCGGAACGCGGAATCGTCGGCATACGGCACGAGCTCTTCCAGATGCGTCGCATCGTCGAGGAAGCGCGGGCCGATGACGTCGGTGATGACCGCCGTCAGGGCCGGATTCGCGTGGATGAGCCAGCGACGGAACGAGATTCCGTTGGTCTTGTTGACGATGCGGTCCGGGTAGAGTGTGTGCAGGTCGCGGAAGACCGTGTTACGCATCAGCTCGGTGTGCAGCTCCGAAACGCCGTTCACACGATGCGACCCCAGGAAGGCGAGCGGTCCCATCCGCACGTGGCGGCTGTCGTTCTCCGAGATCAGCGATACCGATGCGAGGAACGCGTCGTCGTCGCGACCTTGCGTGCGCTGATGGTCGAGGTGCAGCGCGTTGATGAGGTAGATGATCTGCATGTGCCGGGGCAGGAGGCCCTCGAGCAGCGGCACATCCCAGGTCTCGAGCGCCTCCGGCAGCAGCGTATGGTTCGTGTAGTTGAACACGGACGTCGTGATCGTCCACGCGAGCTCCCACGGCATCCCGTGCTCGTCGACGAGCAGACGCATGAGCTCGGGAATCGCAATCGCCGGGTGCGTGTCGTTCAGCTGGATCGCGACGTGGTCGGAGAGCGTCGACAGCTCGCCATGCTGCGCCTTGTGCCGCCGCAGGAGGTCCTGCAGCGACGCCGAGGCGAAAAAGAATTCCTGGCGCAGCCGGAGCTCGTGGCCGGCGGCGGTCTCGTCGCTCGGGTAGAGCACGCGCGAGATTGCCTCGAGGCGTACGCGGTCCGCGAGGGCGCCGACGTGATCGCCACGATTGAATTCCTCGAGCGAGATCGGGTCCATCGCGCGCGCCGACCACAAGCGCAGAGTATTCACATGGCGGCCCCGCCAGCCGGCGATCGGCGTGTCGTAGGCAACGGCATTCACGGTCTCCGCGGGGCGCCACGCATAGCGGGTGCCGGCGTCCGACTCGATGACGTCGACGGTGCCGCCGAAGCCGACGGTGTAGGCGACCTCAGGCCGCTCGAATTCCCAAGGATTGCCCGAGGACAGCCACTCTTCGGGCAGCTCGACCTGCCAGCCGTCGCGGAGCACCTGGCGAAAGATGCCGTGGTCGTAGCGGATGCCGTAGCCGTGCGCGGGAATCGCGAGCGTCGCCATGCTTTCCATGAAGCACGCGGCAAGCCGGCCCAGGCCGCCGTTGCCGAGCGCGGCGTCGGGCTCGAGCTTGCGCAGCCGGTCGAGGTCGACGCCGAGATCGCGCAGCGCTTCGCGCGCCACCGCGGTGAGGCCGAGATTGCCGAGCGCCTCGAACAAGAGCCGGCCGATCAGGAATTCGAGCGAGAAGTAGTAGACACGCTTGCGACCGTCGCGGTACGTCTTGCGGGTCGCGTCCATCCAGCGGTTGACGATCTGATCGCGCACGGCAAGCGCCGTGGCGACGTACCAGTCGTGCTCACGGGCATGCGCCGGGTCCTTGCCGACCATGTAGGTAAGTTTTTCAAGGACCGTCCCGCGAAACGCGGCGACCGGTACCGGCATCGCGGCGGCAGCGGCAGGAACGGCGGCCGTGCCATGCTCGGCCTGGTCGCCCGCGACGGCCGCGAGGGATTCCTGGCTCATACACGGAGTCTAGCAGCCCGCTGCGCTGTGTGCTCGATTGCGCAATGAGCGCGCTCGTGCCAGAGTCGCGCGTCCGCGATCCTCCTCTCATGGCGACCGAAGAACGGCGCATCCGCATGGGCCTCGATCTCGGCGGCACCAAGATCGAGATCGTCGCTCTCGACGCGAGCGGGGTCGAGCTCGTGCGCCGCCGGATCCCGACGCCGCGGGACGACTACTGCGCAACGCTCGAGGCGATGGCGCGACTCGTCCGTGAGGTCGAAGGCGAGCTCGGCGTCGTCGCGACCGTCGGGGTCGGCACCCCGGGATCGATTTCGCGCGCCACGGCGCTCTTGCGAGGTTCGAATTCCGTATGCCTCAACGGCCAGCCGATCAAGCATGATCTCGAGCGTGCGCTCGGACGCGAGGTGCGCATCGCGAACGACGCGAATTGCTTTGCGCTGTCCGAGGCGATCGACGGGGCGGGCGAAGGCGCGGAGGTCGTGTTCGGTGTCATCCTCGGCACCGGCGTCGGCGCGGGCATTGTCGTGCGCGGTCACGTGCTCGAGGGTCCGAATGGAATCGCCGGCGAATGGGGGCACAACGCGCTGCCCTGGCCGCGCGACGACGAGCGACCGGGCCCTCGATGCTATTGCGGTCTCGCAGGCTGCATCGAGATGTTCGTGTCGGGACCGGGCCTGGAGAACGAGCATCAGCGCGCGACGGGTTCGTCGCTCGAGGCTGTGGCCATCGTGTCCCGCGCCACCGCGGGAGATGCCGCGTGCGAGGCGACATTCGCCCGCTACGAAGACCGGCTCGCGCGCTCGCTCGCGCACGTGATCAATGTCCTCGATCCTGACGTGATCGTGCTGGGCGGCGGGATGTCGAACGTCGATCGTCTGTACGCGAGCGTGCCGCGCCTTTGGGACGCGTGGGTGTTCTCCGACCGCGTCGACACCCGCCTTGTCCGACATCGGCACGGCGACTCCTCTGGCGTGCGTGGCGCGGCGTGGCTGTGGGGGGCGGCCTAGAGTCCGCAGCGCGGGGACGCGCGGCATGGTTCAATAGCGGCGACACCCCGCGTCGAGGGTGCCGGGGAGGGACCGATGCACGCGATCGCGCTCGTGGATACGCTGAAGCGGATCCTGAAGGGACGGGGCATCACGTACGCCGCCGTTGCCGCAGGCCTTGGTCTAAGCGAAGCGAGCGTGAAGCGGATGTTCTCGCGCCGCGACTTCACGTTGCAGAGGCTCGAGGACGTCTGCCGTATCGCGGGGGTTGATTTCGGCGAACTCGCGCACGAGGCCAACGCCGAAGAAGTGGGGATGTCGCATCTCTCGGCCGAGCAGGAACGCGAGATCGTCTCGGATCCGACGCTGATGCTGGTCGCTCTCTGCGCTGTCGGCAACTGGACGTTCCGGCAGATTGTCGATACCTACGAGATTCCCGAGGCCGAGTGCGTGCGCTGCCTTGCGCGGCTGGACCGGCGGAAGATCATCGGGCTGGGCCCTGACAACCGCATCCGCTCGCTGATCAGTCGAACGTTCTCGTGGCTTCCCGGCGGGCCGATCCAGCGCTACTTTAGAGAGCGCGTCGAGTCCGAATTCCTGTCGAGCAAATTTGATCGGCCCGGCGAACTGTTCCTCTTCGTCAACGGTATGCTGTCGCGCGGTAGTTCGGCCGAAGTGACCGCACGGATGCGGCGCGTCGCCGGTGACTTCGCCGACCTTCACGCGGCCGATCGGGCGCTGCCGCTCTCGGAGCGTCACGGCGCGAGCATGTTGATCGCGATGCGGCCGTGGGAGCCGCGCGCGTTTCGCGCGCTGCGGCGGAAGGATCAGGCGCCGGTTCCTGCGGGTCGGCTGCTCAACCCGATGCTCGATCCCCACGCGACAGGGACGCGACCCCGCCCGCGCAAGCGCAGGTAGCGCCGTTCGCTTCCGCCGGTAGCATCTGGCGAGACTTTCCCCGGGGCATTGGACACAATGCGTTGGAGCGCTCGAGTGTGTCCCTCCGATCTGGAGGCTCCTCCACGCGGCGCGCTGCGATGATCCGAACGCAAGGCATCGAACGCCCCGGGGCAGCCACGCCGCCTGCGCCCGCTTCGGTAGCACACCTGCGGCCCCGGCCGGCCTACGCCGTGGTCCACACGCTGGGCAGTTTGTTGGCGCTCTCCGGCGGCATCGCCCTCGCCTTGCAGCCCTCCTGGCCGGCCTACCTCGCGGCTCAAGCGCTCCTCGCGGTCGTCTTCGTTCATGCCTTCGTATTGCTGCACGAAGCGGGGCATCGCACGCTGTTCGGGAGCCGTCGAGCAAACCGGCTGATCGGACACTGCGCCGGTTTCGTGGCTCTGATCCCGTTCCATTCTTGGCAGCACATCCATGCTCGCCACCACCGCTTTACTGGATGGCAGGATCTCGACGCGACGACCGCATCACTCGTACCTCGTGAAATCCGGCTCTGGGAGGCCGCGGCCACTAACTTCGCGTGGCGCACCTGGCTGCCGCTGTTCTCGGTTGTCTACCGTGTTCAGAACTATTGGAACCTGCGACGAATTACATCGTTTATCCGCGAGCCTTCGGTGCGGAGGACGATCCGCATCGACGTCGCAATGCAGGCCGGGGCGTATGCCTTAGTTCTGGCATATGTTGGGCCAGTCTCAGTCATCGCGCTCGTCGGCCCGGCATTGATTCTGTCACTGGTCGCCGAGGACGTTCTGCTGCTCAGTCAGCACACGCACCTTCGCCAACAGCTGAGCGGTGGGAGGGCGGTGCAACCGGTTGCGCCGCTCGAGCAGGCGCAATTCACGCGTTCGCTGCGCCTGCCGCGCGCCCTGTCGGTACTGCTCATGCATTTCGACCAGCACGGGCTGCATCACATGTATCCAAACGTTCCGGGCTATCTGCTGTCACGGATCGCGTGGCGCGTGCCGAACGAGGTCGACTGGATCAATTGGATCCGTGCTGCGAAGCGCTTGTCGGGCGTCGATTTCCTCTTCAGGCACCGTGATGACACGGGAGCCGCGCTGTGAGCTCAGACGCACCGGATCCAGGCGCGGCCGCACTCTTCTTGGTCTTAGCGATGAGCCTCGCCGGCTGCGTGCACGTCGCGTGGCTGAAAAGCACTCGATGGCGCCTTCTCGCGCAACCGGTCGATTTCGGCTTCACGGTGCGCGGACGAAGGCTATTCGGTGACAACAAGCGAGTGCTAGGGTTCGTCGCGATGCCGCTTGCCGCCGCGGCAGCGTTCGCGTTGCTCGGTGGTGCACGCGAGTCACTCTCTGCATGGCTCGGCGCCGGCGTCTGGCCACTGTCGGTGGTCCAGTATGCGCTGCTCGGCCTCGCCTGCGGCTTTGCCTTCATGTTGGCGGAGCTTCCCAATTCCTTTGTCAAGCGCCAGCTCGACATCGATCCTGGCGAGCCCGGAGCCGGCCCTCTGCTGTACGTGGTCTTCTTCGTTGTCGATCGGTGCGATTCGGTGCTGGGAGTTTTGGTCGTCGCGAGCGTGCTCGTTCCGGTACGCCCGCAAACCTGGCTCTGGGTGCTCGTGTTGGGTCCATGCCTGCACGCGGCCTTCAGTGTCCTTCTCCATCGCTTAGGCGTGAAGGCGCGCGCGCTGTGAAGCGGGGGATCGTTCTCCGTCCGCTCACCGACGCCGATGACGAGCGTCGGTTTGGCGGCAAGGCAGCAGGAGTCGCGCGCCTCGCCAGGGCTGGCGCTCCGACTCCGCCCGGCGTAGTAATCGGCACAGCCGCCTTCGACGCGCATGTCGCGCGTTGCGGAGCGGCCAACGCAGCCCGGCGTCTAATCGCGGATCTTCCGATCCTTGCGGGCGATGAGCTCAGCGCGCGCAGCCGCATAGTCCGCGAGTCGATCCTACGTACTCCGCTCTCTTCAGCTGTGGCAGCGCAGATTCGGAAGTTTGCGGCGTCGGGATCACCACTCGCCGTACGCAGCTCGGCGATCGGCGAGGATACACGACAGGCATCGTTCGCTGGGCTGTTTGACACAGTGCTGGGAGTGCGCTCGCCCGAGGACGCGTGCATGGCGGTCGTTCGTGTGTGGGCGTCGACCTATAACGAGCGCGCGCTGCGATATTCGCAGCGGCTGTCCCTGCGCATCGCGTCCATGGCAGTCATATTGCAGGAGCAGGTAGATGCCTTGGTCTCGGGCGTGCTGTTCACCAGGGACACAGCAGGTCGTGACGATTGCATGCTGATGGAATTCTGCGATGGCCTCGGCGATCGCCTCGTCGGAGGTGAGATCACTCCGGATCGAGTCCGCATACAACGTTCCGGTCTGCGGGTCGATATCGAACAGCACGCGGAAGCCTCGGCTTGCTTCGATCCGTTGCGACATCCCGGTGTCCGCGACCTCGCTCGCCAAGCGCTTTCACTTGAGCGACGATTCGGCGGACCGCAGGACATCGAGTGGTCCATCGACCATGGTGGGCGCGTCCTGCTGCTTCAGTGCCGGCCGATAACCGCGACCGCCGGGACGATCGCAACGGAGATTTGGTCCAACGCGAATATCGCGGAAAACTTTCCCGGTCCTGTGTCACCGTTTCTGGGCTCGTTCGTACCTCGTGGCTACACCGCGTACTTCCGTGGTCTCGGCAGCGCTTTCGGAGTTGCGGCAGATCGCATGGACGCGATGTCGGATGCGTTCGATCGTCTCGTGGGTGTGCATGCGGGCAGGCTCTACTACAACCTCGGCAACATCCACTCGGTGCTTCATCTAGCGCCCGGGGGACCGTGGCTCGCCCGCTACTTTAACCAGTTCACCGGAGCAAACTGCACACCACTACCGCGCAAGAGCGTGCAGAGAGCACCGGCGCGCGTCGCGGAGGGCATCGTCGTGGGCTTCAAGGTCGTATGGCAATGCATTCGGCTTCAGGCGCGCGTTCGGCGTTTCGAGCGCACGGTCGATGCTTTCGCCTCGCGGACGAACCCAGCCGTACTCGCGCAGGTCTCGCTTGCAGGCTTGGGAGAGCATCTCTGCGCCTTCCTCGAGATCCGGCTGCGCCAGTGGACCGGCGCGGCGCTGGCTGATGCCGCGGCGATGGTGACCTTCGGCCTACTCAAGACTCTGCTTCGCCGCTGGCTTGCGATCCGTGATGACGAACATGTCGAGAGCGCGCTGCTGCAGGGTCTGCCCGGACTGGCCAGCGCCGTTCCTGTCGAAAGGCTTGGGCACTGGCGGAATGCGCGCGGGACGATCCCGCGGTGTTGGAGGTCCTTCGCACGGAGACCCCCGAGCGCGTGCCGGAAGCGCTTCGTGCGATCGGATGCAGCAGGTTCCGCGGCGAGCTGGACGAGTATCTGCAACGGTGGGGCTTTCGATACTCAGGCGAGCTGATGCTGACGCGGCCCACGCCCGCCGAGCTTCCGGGGCCAGTGATAGGCGTGCTGCAGACCTATCTTCGCGAAGGTGGGGCCGGGCCTAGGGTCGTCAGTGCGAGGCGTGCTCGCGAGCGCGAGAAGGCGACCTCCCGAGTCGCCGCATTGTTGACGCCATCGTCCCTCGTGCGCTGCCTGCCGCTGCCCAACCGTGCTGCGTGCTTCCGGGCTGTTCTCGCGGCCACTCAAGGCGCGATCCGACTACGCGAGCGGGCGCGAATGAAGCAGGCTTTGCTGTACACCCGATTGCGCCACGTCGCGCTGGCGGTAGGCGACCAACTGGTAGCGCGTGGAATGCTCGTGGACCGTAGCGACGTGTTCTGCCTTTCGATTGACGAGGCCATCGCGTTCGCGACTGACAACGTTACGACGGCCCCATCGCTACCTCCGATGATCGAGGCGCGCCGCGCCGAGCTCGCGCGCTGCGAGGCGCTTACCCCGCCGGACACGCTGGCGCTTGCCTCGGGCGCAACGTGGTTCCCACCGGTCGATCAGGCACCCACCGTGGAGGAGCGCGGGAATGACGTACTCAGGGGGGTTGGCGCGTGCGCCGGCGTGGTCGCCGGAAGGGCCGCCGTGGTCCTTGACGCTACGGCTGCCGGCTCGCTTGGCGCCGGAACAGTGCTGGTGACGCGCCAGACCGACCCTGGGTGGGCTGCCGTCTTCTTCATGGTCAGCGGGCTCGTCGTCGAGCGCGGAGGGATGCTCTCGCACGGGGCCATAATCGCTCGCGAATATGGGATCCCGGCTGTGGTCGGCATCCGCGACGCAACCCGCCTGATTCGCAACGACGAATATCTGCGGGTGGATGGTAACGCAGGTGTGGTGGAGCGGCAGCGTGCGTGAGCTCAGCGATTGGATTCGCGCGCGCGCGCTGCAGCCGCGCGTAGCGTTGCTATGGCTCGCGTTGCTAGGCGCAACCTTGGCGGCCGGCGCCAATGGCTCGCCCGCGTGGACGGCCGTCGCCACCGCGCTGCTCGTCGTCCAATTTCGTCTATGGGACGATCTTGAGGACATTCCCTACGACCGCAATTGGACGCCTGACCGGGTGCTGGTTCGCACCGGTGATCTTCGTTTCCTCTGGGCCGCGGCGGGTACCTCTTTCGCGCTCGCAGCGACGGCACTGGCCTACATGCAGGGGCCGATCCGTGCTGGGGCCTATGTCGTTGTGACGGCAGGTGTGGCTTCGCTCTACCGCGCGATGGACCCTACGGGACCGCGAAGAGCTCTACGCTCGCGGCTTGTGCTTTTGAAGTATCCGGCATTCGTTCTGCTGCTGGCGGAGCAGGCGGCCGCGGCATCGACCCTCATATCGGCGCTTCTGATCTACGTTGCGCTCGTATCGTACGAACAGCTCGAGTCCCGTCGGGACTGGGCAAGATGATTGGCGCGCCGCATCCCGACGAGTTCGAGGCGGTAGCCTGCTACCTGTGCGGCGGGCATGCAAGCGTACCACTCGTCGAGGCCGAAGACGATCTCACTGGCAAGCCCGGCCGCTTCCGCTTTGTCACTTGCACGGCCTGCGGCCTTGCCTTCCAGAGCCCGCGGCTTCGATCCGAACACATCGGTCGATATTACGACGATGAATACATCGCGCACCGGAAGAAGAATGACTGGGGCCTACTGACTCCACTCTACAAGTGGGCCATGGGGAAGCTTGACCGCGACAAGCTCGCGCTCGTGCGGCGCTACGTACGCGTGGGCCCCGGCACTCGCGTGCTTGACGTCGGCTGCGGCGCAGGCACCTTTCTCGCCCACGCGCACGCTGAGGCGGGGACGCAGGGGACAGGCGTCGATTTCAAGGATCTGGGTCGCCTGCCATGGATGGCCTCGATCGAATTCCGCCATGGTGTTCTGTGCGCGCAGGATTTCGGAGGAAGCCGCTTCGACCTCGTCACGATGTGGCACTTCCTCGAGCACGACTACGAGCCTGTGTGCACGCTCGCGCGCGCGCACGAGTTGCTCGCCGCCGGCGGAAGAATGTTGATCGAAGTACCGAGGCTCGACAGCGTCTCGTTCCATCTGTTCAAAGAGCGCTGGCCCGGGCTGCAGGCGCCGCAGCATACCGTACTCTATACGCGCGAAACCTTGATCCGGATGGTCGAGAGGGCGCGCCTGCGGGTCGTCGACTATCTGCCCTACGGCGCATTCCCCGCCTACTTCTATTTGTTCGCGGGAGCGGCGTTCAAGCTGATGAGGGGCCGCGGACTCGACCTGTCGCACGCGATCTATCCGTATTTCGCAGGACAGGCGCTTTTAGCACCGCTGCTCGTCTTCGAGCGCCGTCTCAACCTAGCGATGCAGACCGTAGTCTGTGCGTCCCGATGAACGCGCTGCGCGACCAAGTAGGCTTTTCCGTTCGCGCTACCGCGACATTGGGGCTCATGATCGTTTGCGCGCTCACCGCGCTCTGCGTGTCTGTCGGCACTGCGTTCCGGTCCCGGCGGTTCTGCTCTGAACGGCTGGTGACTCCATTTGGTCGCTGCGTCCTGCGCGTCTGGGGCATCCGGATGCGCGTCCATCGGGAATCGCCGCTGCCTCCTGGACAGGCGGTCTACATCTCCAACCACACGTCGACAATCGACGTCTTCGTGCTGGTGGCGCTCGGGTTGCCCAACGCTCGCTATTTCCTGAGTGGTTTTCTGCGAAAGCTTCCTCCGCTGGCCTTGATCGGTTATCTGATCGGCATCTTCTGGACGGCACCGCAGGCCGATCCGGCCCGCCGAACGCGGATCTTCCAGCGTGCGGAGCGCGTGCTCAGGCGATCCGGGGAGTCCGTTTATCTGAGCCCCGAGGGAGAGAGGGTGACGAGCGGCGACATCGGGGCGTTCAACAAGGGAGCTTTTCACCTGGCCACGGCGCTCGGCGCACCGATTGTGCCTCTCTTTATTCTGATCCCGAAGGAGATCGATCCCGGGCGCGGCTTGCGCGCAGGATCCGGATCGGTCGATGTCTTCGTGCGGTCGCCGATCGAGACGAAGACCTGGCGCATCGAGGACCTCATTACGAACAAGGAGCGCATCCGTGACTACTATTTGGAGTGGCATCGGAGCTTCGCGCACTGAGCCGCGCCGGCGCCCGCTACGGGCGCTGATTCAGCAGGATGCTGTGCTCCCCGCTGACGTCGTGCCGCGCCTGCCTCCTCGCGTGACGGCACACGTTGCATTCCTCACCGGAGCCACGGGATTCCTGGGACGCTACGTGGCACGCGCGCTGCTCGAGAACACGGACACCAGGATCGTGTGCCTTGTCCGGGGCGCGGACGATGCAGAGGCGCAAGGCAAGTTGCGAGATGCATTGGCGCAGGCCGGCGTCGCGACCCGGGCATTGCTTGATCGCGTCGACGCGGTGCGCGGTGACGTTGCGGCACCCGCGCTGGGTTTGGAACCGCGGCGTTTTGCTTCGCTGGCGGCGAGTATCGACACCGTCTACCACTGCGCGGCAGAGGTCAACTGGGTGCGTAGTTACCGACAGCTGCGTGCGGTAAACGTATTCGGCACTCTCGAAGTGATTCGCTTGGCCTGTGCGGCACGGGCAAAGCCGATGACGTTCGTTTCGACAATCGCCGTGTGCTTCGCGCGCGGTGATGGCCGTTCGATTGACGAGAATACCGACATGCTCGCGCAGGCCGAGGCAATGCCACTCGGATATGCCCAGAGCAAATGCGTGGCGGAGAGCCTGCTGCGGCAAGCGTCCAGGCGCGGACTTCCGGTTACGATTCTGAGACCAGCGCTCATCGCGGGTGACTCACGCACTGGTGACGTGAATCTGGGGGACGTCTTTGCCGCGCTTGTTGAGGGCTGCACGAGGAGTGGGATAGCAATCGACGTTGACTGGCTCGTCGACTGTGTCCCCGTCGACTTCGTGGCCGAGGTCCTCGCGCGCCTGCCCGCACCGCGCTCGCGCGAACCGCAGGTACTGCATCTCACACACAAAGGCGCCCGACACTGGCGCGAGGTCGTCCTGTGGTTGAATCTCTATGGTTGCCCGGTAAAGCTCGTCGCAACGAGCGAGTGGCTGGATCGCGCCTTCGTACGCGGCGGCACGGCCGGCACCCGGCTCTACGGCTATCGACGCTTCTTTCAGGGCGTCACGACTGGCGACGAGACGGTGCGGCCGTTCGAGGCCTATCTCGAATCGAATCAGCGGCGTGTGGGTAGCCGTCGCACTCACGAGGTTCTTGGCACGCTCGGGATTTCGGTTCCTCCCCTCGACGCCTCCCTGCTACATCGTTATTTCGAACGGTACCGCGGCGCAGGACTGCTGCCCTGGCGCCGGGGTTCGCGGGACGCGCGACCGGAAGCACCAAGCGAAGCCGCCGAACTTCAGACGCTGCTGCGCCGCCGGACGCGCGTGGCGGGCCTGCGGGTGGTCGAGGCCAAGCGGGAACCGTTCTCGTCGGAAAACGGAATTCTCAACGAAATCTGCGCGGCAAAACTTGGCGCGCGCGTTGGCATTCGCCGCTACGCGCTGGCAGTGTCGCGTCCCGGGCTTCGAACCCCGCTTCGCTTCGACATACTGGTGAAAACAAAGGCAGCCGACAGGATAGTGGAGGGACTGACCGTCGAGCTGGCAACGCTCTGCGACGCGAGGCTGGGTCGACTCTTCCATCGATATCGGAATGAGCTTGGATTGACCGGATGTCACGAGCGCGAGCTTGCGCTCTATGAGCTGCGCGATGCCCGTCTACGCCGGCACTCGCCGCGCTGCTTTGGGACTGGCCATGACCGACGGTCAGGACTATGGACCATTGTCCTGGAACGCGTGAAGGAGGTGGATACGCGGGATGTTGGGCGATCATTGGGGGATTGGGACGCAGGACGGATTACCGCGGTCGTCGGAGGGCTCGCGGCTATTCAGTCCGTAGGATTTTGTCCTATCGCCGGATGGAAGGCATCGCGTTGGCTCGCGCCCGAGCGGACAAATGATCAGATGACCGCCTTGGCTCCCCTTTGGCACGCGGCGGTGGAATACTCCGCTCATCGCTTCGCTCAATGGTGCCCCGCGCTGCCTTCTGTGCAGCAGAGGCTCGTTGCGACGCTCTCCGACTGGTGGCCTCGTCTGCTGGCCCTGCCTCATTCGCTGGTGCACAACGATTTCAATCCGAGAAACGTCGCGCTGCGCTCGGCAAGCGACGGTCCGCGTCTTTGCGTGTTCGATTGGGAACTTGCTGCGTTCGGGCTGCCCCAACGAGACTTGGCCGAATTTCTGTGCTTCGTCGCCGGCGAACGCTTGTGCGAAGATCGCGCGCTAGCGGCCCTCGTCGAGCAGCATCGGAAGGCGCTGTCGGCAGCCGGTGGCGTCGCCCTCGATCCCATTGCGTACCGAGCCGGCTTCGCGCTGGGTTTGCGGCAGTTCCTGGTGAGCCGGCTTTCAATGTACGCTCTCATCGATCGTTTCAAGCCGCAGAGTTACATGCCGCGAGTCGTCAGGAACGCTGGGCGTCTCTATGACGTCACGAGAACCTGGGCCAGCACGAGCACGCAGGGCCTAGCCGTGGTCGAATGAGGGAGCACTCGGCGCGCCGTCCTCGCCTAGATGCAGGCATGGCGCGATAGCGTCTGGTCACTTGACAGATTCAGACACGGCCCGTTCGACCGGCCGTGCTCCTCACATGTTCTGATACAGCGGACCGCCACCGCCCTCCGGCGCGACCCAGACGATGTTCTGCTCCGGGTCCTTGATGTCGCAGGTCTTGCAGTGAACGCAGTTCTGCGCGTTGATCTGCAGCCGCTCTTTGCCATTGTCGCCCTGCACGAACTCGTAGACACCGGCCGGGCAATAGCGCGCCTCGGGTCCCGCATAGCGCGCCCAATTGACCGCGACCGGGATCGTCGCGTCCTTGAGCGTGAGGTGCGAGGGCTGGTTTTCCTCGTGGTTCGTGTTCGACATGAACACCGACGAGAGCTTGTCGAAGGTCAGCACGCCGTCGGGCTTCGGATAGTCGATCGGTGAGCACTCGGCCGCCGGCTTGAGCTTCTCGTAGTCGGCGACGTCCCGGTGCAGCGTCCATGGTGCGCGGCCGCGCAGCACGATCTGGTCGATGCCCCACAGCAGCGATCCCGCGTAGAGGCCGTGATCGAGATACGGCTTGAAGTTCCGGGCGACGTAGAGTTCGTCGCGCAGCCACGACGTTTCGAAGGCCGCGGGATACGCCGCCAGCTCGTCGCGCTCGCGTCCGGCGGCGAGCGCGTCGAACAATGCGTCCGCCGCGAGCATGCCCGACTTGATGGCCGCGTGCGAGCCCTTGATCCGCGGCGCGTTGAGGAAACCGGCATCGCACCCGACGAGCGCGCCGCCGGGGAAGACGAGCTTCGGCAGTGACTGCAGGCCGCTCGCGTTGATTGCGCGGGCGCCGTACGCGATGCGCTTGCCGCCGCTGAGAAAGGCCGCGATGGCCGGATGCGTCTTGTAGCGCTGGAATTCCAGGAACGGCTCGAGGTAGGGGTTCGTGTACCCGAGGCCCACGACCAATCCCACCGCGACCTGACGATTCTCGAAGTGGTACATGAACCCGCCGCCGTACGTCCTGGAGTCGAGCGGCCAGCCCGCCGAATGCAGCACGAGCCCCGGCACGTGCTTCGCAGGATCGACTTCCCACAACTCCTTGAGGCCGAGTCCCCACGTCTGGGAATCCCGATTCCGGTCGAGCGCATATTGCGCGATCACCTGCTTGCCCAGATGCCCGCGCGCGCCTTCGGCGAACAGCGTGTACTTGCCCAAGAGCTCGACGCCACGCTGATAGTTGGCGGTGGACCGGCCATCCTTGCCGATCCCCATGTCGCCCGTCGCGACGCCGCGCACTGCGCCGCGCTCGTCGTACAGCACCTCCGCGCCCGCGAACCCGGCGAAGACTTCGACGCCCAGGTCCTCGGCCTGCTTGCCGAGCCAGCGCACGACATTGGCGAGGCTCACGACGTAGCAGCCATCATTGACGAAGCAGGCGGGCAGGAGCCAATGGGGAATGGATCTCGCCTTCGTCGGCGCGAGCAGCAAGAAGCGATCCTCGCTCACCGGCGTATTGAGCGGTGCGCCGCGCTCCTTCCAGTCGGGGACAAGCTCGGTCAGCGCCCGCGGGTCCATCACAGCGCCCGAGAGGATATGCGCGCCGAGCTCCGAACCTTTCTCGAGCACGACGACGCTGGTCTCGCGACCCGCTTCCGCCGCGCGCTGCTTGATCCGGATCGCCGCGGCGAGCCCCGCCGGTCCGCCACCAACGATGACGACGTCGTATTCCATCCGTTCGCGTTCCATGTCGGGATTCCGATCGTTCGGAGCGGTGCGGCCGCCGGAACCGGAATTGTATAATTCCCGGGCGGAAAGACCCGATGACCGCGAACGTTCCTCTCTGGCAGCCCTCCCCCGAACGGATCGCGAAGGCCAACATCACGGCCTTCGCGCGCCTTGCCGAGGACGTGGCCGGCCGCCCGCTGCCGGACTATGGCGCGCTCTGGAAGTGGTCGAATGACGAGCGCGAGGCGTTCTGGCGCCTGCTGTGGGACTACGCGGGCGTCATCGGCGAGCGTGGCGAGCGCACGCTCGTCGACGGCGAGCGGATGCCCGGCGCGCGCTGGTTCCCCGATGCACGACTCAACTTCGCCGAGAATCTGCTCGCCACGCGGGGTGCCGATGATGCGACCGACGCGCTCGTGTTCCGCGGCGAGGATCGCGAGCAGCGGCGATTGACGCGCGGCGAGCTCCGGGATGAGGCCTCGCGCGTCACCGCTGCGCTGCGCACCATGGGCCTGCGCAAGGGCGACCGGGTCGCCGCCTACGTCGCGAACATGCCGGAGGCAATCATCGGCATGCTCGGGACGACCGCGAACGGCGCCATCTGGTCGTCCTGCTCGCCGGATTTCGGCGTACGCGGTGTGCTCGACCGGTTCAGCCAGATCGAGCCGCGAGTGCTCGTCACGGTCGACGGCTACTGGTACAGCGGCAAGGGCCTGCCGGTCGTCGACAAGGTGCGCGAGATCGTCGCGGGCTTGCCGACCGTGGAGCGCGTCGTCGTCGTTCCCTATCTCGAGCGGTCCGGGGGGCCGATCGCCCGGCTCGACGGCATCCGTGGCGCGGCGCGCTGGGACGATTTCCTCGCGCCGCACGCGCCGGGCCCGATCGACTATGCGCGCTTGCCCTTCGACCATCCGGCCTACATCCTTTACTCGTCCGGCACGACCGGCGTCCCCAAGTGCATCGTCCACGGCGCCGGTGGCACGCTCGTGCAGCACCTGAAAGAGCATCTGCTGCATGGCGATCTCAAAGCCGGCGATCGCATGTTCTATTTCACGACCTGTGGCTGGATGATGTGGAACTGGCTCGCCTCGGCGCTCGCGGCGCGCGCCTCGCTCTTGCTCTTCGACGGCGCGCCCTTCATCGATCGCGGCCGCGCGCTGTGGGACTACGCCGAGGACGAGCGGATGACGCACTTCGGCACGTCTGCCAAGTACATCGACGCCGCGAAAAAGCTGGGCGTGGTCCCGCGCAAGGACTACGAGCTGCCGGCGCTCCGCACACTGTTCTCGACGGGCAGCCCGCTCGCCCCCGAGAGCTTCGACTACGTCTACCAGTGCGTGAAGGACGACCTGTGCCTGTCGTCGATCTCGGGCGGCACCGATATCGTCTCCTGCTTCGCGCTCGGCAATCCGACGCTCCCTGTCTGGCGCGGCGAGCTGCAGTGCCGAAGTCTCGGATTGGCGGTCGACGTCTACGATGAATCCGGCAAGCCCATCCCGGCCGGCAACGGCGAGCGCGGCGAGCTCGTCTGCACGGCGCCGTTTCCATCGATGCCGGTGGGCTTCTGGAACGATCCCGACGGCAGCAAATACCGCGCCGCGTACTTCGAGCACTTCCCCGGCGTCTGGACCCACGGGGATTACGTTGAGCTGACCGAGCACGGCGGCCTTGTGATCCATGGCCGCTCCGACGCCACCCTGAACCCGGGCGGCGTGCGGATCGGCACCGCGGAGATCTACCGGCAGGTCGAGCAGCTTCCCGAGATCGTCGAGAGCATCGTCATCGGCCAGGACTGGCCGCCGGGCGAGGTAGGCGATGTGCGCGTCGTGCTGTTCGTGAAGCTCGTGGAAGGGCTCAAGCTCGACGACCGGCTGATCGAGAAGATCCGCGCCCATATCCGCGCGCATACGACGCCGCGGCACGTCCCGGCGAAAGTCGTGCAGGTGACCGACATTCCGCGGACCAAGAGCAACAAGATCGTCGAGCTCGCCGTGCGCAACGTCGTGCACGGGCAGCCGGTCAGAAACGCCGAAGCGCTCGCTAATCCCGAGGCACTGGAGCAGTACCGCGATCGGCCGGAGCTCCGGAGCTGACGATGGAGCGCACCGCGTGCTGATCGATGCCGAACGGTCCCTGCTCCTGGTCGTCGATGTCCAGGAGCGGATGATGCCGGCGATAAGCAATCGTGACGAGGTCGTCGCGAATATCGTGTGGCTCTTGCGCATCGCGCAGCGATTGAATATTCCCGTTGCCGCGACCGAGCAGTACGCCAAGGGGCTCGGTTCCACGGTCGCGGCGATCCGCACGCTCTTGCCCGAACAGGCGATCGGAGGCAAGACTCACTTCTCGTCCGTTGCCGCGCAGTGCCTGAGCACGCTGCCCGGCCACGACCGGCCGCAGGTCGTGATCGTCGGCGTCGAGGCCCACGTCTGTCTCCTGCAGACCGCGCTCGATCTGCTGGAAGAGGGGCGGGAAGTGTTCGTCGTCGCGGAGAGCGTCGGCTCTCGCCGCGAATTCGATCGCGACACGGCGCTCGCGCGGATGCGACAGGAGGGCGCGCGGATCGTGACGCGCGAGATGGTCGCCTTCGAGTGGGTCGGCGAGGCGGCAACGCCGCTCTTTCGCGAACTCAGCAAGGAGTTCTTCCGGCCGTGAACTTCATCGCTGTCCTGGCCGCGCTTGGGCTCGAGCAATGGCGGGCGTTTCGCTGGCGCGCGGGGCTCGAGCGTGCGTTCATCGCCTACGCACACTGGCTCGAGGAGAAGCTCGACGGCGGCACGACCCGGCAGGGCGTCGTCGCGGTGATCGCGGCGCTCGCGCCGCCCGTCCTGATCGCCGCCGGGGTCCACGGGCTGCTCGCCGCGGCGCATCCGCTGCTCGGGCTCCTGTGGGACATCGCCGTGCTGTACCTTCTGATGGGATTCCGCAAATTCAGCCACGCGTACACGGAGATCGTCGTGGCGCTCAGGAACGGCGATCTCCACGCCGCGCGGCGCGCACTGGCGGGGTGGCGCGGCGCCGCTTCGGGTGATCTGCCGACGACCGATGTGGCGAAGCTCGCGATGGAGCGCGGGCTGCTCGACTCGTACCGGCAGGTGTTTGGCGCGCTCTTCTGGTTCACGGTGCTGCCTGGCCCTGCCGGCGCCGTGCTGTATCGCGCCGCGTCGATCCTGGCCGAGCAGTGGCGCGCCGATACACGGGGATCCGATGTCACGCCGATCGTCCGAGCCCGCGCCGTTTTCGGTGCGCCGGCCCGGCGTCTCCTGTGGCTCCTCGACTGGATTCCGGTACGGCTGACCGCGCTGTCGTTCGCGATCGTCGGCGATTTCGAGGATGCCGCATCGTGCTGGCGCACTCAGGCGGCGAGCTGGGCCGAGCAGGAAGGCGGCGAGCACGCGGGCATCATTCTCGCGAGCGGTGGTGGGGCGCTCGGCGTAGTGCTCGGCGGGCCGTTGCCGGTCGCCGCCGGTGAAACCGAGTACCGGCCCGAGCTCGGCATGGGTGAGCCGCCGGACGGAGACCTGCTGCCCAGCGGCACCGGCCTTGTCTGGCGCGCGCTGGTGCTCTGGCTCCTGTTGATGCTGCTGCTTACGCTCGCGTACTGGGCGCCCTAGCGCCTGGCGCCCGCACGGCCGCGCTCGCGGCGACGAGCGTGTGCAAAAGCGCGACGCGATGCGCCGCAATGTGGCCTGCGTCGACGGCTTCGCGCACCGCGCATCCGGGCTCGCTTGCGTGACGGCAATCGCGGAAGCGGCAGTGGCCGAGCAAAGGTCGGAGCTCGACGAACGCGCGCGGCAGGTCGTCCGGCGCGACATGCGCGAGGCCGAACGCCTTCATGCCTGGCGAATCGACGATCCAGCCGCCTCCGCTCGCGGCCGGAAGGCAATGCAGCGTCGAATGCGACGTCGTGTGCCGCCCGGTGGCAAGCGCGGCGGACACTTCACCGGTCTTCGCGTTGGCGTCGGGTGCGAGCGCGTTCAGGATCGTCGACTTGCCCATTCCCGATTGCCCGACGAGGACGGTATGCGCGCCCGCAAGCCACGGGAGGAGGGGCGACGCGTCGCGCGTGGCTGCCAACGGCACGACCGGATAGCCAAGCCCCGCGAAAGGCTCGAGGCGCGCGAGCAATTCAGGGAATTCGGGCAGGTCGGCCTTGTTCGCCGCGAGCACGAACGCGCACCCCTCGGCCTCCGCAGCGACGGTCCAGCGATGAACGAGCTCCAGGTCGACCGATATCCCGGGCGCGACCACGCCACAGATCAGCGTCACGTTCGCTGCGACAAGCTTTTCGTTGAAGGCGTCGGAGCGATAGACGAGCGAGCGGCGCGGAGCGATCGACTCGATCACGCCGCCGCCGGCGACACGCGTCACGGTCGCGCGGTCGCCGCAGGCCGGCGTCAGCGAGCGGCCCCTCAGCACACAGTCGAGTTCCGCATCGTCATCGAGCCGAACGACGAAGCGGCGGCGGCGGCAGGCGACAACCCATCCCTCGCCGGGAGCTGCGCCCTCCCGTTCCGTGGTCACGCGCGCAGGACCTCGACCTTGGCGGCGCAGACCACGTCGTTCAGCGTGATGCCGCCCGCGCTGTGCGTCGACCACGCGACCGTGCAGCGGCCGTAGTGGACGCCCAGATCCGGATGGTGGTCACAGCGCTCGGCGAGTGCAGCGACTTCGTTCACGAATGCGATCGTCCTCGCGAAGTCGGGGAAGCGGAACTCCTTCTCGAGCGCATCGCCAGCGCGCGACCATCCTGGTAGCACGGCGAGATGCGCGGCCAGCTCGGCGTCGGCCAGTTTGGGAGCGTTGGGATGGCAGGAGCGCGCGGCGAGCGCCGCGATGGCGTCGGTCATGGCGGGAAATGGTAGAACGCAGCGTTGAGATAGGCGGCAATGTTCTCTTCGTCGTCGGGGAAGTAGCCCTTGCCAAGGTTGGTGTTGCAGGCCTGCACCTGCGCGAGCAGCTTTTGCGGCGTCTTCACGCGATGTTCGGGTCGGGTGTACATGCGATCGGGATCGCCCGCGAACTGCTGCGCGTGGCACGAGACGCAATCGCGCTCGACAATCGTCTTGCCCGCCTTGGGGTCGCCGACCGCGAACGGTGCCGGCTGCTGTCCCGGCACGGCCGAGGCCGCGGCGAAAAGCGCGAGAGCGGCAATGTCTCGAGCCAGGCGCAGCATGGGTCCTCCATTCGGCATCGTGGCCTCAGGACGCCTGCAGCCTGGCGATGCGCAGCACCGCCGGTGGATGGGAGTCGTAGACGGCCGAGTACACGGGATCGGGTGTGAGCGTCGTCGCGTTGTCCTCGCAGAGCTTCACCAGCGCCGTGACCAGCGCGGCTGCGGAGGCGTGACGCGCGGCGAAGGCGTCCGCTTCGAACTCGTGCCGGCGCGAGTACAGCGATGCGAGCGGGCCCAGTGCGAACGTAAACACCGGCAGCGCGAGGAAGAACAGCACGAGCGCGACGCCGGGCCGGTCCGGTGACGCCGGAACGCCGAGTCCCTCGTAGAACCACGGGGCGGTGACGAGCCAGGCCAGGAGCGCGAGGACCACCGCGGAGACCACCGCCGACCAGGCCATGCGCTTCAGCACGTGCCGGAGGCGGAAGTGACCGAGTTCGTGCGCGAGCACAGCCTCGACCTCGCCCGGTGCGAGACGCTCGAGCAGCGTGTCGAAGAAGACGATGCGCTTGGCGCGGCCGAAGCCCGTGAAGTACGCGTTACCGTGGCTCGAGCGCCGCGAACCGTCCATGACGAACAGCCCCTTGCTCGTGAAGCCGCAGCGCGCCAGGAGTGCCTCGATCGCGGTGCGCGCCGCCCCCTCGGGGAGCGGCGAGAAACGATTAAAGAGCGGCGCGATGACGGTGGGATAGAGCGCGAGGACCAGGAACTGGAACGCCATCCATGCGAGCCACGCCCACAGCCACCACCACGCGCCCGCCGCACGCATGAGCCAGATGATCAGCGCCGCGAGCGGAATGCCCAGCGCGGCGGCGACCGCGGTGCTCTTCGCGATGTCGGCGAACCACGTGGCGCGCGTGGTCCGGTTGAATCCGAACCGGGCCTCGACCCCGAACGTGTACGCGTAGGAGAACGGCAGACCGACGAGCCCGGCGACAATACCGACGGCCACCACCAGCGCGACATCCGTCGCCACCGCGCCGAGCCCGAGCGAAGCGGTCCACGCGACCAGCAAGCCCAATCCCCCTCCGAGGGTGAGCAGGACCAGCAACGCGGCTTCGGCCAGCATCTCTTCGCGCGAGAAGCGCACGCGGGCCACGGTGTAGTCGGCGGCCTTTTGATGCGCCGCGAGCCCGATGCGGTCGACGAACGCCCGAGGCACTTCGTCGCGATGGGCTGCGACGAAGCGGATCTGCCGATGCGCGAGCCAGAGCTTGGCGGCGAGCCACGCGGCCAGGGCCGCGGCAAAAAGCGCGGTGAAGAGCGCGGCGGCGGTCATGATGAAGGGCAAAGGCCCCGATTGCGGTAGTGCGATGTGCGAGAATGCGCGACCCATTCTACTCGATTCCCCCCATGCCGCAGGACCCGAACCGCCTCGTCTGGATCGATCTCGAGATGACGGGCTTGAAGCCCGACACCGACCGGATCATCGAAGTCGCACTGGTCGTCACCGACAGCGATCTCGCGACGGTCGCCGAGGGTCCGGTGTGGGCCGTCCATCAGGACGATGCGGCGCTCGACGCGATGGACTCGTGGAACAAAAGCACGCACGGCCGCTCGGGTCTGATCGATCGGGTCAAGGCCTCCGCGCTCGTCGACGCGGACGTCGAGACGGCGGCGCTCGCGTTCCTGCGGGAGCATGTGCCCGCCAAGGCATCGCCCATGTGCGGGAACTCGATCTGCCAGGATCGGCGGTTCCTCGCGCGCTGGATGCCCGCGCTCGAGGATTATTTCCACTACCGCAATCTCGACGTCTCCACGCTGAAGGAGCTCGCGCGGCGCTGGCAGCCCGAGCTGATGAAGGGCGTGCCGAAGGAAGGCAAGCACGAAGCGCTCGCCGACGTCTACGAATCGATCGCGGAACTCCGTTACTACCGCGCGAACTTCCTGCGCGCGTGAATGCGCGGGCGGCGTTACCGCTTGCGCGCGAGCATCACTCCGTCGCCGATGGTGAGCAGGCTCGACTCGACGCGCGGATCGGCGGCGATCTTCGCGTTGAGCGCGCGCAGCGCCTTCGTCGTCGCATCGGTTTTCCCGGGATCGGCGACGGCTCCGCTCCAGAGCATGTTGTCGAGCGCGATCAGTCCGCCGGCGCGGAGCAGCTCGAGGCATCCCTCGTAGTACGCGTCGTACGACGTCTTGTCGGCGTCGATGAACGCGAGGTCGAAAGTGCCGGCACCTTCCTCGCGGCGCAGTTGCGCAAGCGTGTCGAGCGCCGGAGCGAGACGAAGATCGATCCGCGCCATGACGCCTGCTTCGGCCCAGTAGCGGCGGCCAATCGCCGTCCATTCGGCGTTGACATCGCAGGCGACCAGTCGGCCGTCGGCGGGCAGCGCGGCCGCGACGGTGAGCGCGCTGTAGCCCGTGAACGTGCCGATCTCGATTGCACGGCGCGCGCCGATCGCGTGGACGAGCAGCGCGAGCAGCGCGCCCAGATCGGCGCCGATCTGCATGCCGGCCTCGGGCAGCTTCGCCGTCTCGGCGCGCAGCCGCTTCTGGACAGGCGTCTCACGGGCGATCGTGGTGCAGACGTAGCTCTCCACGGCGTCGGGCAGAAGCGAGCGGTTCATGGCCATGTCCTCGTGAGTGAGGTTGGATCGGGGCCGACAGTATGGACCCCGATCCCGACGCGCCGGATAATGCGGTGAATGAAATTCTGCAGTCACTGCGGATCGGACCGGATCGCCCTCTCGATTCCGGCCGGCGATACGCTGCAGCGCTTCGTCTGCGCGTCGTGCGGCACGATCCATTATCAGAATCCGAAGATCGTCGTCGGCTGCCTGCCGGAATGGGAAGACCGCGTCCTCCTGTGCCGGCGCGCAATCGAGCCGCGGCACGGGCTGTGGACGTTGCCCGCGGGTTTCCTCGAGAACAGCGAGACGCTGCACGCGGGCGCCGCGCGCGAAACCCTCGAGGAAGCGCGGGCGCGCGTCGAGATCGGCACGCTCTACACCGTCATCAGCCTGCCGCAGATCAGCCAGGTCTACGTGATGTTCCGAGCGCGGCTCGTCGACCTCGACTTCGCTCCCGGCCTCGAGAGCCTCGAGGTCGGGCTGTTCAGCGAGGATGAGATTCCGTGGGAAGCGCTCGCCTTCCGCACGATCGCCCGCACGCTCCGCAACTATTTCCTCGATCGCAAGGACGGGGCATTTCCGACGCGCGTCAGCACGATCGAGCGGCGTCCGCCGCGGAGCCTCCCCGCACTGGCGCAGCATTGAAGGCGGCCGGCGACGGCCGTTTCGGGTAGACTTTTCCCACAACGCTCGAATCCGGAGGAGACCTCGATGCTTCGTCGCCGCACCTTCGCCTTGATGGCTGCCGCGCTCGTCCTGTCCCTGCCGTCGTTCCCGGGTGCGCAGCAGCCCGCGCGAATCTCGATCACGACCGGCGGCACGGGCGGCGTCTATTATCCGATGGGAGGCGGGATGGCCAATGTGCTGTCGAAGTACGTGCCGGGCCTCCAGGCGACCGCCGAGGTGACGGGCGGCTCCGTCGACAACCTGAAGCTCATCAACTCGGGCAAGGCCGAGGTCGGCTTCTCGATGGCAGATGCCGCGTGGGATGCGGCACAGGGCCTCGACAAGTTCAAGGACAACAAGGTCAACGCGCGCACGCTGCTCGTCCTCTATCCCAACAAGATGCACGTGGTGACCGTCGACGGCACCGGGATCACCAAGCTCGCCGACCTCAAGGGCAAGCGCGTGTCGACGGGCTCGCCCGGCAGCGGCACCGAGATCATGGCGCTTCGCATGCTCGAGGCCACCGGCCTCGACGCGAAGAAGGACATCAAGCAGGAGCGGCTCGGCGCGGCCGAATCGGTCAACGCAATCAAGGACCGCAAGATCGATGCCTTTTTCTGGAGTGGAGGCGTTCCGACCGCCGCCGTCACCGATCTCGCCGCGACGCCGGGAATCAAGATCAAGCTCGTCGACAACGCCGAAGTCGTCGACGCGATGAACAAGAAGTACGGGCCGCTCTACGTCAAGAGCACGATCCCCGCGGGCAGCTACGCGGGGCAGGACAAGCCGAACGAAGAGGTCGATGTCTGGAACATCCTCGTGACGAACGACAAGATGTCGGATCAGATGGCCTACAACATCGTCAAGACGCTGGTCGAGAAGAAGCCGGAGCTCGTCGCTGTGCACAAGGAAGCCGAGAAGATCGACCTGGCAAGCCAGAGCGCCGGCTCGCCGATCCCCTTCCATCCGGGGGCGAAGAAATACCTGGAGGAAAGGGGAGTCAAGGTCCCCTGAGCGTCGGCGCCGCGCGGGCGCGGCACCGACCCGCGATCGAGCGTGTAGGGAGGGCCGGGGGTTGCCCCCCGGAAGAGGAGGAATCGTGGCGACCGAGACGCCGAGCCCGCTCACGCCCGCGCTCCCGATCAGCGAAGAGCGGCTGAAGAAGGCCGTCGAGTACATCGAGGAAGACGAGGGCGCAACCAGCCAGTTCCGCGGCTGGCTCGCGCGCGTGACGACCGCGTTGCTGGTCGCCATGTCGCTGTTCCACCTCTACGCGGCGGTCGACATCGTTCCCGCGCAGGTGCTGCGGCCGGTCCACGTCGGCTGGGTGCTGATGCTCGTGTTCCTGCTCTTCCCGATCGCGAAGCGCTTCCGCAACCGTCTCATGTGGTGGGATGTGATCCTGGCGCTGGCGGCCGTTGCGACGATCGTCTACCTGCTCGCCGGTGGCGACGACTTCTGGGACCGCAACACGCTGCCCGACCGGTGGGACGTGATCATGGGCGCGACGTTCGTCCTGCTCGTGCTGGAAGGGGTCCGGCGGACGTCGGGCTGGATCATGCTGTTCGTGATCCTGGTCTTCCTGGTCTACGGCTTCGCAGGCCCGTGGCTCCCGGGCCAATGGGCGCACCGCGGCTACGATGTCGCGAGCGTGACGGGCTTCCTCTACCAGACGCTCGAGGGAATCTTCGGTACGACGGTCGAGGTTTCCTCATCGCTCATCATCCTGTTCACCATCTACGGCGCGTTCCTCCATCACTCGGGCGCCGGCAAGTTCTACCTCGATTGGAGCTTCGCGGCGATGGGCGGCAAGCACAGCGGCGCGGGGCGCACTGTCGTGCTTGCGTCGTTCCTGCTGGGCGGCCCCTCGGGCTCCGGCGTCGCGACGACGGTGACGATCGGCACCGTCGCCTGGCCGATGCTCGAGCGTGCCGGCTACGCGAAGGACGCGGCGGGCGGACTGCTTGCCGCCGGCGGGCTCGGCGCGATCATCTCGCCGCCGGTGCTGGGCGCCGCCGCGTTCCTGATCGCCGAGTTCCTGAAGATCAGCTACCTCGACGTGCTGCTGATGGCGACGGTACCCACCATCCTCTATTACCTGTCGCTGTTCCTGATGGTCGAATTCGACACGCGGAAGTTCGGGCGGCCCGCGGTGGCGATCGCGCTCGAAACCTCGCTCGGCACGCTCACGCGCCGGTACTGGTACCACTTCATCTCGCTCGTCGCGATCATCGGCTTCATGATCTGGGGCTTCTCGCCGGCGCTCTCGGTGTTCTGGGCGACGGTCGTCACGTTCGTCGTGTCGTTCCTGCGCCGAGACACTGCGATGGGCATGCGGAAGGTGATCGGGGCGCTGCGTGACGGCTCGGGACAGGTGCTCAACGTCGCCGCGACCTGCGCGGCCGCGGGCATCATCGTCGGCGTCGTCGCCAAGACCGGGCTGGGGCTCAAGTTCAGCGCGATCGTGATCTCGTACGCGGGCGGCAGCCTGTTCCTGACTGCGCTCTACACGGCGCTCATCGTCTGGGTCATCGGGCTCGCGGTGCCGGTCACCGCCAGCTACATCATCTGCGCGGTGATCGCCGCGCCGGCGCTGACCAAGCTCGGCGTGCCGGACTTCGCCGCGCACATGTTCATCTTCTACTACGCGGTGCTGTCCGAAGTATCGCCCCCGACGGCGCTCTCGCCATTCGCCGCTGCCGCTATCACGGGCGGCGACCCGTACCGGACGACGCTCCAGTCGTGGAAGTACACGCTGCCGGCGTTCGTCGTTCCGTTCGTGTTCGTGCTCGACCCGGACGGCGTCGGACTGCTGCTGAAGGCGCCGGCGGACGGCTCGTGGCTGCACGTCGCCTGGATTGCGCTGACCGCGTGCCTGGGGATCGCCGCACTCGCGGCCGGCACGCAGAAATGGCTGCTCCGGGCGTGCAACCAGTTCGAGCGTATCCTTCTTATCGTCAGCGGCCTCCTGCTCGTCTATCCGGCCTCGGCGGCGGATCTGCTCGGGATCGCGGGCCTTGCGGCGGTGGGTGTCTCGCAGTGGCTCGCTCGCCGCCGCGTGGCCGCGTAGCGTCCCGCCGCGAAGGAGCGATCATGCGCAAGCTCGACGTCCTGCTCGAGCAATACGGCGAGACCCACCAGAACCCGGTCAACAAGGCGATCCACTGGGTGTGCGTGCCGCTCATCATGTGGAGCGCGCTCGCCGCGCTGTGGGTCGCCTCGCCGATTGCGGCCTACGCGTTGATCACGTTCGCCGTCGTCTACTACGCGATCATGTCGTTTCCGCTCGCCCTCGGGATGCTCGCGCTCGCAGCGCTGATGATCGCACCGCTGCCATGGCTCGGGCCCCATGTGCTGTGGATCGCGCTCGGCGTGTTCGTCGCGGCGTGGGTCGGGCAGTTCGTCGGCCACGCGATCGAGGGCCGCAAGCCGAAGTTCCTGCAGGACCTGCAGTTCCTGCTGATCGGTCCCGCGTGGCTTTTGCAGTTCGTTTACAGGGCTGCAGGCATTCGCTACTAGGCGATTCCTTCCACCTCGAGTCCCGCGGCGGCCAGTGCATCGTGCAGTCGGTGCACGTGCTCGTGGCCGGTCGTCTCGACATCGCACACCACGCGCACCGCGGAAAGATCCGGCCCCGAGAACGCGCGGTCGTGGACGATCTCGCGGATCGAAGCCCCTGTCGCCGCAATGAGCTCGGCGAGGCGCGCGAGGCCGCCGGGCCGGTCGCTGATGGTTACGCCGAATCGGGCGAGCCGGCCGTCGGCGACGAGTCCGACCTCGATGACCCGACCCAGCATCGTCGAATCGATGTTGCCGCCCGCGAGTACAAGCACCACGCGCTTGCCGCGTAGCGGATCGAGACGGCCGGCGATGAACGCAGCCAGGGGTGCCGCGCCGGCACCTTCGACGACGCTCTTCTCGAGCTCGGCCAAGCGCAGGATCGCGAGCGCGATCGACGCTTCGTCGACGGTGACGACCCGGTCCACGACACCGCGCAGGATCTCGAAGGGCGTGCTCCCTACGCGCGCCACGGCGAGGCCATCGGCGAGCGTCGAGCCGAGCGGCACCGTCTCCGGTCCGCCGAGATCGAGCGCCCGGGTGAGGCATGCCGCGGCTTCGGGTTCGACGCCGACGAGCTCGATCTTCGGCGCCTTGGTCTTGACGACCGTGCCTATGCCGGCGATGAGGCCGCCACCACCGACCGGCACGACGATCGCCTCCGGGTCGGGTGTCTGCTCGAGAATTTCGAGCGCAATGGTGCCCTGGCCCGCGATCACGTGCGCGTTGTCGAACGGATGGATGAACGTGAGTCCATCGCGCTCGGCGAGCTCGCCCGCGTGGGCGCGCGCCTCGGTCAGGTCCGCGCCGTGCAGGATGACCTTCGCGCCGAACTGGCGGCAGTTCGTGACTTTGACGAGCGCGGCGAATTTCGGCATCACGACAGTGACAGGAATCCCGAGCAGCCGCCCGTGGTAGGCGATCCCTTGCGCGTGGTTGCCCGCGGAGGCGGCGATGACGCCTCTTTTGCGCTGCTCGGGGGTGAGGAGCAGGAGCGCATTGCGCGCGCCGCGCTCCTTGAAGCTGCCGGTGCGCTGCAGGTAGTCGAGCTTGCACCAGATGTCCGCGCCCGTCAGGTTCGACAGCGGAATCGATGGAACGCAAGGGGAGAGATAGACGCCGCCGGCGATGCGCTCGCGGGCCGCTTCGATGTCGGCAAGGGTGATCGGCATTGGAGTATTCTCGCACCCCGGCGGCCGTCGCGACCGCGGCAGGCTCTGCGCGAGGGACCAGCATCCACGAGCGGGAAGACGGCGCAACCGCCGAGGCCTCGCCGCAAGGCGTGTTCAGAACGGCAGCGCGATTCCCGGTTTCGCCTGGCCGAGCACGCGGCGGAATTCGTCCTTGATCCGGTCGAGCGCCGCGGCGTCGTCGGCCTCGAAGCGCAGCACGATCGACGGCGTCGTGTTCGATGCACGCGCAAGTCCGAACCCGTCGGGGTACTCGACGCGCAGCCCGTCGATCCGGATCACGTCGGATGCTCCGGGAAATTTCGCGTCGGCCGCGAGCTTGGCGACGAGTGCATGGTGCTCGCCTTCCGCGGTCGCGACGGTGAGCTCCGGCGTCGAGACTGCGTCGGGCAACGCATCGAGGATCGCGGACGGATCGGCGTGCCGCGACAGGATCTCGAGGAGCCGCGCGCCGGCGTAGAGGCCGTCGTCGAAGCCGTACCACCGCTCGCGGAAGAACGTGTGGCCGCTCATCTCGCCCGCGAGGGCGGCGCCCACTTCCTTCATCTTGCCCTTAATGAGCGAGTGACCGGTCTTCCACAGCAGCGGTGCGCCGCCGTGCTGGACGATCCAGGGCTTCAGGTTGCGCGTCGACTTGACGTCGTAGATGACCGTGGCGCCGGGTTCACGCGTGAGGACATCGGCGGCGAACAGCATGAGCTGCCGGTCGGGGTAGATGATGTGCCCCGCCTTGGTCACGACGCCCAACCGGTCGCCGTCGCCGTCGAACGCGAAGCCGAGCTCGAGGCGGTCCGCCTTGACGCGCGCGATCAGGTCGACGAGGTTCTCCGGCTTGGACGGGTCAGGGTGATGATGAGGAAACGTGCCGTCGACCTCGCAGTACATCTCGGTGACTTCGCAACCCAGTTGCCGGAACAGGGTCGGCGCGAAAGCGCCGGGGACACCGCTGCCGCAGTCGATGGCGATGCGCATCTTCCGGGCGAGGCGGACGTCGCCGACGATGCGGCTCAGGTAGGCCGGGGCGATGTCGTGCGTACGATAGCTGCCTGTGCCCGACGCAAGCTTTCCCGCCTCGATGCGAGCGCGCAGCGCCTGGATGTCGGGCCCCGCCAACGTCTCGCCGGCGACGACCATCTTGAGGCCGTTGTAGTCGGGGGGATTGTGGCTGCCCGTGACCATCGCGCAGCACTCGGTACCGAGCTGGTAGGCAGCGAAGTAGCAGATCGGCGTCGCCACCATCCCCACGTCGATGACGTTCGCGCCGGAACTGCGAATGCCCTCGGCGAGGGCGGCGCCGAGCGTCGGACCGGACAGCCGCCCGTCGCGGCCGATGACGATCGTGTCGCGTCCGCGTTCCAATGCGAGCGACCCGAGCGCGCGACCGACGGCGCGGACGACCTCCGGCGTGAACGTCTTGTCGACAATGCCGCGGATGTCGTAGGCCTTGAAGATCTCGGGAGGAAGCGCTGGCGTCGGCATGGGCTCGATGACTCGTTTTTTTGCGTGAAAGACGAAGGCTAGCACCGGTCGCGGAAAAACAGGAGCAGCCGTTGCGGAAGCCAGGTGAGCCGCCCGGGAAAGGGTCCGACCATGAAGCCGCAATGGCCACCCTCGTCGGGCTGCTCGAGCAGAACATCGCGGCTTGCGTCACGCGGTCCGGGTAACGATTCGCGCGGCACGAACGGATCGTTTTTCGCGTTCAGGACGAGCGTGGGCACTTCGATCGCCGGCAACCAGGGCTTGCTCGACGCGCGCCGCCAGTAGTCGAGCGTGCCTTCGAATCCGTGCAGCGGCGCGGTGACCGCATCGTCGAATGCGTACATCGAGAACACGCGGGCGAGCCGGGCTTCGTCGAGCACGCCCGGGAAGCGGTGCGCGATCCCGCGGCTCTTGGGCCGCAGCGTCCACAGGAAATGCCACGCGTAGATCCGGTTGAAGCCGCGGTCGATGTCGAGGCCGCTGGCGACGAGATCGAGCGGCGTGGAGACGGCGGCCGCCGATGCGAGCACGCTCGCGGCTTGCCGCCCCTGGCGTCCGAGCCAGTTCAGTAGTGCGCTGCCGCCCAGTGAAATGCCCGCGGCGTGGACGACCGCATCCGCGCCCGCGCGCGCACGGACGGCGGCGAGCATTGCGCCAATCTCTTCATGATCGCCCGAGTGGTACGCCCGGGCTTGCCGGTTCGGCTCGCCGCTGCAACCGCGGAAATGCGGAATGACGCCGCGCCAGCCCAGCTGGGCGACGGCGGCCATCAGCGCGCGCGCATAGCGCGAGCGCGAGCTGCCCTCGAGGCCGTGGAAGAGCACGACGAGCGGCGCGTCGGGGTCCGTGGAGTCGAGCCAGTCGAAATCCCAGAAGTCGCCGTCCGGTGCGTCCACGCGCTCGCGCCTGAACGGCGGTGTCGGCAGCGGCGAGAAGACCGGCCAGATCGTCTGGGCGTGCGCGCCCCACAGCCAGCTTGGCGCGCGGTACGCCGCGAGCGACGCCGGCGACTCGCCGGAGATCACCCGCGGTTCCAGAAGCGGTCGGTCGCGGCGAAGCGTTGCCATGCGTGCGTAATTTCGGGCTCGAGCGCTGCAATCTGCGCGGCGGCCCAGCCGCGCACGGCACCGATCGTCGCCTGGTCGGCGCTGGGTGCGAGGCCCTCGGCCAAGCGTGTCGCGGTCACCGCGTCATGCCAGCGGCCGAGCGCATCCTGCAGTCGCGCGAGCGCCTTCACGTAGCGGCGATGCCGCTTGCCGTGGTCGGTCGGCACGAAGAACTCCGCCACGTAGCGCAGCTTCTTCGCAGCGACCCGGACCGCATGCCGTTCCTCGGGCGCGGCATGCGCGAGCGTCGCGCCACTGGCCCCGAGCTTCTGGTGCCGCTTTGCGAGCAGCCGATCGCCGAAGTCGCGCGCGGCCACGTGCTCGGTTCCGCTCGCGTCCTGCGGCGGACGCGCGCTCAGGGCGCCAGCGGTGAGCAGGAGTCGCTGGAAGCGTCGCGACTGCACCGCCTCGCGCGCGGCCTGGCGCGCCGCTCGCCGCCGCGCACCGATCGTTCGCGAGAGACGCCTGAGGCCGGGGGCCGCCTTCGGATCCTTGGCCACAGCGGCTGCGAGCGGCGGGAGCGTCTCTGTCGCGAACACGTCCCAGTCGCGTGCAGCCCCGAGTGTTCCCGCGAGCCATCGCACTTCCGTGACCAGCGGCGCGACCAGCGCCCGGCCGGTGATCTTCGCGACGAGCGAAAGACACGAGCGCAGCCGCCGCGTGCCGATGCGCATCTGGTGCACCCATTCCGGATCGTCGTCGGCCACGAGCCCGGCGGCGTTGTTCGCGATCTGGCGCACGCACTCCCGGACGATCGCGCCGAGGGCCTCGGCGGTCGGGCCGTCGGGCGCAAACTCGACGCGACCGGCGCGGATGGGCTTGGCCGGGTCGGCCGACGTGCCACGGACGAGCGCATAGCCCCGTGCGGCCTTGCTCGTGGTCGCGACGGCGAGGGGCCAGTCGTCGAGGAGCGCAAGCGCGAGGTCGTAGGCGGAGGCGGCCGAACCCTGGCCGACTTCGACCTCGATCTCCGCGATGGCCGCGCGCCGGCTGGCCGGTCCGCGCGAGCGGATCGAGCCGACGTCGACCGCGAGCGTCGCCGTCGAGCCGTCCTGAAATGCGAGCGGCAACGTGCGGCGCACGACGTCGGTCGTGAACACCGGCGCGAGGCCATTCTTCTGCGCCTTCGCGAAGAGCTTGTGCCAAGGGGTTTGCTCGAGCCGCGCCCAATCGAGGCGCGCGCGAGCGAGCCGCCATTCGTGCTCGTCGTGCGCGTGGAGCGCGCCCGCGGCGGCGGCGAGCGGGGGCCCTTTGACCGTTTGCACGAAGCGGGCGCCGTCGCGCCGCAAGCGCAGCGCGACAGCTGCATTCTCGAGTGTGAATGATGGAGTGTCGTAGTACGTGCTCGTTACCCGCGCGGTGCGCGTGCGGCCCTTGCGCACGGCCGCGACCGCCGGATGGCGGAGGAGCTCCGCGGCGCGCGGTGCCGCATGGCGATCCAGTGCGAGCTTGAGCTCGACTTCGGCGGGCATCGCGTACGCTTTCCGCGAAGCGACGCCGTCAGGGAGCGTCCGAGACGCGGACGCGGCGCTCGCGCACGGCGAGCGACAACGATTGCAGGACTTCGACCGTCGCGTCCCAGCCGATGCACGCGTCGGTAATCGACACACCGTACGCGAGCTCCTTGCCGGGAACGAGGTCCTGCCGACCCGGGTTGAGATGGCTTTCAAGCATCGCGCCGATGATCCGCTGGTCACCGCCCGCAATCTGCGTGGCAATGTCGCGGGCGACGTCGACCTGCCGCTCGTGCTGTTTGCGGCTGTTCGCATGCGAGCAGTCGATCATGAGCCGCGCCGCGAGGCCTGCGCTCGCGAGCTCGCGGCAGGTCGCCTCGACATTCGCAGCGTCGAAATTCGGCACGTTGCCGCCGCGCAGAATGATGTGGCAGTCCTCGTTGCCCGCGGTGTGGACGATCGCCGAGTGACCGCCTTTGGTCACGGACAGGAAGTGATGCGGCGCCGACGCCGCCTTGATCGCGTCGACGGCAATCCGGACGTCGCCGTCGGTGCCGTTCTTGAAACCGACCGGGCAGGAGAGGCCGGACGCGAGCTCGCGATGCACCTGGCTCTCGGTCGTGCGGGCACCGATCGCGCCCCAGCTGATCAGGTCCGCGATGTATTGAGGCGTAATCATGTCGAGGTACTCGGTGCCGGCCGGCAGTGCGAGCTCGTTGATCTCGAGCAGGATCCGGCGCGCGAGCTTGAGCCCGTCGTTGATGCGATAGCTGTCGTCGAGGTGCGGGTCGTTGATCAATCCTTTCCAGCCGACGGTCGAGCGCGGCTTTTCGAAGTACACGCGCATGACGACGACGAGATCGGCGGCGAGCTCGCGCCGCACGGCCGACAGACGCGTCGCGTAGTCGATCGCGGCGTCGTAGTCGTGAATCGAGCATGGACCGACCACGACGAGCAGCCGATCGTCCGCGCCGTGCAGCACACGGTGGATCGCCTGCCGCGTTTCGTAGGTGGTCGCGGCAGTGCGCTCACTCGCCGGAAACTCGCGCAAGAGGTGCGCCGGCGGCGCGAGCTCCTTGATCTCCCGGATCCGGGTGTCGTCGATCGGCGGGAGGGACGAGTCGGGCCCCGCGGCGACTGTGCGAGGGCGGTAGGCGGTGGGCGTCGGCACGGCGGCTCCGGGAGCTAAACCGAGTAAAAACAGTAGTTTACTACAGTCATCCGAGTGGGCCGATCATTGTGCCATGGGGCATGTTGCATTGCATCAGCCGAATATGAGACAGCCCCCTCGGGAGGGTCGGCGAAATCGTTGCTTCGCCCGTTGACGATGCCGTAGACTGCCCCCGAAACTGCCGAGCGCCGGGGCAGTCCCACGGGGCCGGCGGTCTCCCGCCCGAAGGGTCCGCCAGAGGCCTGGAAGGTGCTATTCAACACCGATCGACCCCGTTGATCCACCGCAGGAGACCCGAATGAAATCAATGTTGACCCTGACGCTCGCCGGCGCCTTCGCCGTCGCCGCGTCGCTGTCGTTCGCTCAGGGGACGGCCCCCGCTACGACCGCACCGGCACCGGCCACCAAGTCGGCCAACTCGCAGCAGGAACGGATGAAGGAATGCAACGCCAAGGCCACCGGAATGAAGGGGGACGAGCACAAGCAATTCATGAGTGCCTGCCTGTCCGGCAAGGAAGCCGCGCCCGCGAAGATGACGCAGCAGGAGAAGATGACCTACTGCAACAAGAAGGCCGGCGACATGAAGGGCGACGACCGCAAGAAGTTCATGAGCGACTGCCTAAAGGCGTGACCCGCAACGATCAGCCGATAACGGCCGGGTGACCTCCTGTCCATCCGGCCGCGACTGACAAGGCCCCACCGGGCGACCGGCTGGGGCCTTGTTTTTGTCTGGGGCGCTGCGTCGACGCCGTGCCTGACGCCCGCGTGCAACTCGGCTACGGTTCCGCAGTCCTAACCGCAACCTGGCGCCGTGATCCGCGCCTTGCCGGGCGGGCCGGAAGGAAGTCCATGCCGTACTCTTCGCGCGAATTGCTGGCGGCGCTGCCGAGGCTCCGCCGTTACGCGCGGCTGCTGGTCGAAGACCGGGCATACGCCGACGACATCGTCGCGACGACGGTGGCCCGGGCGGCTGCCGAGCCCACACTGCGTTCGCAGCACCCCGAGTTGCTCGAATTGCTGCGTTCCCTCCACGCCGAGGCGCTCGCGCGGGATCGACCGAGCGCGCCCCCGCCGCGCGATGGCACCGCGGATCCCCCGGCGTCAAGCGCGGAACGGGGCGACGTCCGTGCGCAGGTGCTCGGTGAACTCCGCCGCCTTCCCCTCGAGCTCCGCGAGGTGGTCGTGCTGGTCGCGGTCGAGCGGTTTTCCTACGAGGAAGTCGCGATGATTCTGCAGGTACCCGTCGCGACCGTGCTGTCCCGACTGCAGCAGGCGCGCGAGGCCCTCCGCGCGAGCGCCATCGGCCGGGCATCGGCGCTCGGCGGCTGACGCACTAGAACGCGAACGACAGCGTCAGTACCACGGTGTTCGGGCTGCTGCTCCCGGTGACGCGATAGGCGGCGTCAGCGGCGCTGACGGCGACCCAGGCAAGCTCCGCGTGGAAGCTGCCGAAATTCGCGCCGAGCCCGACCCGACCGTCGACGACGTTCTTCCGGGGCGGGGCGCCATAGACCGCGTAGTACTGCGTGCGCAGCAACCCAACGTGCGCGATGAAGCGAAAGGAGCCGGCCAGCGGATAAGATGCGTTGAGTTCACCGTAGACGGCGTTCCCGCCCTGTCCGAAATAGTGGGGCGAGTAGTAGACGCGCGCGCCCACATTCTCCGTCGTCGCGCCGACGAAGAGCTCGCCGTAGTTGTCGTATGTGGTCCCCGAGAACATCGAGTAGTCGCCGCCGGCTTCGAGCGCCACGCCCGATGGCAGCCGCGACGCGAAGCCGCCGAAGACGATGCCCTGGACGCCGATCCCCACCGGCGGCGCCAAGCGGACCGTCGAACCGAAGGTGCCCGCATACCAGCCTTGCGGCATGTCGTAGTTGAGGCCGGCCTGCAGCGCAGGCTTCTCGTCGCTGAGCGTGATACCGCGGTAACGGTAGTCGGATACGACCGTCGCCGTGCCTGAGAACTGGGCACCTGCCGAACTTGCGAACGCCCAGAGGGCGAGAGCTGCGCTGCGCGAGGCGACGCAGTCAGCGAAGCCGCGTCGGGTCGCCGCCGCGCGCGAGCGCGCATCCGCACGCGCAATCGCCGAGTGTCTTGGCCACTGCCGCGCAGGCGTCGATGGGGAAGGGGCGTCGCGATGTCGTGTCAAGCGTTCCCGAGTTCCCCAGGATTGCGCCAACTTGCCGCGGCGTCTGGCTTGGCCCCAGCTCGAGCAACAGCGCGACCAGGCCGGCGACTTCCGCCGCGGCAAACGACGAACCGCCGACGAAGCCCCATCGCCGCCCGGGTAAGGTCGTCGGAATGTCCCGTCCGGGCGCCAGAAGGATGGCCGCGGACGAATGCTGCCCGTCCTCTGTCGCCACGGCAAGCACGCCGGGAAGCGATGCCGGGAATCCGCCGTCGGCGGACTTCGAATCCACGGCCGCAACCACGACGATCCCGCGCGTTCCGGCGAGGTCGAGCAGGCGAGCAAGGAGGCGATCGCGCGGACCGCCGAGGCTCATGTTGATGATGTTGACTCGGTTGTCGAGCGCGAATTGCAGCGCCTTGGCCAGCGTGAACGTGCTGCAGACCGCCGCGTCCGCAGCAGTCGAGGGTTGCCAGCACGCGCGAAGCACGAGCAGCACGGCTCCCGGTGCCACGCCCACGATACCGAGGCCATCGTCGGCACGTGCGCCGATGATGCCCGCCACCGCGGTCCCGTGCGATTCGGCGATGAATTCCTGTCCATCGACGAAATTCCGCGCGAGCGCGATGCGCCCCTGCAGGTCCGGGTGATCGAGCTCGACCCCGGAGTCGATCGCGGCAATGCGGACGCCGCTGCCCGTGGCGACATGGTGGAGCTCGTCGAGATGCCAGCGAACCTTCGTCGGTTGCAGAGAATAGAGCGGGTCGTCGTGGGCAAGAACGTGGAACAGATTCATGCTCTGGACCGACTCGACGCGCTCGTCGCGCGCGAGCTCCTCCTCGAGCGGTCCGATCGCCACGCCAGGGCCGGCCTCCATCACGAAGCAGTCGACCCCCAGGGACGACATCGGCCAGCTGTCGACGATCCGCAGCTTGTACCGCGCGGCCAGCGCCTCCGCCACCCGCTGCCGGCCGGCCCGGGCCGCCTGCGCATCGTAGCTGCCGAGATAGCTTGCGTCGGGGCGAAAATGCGGCGGCGCGAGGCGCAGCATCACGAGGAGCTGGCGCTCCGCCTTCGCGGCGTCGAGCGATGTGACAGTCGGCTCGGCCGTCGCAACGCACGCGACGGTCGCGAGCAACGCTGCCAGGAGCGAGCCGAGAAGGCGCCTGCCCCACTTCATGGACCGGCAGGCGCCGGGCCCAGCGGCGCGGCAAGTCGCACGAGGGCTTCGGCACGAAGCGATTGCAGCGCCTTGTCTGCTTGCGCCGAAGGCAATTCCAGCACGAACGCGTGGGTCGAGGTCGGTCCGTCGACGATCCGCGCACCGACGCTGGCCACGATCCGCCTGATCTCCGCCTCGGTGGCGGTCGGGTCGAACACCACCGCCACGGCATTGCGCGACGGTACGGAGCGGCTTTCGATGCCCAGCGTCTGATAGGCGGGTTGTTTGCCGGCGTCGATCGCGACCGTCGTACCGAGCACGGCGATCGCCGCGAGCTGCGCCGCGAGGAGCCCGCGCACCCACGGAGGGGAGGCTCGCCAGCTATGCGCCAACCTTGCCGGCCATGCGTGCCGGTGCGTCGCCACGCCGCTAGCCGCCATGGAAAAGCGTTCCATGGGCACGTCTTCCAGCGGCGAGAGCGCGGCGCATGCCGCAAAGACCTGGCGCAGCCAGTCGACCTCGAGCTGGCACTGGCGGCAGCCACTCAGGTGCTGCTCGACGGCGGCGAGCTCCTCGCCGCGCAGCGTGCCGTTGACGTACCAAGGCAACAGCGCGTCCACCGCGGAATGCGCAGAGCTGTCGAATGTGAAGACCCGGCCCGTCATGTCTGCCCCCGCCGATGTAAACCGGTCCGACGGCCGTAAAATTCCGCGTGCTTGTCAGATTTGGCCGACAGGCGGTGACTACGCGACCTTTCTGATCAGCAGGCCCTTCAGGTACTCGCCCTCGGGAAACGCGAGGGCGACGGGGTGGTCGCCGCTGGCGCCCATGCGGTCGACCACCACGGCGTCCGCGCCGGCGTCCTGCGCCGCGCCCGCGACGATCTTGCGGAAGAGTGCGGCGTCGATCCCTCCCGAGCACGAGAACGTCGCGAGCAGGCCTCCGGGTCGCAGGAGCTTAAGCGCGAGCAGGTTTACGTCCTTGTAGGCGCGGGCCGCGCGCTCGGCGTGCGCAGCCGTCGGCGCGAACTTCGGCGGATCGAGCACGATCAGGTCGAACGCCGCCGCGCGATCGCGGAGCTTGCGCAACTCGGCGAACGCGTCGGCTTCGATCCACGTAGCGCGATCGGCGGGCAAATTCGGGTTGCGCCCAAGGTTCTCGCGGCCGAGGGCCAGCGCGTCGGCTGAGCTGTCGATCGACAGGACGTGACGCGCACCTCCCGCGAGCGCGGCCAGCGTAAAGCCGCCCGTGTAGCAGAAGACGTTGAGCACGTCGCGTTCTGCGGCGATCGCGCGCACGCGCGCCCGGTTCGCGCGCTGGTCGAGATAGAAGCCCGTTTTCTGGCCGAGGGCGACATCGACCCTATAGCGGAGACCGTCTTCGACCAATAACACCTCCGCCGGCAGTGCGCCGTGCAGGGGTCCGGTGCGTGGCGGCAATCCTTCGAGTGCGCGAACGTCCGCGTCGGAGCGCTCGTAGATGCAGCGCGCGCCGGAATCGGCGGCGAGCGCAGAGACGATCGCGTCGCGCCAGCGCTCCGCCCCCGCGGCGGTGAGCTGCAGCACGATCGTGCCGCCGTACCGATCGGCGACGGCGCCGGGTAGCCCGTCGGCTTCGCCGTGAATCAGGCGGCAGCCGGTATGCTGGGCGTCGAGCATCGACGTCCGCGTCGCGACCGCGCGTCCGACCCTGCGCGCGAAGAAGCCCGCGTCGACGGTTTCACCCGTATCGAATGTCCAGACGCGCGCACGGATCTGGGAGGAAGGCGAAAAGGCCGCAAGCGCGACTGCCGTGCCGTCGTCGCGGCGGAGCAGGATCGTGTCCCCGCTTGCCGGAGCGCCGTCGACACTCGCGATCGCCCCCGAGAACACCCACGGATGACGCTCGCGCAGCGACTTGTCGCGACCCGGCTTGAGCCGGGCAACCGGAACCCGCTCAGCCAATCGCGACGCCCGCGAACCGCCCGATCGCGTAGGTGACGGCGCCCGCGAGCCCGCCCAGGATCAGCATGCGCGCGCCCGAATGCAGCGCGCTCCTGCCTGTGAAAAGCGACAGGAGCGCGCCGACGCTGAACAAGGCGATCCCCGTGATGCCGATCGCCAACGGCAGCGCGAGGGCGCCGCCGGCCAGCATGAACGGCAGGAGCGGGAGAAGGGCGCCCGCGGCGAACGAGAAGAACGACGAGATCGCGGCGCCGGCAGGCGAGCCCAGCTCTTCAGGATTGAGCCCGAGCTCCTCGCGCGCGAGCGTGTCGAGCGCATGCGCGGGATCGGCGACGAGCTTGTCGGCGAGCCGCTTCGCTTCCTTCGCCGGCACGCCCTTCGCGGCGTAGATCAGCGCCAGCTCCTGCGCCTCCGCTTCGGGGTATTCGTCGAGCTCGTCGCGCTCGAGGCCGATCTGATACTCGAACAGCTCGCGCTGCGAGCGCACCGACACGTACTCGCCGGCGGCCATCGCGAAGGCGCCCGCCGCCATGCCGGCGACCCCGGCGAGCAGCGTGACGTGCGGATCCGGGTTCGCGCCGGCGACGCCCAGGATCAGGCTTGCATTCGACACGAGCCCGTCGTTGACGCCGAACACGGCCGCGCGCAGGTTGCCCCCGCCTGGCAGCCCGCGGTGACGATGCTCCATACCGGAGCCCGCGACCGGCTTCGCATGCCCCGCGTCGCGCCCGATCGACGTCGAGTACACAGCCATCCCGCGTACTTTCATCGCCGCCAGAATGGCCTTGACGCGTCGCGGGCCGAGCTTGCGTACGAGCGCCGCCACAAACCGCGTTCGCGCGTCCGGAACAAACGGCGCGGGCGCGGGCTTGCCGCGCGCGGTCAGCTGCGCGCGCCAGATCGCGGCTTGCGCCTCCGCCTCGCCCGCGAGGCGCCGGAACAGTTCTGCGCGTGCAGTGCCCGTCTCGGCCTCGGCACAGACGCGATAGAGGAACGCCGAGCGCTGTTCCTCCTGCCAGCTTTCGAGCGGATTCGACATGTCAGGACGGCGCGAGCGCGGCATCGATGCGCGCCATGACCTCCGGAGTGAGTTGCGGCACGACCGCCTGCGCCTTCATGTTCTCGACGACCTGCGAGGGCCGACTCGCGCCGGTGATGACCGTGGACACATAAGGATTCTTGAGACACCAGGCAAGGGACATCTGCGCCATCGTGCATCCCAGGTCCTTCGCGATCGGCGTGAGCCGTTTCGCCGCCGCGATCTTCTGCGGATCGGTGAGGCGCTCGGCGAGCCACTCGTAGCCCTTGATTGTTCCTCGCGAGCCCGCGGGGATGCCATCGTTGTATTTGCCGGTCAGGAGACCCGAAGCGAGCGGGCTCCAGATCGTCGTGCCGAGGCCGATGTCGCGGTAAAGGCGGGCGTATTCCTGCTCGACGCGTTCGCGGTGGAGCAGGTTGTATTGCGGCTGCTCCATCACCGGCTTGTGCAGGTGATGGCGCTCGGCGATCTGCCACGCCGCCATGATTTCGGCAGCCGTCCATTCGGAGGTGCCCCAATACAGCGCCTTGCCGGCCGCGATCATGTCGTGCATCGCGTATGCGGTTTCCTCGATCGGCGTGTCGGGATCCGCGCGATGGCAGAATACGAGGTCGACGTAATCGAGGCCCAGGCGCGCGAGCGAACCGTCGATCGCGCCGCGCAGGTACTTGCGATTGAGCGTGTTCTTCTGGTTCGGGCCGTCCGCGAGGCCCCAGTAGAACTTGGTCGACACGATGTACGACGAACGCGCCCAGCGCGCCTTTTTCAGCACGTCGCCCATGATCTTCTCCGACTCGCCCTTCGCGTAGACCTCGGCGTTGTCGAAGAAATTCACGCCCGCGTCGTACGCGGCCGCCATGCACTCGCCGGCAGCGTCGGCGCCCATCTGATTGCCGTACGTCACCCACGAGCCGAACGAGAGTTCGCTGACCCTGAGACCGGAGCTGCCGAGACGGCGGTAGTTCATCGCAAGTTTGAACGCTTTGACCGCAGGACGGGCCGCAGGTGCCGATGTCGCGGCGCCGAGAGGTTAGAATCGCGAACCCGCATTGTACCCACAAGGAATCCATAATGCCCCGCTCTCGTCGCGCCGCGACCCGCCGCCCGGCGCAGCGCAAGCCACCGCTTTCCGTCGAAGCGCTCTGGGCCATCCGTCGCATCGGCACGCCAACGATCTCGCCGGATGGCTCGCTCGCCTGCAGCGCGGTCACGCAGTTCGACATGGAGAAGAACGAGGGCAGCACGTCGCTGTGGCTGTTCCCGACGGGCCATGGCGGCCGTGCCACCGGCCGCGCGCGAATGCTGACCGCCGGCGACAAGGATTCCGACCCGAAGTGGTCGCCCGACGGCAAGTGGATCGCGTTCACCGCGAAGCGCAAGGAGGACGAGGAGCCGCAGCTCTACGTGATCGCGCCCGATGGCGGCGAGGCCAGGCGCCTCGCGAATCTCGCGACCGGCTGCGCGGCGCCGAAGTGGTTCCCCGACAGCTCGCGCATCGCATTCATTTCATGGGTCTGGCCGGATCTGGCTACCGACGCCCTGCAGGCGAAACGCCGCAAGGAGCGCAAGGACTCGAAGGTCAAGGCGCACGTCACCGAGCGTGCCGAATTCCGCTTCTGGGACCATTGGCTCGCCGACGGCCGCGAGCCGCATGTGTACATTTGCGATGTCGCGACCGGCCGGTGTCGCGACGCGCTTGCGCGCACCGGGCTCGCGCTGCCGCCGTGGGAACCCCGCGCCGATCACTTCGACATCGCGCCCGACGGCCGCGAGATCGCGATCACCGCCGATCTTGCGCCCGAGCCGCAGATGATGAACCAGACCGACATCGTCACCGTCGATCTGGCGACGCGCAGGAAGCGCGTGATCACCGCGCGGACGAATACGTCCGACACGCATCCGCGCTATTCACCGGACGGTCGGGCCCTCGTATTCGAGGCGTACGACACGAAGCGCTCGTTCAACGACCAGGGGCATCTGGTGCTGTGCTCGCGGTCCGGCAGCGCGATGCGACGGCTCGCGCCCAAGCTCGATCGTGCCGCTGGCAACGTCGCGTGGACGCCCGACAGTCGTGCCGTCCTGTTCATGCTCGAGGACCGCGCCCGCGTCGGCATCGCGCGCCTCGCGCTCGACGCGCCCCTTCCCGCGTGGGTCGCCCGCGGCGGCACCGTCGGGGGCTTCACGCAGTCGCGCGACGGCAGCGTGATCGCCTTCGACCGCGCGTCGTCGACGCATCCGCCGGCGCTGTTCGCGTCCCGCGCCGACGGCAGCGGCGAGCGCTCGATCGAGAGCGTCAATCGCGCGCTCCTCTCTCGGCATGCGCTGGGCGAGGTGCGCGAGGTGACCGTCCGCGGTTGGGGCGGCGAGCCCGTGCAGATGTGGATCACGTATCCGCCGGGCTTCGATCCGCAGCGCAAGTGGCCGCTCCTGCATTCGATTCATGGCGGCCCGCACGCTGCGCATCACGACGGCTGGCATTTCCGCTGGAACGCGCAGGTGTTCGCGGGCTACGGCTACGTGGTCGCCGCAGTCAACTACCACGGCTCGTCAGGGTTCGGCCAGAAATGGCTCGAGACCATTCTCCGCCGCTACGGGACCAAGGAGTTCGCCGACGTCGAGGCCGGGACCGACTGGCTCCTTCGCCAGGGCTACATCGATCGCTCGCGCCTCGTGGCAACCGGCGGCAGCTATGGCGGCTACATGGTCGCCTACATGAACGGACACACCGATCGCTACCGCACGTATGTCTGCCATGCCGGCTGCTACGACTGGGTCAGCATGATGGCGACGGACGGCTATCATTTCTTCGCCGACGAGCTCGGCGCGTTCCACTGGGACAAGCCTGCGCTCGTGATGTCGCAATCGCCGCACCACTACGTCAAGCGTGCGAAGACGCCAACGCTCGTCATCCATGGCGAGCAGGACTACCGCGTCCCGGCGACGCAGGCGCTGCAGTACTACGACACGCTGAAGGCGAAGAACGTGGCGGCGCGGCTCGTGTGGTTCCCCGACGAGAACCACTGGATCCTGAAGCCGCAGAACTCGCGGCTCTGGTATCGCGAGTTTTTCGGATGGGTCGCCCGCTACGCGCCGGGGGGCGGCTCCGGCAGGGGCAAGGTCAGACGGCGGTGAGGGGCGGACCGCCGACCTTCTTCTCGTGGCGCTCCTGGCAGGCGAGACAGCGCATCGCCGTCGGATAAGCGGACAGGCGCGCGAGCGCGATCGGCTCGCCGCAATCGCGGCATTCGCCGTACGTGCCCGCGCGCATGCGGGCGAGCGCCGCTTCGACCTCGTTCAACTCGGTCAGCGCGTGGCGTACTTCAGCGATGTCGAGCTCGGCCAGCCCGTCGGCGACGCCCCACTCGTCGCCGCTCTCCTTGATGCGGTTGCGCAAGCCGACGACGCGGTCGTCGTCGCTGCCGTCGAGCTGGGTCTTGACCTCGATCCTGAGCTTCGCGCGGCGCTCCTCGAGCTCCCGCTTGAGGCGCGCAAGCTCGGCAGGGGGCAGTTCGGCAGTCATGGCGGGGATCCGGGACAGGCGGAGGGGCACTTCGCCACGATTATCGCCCTTTTTTCGTTTCTGTCGCCCCCTTGAAAGCGGGCGGCCGGCCCGCAGATTGTCGGGCGAGGCGGTCACCGCGCCAGGCGCGGAGCCGACGGCCCATATCCAAGTAAGACGAGAGGAGATTACTCATGAGCAATCTGACCCTGTACCACCCGTTTGCCGACACTGCTTTCGACGACCTGTTCCGCGGCTTCTTCGCGCCGGTCCGTGCCGATCGCCCGTCGGTCAGCATCAAGGTCGACGTCGCCGAGAAGGAGGGCGCCTACGTGGTTCGCGCCGAGATCCCCGGCGTCGCGAAGGACGACATCCAGGTCTCGATCGAAGGCAACCAGGTGACGATCGGCGCCGAAGTGAAGCGCGAGAGCGAGAAGAAGGACGGCGAGCGGGTCCTGCATACCGAGCGCTACTACGGGAACGCGTTCCGCAGCTTCACGCTGCCCGCGGAGCTCGACGAGTCGGCGAGCGTCGCCAAGTACGAGAACGGCGTGCTCGAACTCACGCTCGCGAAGAAGCCCGCGCTCGCGGGCCGCAAGCTGACGGTCCAGTAACGCCGGTTGTCGCAATACCAGAACGCGGCGGGAGCGCGGAGCTCCCGCCCCTTCGTCGTGTCCACACTCAGCGGATGCGTTTGACCGGGTACTCGCCGTCCTCGATGTTGTCGCGGAAGAAGCTCCACGGCGAGGATGCCGAGGTGAGCCGGCGAAACGTGTCGGCCGACACGCCGCCGTATTCGAATGTCCCGGATGTGAGTTCGACGACGAGCGTACGCCGGACGGCATCGTAGCCGGCGGCACGCAAGTTGCCGCCCGAAAGCCGCTTCATCTCCATCGCGCAATTGTAGCGCCGGCGCTCGCCGCAAGCGATCGCCCTCCGCCTTGCGCGACGCCTGCTAGGATGCGCGCGGGCGTGGTCGGAGCGGAGAGGGCCGAATGCGGGGAACACGGTGCGGGTGGCGAATCGCGGCTCTTCTGCTGCTCATCGGCGTACTGGCAGTGGCGGCGCCTGCGCCGGCTACGGCCGCCGAAGCGACCAAAACGCTGCGCGTCATCTTCTCGATCGCGGAGACGAGCTTCGATCCGCAGTTCGCGTCGGACGCTGCCTCGGACGGCGTCATCTCGAACATCTACGAGCAGATGCTCGACTACGACTATCTCGCCCGTCCGGTGAAGCTCGTGCCGCGCACGCTCGAGGCGATGCCCGCCGTGAGCGACGGCGGCAAGACGTACACGTTCCGCCTCCGGAAGGGCATCTACTTCACGCCGGACCCCGCGTTCAAGGGGAAGCCGCGCGAGCTCACCGCGGCGGACCAGGTCTACGGGCTCAAGCGGCTCCTCGATCCAAAGGTGAAAAGTCCGTGGACGTGGCTCATCGATGGCAAGGTGGTCGGTAGCGAGGAAGCGCGGGCGAAGGCCGAGAAGGCAGGCAAGTTCGATTACGACGCGCTGCTGCCCGGGCTCGAGGTCGTCGACCGCTACACACTCCGTATCCGCTTGAAGGAGCCTGACCTCAGGTTCCTCTACGCGCTGGCCGTGCCGAACACGTGCGCCGTAGCGCACGAGGTGGTCGAGACCTACGGGCTCGATTTCGGCGCCCATCCGGTGGGGACCGGCCCCTACATGCTGGGCGAATACAAGCGCAGCTCGAAGATCGTCCTGGTCGCGAATCCCGGCTATCGCGAGACCACGTACACGCCCGCGGGTCCGATCCCGCGCGAGTCCGAGCCGGTCGCCGCCGCGCTCAAGGGCCGCCGGCTGCCCATTCCCCAGCGCATCGACATCAGCGTCATCGAGGAGGGGCAGGCGCAGTGGCTCGCATTCCTGAACGGCGAAGCCGACCTGCTCGAGCGGATCCCGGCTGACTTCGTCGACCAGGCGATCGTCGGCGGCAAGCTCAAGCCCGACCTCGCCGCGCGCGGGATCAAGCACGAGATCCTGCTGCGCCCGAACACGTGGTGGACCTACTTCAACATGGAGGATCCGGTCGTCGGCGGCTACACGCAGGAGAAGATCGCGCTTCGGCGCGCGGTGGGAATGGCCTACGACAACGACGAGTACATCCGCGTGCTGCTCAAGGGGCGCGCAGTGCCGGCGAACGGGCCGATTCCACCGGACATCGTGGGCTTCGATCCGACGCTCAAGACGAACGCACAGCTCTACGATCCGGTGGCGGCGAACGCGCTGCTCGACCGTTTCGGCTACAAGCGCGACGCCGACGGGTATCGGAAGACGCCCGACGGCAAGCCGCTCGTGCTCGAACGCTGGTCGACGCCGAATTCCGCTGCGCGCCAGGGCGACGAGCTATGGAAGAAGAACATGGACGCGATCGGTATCCGGATCGTGTTCAAGAAGGACCGGCTGCCCGAGCTCCGCAAGATGGCGCGCCTCGGCAAGATCCCGATGCGCGGCGACGGCTGGAACGCCGACTATCCGGACGCCGAGAACTTCATGCAGCTCCTGTACGGGCCGAACGCCGGCCAGGAGAATCAGGCGAACTTCAAATTGGCCGCCTTCGACAAGCTGTACGACGAAGCGCGCCGCCTGCCGGACTCTCCCGAGCGCACGAAGCTCTTCGACAGGATGACCGAGGTCGTCATCGCCTATGCCCCGTGGCGAATGACCTATCACCTGATCGAGGACCAGCTCCTGCAGCCGTGGATCAAGTACTACAGGCCGCACCCGATCAAGTCGCAGACGTGGGAGTTCGTCGACTTCGACGCGCCTCCGAAATAGGGGCGCGCCTGCCCGCCTGGGCCCGTGTCGTGTCAGGACGACTTGGGCAGCGCGTACGGCTGGCAATCGACGAGCGGCGCGGTGGTGCCGTCGTTGCCGAGGAGCTGCAGGTCCGTGCCCTTGCCGCGCAGCTCGAGCGTCCCGTTCGAGAAGCGCACGCCCGACGCCGCCGGGAGCTGATAGAGGATGACGCGCTCGCCCCCCGGCATCAGGAGCCGGGCTTCGCCCGAGTCGAAGCGCAGAACGATGCGCTCGCCACGGAGCTGGCAGGCGAACGTGTTGCGTGCCGCTTCCTGCTCCTCTTTGCTTGGCTTGTCGGCGCAGCCCGAGACGACGGCGGCCGCGAGAGCGACGAGAGCGAGCGCCGCGCGGGGCGAGACAGGTCCGATCGGGACGAATGGCGCGGACGGCATCGCGGCGAGCATAGCACGCCGCCCTGCGGCGCCGCTCAGCACTCGACGACGTTGACCGCGAGCCCGCCGAGCGAGGTTGCCTTGTACCGAGACGCCATCTCGCGGCCCGTCTCGTTCATCGTTCGGATCGCGGAGTCGAGCGCGACAGGCGGATTGGGTAGCCGCAACGCCAGGCGAGCAGCGCCGACCGCGTGCGCGGCCGCGGCAGCGTTGCGGGCGATGCACGGATCCTGCACGAGGCCGCCCGCCGGGTCGCACGACATGCCGACGAAGGGTTCGAGCGCGCGCTCCGCCGCGTGCAGGACCTGGCGACTCGTCGCATTGTGGACCGCCGCCAGTCCCGCGGCCGCCATCGCGCTCGCCGCACCGATCTCGCCTTGACAGCCGGCATGCTTCACGCCGCCTGTGCGCAAGAGCTGTCCGATGGTGGCGGCCGCGAGCAGGAACGTCACAGAACCTTCGTCCCCTTCGAGCGGCTGCGCGGACCGCCATTGGTGGAGGACGGCGGCAACGGGCCCGGCAGAACCGTTCGAGGGTGCCGAGACGACGCGGCCGCCCGACGCGTTCTCTTCCGCGACGGCGGTCGCGTAGACGGCGGCCCACGCCGGGAGCGAGGGGTCGGTGCCGGCGATTGCGGCGGCCTGCGTCGCCGCGCGTCGCGGCCGGCCGGGGCGACCGGGCAATGGATCGGCCGTCGCGAGACCCCGCTCGACAGCGTTGCGCATCGTGGCTGCGAACTGCAGCAGGCCCGCGCGCACTTCACCGGGGCTGCGCAGCGCGACCTCGTTGGTGCGCGCCATGTCCGCGAGCTTCTTGTTGTGGCCCTGGCCGCAGGCAATGAGCTCCGCCGCGGTGTCGTAGGCATACGGGACACGCATCGCCGTGCGGGCGCCCGGCACGTCGCCGTCGGCAACGATCTCGCCGTCACCCGTCGAGAAATACAGACGCGTGGCGAGGGTCTCGCCGCGCGCATTCCGCGCGGAAAAGCGCAGCGCGTTGCTGTGATCGGCGAATGCCTTGTCGACATGGAAGACGATGTCGGCCGCCGGATCGAAGGCAATGAGCGAGGTGCCGTTGAGTGGGAGCTGGCCCTCGCTGCGCACGCGGTCGGCGCGCGCGGTTAGCGTTTGCGGGTCGACCGCGTCAGGTGCGTCGCCTGCCAGCCCGGAAAGGATCGCCCGATCGGTGCCGTGATCGCGTCCCATGCACGCGACCGAGCCGTACAGGTCCACCGAAATTCGGCGCGTCTGGTAGAACACGCCGTCGGCCTCGAGGGCGTGGACGAACCGGCGCGCGGCGCGCATCGGTCCGGTCGTATGGGCCGACGACGGGCCGAGTCCGATTCGAAACAGCTCGAACGCGCTGACGAACATCCCCCGATCCTCATTCGCCTTTGCGGCGATTGTTTTGGTGTCTTCGTGCGTTGCACGCACGGACACCGCTAGTATCAACGCATCGCGCGGGGTCGTGGGGTCATTCGGCGGCCCGGTCGGGACCATCCGCCGAACGGCAGTCATGCCATTGGCATGCGAACCGCCTGTTCGCTACAGACAGGTTCCTGTAAGGTTGTTGCGCGGCTCAGCGCGACGACCGCGCGAAACGTTCGCTCTCTGGGTACGAGAGCACCTCGACGACGCGGCCGGTGCTGATTTCGCGTTGCATCGCTTGCCACCAGCCCGCGTCGAGCAGGTCGGCGTGGAAGCGGCGAAAGCACGCGCGCGTCTTCGGATCGGTGAGCAGGAACGTCTCGAATTCCTCGGGGAACATGTCGTGCGGGCCGACCGGATACCAGACGTCGTTCGACATCTCGTCCCAGTCCGGCGGCATTGGCGGGATCGTCCGGAAGCGGCAGTCGGTGAGGTACTCGATCTCGTCGTAGTCGTAGAACACGACGCGACCGAAGCGGGTGACGCCGAAGTTCTTGAACAGCAGGTCGCCGGCGAAGATGTTGGCGGCAGCGAGTTCGCGGAGCGCGTTGCCGTATTCGCGCATCACGTGCTCGCGCTGCGCATCGTCCGCGCACTCGAGGTAGAGATTGAGCGGTGTCATCCGTCGCTCTATGTAGAGGTGCTTGACGATCACATGGTTGCCGTCGAACTCGATCACCGACGGCGCGACGCTGGTCAGCTCGGCGATCAGCGCGTCCGAGAACCGCGCGCGCGGGAACGCGACGTCCGAGTACTCGAGCACGTCGGTCATCCGCCCGACGCGATCGTGATGCTTCACGAGCGTGTACTTCTGCTTCACCTTCTGCCGGTCGGTGTCCTTCGAGGGGGCGATCCGGTCGCGGATCACCTTGAACACGTACGGATAGCTCGGCAGCGTGAACACCGTCATCACGAGGCCCTTGATGCCGGGCGCCACGATGAACTGGTCGCGCGAGTGCTTGAGATGATGGAGGAAGTCGCGGTAGAAGAGGTTCTTGCCGCCCTTCTGGAGACCGACCATCGTGTAGAGCTCGGCGGCGGTCTTGTCCTGCAGGATGGCGCGGAGGAAATCGACGTAGGCGGACGGCACCTCCATGTCGACCAGGAAGTACGTGCGATTGGCCGAGAACAGGACCGCGAGGTCCGCGTCGTCCATCAGAAGCGCGTCGAGGTAGAGCTTGCCGTCGGCATCGTGCTTGACGGGCACGACGAACGGGTACGTGTGGATCCCGTTGACGATGCGGCCGACGATGTAGGCGGTCTGGTTGCGGACGAACGGCGAGGACAGCACCTGGATCTGGTGGTTTGCTTCCGGCCGGAACGGCCGCGGCTGCCGGCGGCGGAACGCGGCCAGGACATTGCGAAGGTCGCGGCCGAAGTCGGCGAATCGGCGCTCGAAGCCGAAGTCGAGGACGATGTCGATCAGTGCGTTGCGCAGCCCCGCTTGCAGCGGATAGTAGCTGCGATACGACGGCGGATCGGCGTCGATGTGCTCGGTCGAGATCGCCGGCCGGACGAAGATGAACTGGTTGTGGAAATAGACCCGATGGAGGACCTTCACCGACACCGAGTTGAAGAAGGTTTCCGCGCATTCGGGCTGTTTGTGATCAATCAGAAGCCCGATGAAATGACGCTTGACGTCCTCCCACAGCGTGTCCGTGTCGAGCCCCGCGGTGCGGAACTCGCGCAGCACGCGATCGGCGGTTTCCTGGACGCGGCGATCGTAGAAGTCGATCCGGTCACGCCCCACGTGCTGGATCGCGAGCCAGTTGCCGGCTTCGAAGTAGCGTCGCGCCGCCCGCGCGCACTCGCGGAAGAGCGCGTAATGCCGGTTGAAGCCCTCGACCAGCGCCGCGGCGATCGCGCCCGCCGTGTCGGCTGTCGGAGTCGGACGGGCGGGCAGCGGCGTCGGGGCGGACGGCATGTTCGGCGTACCCGGCCCGGGCGCGGCGCCCCGGCGTCCAGTCAGGCTACTGCGGCGCCGCCTGGATCGCGTCGTTGTAAGTCTTGATCGCCCTGTTGTACTCCTCGACGGCGGCGTTCGCGGCTTTGGCGTGCATCGAGCTCGCTGCCTGCTGCTCCTCGACGAACTTCTTGAGGCATTCCATATACGTCTTCATTCCGGTTTCCCACTTGGTCCGCCTTTGCTCGGCGGCACTCTTGCCGATCTCGCTCGAGCCGGTGGCGGGCGCGTCGGCGGGCTTTTCGCAATTGGGCGCGGGCGTTACGGTCGGAGCGGCGGGCGCCGTCGTCTGGGCGCGCGCGACGCCGCCGGCGAGGGCGACGGCCAGGAGCAACGTCGGGGCGATTGGGCGAATGGAAGGCATAGCGGACCTCCAGAACAGTAAAGCCTCAATTTTACTTCGCCGGGGATGGGACGCGCCACTTGCCGGAGCCTGTTCACCGGGTCATGAAGGCGGCGATTGCGTCGAGCCCGAGCCGCACCAGATCGACGGTCGCGCTCGATCCCTGGTGCGATAGCACCGACCACGACGTCGACCCGCGCGCTTCACGCTGCGCGTCCAGCATCGCGTCGACGAGCGTGCCCACGTCGATCGACGTGCGCCTGGCCTCGGCCGACTGAAGCGCACGTACCGTCGCCGCGACCGCGTCGGGATCGAGAATGGCGATCGGCGCCCGACAGTAGGGGCAGGCCAAGTCGCGTTCGAGGTCGATCGGCGCGCCGCATGACGAGCAGCTGATCTGACGAATCGTTGCCTTGAGGCGGGCCAGCTCGGCGGGTGTCGGTGCGCGGATGAAATCCTTTTCGCGGAGGAACTGGGCGAACGGCGTGAAGCGCCCGTGGCTCGTGCACCGGTAGTAGGAGAACCGCGTCGTGTGCTGCAGGTCCTGCGTCAGCGTGAGCGGCAACGTGCAACGAGGGCAGGGCAGCGTTGCCGGTAACGCTCGGCGTGTCGCGGGCTGCGAGGTACGAATCGCCTCGAACAGCTGCAAGGTCGCGCCGGGCGCGAGCTGCGTGCTTTCGTACGCATCGAACCAGATCGCCTGGCAATCGGCGCAGAGGTCGACGGTCAGTTCACCGCCGACTTTCGATGCGAGCCGCTGCGGCCGCATCGTGGCCGCGCAGCCGGGGCAGGGCGTCGGCTTGTCCGGAGCGTTCGCGTCGATGGGGGAAAATCCGCCGCGGTCAGGGTTCGCGCTGGTTGAACGTGTCGCACTTGCGCATGTCGCCGCTCTGGAACCCGGTCTTGAACCAGTACTGGCGTTGCGCGGCGGTCCCGTGCGTGAATGAATCGGGCACGACGTAGCCCTGTGCCCGCCGCTGAATGCGATCGTCGCCGACGGCAGCGGCTGCCGCGAGCCCTTCCTCCACGTCGCCCGGCTCGAGGATGTTGCGCTTTTGCGCGTAGTAGCCCCACACGCCGGCGTAGCAATCCGCCTGCAGCTCGAGGCGCACGGACAGCGCGTTGGCGCCCCGCTCGCTCGTGCGTTGCCGTGCCGCGTCGAATTGCCGCATCGTGCCGGTCAGGTTCTGCACGTGGTGACCGACCTCGTGCGCGATCACGTACGCCTGCGCGAAATCGCCGGGTGCCCGGAACCGCTGGGCAAGCTCGTCGAAGAACGAAGTGTCGAGATAGAGTTGTTGATCTCCCGGGCAGTAGAACGGCCCCGCCGCTTCGCTCGCGATCCCGCAAGCCGACCGGACCCGGCCCGGAAACAGCACGAGCCGGGGCGGCGAATAAGTTGCGCCCATAGACTTGAAGATGGCGCCCCAGACGTCCTCGGTGTCGCCCAGCACCTTGCGCGCAAGCGTCTTCTCCGGCGTGGCCGCACTCGGCGCGGGCGCCCCCTGCGGGCCATACCCTGGTGCGGGCTGCGTCTGTACCGCTGGGCCGGTATCGAGGCCGCCCAGCAGGCTCAGCGGGTTGATGCCGAAGAGAAGGCTCACGATGACGATCAGGATCAGCGCGCCGCCGCCGAGCCTGATGCCGCCGCCCAGCGGAAAGCCTCCACCGCCGGCCGGGCCCATTCCGGTTCGATCTTCGACGTTCTCGCTTTCGCGCATGTCTTCGAGTCGCATGTTCGGTCTCCTGGCTTGGCGCGCGGTCCGTGAATCAGGGCTTGAGCGCGCGATAGAGGAACGGCAGACTCACGTTCATCCGATAGTCGATGTCCGAGTGGTTGTCGTCGAATTCCTCGTACGTGTGGCGGATGCCGGCCTGCGCGAGTCGCAGTGACACGATCCGCGTCCCGTAGTGGATGTGATACTGGTCGCGCGAGCCGCAGTCGATGTAGATGCCCTTGAGCGAGCGCAGCGCGCGCGCATAGCGGGCGACGAGGTGCACCGGATCGTGCGCGAGCCAGCGTTTCCAGCGCGACAGGATCAGCTCTCCGGTCTCGAGATTGAACGGCAGGCGGAAGCGCAAGGGGGCGCGCGGGTCGGGGTCGTACGTGGCCGCCATGCACACGTTCATGATCGCGTGCCCTTCGGCTGGCGTCAGCTTCTCCTTCCCCCAAACCGCTGTCAGGAAACGCCTGACGCGACCGTCGTCCTCGCCGGACGCGAGCCCTTTGCGCGCCGTCGTCTCGGCGAGGACATCGTACGCGCCCGCGCGGCGTTTGGGATCGCGATATTTGGCGAGCTCGTTCAGCGTGTTCGGCCAATCGTGCCGGTAGACGAAGTCGAAATAGGCATCGCCCGAATGGTCCGCGATCGCCCCCCAGTGCTGCGGATATTTCATCCCGTGGATGATCGCGCCGTAGCCGCCCGACGACTTGCCGAAGCAACCGCGATGCTCGCGCGCGGCGAGCGTCCTGAACTCGCGATCGACGAATGGAATGATCTCGCGGGTCAGGTAGTCGGCGTAGCGCCCGATCGCAGGCGAATTCACGTACTGATTGCCGCCGAGGCAGGTAAAGCAGTCGGGAAACACGAGGATCGCGGGGCCCATCTTGCGCTCGTGGACAAGCCGCGCCGCGCGCTCGGCCACGTTATCGCCGAAGGGCTTCCAGCCGACATGTGCGAGCCCCGAGCCCGTGAACCCGACCATGTCGTAGAGCGCGGGAAAGCGCCGGCCGCGGCCCGCGCCGGCGGCCTCGTCATATTCCGCCGGCAACCATACCGCGAGCCTGCGTACGTGCGGGTCGCCGAGCGGGTTGTCGGCCAGCACCTTCGACGTGTGCTCGCAGACGACGAGCGCCCCGGGCGATCGCAGCGGACGCTTCCGGGCCATCGCCGTCCTAGCGCCGGCGCGTCGGCGCCAGCATCGATCCCCGGCACTTCGGTGCGCCGCAGCGACAGCGGTAGCGGGCGCGGACGCGCGGCCCGACGTGGCCGTCGTAGTCGAGCATGTAGTCGTACGTGAGCTCCTCGCCGGCCTGGATCGTGCGCAGCGACTCGATGAAGACGCGGTCCGCGTCGTCCTCGTAGGTGTGGCAGTTGGGCGCACAGGAGTGGTTGATCCAGCGCGCTGCGTTGCCGCGCACGCCGGCGTCGATCACCGTACCGTCATCGAGCCCGAAGATAAAGGTGTGGTGGGGGTCGTCGATATCGGGATCCTCTCGCTCCGACGCGATCTCCCACGTCGTGCGTTGCCCGCGATACTCGATGATGGTCGTCCCCTTGCGAATCGTGCGCGTCGCGAACACGCCGCGGCCGTGGATGCCCGACCGGCGTACGGTATAGGCTCGCGACGGAGATCCGGGCATATCGGAAGCGCAACGGGAGGGAACGAACGGTGGCCATTCTAGCAGTTGCGGGCGATATAAACCGGCTTGCACTCGCCGCGCGCGAGCCTTACGCTCTGGCCCATGTTCTTGACAAGGAATCGCGATGCGCATTGCGACGATATTGGGTGTTGTAATACTTGCCAGCGGCCACGTCGGCGCCGCGTTCGCCGCGTCGCCGAATGCCAAACCTGGGTTGTGGGAAAGCACCGTTACCCGCCAGATGCAGGGGACGCCGGTGGCGCCGGTGGCCGATAGCGCAAAGCTCACACCGGAGCAGCGCGCACGTCTCGAGCAGATGATGAGTCTGCGCGGAACGACTGCGCCGACAACTTCGATCGTTCGCTACTGCATCACGGCCGAGGCCGCGCAGCGTTGGGAGTCGTTCGCGCAGGAGAGCGGCGCCGACCCGAAGTGCGAGCGGACCGTACAGGACGAATCGGCAGCCTCGCTCAAGATGTCGATTGTCTGCGCGGGGGGCCAGCAGCAGGGCACCGTCGCCTTCACGGCCACGGATGCCAATCGGATTCGTGGCACGATCAGCTGGGTCAGGCGCGAGACCGGTGGCGACCGCAAGACAACGGTCGAAATCGACAGCCACTGGGTATCTGCCGACTGCGGCGCGGTGCAGCCCGGCGCGCCCCAGCACGTCAAGGGCTGAGGCGTGGGTCGCGCTCGCGACCTGCGCGCCTTCGGCGTGAATTTCGCTCCGCGCGGCCTCCGCGCCTTCGGCGTGAATCGTCACGCCGAGTTGTCGGCCGCTGCGGCGACTCGCGATCGCTCGCTCCCCCTTGGCGCTTCGCGCCGGGGGCCCCGGCTCGCCGCTCGCGCCGCGGCCTCCGAGCCGCTCGTGAGAATCTTTGCGGTCGAGGGGTCGGCCGGTGCAGCGACTCGCTGGCGTCGCATCCCCACTTCGTGGGGCCCCTGCTCCGAAGCTCGCGCTGCTACTTCCCTCGCCCGCCCGACTTGCCGCGCGGCGCGATCCGCATCACGGGCCGCGCGACGGGGCGTCGCAACGGTGGCGGCCCTGCCTTCGGCGTAACCGGTGCGGGGTGCGAGCCGGGCGCCGGCTTGCCCTTTTCCTTGTCATTCGTCATCGTCGTGATCTCCTCAATCATGCGGGCGGCTTGCGCCCGGTGAGTCGCTGGATTGCCATGTTAATCGACACACGCAGTCGCTCAGTGGCGAGGGCGAGCTTGTGCAGCTCGTTGCCGCTCTTCGGATTGACGTGCGCGAGCTCCAGGTCCGCTGCCTTGCCGAGCGAGATCTGCTGCGTCGCCGCCGTGAGCCGTCGCACGGGTGCCACGACCGCGTAGTACATGAACGCCATCGCGATCACGAACGCGGCCAGGATCATCAGCAGTTCCCACACGCCGACCACGGTGAGTGCCACGTCCCAAAACGACCGCGCCGGCAGCCTGACGCTGATAATACCCGCCACGTCGCCTTCCTTGAAGCCGAAACCGTTGCTCGTGCCGTAGCGGACCTTGACGTCGTTGGGCGCATTCGCGGAGTCGCCGTGACACGCGATGCAGGAAGCCTTCTGGTACACGGCGCGCGCATAGCGGAAACCGTTGTCGGTGAGCTGGTAGTACTCCTTCAGGCCACGGTCGCGGATCTCGCGCAACGCGCCTTCCTCGAACGCATCGGGCTTGTTGTTCGGGTTCATCACGTTGTGCGAGGTCAGCCGGAACTTCGACGGCGACGGCGAGCGCTCGACCGCCTCCGAGAACTCGCGCTGCGCGAGCGCCGGGTTCTTCGAGTAGAAGTCGACCGGCGTAAGCTTCGCTCCGGGCGGCGGCAGCGTGCCTTCCGGCGTCCCTTCGTCGGGCTCGAGCAGGCTCGAGTGTCCCAGGTAGCTCTTGTTGTCGTTCTTGACCCAGACGCGGCCGTACTGGGCCACCCACGAACCGAACGCATCGACGTTGTCGGCGACCGTCTCGGCCTGGCTCTTCAACTGGTTCACGTAGATCCGGTCGAGGATCAGGTAAAACGCGGCGCCGATCAGAGCCAGCGCGACCAGGAACACAAACGCGAACTGCACGGTCAGCGAGCGATTGGTGAGCATGCTCTCTCCCTTGTGTGTCAGCCGGCGCCGCTCGCGGTCCGGCCGTTGCCGGCGTTCGCCGGCTCGCGCTGCTAGCGCACGCCGATGACTTCGCGCGCCCGCGCGATGAATTCCGACCGTCTCCAGGGGTCGTCGAGCTGTTCCGCGAGCAGTAGCACATACTGATCCACGTCTGTAGTTCTCACCTTGTTACCGGTCGCCAGCCACTTGGCGCGTGTTTCCTCGGTGACCATCCGGCCGAAGGGGCCGACTTCCTCGATGTAGAGGTCATCGATCGCCTTGCAGAGATTCTGCAGGATCGGCAGCACACGATACGGACCCCCCATTGTCGCTCGCTCCTCGTCGCGCCGATAGGCTATGCGCGCCAGCCGGGGGCGTCAACCGTGCGCGCGGGTCACGTCGCGCGGCTCCCGATCAACGCCAGGAATTCCTCGCGCGTCGCCACCGACTCTCGGAACTCGCCCACGACCGACGACGTCACCATCACCGAGTTCTGTTTCTCGACGCCTCGCATCATCATGCAGAGATGGCGCGCCTCGATCATGACGCCCACGCCGCGCGCGTCGATGCGCTCCATGATCTCCTGCGAGATCTGCTCGGTCAGCCGCTCCTGCAGCTGCAACCGACGCGCATAGACGTCGACCAGGCGCGCGAGCTTCGACAGGCCGAAGACCCGGCCGCGCGGCAGGTAGCCGATGTGGCAACGGCCGAAGAACGGCAGCATGTGATGCTCGCAAAGGCTGTAGAGCTCGATGTTCTTCACGATGACCATGCTGTTGGCCTCCTGCGTGAAGATCGCGTTGTTGATGACCTTGGCCGGATCGGCGCGATAGCCACTGGTCAGGAAGGCGAGCGCCTCGGCGACGCGGCGAGGGGTGCCCTTCAGGCCCTCGCGGTCCGGATCCTCGCCAATCGCGAGCAGGAGCTCGCGGGTGAGCGCTTGTATCTTGCCCGTGTCGACTTGCATGGGATCTCCCTCGGCTGCGGCGGACCGCGCGTCGCGCCGGCAAGTATGCGCGAAATCGCGCGCGCGGCGAACGCGCCCGCTCGCAAATCGGCTAGAATCGCGCAGCCGCAGGCGGCGGCGCCGACGCGAGAAGCGGCGTCTCCGCTCCCCGATCCTGCTCGATCCTTCCAGGCCATCTGCCTGCCATGACCTCTGTGCCCTTCGGCCTGAGTCCGCTCTGGGTCGCGACGACGCTCTTCGTCGTCACCTATCTCGTGATCATGAGCGATCGGCTGAACCGGGCGATCGTCGCGCTGCTCGGTGCAGGCTTGCTGATCCTGCTGGGCGTGCTCGACCAGAAGGAGGCGCTCCGCGCGGTCGATTTCAACACCCTCGGGCTCCTGCTGGGGATGATGCTGATCGTCAACATTACGCGACGCTCCGGACTCTTCCAGTACGTGGCGATCTGGTCGGCAAAGAAGGTCAACGCGCGGCCATGGGGCATCCTGCTGATGATGTCGATCGTGACCGCCGTGTTCTCCGCGTTCCTCGACAACGTGACGACGGTGCTGCTCACGGTGCCGGTGACGATGCTCATCACCGAAGAGCTCGAGGTCAAGCCGTATCCTTACCTGTTCTCCCAGATCTTCGCCTCGAACATCGGCGGCACGGCGACCCTGATCGGGGATCCGCCCAACATCATGATCGGCTCGGCAGTCGGCCTCACGTTCAACGACTTCGGCCTGCACCTGACGCCGGTGATCATCGTCGTGTTCGTGGCGACGATGGTGCCGCTCTATTTCATCTGGGGTCGCCACCTCCACGCGAGCGACGAGAACCGGCGCCACGTGATGAGCTTCGACGAGCGCGGGACGATCACCGACCGGCGGCTCCTCAAGCAATCGCTCGTCGTCATCGCGCTCACGATCGCGGGCTTCATGCTGCAGCGGCAAATCGGGATCGAGCCGGCGACGATCGCGATATTCGGAGCGGCACTCCTGCTGCTGCTCGACAACCTGGGCAAGCCGGGCGAGGAGCAGTCGAAGAACGTCCACGGCGCGCTGTCGGAAGCGGAGTGGATCACGCTCATGTTCTTTCTGGGCCTGTTCGTGCTTGTCTACGGGATCCAGAAGGCGGGACTCATCGACATGATGGCGAACGGCCTGCTGGCCGCGACGCAGGGCGATTTCAAGACGACGACACTGGCCGTGCTGTGGGCCTCCGCGATCCTCTCGGCCTTCATCGACAACATTCCCTTCGTCGCGACGATGCTGCCGCTGATCAAGGCGATGGCACCCTCGCTCGGCGGCGAAGGGCAGCTCCTGCCGCTGTGGTGGGCGCTGTCGCTCGGCGCGTGCCTCGGCGGCAACGGAACGCTGATCGGCGCGTCGGCGAATCTCGTCGTCGCCGGGTTATCGGAGCGGGCAGGCGTCACCTTCCGGTTCATCGAATATCTGAAGGTCGCGTTCCCGCTCATGCTCATGTCGATCGTGATCTGCCACGTTTACATTATCTTCCGCTATCTCTGAACGGACCGAAGGAGAATCGCCATGGGCAAGCTCGTCGAACTCACGGTCGCCGACGGCGCACGCATCTCGGCATGGCGCGCGGACCCCACCGGCGCGCCGCGGGGCGCCATCGTCATCGCGCAGGAGATCTTCGGGGTGAACGGCCACATTCGCAGCGTCTGCGACGGCTACGCCGCGAATGGCTACGTGGCGATCGCACCGGCGCTGTTCGATCGCTACGCCCCGAATGTCGACCTGGGTTACACGCCCCAAGACATCGCCAAGGGACGCGAGCTCAAGGCGAAAGCCGGCATCGACCACGCGCTCGCCGACGTCGCCACCGCGCGCGACGCGGTTGCTGACGCAGGCAAGGCTGCGGTCATCGGCTACTGCTGGGGCGGCTATGTCGCGTGGATGGCGGCGGCGCGCCTGCCGCGGTTCGCGTGCGCGGTCCCCTACTATGGCGGCGGGATACTCGAAGCGCAGGGCGAACGGCCGCGCTGTCCGGTAATGGCGCACTTCGGCGAGCTCGATCAGGGCATTCCGGTGGCGGGCGTGCGCGAGTTCGCGGCCCGTCATCCCGAGGTACAGGTCTTCATCTATGCCGCCGATCACGGCTTCAATTGCGATCAGCGCGGCGCCTACGACGCGGCGGCGGCGAAGCTCGCGCGCGAGCGTACGCTCGAATTCCTCCGTCGCCACGTGGATTGAGCGTCGCCCACTCGCAGCAAGCGGACAAGCGCCTATCGCCATGCCGGAGTTCCGCGGTGCCACGACGCTCCTCGCGCGAATCGACCGCGGGCTGGCCGCGGTTGTCGGCGGCGCCAGTGTGCTCGTGCTGCCCGTATCGCTGCTCCTGTTCCTGCAGTGGCCGCTTCGGGAGTGGATTCAGGCGTATTCGCGCGAGGCGAACGACGTGGCGCAGGTCCTCTTCGCGCTTTATGTCGCCGTCGCCGTGACGGCGGCCACGCGTCGCGGTGTCCATCTAACCGCCGATGCATTCGCCCACCGCTACTCGGCGGCGTTGCGGCGTCGTCTCGCACAAGCGGCAGCGCTTGCGATCGAGCTGCCCTTCGCGCTATTCGTGCTGTGGGCGGCTCGGCCGATTGTCGTGCAGTCGGCGCGGGAGCTCGAGGCCTTCCCGGAGACCTTCAACCCCGGTTATTTCCTGATCAAGGCGGCGGTGGGACTGCTCGCGCTTGCCGTGGCCTTCCAGGCAACACTCACGGCGTTCCGTCCGGAGGACAAGGCGGCCGGCTGATGGACACCGCGGGCCTGTGGATGCTGGCGGCCGTCGCGATAATGATGGCCGCCACGGGTCTGCCGGCATGGATCGTACTATGCGGCGTCTCGCTCGCCGGCGCGCTCGTCGGCATCGGAGTGGGCGCGTTCGACCTGCCGCTCGTCACGGGGCTGCCGTCACGGCTCCTGGGCTTGCTCGAAAACGATCTGCTGCAGGCACTGCCGCTCTATGTGTTCATCGGCGCGATGCTGAATCGTCTGCCGCTCGCCGATGTGCTCTTCCGGACCGGGCGCCGGGCGCTTAGGTTCACGGGCGCCGGCGCGCCACTCGCCGGTCTCGGTCTCTCGGTGCTACTGGCACCGATGAACGGGTCGGTCGGCGCGAGCGTGACGATGCTCGCGCGCACGGTGGCGCCGCGGCTCCGGACTGGGGGAGTTGCGGCGCCGCGCGCCGCCGCGCTGGTCACCGTCGCGAGCACGCTCGGCGTCGTCGTGCCCCCGTCGCTCGTGCTGATCCTCCTGGGCGACGCGATGCTGCGCGCGCACACCGAGGCCGTGAACATCACCGGGCAGGCGGTTCGCATCGTCAACACCCAGGACGTCTTCCGCGGTGCGCTCGTTCCGGCCGCGCTGCTTCTCGCCTTCGTCGTCGCGATCGCCTGGATGACGCGGCGTGACGGCACGGCCGAGGCCGTCGCACCGGAGCCGGCCACCGGCGAGAAGGGCACCGCGGCCGTCGCAGCGTTGACCATCGTTGTCCTGCTCGGGGCCGTCACGCTGGGCTACCTCTACGCCGTGGAAGCGGCGGCCGCGGGTGGCGTCGCCTTGTTCTGCTACGGCCTCGCGACGCGCACGCTCGCACGCTCCGTCCTCGCGACGATCCTGGCTGACACGATCGCGATCACGGGGGCACTGTTCGCGCTCCTGATCGGAGCGACATTCTTCACGCTCGTCCTCCGCGCGTTCGGCACCGATCGCCTCATCGCCGCCGCGGTGACCGGCATGGTGGGCGGTCCCGCCGTCGTGCTGGCGGCGGTCCTCGCCATCATCGGGGCCTGCGCTTTCGTCCTCGACGCGTTCGAGATGATCTTTGTCGTCATCCCGATCGTCGTGCCACCGCTGCTCGTGCGGATTCCCGATGCGACCTGGGTCGCGGTCCTGGTCCTGCTCATCCTGCAAACGGCTTTCCTGCTGCCGCCGTTCGGATACGCGGTGATGATGGTTAGGAATAGCATGGGGCGGTCGCTCGAGCCGCGAGTGTTCGCGCGATCGCTCTTTCCGTACATTGCCGCGCAACTCGCCGCTCTTGCGCTCGTGCTCGCCTTCCCGTCCCTCGTGTGGCGGCCCGGAGCGTGATACGACGGGTTGCCGTCAGGCAGCGGCGGCCGCCGGCGCCTTGCGCGCCGCAAGCGTGTCAAGCGCAGCGCTGACCGCACGGTCGAACAATGGCACCGGCTCGACGACGAGCGAAGCGCGGCCGCTGCCGAGCTCGAACGCAAGCTCCTCGGGCGAAAAGACGTAGGCCTGCGCGCGCGAGCGGCTGGTGAAGACGTATTTGGAACGCAGCGGGCTCACCCATGACAGCCGCGCGTTGACCGCAGCATCGCCGGTCCGGAACGTGAGCCAGGTTCCGACCGCCATCTCGCTCACGAAGTCGTGCACGTTGGGCGGCGACGTGCGCGCGGGTGCGGACGGCGCCGGTGCAGCAGGAGCGGATGCAGCGGGAGCAGATGTAGCCGGTGCGGATGCGGGCTGGGCGGATGGGGGCGAGATGGATGCCGGCGGGGCGGATCCGCGAGGAGCCTTGACGGGCGCCGCGTCACCCGGCGCCCCGGACGCCGGCGCCGGATGCGCGCTCGCGGCGGATTTGGGGGTCGAGTCTGCGACGGGCTTCAGTGCCGCCATGTGGAGCGCGTAGAGCGCCTCGAAGAACGGGTTGGCCCGATCGTCCGGTGCCGTGACCGCCTTGCAGCCGCGGCGCAGGCCGCCGATCAAACCCGGGATCATCTTCGTGAGCCGCGCCTTTTGCCCGGTACGATCCTTGACCTCGATGCTCCACAGCAATTCGTCGAGCGTGCCGAGCGCTGTGCGCGACGGATCGCCGTCTACGCCGCCGCTCTTGCGCAAGCTCGTGAGGTAGTCCGCCCAGATCGTCTCGGCGAACGTGCGCACCTGGAACGGAAGCTCGAGGCCCGCGAGCTTGTCGCGCACGAGCGCGCGTACCTGCGCACGATCGCCTTCGCCTTCCTCGGCCGCGAGCGCCACCGCGACCTGATGGCTGAATTCAGGGGCTCCTTCGCGCCGCTCCGCGTCAAGGAATGCGACCAGCTGGGTGTCCGCGCGCGCGAACACGCCGACGTCGATTTCGAAGTCGCGGCAGACACCATCCACCGCATCGGCCGCCGCCTTCTCGAACGCATCGCCGTAGGCGTCGTTCGCGGTCGCGCCGATGGCGCCCTCGGCCAGGTGATCGAGAAGCGTGCGCGCCGGATGCCGGCGGTCCGAGAAGAACGCGCGGTCGAGCAGCGCCGCCTTGACGATCGGCACCTGGAGCCGTCCGAACAGTCGACGCAGGCGGTCCGGAATCGAGGCATCGCGGAAGACATAGTCGAACAAGAGCGCGATCACGTCCATCGCGATCCGGTCGGATGGATTCTCGACCTGCGGTGCGACGGCAGCCGTGATGTGCGGAACGAGGTTCTGCGGGACGTCGGGCGTCGCGTCGCCGGGCGCCGGTGCGGGCATCGCCTGCAGGAGCGCCGCGGGCAGGTCGAGGCGCTGCCATTCGCCCAGGGTCGCAAAGAGCGGCGTCGACGAGCCGAGCGCCATCATCGGGTCGAGATCGGGAAAGTCGCCCGCGGCCGCGGGCGCGGCGGTGTTGCTTCCTCCGGCACGTTTACCGAGTTCGGAGAGCGCGGCGAGCCCGGCCAGAATGGCAGGCGACGGTGGTGCGATGACCGGGGCGGGGGGGGACGCGGGGACCGAGGCGGCGGGCGGAGTCTCAGAAGTGCCGCTCGCTGACGTCGCGCCGGAGGCCGCGGGCACGACGATATCGGTCGGGAGGGTGCCGGCCTCGGACATCATCCGGGAGAAAGTGGGCAGCAGGTCCTTGTCGTCGGCGGGCCGAAACTCGCTGCGCGCGCGCAGCGCGGCTTTCATGTCCGGCAACACACCGCGATCGGCGAGGGTCCGGTTGAGAGAGATGTAGATCTTGTTGATGATGGGCGTCATGTCTCCGAGGAGGCGCACCATCAGCGGCCGCCAGACGCGCGGATTCGGATACACGCTCCGCGATGTCGCGCCGAGCGCATCGAGGACGTAGTTGGGACCGAACGGATTGTCCCGCTCGCGTGTGGGCCCCGGCACCAGCACCGAGACGCGCGCGTCGAGCGCCGCTGTCTCGTGTTTGGTGAAGCGGCTCAGGAATCCGGTGGCCTCGACCAGCGCCGCCTGCTTGTCCTGATCGAACGGGGTCATGACCGAAAGCGTGGCCGCGGACGCGTCCTTGTCGGGTCGGCGGCCGTGCCGCCGCGTACCCTTGAGCCAACTCTCGAAAGACTCGGCGATCGCGCGCTCGAAGCGATCCAGCCACTGGGCCCTGTTCGTGCGGAACGTCGCGATTTCACTGTCGGGAACGGCTGTCGTCGACTCGAACAGGTCGCTGGCCATCTCGAGCGAGTCGTAGGCGCCTCCGGCGACGCGCACCGAATAAGCCTCGAAGCACTCGCGCAGGAGTTCGCGGGCCTCGTCCGGACTCGGTACACGATCTTCGGGGCCGGTCGGCGGAGCGGAAGCGAGCGGTGGGAAGTCGGACATGGCAGGGGGGCCGGTGGTCGCGACCATTCTAGCGGGAGTGCCGCTGCGCGGCCTCGCCGCCCTGTTCTCGACTATGATCGGTCAATGGACATGCCATGGCGCGACTGCAGCAAGCCCAATGCCAGACGGGGCGCGTCCGGTCGGCCGAATCCTGCCGTCCAGCGGCGGTACCGCCTGGAACCGCGGGGATGTCTCTTGCCCGGGCGGTCGACGCGGCGGTGGGTGCACCCGATTCCTGTGCCAAAGGCCCCGCGATGAACGTCTTCGAACGCGCGAAGAACATCGTGCTCCAGCCGGCGAAGGAGTGGCCGGTCATCGCCGGCGAGCCCAGCGACACCAAGGCACTCTTCCTGGGGTACGCCGCTCCGCTGGCGGCGATCGGGCCGATCGCGTCATGGCTCGGCCATTCGGTGATCGGCGTCTCGGTGCCCCTGTTCGGCACAGTCCGGACGCCGTTCATGACCGGCTTCGCCTTCGCCGTCGTTACCTATGCGCTCGTGCTCGCCGGCGCGTTCGTCGTCGGGCTCATCATCGACGCGCTCGCCCCGTCGTTCGGCGGCGAGAAGAACGCCGGGCAGGCAATGAAGTGCGCCGTGTACAGCTATACGCCGGGGTGGATCGCCGGCATTTTTCATCTCTTTCCAGCGCTCGGGTTGCTCGCGCTTCTGGCGTCGCTCTACGGCATCTACCTTTGCTATCTCGGGTTGCCGGCTCTGATGAAGGCGCCGCGGGAGAAAGCGGCCGGCTACACGATCGTCGTCATCGTCTGCGCGATCGCGCTTTCGATCGCGCTCTCGATCATCGCGGGTTTCCTGGGCCTCGCGGGGGGTGCCGATCGGCTCGGCGCGGGCGCTGGGATCATTGGCAAGACGCACGAGGCCGCGCCCGCACCCGACAGCGTGCTGGGTAAGCTCGACACCTTCGGCAAGAAGCTCGAAGAATCGAATAGGAAGATGGAGGATGCGAACCGGAAAGGCGACGCCACCGCAGCCGCCGGAGCGGCGATGGAAAGCCTCGCAACGATGGCGGGCGGCGGGAAGAAGGTCGAGCCGGTCGCCGTCGACCGCCTGAAGCAGTTCCTGCCCGAAACGCTGGACGGCATGCCGCGCTCGGAGGTGACGACCGAGCAGTCGAGTTTCGGGCCGATGAGCGTGACCGCCGCGAGCGCGACTTACCGGGACAGCGCGCGCAAGGTGCGCATGGACGTGAGCGACATGGCCGCGGCCGGCGGGCTGTTCGCGCTGACGGCGTTCATGGGTGCGGGGCAGAGCCGGGAAACCGACGCCGGTTACGAGAAGATGCGGCGCGTCGATGGCCGCCTCGTCATCGAGAAGCAGGACAACCGGAGCGGCGCTGCCGAGTATGGCGTCGTTCTCGCCGACCGCTTCGTCGTCAACGCGCGCTCGGACAACGTCGATGCGCAGGCGCTACGCGCGATGATCGCGAAGCTCGATACGACGAAGCTCGAAGCGATGAAGGACGTCGGCGTTCAGAAGTAGCTAGCCTCTGCCGACGAACGGCATCTTCGTCGCCATGATGGTCATGAACTGGACGTTCGCGTCCGGGGGCAGGCTTGCCATGTAGAGAACGGCCGACGCGACGTGCGCGACATCCATCAACGGCTCGACGGCGATGGACCCGTTGGCCTGCGGGACGCCCGAGGCCATCCTCGCGGCCAGGTCCGTCTTCGCGTTGCCGATGTCAATCTGCCCGCAGGCGATGTCGTACTTGCGGCCGTCGAGCGAAGTCGACTTGGTGAGGCCGGTGATCGCGTGCTTGGTGGCCGTGTACGGCGCCGAGTTGGGGCGTGGCGCGTGCGCCGAGATCGAGCCGTTGTTGATGATGCGGCCGCCGCGCGGGCGTCTGGTTCTTCATCATCCGGAACGCCGCCTGCGTGCACAGGAATACGCCCGTCAGGTTGATGTCGACGACGGCACGCCATTGGTCGACGCTCAGCTCGTCGAGGTCGACCGCCGGTGCCCCGATGCCGGCGTTGTTGAACAGCACATCGAGCCGGCCCCACGCCTCGCGCGTGCGCGCGAACAGCGCGCGGACGGCGCCGGGATCCGCGACATCGGTGGGAATTGCGATCGCGCGATCGGAGGGCGCGCCCGCGGCGGCGATGGCCTGCGCAAGCGGCTCGGCACGGCGACCCGCGAGCGCGACCGCATAGCCTGCACCAAGGAAGGCCTGCGCAACGGCCTTGCCTATTCCGGTGCCGGCGCCGGTGACGATGGCGACCTTGACGGGCATGAAATGTCCTCGCGTGTCGTTACTTGCCGACGGGCTTCGGCGGTGGCGCCACTTCGGGTTTCGCTTTCCACGCGCGTTCGCGCGCTTTCGCTTCCTGGACCTGCTCGCTGTCCATCTTGCCGGCGACGTCGGCGACCGCGCGCGCCGCGTCGGAACGAACGCCGCCCGCCGGCAGTGCGTAGATCGCGAGATCGATCCACTTGAGTGCCTCGACGTTGTCCTGCGGAACGCCGTTGCCCGCCGCGTGCATGAGCCCCAGATTGAGCTGGGCGAGTGGAATGCCTTGGTCAGCCGCGCGCCGGAACCACTTTGCCGCCGCTGTCATGTCCTGGCGAACGCCGGCACCCTCGGCGTAGCTCGCGCCCAGATTGTATTGCGCCATCGCCTCGCCTTGTTCCGCAGCGCGCTCGAACCACAGCGCGGCTTCGGCATCGTTCTGTGCGACGCCCTTGCCTTCGGCGTACATGACACCGAGGCGATACTGGGCCTCGCGATCGCCGGCCTGCGCCAGCGGACGCCAGAGCTCCACTGCCTTCAGATAGTCCTTCTCCTGATACGCGGCCTGTCCGTCTTCGAGCGGGCCCGCGATAGCGGCGGCGGCGAACGCCGCGACAAGAGTAATCGCACTGCGAGGGATCCAAGCGTTCATGGGACATGCGAAAAAGAGGGGATGCGGATGGTAACCCGGCGCGTCGCGTGGGAGGAGTGCACTACAGGATTCCGATTATCGGTCGATTCTTCGGCACGACGGATGCTATGATGACAACGTCATAACGGGCCGGAGGGGCGCGTGGACGGGGCTGGGACGATCTCGGGGCGATGGGCACTTGCGGCGGGACGCGCGGGCGTCAACGGTTGCCGCATCTGCGGCGGTCCGACATTGCCCGGGACGCGCCTGTGCACGCAATGCAAGGCCGCGCTCAAGCGAGCGCGGCAGGAAACGGTGTCCGAGCTCATACCGCCGCCCAACCGGTCGGCAAAGCGCGCGACGGTCCGGCCACGAAGGGCCCCCCGACCCTCGGAACCCGCCTTGGAGCGAAAATCGTCGCGAAAGCGCTCGTGGCGCGGCGCCCCGGCCATCCTCGCGACGGTGGCAGCAGTGGGCTTCGGCTATGCGTTGTTCTCTCTTGTCCGACCGGCGCCGTCGATGCCGATCGGCGAACCGGTGGCGTCGCCGTCTGTGCTGGCTCCGGCGGCGCCGCTCTTGGTGCCGCGCACCGAACCGGCGGCCGCCGCGATGCCGGCGCCCGCTAAAGACGCGACCCCAGTTGTCGCTGTGGGAGCGGCGGCGAAACCGTCTTCCCCGCGACCCGCGCCCAAGCGCGTCGTCGAAACACCCGCCGAACCGGCGCCGCAACCGGCGGTCGCGCGCTTTGCCGCGGCCACCGAGCCACCGGCGCCCGTGCCAGCCCCCGAAGCTGTTCCGGCGCCCCGACCGGCGCCCCCCCGCGATCGCTGGCAACTCATGGCCGACGCTATCGCGCAGTGCGGTCACGAGCGCTTCTTTGCCGCCGTCGTCTGCGAGCAGCGCGTGCGGCTGCAATACTGCGACGGCTACTGGGGGCAGGTCGCGCAGTGCCCCAACGGTATCCCGAACGACCACGGGGATTAGCGGCGCGAGCCGAGGAGCAGGGGCCCCGCGGAGTGGGGATGCGACTCCGGGCGAGTCGCCGCAAGCGACCGACGCCTCGGCGCAACTATTAGGACTTGGCAGTCCGGAGGCCGCGGCGGACGCCTCGGCGACTTGGCCGGAGGCCGCGACGCAGGTCCCCACCGAGGCGGCTGACTGCGTCGCCCGCGTGTAGCGCGCATTCCGGCACTCCCGGTAAGATGGCCCTCACCCTGCCGTACGAGGAGCTGCGCGCACCATGGCCGCATCCCGCAAGTCCGTCGCGCGCAAGCGCACGAGCGATCGCGCGGCCTCGGCGCCGGCGACCGAGCTTCCGCTTGCGGGGGTCGCGACCCAAGTGCGCGCCTGGGCCGACTCGGTGCTCGGCATCGCGGGCGCCGCGGCGGACGCGTCTCTGAGCGCGGCGAAAGCCATCCTGGTCAAGCCGGAACAGCGCGCCGCGCTTGCGAAGACCGGCGCCGTGCTCCGCGGCATGCGCGAAGCCGCAGGGCTGAGCCTGAAGGAAGTCGGCGACGCGATCGATCTCAAGGATCCTTCGCTCCTGGAGCTGGTCGAACACGGCAAGGTCGCGCTGCCGTTCGAGCTCATCCTGCGTCTTGCCTCGGTACTCGGGCGCAACGATCCCATTTCGTTCGTGATGCGGTTCACGCGTTCGTACAACCCCGACGTGTGGCGGACGCTCGAGGGCGTGGGTATCGGCCGCTTCGCCGTGCAGGCGGGCCGCGAACGCGAATTCGCCAACATCTACCGCGGCAGCGACTACGCGCGACGGCTGACCGACGACGAGTTCGCGGCGGTGCTTGCCTTCGTGCGCGCGGCGTTCGACCTGGCGCTCACATTCCGGAGCGCGAGTCCGGGTGCAGTGCCCGTGCGGCGGGCCGCGAGGAGAGCGATATGAAGGGTCATCGTCGATGCTTTCGCCTGGTCCGCGCGTTGACCGCGACGGCGGCGCTCGTCACCGCATCCGCGGTCTATGGCGCGGAACCCGTCTACTTCGATGTGCGCGGCGCGTATCCCCACGACGTCGCAGCGACGCCGACTGCCGGCGGCGCCGTCTATTACACCGCGCAGACGACCGGCAAGCTCGGCATCCTCGATCCCGCGACAGGCAAGCTCGAGGAGATTCCGCTCGGCAAGAACTCGGCGCCGCACGGCGTCGTCATCGGCCCCGACGGCGCACCGTGGATCACCGACGGCGGGCAGAACGCGATCGTGCGCGTCGACCCGGTGTCGCGCGCGGTCCGCGTGTTCCCGCTGCCGCCGGATTCTGATTACGCGAACCTCAACACGCTCACGTTCGATGCAAAGGGCCGCGGCTGGTTTACCGGGCAAGGCGGATATTATGGGCGGGTCATTCCCGCGACCGGAGACGTGAAAGTGTGGAAGGCGCCGCGCGGTCGCGGGCCCTATGGCATCACGACCACGCCCAGCGGCGACGTCTACTATGCATCCCTCGCCGGAAGCCACATTGCGCGCATCGATACCGAGACCGGCGCGGCCACGGTGATCGAGCCACCCACGCGCGACCAGGGCGCGCGACGCGTCTGGTCCGATTCGCGCGGCCGGATCTGGGTCAGCTTCTGGAACACGGGGCAGGTGGGCATGTACGACCCCGCGACCAACGCCTGGCGCGAGTGGACGCTGCCCGGCAACTCGCCGCACTGCTACGCCGTGTGGGTCGATCCCGCGGACAAGGTCTGGCTCTCGGAATGGACGGCCAACGCGGTCGTCCGCTTCGATCCCATCACCGAGAAGTTCGAAAGCTTTCCGTCGAGTCGCTCCGGCGCCAACGTACGACAGATGCTCGGACGCTCGGGCGAGCTTTGGGGCGCCGAGTCTGGCAACTCGCGCCTCGTGATGATCCCGGCCCGCTGACAGACGAACAGCGGCCGCGTGCGGCGCGGGCTGCGCCACACGCGATGCCGAGGTTACGCGCGGGGACTAGCCCTCGTACTTGAACGACAGCTTGACGCGGGCGCGATAGGCAACGACCTTGCCGGCGTCGACTTTCATGTCGAGCTTCGAGACCTCCGCGATGCGCAAGTCGCGCAACGTCCGGCTTGCCGCCGTGACGGCATTGGTCGCCGCGTCTTCCCACGATTTGGTGCTGGTGCCGATCACCTCGGTCACCCGGTAGACGCCGTCGGCCGCGCTCTTCTTCGCCATGATGTCCTCGTCCTTTCGGTCGTTGAGCCCGCGGGAGCAGCGACACCGCTTGCCGCGGGTGACGAACCATCATACGCGGGACGACCGCCGTCGTCCTGCTGCAGCGCCGCATCCCGCTCGTCAGGCGCTGAAGGGGACGACGGCGACGCCGAACAGCAGCCGGTGGAACGTCATCACGACGAGCGCGACGGCGATTCCCGCAACGATGGCAATCACGTCCTGCCGCGCGGACGGCTCGAAGGCTCGGACTGCGCGCCGTTGCACGACCGAAACCAGATCGACGAGCGCCCACACGAAGAAAGCACCGAACAAGAGCGTGCCGCGCGCGTCCCCGTTGGCGGCCAGGTGCACGCCCGACCAGATCAGCGTTCCGTAGAGCATCGGGTGGGCGATCGTGCGGCGCAGGTGCGTGCGCATGTTCGCCGCCGCGAACAGAATGAATGCGATCACCATCGCGACGGGCGCAACCGCGATCGCCGCCGGCATCGGCGCGAAGAGCTGCGCGCCGGGACCGGCCACGCGATAGCCGACGACGATCAGTACGAGTCCGACGAGCGAGACGAGTGAGAACATGCCGCGATACGGTTTGTCGCCAAGCCGCAGCGCGACCGCTTCGCGCCACGACGGAGTCACCGGGAGCAGGTGGATGCCGAGAAAGAGCGCGAGACCCAGCGCGAGCGTCAGCATGGTGATTACGCGGCCCGCGCAGCGGTTAACAGCGCTTGGAGGTGGGCCGCGCGTGGCAGGGCCGAGACGGCTTCGCGCAGGCGTAGAGCGCGTTCTGCGCCGAGCACCGCGTCGGCCAGGGCGTGGAACTTGCGCGAGAGCGCCGCGTCGTCGAGCGGGCGCTCTAAACTGCCGATGGCATGGGCGACGAACGTGTGCAGCTTTCGCCCGTCGGCGAGCGTGATGGTCACGTCGGCGGCGTCTTCGGCGATGGTGGGGTCGACCACCGCGCGCACCCGGCCGCGCAACGCGACCAGGTCATCGCGGCCGACCGCCTCGTCGGAGAACTCCGCCTCGCCGGCACGGCCGAACACGATGCCGGCCGCGCACGCATGGTAGACGCTGAACTTGCCCTCGAGGCCCGTGCGCGGCGCTGTCTTGCCGGTCAGTTCCAGCACCAGCGGATGGACGCGCAAGTCGATGCGCTCGATATCGGTGCCGCGTAGCCCGTGCGTATCACGGAGCTGCACGCAACCGTCGATCGCGGGGTGGATCACGACGCCACACGCAAACGGCTTGTACGTGTTGAACGCGATCTCGAAGCGCTGGCCCAGGCCGTCCTCGATCTCGCGCCAGTCGCGCTTGTCCGAATACGTCGTGAGCAGGCCGCGCGGCGCCTCGAGCGCGCGCGGCGACGCGGTATAGCCATGTTTCGCTAGGAGCGCCGCGAAGAGCCCGGCCCGCGCCGCGGCACCGGGGTGCAGAGGCTTGGTCATCGTGCCGAACTGTTCACGCACGCCGACGGGCTGCGAGGCCGCAATGCCGAGCGCCATCGTCGTTGCATGAGTATCGAGGCGCAACAGGCGGGCGCACGCGGCCGCGGCGCCGAGCATTCCGGTCGAGCCGGTGATGTGCCAGCCGCGATCGTAGTGATCCGGATAGATCGCGTTGCCGACGCGGCACGCAACGTCGATCCCGAGCACGATGGCGTCGACGACCTCGTGACCGCTGGCGCCCTTGTGCTCGGCAAGCGCGAGCGCCGCCGACGCGACGGGTCCTCCCGGGTGGATGATCGTCTTGAGGTGCGTGTCGTCGAAATCGAACGTATGCGAGGCGATGCCGTTCACGAGCGCCGCGCTGCCCATGTCGACCCGCTCGCTGCGCCCGAAAAGTGTGGCCTGGCGGGAAGTCCCAAGCTCGAGCGCGGCCGCGAGCGCCGCCTCGGCCGTGGGATGGTGCGCCGCGCCGATTGCGCAGCCCAGGTAATTGAGCAGCGTTCGCAGGGCCTCGTGCTCGATCGCAGGGTCGAAGCCTTGCGCGGGATGCGTGGCGACGAACGCCGCCAGCATGCGCGTGACGGGTGGGGCGTCGCGTTCGGTTCGCGCCGTCGTGTCGCTGGCCACGGTCAATCCGTGATCTCGATGTTGCGTTCCTTCGCGAGCTTCGACCAGCGCGCGATATCGTCCCGGATGTAGCGCCCGAATTCGTCGGGCGTCATCGGCATCGGCTCCAGCGCTTCGGCGGAGAGGCGCTCGGAAAGCTCCGGATTCGTCAGCAGCGCGTTGATTTCATCGTTGAGCCGCTTGACGATGGGTGCGGGCATATTGGCGGGCCCGACGATGCCGTACCACTGGACCCCGTCGAAGCCGGCGTAGCCCGATTCTGCGAACGTCGGCACGTCGGGCAGCAAGCGGTGCCGGCTCTTCCCCGTGACGGCGAGCGGTTTGACCTTGCCTGCCTTGATGTGCGGCAGCGCGGCCGCGAGGCCCGGAAACATGGCCTGCGTCTGCCCGCCGAGCAGGTCGACGAACGCGGGCCCGATGCCGCGGTAGGGAACATGCACGACGTCGAGGTCGGCCGCGACCTTGAGCTGTTCCATCGCAAGATGCGTCAGCGTCCCCGGTCCCGACGAGCCATAGGAGAGCTTTCCGGGGTGGGCCTTGGCATAGTCGACGAACTCGCGCACCGTGGCGATAGGCAACGTCGGCGAGACCACAAGCACGTTCGGCGTGCCGCCCACCATCGCGATGGGCGTGAAGTCGCGGATCGCGTCGTACGGCAGCTTGCGCACCGCGGGATTGGTGCCGTGCGTGCCGACATAGCCGACCATCAGCGTGTAGCCGTCGGGCGCCGCGCGCGCCGTTGCGAGCGAGCCGACGACCCCGCCGCCGCCGCTCATGTTCTCGACGACGATCGACTGGCCGAGTGCGCGGCCCAGGCGGTCGGCGATCGTCCGCGCGACCAGGTCGACGCCGCCGCCGGGCTGCACCGGCGCGATGATCTTGACGGTCTTGGCGGGATAGGCGCCCTGCGCGGCGAGCCGCGCCGCGAATGGGGCCGCGCCGAGGACGACGACGCGCGCGATGAACCGGCGGCGTTCCGGCCACGCACGATAATGATGCTCGTTCATCCGGGAATTATCGCATTCGGCGCGAGCTCCAAGCGTGTGTTGGTAAAATGGCGGCGTTGCGAACCCCGTCCGCCGGGCACCCCGAAGGTGTCCGCGCTTCGACCGCAGGAATCTCCGATGCGAGTCTGGAACTTCAGTGCCGGTCCCGCGGTGCTGCCCGAGGAAGTGCTGCGGCAGGCCGCGAGCGAGATGCTCGATTGGCGCGGCAGCGGCATGTCCGTCATGGAGATGAGCCATCGCGGCAAGGAATTCATCGGCATCGCGGCGAAGGCCGAGGCCGATCTGCGGACACTCCTCGCCATTCCGACGCATTACAAGGTGCTCTTCCTCCAGGGTGGCGCGATCGGCGAGAACGCGATCGTGCCGCTCAATCTCACGGGCGCGGCGAAGTCGGCCGACTACGTCAACACGGGGTCATGGTCGAAGAAGTCGATCCAGGAGGCGAAGAAGTACTGCCGCGTGAACGTGGCGGCTTCGGCCGAGGACAAGGGATTCACCTATGTGCCCGAGCAGGCGCTCTGGAAACTCGACCCCGCGGCGGCGTACGTCCATGTCTGCACCAACGAGACGATCGGCGGCGTCGAGTATCCGTTCACACCCGACACGGGCGACGTTCCCCTTGTGGCCGACATGTCGTCGCACATCCTGTCGCGCGAGATCGACGTCGCGAAGTTCGGCGTGATCTACGCCGGCGCGCAGAAGAACGCCGGCACGGCCGGCCTCACGCTCGTGATCGTCCGCGACGATCTGCTCGACCGCGCGCTGCCGGTGACGCCGTCGGCGTTCCATTGGCAGGAGCAGGCGGCGGCGGATTCGATGGTCAACACGCCCGCGACGTGGTCGATTTACATCGCCGGCCTCGTCTTCGAGTGGCTGCAGAAGCAGGGTGGCGTCAAGGCGATCGAGCAACGCAACATCGAGAAGGCGACGCTCCTCTACGACTACGTCGATGCGAGCGGCTTCTATGCCAATCCCGTCCGGCGTCAGGATCGCTCGCGGATGAACGTGCCGTTCCGGCTCAAGGACGAGTCGCTCGACGAGGCGTTCCTCAAGGGCGCGAAGGCAGCCGGCATGGTGCAGTTGAAGGGCCATCGCTCCGTCGGCGGAATGCGCGCGTCGATCTACAACGCGCTGCCGATCGAAGGCGTGCGCGCTCTCGTCGCCTACATGCGGGACTTCGCGCGGCGGCACGGCTGATATGCAGAAGTACCAGATCCTGACGCTGAACCAGATCTCGAGCCACGGGTTGCACCGGTTCCCGGCGGCCCGCTACGCGGTGGGCAAGACCGCCATCGCGCCCGACGCGATCCTCGTGCGCTCGCACGATATGCGCGAGATGGCGATTCCGGCATCGGTCAAGGCGGTCGGCCGCGCCGGCGCCGGCACGAACAACATCCCCGTTGCCGCTCTTTCGCAGCGCGGTGTCCCGGTGTTCAACGCGCCTGGCGCGAACGCGAACGCCGTCAAGGAGCTCGTGCTGGCGGCGCTCCTGATCGGAGCGCGCAACCTCGTCCCCGCCCTTGCCTACGTGCGCGGGCTCGACGCGACGGCGTCAGACTTCGAACGCCATGTCGAGGACGGCAAGAAGCAGTTTGCCGGCGTCGAGCTGCCGCATCGGACGCTCGGGATCGTAGGCCTGGGCGCGATCGGCAGCCTGGTCGCGGACACGGCGATCAAGCTCGGCATGAAGGTGATCGGTTTCGATCCCCACATCACCGTCGACGCCGCATGGCGGCTGCCCTCCACGGTGAAGCGGGCGCAGAGCGTCGAGGAGCTCGTGAAGCAGGCGGATTTCGTCACGCTGCACGTGCCGCTCGTCGCGGCGACGCGCGACCTGATCGACGCGAAACGGATTGCGGCGATGAAGACCGGTGCGGTGCTCCTCAACTTCGCCCGCGACGGGCTCGTCGACGCCGAAGCGCTCGTCACCGCGCTGCGCTCGCACAAGCTCAAGGCCTATATCACGGACTTCCCCGGGGCCGCGCTGCTCGCCGAGCCCGGGGTGGTCTCGTTGCCACATCTGGGGGCCTCGACCGAGGAGGCTGAAGAGAACTGCGCGGTGATGGTCGTCGACCAGCTCCGCGAGTTCCTCGAGCAGGGGACGATCCAGAACGCGGTCAACTTCCCGAACGTCGACATGTCCCGCGAATCGCCGCACCGGGTCGCGATCGCCAACGCGAACGTGCCGAACATGCTGGGGCAGATCTCGACGACAATGGCGCGGGCCGGGCTCAACATCCACAACATGGTCAACAAGTCGCGTGGCGAGACGGCGTATACGCTCGTCGATGTCGACAGCCCCGTCGAGGATGCGGTGATCGCAGCACTCTCGGCGATCGAGGGCGTGCTGGCGGTGCGCGCGATTCCCGCGGAGAGCTGAGGCGCGAGGCTCTGCCGGTCAGACGACGCGCAGGCCCAGCTTCGCCGCCGCGTAGACCGCTTCGGTGCGGTTGCGTGCTCCTAGCGTGCGCAGCACGGCGGAGAGGTGCGCTTTCACGGTGCTCTCGGAGAGGTCGAGCGTGCGCGCGATCAGCTTGTTGGGCTGGCCGCGGATCACGCAGCGCAATACGTCGAGCTGCCGCGGCGAGAGCGTGCGGATGAGGGCCTCGGGTCCGCCCGGCGCCAGCGCCACCGTCGCGGGACCGTCGTCGCCCGCGAGCGCCGAGACCGGCAGGTAGACGCCCCGCGCGAGGATCAGCCGCAGCGCCTGGATCAGGATCTCGGGCGTCGACGACTTCGGCACGAACCCCATTGCGCCGTGCTCGATCGTGGCGCGGATCATCCGCGGGTCGTCCTCGCCCGACAGCACGACGACAGGTGACTGCGGAAACGCCTCGCGGATCGACGCGAGCGCCTCGAGGTGTCCCACGCCCGGCAGGTTGAGGTCCAGGAGCACGAGGTCGTAGGCCGTGTCGCGCCTCGCGGCCGCTGCATCGACGCTGCCGGCCTCGTCGATCGCGAGCTCCTGGTCGAGACCGCGCAGCAGGAACTTGAGCCCCTCGCGAAAGAGCGCATGGTCGTCGATCAGGAGCAGGTGCACGAAAGTCGCGAAGGCGGAGGATCCTTCGACCGAGTATAGCCCGCCGCCCTCGCGCGGGTTTCAATCGACCAGTACTTTCGTACTAGTCGTTCGGCCCCCCCGCGCTGCCCGTCTGCCCAATAGCCGCGGCGGCGCCGCCTTCGCACAATCGGGTCGACGGTCGGGAACGAAGGCCGCCGCAATCCGGGGACTGAACCATGACGATAAGATCCGAAGACAGGCTACTGCCGGCGAGTGCGATTGCCGCAATGCTGGTCGTAGCGTCACTCATCGTCGGACTCGCTTACTGGGTCGGCGACTCGATTGCCCCGGACTTCGCAGCGCTTCTGCCGGTGGCGACGCGCGCGGCGGATCCGACCTCTGCGCCCGCGATGCCGGTGCGGGTGCGGATTCCCGACGATGCTGCGGGCCGATAGCGGCCATTCCGCGAAGGAGGAAGACCATGAGTACTCTGCTTCAAGCTGATGGCGTTACCGGTGGCTTGCATGCTGGTCGCGTGGCTGCGCGCCGCGAGCACGAACGCGGTGGCATCGCTTCTGCACGGCGCGGCCACTGCGCCGGACATCGCACGCCCCACCGTGCCGCGCCTCGCGCACATCTCGCATCACCCGCCGTCATCGTCCGCGTGGGCGCCTTCGGGCTCGCTGTCGCGGGCGAGGCGCCCGAGGCACACCTTGCGGTTGCGGGCGAGTTCGCTCTCGCGAGGCGGGTTCGCATGAATATCCGGCGCGCGGACACCGAGGGCGGCTTGGCGGCGAGGAAAGAGGTCATCGACCGTCCCGGATGCCGTCGTTGCGACGCGGCACGGCACGAGAGTGCGCGAGGTGGCGGCGCGCAGCTCGCGGGCCTGGCAGCGGCCGCCGACGGCCGTTCCCTTCGGCTGGCCGCTGGTTTATCGTGGGCGCCGGTGGATTCGCGCGATCGGCGCGAGGGGAGCGAATGCGATCGCTGACATCGCAGGGAGCGCCTGCGGCCACACTCGAGGAGGAGCTCCTGCGGGCGCTCGCGCGCCAAACGCGCCGGGTCCCGCTCCCGGTTTTCCTCGCGACGCTGATGATCGCGGCACTCGCGGCGCAGAAAGTGCCGTTCGGCGCGTGGGCCGGCTGGCTCTTGCTCGTCTTCGTCGTGCTGATCGTGCGCCGTACGTTCCTGTGGCGTTTGCCGCGACTCGCGGCGTATACGGACCGCGAGAAGCTCAGGATCGCCATCCTCCTCAACGTCACGCAAGGTGTCGTCCACGGCCTTTCGCTCCTGTTCTTTCCGTTCCTGCCCGAGTTCGAGCGGGCGATTCAGTCGATGATCCTGGTCGGTCTTTGCGCCGGCGCCGTCGCGACCAACGTGGGCTACATGCCCGTTCTGGCGGGGTACCTCGCACCGACGTTAATCCCGCTCGCGCTGATGTGGGCCGTGAGCCCCGGCATTCCCGATGCTGGCTGGATCGAGCGCTCGACGGCGGTCCTGATCGCGCTCTTCGGGGCGATCCTGGTCGCGCTCGGTCGCGACGCGTATCGTCTCTTCCGTGAGTCCTTCGAGATCCGGATGGAGCAGGTCGCGTTAAATGAGCGACTCAAGGTCGCGCTCGTGCGCGCCGAAGAGGCGAACCGGGCGAAGACACGCTTCCTCGCGGCGGCGAGCCACGATCTCCGGCAGCCGATCCACACACTGTCGCTGTTCGGCGCGGCACTCGCCATGTGCGATCTCGATTCACGGACGCGCGAGATCTCGCAGAACATCAACCTCGCGCTGCAGGGAATGGCGTCGCAGTTCGACGCGCTGCTCGACATCTCGAAGCTCGACGCCGGCGTCGTCCACGCGAATCCCGCGCCCTTCGAGGCCAGGCGGCTGATCGAGCGATTGCAGCACGAGTTCGCTCCCGTGGCGCAGGCCAAGGGCCTCGCGTTGGCGACCACTTGCAACTTCGACGGCGTCGTCGAGACCGATCGGATGCTCCTGGAGCGCATCGTACGCAACCTGCTCGACAACGCGATCAAGTACACCGATGCGGGCACGGTCCGCCTCGACGCCGTCGCCGCCGGCAAGGACGTCGTGATCGCCGTCGCCGATACGGGCCGGGGTATTCCGAAGGCCGAGCACGTGCGGGTGTTCGAAGAGTTCTACCAGCTCGACAATCCGGAGCGCGATCGCGCACGCGGCTTCGGCCTCGGATTGTCGATCGTCAAGCGGCTGTCCGATCTGCTCGGCATCGAGGTCGAGATGACGTCGGCGCCAGGCCAGGGCACGACCTTCCGCCTGCGCCTTCCCGCGGCAGACGGCGCCGTGGTCAACAGCGCTCCCGCCGAGGCGCTCGTTGCGCGCCTCGCGGGCGTCCATGTGCTCGTCGTCGATGACGAGGGGCACATCCGCCTCGGAATGAAGACGCTGCTCGAAGGCCTGGGCTGTCGCGCGACCGTCGTCGAAGGCACATCGCGGGCGGTCGAGGAGGCGAGGGCCGACAGGCCCGACGTGGTGGTCGCCGACTTCCGATTGCGCGGCGACGATGACGGGATCACTGCGGTGCGCTCGATCCGCGCGCTCTATCCCGAAGTGCCGGCCATCCTGCTCTCGGGCGATACTGCGCCCGACCGGTTGCGCGAGGCGGAAGAGGCCGGCATCGCGCTCTTGCACAAGCCGGTCGGAGGCGCCGCGCTTGCGCAGGCGATCGCCGATGCGAGCGAGCCCGCGGCGGCGCCACGCACATGAGCGCGGTGCATAAAACGCCGAAGGCGAGTACCGCGGCGCAGACCGCATGGATCTCGCACGGCTTCGAGGAGCTGGTCGCCTCCCGTCCCCGCGAGCCGGCTGCGGATCACGTCGATTGCGACGTCCTGATCGTCGGCAGCGGCTATGGCGGCGCCATTGCGGCGGCGCGCCTCGCCGGCGCAAAGAATGAACGGGGCGAACCCGCGCGCGTCTGGGTGCTCGAGCGCGGCAAGGAATACCTGCCGGGCATGTTCCCGCCGCGGCTCGCCGATCTCGCGGGGCACGTGCGCTTCTCGACCGAAGGCGAGACCTGCCCGCGCGGCGAGCGAGAGGGACTGTTCGACGTGCGCGTCGGCGCCGATGTCTCCGCTGTCGTCGCGAACGGGTTGGGCGGTGGCTCGCTCATCAACGCCGGCGTGATGGCGGAGCCCGTCGACGAAGTGTTCCTGCGCCCCGAGTGGCCGGAGGCCATCCGCAAGGAGTCGGGCGCCGAGCGCACGGAGCGCTTCGAGCTCGTGCGGCGGCTGCTTGGGGCCTCCGTGGCCAAGGGTCGGAACTTCGTCCCGAACACCGTCGGGCTCGATCCGAATCGGATCCCGGCCAAGCACAAGGTGCTGAAACGCATGGCGCCGGCCGCCAAGGTATCGCCGCCAACGTTCTTCGAGGCGCCGATCACGGTGGCGCTGACTGACAAGCGGGAGAGCTCGGCCGGCGTCGGCCTCGCCAAATGCCTTTTCTGCGGCGATTGCGCGACGGGTTGCAACCATGGCGCGAAGGATTCACTCGACGTCAACCTGTTGCGGACGGCGGAGCAGGCGGGTGCAACGATCTACACCGGAGCCACGGTGCTGCGCCTCGAGCGCTGGCGCGTGGGCAACGTGACGCAACCGCGCGATGCAATCGACGCCGCGGCGCCCTCCGCCAACGTGGCCGATCCCGGCGTCGACGCGTGGCTCGTCGATGTCGTGCATACCGATGGCGACCTGCGCGCGCGCCAGCAGGGCGGCCCGTTCCGGCTCGTCGCCCGCAAGGTGATTCTCGCTGCGGGCACGTTCGGCTCGACCGAGATCCTGCTGCGCTCGCACAGCGACGAGCTCGCGTTCAGCCCGCGTCTCGGACAGCGCTTCTCGTCGAACGGCGACATGATCGCCGTCGTCTACGACCAGCACACGGGCCGGGGGCGGGAGGAGGTCCTGGTCAACGCGATTGCCGACGAGCGAGTGCCCTCGGACAAGCGCGAGGTCGGGCCTACGATCACCGGCGCGATCGACCTGCGCGGCTCCAAGGGCGCGCAGCTCGTCATCGAAGAGCTGGCCGTACCGGGGCCGCTCCGGCGCGTCTTCGAAGAGGTCGTCACCACCGGTCATATCCTGCGGCAGCTTGCGGAGATCGATCTCCGCGAGCACCACCCTGATGCGCCGACGCAGGACCCGTGTGCCGTCGACGGCAAGGCGATACGCAGTTCGTCGGTGCTCGCCATCATGGGCGACGACGGTGCGGGCGGCGCGATCGAGCTCGTCGGCGGTGACGCCGAAGGGGACGGCGACGGCGCGGTCCGCGTGCGCTGGCCGGAGGCGCGCGGTCTTCCGATCTTCCGGGGTCAAGCAGCAACGACTGCTGCCCGAGATGCCCCCCGACTTGGCCGATGCGATCAACAAGTCGATCGATCCGGCCATCGCCAGCCTGCTCGAACGCGAGCCCGCGAAGACGCTGCGCAAGGGCCTCGCCGTGATTCTTGATCCGGCGCTCGTTCCCTCGCCCTGCGGGCCAGATCGCGGGGACCCGGTTCCGCTGCCGCCGCCCGAGGCCGAGCTCGTCGTCGCCGTGGCGAGTTGCCAGTATCCGTCGTCGATCTTCGAGGACAAGGTGGCGGGCGCATCGTACGCGCGCCTTGGAGAGCAGCTATCGGGGCCCTCCGATGCAAGGCCGCAGTGCCTCCTCCTCGTCGGTGACCAGATCTACGTCGACGGCACGGCCGGGCTCTTCGACCCGACCTCGCAGTTCGACCGTTACGTTCGCCCCTACGAGATCCTCTACGGGATGAAGTACGTGCGCAACGTGCTGCGTCGCGTCCCGTCATTCATGATGCTCGACGACCACGAGATCATCGACAACTGGGAGCCGCGCGTCGACGACACCCGGCTCGACCCCGTGATGATCGAGGGCCGCAGCTCGTACATCAAGTTCCAAAGGCGCCACGGACCGGAGCTGCAGCCCCCCGTCGGCGATTCTCGCCATCCCCTTTGGTATCCGTTTCGGGTCAACGGCTTCCCGTTGTTCATGGCCGACACGCGTACCGAGCGTACGTGCCGGACGCCGGATCGCATCGGAAAGGCGGAGATCATGAGCGACGGGCAGTGCGAAGCGATGCTCGACTGGCTCGCGCAGCAGCCGCACGACGTGCCGAAGATGATCGCCTCGCCGGCAATCCTGCTACCGCGTCATGCGCGCGCCATCCAGCGGGGTCGGGAGGAGAGCGCGGTGCGCTCCGACAGCTGGGATGGCTACCCTCGGACGCTGGAACGGATCCTCGCGTGGATTGCGTATCACCGGATACCGAACGTCGTGTTCGTCTCCGGCGACGAGCACCTCTCGTGCGTCGCACGCGCGGAGCTCGAGACGAAAGGGCATCCGCCCGTGGTCGTGCATTCCGTCCACAGCTCGCCCCTGTACGCGCCGTTTCCGTTTGCGAACTCCGAGCGCGCGGATCTCGTCGCGAGCGACGATTTCATGTTGGCCTCGGGCAAGTCCGGTCGCGTCTGCTGCCACGTGCAGGCGGAGTTCGGGCCGCCGGGCGACGGCTACAGCGTGCTGCGCTTCACGCGCGACGAGGGCGGGTGGACGATGCAATGCCGGTTCGATCGGGCGGCCGGGGACTCCGCCACGATCACGCGCAAGCTTTACTGAGCGTGTCCTACTCGCCTTTATAGACCACCGCGAACGGCCGCGGCAGCGATGCGAGCTCGGTGACGAGGCGCGCGTGGACGAAAGGATCGAGGCCGCGGAACGCAATGCGGATTGCTCGGGCGCCGTCGGGCTTGCTGGCCATCCGCCAGTGCGCGCGCCGGGTCGCGGGCCGGGTACGGACGACGATTCCGAGCGAGAGCTCGGCCAGATTGGCGTCGCGGCTCATGTAGCTGCCGAACACGGCAATGGCGTCGATCTCGAGCGGGATGCGTGTCCACATCGCGTTGACGTGGCCGGCGAGCGTGCTGGCTTCGGTGACCAGCGCTCGGGCACGCTCACGCGGGAGCGGGTCGATCACCTTCGCGGAGGCGATCTCGGCGAGCTGCGGCGTCACCGCGTAGACGCCGGGAAACTCGGGCTGCAGTGCCAGGAGACCCTCGGCGACCAGCTCGTCCAGGAGCGGCTGGCCCTCGGTGGTGTCGACGCCGAAGTCGTGTTGCAGCTGGCGCGCGGACACCCGCGCCCGGTCGGGGGGCAGGCCGGCGACGCGCGCGACGATGCGGGCGGCGGCCGCCCGCAGCTTCTGCGGCTCGACGCCGAAGTACTGCCGGTGCTTGAGCAGTACGTGGTAGTCCCGGGACCGCGAGCGATGGTGCGGCATGGCAGCTATGACAATAGCATAAGTACCCCCCGCCTTGGCAAGGGGTGGCGCCGACCCCCCTAGCCGGGTAGGGCGCCCAGGATCGCGGCGCTCGCCGACGCGCCGATCCGGCTCGCGCCGGCGTCGATCATCGCCAGGACGTCGGCCAGGGTGCGGATGCCCCCCGACGCCTTGACGCCCAGCTGCTGGCCGACGGCCGCCCGCAGCAGGCGGACGTCCGCGGCAGTCGCGCCGCCGCTCGGGTGGAATCCGGTCGACGTCTTGACGAAGGTTGCCCCGGCGTCGCGGGCCAGGCGGCACGCCAGCGACTTCTCGGCGTCGGCCAGGGTCGTCGTCTCGAGGATCACCTTGACCGGTACGCCGGCTACGGCGCCCACGACGGCCTCGACTTCCGCGGCGACGACGGTGGCGTGGCCGCTCCGCAGCGCGCCGAAGTTCATCACCATGTCGATCTCCGCGGCGCCGTCGGCGACGGCGAGCTCCGCGGCGCGCGCCTTCACCAGGGCCCGCTCGCAGCCGTGCGGAAACCCCGCGACCGCGACGACGCGCGCGTCCGCGCCGGCAAGCGCGGCGGCAGCCACGCGCACCCAGCACGGCTGGACGCAATAGAACCCGATCCGCCAAGCGCGGACCACCTCCGCACCTGCACGAACGTCGGCTTCGGTGGCCTCGGGCTTGAGCACCGAGTGGTCGATGATGCGGGCGAGCGCGTCGCGGTTCATGGGGCCTTCCGTGCGGCGTCGCCGCGCGCGCGCTCGATGCGCGCCCCGAGCGAGCGGGCGAGCTCGTCGGGACGCGCGATTTCGGGCGTGGTGTCGGGGACGCCGGCAAAGTAGATGACGAGCGCCGGAGCGGCAGGAGGGCCGCTGCTCCGCGGCCATAGCCGGACCTCGGTGCGGGGATGATCGGCGAATCGCGTGCGCGGGATCTTCACGTCGAACGGCCCGGCGATTTCCGTCGCGGGGAACAACGTGATCTGGTCCTGCGTGAACGGGTCGCGACCGACGACCTCGATCCACGCATACGAGGCGACGTCCGGCTCGATGCGCAGCACCACGCGGGTGTCGTCTTCCTTCGGTGCACGCAGCACCGCCCAGGCGAGCGCGATCCCCGGCACCGCGAATGCGTCGGCCGAGCCGTGAACCTCGCGCGCGGGCTCGACCGCCCACGTCGCGGATCCCCACGCGAGTACGCTTGCCGAGGCCGAGCACGCGCATGAGCCGCGCCGTCATCGCGATCCTGCGATCACCGTGGCGGCGCCTGGCACCGGGCGCAGCGACACATGGGCGCCATTCTCGACGATTTCGCCGGGCCCCGCGTTGTAGCGAACGACCTGCAGCGTCGCGTCGCCCGTCTTGACGAGATACTCGATCTTCTCACCGAGGTAGGCATGCGAGACGACGGTGCCCGCGAGCGGGCCCGCCGCCGCGTCGCGGTCGAGCGTGATCGCTTCCGGCCGCAGCAGGAGCGCGACGGCGTCGCCCGTCGCCAGGCTGTTCGAAGGCGGTCGGGCGCGCAACACGGCCCCGAGCGCTTCCACGGCGACCGCGTCGCGTTCGACGGCCACCACCCGCGCCGGCACCAGGTTCACGCGCCCCACGAACTGTGCGACGAACGGGGATGACGGGCGGTCGTAGAGATCCTGCGCCGAGCCCTCTTGCACAACGCTGCCCTGGTTCATGACGGCGATGCGGTCGGACACCGCCATCGCCTCTTCCTGGTCGTGCGTGACATAGACCGTCGTGATCGCGAGACGCTGCTGCAGGTCGCGGATCTCCTGGCGCATCTGCACGCGAAGCTTGGCGTCGAGATTGGAAAGCGGCTCGTCGAACAGGAGCATGCGCGGCCGGATGACAATCGCGCGCGCGAGCGCGACGCGCTGCTGCTCGCCCCCCGAGAGCTGCCCCGGGAACTGCGGTTCGTAGCCCGCAAGGCCCACGAGCGAGAGCACCTCGGCTACCGCCTTCCCGATCGCCGTGCCGGCGTGCTTGCGCACTTCGAGACCGTAGGCGACGTTCTCGGCGACCGAAAGGTGAGGAAACAGCGCGTAGTTCTGGAAGACGAAGCCGATATTGCGGTGGTTGGCGGGCAGATCCGTCACGTCCTCCCCGCCGAAGAGGATGCGGCCGCCGTCTGGGCGCTCGAAGCCCGCGATCATTCGCAGCGTTGTCGTCTTGCCGCAGCCCGACGGACCGAGCAGCGTCAGGAACTCGCCGGGCGCAACGTCGAGACGCACGTCGCGTGCAGCCCAGAGGTCGCCTTTGACGCGATGCGTATAGCGCTTCGAGACGCCGTCGACCTTGACGCCGAGCCTCCTGTCATCCACGGTCATCCTCCGAGCAGGCTCGTCATCGCCATCGCGCCACGGCTCCTGAACGCGCGCAGGAGCCGGCCGATCGCGGCGACGACAATGAACACGACGACGACGACGAGCACCGAAAACGCAGCCGCCGGCCCGAGCGAAAGCTCGGTGATGTTCTCCAGGATCTTCACGGTGACGAGCGTCCAGCCGACGGACACGAGGAAGATCGTTGCGCTGATCGCCGTCATCGACCGGATGAACACGATGCCGAGCCCCGCGAAGAACGCCGGGACGATGAGCGGCAAGGTCACCCGGCGAAACGTCATCCCGCTGCCGGCGCCCAGGCCCAGCGAGGCCTCTTCGAGGCTCCTGTCAATCTGCTGGAGGAGCGCGATCGTTGCGCGGATACCGGTCGGCCCGTAGCGGAACACGTAGCACGCAATGATGATGAGCGCGGTGCCGGTGAGCTCGATCGGGGGGTCATTGAACGCGACCAGGTAGGCGATGCCGACGATCGTGCCCGGCAGCGCGTAGTTGATCATCGAGACGACCTCCATCGTCCGCCGTCCGGCGAACTGCTTCTTCGCCACGAGGTAGCCCACGAGGATGCCGTAGAGGCCCCCGAGCGGCATCGCGAAGCCAGCGATGATCAGCGTGTCGCGGATCGCCTTCAGGCCGTCGGTGAAGATCACCCGGTAGTGCGCAAGCGTGAACGCGTGATTCGCGCCCAGCGCGACGACGAGCGACGCGTAGAGGAGCAGCGCGTAGAAGTAGGCGATGACCAGCGCGACGGCGAAGCAGGCCGCGACGAGCGCTATGCGCGCGACCGGCGAGACGCTGTCGAACGGCGTCTGCCCCGCCCCCTTGCCCGTGATCGTCACGTAGTAGCGGCGCGACACCCAGTAGCGCTGCAGCACGAACACCGCGAGGGCCGGCACGAGCAGGACGAACGACAGCACGGCGCCGCCGCGGAGGTCGAACAGCCCGGTGATCTGCAGGAACGCCTGCGTCGGCAGCACCGGGAACTGATTGCCAGCCAGGATCAGCGGCGTCGCGAAATCGGCGAGCGACGCGGCGAAGAGGAGCAGGAACGCGTTGGCGAGCCCCGGAATCGCGAGGGGCAGCGTGACCGTGCGGAACACGCGCCAGCGCGAGGCACCGAGCGAGAGCGCCATCCCCTCGATGTTGGAGTCGATGCCGGCCAGGATCGGCCGCAGTGTCAGGTAGGCGATCGGGAAGTAGGTGAGCACCTCCGAGAACGCGGTGCTCGTGAGCCCGTAGACCGTCACGCCCTTCATCCCCAGCAGTTCGTAGGTGATGAGCCCCCGCGGACCGAACGAGAAGATCATCGCGATCGCCGTTGTGAACGGCGGCGAAACGAGCGGCAGGAGCACGCTCGCATCGATGGCGGCGAGCAGCGCCCTCGACAGCCGCGAGCGCGCGGCCGTGAACGCGAACAGGAATCCCAGCACCGTGCCGGCAAGCCCGACGATGGACGCGAGGAGGAGGCTGTTCCAGAACGCGCGGATCTGGTGTCGGTCGGTCAGGATCGCCGCGAGACCGGCCGTCGTAAGCGCACCGTGGTCGAACAGCACGCGCCCGAGCAGCATCGCGAGCGGGTAGACGACGAACAGCGCAAGCAGTGCCCACAGCACGAACGCGGTGCCGGCCACCGCCGGATCTGCGGAGGCACGCGCGGCGGCTGCCGCGCGGCTCATGAAGGGTCCTGCATCAGGCCGCTATGGGTTCAGGACCTCCGCCACCCAGCGGTCGACGACGCGCTTGCGATTCGCCCCCGCGTAGTCGGCGTCGATCGGGAAGAGTTTTGCATCCTTGAGCACGGCCGCGAGCGAGGGCTCGAGCGCGACGTCCGGATGCGCGGGCACGAAGTTGATCTTGTACTTCGCGAACAGGCCTTGCATCGCCGGTGAGCTTGCCCAGTCGATCAGCTTCTTCGCGGCCTCGGGATTCTTCGCACCCTTGATGAGCGCGATCGCCTCGGCCGCGGTGCCGATCCCTTCCTGCGGGAAGCTGATCGTCACGTCGTAGCCCTTGGCCTTGGTGTCGAGCGCATCGACGATGAAGAAGATGCCGCCGCCCGCCTGGCCCAGACCGACCGGCAGCGTACCGCCGCCGCCGCTTTTCGTGTAGAGCTGCACATTGGGCCGGAGCTTCTTCATGTAGTCGAACGCCTTGTTTTCGTCGCGGCCGTTCACTTCGATGATCGAGAAGATCCGCGTGACTGCGGTACCCGACGTGCGCGCGTCGGCCATCTGCAGCATGTTCTTGTACGGCGGCGCCAAAAGGTCGTTCCACGACGCCGGGGCTTTGAGCCCGTTCTCCTTCAGGAACTTGTCGTTGGTCATGAACACGAGCGGGTCGTCGGCGATCGCAACCCACTGGCCGTCCGCCTGCTTGAAACGGGCCGGTAGCTTGGCGAAGGAGGGCGGCTTGTACGGCTCGAACACGCCCTCGGAGATGCCGGCTGCGAACGTCTCGACCGGGCCGCCGAACAGCACGTCGACGCGCGGATTGTTCTTCTCGGCGATCACGCGAGCGAGCGCCTCGCCCGACGAGAAGCGGACGAAGTTGACCTTGATTCCGGTCGCCTTCTCGAACTCCTCGAACATGGGTCGCGCCCAATTCTCGGGCCAGATCGAATAGACGTTGAGCGTCTCCGCGACGGCGGGAAACGCGCCCGCGAACACGGCGACGGCGAGTGCGACGGTGGCTAGGCGACTCCCTAGCCAGCGAGAGCGGGGTCTCATCCTTCCTCCTACAATGGGGTGCTGTTCGTAATCGTCCCGGACGTCGGTCCGGCGACGTTGTCCTGGACCGTGTTGTTCTGGAGCGAGCGCAGGATGGCCGAGGTATCCTGCTCGAGGCCGAAGCTCGAGTTGCGGACGGACGTGGTGCCGGTGACCGACACGGTCGCGCCGACGCCGGAGGCCAACACTCCCGAGGCGCCGTTCGTCTCCGCAACCGACGAGCGCAGCGTCAACAGCGTTGTGCCGCCGGAGGTGGTGCCGGCAAAGCCTGCGTTCCCGTTGAGCGACGCGGTCGACGACTCCACGGTCACCAGCGCCGTGCGGCCAGATCCGCTGAACACCGAAAGGCCGTGGCCCGCATTGCTCACCATGACGCTGTCGCGGACGAGCGCGTGGACCGCGACGTTCGACGACGTGTTGATCAGTACGCCGACGCTCAGGTTGTTCTCGACACGGACGCGGTCGAGCGTACCTTTGCCGGCCTCGGCAATGAGCCCGTAGCTGGCGTTCGAGGCGATCGTCGTGTCGGTCACGATCCACGTCGAATTGGGCGCTTGCAGGTAGACACCGTACAGGCCGAGCCCGGAGATGATGCAATGGTCGACCGCGAGCTTGGCGCCCTGCAGGAAGTGGATCCCGGTGTCGCCGCCCTGGCCGTTGATCGTGAGGCCGGAGAGGCGCACGCGAGTGCCGACACCGGAGACGGCAACGCCGTCGCCCGTGGAGACGGTGATGCCCGCGTAGACGCCGGGTGCCGCGATGATCGAAGCCGACTGCGTGATCGTGACGGGTCCGTAACCCGCGGAGTCGAGGACGATGATCTCGCCGCCGTCGTTCGTCTGCGCGACCGCCGCCGCGAACGCGCGGCACGGCTGTGCGAACGTGCAGGGGTTGATGTCGTCTCCGAACGAGGCGACGAAGGTGCGCTGGACCTGCGCAGTCGCAGCGACCGGCCACGCGAACGCAAGCGCAGCGAGCGCGGCGAAGTAGCGTCTCATGAAGCCCTCCTTGGTGTTCGCCCGACGGCTTATCGCGCCGTGGGTGGCGGCCCCATTCTGCGCCGAACCGGCCGCTCCCGGTATCGTTGCCCGGTGCGATGGACGCGCGCTAGTCGTCCGGATGCAACACAATCGGCTGGCCGTGCGGCGTTCGGCGTGCCGCGGCGTGCCACGCGCGCTGGCGATCCTCGAGGCTGTGGGGTTCGAGCAGGCGCTTGGCGGCGACGATCCGCTCGAGCGCGGCAAGCCAGTGCTCGTAGTACCGCGCGCCGGCGTCGGATTCGCCCCGCAGCCTCGCCTCGCCGATCACCACGGCCAGCGTCGAGGTCCACTCCTTCCAAGTGAATGCGCCGCGCTCATGCAGTGCCACCGCGAGTGCAAAAGCCTGGGCTTCCCACGGCGCGCCGAACACGGGCTCTCCGGCGTCACGCGGCGCCCCGGCATCGGCAGCGAGTTCGGCATGCTCCACTACGACAGCGATTCGAGATAGGGTTCGAAGCAGTCGACATGCACGGCGGCGGCCGTCGTGTCGGTGCCCCAGAGGTCGCGCGCGGCGAAGCGGACCGTATAAAGCCACTGCGGCGATTCGCCTTCGCCGCGCGCGTTGCCGTCGGGGTAGACGTGCGCCCCGTGCATCGCGACGATCGTGCCCGGCTTGCCGCGGCAGTAGCGCGGCAGGCGGGTGTGCCGCGCGGGATGGACGTTGCGCGTGCGTACGGCGTCGCCCGGCGCGAAACGTGGGGCACTGGCGGCGGTGCGCTCCGTGGACGCGCCGCGGGCGAGCGTCGCCGCGACATTGCCAGCCTGGAGCCGTTGCGCAATGGGCCGCGGGGCGATCGCCATCCGTCCGGTCGCCGTCTCTTCGGCGGTCACGAGCCCGCGCTCGGTCATGAGCGCGACCGAGACCTTCGAGCCAGATCTCGTAGTGCGTGCTCGCGAGATAGCGTGCCGGCGAAAGGCTCTCGCGCGCGTGACGCGACTGGTCGAGGTTCCATGCTCCCGACGCGCCCATCGCGAGCGTCAGCGCGAACGCGCGGCGCTCCCATCCGTGATGGAACCGCGGTTCGTCCAGTTCCGGCACGACCGCGCCGAACCCCTGCATGCCGCCCATGTCGTGCACGCCATTCATGCCGTAACGACCGGGCGTTGCGTCGGAGTGGCGGGAAGGCCCGTGCCGATCATCGAGTCGCGCGTGACGAGCGTCGCGAGCTCCGTCTCGGTCCAGCCGTCGGTCCCTGGCGGACGCACGGGCAGCACGAGATAGCGCACTTCCGCAGTCGAATCCCAGACGCGAATCTCGACCTCATCCGGTAGGCGGACACCGAAATCATCGAGCACGCCGCGTGGATCGATGACCGCCCGCGAGCGATACGGCGCGGACTTGTACCAGACGGGCGGCAGCCCGAGGATTGGCCACGGATAGCACGAACAGAGCGTGCAGACGACGAGGTTGTGCACGCCGTCGCCGTTCGCGAGCGCGACCATGTGCTCGCCCTGCCGTCCCGTGTAGCCGAGCGAGGCGATCGCCGCGGTCGCGTCGGCGAGGAGCCAGTCGCGGTATTCCGGTTCCGCCCAGGCCTTCGCGACCACGCGGGCGCCGTTGTGCGGACCTACCTTCGTCTCGTAGGTTTCGATCAATACGTCGAGCGCCGCCGGATCGACGTAGCCTTTTTCGACGAGCAGCGATTCGAGCGCGCGCACTCTGACGTCGAGCGCCGAGAGTGCGGACCCGGCGTGTCCGTGATCGTGGTCATCGCGATCGTGCGGCATGTGCCGTCACAGGATCCGGTTGAACCAGAGCAGCGATAGTGTCGCCGCCACCACCGCGAGCGCCGCGGCCGCGGCGGCGAAGAGCGCGGTGACCTCGGTTTCCTTCTGCTCGAAGAACAGCTTCGTGTTCAGGTTCTTGTAGATCTTCTGCAGGTCGGCGGCAGTGCCCGCGTAGAAGTACTCGGAGCGCGTGATGTTGGCGATCGACTTCAGCGCCTCCTCGTCGAGGCGCACGCGCATCGACCAGCCTTCGACGTTGATCACCTCGCCGGCGGTCGTGCCGATGCCGACCGTGTACACCCGCACGCCGCGGTCGGCGGCCATTCGCGCCGCCTCGAGCGGGTCGGGTCCGGTGGTCGTCTGGCCGTCGGTGAGCAGGATGATCGCGGCCGACGTGTACGATCCCGGCGGGACCGGCTTGGCGATGTCCTTGGTGCCGGCGCCGGCCGGATCGCGCGCGGCTTCCTTGGCCGCGGCCTTCTGCGCCTCGCGCCGCGGATTCCACGAACGCAGGTCGAACTCGGCGTCCGGAAAAATCGTCTTCAGGGAGACCAGGATGCCGCTCCCGATGGCCGTGCCGCGCTGCAGCTGGAACCGGTCGATCGCGCCCAGAATGTCCTCGCGGCTGTGTGTGGGCGCCTGGACGACCGACGCCGTCGCCGCGAAGGACACGACGCCGATCCGCGTGGTCCGCGGCTGATCGGCGACGAACGCGCGTGCAGCCTCCTGCGCGGCCACGAGCCGGCTCGGTTTGACATCGGTGGCGCGCATGCTCCCCGATACGTCCATCGCGAGTATCACGGTTTCGTGCGCGGAGGGGAGCGTGACAACGGCCTGGGGGCGCGCGATCGCGATCAGCATCAGCGTGAGCGCAATCAGGAACAGAAGCGGCGGCAGATGCCGGCGCACGCGTCCGGAAGGCGCCCGCCGCGGCCACCAGCGTGAGGCTCGCGTAGCGCAGCGCCGCCTTGCGCTTGCGGCGCAGGAGCAAGACATAGAGCGCCACGAGCACCGGCACCGCGAGCAGGAACCACAGGAGCTCCGGCCAGACGAACGTCATCGCTCGAGTCCGCTCATCCGTGGACGCCGAGGTGGCGTGGCAGCCCGCCGCCCGCGGCGAGCTGGCTCCGGCGCTTGCGCAGGTCAGCGAAGCGCAGGATCGCGTCGACCAGGTCGTCGCCGGTCGCGAGCTCGAGCGCGTCCACCGCCGCCGTCTGGAACGAGCGCCTGAGCTCCGCCTCGCGCTCCCGTGCCTTCGCGGCGAAGCGGCGGCGGAAGGCGCGATCGTGGGTGTCGACGAACAGCTGCTCGCCGGTCTCGGCGTCCTGCACGACGAGCAGACCCAGGTCGGGAAGCTCCATCTCGAGCGGGTCGTAGAGGCGCACCGCGACGACATCGTGACGCTGGGCGAGATGCGCGAGCGGCTCGGCCCAGCCCGGCGTGCTGATGAAATCCGACACGACGAAGACGAGCGAACGGCGCGGGGCCACGCGCCACGCCGTTTGCAGGAGCTCGGTCAGGTTCGTCGTCGCGGCGCGGTCCCGCGGCGGCCGCGTGTTCATCTTGTGCAACAGATGGAGTACCTGCCGCCGTCCGCCGCGCGCAGGGATCACCGTGTCCACGTGATCGCCGTAGAACAGCGCGCCGACGCGGTTGCCGTGCGCTGTCAGGATTCGTGCGAGCACCGCGACGAACTCCGTCGCGACGGCGCGCTTCTCGATCTTCTGCGAGCCGAACGCGACCGAGGGCGAGAGGTCGAGCAGGAACCACGCGGCGACCTCTCGCTCCTCGTTGTACTCGCGGACGTACGGCGTCTGCAGCCGCGCCGTCACGTTCCAGTCGATATGGCGAACGTCGTCGTGGTAGACGTACTCGCGCAAATCGGCCAGGTCCAGGCCGTGGCCGCGAAACAGCGTCCGGTAGTCGCCGTGGAGGATGCCGTCGAGACGGCGGATCACCGTCCACTCGAGGCGGCGCAGGAGCGCGTCAGGCGCTCGCGCTGACGGGGTCGACGCGGACATGGGCCTCGAGCGGCTTCTCCGGCGGGCGCACCTTCTGCATGATGCGCGTGACGAGCTGGTCCGGGGTGACGGCGTCGGCGAGCGCCTCGTAGGACAGCGACAGCCGGTGCCGGAGCACATCGGGCGCGAGGTCGGTGACATCCTCGGGAAGCACGTAGTTGCGACCGCGCAGGAAACCGAGCGCGCGCGCTGCCTCGATGAGGTGGATCGTCGCCCGCGGCGAGGCGCCCCACGTGAGGTAGCGGCCGACGTCCTTGATGCCGAAGCGCTCCGGGTCGCGCGTCGCCGCGACGAGCCGCACCGCGTACGTCATGAGCGACGGATCGACGTAGCCCGCGCGGCACTCGCGCTGCAGCGACGCGAGCTCGTCGGTCGTCGCCACGGAGACGACGTCCTGCGCCACGCCGGTCACGCGCTCGACGATGACGAACTCCTCCTCCTCGCTGGGATAGCCGACCAGCACCTTCATCATGAAGCGGTCGACCTGCGCCTCGGGCAGCGGATACGTGCCCTCGGTCTCGATCGGGTTCTGCGTCGCCATCACGAGGAAAGGCTGCGGCACGCGATGCGTCTCGCCGGCGATCGTGACCTGATACTCCTGCATCACTTCGAGCAGGGCGCTTTGCACCTTGGCGGGCGCGCGGTTGATCTCGTCGGCGAGGAGCAGATGCGTGAACACCGGGCCCAGCGACGTGTTGAACTCGCTTGTCTTCTGGTTGTAGATCCGCGTCCCGACCAGGTCCGCGGGCACGAGGTCCGGCGTGAACTGGATCCGCCGGAATGTCCCACGGATTGTCCGCGCGAGCGTCTTTACCGTCAGCGTCTTGGCAAGTCCCGGCACGCCTTCCACCAGCAGGTGCCCCTGCGCGAGGATCGCGACCAGCACGCGCTCGAGGAAGTGGTCCTGGCCGACGACGACCCGCTTGACTTCGTAGAGGATGCGCTCCATCAGCGGCGTCACGCCGCCGCGGCTGGCTTCGTCCTGCATGGGAGGGAGTCTCCTTCGGTAGTGCCGCTAGAACGGTGGTGCCGCTAGAACGGCGAGACGCCGATCGCGGCCGCGGCGTTCTCGATCGGGACGGCGAAGCCGATGCCGATGAACACGCGCTGGTCGGTCGGATTCAGGATGGCGGTGACGATGCCGACGACCTCGCCGTCGGCGGTGACGAGTGGACCTCCCGAATTGCCGGGATTGACCGCTGCATCGAACTGGATCAGGTTCGTGAGCACGCGTTCGCCCTTGGGCGAGCGGTATTCGCGCGTGAGGCCGGAGACGACGCCTGCAGACACCGACGGCCCGATGCCGAACGGATAGCCGACGGCGATCACGTCGTCGCCGGGTGCCAGATCGCCCGTGGAGCGAAGCGTCGCGGCGGGCAGGTCGTCCGGGATCTTGGCGGCCTTGAGCACCGCAAGATCGTGCTCGGGCCGCACGCCGATGACCGTGGCCTCCGACTCGAAGCCGTCGTGGAAGCGCACTTCGACGCGGTCGGCCCCGGCGATGACGTGCAGGTTCGTAAGGATGATCCCCGAGTCGACGATAACCACGCCCGTGCCGATGCCCTCGACCATGTGGCCGTCCTTCTCCTCCTCTCGGCCCAGGCCGCGCACCCGTACCACCGATTCACGCACCGCCTCGTAGGCCTTCGCGGCCTTCGCGGGCAGCGACTGCGTCTCGAGCGTGTGCAGCACCGCCGCGTCGATATCGTCCTGGGTCAGCGCGCGGGGCGCCGGATGCAGTGTGGAATACAGGAGCACCGCGCCGAGCGAGCAGACGGCAGCGGTCGCGACCAGCGCGAGAGGCCAGCGCCGCGCCGCGAGCGCCCGCCACCACCGGTGTTTCACGGGGGGCTCCGGGGGCGGCGCTGGAGCCGGGACCGGCGCTGCGGCCCGCGGCACCTGGCGCGGCGAACGGCTGTAGAGAGCGGTCTTGCGCATCGACGGTCGTTCCAGTGTTCAGTGTTACTTGCCCGCCGGCGCCGCCCGCATCACCCCGACGCCCCCGCGTGACACACCGATCACGCGGGTCGAGGGCTGTATCCCTTGCCCCGGGGCGGCCGACCCGTACGGCACGCCTTGCGTCGAGGTCATCGACGGGATGCCGGCAACGATGGCATCGACCGACAGCGCGGTCGACGCGCCCGGCCCCAGTACGAATGTCAAGGGTGCGCACGGGTCGGTCTCGATGAAGACCAGGTACTCGCCGCGCGCGCGCATCGCGTCGCGATCGGCGGCGGCTTTGGCGCTCGGATCGGTCATGTCGACCGGGGGCTGCGTGCTGCGATAGATCATGTTGTCGTTGCGGTCGAAAACCTGAAAGCACGTCGCCTGCGCCTGCGCAGAGCCGAGCACGGTCACCGCGATAATCGCCCATCCCTTGGATTGCATGAGGTTCTCCTTGGTTTCAGTTCGTCACTATCGTACGCGCTCTTAGGGCGCGCATTTGCCTGCGTAGCCTTCGGAGACGGGCGCCTCGGCGGCGGCGGGCGCCATCGCATGGCCGTCGAAGAGGACGGCAATCTGGCCGGGGGTGCCGAGCTTCGCATCGGCGCGTCGCCGCTCGTTCAGCTGCCGGAAGATGTTCCACTCGTCATGCGCACCGCGGCTCACCGTGGCCGAGGCGCGCAGCGCGTAGTAGCGCCGGAACGCCGCCTTGGTCAGGCCGCCCTCGACCGCCCTGGCAAATTTCTCGTTAGTCTTCACGCGGTTGTCGAAGTAGGCGTCAAGCTTGGCCATGTCGGAGTTGCCGTCGAAGCGGAAGTAGCGGGCAAAGTCCTGCGGGCCGGCGAAATACACGAAATCGAAATCACCGAGGCCGTCGGTTCCCTCGAGCAGCGTTGTCCACATCAACATGTAGTCGGCACCGGTGCCTTTGGGCAGGTCGGCGTCCAGCGTGCCCGGATTGAGCACATAAACGAAATCTGCACCGAAACGTTTCTCGATCCCGTCCTTCGCGGCGAGGGCCACTTCCGAGTTGACATCGAAGTTGCCGCCTCCGGCCGGCGACAGCGGGACCGACAGGTAGCCCACCGCCTTGCCGGCCTTCCGCTGCTCGGCGATGAGCGCGCGGAAGCGCTCGACTTTAGCTGCGATCGCCGGCTTGAGCTCGTCATTGACGCAGTAGCAGACGCCGATCTTCGTGCACTCGGTCGCCTTCGCGGCCAGCGCCGGAGCCGTCGCGAGCGCCGCCGCAAGGCTCGCGGCGAGCCAGGCCGCGCTGGCGGTGAAGCTTCGATCGAGCGCCACGATGTTCGTCCTTGGACAGGGAGCCAATCGCCGGGCGCGGGCCGCGCCCTTGGGCCAAGGCCGCTCGCGCGTCGAGGTTGTGCTGCCAACATAAGCTTCCGCTCCCGCCCTCGTCAACAGGCCGAATCCGCGGCCCTTGACTTCGAGGGGGCGCGGGCGCTCAATGTTCCCGTCGTTGTCCGCTTGCGGGAGGCAGACATGGCAATCCGCTCCGTGCGCTCCGTTGTCGCGAACCAGACGCCGCTTATGGCCCCGAGGACGACGACGGTGCTCGACGCTGCGCACCAGATGAAGGCGCACGGCAAAGGCGCGCTGCTCGTGGTCGAGGATTCGAAGCTGATCGGCATCTTCACCGAGCGCGATGCGCTGTTCCGCGTCATCGCCGCCGGGCGCGATCCGGCGACGACCCGGCTTGCCGACGTGATGACACCGCAGCCGCAAACGATCCATCCCGACGAGCCGTTCCTGCACGCGATGCGGATGATGCAGCGCGGCGGCTTCCGCCACCTGCCCGTCGCGGAGCACGGCCGTCCGCTCGGGATGGTCTCGGCGCGCGATGCGCTCGACGATGACCTCTACGAGCTGTCGGTCAATCTCGAGCAGCGGGAGCACGTGCTGGAATAGACCGGATAGACGGGGGAGCCTACCCCCGGTCCTCCGGCGGCTCTTTCTGCATCCAGTACGCAAGGCCCGCGCACGCGAGGCCGATCACGCCCAAGAACGTCCAGAACCAGGCGTAGCCGCGGCTCGCGTCCCGGACGTCGTCGCTCATCGTCGGGTCGATCGACGAAAAGCCGAAGTACGCATAGGCAAGACAAACCGCCGCGAACACGAGCGAAAGCCAGAACATCATCTGTGCGGACAGCTTCATCGAACGGCTCCCGGAGACGAGCGTACGGGCCGCGCGGGCGCCTCTGGAACCCGGTAGAGAAAGAAGCGCGCGCTGGTCTCTCCGGTCGCGCGGATCTTGTCGGTCGAGTCGGCTTCGACGTAGCTCTCGGGCGCCCACGACGGAAACGGATAGTCGTGGACGACGATGCGCGCGCCGGGGCGCAACTCCGCGCGGAGCTTGCCCTCGACGCCGGCCATCATCGACGGTATGAGATACACGGTCACGACAGTCGCCTCGCTCAAGTCGGCGCCGTAGAGGTCGCCCTCGATGAAGCGGACGCGATCGGCGACGCCGGCGGCGCGCGCGTGCTCGCTCGCGAGCTGCACGAGGGCGCCGTCGATCTCGATGCCGACGGCGCTCCGCGCACCGAAGTGCGAAACGGCGCGGATCGGGATGCGGCCGTCGCCCGAGCCCAGATCGACGACCTGGTCGCCAGGCCCCGTATGCGCGAGCTGGAGCATCGTGTCGACCAGCGCATCCGGCGTCGGGACATACGGCGCGGCGGGCTGCCCGAGCGCGCGCGGCGCTGCGAACGCGGTCGCAAGGGCGAGCGCGCAGACGGGCACGAGCGCGCGACGCGCGCGCGGGCGAAGGATCATCGTGGAGTTATTATGGCACCCATGACCCATCGCCCACGCTTGTTCCTGCCGCTACTGCTTGTCGCGTGCCTCCTCGCGTGCGCGGCGCATGCTGCGGACCCGGCCAAGGTGCTGCGGCTCGCGTCGCCCGACATCGACACGCTCGACGCCCAGGCCTATGCGGACGATCCGTCGTTCCAGGTGCTGATGGCGATCTTCGAGCCGCTCTACGAATGGGACTACCTCGTGTCGCCGCCGAAGTTCTCGCCGCTGACCGCCGCGGCGTCCCCGGAGGTCACCGACGACGGCAAGACGTGGACGATCCGGCTCAGGAAAGGGATCTACTTCACCGACGATCCCGCGTTCGGCGGCAAGCCGCGCGAGCTCACTGCTGACGACTACGTCTACTCGTACAAGCGGTGGATGGACCCGAACGGCCGGCGCGGCGGCCAGCCGATTCTCACGGATCTGCTGATCGGCGCGCGGCCCGTCGTCGACGCCGCCGCCAAATCGGGCAAGTTCGACTTCGACCGCCCGATCGAGGGGCTGCGTGCGCTCGACCGCTACACGCTGCAGCTCAAGCTGACCGAGGTCAACTATCCCACGTTGCGCGACACGCTTAGCTTCGTGCCGGCGTCCGCGCGCGAAGTCGTCGAGGCCGCGGGGCGCGACATCAAGATCCACGCCGTCGGCACCGGCCCCTATCGCCTCAAGGAATGGAAACGCGGCTCGCGTCTCGTGCTCGAAGCGAATCCGAACTATCGCGAAGCGTACTTTCCGGCGAGCGACGACCCCAAGTACGCGGCGCTCGAGAAGAGCATGAAAGGGAAGAAGATTCCGCGGATCGGCACGATCGAGATCGCGATCATGGATGAAGACCTGCCGCGGTTGCTCGAATTCGAGCGCGGCGCGCTCGACGTGATCATCCTGCGCGGTGACGTCGCGGGGCGGATGCTGACGGAGACTGGCAAGCTCAAGCCCGAGTACGCCGAGCGCGGAATCGTCCGCCACGCGTTTGCGGAGCCGTTCGCGTTCTTCTTCTACTTCAACATGGAAGATCCCGTGATCGGCGGCTACGAAAAGGAGCGCATCGCGCTGCGCCGCGCGATGGGGCTCGCCGTCGACACGGACGCGCTGATCCGCGTCGTCTATGCGGGGCAGGGGCTGCCGGCCAGCCAGTTCATTCCGCCGGGTGTGGGCGGCCACGATCCGTCGCTTCCGGCGAAGTCGATATACGACCCCGCGGCTGCGAACGCGCTGCTCGACCGCTTCGGCTACAAGGCGCGCGATGCGGAAGGCTTCCGCACGACGCCCGACGGCAAGCCGCTCACGATCGTGATGACACTGCGCTCGGGCGCCGTGATGCGCGAGGTGCAGACCTTGTGGAAGAAGAATCTGGCGGCGATCGGTCTTCGCACCGACTTCCACGTGACGCCGTTCCAGGACGCGATCAAGGAGCTCGAGCAGGGCAAGTTCCAGAGCTACTTCGGCGGCTTCGGCGGCTCGCCATCGGGCTACAACGAGCTCTCGCAGCTGCACAGCCGACAGCCGCGGCGCGTCAACGTCACGCAGTTCAAGAATGCCGAGTTCGATCGCGCCGCCGATCGGTTCCTGAAGAGTCCCACGTCGGCGGGCGAGATCGCCAACGCGCGCAAGATGACCGAGATCGCCTACACCTACATGCCGGAGCTGCCTGCGCTGTTCCGGCTCGAAAGCCACGTCGTGCAGCCGTGGGTGCAGGGTTTCGCGCCGCCGATCTTCACGTCGTACTGGAAGTACCTCGACGTCGACCCGGCGCGCCGCGGCCAGGGCGGCGGGGACGGCATCATCGGCAACGGAAACGGGAACGCCAATGCCAGCAACGCGGCCCGGCCGTAGTACAAAGTCGTTGCATGTTTAGCTACGGCGGGCTCCAGGCCGTCGTCGGCAGCGCGAGCGGAGCCGGAAGCCGGAACGCCGGCACCACGCGCTCCGGATCGCGCGGTCCCGGATAGGTGAGCACGTAATTGGCCGCATAGCTCGACTGCGAGTCGGGCTCGAGGGCGGCGACAACCACGTTGCCGAGCGGCTGATCGAGCGGCACGTAGTAGTCGCCGGCCTTCACCGGGATCGTCGCGTGCTCGAGCGCCACTTCCAGATTGACGACGCGGATCGCCGGCTCCTCGTCGTTGCTGCGGACGTCGTCCTTCTTCGCCACGGCGGCGTTCACGATGCGGTAGCGGTCGGCCTCGACATTGCCGTCGGCCTCGACCCGCTTCACCGCGACCCCTTGATTCGCAAGCCTGAGCGCGGCCGTGAGCTGCGCAGCCGGCAGCAGATAACCGTAGGGGCGCGGCCGCGAGCGCACCGGCCGGATCTCGAGCGCCGACATCCAGTCCACATCGACGGGCTTGTCCTGGCCGGTCTCGGGATCGAGCATGAGCAAAGTGTGCCGGCCCGGGGTCATCGCCGATGCCACCACGACGTCGCCCTTGCCGGCGGCGGCTGCGGCGTCCTCGCTTGCGCGCCGGACCAGCGCCAGGATCGCGGGCGCGTTCTTCGCCGTGAGGTCGAGGATCGTCCGGTTCGCAACCAGGTGCGTCTCGACCCGTCGCCGGAAGTGCGCGCGGCCGATGCCAACGCCACGCGACTCGACGAGAAAGCTGATCTCGTTCCGGAGCCCAGCGATGTTGCGGCCGGTATCGGGCACGACGCCGCCCATCGACACCTTGAGATCGCTCATGTCGTACGACGTCGCGTAGTACCACGACGCCGAGAAGCCGGCGGCCTCGAGCGTCTGCACGAGTGGCGCGCGGAACATCGTCTCGGCGGCCTCGGCAATTGCCGGGGACATGTTCGCCACGGTGGCGGCCTGGATCATCACGTCGTAGCGCTGGAGGGCGCCGAACTTCTCGAACCAGCGGAGCTTCACGCCGAACTCGTGGCTGTCGACGACGACGGCGGGGCGGTAGTCGGCGAAGATCCTCCCCAGCGTGCGGCCTTCCGGTGTGGCCTGCAGCAGGTGGTCGCGGTTGACGTCGCCGCCATTGACGAGGCCGCGCGTCCAATGGCTTGCGCCGTCGGGATTGGCCCGCGGCACGATCAGCACGTTGATGCGGTCGAGCAGCGCGCGCCGTTTGCCGGCAAGCTCCTGGGCGAGCGCGAGCGCGGCTTCAGCGCCGGCAGGCTCGTTGCCGTGCTGGCCGCCGATGACGAGCACGGTCGGCTTGCCGTTCGCGGCGATCTCGGAGCCGTTGCGCGCGGCGGGGCGCGCGAAGATCGCGAGCGGGATCGAGCGATCTTCGATCGAACGGCCGGCGATGACGACGCGCATGTCCGGTGCGCGCCGTGCGAGGTCGTCCAGGTACTTGAGCATCTCCCCCTGCGCCGTGAAATCGCGGCGCTTCGGCTTGAATCCCGGTGTTGCGAGCGACGCCTCGGGATCGGGAAAGCGTGCGGCGACGGCGGCCGTCTCGGTGTATTCCATCTCCGGATCGTAGTCCGCACGCACGGGGCCGGCGATGCAGCACAGCGCGGCAGCCGCAGTGCAAGCCGCGAGAACTCGCAGGAGTCTGTCGAGGGAAACCATGGCGGCAGCGGGGTCCCCGGAGCGTATCACTTCGGCGGCTGACGACACGCGACCGTTGTAGCGCGGCCGCAACCGCGCGAGAATGTGGTGGATCGCGCGGAGCTAGGAACGCATGACCTTCGAGACGCCGCAGGCACTGTGGCTGCTCTTTGCACTGCCGCTGCTTGCGGGCCTCTACGTGCTGCTCCAGCGGCGCCGGGTAAAAGCCGCGGTTCGGTATGCGAACCTCGACGTCGTGCGCGCCGCGCTCGGTCCCGGGGCGCGCATCCGCAGGCATCTGCCGCCGTTCCTGCTGGGCCTCGCGCTCGCCGGACTGATCGTCGCGATGGCGCGGCCGAGCGCGATCATCACGCTGCCCTCCGAGCAACGGACGATCATCCTCGCGATCGACGTTTCGCTGTCGATGCGCGCGACCGACGTCGAGCCATCACGCCTCGAGGCAGCGCGCAGCGCGGCGAAGTCGTTCATTGCCGAGCAGCCGAGCGATGTCCGCATGGGGATCGTGGCCTTCGCAGGCTCGGCATCGATCGTTCAGAAGCCCACCTCCGACCGCCGCGACCTCGACGAGGCGATCGACCGCCTGCAGCTCCAGCTCCACACGGCGATCGGCAGCGGCATCATCGTCTCGCTGGCCGCGCTGTTCCCGGAGGACGCCGCCGAACTCGAAGCCGCGAACACGAGCGGCCGCCCGCCACGTGACGTGCCGCGCAGCTCCCCGATCGACCGCCCGAAGGCCGAGCCAAAAAAGGAATTCAAGCCGGTGGCGCCCGGATCGAACCGCAACTTCGCGATCATCCTGCTGACCGATGGCCGGCGGACGACCGGCCCCGATCCGGTCGAGGCGGCCAAGCTCGCGGCCGACCGCGGAGTCAAGGTCTACACCGTCGGCTTCGGCAGCTCGCAAGGCGGAACGGCCAACGCCGACGGGATGTCGATCTACATGCGCTTCGACGAGGAAACGTTGAAGGCGATCGCGCAGGCCACCGCGGCCGAGTACTTCCACGCGGGTACCGGTGCCGATCTTCGCAAGGTCTATGAGACGCTCAACGCCAGATACGTGCTGGAGAAGAAGCAGACCGAGATCTCCGCGCTGTTCGCCGCGGCCGCCGCACTCTGCGCCGTGCTCGCCGCGGCACTGTCGGTGCTATGGTTCGGCCGCGTCGGCCGCTGACGCGAAGGGGTCACGCCGCGATTCTTCGCACTTGAAACAGCAGGTCGAGGGGTGGCGCGGACCGCGAGCGACGGCGGCGTTCCGGATTGAGGGGCGTGTAGGACAACCCTGCGCAACGTCACCCGAAGGTTGCAATATCCGAGCGAACGCCCATAATGACGTTGTCATCGCAAGTATTCGCGCACGAGAGGTTGCCATGATCAAGTTCGGCCGCAACGATCGGATCGACGATCCGAAGCCCGTGAGCCGCGGTGCGCTCAAGCCCGCGCTCTACGATCCCCCGGCAGGATTGACGCCGCGCGCGACCGAACCCCCGCGGACGACGCACGCACCGCTGGGCCCCGCGCCCTCGGCAACGACACCCGCGGCTCCGGCCGCTTCCGCGCCCGCTCACTCGGCGCGGCCGGGGACCGCGCCCGTCGCAGAGCCGGCGGGCAGCAAGCTGCTGGTCGGCGTGAACATCAAGCTCAAGGGCGTCGAGATCAACGACTGCGACGCGCTGGTGATCGAGGGACACGTCGAGGCGACCGTGCACAGCAAGGCGATGGAGATCGCCAAGCCGGGAACGCTGCTGGGGACGGTGCTGGTCGAGATCGCCGAGATCCATGGCACGTTCTCCGGCGAGCTCACCGCCCGCACGCGGCTCGTCGTCCACGGCACTGGCCGCGTCTCGGGGACGATCCGCTACGGCGAGCTCGTCGTCCACCAAGGCGGCGAGCTCAACGGCGACGTCGCGCATCTCGACGCCGCGCATCTCGATGCCGCGGAGAGCGCGACGAAAGGCGCCCGCGTGAGCGCGGCGGGCACCGCCGTCGGCGCGACCCACTCGGCACACTGAGTTTGGAGCGCACGACGCCGCGCGCGGCTTCCACGCCGCCGAGCTGAATCGGGGCCGAGGCGTCGGCCGCCTGCGGCGACTCACGTTGGCTCGCTCCCCCTGGCCTTCGGCCGGGGCCCCGGCGAGCCGTTCGCGCCGCTAGCGGGGCGGCGTCGCGCTGGCGCCGAATTTCCTGGCCGTGAGCCGCTCCACCAGGAGCCGCTCGCAGACCTTGAACGCCAGGTAGAACACGATGCTCAGGACCGCCGACCCGATCAGGTCGACGAGTTGCTCGAGCGCGCCGTCGGCGATCACCATGAGGCCGTACTCGATGAACAGGTCGATGTTCATCTTGAGGAGCACGAACAGGTTCACCGACGTGATGCCGAACAGCAGGAAGAAGCCCACCATGAGTCCGAACGTGAGCCACGCGCGGACATAGAGGAAGTCGAGCCAGGGCTTGGGGATCACGGGAGCGTCTCGCCGAGCGAACTCACGCCGCTAGGCGGCCTTCCGTCCGAGTTCGGTGATCCGCACGAGCCAGCGCTCGCGCGTTGCCTGGTCGCGGCTCTCGACCATCCCGAGCAGCGTCTCGTGGATCGGACCGATGCCCACGAAGCCGAGAACGTTGCGCTCGAAGCTCCGGATCCCGTGCGCCCGGAAGTACCACTTGTACAGGAACGACGGCATGCCCATCGTGACGACGATACGCGCGGAGCGGCCCACGAGCTTCTTGTCCCAGCGGCCGGGGCCCTTCTGCTCGAACGCGAACCCGGGCCGCAGCACCTGCTCGAAGAACGCCTTGAGCAACGCCGGCATCGTTCCGAGCCATAGCGGGAACACGATCACGACGTGCTCGGCCCACGCGATCGCCTCCTGCGGCACGCGCAGCGCATCGGCGATCGGCGCTTCCCATTCGAGCTTGCTCTTGAGCGCGGAGAAATCGAGCCGCGCGACGTCGATGACCGCCACGTCGTGCCCGGCCTCGACCGCCCCCGCGTGATACGCCTCGGCGAGCGCGCGGCAGAATCGCTCCGGTCGCGGGTCCGGATGGCCGAGGAGGATCAGGATGCGCTTGCCCATGGGGCGACCGGGGCGACCGTGCGGCGTCAGGTTACCATCTGGCCCGGCGCCGCGCAGCCGCCCTCGTGCTCCGACCGATGCCCGCCCATCCGCTCGACAATCCGATCTGGCGCTCGCTGACCACGCGGCACGCGCACCTCGCGCAGGGCGGCCCGCTCGCCCGGCGCTATCCCGCCGAGATTTCGCCGTTGTCGGGGCTGCCGACCGCGGGCGCCGCGAACGTCGCTGCGCTCACCGCACTCGTGGCCGTCGGCGACGAAGTGGGCGTCTTCGAGCCGGCGCCGCTTGCACTGCCCCCGCCGTGGGTCGTGCTGCGCGAGGCGCGCATTACACAGATGGTGCGCGACGACCGGAGCCCGCTGCCCGAAGGCGACATCGAGCCGATGCCGTTGGGCGCGGCGGACGTGACCGACATGCTGGCGCTGGTCGAGCTCGCGCAACCCGGGCCGTTCCGCGTGCGCACGATCGAGCTCGGGCGCTTCATCGGTCTGCGCCAGGGCGGTCGGCTGATCGCCATGGCCGGCGAGCGAATGTGGGTCGACAGCTTTCACGAGGTGAGCGCCGTGTGTGCCCATCCCGACGTGCGCGGACGTGGTCACGCGCGGGCATTGACCGCGCGCGTCGTCAACCGGATGCTCACTGCCGGCGAGACGCCCTTCCTTCATGTGCTGAGTGCGAATGCGGCCGCCCTCGAGCTGTACCGGAGGCTCGGGTTCGAGCGGCGGGCCGAGTTTTTCCTGGTGCATGCCCAGCGCACCGCCTAGGACTGCCACGATGACCTGGTCACTCCTCGCTCGCGATGCCGACGGCGCGTTCGGCATCGCGATCGCCAGCCGCTTCTTCGCCGTAGGCGCGCTTTGTCCGTACGTCAAAAGCGGTGTCGGCGCCCTGGCGACGCAGGCGCTCGTCAATCCGAACTACGCCGCTCCGGGACTGGATTTGCTCGCGCAGGGCACGCCGCCTGCGGAGGCGATCCGGGTGCTCACCGCGGCGGACGCCGGGCGCGACCATCGTCAATTACACATGATCGATGCCATGGGTCGGAGTGCTGCCTACACCGGGCGGGCGTGCATCGAGTGGTGCGGGCAGCGCGCGGGAGAGGGCTACAGCATCGCCGGCAACATGCTCGTCGGCCCGCAGGTGCTCGCGGAAACCGCCGGAGCCTACGAACGCGGAACGACGTTGCCGCTCGCGGAGCGCTTGCTCGCCGCGCTCGAGGCCGGCGATGCGGCCGGCGGCGACAAGCGCGGCCGCCAAGCCGCGGCAATCCTGATCGCGACGACCGAGGACTACCCGAGCCTCGACCTGCGCGTCGACGACCACGAGAGCCCATTCACCGAGCTCCGGCGCCTCTACGAGAAGAGCCTCGAGCGGTTCCAGCCGTTCGTGGCGTGCCTGCCTTCGCACGCGGATCCCGCGGGCGTTACTGACCGGGCCGTGATCGAGGAACGCATCGCACGCTTTCAAATCGAGCGCGCGAAGGCGCGGCGATGACGCCGCTGCTCGACGTGCGCGGCCTGCGCACGCACTTCACCGTCGACGGGCGCGAGGTCACCGCCGTGGATGGCGTCAGCTTCGCGGTGGAAGCGGGCCGCACGCTCGGCATCGTCGGCGAGTCGGGCTGCGGCAAGAGCGTTACGTCGCTGTCGATCATGGGCCTCGTGCCGCAGCCACCCGGGCGGATCGCCGGCGGCGAGATCCTGTTCGAGGGTGTCGACCTGCTCAAGCTGCCCGAAGCGGAGCTGCGCGAGCTCCGCGGCAACCGCATCTCGATGATCTTCCAGGAGCCGATGACCTCGCTCAATCCGGCGTTCACCGTCGGCGACCAGATCGTCGAGGTGCTGCTCCGCCACCGGCCGCTCTCGCGCGCGGAGGCGAAGGCGCAGGCGATCGAGATGCTCCGCCACGTGCGGATTCCGTCGCCCGAGCATCGCTTCGACGAGTATCCGCACCGGCTCTCGGGCGGGATGCGCCAGCGCGTGATGATCGCGATGGCACTGGCGTGCGGTCCGAAGCTCCTGATCGCCGACGAGCCGACGACCGCGCTCGACGTCACGATCCAGGCGCAGATCCTGGACCTCATGCGCACGCTGCGCCGGGAGACGGGCACGGCCATCATTCTCATCACGCACGATCTTGGCGTGATCGCGGAGGTCGCCGATGACGTCGTCGTGATGTACGCCGGCCGCATCGTCGAGCGCGCGCCCGTCGCGGCGCTGTTCGCCCTGCCGCAGCATCCGTACACGATCGGCCTCCTGGGCTCCATACCGCGGTTGCACGTCGAGCACGACCGGCTCGCGGTCATCGAGGGGCAAGTGCCGAATCCGGAGACGCCGATTGCGGGCTGCCGGTTCCATCCGCGCTGTCCGTTCGCGATCGATCGATGCCGACGCGAGGAGCCACCGCTGCTCGAGCCTCGGCCCGGGACACGCGGCGGCGTGTTGGCGCGCGCCGCTGGAGGTTCCGGCGTGAACGCGCAGGGCCGCTCCCAAGCGCGAATCGGCCCCGAAGCGCGTAGCGCGGAGGCGTCGTCCAGCGCCTGCGTCGCCCACGCCGCTCTTGCGTGTCGATGGGCTCGTCAAGCACTTCCCGGTGCGGCGCGGCTTCTTCGGCAAGACGACGGACGCCGTACGCGCGGTCGACGGCGTCGATTTCGAGCTCGCGGTCGGCGAGACGCTCGCGCTGGTCGGCGAGTCGGGCTGCGGCAAGTCGACGACGGGGCGGCTCGTGCTGCGGCTCATCGACCCGACTGCGGGCACGATCCGCTTCGACGGCGTCGACCTGACGGCACTGCGACGAAGGCGCGCTCCGGCCGTACCGGCGCGCGCTGCAGATCATCTTCCAGGATCCATTCGCATCGCTCAATCCGCGGATGACGGTGGGGCAGGCGCTGGCCGAGCCGCTCGCGCTGCACGGTCTCGCCTTGGGACGGCGGCCGGAGCGCGTCGCCGAGATCCTGGGGCAGGTAGGCCTCGCGCCCGCGTACGCGCGCCGCTTTCCGCATGAATTTTCGGGCGGCCAGCGACAGCGGATCGGCATTGCGCGTGCGCTCGCGGTCGAGCCGCGTCTCATCGTCTGCGACGAGCCGGTGTCGGCGCTGGACGTTTCGATCCAGGCCCAGGTGATCAATCTGCTGCGCGATCTGCAGGCGCGGCTCGGGCTCGCGTATATCTTCATCGCGCACGACCTCGCCGTCGTCCGCGTCATCGCGACACGGATTGCCGTGATGTACCTGGGACGCATCGTCGAGCACGCCGACACCCGCGCGCTCTTCGCCTCGCCGCGCCATCCGTACACGCAGGCGCTCCTGTCCGCCATCCCGATTCCGGAGCCCGCACTCAGGCGCGAGCGCGTGCTGCTCGCGGGCGATGTCCCGAACCCGATGGATCCGCCGTCCGGTTGCCGCTTCCGCACGCGGTGCCCCTATGCGCAGCAGCGTTGCGCGGAGGAGACGCCAGCGCTCGAATTCGACGCGGGGCACGGCGTCGCGTGCCATTTCTGGCGCACGCTGCCGCGACCGTCGGCCCTGGTCCCCGACGCCGCGGCACTGCCGCCGAATTCGCGGCTCGAACGGCTGCAGGCGGCGTTCCGCGCGGCGCACCGTAGCGCGCGAAGACGCTCGTTCGGTGCTATGCTGATCCAGCGCGGAGCAGCGCGAAGACGCTGCGCCGAGCAACCCTGGAGGAGACCCGATGCCCCGTCTGTCACGCTTCCTGTCTTGCCTCCCCGCCGCTGCGCTCTTCGCTCTGCTCGCCTCCGCCGGCGACCGCGCAGACGCTGCGCATCGGCCTTGCCGAGGATCCCGACGTGCTCGATCCGACACTTGCGCGGACGTTCGTCGGCCGCATCGTCTTCTCGGCGCTCTGCGACAAGCTCTTCGACATCGACGAGAAGCTCGCGATCGTCCCGCAGCTCGCGACCAAGTATGAATGGGCGTCGGACGGCAAGGCGCTGACGATTCAGCTGCGGCCCGGCGTCACGTTCCACGATGGCGAGAAGCTCGACGCGGCCGCGGTCAAGTACAGCCTCGAGCGGCACAAGACGATGGCGGGCAGCAACCGCAAGGGCGAGCTCGCGCCGGTGACGACGATCGACGTCGTCGACCCGATGACGGTGCGACTCAATCTGTCGGCGCCGTTTTCGCCGCTGCTGGCCGCACTGGCCGATCGCGCCGGGATGATCGTGTCGCCGAAGGCGGCGCAGGCCGCGGGCGACAAGTTCGGCGCCAACCCGGTGTGCACGGGACCGTTCAAGTTCACCGAGCGCGTCGCGCAGGACCGCATCGTGCTCGAGCGCTATCCGAACTACTGGAACAAGGGACAGATCCATCTCGACAAGATCGTCTACCTGCCGATCGTCGACTCGACAGTGCGCCTCGCGAACCTGAAGTCGGGTCAGCTCGATTTCGTCGAACGCCTCGCGCCGTCCGATGTACCGGCGGTCAAGTCGGACGCGCGCTTCAAGCTGTCGAAGATCACCGAGATCGGCTATCAGGGGATCATCATCAACACGGGCAAGAGCGACCTCGCGCAGAAGAACCCTCTCGGCAAGGACCCGCGCGTGCGCGAGGCGTTCGAGCTCGCGCTCGACCGCGACGGCATCGTCCAGGTCGTGATGGAGGGCGAAGCGGACGCCGGTAACCAGTGGGTCGCGCCGACCAACGCGTTCTACGCGAAGAACATGCCGATTCCGAAGCGCGATGTCGTTAAAGCGAAGAAACTCTTGCAGGAGGCCGGCGTCCCCAATCCGAGCTTCACGCTGATGGCGCCGACGACCGCCGACGGGCAGAAGCTAGCGCAGGTCGTGCAGGCGATGGCCAAGGAGGCGGGGTTCGACGTGAAGCTGCAGGCGACCGAGTTCGCGACCTCGCTCGACATGGCCGACAAGGGCCAGTTCGACGCCTACGTGCTGGGTTGGAGCGGCCGCGCCGATCCCGACGGCAACATCTTCAGCTTCAACGGCTGCAAGCAGCCGCTCAACTATTCCGGCTACTGCAACAAGGAAGTCGACGAGCTGCTCGTGCGCGCGCGCACCGCGGGCGACCTCGCCGAGCGGAAGAAGGCGTACGACCAGATCGCCGCGATCGTGCTCAACGATCGGCCGATCATCTATCTCTATCACCGGCACTGGCTGTGGGCGTACACGAACAAGCTCTCCGGGCTGCGCACGGTGCCGGACGGCCTCGTCCGCGTGCAGGGGTTGAAGCTAGGCAACGGCGGCTGACGCCCGTATGTCGCGCTTCCTCGGGCACCGGCTCGCGACGATCGTCCCGACGCTCCTGTTCGTCTCGATGCTGGTGTTCGGGTTGCAGCAGCTCCTGCCCGGCGACGCGGCGGTGGTGCTCGCAGGCGAGGATCAGGACCCGAACGTCGTCGCGTACCTGCGCGCGAAGCTGCACCTGGACGAGCCGCTGCCGGTCCGCTACGGCTACTGGCTGGGCGGCGTGGTCAGGGGCGACCTGGGCGACTCGCTCCGGATGCAGAAGCCCGTGACCGCGCTGATCGCCGAGAAGCTGCCGGTGACCATCGAGCTCGCCGCGCTCGCGATCGTGATCGCGCTGGCGATCGGGATTCCGGCCGGCATCGTCTCCGCGGTTTACAAGGGGACGTGGCTCGACTACGCGGCCAACGCGGTGGCGCTGTGGGGGTTGTCCACGCCCAACTTCTGGCTTGGGATCATGCTGATCCTGCTGTTCGCGGTCCAGTTGGGCTGGCTGCCGGCGTCGGGTTACGTGAGCCCGTTCGAGGACCTGCGCGCGAACCTGGCCGCGATGATCATGCCCGCGTTCGTGCTCGGCAACGCGATCGCCGCCGTGCTCATGCGGCACACCCGCAGCGCGATGCTGCAGGTCCTCTCGTCGGACTACGTCCGCACGGCGCGCGCGAAGGGGCTCGACGAACGCGTCGTCGTGCTCAAGCACGCGCTCCGCAACGCGCTCGTGCCGATCATCACGCTGGGGGCGCTCGAGCTCGGCACGCTCTTGTCGGGCGCGGTGCTGACCGAGCAGGTGTTCACGATCCCCGGCTTCGGCAAGTTGATCGTCGACGCGGTGTTCAACCGCGACTACGCGGTGGTGCAGGGGGTCGTGCTGTTCACGGCGACCGCGTACATCGTGCTGAACCTGCTCGCCGACATCGCGTACTTCGCCGTGAACCCAAGACTCCGGAGCTGACGTGGCGACGCTCGCGATCGACGCGCTGCCGCGTGAAGCAAGCCCGGGCCGCCGGGCGCTCGCGCGGCTGTTCCGGCGGCCCTCGGCCGTCGTCGGGCTCGTCGTCGTCGTCGCGTTCATCGTCATCGCCATCGCCGCGCCGCTGCTCGCACCGTACGATCCGATCGCAACCTCGTGGGGCGCGGTGCGCAAGGCGCCCTCTGCCGCGCATCTGTTCGGCACCGACGAGCTCGGCCGCGATGTGTTGTCACGCGTCATTTTCGGCGCGCGCGCGTCGCTGCTGGCAGGCGTCGTGTCCGTCGTGATCGCGCTTTCGCTCGGCGTTCCCCTCGGGCTCCTCGCGGGCTACGCGGGCCGCTTCCCCGACGCGCTGATCTCGCGCATCATCGACGCGATGCTCGCGACGCCGTTCCTGATCCTGGCGATTGCCCTGGCGGCGTTCCTCGGACCGAGCCTCGAGAATGCGATGATCGCGATCGGCGTCTCGGCCACGCCGGTGTTCGTCCGGCTCACTCGCGGCGCGGTGCTGTCGGTCAAGGTCGAGGACTACGTCGAGGCCGCGCGCGCGCTCGGCAATCCGCACTGGCGGATCGCGCTTCGTCACATCCTGCCCAACGTCGTGCCGCCGCTGATCGTGCAGGCGACGCTCGCGATCGCGGCCGCGGTGATCGCCGAGGCGGCCCTCTCGTTCCTGGGGCTCGGGCAGCAGCCGCCCGCGCCGAGCTGGGGCAGCATGCTCAACACCGCGAAGAACTACATCGAGCAGGCGCCGTGGATGGCCGTGTGGCCGGGCTTGTCGATCTTCGCGCTCGTGCTGTCGTTCAACCTGCTGGGCGACGGACTGCGCGACGCGCTCGATCCGCGCGACGCCTGACGGGTCCGCGGGCGCGAGTCACCCCGGGCCCCAGCGGCCGAGGGTGTGGATGCGGTCGGCCCCGACCAGGGTCGTGAGATAAACGGGCGCTGCGGGCGCCGAGCGCGCGAGCTCGAAGACGCCCGGCGCGGCGGCTGCAAGGCCCGCGCGCGTGTCCGCCACCTGCGCCGCGCCGGCGAGCGGCTCCGCATCGGTCCACGCAAGCCGCCCCGACTCGATTCGCGCGTAGACGCGGCCGGTCGCCCGGTCGGCGAAATTGACCTCGCGAAACCGGCGCACGCACTCGACCAGGAACGTCGTGTTGACCTCGGCCGCGAGCAGCGATCGATCGCGATAGAGCGATTCCGGCTCCCTTGCATCGACGTCGACGCGGCGGAAGCGCTCGACATCGAGGAGGCCACCGATATCGAGTATGTTGAGCGTATCGTTCCATCCGAACGCGACGGTGCGCGGGCGCTCCCCTGCTGCGACACTGTTGTCGAGAAACTCGAAGTGCACGACCTTGTCGGTCCGGTTCGCCCAGGTGAAGAACAGCCCCGGCATGCCCGCGTACGCATCGACCGCGTGGGCGAGGATATCGTCGACCGCCTTGTAGCGGCCGACATCGAGGCCGCGATGCCACGCGCGCTCGACCAGCAGTTCAGGCGGCGTGATCATCAGGAACAGGTAGACGAGCTCGCCGAAGCGCGTGAGCAGGTTGCTGCCGGCCTCGTCGGAATCCGGCGCGAAGCTGTCGAAGCGGAACCGATCGATCAACAGATGGGTCATCCCGCCGGCGCGCGCCTTGTTCGCCATGTAGTGGTCGAGCTTGTGGTCGATGAGCGCGACCTCCGCGCCGGTGAACGCGCCGGCGTACTTGTACCCGTCGCCGAGGCTTCCATAGTCCAGAAGCTGCTTGCGCCAGATGTCGGGGCTGATGAGCGCGAATTCCGCCCAGTCGACGCCGATGCGCGCGCCGAGCTCGCGCTGCAGCGGTCGCAGCGTGCTCTTGCCCGACGCGGACGCGCCCTTGGTGTTCATCACGACCGGATGGGGCTGCCGCGGGAGACGACGAAAGCCTTCGGCAAGGGCCGCCTCGTCGAGCATCGGCGCGAGCGCCGCGCCGATAGCATCGCCCGCTGCTTCGTTGCACGCGAGGCCGGTGGCAAGTCGCGCGATCATCTCGCGCGTCCCCCACGGTTCGCCGTGCCGGTTCAGGAGCGCGGTGACGATGCGCGCGAGCGCGCGGCAGGCCGCGCGGTCGAGCGGGTTGCCATCGGCGTGCGCTCGCGCATGCCACTCGGCGATGATCGCGGGATTCCATTCCGTCGCAGCGGACGTGGGCGGCGGAGGCGGAGACGTGCGACTGAGCCATGACGACCACCACGACCGCGGCCGCGCCGCCGGCGCGGGAGGCGGATGCGAGAGCCGCGTGAGTTCCGCATCGATGAACGTGGCGATGCGTGCGCGCGTCTCGTCGTAGGCCGCGATCAGCGTGCCCATCCGCGGCTGCGCGTACCGGTCGAGAATCGTGCGCACCATCGCGCGGAAATTGATCCCGAGGTCCTCGATCTTCTCGCCGTCGGGCACCGAGAAGTCGGCCATCACGCGAACGAGCAGTTCATGGAGCACGAGCCGCTCGGGCCGGAACACGACGAGTGTGCCGGGATCGAGGCCCGTCAGATCGGCGAGCTCGGACGCTTCTGCGGGTGTGTTAAAGACGCTTTCCGGACGGAAGATCGTCGCCCGGTGCGCGAGCCCCGCCGGGACCTGCGACAGAAGCCCCGGATTCCAGGGCCCGTAGGCCACCGCGCGGTCCGCGATGACGGCGCTCACGATCGCCGTGCCGCAGCCTCGTCGGCCATCACGTAGACCGGCTCGGTGAACATCGAGGCGATGGCGACCTTGCGGATCGACGGGTTGTCGGGGACGACGTACAGGATCGGCGAGACGAGCTCCTCGAAGATCCCGCGCAGGCTGCGCGCGCCGGTCTTGTACTCCATCGCGATCTCGGCGATCTGCTCGAACACCTTGCGCTCGACGACGAGCTCGACGCCGATGCTCGCGAAGATCTCCTGGAACTGGCTCAGGATCGCGTCCCGCGGCTCGGTCATGATCCGCACCAGCATGTCGCGCGACAGGTCGCCGAAGCGCGCGATGACCGGCAGCCGGCCGGTGAACTCGGGGATCAGGCCGTAGGTGAAGAGGTCGGTCGGCTTCACGCGCGAGTTGAGCCGGTCGAGGATCCGCTTGTTGTCCTGGTTGTCGGTCGAGATGAAGCCGAAGCCGTGCGTCTCGCTCATGATGTCGTCGAGCCCGACGAACGCGCCCCCGCAGATGAACAGCATGTTGGTCGTGTCGACGTAGTGTGTCGCCGACAGCTTGACCTGCGAGCCTTCCATGATCTTGAGGAGCGCGTGCTGAACGCTCTCTCCCGAGGCGACCCGTGCCTCCTTCCCGGTTGCCTTGAGCTTGTCGATCTCGTCGATGAAGACGATGCCATGGCGCGCGCGGTCGACGTCGCCGCCCGCTTTCTCGACCAGGCGCTGCAGCATCGCTTCGATCTCGTCGTTCACGTAGCGCGTCTGTGCGAGCGAGGTCGCCTCGGCGGTCACGAACGGCACGCCGAGGATGCGCGAGAGCGTCTCGCAGAGGAGCGTCTTGCCGGTTCCCGTGGGCCCGATCAGGAGCACGTTGCTCTTCGCGATCGACGCGTCGCGCTGCGCGGCGCGCGCGACCTTGCGGAAGTGCGCGTAGACGGCGACGGCGACGATGCGCTTAGCGTCGTCCTGGCCGATGACGTAGCGGTCGAGCGCCTCGACGATGCGGCGAGGCGTGAGTTTCGGGTCGATCACGGCGGGCCGGAGGGCAGGGCGCGCGTACGGAAGCGCGCATCCCGCCATCTTAGCCGGGAACGACCTCAGCGGTGCGCTTGCGGGATCCGCGGCATGGCCGGCACGACGTGCGCTCGCTTGTCGCGGCGATCGAAGCGGCCGTCGCGTCCGTCGCGGCCGTCGCGCCCGTCAAAATGACGGCGGCGATCTGCGTTCGAAGCGCCCCAGCCCAATCCGTATCCCCATCCGCCGAAATACGGATAGTCGGGTCCATCGAAGTAGCCTCCGGCACCTCCGTCCTGCACCAGGAGCGTGGGTCCGGCGTCGTTGTAGATGCGTCGTTGGTCGAGCGTCGCGCGGCGTTCGTCGGCGATGCGTTGGGCCACGCTGCGGTCGAGCGCTTCGCGCTCGCGGTCGAGGCGCGCGATCGCCACCGGGTCGGGGTCGCCCGCGCGGACGTCGAGACGCTCGCCGTCCTTGCATGGCACGTCCGTGTAGACGATCCCGAGGCTCCTGTCCGTGCACTTGTAGATCGGCAGGGCCGTCGCGCCCACGTCGCCCACTACGACCGCGAGGGCGACGGCAAGCAAGGCATGAAGCTTCGTCATGGCTGAGCGATTCTACGCCGAATCGCTCGCTGCGGGCGGCGCGTCAATGAAGTAGTGCATGCCGCCGCCGCCCATGGTGCCGCAGGCGGGAATGATGGTGGCCGCGCCGGCGACCGTCATCGCCACGATCCATCGAAATGCACGCAGGATGCCGCGCATCGGGTACCTCCAGAAATCGCAAGTGGCCCCCGCTACGTCAACATACGCGAGCCGGCCGCTATTCCGGGGACGTCAGGGTTTCACGAAGCGCAGCGCGAACTTGTCGGTCGGCTCCTTCGGATCATTGGACGATTCGGTGCGGGAATCGTTCGGATTGCGGAGGAACTGCCCCTCGGCCTCGAGCACGAAGCCCGCCGCCTTGAGCTCGTCGCGGACGACGGTCTCGTCGATTCGATGCAGCGTCTTGCCATCGCTGATGCCGGTGCCGGAGCGCGCCGAATGGTCAACGACGACGAGATGGCCGCCGGGCTTGAGCGAGGCGAAGAAACGGGCGTTCATCTTGGCGCGGTCGACCGGCAGGTAGCTGATGTCATGATAGTTGTTGACGATCGTGATCAAGTCGAGCGGCGGCGCATCCGGCGGCACCGGATCCTCGAAAGGGCGCTCGACGACGATCAGGTTCGGCTGGGGGTGGTCGGCCATGCGCTTCGCGAGCGACGGCCCGATCCGCTGCGCCTGCGCCCACAGCTTGCCGTTGGGCGCAACCGCGAGGGCGATCAGCTGCGACGTGTAGCCGGCGCCGGCCGAAACGTCGAGCGCCATCATTCCGGGCTTCGCCTGGATGAATGGCAAGAACTCGGCGGGATGGCGCGACGCGTCCATCTTGTGATCCTGGTCGGTCCGTACCGGATCGGCGACGATCTTCGCGTAGCGATCCGCGTCGGGCGGATCCGCGGCCTGTGTCGCTGCGGGTCCGCCCAGCGCAAGCGCCATCACCACCGCAGCAAGCCACCATCGTCGTGCGCAGGATGCGTTCATATCACCTCACTTGTAGGGCGACGCCGTCCCGGGCGACATGGCCGGGGGTGCCGTCGCCGGTTTCTTCGCGGATGCGCAAAGCCGTCCGAGCATCGCCTCGCCGAGCGTGTTCGCCTTGACCGGACGGAGCTCGAGCTCCTTCGCGGGAATCTCGAAGCGGGCCACTGTCGCCTGCTTGTCGTCGCGATAAATCATCGCTGCGGCGCCCATCGTGCGCTTCGCGCAATCGGCGACGTTGAAGGCGAGCATGTCCACGTATTTCTGCGGCGCACCGTTCTCGTCGTTGATCGGCTGCGGCGATTTCGGCACAGTGCGGAACCAGGCCTCGCGACGGCCATCGGCGCCAGCGATGGGGGGCGAGGCCTGGACGAAGATCTCGACGCCGTCGGGCTGGGCACCGAGGTAGACGAATTTCTCGGTGGCGGCGAGCGCTGGCTGTGCCGCGAGCAGTGCCGCGAACGCCGCGGGCGCGACGCGACGGGTCGCTCGCATCGTCAATCGCCGAGCCCGAGCTTGCGCACGAACGGCCGCCACCGCGGGTCGTCGTGCAGGGGCTCGAGCAGCGCGTCCACCGCCGTGTACGCGACGCCGGGGTCCCGCTGCGCGTAAGCCTTCTCCAGCCATTCGAAGGCCTTGTCGACGTCGTTCCGGTCGGCGTAGGCCTCGGCGGTCTGGTAGGCCGCCGTCCACCCGAATTCGCCTTCGAGCGTCCGCAGCGCCGCATCCGCCTCGGCCTGCCTTCCCAGCGCGCGCAGCGTCATCGTCAGGGCGAGGTTGCGGAAGACGTCGTGCGGCTCCGCCTGCGCTAGCGGCAGCGCCTCCGCGGCATGCCCCTGCTGCAGGCGCGTGATCGCGAGGAAGGCGTGGCCGAGGCCGGCGGTCGGGCCTAGGTCGAGCGCGAGCCGGAACGCGGTCGCGGCGCTATCGAGGTCCCGCGACGCGAGGTGGATCATCGCCGCCTGGCGCTGCGTGCGCGAGGAAAGAGGATCGACGGCCAGGACCTTGCGAATCAGTTCGCGTGCCTCGTCGCGCCGGCCGAGGATGCGCGCGAGCTCGGCGGCCGAGCGCAACGCGTGCGCATCGCCCGGAGCCAGCTCGAGAGCACGGCGGTACTCGGCGTCCGCGGCCTGCCAGTTCCAGTCGTGCATTTGCAGGATCCGGCCCAGCTCGACGTGCCCATCGGCGAGGTCCGGGGCGATGGCAAGCGCGCGCTGCGCGGCCTCCCGGGCGCGCTCGTAACCTTCGTCGATCCGCGCGAAGCCGTAGCCGCCCTGCGCCTGATGGGCCCGCGACAGGCCCGCCCACGCAAGCGCGAAGCCGGGATCGATCGCGATCGCGCGCTTGTAGAGCTCGACCGCGCGGTCGGTATCGGCCTGGGTCACGCGTTCGCCGTGGAACTTCGCCTGCAGGTAGAGCTGGAACGCTTCGGGGTTGTCGCTTCGGCCTGTCGTCGCCTCGCGCACTTCCTTCGCGGCCTCGACGGGGGCCGCGGCGGCCCGCTCACCGAGCAGCGCGGCACGCAGCTCCTTGACCACCGCCTGTGCGATGTCGTCCTGCACCGCGAAGATGTCGTCGAGCTCGCGGTCGTAGGTCTCGGACCAGAGGTGCGAGTCCGAGGCGACCTCGATCAGCTGCGCGGTGATGCGGACACGCTTGCCCGACTTGCGGACGCTCCCCTCGAGCACCGTCGCGACATTGAGCTTCTGCGCGATGCTCGGGATGTCGGCGTCCTTGCCCTTGAACGAGAACGCGGAGGTGCGCGAAGCGACGCGCAGGCCGCGGATCTTCGCGAGCACGTTCAGGAGCTCCTCGGAGAGGCCGTCCGCGAAGTATTCATTCTCCTCGTCGCGGCTCATGTTGACGAATGGCAGCACGGCGATCGACGGCGCGTCCTTCTCCTGAGGCGCCGCCTGCGATTGCGAGCGCAACGGCGGGAAGCTTTGCGGCAGGTCCGGATGGCAGGCCTGGAACACCGATTCAGGCCGGCCGAGGTCGCGGAGGCCGTGAGCACCGAGCGCCTTGATGCTCGCGAGCGGCGGCAGATGGTCGCGACAGAGATCGTGCGTCGCCTCGGACAGGAGCGTCTGGCCGCCGTGACCCGCTGCGAGCAGCCGCGCAACGCGATTGAGCGGTGCGCCAAAATAGTCGCCCGCGCGGACTTCGACGGCGCCCGAGTGGAGCGCCATCCGGACGCGGAGCTTCGCGCCCTCAGGCCACGGCTCGCGGTGGAGCGCCCGCTGCGCCTCGAGCGCTGCGCCGAGCGCGTCCGAGGCGGTGTGGAACGCCGCGCAGAACGCGTCGCCCCCCGTCTTGAAAACGTGGCCATTGTGGCCCTCGATGCACGCGCGCAGGAGCGCATCATGCCGCGCGAGCGCGGCGCGCATCGCGGCAGCGTTGGCTTCCCACAGCCGCGTGCTGCCCTCGATATCCGTGAACAGAAGCGTGACCGTCCCCGAAGGGGGCGCAGGGGACGGGGCGGCGCGTGGCGTCGAGGCCATGACCCGGCATTATGGCCGGATTCGCGGTCGGACGATGCCGGCCGCGTCGGCCGCCGTCAGCGCTTCGCGTAGAGCTGCGGCCACTCCTTCTGCAGGGCGGCGAGCTTCGGCAGGTCGTTGACGACGATGTAGGGCTGCGTCGGATGCTGCGCGAGATAGTTCTGGTGGTAGTCCTCGGCGGGCCAGAACGCCGGAAGCTTGGCGACCTGGGTCACGATCGGTCCGCCGAACGCCTTCGCTTGATCGAGCTGCGCGATATACGCCTCGGCCACACGACGCTGGTCGTCGTTGACATAGAAGATCGCCGAGCGGTACTGCGTGCCGTAGTCCGGTCCCTGGCGATCCTTTTGTGTCGGATCGTGCGCGACCGAGAAGAACACGGCGAGTAGCTGCCCGTACGAGACCAGCGCCGGATCGTAGGTGACTTCGACCGATTCCGCGTGGCCCGTCCTGCCGCTACCGACCTGCTCGTAGCTCGGCTTCGACCATCATGCCGCCCGCGTAGCCCGACACCGCGCGGTCGACGCCTTTGACGTGGCGGAAGACGGCCTCCACGCCCCAGAAGCAACCGCCGGCAAAGACCGCGGTCTGCGGTCCCTTGACCGATGCCGCGGGGATGTCGACCGCGGGCAGCGGGAGTGTCGGGCTTCCCGCCCGTCCCATGCTCGCCAGCGCCGATAGCGCGGCGGCTAGCGCGAACCCGCCGATCACTTTGCCGTTCATGAAGATCTCCTGTTGTGGCGCCCGGTTGTCCGGGCTCCGTCCCGATTGGTCGTTTCCGGCCGGCAAACATTGCACCGGCCGTTCGACTTCCCCAAAGTAGGGTCGGTTCGTGGAAAGACCATGCGCGGTCCCCTGCTATCATCGTGGACATTCCGCTGGCCGCCCTGAGCCTGCCATGACGCCGTTCCGACAATTGCTCCCCATCGTGCTGTCAGCGCTTGCCCCGGCGTGTGCTTCGAATGAAGTGCGGACCCCCGATCACTACGAACGAGGCGCCGCATCGTCGGCCCAGTTTCAGAAGGAGGCCGCGCTGTGCGACAAACAGGCCGAGTCCGACCAGAAGCAGATGGGCTATGGGCCGTATGATCCATCGCAGAGCGTGTACAACCGGATGTTCGACGCCTGCATGCGCGCGAGCGGCTACGCGCCGAAAGCGAAGTAGCCTCCAGGCGCTCCCCCCGGCGACTCGGCTGCGCCGCGACGAGCGGCAAGTGGATTCGGTCTATTGCAGCTTGACATCCGCCTGACCGGCGCTTATCGTCTTGGTTGAACGTTCAACCAAGATGCCGTGACCTCCTCGACGCGCGATCGCCTGATCGACACCGCGATGCAGCTCTTCTGGGCAAAAGGGTACGGCTCGACCAGCATCTCCGACTGCTACAGGCGTCGGGCGCGAACAGCGGCAGCCTCTATCACTTCTTTCCCGGCAAGCAGGACCTCCTGCTGGCCGTGCTCGAGCGCTACCGCGAAGGCATCGGCGAGATGCTGCTCGCGCCCGCGTGGCAAGGGGTCGACGACCCGATCGAGCGCGTGTTCGCGCTTGCTCGCCCGCTACCGGGAAGGGATCGTGATGACCGACTGCACATACGGCTGCCCGATCGGCAGCCTCGCGCTCGAGATTCATGAGCCCGATCCGCCGGTTCGCGCGGCGCTGGCCGCGAACTTCGACGCCTGGACGGCGGCGATTGAAGAATGTCTCGTTGCGGCGGGCACCGGCTTGCCCGCTGCGCTCGACCGCCGCGAATTGGCGGAGTTCGTGCTGACGACGATGGAAGGCGGCGTGATGCAGGCGCGCACGCATCGCGACGTCGGGTACTTCGACCGCTCCGTGCGCCAGCTCCGCGCGTACTTCGACCAGCTTGAGCGTGACGCCCGGCGGCCCGGGGTGACGCCGAACCGGCCGGCCCGCACGCGCGCGGCCCTCGAAAAACGCTTCGAGCGGTCGGAAGCCATGATGCGCTCGCGCGGATGCCGCAAGTGCATTGCTCGCCGATCTCCTGTCTCCACCCCCGACCTACGAGGTGCTTCATGCGATACCTGATGCTGCTCTTTGCCTTCCCCGCCGTCGCGACCGCGGCGCCCGTCGACGCGCTCAAACCGATGGCGTTTCTCGCGGGACACTGCTGGAAGGGCGAGTTTCCCGGCGGGAAGCAGACCGACGAGCATTGCTTCACCTGGCTCTACGACGGCCGCGCGCTGCGCGACACGCACACGGTGCGCACGCCGGGCGCGCCCGACTACATCGGCGAGACGACTTACTTGTGGAATCCTGCGACCCGCCGCGTCGAGTACTTGTACTTCGAGAACATGGGGGGCATCAGCCGCGGCACGATGGAGAGCGCCGCGGACGCCCTCGTGTTTCCGGCAACGCAGTACGTGGCGGACAACGAGACGACGACCTATCGCGCGCGCTGGACACGACTCGACGACGCCTCGTACGAAGCCTGGAGCGAGGCGCAGGGGAAGGACGGCTGGACAACGATGTTCAGGATGACGCTGCGGCGCAAGGACTAGCGCTCGCGGCGGAGCGGTGGGCTCGCGGCTGCCAAGCCGAGCGAGTCGAAGTACCATAGGCGCCCCGCGTCCATCCTGGAGGGTCCATGCTGCCCCGCACCTTCGTAGCGTCAAGCGGTCTCGACACGAACGACGGCAGGCTCGCGACGCCATGCCGCTCGATCGGCGCCGCGCTCGCGCTGACCGACCCGGGCGGCGAGATCATCGTGCTGGACTCGGCGGGTTACGGCGCGGTGACGATCAACAAGGCGGTCTCCGTCATCGCGCCGCCGGGCATCTACGCCGGCATTACGGTGACCGCCGGCATCGGCATCGATGTCGCAGCGGGCGCGGTCGCGCTGCGGGGACTGACGATCTGCGGCTTGGGCGGCAACGTCGGCATCCACATCGGCAATGCGCAGGTCCGGATCGATCGGTGCGTGATCTCGGGGCTTGGCCAATACGGGATCCACGCCGACGCGGCGGGAGCCGAGGTGCACGTACGCGATACGCAGGTCGCGCAATGCGCGGACGGCCTTCGCTTCGACGGCGCGATCCGCTTTTCGCTCGAGCGCGTGCGGACCGAGGCCAACAACAACGTCGGGCTCAACGTGCTCAACGGCGCCGGAGGCGTTGCACGCGGCCTCGTGAGTGTCCGCAACGGCGCGTATGGGATCGCCGTCGCGGCGGGAGCGGCTGGCGTGGGATGCTATCTCGCGCTTGACGCGAGCGCGGTGTCGGACAACGGGGCTTCGGGGATCAGCGCCGGCATACCGGCGCCGGTGGCGGCACAAGTGATCCTGACCGTGACGCGCTGCATGTTCACGAGCAACGGTGCCGACGGCATCGGCGTGTCCACGCAGGGAACGGGTGCGGCGACGGCAGCGATCTCCGACTGCGCGATCGACGTCAACACGCTCCGCGGCGTCGCCGCGATGGGCAATGGCGTCACGGTGACGGTTTGCGGCAACCAGATCATGCGCAACGGCGGAGTCGGTCTCGCCCAGGTCGGCGGCGCGACGCTCAAGTCGGAAGGCGACAACATGCTCGACGGCAACAACGGCGGCGGCGCGCAGACGAGCGGGGCGGTGACTCCGCTGGGGGGTGTCTAGGCACAGCCGGCGTCCGGCATAGGCGTAACATTCACAAGCATATTCCCGGGAGCGGCTTGCATTTGGCGGCACCGGAGCGCATTTTTGTGACGCGGAGGCGGCGCCCAGGCGGGCGCCGCCGCCGCAATTCCGAAGGAGGCATACTGTGGCAATCCGCATTGGCGACGAGGCACCCGATTTCACCGCTCAATCCACGCAAGGCCCGATCAAGTTCCACGAGTGGATAGGTGACGGCTGGGCGATCCTGTTCTCGCATCCCAAGGACTTCACGCCGGTCTGCACGACCGAGCTGGGCTACATGGCCGGGCTCGCGCCCGAGTTCAAGAAGCGCAACACGAAGATCGTCGGCCTGAGCGTCGACCCGGTCGAGGACCACCAGCGGTGGATGAAGGACATCGAGGAGACGCAGGGCCACGCGGTCACGTACCCGCTGATCGGCGACCGCGATCTGACCGTCGCGAAGCTCTACGACATGATCCATCCGAACGCGAGCACGACGCAGCCGCGAACGGCCGCGGACAACGCGACCGTGCGGTCGGTGTTCCTGATCGGACCGGACAAGAAGGTGAAGGCGATCCTCACTTATCCCATGAGCACCGGTCGCAATTTCGACGAGGTCCTGCGGCTGCTCGACTCGATCCAGCTGACCGCCGCGCACAAGGTCGCAACGCCCGTCAACTGGAAGCATGGCGAGGACGTGATCATCGTACCGTCGGTATCCGACGACGAGGCGAAGCAGCGCTTCCCGCAAGGGTGGCGGTCCCCGAAGCCGTACATGCGCTTCGTGCGCGCGCCGAAGTAGCCGCTTTCCTTCGCGCCGCGTCGCCCGCCTGCGTGTCGGCAGGCGGCGAGGTGCGCGCGTCCTCGATCACGCCTCGATTGCCGACGCCGACGCGGACTCGGGCGCTTGCGCCTGCGGCGTGACCGGGCTCAGCCGCCGTCCGGCTTGAAGCACTCGCGCAAGTCGGCGGAGTTCTCGTCCGGCAGGTCCCAGCCGTACGGCTCACCGAACCACGTCTGGTTGCGCTCGAGGTGCGCGCGGTAACTCGCTTCATTGAATTCCGGGTCCCGCGCTTTCCAGGCGGCACAGCGCTCGCGCACATGCCCCCGGATCTTGGCGATCGTAAATGCCTGGTACGACGGGTTGTAGGCTTCGTTCAAGTGCTCGGTGACGTACGGCTTCATCAGGTCCGGATCGTCGCGCGCGGGATCGACGACGTACTTGTCGCCGTCGAGGCGGACGATCGGCGGCAGCGTCGTGTCGCCAATCCGGATCTCGTGGAACAGGTTGCGGTAGAACTTGAAGCCCGCGTAGTTGCCGGCCAGGTCGCCGTTGGAGTAGACGCCGGTGAGCGCGATGCCGAAGTATGTCTTTTCGGTCATCACGCCGTACGCGACGGCGCGGCCGACGGCATCGGATTCGCTCTTGCCGTCGGCGATCGCGTCCTCGACGATGTTGTTGTACTCGTATCCGGTCTGGAAGATGTGGCCCGGCTTGTCGGTGCCGAGATAGACGCCGTAGAGGCGAATCGTCGGGCAGTCGGTCGTGAGGTGGGCGAGCGGGTAGGGGGAGAAGGCGCCGACGTAGATCGTGTCCCAGTACGACGGCGTGAAGCGGACGTTGCGGTCTCCGTAGTCGCCGTAGCGGAGGATGCGCTCCATCTTGGCTTCGGGCATGCCGTTCCCGACCTCCTCGAAGATGTGCGTCGCGACCTTGCGCTCGTCGCGCGGCTCGATACCCGCCTTCGGGTCGCGCAGCCGACGCTCGGCCAGGTCCGCGTTCAGCTGGACGACGGCTTCGCGCAGGGCGGTGAGCACAACGGCTCCCATGTCACGGCCAAGGTCGTCGAGCGGCTTCGGCGGCAGCGTGAACTGGTCGGTTTCGGTGGCCAGCACCGCCGTCGGCGCGAGTGCGACGCCGAGCGCGAACGCCCACGCGGCGCACCGGTTTCTCATGCGGCGCCCACCTTCGGACCCGCGAGCTCCATGGCCTTGCGATACGCGGGGCGCGCCTCGACCCGTGCGAGATAGGCAAGAATATACGGATAGGGCGACAGGTCGTATTCGAGGAAGTAGCGCATCGTCGTGAACGCAAACGTCATCATCACGTCAGCAGCGGTGAACTCGGCGCCCGCGAACCACGGCGTCGCCGCGAGCTCGCTATCGACGAAAGCGAGCATGTTCTGCAGGCGCGTCTGCACGCGCGTGCCCGTCGGGCTCGTACGGCCATCGGGCATCCGGGAGAGCACGAGCGCGACGATCATGAGCGTCATCAGGCTCCCCTCGGCAAAGTGCATCCAGTAGAGATAGCGCGCGTACTCCGGCGCCGACGGCTGCACGGTGAGCCGGCCCTCCGCATGGCGGTTGACGAGGTATTCGACGATAGCCCCGGATTCAGCGAGCACCGTGTCGCCGTCACGGATGATCGGCGCCTTGCCGAGCGGGTGAACGGTCCTGAGCGCCTCCGGCGCCGCGCCGTTCGGCTGCCGTTGCCACGGCTCAATCCGGTAATCGAGGCCGAGCTCCTCCGCGAGCCAGACGATGCGTTCCGAGCGCGACGTGTCGAGGTGATGGATCGTGAGCATGTCGAGGCGGCAACGAGCAAGTTGTCTTTGTTCTGTCGGTGGGCTGTCTATTCTACGTTTCCGCCGACCATGCCCCGACGGTTCCCTTATACTGTTCGCTCCGTTGGGTCTCCCTCCGCCGCCCATGAGTTCCGCCGCGCAAGCGATGGCCGTGCTGTTCGCCGACGTGTCGGGCAGCACTCGGCTCTACGAGCAGTTCGGCGATGCCACTGCGCTGGCGACGATCGGCGAATGCCTGGCGCTCGTGCAGGCCGCGGCGGCCGGACACGCCGGCCGTCTCGTCAAGACGATCGGCGACGAGGCGATGGTCGTTTTCCCCTCCGCCAACCAGGCGGTCGCCGCTGCCGGCGAGATCCAGCTCCGGATGGGCGACTACGCGCGCGCGCGGCGCCTTCCCCTCGCGCTTCGCGTCGGACTCCATTGCGGCCAGGCCATCGAGTCCCAGAACGACGTCTACGGCGATTGCGTCAACGTCGCCGCGCGGATGGTCGCGCTCGCCAAGGGCGGCCAGGTGATCCTGACTGCGGCGATGGCCGACGAACTGTCCGCGGAGCTGCGCGGCAAGTTGCGTGAAGTCGACGTGCTCACGGTCAAGGGCAAGGAGAAAGACATCGTGATCATGGAGCTCGTCTGGCAGGACTCGGCTGACCTGACGACGCTGACGACGCGCCCGAAGCTGCGCGCCGCGCGCCTCGAGCTCACGCACGGGACGCGAGCGATCGAACTCGGGCTCGCCACGATGGCGGTCGCGATCGGCCGCGACGCGCAGAACGACGTGGTGATCGCCGATCGGCTCGCCTCGCGGATGCACGCGCGGATCGAGCGCCGGCGCGACAAGTTCGTGCTCGTCGACCAGAGTTCGAACGGCACCTTCGTGACGGTGGACGGCGAGGGTGAGATCCAGCTCCGCCGCGAAGAGCTGATGCTGCGCGGCCGCGGCCGCATCAGCTTCGGCCACCCCTACGTGGCCGATCCCGCCGAGACGCTCGCCTACGTGTTCATCGCGGGCGACTGAGCGAGGCGGGCGAGCCAGCGACGCGCAGGCGCGACGACCGTAGCCTGTCGTCATCCCCGCGCAGGCGGGGATCCAGCGACGTTCGCAGAAAGACACTGGGTTCCCGCGTTCGCGGGAACGATGACGACGGGCCGGCTCAGGTCGAAAGCTTCCTGAGCGTGCCCGGATCCTTGATCACGCTCTTCTGCCGCTCCGGCGGCGCGCCATAGAGGCCGGCGGGAGGATTGCTCTCGAGGCGTCCGAGCACGGCGCTGTTCGCGCAGGCCTTGTCGAAGACGACGTTCACCGTGTCACCGGCGACGCTCGCGATGGTGAAGCACGGCTGGCCGAGCTTCGCGTTCAACGGCTTGAGGATTCCTGCGACGACGTCACCCGCGGGCCCCGCGGCTGCAACGTCGAGTTCGTAGACGCGAGGCTTCGCGGGGGGGCGCGGCGTCGCGCCCAGCACCTGCGGAATGCCGACGAGCTCGCGACCGAGTGCGTCCTCGGTCGCGGCATCGGGCAGCCCGTCGACGCTGAGCGCGACCTTGCGGGTCGTCACGTTCGCATGCGCGAGGAAGAAGTCGCGCGAGAACTGGTCGGCGATCTTCGATCCGATCGCTTTCAACGCCTCCTCCTCGCTGTTCCAGCTGCCGACGCCCGTGGGCAACGCCGTGTTGAAATAGATTTCCTCGCCGGTCGCGAGATCGACGCATTTCACCGTCCACGACGAGAGCGTGTACTTGGTCACGGGGAGCCCCGAGGCTTCGAGGCGTGCGGACAGCTTGCGCACGCCGGCCTCGCTGCGCACGGCGAAGTCGGCGCCCTTGCCGTCGGGTCCGCCTTCGGCCCAGGTGCGGAAGCCGAACGACTTGATCCGCTCCTTCAGGATGTTCTCGGCGACGAGGGAGGGCACCGGCGGCGCGTAGGGTTGCTCCGAGTCGCGCACGGCGACCTGCACCGAGACTTTCGGATCACCGCTCGCGCGGATGATCTCGACCCGCTCGTCGCGCGTCATTTCGTTCAGCGACTTCTGCAGCGCCTTCACGTTGACGACGGCGTCCGTGGTGACCGCCATGAGCCCGTCCTTGCCGACGCGCGGCTCGCTCTCGCGGACGACCAAGTCGATGTACGCGCCGCTATTCGACAGGAGCTTCGTCTTCAACAGATCGTAGTGCTGCACGAGCGACTTCGGGTCGACGAGGAGCCCGAGCGCCTTGGCGACGACCTGGCTCTTCGCGTCCGCGCGCGCCTCGTCCTGCTCCTTCGCGCGATCGCCGTTGTAGCGCGCGTCCGTTGGATCGACCAAGCCGACCGCCGAGATTGCGACGGTGCCGGGAGCCGTGGAGGAGGCAACGGCCTTTGCAGGCGTCGTGGGCGGAGTTGGGGGCGGCGAGGGCGCCGGCACGGCCGTCGCCGGAGGCGCCTGCGCGACACCTGGCGTGTCGGCGCCCATCCGCTGCCAGACGAGCCACGCACCGGCGGCGATGGCCACGGCGGCAGCGACGGCAACGATCGCACCCGCTGGGATGCGCGATGTTGCTGCGGCCGCCGGCGGTGGCGGGGGTGCGGGCGGCGGTGTCGCCGTCGACTGCGACACCGTGGCGGTGCGCACGGTCGCGGGCTCGGGCGTGGCGATGACCGTGGCGTCCGTGCTTCCCGGGCGTGCCACCGGCATCGCAGCGCCCGCGCCTCCGGCCGGGACAGCGGCGCGAACGGCGTCGGCAAACTCGTCCGCCGTCTGATAGCGCTCGTCCGCATTTTTCGCGAGCGCCTTGCGAACCACCCCGTCCATCACGGGCAACACCTGCACATTCAACGTCGACGGCGCCAGCGGTTCCTCCTTCAGCACCTTCTGCATCGTCGTCGCCGACGAGCCCGAGAACGGGCGCTCGCCGGTCAGGAACTGATAGAGGATCACGCCGGCCGAGAACAGGTCCGAGCGCCCGTCCACCGGCAGCCCCAGGATTTGCTCGGGTGACATGTACGCAGGCGTCCCGAGCACCGTGCCGACCTGCGTCAGGTTCGACGCCTCGATGTGGGCGATGCCGAAGTCGGCGACCTTCACCGAGCCGTCGGCCAAGAGGAAGATGTTCGCCGGCTTGACGTCGCGGTGCACGACGCCTTGGCGATGCGAATAGGCGAGCGCGCCCAGGATCTGCGTCACGATCCGGACGATGTCGGCGATCCGGAACCGCTCGTTCGCCTCGAAGCACGTCTTGAGCTCGCGGCCCTGGACGTACTCCATCGCGATGTACCACGTGCCGCCTTCCTCGCCGAAATCGTAGATCGACACGACGTTCGGGTGATTGAGCCGGCCGGCCGCCTGCGCCTCGCGGCGGAAGCGGTTGATCAGTTGCGCCGAGTCCTCGTCGGTGAGCTGATCCTTGCGGATCGTCTTGAGCGCGACGACGCGCTTGATCATCGGGTCATACGCCTCGTAGACGACGCCCATCGCACCGCGGCCGATCTCGCGGCGGATCTCGTATTTGCCGATGTGGTCGATGTCAGGCATTTGGGCTTCTCCCTGCCTCAAAACACCGACGCGGGTCCGTCGTCCCCGCGGACGCGGGGACCCAGTGTCGTCGGGACGTTAGACGCTGGATTCCCGCCTTCGCGGGAACGACGGCGCGGGCGGCGCGGTCGCGGCTACTTGTACTTTTGGTCGATGTCCCACACCGACTTCTGGACGAGGCGCTGGACCATCGTGTCGAGCGACACGCCGCCCTGCTGCGCCTGGTTCACGCCGAGGAACCCGGAGCCCTTGGCGCCGATCTCCATCTTCTCCTCGGTGTATCCGGTCGCGACCTGCTCGGTCGTCTCGGCGTTGATGATCTTGTAGCGCATCCCGATGACCCAGACGCTCGTCGCTTCTTCCGAATGCGCCGAGCCTACGGCGGTGCCGCCGACGGCGCCCGCCTGCGCGCCGCCGCGCGAGCCCGAGAACGCGCCCAGCAGCCCAGCCATCTGGCCGAGCGTTCGACCGTCGAACCCGGATTGCGCGGATGCGACCTGCTCAGTCTTGAGGATGTCGAACTTGACGACGTACTTGGTCGACTTGAGCTTGCCCATCTTCAGGAACTTGCGCGCGGCATCGGGATCGCCCAGGTTGTAGGCCAGCTCGAATTCGTGGAGCAGCGGGCCCAGGTTCGAGCGCTCGAGCACGGTGAAGTTGGCGCTCGAAAGCTCGACCTCGCCGAAGTCCGCGATATTGTTCGTCGTGAACTTCTGCAGGAAGCTCGCGTTGTTGCTCTTGATCTCGCCCGGGATGACGATCACCGCGGGCCCCTTCTTGCCCGCGTTGGTGTAGGTCACCGGCTGGTAGATTGTCTGATCGGCCGCCGCGTTCGCCTTCTGCGACGTCTCGCCACCCGCCGTCGGCGAAGGGTTGCCATAAGTCGGTTGCGCCGAGGCGGCCGCGGCGGCCGCGAGGAGGGCGGCGCCCAGGAGGAGCTGCAAAGTGGCGGGGCGTGCGCGTGGGCTCATGTCAGGGTCCTCCTAAAAGCATCGTCGATACGAACGCGGTAAAGGGAACGGTCAGTTCGTCTTGCGGGCGGGGCCGCCCGCGAGCCGGCAGTAATCCGAATACAACGTGGCGACGACGTCGTCGGCTTGCTCGTTGACCAGAGTCAGCGCCATTCGCGAGATGTCCGCGCCCGAGTACGACGCCGAGTGCGCGTCGGCTTCCGAGATGATCTTGCCGCCACCGGTCAGCGTGAAATGCATGTTCACCATGACCTGGTTGACGTTCATCATCGGGTTCTTGGTTGAGTCGGCGGTGATCAGGCCCTTGAGCGCGAAGCTCGCGCCCAGGCGCTTCGCGGCCGACAGCATCGCGTCCTGGTCGTTCTTGAAGTACGCGTCGGCCTCCGCCTGCGCGATCTGGCGGCGGATCTCCTCCGGCGTGTAGGTGCGCAGACCGAGGCTGCGCAGGCGATTGTTGATCGCGTCGTACGCGGGCCCGTAGTTCTGCCACTGCGCGGCCACGTAGCCGTTCGATTGCCGCTCGCCGATCAGGACCATGATCTTCTTGTCCTTGAGCGATGCTTTGCACGGCGTCGACAACTGGGCCCCGATCCGATTCTGTCGGGCGTCCTGTTCCTGCCGCTCGGAATCGTCTTCCTGCGAAAACTTGAAGCCCGGCTGCTGCTGGGCCAGTGCCAGTCCGGACACGACGAGAGCGGCCAGCGCAAGCGCCGGAAGCGCGGGGGCACGGGGCATGGGCGGTGTCCGACCTATTGGGGGCGCCACATTGCAAAAGTTGCAATCGGAAGGTTAGCCCAATGGGGGGAGGAAATCCATATGGAATATTCGACACTTGGGCCCGAAGCCCGCGAAAACGGCACAATTGTGGGCGACAGCTTGTCGCCGGACAGCAACGTCAACGCGTTGAACTCGGCCGGCGTTAGTAAGGTCACACCGCCACATGCACCCACGGGAGGCAGGACAATGAATGCGAAATTTGCAAAGATCGTTGCGACGGCGCTTGGCATCGCGGGAGTCGCCCTTGCGTCGCAAGCTGCGGCACAGCTCACCTTGTACGAAGGCGAGAACTTCCACGGGCGTTCGTTCACCGCCAACGGCGACGTCAACAATCTCGATCACACCGGCTTCAACGATCGCGCGTCATCGGTGATCGTCGATCGCGGCCGGTGGGAGCTTTGCGAGCACGCCGACTTCGGCGGTCGCTGCATCGTGCTGCAGAAGGGACAGTATCCGTCGCTCGCGTATGCGGGGCTCAACAATCAGGTGTCGTCGATGCGCCGCGTCAGCGGGCGGCCGGACGCTGGCTACGCCCCGCCGGCGGCGCCACCGCCTCCGCCGCAACCGTATCCGTACTACACGCGCTACGGCGAGCCGCTCTATCAGGCGAATGTCGTCGCCGTGCGCGCCGTCGTCGGCCCGCCGGAGCAGCGTTGCTGGGTCGAGCAGCAGCAAGTGAGCTCGGGCGGCGGCCCGAACGTCGGCGGCGCAGTCATCGGCGGCATCCTGGGCGGCGTGCTGGGCCACCAGATCGGCAGCGGCCGCGGCAACGACGTGGCCACGGCGGTCGGCGCCGTCACGGGCGCTGCCGTCGGCGCGAACGTGAATCGCAGCGGGCCGCAGACCTACACCCAGGACGTGCAGCACTGCGCGGCAGTTCCCAATAGCGCGCAGCCGTCGTACTGGGACGTGACCTACGTGTTCCGCGGCGCGACGCACCGCGCCCAGCTCGCCTTCGCACCGGGTCCGACAATCACCGTGAACGGCCGCGGCGAGCCGCGCGTCTAGGCCCCACTACTTGTTAACATCTTGCGGGCGCGCGCGGTAGCTGCGCGCCCGCGGTCCTGCCTTCTTTCCTACGCGCCCGTGATCACCATCCACGGGACGCCGAATTTGTCGGCGACCATGCCGAAACGGGACGCGAAGAAGGTTTTCCCGATCGGCATCTGAACCTTGCCGCCGTTGGCGAGGGCGGCGAACAACCGCTCGGCGTCGGCGTCGTTGCGTGCCGTGAGCGACAGCGAAATGCCCTTGAAATCGAGCTTGCCGGAGCAATCGCCGTCGGAGGCCATGACCGTGGCGTCGCCCACCTTGAAGCTCGAATGCATCACCTTGTTCTCGCTGCCCGGCGGCACCATCCCGGGGGGCGGGGGCTCGGGACTGTCCTTGTAGCGCATGATGTTGACGTCGGTTGCGCCGAGCGCGCTCTTGTAGAAGTTGATGGCCTCCTCGCAGCGGCCGTTGAAGAACAGGTACGGATCGATCGGCATCGCGGGTCTCCTTTTTCCTCTGAGGTAAACGTCAGCAACCGGCGACGCATTTGCCGTCGCCGTTGAATTCCATCGTCTTGCCGCTCAATGCCGGATAGACCGGCCGCCCCTTGACCAAGTTCGCGAAGGCCGCCGTGCGCGACGCCGGCCGGAGCTTGCCGTCGGTCGTTGCGCCCTCGTTCACGTGCGTGGCGATGACCGCGTTGGGGCGCACGAGCTCGTTGGCAGCGTAGGCCGCCGACTCCGGCGTCACCGCGTTGGGCCCGAGGTTGAGCAGCATCAGGTTCGCCTTGTGGAAGTCGGCGACGACGGATTTCATGTCGGAATGCACACCCGTGTCGCCCGACAGATAGACCGTGAGGCCGTTCGTGAAGCGGATCACGTAGCCGGTCGACGGTCCCAGCGTCATGCTCACGCTGTCGGGCTCGAGGCTCTTGCGCAGGGAGTCGGCGAGCAGTTCGCGCGGCACCGTGCTGTCGTGCGCGGCCGCGACGACCGTGATCTCGACTGCGCGCGCCGCGCCGCTCGCCTTGACGCTGCGGGTGCCGCCGATCATCACGCCGGCGGTGCACGGGGCCGCGAATGGAACGACGAGATCGTTGCCCGTCTGCGCGCACGCTGGTGTCGGCTTGCCCTTGATCGCTTCGACCTTGCGGCCGACGAAATTGGCCATCGGCGCGATCATGAGGATGGCCGCATTCTTGGCCGCGGCGATCTCGGCGGTCGTCGAATTCGGTGCTGCGGAGACGACTTCCGGGTTGTCGCACGTACCGGCGCCAGGCGCCTTGAGCCTCTGGTCGCCGATGTGATCGCCGTGCGCATGGCTCAGGAGCACGACATGGACCGCTCCGAGTCGCGCATCGTCACCGCCAGTCACCGATTGGCCCGCGTCGTACAGGATCCGCACGCCGGTCGGGTCCTCGAACAGCGTCGCGCGGTCGCGCGCGCAGAGCTCGCCTCCGTGCGAGCCAAGCGGCGTGATCTTCACGTTCTGCGCCAGCGCCGGAGCGCAGGCGAGTGCGGCGAGGGCGACTAGAGATGCGATCGATCGGGACATGGCGTCTCCGAGGCGGGTTGAGGGAAGACGAGCCCCCGCGATCGGCTACGATCGCGGACGGGACAAATTCTCCGGGGCACCATGGACAAGCGCAAGCTCGGCAGCACGGGATTCGACGTCGCACCGCTCGCCTTCGGCGGCAATGTGTTCGGCTGGACCGCGGACGAGCCTACCTCGTTCGCGCTCCTTGACCGCTTCGTCGCCGCGGGCTTCAACCTGATCGACACGGCGGACTCGTATTCGCGCTGGGCGCCCGGGCACAAGGGGGGCGAATCGGAGACGGTCATCGGCCGCTGGATCAAGCGTCGCGGCCGGCACGACGACGTGATCGTCGCGACCAAGGTGGGCTCCGACATGGGCGAGGGCCACAAGATCCTGCGCAAGGACTACATTCTGCGGGCGGCCGAGGCATCGCTCGAGCGCTTGGGCGTCGACTGCCTAGATCTCTACCAGTCGCACTGGGACGACGAGAACACGCCGTTCGAAGAGACGCTCGCTGCGTACGATCAGCTCATCCGCGAGGGCAAGGTCAAGGCGATCGGCGCGTCGAACCTGACCGCGCCGCGGCTCGCGCAGGCGCTTGCGGCATCGGCCGCGCATGGCCTGCCGCGCTACGGGATGTTGCAACCCCATTACAACCTGTACGAGCGCGCGAGCTTCGAGGGCGACTTGGGGGCGTTGTGCCTGCACGAAGGCATCGGCGTGATCACGTATTTCTCCCTCGCTGCGGGCTTCCTGACCGGCAAGTACCGCTCGCCCGCCGACTTCGGCAAGAGCGCGCGCGGCGAAGGGATGAAGAAGTTCATGAATGAGCGCGGATTCCGGATCGTCGACGCGCTCGGCGCAGTCGCCAACCGCCTCGGCGCCACGCATGCGCAGGTCGCGCTGGCGTGGCTCATGGCCCGGCCCGGCGTAACGGCGCCGATCGCCAGTGCGACATCGGTGGCGCAGCTGGACGAGCTCTTGCGGGCGCCTACGCTTCGACTCGATGCCGACGCGATCCGCACGCTCGACGTGGCCAGCGCGCCCTGACGATAGCAGGCCGCGCGGCGGCGAGCGTATGATGGCGGCGCCCGCCGGCGGGCTCGCGAATCAAGGCCACGATGACGCCACCGGAGACGATCGAAAGCGCGCACAAGAGCAAGAGCGGCCTGAAGCGGATCGTCAACGCGTTCTTCTATTCGCTGTCCGGGCTGCAGCTCGCCTATCGGCACGAGCATGCGTTCCGTCAGGAGGTTGCGCTCGCCGCGATCCTGCTGCCGATCGCGTGCCTCGTGCCGGTGACCCCCGTGGAGCGTGTGCTCCTGATCGGTACGGTACTGCAGGTGCTGATCGTCGAACTCCTCAATTCGAGTGTCGAGGCTGCGATCGATCGGATCGGGCTCGAGACGCACCATTTGTCCAAGCGGGCGAAGGACATCGGCAGCGCCGCCGTCTTCCTCGCGCTCTTGCTGCTCGCGCTGACGTGGCTGCTGGTCGCCGGACCGGCGCTCCTGACTCTGTTGCTGCGGCCGTAGCCGCGAAGGTCAGCGACCCAGGAGCGCCTGCTGCACTTCGGGCGGGCACGCGGCCTTGGCGTAATCGAGCAACGTCTGGCTGCCCATTCGCTGCTCGGGATCGGCGCCGAGGCCGATCAGCTGCGTGACGGCCGCCGCGACCCGTGCGGGTGTCACCTGCGGCAGACCGCAATGCTGCAGCACACCCCCGATCGGCGTGAATTCGGTGAGGTTGCCGTTGGGCATCACCAGCGGCAGGTTGACGTTGCCGGCGTTGACGAGGCGTGCGATCGTGGCCCGATCGCCTTCGCGTAGCGCACCGTAGAACTTCATCATGTCGACGCCTTTTGCGCCTGGCTGCGGCGCGGCGGGCTTCGGCAGCGCCCCCGCGACGACCGCCGCCGACCGCGCGCCGGCTTCGCGCCACGAAGGCTTGATCGCGTCCAGCGCGGTGAGCGCCGAGTCCCGCACCTTCGTGTCGCTCGAATCGGCGTAGGGCCGGAGCTCGTCCGCGAGCGCTCCCGCCGCCCCGTGCGCCTGGGCGATGTACCCCAGAAGCGCCACCTGCGCACCGGGATCGGGATTGCGTTTCAGTGCCTCGGCGTAGATCGCCGCGGATGTGCCGAAGTCGCGCTCGGTATAGCGCAGCGCGCGTGCCGCCTCGTCGAACGGCGGACCGGGACGCTCGCGGCCGAGCACCGTGCGGAAGGCTTCGAGCGCCGCCGGCTTCGACACGGTCAGCAGCGGAGCCGGGAGATCGCGCGTGCCGTCGGACGCCTCCGCGAGCGCGGACAGCGCGATCGCGCGGACATCGTCGGGCGCATTGCTCACGGCGAGCCGCTCGAGTTCCGGCTTCCCAAGCACCGTCTTGTCGGCTACGTTGCGCAGCGCGCGCGCCGCGAGCTCCTGCCGGCGCGGATCCGACGATGCGCGCGCGGCGGCGGGCACCCACTCGTTCAGGTCGGCCGGGGTGGCGTATTGCGGCATTAGCTCGAACGCCGCAGCGACGGTGTCCGTGTCCGGAGCTTCCGATGCCGTGACGAGGAGCTGCGCGAAGCGCTCGGGCCGTGGCGTCGCGAGCGCCATCGCGCGCAGGACGTCGCCAGTGCCAGGACGGTTCGACGCGACAGCGCGCTCGAGCACGGCCAGCACGCCGCGATCGCCGGTGCGCACGAGACGCGCCAGAGTCGCGTTCGCGACGGCGATGTTGTCGCGCGCGCCGCCGCTGTCGTTCGAGTTCGCGCGGGCATGCTCGTCGTAGAGAAAGTCGAGCACGAATGGCGTGAGCGCCGGCGGCGGATCGAGGCCGATCAGGCCGCGGGCAGCGAGGAAGCGCTCATAGCTGTAGGGCCCGGACGTGCGCAGCGCTTTCCGGCGGGCGTCGGCCAGCGTCGTGTTCGGTTCGCCCAGCGCCTCGAGTGCGTCGGCGGCGTACATGGCGACTGCAATGCTGGAGTCGTTGAGCGCGGTCCGCAGCGCCGGCATCGCAGCGCGCGCCGCCGCTGCATCGTCGGCTTTGCCATCACGGGCGATCGTCCGCAGGCCGCGCGCCGCGGCGCGCCGAACGGGCTCGCTCGGATCGTTCAGCGCATCGATCAGCAGCGGGACTGCGGGCTGCGGCGCGTGGCGGGCGAGCGCATCGGCCGCCTCGACGCGATCCTTCACGCTCATGTTGCGCGACTGGAGAATGCCGGCGCTCGCGCGTACGAAGGCCTCGTCCGCCGCCGGCACGCCTAGCGCGTAAGCGACGGCGCAGGCGGCGAGGGCAAGGCGCAGGCGCATCGATGCAGTATAGGTGACGGTGTTCGCCCCGTCGATTCCGCTTGACAGCCAGCGCGTGCCTGGCCTATAGTGAACCAAATGGTTCAGTATAAGACCCCACGGTTGGACCACGTCTTCGGTGCGCTGGCCGATCCCACGCGTCGCGCGGTGCTGGCGCGACTCGAGCGCAAAGAGCACACGATCAGCGAGCTTGCCGAACCGTACGGAATGTCGCTCACCGGCTTCATCAAGCACCTGGTCATCCTCGAGGATGCGGGGCTCATCGAGCGGCACAAGGCGGGACGTGTCGTGAGTTGCCGGCTCAAGCAGGGCGCGCTCAAGGGCGCGCGCGAGTGGCTCGAGCGCCACGAGTCGTTCTGGAATGTTCAGCTCGACCGGCTGGAGGCGTACCTGGAACGAAAGGAGAAGGAGCGATGGAACACGCAATCGACGAAGGCACCCGTCTCGCCATCCGCCGGACCTACGACGCGCCGGTCGCGACGGTCTACACCGCGTGGACGGACCCGCAGCAGATGAGGGATTGGATGGGCCCGTCGGACGCCTTCGGTCCGTCCGACGTGACATTGGATTTCCGGGTCGGCGGTCGTTACCGGATCGTCATGCATGGACCGAACGGCGAAACCCATCGCGTCGGTGGCGTCTATCGCGAGATCGCGCCCAACCGGAGGCTTGTCTACACGTGGGCATGGGAGAGCACGCCGGAACGCGAGTCGCTCGTCACGGTCGAATTTCGGTCGGCAGGACAGGGCACCGAGCTCGTGCTGACCCACGAGCGCTTCGCGGACACGGAAGCGCGCGACAAGCACCAGCAGGGCTGGAACGGCTGCCTCGATCGTCTCGGCCGCTATCTTTCGAAGTGAATTCAACCCCCAGGAGTCAGCGATGGCCAATCCTTTTGTTCACTGCGAGCTCGCCACGACCGACGTCGGCAAGGCGAAGGGCTTCTACGGCAAGCTCTTCGACTGGAAATTCGATGACATGCCCATGGACGGCGGCACCTACTCGCTGATCGGCGTCGGCGAAGGTACGGGCGGCGGGCTCATGAAGAATCCGATGCCTGACGCGCCGTCGATGTGGATGCCCTACGTGCACGTGCCCGACATCCAGGCCGCGACGACGAAGGCACGCTCGCTCGGCGCCAATATTTGCAAGGACGTGACCGAGGTGAAGGATATGGGGTGGCTGTCGATCTTCACCGACCCGACCGGCGCCATGCTCGGCTTGTGGCAGCCGACGAAGAAGACGTAACGCTCTGTAACGCCCCCTGTTCAACGCCCGCGGAGGGGAATACCATAGCCGGAGGAGTGTTGGCATTCGGTGATGGCGATTCCACGTTGCGCGTGGTGTCTCATGGCGGCGCTGGCCGGGGCGCTCGGTGCGTCCTCCGTCGGCGCCGATGTGTTCGTCTGGGTCGATGCGCGCGGCCATACCAACGTAAGCAATATCGACCCGCCTGACGACGCGCGGGTGACGAGCGTCATCAAGAGCGTTCCGCGCACTGCTGCGCAGGAAGAGGCGGCGCGCGCCGCCGCGCAACGGGCCGAGATGCAGGCGCTGAACGATCGCATGGCGATGCTGCAGAACCAACTCGACCAGCAACGCCGCGAGGCCGCCTGGATGCCGGCGGCCTACGCTCCGCCTCCGGTCGTCTACGCGCCGCCCCCGCCACAGTACAGCTGGGCGCAGCCGCCCGCGCCCGACGTCGCCGATACGGCGCCGTCGTGGGGGTGGGGCTGCGATTCCCCGTGGAGCGGCTGCGGGTTCGGCTTCGGCGGCTGGCCCGTCGCGGTCGTCGTAAACAACGGTAAGCACTTCCACCGCGGGCCGGGACACGGGGTTCGCCCGATGCCGACGCCTCATCCCGGCTGGACCGGCCCTGTCCGCCCGCTTGGCGCGATGACGCGCCGCGGCTAGACACCGACGCTCATTGCTTCCTGTCCGGCGCGGACAGCCGGTCCGCCACCGCGAGCACCAGCATCGCGACGGCGAACGTCAGCAGGATGCCGACCACCCACGCAAGCTTCGTGTTGTCGGCTTGGCGCTCGATGTCCATGAACCACTCGAGGACGTTGACCGCGGCAATCGCGACGATCGAGCCCAGGAGCTTCTGCTTGAGGCCGGCGAAGCCGATCCGGGTCAGGCCCTCGGGCCAGCCCGGATGTCGCGTTTCGTCGAACGGCGCTAGGAAGTTCTCGTAGCTCGAGAAGATCACGATCACGATCAGGTTGGCCGTCAGCGTGAGGTCGACCAGGTTCAGGATGCCGACGATCACCTCGGCCGGGGGGGCTGACCACACGGTGCCGACGAAGCTCGCGAGCTTGATGCCGAACTTGACGAGCAGTGCCGCGAGACCAATGCCGAGCCCGATCAGGAACGGCGCGACCAGCCAGCGGCAACCAACGAGGACCGCTTCCAAAACCCGCTTGAGCTCCCGCATGCATCGCTCCCCAATCGAGGCGTGGATACGCCGGGCGCAGGTCCTATCTTAATGTAGGCCGGCATCCCGCGCCCTTGTCAGCGGCGCGCGGATTCGAACAACCAAGCCGTGCACTGCGGGTCGAACTTGTGATCGGCGCCATTTCGTGCGCCGACGTGTTGGAGGAGGTCGAGCATGAACCGATGCCTGAAAGGTGTGGTTCCGCTGGTCGTCGCGCTCGCGGCGACAGCTGCATGGGCCAACCAGAGCGAGAGCGCGAACGCGCCCGCCGTCGCCGACACTCAGTCGTCGGCGTTGAGTCCAGGCCGCATCACCCTGTACGAATATCCAAATTTCGCCGGGCCGCAGGTCACGATCGAAAGCGGCATGGCACAGAGCCTCGACTGGGCGAACTTCAACAACCCGCTTGCACCGGGCCGAATCGGCGCGTGTGGAGTCGGGCACGTGGAAGATTTGCTCGGACCGTGCCTTCCAGGGTGAATGCCGTGTCGTAGGCCCTGGCGACTACGCGACGCTGTCCGGCGCTCTGGCCAGCGGTATCGCATCTGCGGAACCAGTAGTGAGCCCGCAGCTCGGCGCGTTGACGCCGCAGTAGCCACAGCCATCTTTAGGAGCCGATGATGCGCGGTATCGACGTCACGCTGAATGAGCCGATCACCTCGGTGCGACAGCTGGCGTCGTCCGATCGTGTGGCTGTGGTGCCCGCGCCCGCTGTCGTCGTCGCGGCGCAGCCGTCGATCGCGGGCAGGCGAAGGACCTCGACTGGGCTCATTTCGGCAACGCCAATCATCGGGCGACGTCGATTCGCGTCGAATCGGGCACTTGGATCGTGTGCACGGACATCGCCTTCCGGGGTGAGTGTCGCGTCCTGGAGCCGGGCGACTATCCGCAGCTCGCAGGCGCGCTGTCACCGGGCGTCTCGTCCGCGCAACAGGTCTGGCGGCCCGAGTATGGTGCGTTGACGGTGTACACCCGCTAGCGTTGAATCGGCGGAAGCGGGATCGAATCCCACGGGAAGAACGTCGGTGCGGGCGACGCCGCCCGCACCGATTTTTTGATCCCCTCGCTTCAGCTTCGTTACTGGCCAGGGAGAAGCGTGCCCTGATCGGCGATCGACAGCCATTCCCCGCCGACGTGGATGTACGTCACCGAGTCAGCGCGCGCTGGTGGAACCCGATCGACGGAATGTCGTAGATGGCGTCGTACAGGATGTAGCCGGTAGAACAACCGTCGACGAACCGGTAGAGCTCCGTCCAGCTCCATACGGCGGTCTTGTTGACGAAGTGGGAATGCATCGTGGCGGCGATGGACTCGATGCCCTGGCGCCGCGCTCCGCTCGCGAAAATCGTGATGGCCTCGGGATGATGTCCGGCGAGCCAGGTCGCTTCGTCGAAGTCCCGGAACGACTCCATGTCGATGCGCTGCGCCTCGTCGAACTGCCGGGCGCAACCGGCGGCCGTGCCGTCGGCGGCTGCAGCGCCGGCGCAGACGGCGCTGGCAAGGAACAGCACGGTTGCCAAGGTGAAGGGGACCTTCGAGCTGAGATGGGTCGGCACGGTTTCCTCCGTAAAGGGTTGGGGAATACAACTCGAAAGATAGGAAACCAACCGGTTGGGTGAAATAGCCAATTTCTGCTAACTAGACCGTACGATCGCCCGCCATGGACCTCCACGTGAGTCTCGTCGGGCGCCGGGACCTCGCGGGCGAAATCTATCGGCAGTTGCGCGGGCTGATCCTGAATGGGCGGTTGCGCGAGGGCGACCGGCTGCCGCCGAGTCGGGAGCTTGCGACGGGGCTCAGCGTGTCGCGGACGACGGTCAACGTTGCGTACGACCGCCTGATCAGCGAGGGCTTCGTCACGGCACGAGCGGGGGCCGGTGCATTCGTCAATGGGCATTGCGAGCCGCGTCGGGTCGGCACCCGAGGGCCCGCAGGCGTGCTGCGAGCGCGCCCGTTCTGGGACGAGGTGACCCTTCCGACCGGTCTTTGGTGGCCGGCGCGGTTCGATTTCCGGTCGGGCATTCCGGATGCGCGGCTGTTTCCGTACGAGTCGTGGCGCCGCCTCACCTCCCGCGAGCTTCGCGCCTCGGCGGTCGGGCACGGCGAGTACGCGGATCCTGCTGGGCACCGAGGACTGCGCGACGCAATCGCGCGCCACATCGGCGTCGCTCGCGGCATCATCGCCTCGGGCGACGACGTCGTCGTCACCAACGGCACCCAGCAGGCGGTCGACATCGTCGCGCGCGTGTTGGTGGCAACGGGCGATCGCGTCGTCGTCGAGGACCCCGGGTACCGGCCGCCGCGACGCTTGTTCGAGTCGCTTGGTGCGAAGGTGATCGGCGTGCCGGTCGACAACGACGGCCTCGTGGTCGAGGCGATACCACGCGACACGCGGCTCGTGCACGTCACGCCATCGCATCAGTATCCGCTCGGCGTGTCGATGTCGCTGGCACGCCGCATCGCGCTGCTCGCCTGGGCGGAACGCAACGACGCCGCGATTCTCGAGGATGACTACGACAGCGAGTTCCGCTTCGTCGGCCGGCCCATCGAGCCTCTCCACACGCTCGACCGGGCGGGCCGGGTCATCTACATCGGCTCGTTCTCGAAGACGATGCTGGCGACGCTGCGCATCGGTTTCGTCGTCACGCCCGCTTCGGTCAACCACGCGATCCAAGCCGCGAAGTACCTGACGGACTGGCACACTGCACTGCCGACGCAAGCGGCGCTGGCGCGGTTCATCGACGGCGGATCGTTCGCGCGTCACGTCCGGCGCATGCGCGAGGTCTACCGCGAGCGCCACCAGCGGATCGCGGCGACACTCTCCACGATGTTCGGCGACGAGCTCGATGTCGTGGCGTCATCGGTGGGAATGCATGTCTGCGCGATGGCACGGCGGGCGACGGTCGCGCAAATCGCGGCGGTCGTGGAGCGCGCGGCGGAAGCGGGCGTCGCCTGCCATCCATTGTCGATGTTCGCCTACGGAGGGCCGCCTCGGCCCGGCCTGGTACTGGGCTACGGCGGAATCGCAACCGAAGACATCGACGAGGGCCTGCGGCGCCTGCGTGCGTCCTTTCGCGACCGTTGACGAGCCGGGTCGCCGAACTTCCCAGGGGTTCCGGCATTCCAAACCGAGTCATGGGATCGTCGTCGCCGCTTGTTCCCGATCCGGTGCTGTCGAGCCGGTCCCGGGAATGGAATGGCCTGCTGGTCGAGCTCTACCGCGTGAGCGACGCGGACTTCGTCAAGCGCGACGCCGATCACGTCGTCACCGTCTTCCTCGGCGATCCCGTCGACCTCGTGCAACGACGCCACGGTCGCGTGGTCCGACGGACCATGTGCGCGGGCGACGTCATCGTCACGCCCGCCGGCGAGCCCAAGGAGCTGCAGCATCGCGAGGTGGCCGAGCTCGTGAAGGTGCGCCTCGCGCCGGCGCTGGTCGCGAGAGTCATCGGCGACCTGGCCGGCGGCGCGGCGCAGGTCGAGCTACTCGACAATTTCGGCACGCGGGACGCGCGGATCGAGGATCTCGCGCTGCGCCTGCTCGGCGAAACGCGCCTAAACGCCCTTGGCGGCCGGCTCTGCGCAGAATCGCTGGCGACCGAGCTGGTGGTCCACCTGCTTCGTCACTACTCGGCGCCGATGCGGCTCGGCAACGGCGCGCCGACGGTCCTTCCGCGCTACAAGATGCGCCGCGCCACCGACTACATCGACGATCACTTGCGCGAGGACCTGACGCTCGGCGCGATTTCGGCAACGCTGTCGATGAGCCCCTGGCATTTCGCGCACGCGTTCCGCCAGACGCTCGGCGTAGCGCCGCATCATTATGTGCTCCTGCGCCGGGTGGAGCGCGCGCGCCAGCTGCTGCGCGAGACCAACCTGCCGATCACTGAGATCGCCCACCAGGTGGGCTACTCGAATCCCGGCAACTTTTCCGTGGCCTTCCACCGGTTGACGGGCTGCTCGCCGCGCAATTTCCGCAACGGCGGGTAAGTTTCAGAGGCGCCCAACGAATCGCAGGGGCGGCACGTTTCGGCGAGAAAACGAAAGCGCGCGCGCTCGACGCGTGCCTAAATTCCCAGTGTGCCGGTCGCCGCTGACGGCTTGCTGACGACTTGCTGACGGTCGGTGCTTCATCGATCAACAACCAAGGAGCTAGGGATCGTGGCTGCGCAAAAATCACTGTGGATCTTTGCGAGCCGATCCCTTTGACGGCGGTGGGAGTGGGGAGCGTACGGCGGAGGTGACCGAACTAGTGACCGGCGTTCCGACCTCAACATCATTCCAGACGCCCTCGTCGCCACCGGTGAGATTTGCTATTTGCGCTGCTTTATCGACGACGGAGACGGTTTGCGGCGCCGGGACCGGAACGCCAGGAGCGGGCGTCGAAGATCGGGGCATCAGTTTAACGACGCAGATCTCCGACGCGTCCCTGGTAGCGCTCATGATAGAAAAATCGAAGCGAGTGCGATCGAGCAGTGCGATTAGAACCTGTAAGGGAGGAGCTGGATCGAGTTGGGCGGAGATGATGTCGTTGGCCTCGGCGGGCGCGTCGACAGTTGCGCCGGTGCATTTGGCAACGCGATCCAGAATTTCAGTCAACCGCGCATGGTCTGCGTAGATCGCAAGCATTCGATCGGAACAGGACACGCGAGACAGGGCAGGCGTTAGGGGCCACGTAACCATCTGCATAGACTTGTTCTGTCGCGCTTGCGCGGCGTGGCGACAAGAGCGATCGGCCGCCGGCTGGTCCGCCATGGCGCTGCCTGCCAGCAAAAGAATGCCGAGTGCAACGCTGTTCAGCCGGGCGCTATTTCTCGTGCCCATGAACGTTGGAATCGTGCTTGTGCTGGTCGCTGGCGCTATCGGATGGGGCGAGCACCTGAACAGGACCCTTCTGCGGGACCCTGGCGATAAGACGCACTACGTTTGACTCGTCGAAACCAATGTGGATCCGATACCGCTCGGTTCCGTCCTGTCCTACATATTCCCAGATCCGGTAGTCATCATCGTCCGGATCGTCGTTAGTATCGACGGTGCGCCATGGTCTGCCGAGCAACTGAGCTACTTCGGATTGCGTCGAGCTGCCCACTCGAATTCTCGCGATCTTTGCCAGCAAGTCGTCGCTTGCGGCGCCTGCGGGCTTGGCTGGGTCGCGGGCGACGGCTATCCCTGACAACAGCAGTACCGTGAGCAAGATTGACGTCAGCTTCGAGCTCATTGCCAACTGACTCCCCGTCAAAAAATCACTGAAAAAGACCGGTGGAGTCCAGGTGCGCAGACGTGAACTCCAGCCGGCCAGGAGAAGATCAGCGATTCGCGGGGACGTTTCCTATCGCGGCGCCGGCTGCTTCCCCGGTAAGGCGCAAAATGTGCATGCCTGTGCCGTCGCGGTCGGCTATGTAAATGTAACCGCGGTCATCGACCTCCACGTTGTTGGTGTGGATGGCATTCACGGTATGGCCGTTCCTGCCGGTACTGGCGAACGTGCAGCCAGGCCCCGGTGAAGGCCCACCTCCGGGACCGCATCCCGTATCGTTCGGCGCGGGAATGAAATACGCAATCGCACGGGCGTTGTCCGGGTTGCGGATATCAAACACGCGCACGCCACCCGTAAACCAGGAAACGATCGCCAGCCGGCCGTAATACGGAGGGTAGAAGAGCTCACTCGACGCGTGCGCGCCGAAGCGTGCTCCCTGATTGCAGAAGTTGTTAGGCTGTGGCACCGGGTCTGTCGGCGTGACGTTTTGTCCGTACACGCCGGAGGCGCTGCAGCTGCTCGTCCCGCAGTGGGTATCTTCCACCGTGCCATTCCCTGGGACGATCCCGATCCAGCTGTAGTCAAAGCCGTTCGGTACGTCGAGGAGCGTTCGAGCCGGGTCGTTGGGATTCTGCGAAATCAGAGTCGGACTGGCCTCATTCGTAACGTCATAGAGCCACGCGGCGTGCGGCGCGCTTCCTTTCCCGCACTCGTTACCGCCTTCTTCTGAAGTGACGAGAACAATATTGCGAGGTTTGCCACCCTGTTCACCAAAGATGGGGAATGAAGTGTGGCCCCCCCTGCAGCGTGGTGCCCGGCAAAGTGAACCAGCCCTTCTGCGGAGCCAGCATATCCGCCTCGCTCGGGCTCTGGGCGCAACCGGCCTTGCCGTTGCACCCATTCAGCAATGTGTCGCGGTCATAACTTGCAACGACACCATTGCCACCGACGCCAAACGCCATGTAGACGCGATTGCCGGCCGCGATCGGTCCATGGATTCCGGTGGGAGGGGTAACCAGGCCCTCGACCGTGGTGCCCACGGTCGGCTGCTGGCCCACGAACCCGAAATCACGGACGTACTCGGGGCTGCTGGGGTCGTGCAGGTTGTAGATTTTCACGTGCTGGTTGGAACCGCTCTGATGCCAGCCAGGAGCAAGGTCGGGACGCGGAGTTGCCGCGGAGCTGTCGTTCGAAACGAGGTACGCCATGCCACTGGGACAGTCCCACCAGTCCTTGTGAGTATTGGTCGCCTGCACGGCGAGACTGGTAATCATTGTCGGATGCGAGGGGTCGGTGACCTCCCAGATTTCGTGAGTCTCCGTGCCGGGGTTGGCGGAACCCGAGGAGTTCCCGTTGGTGCGGAGCAGGAAATAGCGTCCGTGCTTGCTGCTCGCTTCGGCAGCGGTGTTGGACGGCAGACTGTCGCCGCTGCAGACGTGGGCCATCTGATTGCCACCAGCATCCAAACTGCCGGAACACGCATTCGGATCGCTAGCGTTGAACCCTTGGATGTGGAAGAGATACGCCGGACTCTTGGGATTCGTTACATCGAGAATCGATGTTCCGTTAACTTCGGTCTGCTTTGATAAACGGCTGATCGCGCAGCCGGCGTGGTGCGCCATGTATGCGATCCAGTGGTGGCTTCCATCGGCAAAAATTTGGTCGACAACCACAGGCTGGTAGGTGGAACGGCCGTCGAGCGAATCATATCCAACGAGGTCCATATTCCACGCCGATTGTGCCGTTCGTCCATCTGGCAACAAACTGGGTGGTGGCGGCGTCTTCTGCGGTCTCTTTCCGTTATCGAAGTGTGCCGTCGGAACGTTGGGCCCATAAGGCGGGTAGTCCTGCGCCGCCGTCGACCCAGCAAAAGCGAAACCCGCGACGAGAGCGACAAAGCCCATGACGTTGCGATAGGTTGCCGGTCGGATGGTGGCTGATCGTGAGCAGTAGCGTTGCATCGCTGCCTCCTTCTTCAAAGCTTAATCGGCACGTCGTTCGGGACGTGGTTCGTGGGCGGGTCACGTTTCTTGGTATACCGCGCATGCCATACCGCATATGCGCATGCACGGTGCAAATGTAGTCATGCACGAAGCGACGCGCTTTCGATTTCTTGTCGAAACGTTCTCGCGCTTGCGATTTGTTTTCGATGCACGTGGTGAGGCCGCCCGGACACGTGCGCGAGCCGAATGTGGCAGTGCAACAAAAAGCGCGCGGAGCACGCGCTTGGCGTTAGCGGCGGATTGCGCAGAAGAGCGATAAGCGAGGAGCTTGCAGGAAGTTATTGGCCATGTTCGTGTTGCGTGGGTTGCCCAGAGGGCTCTCGTTGAAGCTGGTGCGCGCCGGCAATGATCTCCGCCGCGCGATCCGCACCTGGGTCTGGAGCCCCTAACCAGCGGGCGCGCAGATATCCTGCACGATCAACGAGCAGTTCTGCGTGCGGCGATGTAGACAATTCGCAAGGAATTGCCGGCTGGCAAGCGAACATCGCATAGGTCTGCGTTGTGGCGGAATCCACGATTGCGAGCCGGGGCGTCGGGATCGCCCGTGCGCCCTCCGATGACGTGCCGCTGCGGGTCGCGGTCAGGATGACCCGAATACCCGCACTTGCGAATTCGATCCGCTGCGCTTCTATTTGTCGCAGTCGCGGCAACGATTCCGGCAAGGCACCAAAAACCAAGAGCACCTCGCGTCCACGAAGCCGCGTAAGTACCTCTTGTGCGTGTGGCGATTCTTCAAACGCAAAATCGGGGGCCGTGATCGCCAGAGACGGTTCCACGCGGGTGGTCAGAGCTTGAGCTGTTTGGGACGCTGATAGTGCACGCAGATATTGAACCAGCGCCCATAGCTCCTCGTCGTCGAGGCGCGGCGAAAAGGCCGGCATCGGGGTGTTCGAGATGCCGTGGGAAATCCACCAGAAAAGGTCCCCTGGGCGGTGATGCGCCGTGTGTTCGGCCAGGTTGGCTGGCTTGATCGGCAGGGACGCCGCCGAAGGACCATCGCCGCGTCCTCGCGATCCATGGCATTGCACACAGTTGGTGGCATAGAAGAACTCGCCGCGGGCGATAACCGTCGTCGTGTATTTGACCGGCGAGGATGCATAGGAAGTCGGGTACGCCGGTATTGAAAGCGTCCAGGTTGCGGCAAGGATTGCCGCCGCGGTCACGCTCCCCAACACGACGGCGGTTTGCGGTCCAATGCGCTTCCCGTGCCCACGCCCGAACGCGATGGCGAGCACGATCGCGCAAAGGGTGGCAATGCAAACACCGAGAATCACGCGATTGAGTACCGACTCTTCTATGGGCGTCGTGCTCAGCGTGAAACGGAAGGGCCAGACGGGAGACTGATGGGCCGCGGGAATCGCAGCCCCCAGCGCGCCGACAATCGCGACAACTGCGATGCCGCCTATGATCTCGAGCACCGCATTACGAGTAAGCAGGTCCAGCGCAGACGCGTCGCGGCGTGCCACCTTCGGTGTAAGGCGCTGGCGATTGGTCGCCGCCAGCGCCACCATCGTCGCGAACAGTAGTAATTTTGCAACAAGCAGCCGACCGTAAGGGGTGCCGAGCAACGCGGGCACGTTGCCCACGAGATACCAAGCATTACCGAGACCGGAAAGTAACAACGCACCGACGCTCGTAACGCCGAGTATCGAGAATCGCTTCGCTGCATGCCCGGCGATGCCAATCGCGGCGGTCGACCCGCGCGCGGATGCAAGAAGAAAGGCAAGGCCCGGTAGCGCGCCCAGCCACGCGCCGGCAGCGAGCAGGTGCACGACATCGGTGGTAATGCGGAACAGGCGCTCGACGCCTCGGCCGTCGGCTGCATGACCGACCAGCGCGAGCGACGCCAAGTAGCCGGCCGCAAGTACAAGGGTAAGCGAGGTCTCCGTGAATGACTCTCGTTTACGCCCACCCCGTGCCGCTGCGAACATCAGCGCGCCGAGCGCGCCAGCGATTCCGAAGCGCCACATCCACACCCGCCCGAACTGTGTTCTGGTCAGCACAAGCCACAGTGCGTCGCCGGTCACTTCCGGTAACGGATGTCCACTCATCAAGGCCGCTTCGAGGAACAGCCACGCCGCGCCGGACAGGAGACTCGCCCCTAAACCCCACCACCCAGCCGCCCGCAGGAATGCTTGCACGCGTTCGTTCAAATCGATTGCTGCCACCCGCGACGTACGCGTTGCCGGTCCAACCACGACAAGCGCAAACACCAACCCGCCGAAAATCAGCAGCACGGCGCCAAAGTGCAAAGCGCGTGAAACGACAAGGAGTGTGTTCACGTGGTCGGTGCGTGGGCGGCACTGGAGATCTTCGCCAAACCAGGTCTAAGGCGCGACGACGAACGTGAAGTCGCCTTCAGTGACGTGCGTGTCCACGGAGGTCACGCGCCATTCGACCCGATAGCGGCCCGGCGGAAGCTGCGGCAGCGACACCTGCAAGAGCGTGGCATCGCCTGTGGCGACCTGCGCATCTCCCTTGTCTTGCCGATGGTTCCCCTGATCGAGCACCCGGACCGTGCTGAATGCCGGCTCAAGTTCCTGGGTGAACCACAACTCCACACGGGGCGGCGACCCATGAACCGTGCTCCCGACCGCGGGGCTCGCATGATCGAGGAACGCATGTGCGCTTGCGGGCGCACTCATGGTCCACGCGGCCACACAGACGGCCAGTACGATGGGTTTCATGTTCAGTTTGGGAAAATGGGCCGGCCGATAGTCGACGGGAAGATATCGTCGAGATAGAAGTGCAACTGCACGATCCACCCAACCTGGCTGCCAGAAGCGCGATTGACTGGAATCTGTGCCTCCGCAGCGATCTGGAAGTAACGGCCGGCCCAAATGAGGCCCGGATTTACGGTGCCCGTTGTGCCGCTCGCGCCCCGATTGAGCAAGGTCGTCATCGGAAATTCGACCAGGGGAATGAGCTGGTTGAACACCGAATTCCACCCGGTGCCCTCGACGTTGGAATTGAGGTACGGGATGCTGTATTCGATGGCAAAACCCCACTGGAGCGTATTGGGATTCTGCTGGACGACAACGTCACCGTCCTCGCTCACCGCACTCATGCTCGTGCGCGAAGGGATGCCGATGCCGACGGTGCCGGTGATCGCAAGTGGTCGCAGATACTTCATGTCCTCCGGCAGATCGCCGAAACCCTTGCCGAACAGCAACGTCGGTGTGAAGGTGCTGAAATCCTCCGCGCCGACGCGCTTGGACCCACTGCCGCCGATGTCCCAGTCGATGCCGACCGACAGGATCGATTCGCGTGGGTCGTTCTGATAGACCTTGTACTTCAAGCCGAGCGAGACGTTGTCAAAGCCGCGCTGCCGTTCCCCCTGATCCGGTCGAAGCTGCAGGTAGCTCGCGCCGAATGCGATGCCAAAGTTGTCCGTTATTCGTTTCGAAACGTCCAGTGAGAAGTCGTTCTCGCGCGTCGCGGGCTCGTCGCCGCTCGCTGGGGATTTGAAGTAAGAAATGGTCGGCAGTGACAGCTCGTCGGCAATGAACGGGTCGTCGGTCACGAGCGTCGCGGGGAAGAAGCGCTTTCCGACGAAGCCGTGAGCGGCCGCCTCGTTGGCCGAAAAGACGCACGATGCGGCGGCGAATGCAATCGTCGACGACGCGATCCAACGCGCCGTACGCATTTCTCGGTGCCAGGCATTCTTCGCACACGAACTAGGAACGATTTGTCGCCGCACGCGGGCGTGGTGCTGCAAGTCGCCGCTGAATGATGGTGCGATCATGCGGTCCTCCAACTTGGTCTAAGCCATCGCATTGGTGGCCCCGTGATAGCCCAGGCCTGTGCGCCAGGACAACCGGGGCCCGTGGACGAACCACGAACCGACGCGTCGCCACGAAAGACCGGCGACGCGCAAGATGATTTGCGACTAGGAGACGGAGGGAGGAGCGCGCTGTTGCGCGATACGGAGCGAGGCGCGCCCAACACATACCTCATGCGGCACGCCAACGGGCGCTACGGGGATTGCGACTGGCTCAGTAGATGGCAGTACGCCTTGGGCCAGCGCCGCCCCGGCGCTAAAGCCTGGGCAATAAGGACAGTGAGGTACCGTACCCTTGTTCGAATTCGAATGATCGTGTTGCGCGTCAGTATCGGCGGGCTCGTCGGCGGCGCAGTCCTCGATGATCTCGCCGTTAGCGCCAACGTGGATGTGGGCATATGCGAAGACCGGGGCCAGCGCGGTAAGCGTTACCGCGAGCCATGCGAGGAACAGGTTCCGACGCACTACCATCAGGTTATGAGTGCAACGGTGCGGAAGTATGAGCGGCAGTATCGACGATGTCCATTTCAGCCGCAACAAGCGTCGACCAATGGCTGTTTAGCAGTGCTTTGAGCGGCCGCTTCGCTGGTCGCAAGCGCCGATCGGGGCCCCGTCGTTCACCGCTCCTCGAACCCGACGAAGACGACGGTGTCGACAAGCGCGCCCTTGTAGGTGGGCAGGCTCAGGATGCGATAGACGTCGATGCCGCTCGCGGGCGCCGTGACGTTCGGATACACCTCGGCGGTGTCGTAGATCTGGGGCGGGTGCTTGGCTGAGACGATACACCCGGTCGCATCGCCATATCCTCGATAAACGAAGGTCGCGATCGGCGTCTTGTCGAATGCCGCGTCGCCGCTCTTCTTCTTGTAGACCTCGACCGTGTGGTTGAACGTCTTGCACGTCGCCGGGGAGGTCGAGCTCGCTGGAACGCGGCAATGATGCTCGAACAGCTTGCTGTTCGCGAAAGGGCCGGCACATGCGTTGATCTCCGCGTTGGGATAGCACTTGGCGCAGCCCGACGACGTGTTGGACGGCACCTGGACGTCAATGATGCGGCGCTTGCACTCCTTCGCCTTGGCCGCGGCTTGCGTGATCGGATAGCCCGGATCCATCACCGGCGGCGTCATGACAGGCGCCACGTTATCGTTGACCAGGTAGAACGTCTTGTTGGGCCCCATCGTGATGACCTTGTCCGGCGCGCGCGTGAGCTGACCGGCGCACGGATAAATCTTGGGGACCGGATGGGCGCCAGGTTGTGTATTGGGGGGTGCTGCCATTGCGCCGATCGTCACGACCATCGGGAGTGCCGCAAGCAGGCGGGCTAGCGGGGCCATGTCGTTCTCCTTTTTGAATCCCCGGGGGGTGCTGGGCGGCGATACGTAGTGTACGGCCGCTCGGGGAGATCCGCGACGGACGGCTGCCTACTGCCGCGGTCGGGGAAAGCAGATCACCGCACGCACGCGCCGCCTTCGGTGTTCCTCTCGTAGAACGTCGTCGATGACGGAATGCGGATGCGTCGCCACCATGACCAGGCCGTCGTGCGCTTCCATTCTGCGCAGCAGGTAAGCCGCGTCGATATTCGCGTAGCGGTCGTGCGCATCGTCGAGCTCCGTCCGCTTGCCGAACAGCGCATCGGCTTCGTCGAAGAAGAGGGCGGCGCTCGACGCGTGCGCAGGCGCGAAGATCGCGTTCAGGTGTCGCTCGGTATCGCCGATCCATTGGCTGACGACGCGACCGAGATCGATGCGGAAGAGCCTGGGCGATCATGTAGGCGGCGAGCGTCTTGCCGGTGTCACCCGGGCCGCAGAACAGCACGACGCCGGGAGGCGCGGGGCGGGAATCAGTGGCACCCACGGCATCGAGCAGGTCGCACACGACCGCCGGCAGGTCGATCGTCGCCGGGCGGAGTGTCGGCGATTCGGTCGGCTGCGAATACTGCTCCGCGGCGTTGTCCTGGATGCCGCTGACCGCAACCCATTGCTCGACCGCATTCAATAGGTCGCTGTCGTCGGCGGGCCGATCGAGGGTTTGCGCGTTGGCCGCTAGCCATCGCAGCATCGCGCTCCCGGCTTCCCCCAGCGTGCGATATCGCGAGGTGTCGACCACGCCGCCAAGGTAGTCCGTATTCACGCGGTCGATCACCTCCCACATGTCACGCGCGCCGAGCGCTTGCGCAATCGCCGGATCACGCAGCAGTGCGATCACGTGATGTACGTCGCTCGCCAGACGCCGAGCTGCCGAGGCGATACCCGCGCCGCGCGCGGAGGCGCCCAAGGCAAGTGCTCCTGCCGCCGTCCGCACCGAGGGCGCGAGATGCGCATCCTCTGCTTCGACCTGACGCCCAAAGACCGCGACCGATGCCACGAAGCGGAGCCAGAGGTCGCTGAAATCGTGATTCGGCTCGGCGTCCGCATCGCCGCCGGGTGCGCCGAATGTGCGCAGGTAGAGATCCGTACGCTCCTGCTCGGTCATCCGATCCGGCGGCGCGGCGACGTGCCGTCCAAACGGCAGGAGGCCGCGCTGCGAGAGCTCGACGATGCGATCGACGACCTGGAACAACCGGGTCTGCTCGAGCGTGTAAGCGAAGTAGATCGCCTGCACCACATGGAGATTCTCGGGAATGATTTCGGCGTCCGGCATCGTCACGGTCGGATCATAGAGCAAGGATAAGCGCAAGCAGCGACGCCGCCGATATGATAATGGCCTCCGGTTCCGCCATCGCCCGTTGCGTCAGCGCACCCAGGGCGCATGCGAGCACGGGAACGACGAGCAGTAGCCACCGGATGCGTCCGCGTACGAGGGCGAGCGTGGCGACGGTGGCAATGGCCGTCGGATCGGGCGCGACACCGAACACTTCTGCCGTTGGCCACGCGCGTCCGAAGAGAGGCGCCAGCAGCGGATAGCCGGCGATTGCAGTCGCGATCAGCGCGATCGCCATCCGAAAGCTCCCGCCGCCCGGCGGCGCGAACGCGATCCGCCCGCCGAAGACGCCAAGGCCCGCGAGAAGCAGCGCCTGCAGCGCGAACGCCGCCGCGATCCATGGCGCGATCCAGTTGATCTGCGTGTAGCGCTGGTAGAGAAATGTCCAGGCGATCCAGAGCCAGCACGCCGCGAACAAGCCCGCGACGACACGATCGCGGTGCTCGTACGTTCCGACCAGCAGCACGATGATTGCGACGCCAATGGCCAGCGCCAGGATGTGCGCCGGCCAGATCGCCTGGTTGTAGAGTTCGAAGAGACGGTGGTAGGTCCGCGGCGAGAAGAGCAGGAAGCTCGTGAGCCGGTACGTCCACCATTCCGACATCAGCCGCGCTCCACCGCGGCGACGATGCGCTGGCGCATCGCGGCGTCGGGCAGCCGGCCTGTCGCGGCATCCACGTTCTCGCGAACATGGTCGGCGCGAGTCGTCGCCGGAATCGCGCAGGTGACAGCCGGGTGCGACACGATGAACTTGAGCACGACCTGCGCCCAGCTCGCGCAGTCGATCTCGCCCGCCCACGGTGGAAGTTTCGACTTGGCGAGAGCCTGGATGAGCGCGCCCTGACGAAACGGCCGGTTGACGATCACCGCGATGCCGCGCTCGCGCGCGAGCGGCAGGATGCGCTCCTCGACCTCGCGGTCGATGGGGTTGTACGTGACCTGCACGAAGTCGAGCTTATGGCTTGTCATGATCTGCTCGACGACGTCGTGCCGCCGGCCCTCGGACGTCGTGATGCCGACATACCGGAGCTGCCCGGCGGCCTTCATCGCGAACAGCGTCGGCAGGTGGGCTTCCCAGCTCAACAGGTTGTGAACCTGCAGCAAGTCGAACCGGCTGATCTGCCATTTGCGGCGCGAGCGCTCGATCTGCTCGCGGCCTTCGGCACCGGAGGAGATCCACACTTTGTCGGCAGCGAAGATACGCCCCGTGAGCCCCGCCTTGTGCAGGCCGTAGCCGATCGTATCCTGCGAGGATCCGTACATCGGCGACGAATCGATCAATCGACCGCCCGCATCGACGAAGTTGCGCATGACGTCGGTCGACGCGTCGCGCCCGACGGGGTCGTCGCCGACGTTGAAGGTGATCCACGTGCCGAGGCCAACGACCGGAAGCGACTCCCCGGTCGAGGGGATCGGACGCGTCAGCACGGTGCGGGGCTGGGCCCGCGCAATCGACGGTTCGAGCGCGGCGCCGGCCCCCAGGGTGGCCAGCGCGGCGAGCGTGCGGCGGCGATTCCACATGACGAGACTCCCGGGCGGTGTGCAGACGATCTTACTTCGATCAGGAGCCGAGGCAAGACGTTCGCGGGAAATTCCGTCCGGCCCGGTCCGGTGGCACAATCCATGTCCCCGGCTTGGCGCGCGCCGAGGCGGGATGCCCGGAGGCTACATGCCAAATCCGCTGACCGCGATCTTCCTCAAGCTCGACGGCATCGACGGCGAGAGCACGGTGAAGAACCACAAGAAGGAAATCGAAGTCTTCTCCTACGAGCAGGGTATCGATCAGATCGTTTTCCATAGCGGAGGCGTTGGCAGCAGCTCCGTCGCCAAGGCGACCTTCTCGCCGGTGCGCTTCCGCAAGAATGTCGACCTGGCGTCGATTCCGATGCTGCTTGCGTGCGCGCAGGGCAAGTCGATCAAGGATGCTGTTTTCACGTTCAGCCGCGGCCCATCGGGGTTCGAGTTCTACAAGGTGACGCTCCACGATGTGCTGATCACGCACATCGTAGAGCGCGCAGGCACCGGCACGCAGTATCCGCTGACCTTCGGCGTGCTGGAGGCAGGCGCCGCCGATAGAGGATTTCTGGACGAGGTGACGTTCGACTACCGCAAGATCCAGTGGGAGTACAAGACGCAGAAACCGACCGGCGGTCCCGGCACGACCGTTAAAGGTGGCTGGGACGTCGCCGCGAACAAGAGGCTCTGAACGGCGGTTGCTGCGGACTGTCGCACAAGCTCGAACCACGCGAAGGAGACCTCAATGCCGCACTACGTCGATGGGTATGTGATTCCGGTCCCGAAGAGCAAGATCGACGAGTATCGCAAGATGGCCGAGCGCGCCGGCCAGGTCTGGATGGAGCACGGCGCGCTGCAATTCACGGAATGTGTCGCCGACGACGTCAAGCCCGGCAAGGTGACGTCGTTTCCGCAGGCGGTTCAGCTCAAGGACGATGAGGTCGTCGTGTTCAGCTGGATCTTCTACGAGTCGCGGGAACAGCGCGACAAGGTCAACGAGAAGGCGATGAACGACCCGCGGCTCAAAGACATGATGGATCCCAAGAACGTGCCTTTCGATGGGATGCGGATGTTCTGGGGCGGGTTCAAGACAATGGTCGAGTTGCCGGCGCGCTGAGGGCACGCGGATGAAGTACCGGGGAAGCTGTCACTGTGGAAGGATCGCCTTCGAGGCCGAGGGCGACTTGACCGGCGCGACGGCGTGCAACTGCTCGATCTGCTCGCGCAAAGGCGTGCTCATGTGGTTCCTGCCGCGCGACCGGCTGCGGATGCTGACGCCGGAAGCCGACATGGCGACGTACACGTTCAACAAGCACGTGATCAAGCACCACTTCTGCCCGACGTGCGGCATCCATACGTTCGGCGAGGCCCGCGATCAGAAGGGCAATCCGATGGCTGCGATCAACATTCGTGTCCTCGAGGGGCTCGACGTCGACGGCGTGCCCGTCACGCAGTACGACGGGCGATCGAAGTAGTCCGCACCGGCTATTCGATCGGCGTGCGGCGTGCAGCCTTGATCTTGCCGCGCTTCACCTTGCTGTCGACGCGTTTGCGCTGCGAGCTCCTCGTAGGCCGGGTGAGCTTGCGAGCTTGCGGAACCAGGGCGGCTGCGTCGACGAGCTCCTGAAGGCGCGCGAGCGCATCGGCGAGATTGCGCTCTTGCGTGCGATGGCGCTGCGCCTTGATGATCACGACGCCGGCCGGCGTAATGCGCTGATCCCCGGACGCGAGAAGGCGCGTCTTGATTGCCTCGGGCAGCGACGACGCATGCACGTCGAAGCGCAGGTGGATCGCGGACGCCACCTTGTTCACGTTCTGCCCGCCCGCGCCCTGCGCGCGGACAGCGGTCCAGGCGATTTCGTCGGCCGCGATTGTGTGGCCTGCGACAGGCATCGCTCAGCCCGTCGTCATCATGATCGGGGCGTGATCGCTCGTCCCGATGTCCGCCAGCACCGCGCAGCGCGTCGCCCGCTCTGCGATGGCGCGTGTCGCGAGAATGTAGTCGATGCGCCAGCCTATGTTGCGCTGACGCATGTTGCGCCACGGCGGCCACCACGTGAACAGGCCCGGATTGTCGGGATCGAGCGCCCGGGTGACGTCGATGAGGCGATCGCCGAGCAGTGCCTGAAACAATTCGCGCTCGTCTGGTCGCTGGCCGATGATGCCGGGCTTGCGTTCCTTCGGATGGACGTCGACATCGGCGCGGGCGACGTTGAGGTCGCCGCACAAGATGAGCTCGCGACCTTCGTCGTGGAGCTGTTTCGACCAGGCGGCCAAGGCGGTGAGGAAGGCAAGCTTCGCCGCAAAGTCCTTGCCGCCGTTGGGCACGTACGCGGAGGCGAGCACGAGGTTGCCGAGCGCGACGTGGACGATGCGAGTCTCCACGTCGAATTCCGGATGGCGGAATTCGGGTACCTCCAGTAGTTCGCGGCGAACGTGCAGCGAGACGCCCGAATAGCCTCCGCTGCCGTGCCAGAACGCGTGGTAGTCGGCGAGCTTGCAGCGCTCCGGCACCTGATCGGGACGGGCCTTGATCTCCTGCAGGCAAACGACGTCGGGGTGGTCGCGCGCAAGCCAGTCGCAGAGCTGCGCCTCCCGCGCGCGGATTCCGTTGACGTTCCAGGTAGCGACTTTCACGGGAGGGACCAGGAAAGCGTTTAGCCGGCTTCACCGGCCTCGACCTGCGCCGGCATCCTGCCGCGACTCACGTTCTCGCCGTCGTTCGCGCGGAGCGTCCAGAACGACAGCGACGACAGGATCGTGAGGCCGCCGAGCGTCAGAAACGCCTTGTGCAGCGCGCCGGTCACCGCGACGGCGTCCGTCTGCGGCAATCCGGCGAGATACCAGCCTGCGACGAGCGAGCCGCAGGCGAGCCCCAGCCCCATCGACATCTGCTGGAGCGTGCTGGCAATGGTGGCGGCCATGCTGGAGTCGCGCGGCTCGACGTCGGCGTACGCCATCGAATTGAGGCTCGAGAACTGCAACGAGTTGAAAAAGCCTTGGGCAAGGCCCAGGCACACGATCAGCGCAATTGGCGTGGTCGGCGTCACCTGCGAAAACATGCCGATGACGAGGCCGCTCATGACCGTGTTGACGACGAGCACCTGCCGGAATCCGAATTGCCGCAGGATGCGAGTGGACAGGAATTTCATCCCCATCGCGGCAACGGCGGTCGGCACCATTAACAACCCCGATTGCCACGCCGGCAGGCCAAGGCCGAGTTGATAGAGGAGGGGAAGCAGGAACGGCAGACCGCCGATGCCCAGCCGCGTCACGAACCCTCCGACGACCGAGACGCGGAAGGTGCGGAGCTTGAATAGCGCAAGCCGGAGCAGTGGGTGCGCGCTCGCCTGTGCGTGCCAGCCAAACGCTGCCAGCAGGCCGAGCGAGATCGCGAACAGAATCGCCGCCGACGTGGCGTCGATCGAGTGTTCGCCGAACACTTCGAGCAGCCAGGACAGGAGCGCAGCGCCGCCGCTGAACAACACGAGGCCCACGAGATCGAAGGGGCGCGGTTTGGCGTCGCGGTAATCGGGCATGTAGCGGCGGATGAGGACGAGTGCCGCGATACCCACCGGCACGTTGACGAAGAAGATCACGCGCCAAGACAGCCAGTGCACGATGAGTCCGCCGATCGTGGGTCCCAGCATGGGGCCGATCAATGCCGGAATGATGACGAAATTCATCGCCGACAACAGATCGACCTTTGGAAACGTGCGCACGATGGCGAGGCGGCCGACGGGCATCATCATCGCGGCGCCGATGCCCTGCAGCACGCGCGTGGCGACCAGCATCGGCGCGCTGAGCGCGAGGCCGCACAAGATCGAGGACAGCGTGAAGATGGCGACGGCGGTCGAGAACACGCGCCGGGTGCCGAAGCGGTCGGCCATCCAGCCGCTGGCCGGAATGCAGACGGCGAGGCTCACGACGTAGCTTGTGACGACCGATTTCAGGCTCAGCGGCGTGACCTGCAGGCTCTCCGCCATCGTCGGCACGGCGGTGTTGATGATGGTCGAGTCGAGCTGCTCCATGAACAGCGCCGAGGCCACCACCCACGGCAGGTAGCGCCTAACAGTAGCGAGGTCGGGCGATGCGGGCGAGGCGGCCATGGAGTCGCAGCATCGCCCAAAGAGGCGACCGTTGGCAACCGCGCGGTGGCCGGGCGTTGACCGCCCGCAACCTCATCGCGGCGATGAATTCAGCGTCGTCGCGAAGACGACGACGTGATACGCCTTGAGAATCACGTACAGCGCAATGACGAGGAGGGCCGCGGTCACGGCATGGTCGCCGTCGACCCGCAACTCGGGCAGGTCCATGGCGATGCCGGCGTCGTCAATTCTATTTCTTCGACACCGTCGTGGTGAACGTGTTGTTGAAGCTGTTGCCTTCGACCAAATTGCCACCCACCGAAACGATGGCGGTTCCGACGCCCGAGACATTGCCGGTTATCGTCGAATTGGCCACTCGACCGAGATCGGAGACGCCTCCGTTGATGCCAAAGTTGCCGTTGTTCGTGATCGACGAATTCGCGACGCTGAAGGTCCCCTTGCCTGCGGCGTTTGCGCCCTGGATCCCTGGGCCGCTGTTGTTGGAAATGACGCTGCTCTCGACGTTTAGGACGGGGTTGTCGGACATTGTGAAGCTACCGACGATGACTCCAAAGTTGTTTCCGCTGGCCTCGCTGTCATGCATCGACGCATTCGCGTTCGTGACCCAGATCCCGTTGGTGTTGTCGTTGGCGCGAACTCGCTCGAGCGTCGCGACACCCGGCATCCCGGAGGCGCCCAGGTCGACCCCATCGAAATTGTTGCGAACGATCGTGTCCGTGATGAACACCTTCCCGCTGGTAATGGACGCGATGCCGGCAGCGGCCATGCCGCTGATCACGCAATTCTCCACGCGGAGCGTTCCGGCCAGGGTCGAATAGATCCCGTAGTTCGCGCCCAATCCGACGATCGTCAAGCCGCGAAGAACGACGATATCGCTAGCCCCGCCCGACACCTCGATGCCGTTGCCGCTAAACGCGCTGATCCCCGCATAGATGCCCGCCGGCGCGATGATCGATACGGCCTTGGCGATCGTGGCCGGGCCGTAACCAGCGGAGTCGAGCACCACGACTTCGCCACCCGGAGCCACCGTCGCGATCGCTGCCCCGAACTGCCGACATGGCAAGACGCGACTGCAAGGCTGCGTATCGTTGCCATAGGAAGCGACGAACGTGCGCTGGGGGCCGGTGGCTTGCGCCAGCAGCGTCGCGGGCGCAAGCGCGCCGAGAGCGATGCAGCAAACTGCGATGAGCCGTTTCGCCATGGGTTCCTCCTTGAAGCCTCGCCTACCGAGCTGCGAAGGTGGAACGTAGTCAGACCCTGTCACCCGTTGGCCGGCACCACGCCATTCGAGTCAATCCCAGCTCAACGCCCCGCCCGTCTGGTATTCAATCACCCGCGTCTCGAAGAAGTTCTTCTCCTTCTTGAGATCGATCATTTCCGCCATCCACGGGAACGGGTTGTCGGCCTTGTCGAACAGTGCGTCGACGCCGATCTGCTGGCAGCGGCGATTGGCGATGAAGCGGAGATACTCCTTGAACATCGTCGCGTTCAGGCCCAACACGCCGCGGGGCATGGTGTCCTCGGCGTAGGCGTATTCGAGGTCGACGCCTTTCTTCATCAGCGCGCGGATCTCCTCGCGGAACTCCGGCGTCCAGAGGTGCGGGTTCTCCATCTTGATGGTGTTGATCAGGTCGATGCCGAAGCTGCAGTGCATCGACTCGTCGCGCAGGATGTACTGGTACTGCTCCGAGGAGCCGGTCATCTTGTTCTGCCGGCCCATCGCCAGGATCTGCACGAAGCCCACGTAGAAGAACAGGCCTTCCATGATGCAGGCGAAGACGATCAGGCTCTTCAGGAGCTTCTGGTCGGCCTCGGTCGTGCCGGTGGTGAACGTCGGGTCGGTCAGCACGCCGATGTACGGGATCAGGAACTCGTCCTTGTCGCGAATCGACTTGATCTCGTGGTAGGCGTTGAAGATCTCGGCCTCGTCCAGGCCCAGGCTCTCGACGATGTACTGGTAGGCGTGCGTGTGGATCGCCTCCTCGAACGCCTGGCGCAACAGATATTGCCGGCACTCGGGCGCCGAGATGTGGCGGTAGGTGCCGAGCACGATGTTGTTCGCGGCCAGGCTGTCGGCCGTGACGAAAAAACCGAGGTTGCGCTTGACGATGAGCCGCTCGTCGTCGGTCAGGCCGTTCGGGTTCTTCCAGAGCTCGATGTCGCGCTGCATGTTCACTTCCTGCGGCATCCAGTGGTTGGCGCAGGCGGACAGGTACTTCTCCCAGGCCCAGCGGTACTTGAACGGGACAAGCTGGTTGACGTCGGACGAGCCGTTGATCACGCGCTTGTCCTCGAGGCGCACGCGGCGGAAGCCGTGCTCCTGCGCCTGCCGTTCGACGTCGAGGTCGTGCACCGGCTCCGGTGAGACGAGGATCCCGGCGCCCTGGGCGCGCAGCGTCTCCGGCGTCACCGGCGCAAGCCGCGGCGCCGGGGCGGGGGCTACGTCGTCGTCGAAGGTCAGCATGTCGTTGTTCTCCTGTACCGCACGTTCGTTAGACCCGCTTCAGTGCATTGCGCTCAATTTTTCGTACAAATAGTCGGGAGCGAAATCGGCGCCGTGATCCCACGCGATCGTCGCGAGCCCGTAATCCAGGTAGAACTCGGCGAAGCGCACGCGATCCCGCAGCGACTCGAAATTCTCGCCGTAGAGATCGTCCGACAAATCCACCACGCCCTTGCGCCCATCGTTGAATTCCAGCCAGACCTTGTAGTCTCCGAGGTACCGCGCATCGATCACATGCCGCTGCACATGCTCGTATCGGGCCAAGTCGGCCTCCTCTAGGCAAGTTGACGAACGCGCCGCCGACGGAACCGCGCACCGGTGCGCCGATGCACACCCGCCTGCGACCTGTGGGACGCACGGCCGTCGCGCCGCCGCGCGCCGAGCCGCTGCTCAGTCACCCGGACTCGACTCCGTCGCAAACTCCGGCTGCCATCCGCGCGGAGATGCGGCGTCGTCTTGCTCCTCGGTGTCCACGACACGGGCGGCTAACGACTGGATCGCCGCCGGCCAGCGCCAGTGACGGCGGCCGGCCTTGTCGGTGTAGGACTCCCACTTGTCGGTCTTCGCGTTCATCGCTTGCCCTCCTGTCCGGGATTGCGGGGCACTGCTCGTTCGTCGCGGGGCTTGTCTATCGTGACCTGCAAGCCTCTCGCACCTTGCGTTGCTGCTTCGTCGCTCCTTTCCGCGAAGGCGTGCTACTGGCACGCCTCGCAATTGGGGTCGTCGATCGCGCAGAATTTCGGAGCGTCGGCTTCCGCCGGCGCTGCCATACGCGAGCTCGCGGCGGGCGATCCCATCCCCCCCGACGTCGGCACCGCGTTCAACTCACCCCCCTTGCCCGTCGACTTCTCGGCCGACGTCGCCGCCAGCGTGCGCAGGTAGTACGTGGTCTTGAGGCCGCGCAGCCACGCGAGCTTGTAGGTTTCGTCGAGCTTCTTCCCCGACGCGCCGGCCATGTAGATGTTCAGGCTCTGCGCCTGGTCGATCCACTTCTGGCGGCGCGCGCCCGCCTCGACGATCCACTTGGGCTCGACCTCGAATGCGGTGGCGTAGAGCGTGCGGAGCTCGATCGGGATGCGGTCGATCTTGGCGAGCGAGCCGTCGAAGTACTTGAGGTCGGCGACCATCACCTCGTCCCACAGGTTGAGCTTCTTCAGCTCGGCGACGAGATGCTCGTTGACGACGGTGAATTCGCCCGACAGGTTCGACTTGACGTAGATGTTCTGGTACTCGGGCTCGATCGACGCGGCGACACCGACGATATTGGAGATGGTCGCCGTCGGGGCAATGGCGATGCAGTTGGAGTTGCGCATGCCGTGGATGCGGATCCGGGAGCGCAGCGCCTCCCAGTCCATCGTCGCCGACGAATCGACTTCGACATAGCCGCCGCGCTGCTCGCGCAGGAGCTCGAGCGTGTCCTGCGGCAGGATCCCGCGATCCCACAGGCTGCCCTTGTACGACGAGTAACGGCCGCGTTCTTGGGCGAGCTCCGTCGACGCCTGGTAAGCGTAGTAGCAGACGGCCTCCATCGACGTGTCGGCAAACGCCATGGCACCGTCGGACGCGTAGGGCCTGCCGAGCAGGTGCAGGCAGTCCTGGAAGCCCATGATGCCCAAGCCCACGGGGCGGTGCCGGAGATTCGAGTTCCGCGCCTTCGCCACCGCGTAGTAGTTGATGTCGATCACGTTGTCGAGCATCCGCATCGCGGTGCGAATCGTGCGCGAGAGCTTGTCGTGATCGAGCTCCCAGCCCCCCTCAGCTGGGTCACCTGTCTTTTTCATGTGCGCGAGCAGGTTGACCGACCCGAGGTTGCAGACCGCGATCTCGGTTTCGCTCGTGTTGAGCGTGATCTCGGTGCAGAGGTTGCTCGAGTGCACCGTGCCCATGTGCTGCTGCGGCGAGCGGACGTTGCACGCGTCCTTGAACGTGATCCACGGATGCCCCGTCTCGAACAGCATCGAGAGCATCTTTCGCCACAGCTGCGTGGCCGCGATCTTCTTGAAGAGCTTGAGCTCGCCGCGCGCCGCGCGCTCCTCGTGGCGAACGTAGGCGTCCTCGAACGCCTTGCCCCACTTGTCGTGGAGATCGGGCACGTCGGAGGGCGAGAACAGCGTCCAGTCGCCGCCTTCGGTCACGCGCTTCATGAACAGGTCGGGCACCCAGTTGGCCGTGTTCATGTCGTGGGTGCGGCGGCGATCATCGCCGGTGTTCTTGCGGAGCTCGAGGAACTCCTCGATGTCGAGGTGCCACGTCTCCAGATACGTGCAGACCGCGCCCTTGCGCTTGCCGCCCTGGTTCACCGCGACCGCGGTGTCGTTGACCACCTTGAGGAACGGCACCACACCCTGGCTCCGGCCGTTCGTGCCCTTGATGTGCGACCCCATCGCGCGCACGTTGGTCCAGTCGTTGCCGAGGCCGCCCGCGAACTTCGAGAGCAGCGCGTTCTCCTTGATCGCCTCGTAGATGCCGTCGAGATCGTCGGCGACGGTGGTCAGGTAGCACGAGGAGAGCTGCGAGCGGTGCGTGCCCGAATTGAAGAGCGTGGGCGTCGACGACATGAAGTCGAACGTCGACAGCACGTTGTAGAACTCGATCGCGCGCGTCTCGCGGTTGACTTCGTTCAGCGCAAGGCCCATCGCCACGCGCATGAAGAAGCATTGCGGCAGCTCGAAGCGCCGGCCGCCGGCGTATTGGTCGACGAGGAAGTAGCGGTCGTAGAGCGTCTGCAGGCCGAGATAGCCGAACTGGAGGTCGCGTTCGGGCCTGAGCGCCTTGCCCAGCGCCTTCATGTCGTACTGGGTCAGCGCCTCGTTCAGGAGGCCGATCTTGATCCCGTGCTTCACGAACTGCGGGAAGTACTCGGGGTACTTCTTCGCCATGTCGTGCTGCGCGACTTCCTCGCCCAGCGCTTCGTGACGGATCGAGTCGAGCAGGAGCCGCGCGGTGACGAAGCTGTACGCCGGGTCCTTCTCGATCAGCGTGCGCGCGGCCAGCACGACGCACTTGCGGACCTCGTCCATCGGCACGCCGTCGTAGAGGTCCTTCAGCGTCGCCTTGAGGATGCGCTCGGGCTCGACCTCGGAGAGGCCCTCGCACGATTCGCGGACGGCCTGCGTCAGCCGCTCGAGGTCGAGCGGGCGCGTGACGCCGTTCTCGACGACCGAAATGCCGGCCGCCGGCGCTTCCTTCGCGCCCTTCGCCGACTTCTCCTGCGCGCGCTCCTGCGCGCGGCGCTCGCGGTAGAGCACGTACGCGCGCGCGACCTCGTGCTCGCCGCCGCGCATCATCGCGAGCTCCACCTGGTCCTGGATCTCCTCGATGTGGATCGCGCCGCCTTCGGGCTTGCGCTTCATCAGTGCCGCGACGACGGCATCGGTGAGCTTTTGTACCTGCTCGCGCACCCGCGCCGACGCGGCGCCCTGGCCGCCGTTGACAGCGAGGAACGCCTTGGTCATCGCAACGCCGATCTTGGCCGGCTCGAACGGTACTACGGCGCCGTTCCTGCGGATCACCTTGTACTGCGCATAGCGCGGATCGGCGGCGGCGGTCATCGGGCTTCCGGCTTCGGTGGCCAACGGGCTCTTCGCGGGCTCTCGCGTACCGGTGGAAGCGCTCGTGACTTGCATGGATCAGTCTCCTGGAATCTTGTCGTTGTGGCCGCCGTCGCCGCGTTTCGCCCGGGTTTGCCCTCTTTGGCGCAAGGCCGAGGGGGGCGGAGAACGCCGGGCTTCGCGATCGATTTCCCCCGTGGGGCAGGGGCCTTGCGGGAAGGCATTTCCCGAGGCATGCCCGGATAATGCTTGTGAATCAAAATCTACTACATCTTGTGTTCAAGTGGCTGGTGAACACAAAGAATAGTGGCGAGGTCGCCGTTTGGCAAGCGCTATTTGATGCACAGCGATACGCCGCCAAAACGACAACAAAAACAGCCTCCTAACACACCCCTTTTGCGCATATCCACGGTCTTTCCACCGCCTTTCCACGGGCTTGTCCACCGCGCCGGACCCGACGAACGGTTGACCGCCGCGTTGCGCTTTTGCGACACCCCAATGTCGAGCCGCGAAAGGGGTCAACGCGGTGTGCGCTGCAGCATCCGCGACGGTCTATCAACCTGTGTGCTACTGCAGCACGAAGAGGCGCGGACCGGCGATGGCGACACGGACCAAGTCGGCGGCCGGCGCGACGACCGCGAGCCCCGTCAGTCGCCCGAAGGCGGGAAGAATGACGTGCCGCCGCCCGATGACGAAGCATGGAAGTCGCACCGAATCAAAGGCCGGTCCGTCGAGGCGCACGCCGGGATGGACATGGCCGCAGAGCGCGTAGCCGGTGGGCGGCGCCGAGGGCTCGTGGCAGAGCACGAATGGCGGCTCGCCGTGCGGCTCCGTCAAAACGCCTACTCGCCAGGAGGAGGGCGGATCGCCGGCCTTCGCGTCATGATTGCCGCGGACCAGCGAGATCCCGAGTTCCGGATGCCTGCCGCGGAATGCGAGGAATGCGGCGTCGAGGGCGGGCACCCGACCTGCCGCCGCGTGCAGGAAGTCGCCGAGCACGACCAGACGGCGCGCCTTCGTGCGCGCGACCAGAACCGACAATCGGCCCAGGTCCGCCGCGGTCGCGCCGCGTGGCACGGGGACCCCGCCCGCGCGAAACGCCGCTGCCTTGCCCAGGTGAATGTCGGCGACGAAGAGCGTCGCTTCGCGCGGCCGGTGGAGCGCGCGCTCCGGGAGCATCTGCACGTGTTCCCCGCCGAGCGTCGTCTCGACACTGCCATCCGCCTGCGCCGCAAAGGCGCGCGCACCCGGCCCCTCGTCGAACGGCAGCGGGGTGGCATGGCGCGGCATGTGTTGCGTTTCACTGACGCCGCGGATCCGCGAACGATCCAATGCGGTACCCGCATTTGCGCGGGACCTGGGGGCGGCGCACACTTGATCGCACCATTCTAGCGGACCCGCGCGCAACGCGATGCCACGCTTCGCTGCCAACATAAGCTTCCTGTTCACGGAAGTGCCGTTCGTGGAACGGCTGGCCGAGGCCGCTCACGCCGGCTTTCGCGCGGTCGAGTGCTCGTTCCCGTACGACGTGCCGGCGAAAGAGATCGCCGAGCAGTTGAAGCAGCATCGGCTCGAGATGGCGCTCTTCAATGCGCCGCCGGGCGACCATGCCGCGGGCGATCGCGGCACGGCGTCGCTACCCGGGCGCGAGCATGAGTTCGCGGCGGGTTTCGTCACCGCGCTTCGCTATGCGCAGACGCTCGGTTGCCATCGGATCCACGCGATGGCGGGGATTGTTCCGAACGGCGCCGACGACGAGCGGCGCACGCGACAGCGCGCAACGTTCGTGCGCAACCTGCGCTTCGCGTGCGGCGAGGCGGCGGCGCAGGGCGTGACCGTGTTGATCGAGGCGTTGAATCCGGGCGACGCGCCGAACTATTTGTTCTCGACGCAGGCCGAGGCCAACGCGATCCGCATGGAAGTGGGGGCGTCGAACCTCCGATTGCAGCTCGACCTCTATCACACGCAGATCGTCGAGGGCGACCTGTCCGACAAGATCCGGCGCTACCTGCCGCACGTCGGTCACATCCAGATCGCCGGCGTCCCCGGCCGGCACGAGCCCGACATTGGCGAGATCAACTACGCGTGGATCTTCCGCCTGCTGGACGAGCTCCGCTACGACGGCTTCGTGGGCTGCGAGTACCGCCCGCAGGACAGCACGGCGGCCGGGCTCACGTGGCTCTACCGGCTGCTCGACAGTCGGCCGGCGCCGACAGCGGTGCCCAGTGCAGACGATTAGGCAAGACGCTTGCCGATTTGAGTGAGTTCATTGGGACGGGCAAGGCGAGAGCCCTCGGCTGGGCGAGCGGACCTGCCCCTGCTCGCCGCTCACAGCGCTACGCTCATCCCGCCGTCGATCATGATCATCTGCCCGGTCACGTAATTGGCAGCGGGCGACGCCAGGAACACGGCAATCCCTGCAATCTCTTCGGGCTGTCCCCAGCGACCGGCCGGGGTCCGCTTCTTCACCCAGGCATCGAACTCGGCATTGTCGAGAAGTGCGCGGTTCATCTCGGTCGCGAAATAGCCGGGCGCAATCGCGTTCACCTGGATGTTGTGCGGCGCGAGCTCGACTGCCATCCCGCGCGTCAACTGCCGCACGCCGCCCTTGGCCGCCATGTACGGGACGACGGTGGGGCGTGCCAGGTCGCTCATCAGCGACGCGATGTGGATGATCTTCCCTGCGCGTCGGGCGATCATCGCAGGCAGTGCCGCTTGTGAAACGAGGAATGGCGCCGTCAGATTGGTCGCCAGCACGTCGTCCCAGTCCTGCTTCGGAAATTCGACGATCGGATTGCGCCGCTGGATGCCGGCGTTGTTCACGACGATGTCGAGATGGCCGTACGATTCCTCGATGCCGTCGACCGCGCGCTTGATCGCGACGGCATCGGTGACATCGAACACCGCGGTCGAAGCGTGGAGCCCCTCGGCGCCCAGCTTCTTCGCCGCTGCCGCAAGCTCTTCGGGCCGCCGGCCGTTCAACACGACGGTCGCGCCGGCCTGTGCGAGGCCTTTACCGAGCGCGAGGCCCAGTCCGCGATAGGCGCCGGTGACGAGCGCGACCTTGCCGGTGAGATCGAAGAGAGCGTAGGCCATGGCGGCGACGATGATAGCCCGGCTCACGTGGTTCCTGCGAGCGCGGCCTCCGCTTCGAGCGCTTCGACCATCCGCGCGACCCGCGCTTCGAGCGCCTCGGTCGAGAGCTCCTCGCGGAACATCTCGACCAGGAGCGGGAACGCGAACGGTGTCGGCCGCGCAGGACTCGTGAGCAGGAGCTTGCTCGAGCGCAGTCGCGCGAGCGCAGCGGTGATGCGCGGCGCTTCGAGCCGGCGCTCGAGCACCTCGCGCACGGACTGGCGCAAGAGCGGATTCTCGCTGTCGTATTCGGCGAACACGTTGTAGAGCAGCGCGGAGGACGCCCGCAAATGGCGGCCGGGATTCGGCTCGCTAGGATAGCCCTGGAAGATCAGGCCGGCGACGCGCGCGGCCTCGCGCAGCGCGAGTCCCGCGTCGGCCGCGAGCGCGCGCAGCGGCGTCAGCCAGACCAGTCGCAGGGGCGGGGGGTCATCCGTTGTGCCTTCCGCGCCCAGGACGAGCGGAGGCACGGCGGCAGCGAGCGTCTTGCCCATTCCCGTGGGCGCGTGGACCAGACCGGAGCGACCGGCCGCATAGGCCGCCCACACCTCTTCCTGAAACGGCAACGCCTTCATCCCGCGCGTGCGGAGCCACTCGCGCGCGGCCGTGTACGAATCGTGCTCGAGCCATGCCCGATCGGCGACGGCAACAGGATCGGGGAGGTAGCGCAACGGCGAGGCCACGAGTGAAGTGTAGTGCAACGGTTACGCCGCCGTCGGATGCTGCTGACAAGCGAATCATCCGCGCCCCGACAGGCATGTTTGCGACGCGACGTGCACGATGTGGCGGATGCCATTCAGCAAGGAGTGTTGATGACGCAAATCGTGGCGGCCGAGTTCGACGATTTCGCGGCGGCGGAGGCGGCGGTGGATGCGTTGCGCGGGCAAGGATTCCCGTCATCGCATCTGACCAAGTTCTTCGTGAGCCCGGACGGCGACACGCTTGCCGACCCGGGGTCCGCGCAGTCCGCGCCGGGCGCGGTGAAAGGCGCGGTGCTTGGTAGCGCGGCCGGTCTTGCGCTTGGACTTGCGGCGGTGCCGGTCGTGGGGCCAATTGCGGCGGTCGCGGCGGCCGCGGGTGGCGTCGCCGCAGGAGCGGCCACCGGGTCGCTTGCCGGCGCGGTCGCCGAAGACGAAGCGCATGGCGAAGCGCCGACGCCGCATCCCTCCGGTGTCGTGGTGGCGGTCAACGTCCCCACGCCGGAGGAACGTGAGCGCGCCACGTCGATCTGTTGGCGCCACCACGCCAGCTCCATCGAGCTCGCCGAAGGCACGTGGGACGACGGCACGTGGCAGGACTTCAACCCGCAATCGCTTCCGCATTGGCGCAAGGCGCCCGCGCCATAAGCCAGGAGATCGCCATGCCGGATCCCAAGACACTGGAACGCATGCGCCGCGACAAACAGCAGGGCAAGTCACCCGGCACGCAGGCCGGCGAATTCGTGCGCGAGGAAATCGAGCACGTGCGCGAAGGCAAGCATGGCGCGCGCTCGGCCAAGCAGGCGATCGCCATCGGTCTTTCGAAAGCGCGGCGCGCCGGCGTGAAATTGCCTCCGCCGCGCAAGGGTGCGACTTCGCCCGCAACGCGTCACAAGGCAAAGCTCGATCTCGAGGCAGGGCGCAAGGCGACGCAGCCTGTCTCCGCGAAGCGCTCGCGCGCGGTGTCCACTGCGCTCGCGCGCGAGGGGCGCCAGGCGGCGTCGCCCGGGGCGCTGGCCGCGCACGCTCGGTCCGCGGCGCGCAAGCACACACGGGCAGAACGATCCGCGGCGGCGATGCAGGCCGTCCGCACCAAGGGACCGGCGGCGCGCAAGGCGGCGGCACGGAAGGCCGTGCGCACCAAAATGCGGCGGCGCACGGGAGGTTGAGCGGGAGCAACTGTTGCCGGAGGTCCGGCGGAAAGGAACCAAAATGCTGCACTACGCTGTCGTGTTCTTCATCATCGCGCTCATCGCGGCCGTGCTCGGTTTCACGGGCATCGCCGTGGGCGCAGCCGAGATCGCGAAGGTGTTGTTCTTCATCTTCCTGATCCTGTTCGTGGTGTCGCTTGTCGTCGGTCTCGTCCGACGCGGTCCTTAGATGACCGGATGCGACGTTAACGCACGGGTCGCGGCCTATCGCGCGGACATGGGCACGCTCGGTTGCAGCCACGCAACCGAGCGGGCTCGCCGGCCGCCGGTCGCGTCCCGATCGTTGGTCGCATCGACTCTCGACGCGGGGAGGGGGGTCCACCCTTGTCCGCAGACCGACGGCGCCATGATCGGCCGTCCCCACTCCCGGAGGCTTACGCCATGACACTCGGAACCATTCTGCTGATCATCCTGATCCTCGCGTTGCTCGGTGCATTGCCGGCCTGGCCGTACAGTCGCGGCTGGGGTTATGGACCGAGTGGTATCGCAGGTGTAGTGGTTTTGGTACTTATTGTCCTGCTCGTGATGGGCCGGATATAGCGCGCTGTCGCCGGCTTCCTACACCGGAATCAGACGGCCACGGGTTCACGCGCTCCGCCACTGCTCGCACACTGCGATTGCACCGTACGCTGCGGAAGCGCGGTGGGGTGTTTCCCTTCGCAACCCTGATGGAGAGTGCAGTATGAAAGCCATGACGCAATCGGCGCTGGCCGTGGTCTCGGCCCTTGCTGTAGCTACTTCGCTCGCTGCGTGCAACCAAAGCACTCCGGGCAAGGATTCGATGTCGTCGCGCTCGACTCCGGGCGCTTCCAGTACCGCTGATACCAGCTCCACAATGACGCCAGCCCCGGCGACGCCAGCCCCGGCGTCTTCGGCGGCAGCGGATTCGTCGCAGAAGATGGCGGCGGCGGATACCAGCCCCAAGGGGACTCCGGGCAACGATGACGCCGCGCTGACAACGCAGGTCAAGACGGCGCTCCAGTCCGAACCGGCGCTGCGTTCCCAGTCGATCGACGTCGATACGAAGAATGCGACCGTGACACTCACGGGCGCGGTGGATTCCGCGGCGGCGAAGGCCAAGGCGAATGAAGTCGCGGCCGGTGTGAACGGCGTCTCCGCTGTCGTTGATCACCTGACGATCAAGGCGTCCTGACGGATCGCCTGCAGGGAAACGGGCGGGCGTCGCCTGTCCCGCCCCTCAAGGCCGCGGCGGAAGCGCGTCGACGATCTTCGCGATATCCGCCGCACCGACTGGCTTGACCAGGTGGTGGTCGAAGCCGGCTTCGTGCACGCGGCGCCGGTCTTCATCGTGGCCGTAGCCCGTGAAGGCAATCAGGCGGGTGCGGGCCATCGTCGGCGCAGCGCGCAGCGTGCGGGCAACGTCGTAACCGTTGAGCCCCGGCAGCCCAATGTCGAGGAACACGGCGTCCGGTGGACGCTCGACGGCCAGCGAAATCGCGTCGGATCCGCAATAGGCGGTCCGCACGGCGTGTCCCATCGTTTCGAGCAGCGCCGCGAGTGTGTTCGCGGCATCGCGATTGTCGTCGACGACGAGCAGTTCCTTGCGCGTTCGCTCCGTGGCGGAGAGCTCCGGCGTCGCCGCGCTCTTCGCGGCGGGTGCGCCCGCCGCAAGCGGCAGGCGCACGGTGAAGCCGCTGCCTTGGCCCGGGCCCGCCGACTCGACGGCTACCGACCCCTCGTGAAGCTCGCTCAGTCGTTTGACGATCGTCAAGCCGATCCCCAGGCCCCCCTCGGTGCGATCGAGCGAGCGCCGGCCCTGGACGAATAGATCGAACACGCGCGGGAGGAGCTCCGGCGCAATCCCGACCCCGGTGTCGCGCACCCGAAGCACGGCGTTGTCGGATTCCCGCGCAACGGTCACTGTGATGCGGCCGCCCTCCGGCGTGTATTTGACGGCATTGCTCACCAGATTCACCACGATCTGGGCCAGACGCGTTGGATCGGCGTCGACCGGCACCTCGCCGGGGGCAAGCTCGAGCTTCATCTCCTGCTTGCGTGCGTCGATCAGCGGGCGGCAGGACGCGACCGCGCCCTGGGTGACCTTGTTCAGGTCCAGGATCTCTCGGCGCAACGCGATCAGGCCGCGGGTGATGCGACTCACGTCGAGCAGGTCATCGACGATGCGCGCGAGATGGGTCGTCTGCCGGTCAAGGACGGCACGGAGCTCGGCCCGGTTCCGCGCGGACGATTCGCGCATGAGGCCGAGTGCGTTGACGATGGCGGCGAGCGGATTGCGAAGCTCGTGCCCCAGCATCGCCAGGAACTCGTTGATCTGCTGCTCGTTCTCCTGCAACGCCTCGAGCCGGCGGCGTGCCGTCAGGTCGCGCGTGATCTTGGCGAAGCCGCGGAGCTGGCCGTCGTTGTCGTAAAGCGCGGTCATGTGCGCATCGGCCCAGAATCGCGTCCCGTCCTTGCGCACGCGCCATCCTTCATGCTCGTGTCGGCCCGCCGCGCGCGCGAGTGCGAGCGCGTGGCCGGGGGTGTCGCGCGCGACGTCTTCGGCTGGGAAGAAGCGGGAGATGTGCGAGCCGATCGCATCCACAGCCGGGTAGCCGTAGATGGTCTCTGCGCCCGTGTTCCAGCTGACGACGCGCCCGTCGCGGTCGACGAAGAAGAACGCGTGGTCCTTGACGCCGTCGACCATGAGCCGGAACCGTTCCTCGTTCTGGCGCAGCGTCTCCTCGTGCCTGCCGCGCTCGACCAGCTCACGCCGGAGCGCGCGGTTGGCGAGCGCGATCTCCTGCGAACGCTCGTCGACCCGCTGGGCGAGCTGCGCCTTGCCCTCCTGGAGCTCCGCGTTTGCGCGATCGCGCTCCCGGATGACGGAATTCAGCACGAGCCCCGTGATCGAGAGCGTGCAGGCGTACGTAAGTAGGTACAGGAGCGACACGTTGGTCGAGTCCGGCCCGAACAGGCCGCCACCTCGCAGCGCGTGGCCTATGGCGATCGTGCACAGGAGGGCTGTGGCCGTCGTCACTCCGCGCGGTCCGTAGCGGATCGCCGCCCAGATGATGAACGGCAGCGTGAGGAACGCGAGCGAGATCGACGCGCTGTCCGGATGCAGGCCGCCAAAGACCAGGAAGGCGGTTGCGCCAAGCGCGAACGCGAGGGCGATGGCTTCGAGCGCGCGGGCCGGCGAGAAGCGCGGCCAGCCGGCCGAATGCCAGCTCAGGATCAATGGCGTGACGATGACCATCGCCGACGCGTCGCCCTGCCACCAGGTCCACAGGTTGGCGAGAAACGCCTCCATCGGCATCGTGCCGACGAATGCGAGCGAGGTGACGCCGATGCCCGCAGCCACGCCGGCGCTCAAGCCGCACAGGCCGACGAAGCGGACGACGGGCTCGCCGTGATCGAGGCGGCCGCCGTCCGCGTAACGAACGATCAGCGCCGCGGCGATGACCGCCTCCAGCGAATTGCCGGTGGCGATGATCGCCGCGAGCAATGGCGAGCCCTGCACCATCAGATTGCTGGCGGCGGCGCCAAGCCAGATGCCGGGCCAGACACGCGACCCCGCGAGCAGCACCGACGCGAGCGCGATGCCCGCGGCCGGCCAGACCGCGGTCGCATAGCCGGGCGGGATCGCCAGCGCAAGCGACAGTCTGGCCGTGATGAAGTACGCGAGCGCGAGCACCACGGTCAACGTGACCTCGCGCCGATTGCGGGGGAGGGGAATGGGTTCGACTCGGCTGCGGCGGGGAAGCCCGCGTCGGCGGAGCGGTGCGCGATCCGCCGTCATGACGCGGGCAGCGCGGGCAGGCGGAACGTGACCTCGTCTCGGGCGCAGGTGCAGGCGACACCGTGCGCCGCGGCGAGCGCGCTCACGTCGGCGCAGCCGATTTTCGCGGTGCGCACAAGCTCCGGCAGCGGGGACTCACGGGTCGCGGTCGTCGCCTCCAGCCGCACGACGATTTCATCGCCGTCGCGCTCCGCTGCTACGCGAACGTCGAGCGCCCCGGGCCGGGCATCGGTGAGGGCCAGAAGCGATGTGACGGCCAGCTCCCGCAGCGCGGTCCGTGGGACGTGCGCTCCGTCGGTACGCGCATCGACCGTACCTGCGATCCCGCGCAGATTCCAGTCGTCGCCGGCAACGCGAAGGCATTGCGGCAGCGCATCCTCGACGTTCGTCGTCGCTCGATCGTCGTCGCGGAGCCACTCGATCAGCCCCGCCGCGCTGGCCACCGCGCTCTGGGTGTGCGGCCCCAACTGCCGCACTGCCGCCTCGAGCTTGGCGCGATCGCCGCCGGTATCGAGAAGGCGGCCGGCGAGCTCGGCGGAGAACTGCAGCGCCTGCAGCTCGCCCATCAGCCGATGACGCATCCCGGGGGCGAGGCGGCGCAAGAGCGCGAACCTGATCGCGCCGACATCGGGTTTCTTGTCGTCCATCCCTTGGGCTCCGCCGGGGGCCACGGCACATACCGGTGCCCCCGACCCGCGAGGGTAACGCAACAGGGGCGGCGTGTTCGAGGGGGCGGCCCCGGCACGTCTGGCAGGTGCGATGCGCGATTCCGTACTACGCGACCCGGCTCAGCCGCACGAGATGCTCGAGAACGAGGAGCACCAATGCGCCGAGCGGCGCGACCAGCAGCGAAGGGAAGCTGACCTCGCGAGCGTCGAGCGCGGTGGGACCGAAGGGCGCGGCGAGGAGACGTCCGGCGAGCACGGCGCCGACCACGCCGGCAACGATATTCGCGACGATGTCGAGTCCGCTGCCAGACGCCGTTGCGGTGCCGTAAGCCAGGCCGAGCGTGCCGCCGATCAGGATCCAGAGGAGCGAGTTCATGGGGGAGTTCCCTCCTGGCGACGGCCGAGCAAGTCCGATGGAGGCCAGGGAGCGTGGACTACCCGTGCGCGGCGCCGGGCCAACTCGCGCTGGCGCCGCCAGAGGCGCGCGAGACGCCGCGCGCGGAGGGCTACACGCCGCCACGAAGCGCGCGCATAAAGCCGGGCGTAGACCGCGACTGTGACGATCCCGGCGCCGGCTGCGACCATCACGAAAGCGGCGAGGAAGGCCATTGGCTTGAATGGAACGAGGAGCAGCAGCGCCGCCGGCGATGAGACCGCCGGTAAAAAAGCGCAGCCATCCTGCGATAGGCAAGCCCAACATGAGCGAGAACCTGCGCCCGCCCGGCGGCCCGCGACTGTCGGCAGGTCGCCGAAACGGCTGTAGGGATTGGCCGACGGCAAGCCTTCACGCTGCTGCCGCGATCCCGGCCGGCAAGCGCGCCTCGATCACGGTACCCTCGTTCAGGCGGCCCGTCACGGTGAAGTCGCCCCCCAGTGCGCGGACGCGCTCTCGCATCGCGAGCAACCCGAAGCCGCTGGGATGCACCGCCTTCGCCGGGTCGATGCCGACGCCGTCGTCGGCGACGCGAAGGATCCATTGGCCATCGTCATGGCGCAGCGAAACGGCGACGCTCTTGGCGCTCGCGTACTTCCCGATGTTGGTAAGCGCCTCCTGGGCCACGCGATAGAGCGCGATGCTGGGGGCGGCGGCCAGCACGAGCTCGTCGTCGTGGAGCTCGACGCGACAGGGGACGCCCGCTCGCTTTTCGAACTCGGCGCATTGCCACTTGAGCGCCGGGCCGATGCCGAGGTTGTCGAGGATGGACGGCCGCAGATCCTCGATGATCCGGCGCTTGACCTGGACGGCGTCGTCGATCGCGGCCATCGCACGGACGAGCCGCGTGCGCTGGATATCGTCGGGCGGCAGCTTGTTCGCGAGCATCTGGAGGTCGATCTTGGCCGCCGCGAGCGTGCCGCCGAGCTCGTCATGGATCTCCCGGGCGAGACGCGCTTTTTCGTCCTCCTGCAGCCGTTGCAGGTAGTGCGACAACGCGGTGATATCCGCGGTTCGCTCGAGCACGTTCTGCGCAAGGCGATCGCTGCGTTCGGTCGCCTCTACGGCCTCGCGGCCGCGGCGGCGGGAATCGAGTCCCAGCAGCACGCCGCCGAGCGTCACCAGGAACAGGTTCAGGCCGAAGACGAGGAAGAAGCCCCATCGAATGACCGTGAGGCTGCGCTCGAAGCCCGCAAAGCGCTCCTCGTGCATTTTCCGCTCTTCGGTCGCCATGCCGTCGAGGGCGAGGCGCAGCGCGTCCATCGCGATCTTGCCCTCGCGCGATGCCATGTAGTCGGCCAGAGCGGCTTCGTCGCCTGTGCGCTTGACCGCGATCCCCTTCTCGAGGATCTCGAGGCGGGCCGTGAGCTGGGTGCCGACATTGACGAGCTGGGCGACCTGCACCGGGTTGTCCGAGGTCAGTGCGCGGAGCTCGTCCAGGCTCACCGGAATCTCGTTCCTTGCCTCGACGTAGCGCTCGAGCTGGGATTCGCGGCCGGTGAGCATATAGCCCCGCTGGCCCGTCTCGGCATCGACGGCAAGCCGCAGCAGGTGCTCGATCAGGTTCTGCACCCGCTGCGTGTGCTGAACCCAGTCGACGGTGTTGCGGAGCTCGACGAAGCCGCGCTCGGCCGCGTTCATGGCCCCGAGGTTGACCACTGCGGCCAATACGAGCACGACGATACCAATCGCCCAGAAGCGCGGAAGATTCATGACGGCAAACCTGACCTGGAGGCTACGCCTGCGGTGCCATTTTGGGCTGTAGGGCAAATCCCACGTTGCGAGGAGATGTTCCCTACAGTAATTCCCTGACCGTGCTTACAGGCTCTTCGCCACGCATTCTCCACTATTGAGCCGCACCGCCACCACCGGCGGGACGGGGGCACGAAAATGAACGAAAGTCTGCACGATCGCGGCATTGCATTCCTCACTTTTCCGGCATCGTCGACCACGACGTCCATCCGTTCGGACGCGGCGACGATTGCAACGTTCCCGCGACCCGCGGGTTGCGGCCGCACGCGGCCGGCCATCGTAGAGCGCGACGGCGCGCACGGGCTGATCGGCGAATCGCCGGAGATGCTCGAGGTGGTGGATCAGGTCAGGAGGATCGCGGCGTCGCAGGCGACCGTCATGCTGATCGGAGAGTCGGGGACCGGCAAGGAGGTCGTCGCCGGCCTGCTGCACGCGTCGAGCGCGCGCGCTTCGGGACCGTTCGTTGCGGTCAACTGCGGCGCGATTCCCGCGAACCTGGTCGAGGCGGAGCTCTTCGGGTACGAACGCGGCGCATTCACCGGCGCCGTGCGCCAGCACCAGGGCTACTTCGAGCGCGCGATTGGCGGCACGTTGTTCCTGGACGAGATCGCGGAAATGCCGCTCGAGCTGCAGACCAAGCTCCTGCGCGTGCTCGAAACCGGGCGCATGGTCCGCGTCGGCGGCAGCGAGGAGATCGCGGTCGACGTGCGCATCGTGACCGCGACCAACCGCGTGCCGGAAGCCGTGATCCGCGAACGACGGCTGCGCGAGGACCTCTACTATCGCCTCGCGGTCTTCGTCGTGCGCCTGCCTCCGCTGCGTCAGCGCGGCGACGACATCGTGCTGCTCGCGCGCGCATTTCTCGAGCGTCTCAATGGTGAGTACGCGACCCGCAAGCGTTTCGATGCGGGCACGCTCGCGGTCGCCCGTGCGCACTCATGGCCAGGCAACGTTCGCGAGCTCAAGAACTGTGTCGAGCGGAGCTTCGTGCTCGCCGACGACGTCGTGACGCTCGACATCCAGGCGATGCGGCCTTCCGGCGCGATCGAGGTCGATGCAGGCGGCGCGCTGCGCATCACGGTCGGCACCACGATGGCCGAAGCCGAGCGGGAGCTCCTGCTTGCCACGCTGCGCCACTGCAAGGGCAACAAGCGGCGCACGGCGGAGATGCTCGGCATCAGCCTAAAGACCGTGTATAACAAGCTCGTCGGCCAGAACGCGGCGTCCCTGCTGAGGGCGGCGGGCGATTGAGCTCCCGCCCCTGGTCGCCCCTGGCGAGCCATGGCACCCATGACTCGAGACCGGCGCTACAATCCAGGCCTGCTCGCCGGGGAGGGTCTCGGGACTGCGTTCGTGCTCGTCATGGTGCTGATCGTCCTGGTTTCGATGACTTGCCGGTGATGCCGGTGATGCACTCTCACTCTCGAAGCACGCTGCCCTTATGATTGGATCACCATCGCGGGTTTTCGTCGCCGACGACCACGCGCTCTTTCGCGAGGGCGTCAAGTCGCTGCTGGCCGAGGAGCCGGACCTTGTCGTTGCCGGCGAGGCCGGATCGGCTCGCGAGACGCTGCAGCGAATCCGCAACGAATCCTACGACGTGCTGCTCTTGGATTTGTCGTTGCCCGACGGTTCCGGCATCGACCTCCTGCATCAGATCCGGCCGCACCTGCCCGACCTGCCGATCCTGATTCTGTCGATGCACTCGGAGGAGCAGTACGCGGTGAGCCTGCTGCGCGCCGGGGCCAACGGCTACATCACGAAGGACGCTGTACCGCAGCAGGTCGTACAGGCCATCCGGACGCTGCTGCAGGGGCGCAAGTACATCAGTCCCGCGGTGGCGCACATGCTCGCCGATAGCGTCGACGGCGACCGGCGACCGGTGCACGAGCATCTGAGCGAGCGGGAGTTTCAGGTCTTCTGCAAGCTCGCGGCAGGGCGCGCCGTCGGCCAGATCGCCGACGAGCTGTTCCTGAGCAACAAGACGGTGAGCACGTACAGGGCACGGATCCTGGAAAAGATGAACGCGAAGTCGAACGCCGACCTCACCTACTATGCAATCAAGAATGGCCTCATTGAATGAAGCGCCGGCCAGGCGCGTCAAGGAGCGCGCGATGACCTCTCTCGATGACGGGCCCTTGCGCGTGTTCGTCGTGGAGGACGCCGTCGCATTCCGCGAGCGGCTGGCCGACTACCTCGAGGAGCCCGGACGCATCGAGATGGTGGGCTTTGCCGACACCGAGGACGAGGCGGTGCAATACCTGCAGGCCGAGCATCCGGACGTCGTGATCGTCGATCTCCATCTCAAGTCCGGCAACGGCATTGGCGTCATTGCGGCAGTCCGCGCGCTACAGCCGGAGCCGCCGCCGACGATCGTGGTGCTCACGAACTACGCGTTTCCGGAATTCGAGCTCGCCTGCCGGACGCGCGGCGCCAACTACTTCTTCGACAAGTCCACGCAGTTCGGCGCGGTCAAGGCACTCCTGGAAAACCTGCGCGACGCTGCTTGAACGCGGGACACCGCGAAAAAGTGCGCGCGGGCCGCCGCGCATTTCCTGCTCCACCCGGCAATTCTTGCCGACTCTGTACCGAGCAAGATGTCATCCCTGCGGCGTTGCCATGCGTCCGCCCGGGCGTCGGAAGACTCTGCGCGAGCCTGCGGGACCATGGCACACGTGTTGCTCGTTGCAGCAACATCCGATGCGCGCATGCAAACTCGCGTGCTCGCCCACTGTCGAAGGATGGCGATGATCAGGAAACTCAAGTCCGGCCAATACCGCCTGTACTCGGTCAAGCGCGACGAGAAGACGGGGCGCCGCCGCAACCTCGGTACGTTCGCCACGCTCCAAGCTGCGAAACAGCACGAGCGCGATGTTCAATATTTCAAGCACCGTTGACGCGGCGCGAAAGGATGTGAGATGAAGACCGATTCAGGATTGGGCCGACAGCAACGGACGAAAGCCGCCGCAGGCCGCGCGGCGGCCGTGCATGCGCGCTCCGGGGACGACCCGGCCGCGAAGACGCCGGCGACACTGCCGCCGCTCCCCTACGCGCAGGACGCGCTTGCGCCCGTCATCTCCGCGCGGACGCTCGAATTCCACTACGGCAAGCATCACCGCAAGTATGTCGAGACGCTGAACGAGCTCGTGGCGGGCACCGACCTCGAGGGCCAGCCGCTCGAGGCAATCGTTCTGGCGACTGCGGGCGACGCCGACCGGAAGGCCATCTTCAACAATGCGGCACAGGCGTGGAATCACGGCTTCTACTGGCGTAGCCTGAAGCCGGGCGGCGGAGGGCAGCCGTCGGGCGAGCTCGGACGGCGGATCACGAGCGCCTTCGGCGGCTTCGACACCTTCAAGCGCGTGTTCTCCGAAGCGGCCGTCAAGCAATTCGGGAGCGGCTGGGCGTGGCTCGTGCTGGACGATGACGAGCTCAAGATCAGGTCGACCTCCGATGCCGAGCTGCCGTTGACGAGCGGGGAGATTCCGCTATTGACGATCGACGTCTGGGAGCACGCCTACTACCTCGACTATCAGAATCTGCGCCCGGACTATGTCGATGCGGTGATCGCCAAGCTCCTCAATTGGGAGTTTGCATCCGAGAACCTCGAGCTCGCTTAGACGGAAAAGAGTCATGCTGGGCTACGCCATTGCATTCTTCGTCCTGGGCGTGCTCGCCGCGATCCTAGGGTTCGGCGGGATCGCCGCCGGCGCCGTGGCGATTGCGAAGGTCCTGTTCTTCCTCTTCCTCGCGCTGTTCCTCGGCAGCCTGATCTGGGGACTCGCTCATCGCAACCTGTAAACCGGAGGCTCCATGCATACGCGTACTTCATTTGATGACACTGCCCACGGCACCTTCGTCGGCTCGGGCACGGCGGGGAACGGCGAGATGGCCGCTGGCGCCGCGCTCGCGCGCTCGAAGGACGAGCTGGCGGCGGAATTCCGCAACCTGGTCAGCGCAGGCGAATCGTTGCTCCGCGCCACGACCAACATGTCGGGCGATGCACTCGCACAGGCCCGTGAACAGTTCCGCGACAAGCTCGCCGTGGCAAAGCGGGGTCTCGGCGACGCGTCGCGCATCGCGATGGACAAGGGGCGCTATGCCGCGAGTGCCACCGACGACTACGTGCGCGCCAATCCCTGGCCCGCGGTCGGCGTGGCGCTGGTGACCGGGCTGGTCGCGGGCGTGCTGATCGGACGGCGCTGAGATGGACTCGGCCGCTACCGCCCGGATCGGACGCGAACGTTCGACCGCGTTCCTCGCGGCCTGTCGTCGGCTCGCCTCCGCGCTGTGGGAACAGGCCGGCATCCGGGTCGAGCTTCTGACCCTCGAGCTTGCCGAGGAGCGCTCGCGAATCGTCGGTGTCCTCGTCGCGATTGCTACGATCGTCGTCGGCGCCGCGCTCGCGCTCGCATTCGCGGGACTCGCCGCGCTGATCGCGGCATGGGATTCGCCGTACCGGGTGACCGTAGCCGTGCTCTTCGCTGTCGGATATGGTGTCATCGCGATCGCAGCCGCGATGACGGTCCGCCGTTTGCTCGGACGCACCAGTCCGCTGTTCCGCCATTCGCTCGCCGAGTGGAGGCGCGACGTTGACGCACTGACACCCAAAATCGAGCCTGGGCCATGATGCACGCCGATTCCCTGGCACCGGTCGCCGTGCGGCGCGAGCAGGCGCAACAGCGCATCGCGGCGAACCGGGCTGCGGTCGCGGTGGCCTGGGCCGATGTTGGAGAGGCGACCGTTGCGCTCGAGGCCAAGGCCCACCGTGCCGTCGATTGGACGCGCACGCTGTCGGCCGTCGCCGCCGTGATCGGCGGGTTGGTCGCGCTGCGGCGCATGGTGACACGCGCCCCCGTAGGCCCCGGCATGGTGACACGCGCCCGCGCGGGCCCCGCATTGCGAGCCATGGCGGCGGCGACCGTGCTGCGCCGTGCGTTGCCGTCGGCGCTTCGACTGTATCTGCGGCGCCCCTTGAGGGAGAATTGACGATGGAAGGCAATCAGAAAGCCGGCGATCGCGAGCAGCTGACCGATGTCAAGGTGTTGCGCGACCGCGCACGCGACCATGTCGAACGGGGCGCAGTCACCACGGACTACGGCGCCGACCGCGGCGCGGTGATCGCGCTCCTGAACGAAGCACTCGCGACCGAGCTTGTCTGCGTGTTGCGCTACAAGCGTCACTACGCGATGGCCCAAGGACCGCATTCGGCCGCCGCCAAGACCGAATTCGCCGAGCACGCCGCGGAGGAGCTCGGCCACGCCGATCAGATCGCCGAGCGGATCGTGCAGCTCGGCGGGGCGCCGGACTACAGTCCCGACGGCCTCGCCGACCGCAGTCACGCCGAATACGTCGAGGGCACGTCGCTGCGCGAGATGCTGCGCGAGGATCTGGTCGCGGAGCGCGTGGCGATCGAGTCCTATCGCGAGATGATCGCGTTCGTCGCCGGCAAGGATCCTACGACTCGCCGTATGCTCGAAGAGATCCTCGCGGTCGAAGAAGAGCACGCCGAGGACATCGCGAGTCTCATGTTCGTCGGCACCAACGCACCGGACGCTCCAGGTAACGAAAGCCCGGGCGGCCCCCACAGCGGATCCTGACGGCATGCCGGCTCCCACGCCGGCATGCCCGGTCGCTGCGGAAAGGCCGCCCGGGCAGGTGGCTTTGCGGCTGCCAGTCGCGATGTGGCAGAAGTGGACCGAAATCGACGGTGGCGGCCTTGCTGCCGCAGTGGCGTTCTACGCCATCCTGTCGCTCGCTCCCCTCGTCATCCTGGTCGTGGCCGTCGGCAGCGTGTGGCTCGGCGCCGATGAAACACGCCACTATTTGTCAGGGGAGCTGGCCCGTCTGATCGGAAGCGACGGAGCCCGGTTGGTCGACCGCCTCATCACGCCCCGCGAGTTGCCGTCCTCGCTCGGCGATTGGGGGGCGTGGGCTGGCGCCCTCTTGCTCGCAGTCGGCGCGACGGCCACCTTCGCGCAGCTGCAGCACGCGCTCGACCGGATCTTCGGTACCGCCGACCGGCCGCCGCTGCTCGAGTTGCTGCGGGTCCGTGCGCTCTCGTTCCTGCTGGTACTGGGGGCGGGCGTCCTGCTTGGACTCTCGCTCGTCGCATCGAGCGCACTGACCATGATGGTCGAGCGCGACGTGAGCGATGCGCTGCGCGTCGGCGCGCGCATCAATGAAATCGTGTCGTTCGGCGTTGCCGCGATCGCGATGGCCGCGCTCTTGCGCATGCTGCCGGACCGCCCGCCGCGCGGCCGACAGATCTGGGCCGGAGCGCTGTTCGGCGCGGCGCTCTTCGCCCTCGGGCGGTATTTGGTCGGCGGGTACATCGCCCACTTCTCGCTCGGCTCCGCCTACGGCGCCGCGGGAACCGTCGTCGTGCTGATGGTGTGGATCTATTTCTCGACGCTGGTGTTTCTCGCGGGCGCCGTCCTCGCCTATGTCATTGCGCCTGGCAATTGCGTGACACGATGGACGGTGCGTGCGCCGCGGATAAGCCGGGTCGCTACGGACGCACCAGGATCTTGACGGTCGAGGGGACCGGGCCGATCGGCGCGGCAGTCACGCGGTCACCCAGGCGCTCGAACGCGACGTCGACCCGCGCATCCCCCACTGCAAGATCGCGCAGCGCGAGATGCTCGACTTCCGCGGGCAGCGCAGGGCGATCAATGCGCATCATCCGATTCAGACCGTCGATCGAGACGCCGAGGCTCGCCTGCAGCGCCATGAAGACCGCGCCGGACGACCATGCTTGCGGCAGGCACGCGACCGGATAGCCTACCGGCGGCTCGCCGGGACTCCGCACGAAGCCGCAATAGAGCTCCGGAAGTCGCAGCCCAAAATGGATTGCGGCGCCGAACAGCTCGCTCGTGAGGTGGGCGGCCGCGCCGCGATCGCCGTAGGCGCCGATGCCAGCGGCGCAGAGCGCCGTGTCATGCGGCCAGACGGAGCCGTTGTGGTAGGACATTGGATTGAAGCGCACCTGGTCCTGGGCCAGCGTGCGCACCCCCCACCCGCTGTCGAACGAGGCGGAGAGCAGCTGTGCCGCGACGCGGGCCGCGCGCTGCGGCGAGGGTAGCCGCGAATACAGCAAGTGCCCGGGATTGGATGCGCGTACGCGGCAGGGCCGCCCGGCGCCATCGAGGGCAATCGCGTAGAAGCCGAGATCGGGCAGCCAGAAGCGCCGCTCGACCTCGACCCGCAGCGCCTTGGCGCGCCGCTGCCACTCGTGGGCGCGCGCGGTATCGTTGCGACGGTTGGCAAGCCAGGACATGGCGAGGCGCGCGGCGTAGACGTACCCCTGGACTTCGACGAGAGCGATCGGCTGCTCCGCCATCCGGCCGTCCTCGTGGAAGATCGAATCGTGGCTGTCCTTCCAGCCCTGGTTCACGAGACCGCGCCGATTCGCGCGCGCGTAGTCGACGAAGCCGTCGCCGTTCGAGTCGCCAGGGCCGTCGATCCACGCCATCGCGGCCTCGAGCGCGGGCCACAGCTTGTCGATGAACGCGAAATCGCCGGTGCGGCGAGCGTAAGCTCCCGCCAGCATGACGAAGAGCGGCGTGGTGTCGACGCCCCCGTAATAGTGGCGGAACGGGACTTCGCCGACGGCCGCGAGCTCGCTCGCCCGCGTCTCGTGCATGATCTTGCCGGGCGCGGAATCGTCGAACGCCGAACTCGTATGGGCCTGATGGTCGGCCAGGAACTGCAATACGCCGTGCGCGGGCGTCGCGTCTAGCCATAGCACCTGCAGCGCGGTCACGATGCCATCGCGGCCGAACGGCGTCGAAAACCAGGGGATGCCCGCGTAGGGATATGGGCCGCTCGGCAGCTCGGTGGTGAGAAGCGCCAGGTCGGCGCGCGATTTCTCGAGCCAGATCTGGAACGGTCCTCGCGGACACTGAACCGTCGCGCCACGCCGCCGCTTGCGCCGCATCGTGAGTCGCGCCAGGGCCGCGGCGGCACGAAACCGGGGCGCGCCGGGCTCGGGCGCCGACTCGATTCCAATCTCGAGATAGAGGTCGTGCCGCGCATGCCGCGCGAGCGTCAGCGCGAACTCGGCCGCGCCCGCCGCGAGCCGGTCCGGCCGGGGCGAGAACGCGACGACGCAGGCACGCACGACGTCGTCGAGACCCTCGTACGCAAGCGTGACGGCCGCGTCGCCCAGTACCGGATCGCGCGTGCGGCCGCGCTTGCTCCGCACGTGGCCGCGCACTTCGAAAATGTCGGCGAAGTCGGCGGCGAACGCGAGACGAAGGGTGACCGGCACTTCGCGCTCGGCATAGTTCGTGAGCGCCACCCGCTCGTAAAGCCGGCGGTCCCAGAGGAAGCGCGTGCGCTCGACATGGATCGCGCCCTCGGGCGGCGCGCGCTCACCCAGCTCGGGCAGCGGTCGATTGGTCAGGTTCGCGCGGAAGAAGACGTTGTCCTGGCTGACGCCGGAGCTCAAGAGCGACGGGGACGCGCCACCGAACGTCAGCGCGAGCCGCGAGAGGAGCCGCGTGTCGTTGAAATAGAGGCCGTCCCCCTCGCCGGCGATGTCGCCAAGCGCGTCAGCTACCAGGAATTCCGAGCCGTACTTAAGCGCGTAGCGCGCCATTGACGTCGAAGATCCGATCGTGCGCGTGCGCGGCCGGAGGCTGCCGCCGCTTGGGCGGCCGGCCAACGCGGGCGTAGAGGTCGAGATACCGGTTCGACATAGTGGTGACCGAAAAACGCTTTTCGAATACCGCCCGAATACGCGCGCGATCGAGCGAGGCGGCACGCTCCACCGCGGCAACCGCTTCGTCGATCGACCGAACGATAAAACCCGTAACCCCGTCGTCGACGATCTCCGGGACCGAGCCCGCATCCCATGCTATCACCGGCGTGCCGCAGGCCATGGCTTCGATCATCACCAGGCCAAACGGTTCCGGCCAGTCGATCGGGAAGAGCAGTGCGGCTGCTCCGCCCAGGAGCTCGTTCTTGCCGCCGTCGTCGACCTCGCCCAGGAACTCGACGTGCGCGGAAGGCAACAGCGGCTCGACCACTTCGTGGAAATAGACGGTATCCGCGGCATCGACCTTGGCCGCGATCTTGATGGGAAGGCCCGCGCGCCCCGCGATATCGATCGCCCGGTCGGGCCGCTTCTCGGGCGAAATCCGGCCGACGAAGGCCAGATAGCCCTGATGTCTTGGCGAGAAATCGAAGAGGTCGGGTGGTACCCCGTGTTGCACGGTGGCGAGCCAGTGCGCGAACGCGAGCGGCCGGCGCTGATGATCCGAGATCGACACCAGCGGGAATTGATGCCAGCGCTTATACACTTCAGGCAGGTCCGCGACGTCGAGCCGGCCATGGAGAGTGGTGAGCGTCCGCGCCGCAAGTTCCTCGAACAGCGGGAAGTGCAGAAGGTCGATATGGAAGTGCAGGACGTCGAACTCGGGCGCGCGCTTACGTACCTCGTGCAGCATCGCGAGGTGCGCCGCCACGTCCGACTTGAGCGGCGTCGGATCGAGGCGGATGGCCTGCTTCCGCATCGCGGCCAGCCGTGCCGACGTACGCGCATCGCCGCTCGCGAACAGTGTGACGTCGTGACCCGCCGCCACCAGCGCGTCGGTCAGGTACGCCACGACACGCTCGGTCCCGCCGTAAAGTCGCGGAGGAACGGATTCGGCGAGCGGGGCGATCTGCGCGATGCGCAGCGGACGGATTGAAATCAAGGGAACCCCCACAGACCGTAACGATCACAGCGATCGCCTTGAGGTTAGCTGCCGCACTGCAGGCGCTCTGTCGGGCATTACCGCATTCGCGAGTGGGATTGGAGGGAGCATACGACCCAGCGGCGAGCGTCGTTCCCGTCCTACGCTGCATTCAGACTGTGCCGATTGTGGGTACGGCGAGCAACGGCCAACGTTGCGGTGAGGACGCAGGGCACTGACCGCGTCCCGTTTTCCCAACTCTGCGATTCTCGAAAGGATCTGACCATGGATACCACCAGCGCCCTCACCTCGACGAACCCCGGCCGCGCGGACAGCTTGACGCAGCGCACGGACAACTTGGCGCAAAGCGCACATCGCACTGTCGACGACGTCACGGGCCGCCTCAGCGGCGCGGCGCACCGCGCGGTCGACTCGGCCGCCGGCGCGGCGAGCACGGCCACCGAGTGGGCGTCAAGCCTGCCCGACCAGGCCAAGAGCGCCCAGGCGCGCTTCGGCGAGGCCGCGTGCGCGTCCATTCGCGCTCGCCCGATGGCCTCGGTCGCTGGCGCGCTGGTGGCGGGCTATCTTCTTGGCCGCCTCGCGCGGTTCTGAGCGAACGCGACCGGAGAACACGATGCCCCGAGCAGTCTCACGCGGCACGCGCCGCAGCAGGACCCCGACCGCCCTCGATCTTCTCAAGCAAGACCACGCGGAGGTCAGCAAGCTGTTCAAGCAGTTCGAGCGCTATCGCAAGGACGATGACAGCGCCGGCATGCAGGCCTGCGCGCAAGCGGCCTGCCGCGCGCTGGCGATCCACGCGCAAATCGAGGAGGAGATCTTCTACCCTGCGCTTCGCGAATCCGCCGACGCTGAGGATGCCCTCGACGAGGCCGACATCGAGCATGGCCACATCAAGGAGCTCGTGGGCCAGATCGAGGGCTCGGACCCGGGCGACGAGCACTTCGATGCGCGCGTAAAGGTTCTGTCCGAGTACGTGCGCCATCACGTCGAAGAAGAGGAAAGCACGATCTTTGCGAAGGCGCGAAAAGCGGATTGCGATCTCCAGGCGCTCGGCGAGCAGCTCCAGGCGCGGAAGGCAGAACTCGGCGGCGAGGAGGCCCCCGCGGAGCTCGCCGCGCTCGCAGGTCGCGCGACCGCCCGCGCGCGGAACGGGCAACGGGCCTCGCGCTAGCTGGCAGGGACAGGAGACGTGACCCCTGCGCGCGCGGGGGCCCTCCTGAGCGGCGGCTGTGCAGCCGCGTTGAGCGGCCGGCAGCCTTGAAGTCAGATCATGGCCGTCCAACCCCTTCACCGAGAGTTTCGCGTGCAGCGCGCTGCGGTGCCGCGCGGGCAAGTGCGTGTTGAGGAGGAGGTAGAAAGCCTGAAGGAGCAGGCCCGAAGCACGCACGAGGAAGCGAGAATGGTGCTGCCCGGCATCCAGGCACTCTTCGGCTTCCAGCTCATTGCCGTATTCAACCGCCCGTTCTTCGACCTCGCGACGGCCGACCGACTCCTGCACCTCGCGGCACTGCTTCTCGTCGCCGTCGCAATCGGGTTGATCATGGCGCCGGCTGCCCACCACCGCCTCGTCCACCCGGCCGTGGTTTCGAGCGCGTGGATCCGGCATGCGGCGCGCGACATCGCGTGGGCGATGGCCGCACTGCAGCTCGCCATCGGGTTCGACGTGTATTTGGTCGCCGTGATGATCTCGGGAAGCCGGGTACTCGCGTTCCCGCTCGGCATCGCGGCATCCGCGTTGCTCTGCTGGCTCTGGTTTGCGCGGCCGCTGCGCGCGCGCCGTCGGCCTGGCACGGCGGCAGCACGGGTCGGAGCAAACCAATGAACTTGACCCGGCTCGACCCCTATGACGAGCACGGAGCCTTGCGCGTCGTGGTCGAATCGCCTCGCGGTGCGTCGCTCAAATTCGCGTACCAGCCGTCACTCGAGCTGTTTCCAGTCGCCCGCGCATTGCCGCTCGGGGTCGTCTATCCCTACGATTGGGGGTTCGTCCCCGGTACGCGCGGCGACGACGGCGACCCGCTGGACGCGATGGTGCTGCACGACTTCGCGAGCAGCCCCGGAGTGCTGCTGACCTGCCGCATTCTGGGCATGGTGAAGATCGTGCAGCGGGAAGGGGCGGCCAAGCCCGAGATCAACAATCGCATCATTGCGACCCCCGCATGGCATTCCCCGCTCGAGCCATTCGCCGACGCACGCGACCTTCCGACGGCCGCTCGTGCGCAGCTCGAACAATTCTTCGTGACGGCGGCCGAGATGACGGGCAAGCGCGTGAACATCAAGGGTTGGGCGTCCAGCAAGGCTGCGGGACGCTTCATCGAGCGCAACCTGCTGCGAAGCAGCGGGGGGTGATGTGACGACCTCCGCCGTTGCGGCGCCTGAACTCGCGGAGGCACGGCTCATTCACGTCTCCGACCAGGCTCCCGGCATCCGACGGTTCCGGCACGGACGCGGCTTTCGCTATCTGAGTCCGCAAGGACAGCCGTTGACAGACCGCGCAACGCTTGGACGCATCGCGCGGCTGGCCATTCCGCCGGCGTATGAAGACGTTTGGATCTGTACGGCGCCGCATGGACACTTGCAGGCGACAGGACGCGATGCGCGCGGCCGCAAGCAATATCGCTACCACGCCGCGTGGCGACTGTGGCGCGACGGGAAGAAGTTCCAGAAGATGCCTGATTTTGCCGATGCGTTGCCCCGGCTGCGCCGGCGCCTCCAGAGCGATCTGGCAAAGCCTGGACTGCCGCGGGAGAAGGTTCTGGCGGCCGTCGTGCGGCTGCTCGACACAACGCATGCGCGGGTCGGCAACCAGGAATACGCGCGCGAGAACGGCAGCTTCGGGCTCGCTACTTTGTGCAGTCGACACGTCCACTATGGGGGAGATGGCTCCCTCGAGCTGCGCTTTCGTGGCAAGGGCGGCGTTCCGCACGCTGTGGCGGTCGACGACCCGCATCTTGCGCGGATCGTCCGCCGCTGCCACGAGCTACCCGGACAACCCCTGTTCCAGTACGTCGACGACGAAGGCGAGCTGCGACCCGTCGATTCGGGCCAGGTCAACGCCTACCTCAAGGAGGTGATGGGCGAGGAGTTCACGGCAAAGGACTTTCGCACGTGGGCCGCGACCTTACGGGCAATGGCGCTGATGCAGGCGACGCCGTTGCCCGAGCGCGTGAGCGATCGCGCGTTGGCACGTGCCATCGCCGGCGCGATTCGAATCATTGCCACCGAGCTTCGAAACACGCCCGCTGTCTGTCGCAAGTCCTACATCAACCCGCTCGTATTCGCGGCGTGGCGGAGCGGGGCGCTTCATCGCGCATTCCGTAATGCCGCGGTCGTGCCGCGACGGGCAGCAGTATTCCTGCGCCGCGAGGCGCGGCGGAACGGCGGTAATCGGCGTACATCCGCCTGAGTCTTCGTTAGCTGCAGGCGAAAGCACTGGCTGCAGGCGAAAAAGGGCGGATGCCGAGGCATCCGCCCAAGATGAACCCGCGAGAGGGAGGGCGCGCGGGCTCGGACTGTCCCCGGGCGGGGACAGGGGGGACACTTACTTCTTGTAGCGGGCTTTCGCTTCCGACACGCAGGCATCCTTCGCCGGGCCGGATTGCGCGTCGCACTTCTCGAGCGCGACCTTGTAGTCCGCAGCCATCTTGTCTTCGCGTGCATCTTCCTTGACGGCCGCGATCTTCTCGTTCGCCTTGGCGTCCGCCTTGGCCTTCGTTTCGACGGCCTTCGCTTCCTTGATGCACACGTCCTTGTCATTGCCGGCCTTGGCGTCGCACTTCGCCTTGGCGACGTCGTAGTCGGCCTCCGCCGCGTCGATCTTTGCATCGCGACGCGCCTTGTCGGTGTTCTTGTACCGGGCCTCGGCGTCGGCCTTCGCCTTCTTGAGGTTGGCCTTGGCCTCGGCGACACACACGTCCTTCGGATTGCCGTTCATCGAGTCGCACTGCGCGCGTGCCTGCTTGTACGCAGCGTTGGCGTTGTCCTTGGCGGCGGAATACTCGCTCGACGTCATCGCCGCGCCAATCGCCAGCGTCGGGACGGCGAGGCCGATGACCATGCCTTCGAGCACTCGGCTCAATGTCGATCGCTTCATGGTGTTCTCCAGTCGGGGTGGGTTCTTGTCGTTACGCCTGCGGTGGCGTGACGTCCGGTTTCCAGGTTTCGTAACGGTTCTCGAAGCTGCGGATCTGCCGCTCGGCTTCTTCCTTGCCAATGCCGTAGGCTTCCTGCACCTTGCCCGCGAGCTGATCGCGACGCCCCTTGATCACGTCGAGCTGATCGTCGGTGAGCTTGCCCCACTGTTCCTTCACTTTCCCCTGGAATTGCTTCCAGTTTCCTGCGACTTGATCCCAGTTCATTGCTGATACCTCCACGAAAATTTGGAAGGGGCGATGGGCCCACTGTGCCTTTCCATGAGCAGGGGCCGTGCCAGCCAGAATCTATTTGCCATTCATAGGCTTAGCGATTGCGCCCGCCGTGGCGGTGGCAGAAAGTCGTGCTCGCATTGAAGTTATTGCATCGGAGCGCATGTCGGAACGAGCGCGCGCCGACGACTCGGTCAGCTGTCGAGAGGGATCGTCAGGACGAGCGCGAATCCGGTCGGCGACATGTTCACGACGAAGCGGCCGCCCAGAGCGGCGGCGGCGCGGCGCAGGAAATCGGCTTCCTCGCGTTCCATGGGCGAGAGTCGTAGCAGCTGATCCGGGTGATCGAGCAGCGCGAGGATGCGCAACGATCCGTCGTGGTCGCTCGCGGACAGGCTCAACGAAACCTCGCCGCTGCGCTTGCGCGCCGCGACGGCTTCGAGGCCCCACTGCGCGACACGATCGACGACGTAGCGCTTGTCGCGTCCGGAAATCTCGACCGACTGGTCCACCACCGGCGCGACGGTCATGCCTCCGAGTTGGGAGTACTCGCGCGCCAGCACCGCAAGACCCTCGGCGACGCTCGCCGCTCCTGTCCGCGGCAGTTCGAGATTCGACGCGAGAGGCGCGCGCTCGACCGCGTCAATCGACTGCCGCAAACGCGCCCCCGCCGCCGGGTCATTCGCCGAGACGAGCTCGGCGGCGAGTCGCGCGCGGGCGAGCGCGTCCTCGAGCAGCATGACGATTCGGTCGTTCGACGCCGGGGGCGATGCGCCGTCGTCGAGCGAGATCGCGGTGGCGGCGTCCGTGCGCGGGGTGGGCGGGAGGAACAAGCTCAGCCGGCGCGCGGCAAAGAAGAGGAGTGCTGCGAGCAGCACGACGAGCGCTGCCAGCGCGTACTGGAGCAGCCGCGCCGTTCCCATCACCGCGAGGAGTGCGCGGCCGTCGTGTGCAACCTGGTCACGCTCTCGCGCCTCGAGCCTGGCAACGATGGACTCGATCTCGGCGATCGAGTCGCGATAAGCGGCTGAAGTCATATTCGGCCCCGGCATCGCCTCCGGGCCGGTGCGGGCGCGGTCGATGGATGCGCCTGCGAGAGCTACCGTACGAGCGATCAGCGGCACAAGCCGCTCGACCGCAGTGAGTTCTTCGGGCGAATCGCGCATCCGATCGCGCACGCTCGTAAGCTGCGCGGACACGCCGCGACGAGCGCGCTCGAAAACATCGAGGTTCGCGCTGTCGCCGGTATGCAGATACGCCTGCGTCGAATTGACGACATCCGCAACGAGGGTCTGCAACGATTGCAGCTCCTGTACCGTCATCGCCGATTCCGCGCGCGAATCGGCGAGACGTTCGATCGCATCGAGGCGATCGAGACCGATCCACAGAGAACCGGCCGCGAACAGCACGACCAGGACGAGCAGAAAATACGTGGGCAGGAGCGGTGGTATGCGCGAACGCATGGTGGGAGGCGAGTCCGGCTCGGACTCGGAGCCTACACCATTCGTCGTCGCAGCCGGCCTTTGGCCCTGGTGTACGGCGTCCTGAAAGAGGTCCATCGTTAGGCGCTACGCGAGAAGCGTTGCAGGGGCCGAACGCCAACCCTCGCCGTGCTTGGCGAACTCCACGCGCAAGGCAAGGGCTCGCATTCGACCCCGTAGATTGCAATGCGTTGCGCGCCATCGTGCGACGCGCGAACCCGGCTCCTGCGGTGCGCGTGGAGTTCGCCAAGCACCGCGGGAGCCGGGTCCGTGCGTCCGTAGCGGCGGCGGCTGGAAGCTGCGTGTATGCGCCGGTGCACTGGCGCCCGCCGATCATTCGGCGGCGCGGCACCGCGCGACGATCGAGCGTCTCGCGCGCTACGGCCGGATCTGGCCGCGGATCTCGCCGTCCTTGTGCGCATCGGTGTGCACATTGACATAGAGGTTGCCCGCCTTGTAGGCCGCTTCCTGGGCCGGGAGAGCTTGGCGCCGGACGGAACGGCCCAGCTGTCGTTGCCGTCCTTCACGAGCGGGATGATGACGCCGCCGTTCTTGCCAGACGCCGCCTCGTGGATGTGGGCGGCGGTGCCGTTGATGCCGGTCGTCGTGACCTTGCCCGACACCGTGCCGTCATCACCGAACTTGAATACGCCGGTACCGCGCGCCCCCGTACTCACGGGCGGCACTTCCTGGTCGCCGTTCAGCATGACGTTCACGTCGGCGGCGAGCGCCAACAGGGACAGCGGCGCTGCAACGATCAGCGCGAGTGTGCGCGAAAGGTGCTTGTGAATCGTGCGCATGTTTGTCTCTCCTCGAAAAAGCGCAGCTCAACGCAGAGCACAGCTGCCGAGGGCCGCGGTTCTCCGCGGCGTTCTGCGAGCATTGCAGCCTCGCGCCTTGGTGCATGTCGGGGCGGTCCGAATCGTACGTAAGGCATGCCTGACCGCGCGTCGCCGATGGCACGCGGGTTGCTCGATTGGAGACGACGACCGCGGATGTGCGCCCGAAGGGCGGCAACGGACGGTCGATGCGAGGCGAGGAGGCAGGCGATGACCGAGAAACGATGGTGCGCGACTGTCGTTGCGTTGGGCGCGGCGCTCGCGCTGATGGCGGCAGGTTGCGATCAGAGGAGCAGCAGCGAAACCGCAGGACGGAAGCTCGATCGCGCGACGCAGGACGTCGCGGCGACGACAAAGGATGCCGCCAACAAGACGGCGGTGGCCCTCGACGATGGGGCGATTACCACCAAAGTGAAGGCGGCGCTGTTTGCCGAGCCCGGACTGAAGACGCTGCAGATCGAGGTCGACACGCAGGACGCCGTGGTCACGCTAACGGGCAGCGTCGATACGCCGGAGCTTCGCGACCGCGCGGTGAAGATCGCCGGCTCGCTCTCCGGCGTCCGCCAGGTTGTCGACAAGCTGGTCGTCAAGACCGCTTGACGAAAGGCGGCGCGAGCCGGCAAAAAATGCCGGCCGCGCCGGCAAAGTTTGCGGGAGTGCCCTACCCAGTGTCGCGATCCGGCGACAGGGAGTGCACCTGCGACGCGTATGAAGGAGACGACAATGGAAACGCCTGCGAGTATCGCCAGGCATCCGCTGCATCCGATGCTGGTCGGCCTGCCGATCGCGCTATGGTTCTTCTCGCTCGTCTGCGATGTGATCGTGTACGCATCCGACGTCGAAGAGATCGAGATCCTGTGGTTCACGCTTGGTTACTACACGCTCGCAGCCGGCCTCGCCGGCGCGCTGGCCGCAGCCGTCCCGGGATTGATCGATTACCGCTCGCTGGTCGAGCGGCGCCAGCGTGAGCTCGCGTCCCGGCATCTTGCGCTGAACCTCGTGGTCGTCGCGCTCTATGCGGTGAACCTTTGGGTCCGTAGCCAGGATCCGCCGGAGTTCGAGGTCGGGCTCGCGGTGTCGGTGCTTGGGATGAGCCTGCTTGCCGTATCCGCATGGTTCGGCGGCGAGCTTGTCCATGTGCACGGCGTCGGCGTTGCCGGCCACGTCGAGGCGCCGCCCCGGCGCGCCGACAATCTCGGCATCAGCGAACCGTCCGCGACTCGCCTGGGACGCCCGTGACGCTGCGCTCAGTGCAAATGCTGCCATCGCACGCAACATTTGCGCGGGACGCGTTGCTGTGTCGATCGTCATCACGTCGCCATTCGCTTGTGCGGACGCGGTGTTGCGAACATGGCACGGCGCTTGCTGAATCTTCGAGGCCGGTGAGGTTGATAGGAATTGGCCTACATCACGGGAGAATTGGACTACATCATGGGACGCGGGTCCCGCAACAATCGGAGAGGTGACATCATGACGTCGAAGATCCTGTTGCTGTTGCTGTCGCTTTCACTCGGCTCCGCGGTACTGGCGGGTTGCAATACCGTGCAAGGGGCGGGCGAGGACATCTCCAAGGGCGGTCAGAAGATCCAGCAGGAAGCGCAGGAACACAAGCACTACTAGACCGCCGCCGCAGTCCGCGGCGGACCGGCCGGCCCTGCGCCCCTTTGGGTGGCACAGGGCGCGCACGGTTATGTCGGGGGCTGTGCGAGACTATTTTGACGCCCCTTTGGTGGGAGCGCGCTACGTTCGGCGCGCGTGCCAGTGTCGTAGCCGTCGTCGTGCTCCTGCAGCTCGCCGGTTGCGCGACGCTGCCGCCGGGCCTCGATGCGCCCAAGCCTGAATCGACGGCGCTGGAGCATCCCGAAACCCTTGCGCTTGGGCGACAGGTCCAGGCGCAAGCGAAGTTGCACCCCGGCTTGTCGGGGTTTCGGCTGCTGGTCGACGGCACCGACAGCTTTGCGCTGCGGATGACGCTCGCGCGACGGGCGCAGCGCACGATCGACGCGCAGTACTTCCTGTTCCGCCAGGATGACACCGGGAAGCTCTTGCTCGCCGCGCTCCGCGAAGCCGCCGACCGCGGCGTCCGTGTCCGCCTGTTGATCGACGACGCGGTGACCCATGAGGACGACTCGGTCATCCGCCCGCTGGCCGCGCACCCGAACATCGAGATCCGGATCTACAACCCGTACGTCATCCGGGGCGAGCTCGGGATGCTGCGCTGGACGGAGTTCGCGCTCGAGGGGCAGCGGCTCAACTACCGGATGCACAACAAGCTTTTCGTCGCCGACAACGCAGTGGTCGTGACCGGAGGCCGCAACATCGGCGACGCGTATTTCCAGGCGAGCAGCGACGTCGAGCTCGGCGACTTCGACCTTCTCGTCGCGGGGCCGATGGTGCCGCAGATGTCGCGGAGCTTCGATCTCTATTGGAACGACAAGCTCGCGGTGCCGGTCGAGGCACTCTGGGGAGGCAAGCCCACGGCCGAGGAGTACGACCACTGCCGCGACGCGCTCGCCGCGCATGAGAAAAAGATGGCGGATTCCGACTACATGCGTACGTTGCCGAAGCGCGATCTCCTGGCCGACGTGCTGTCGGGCCGGAAGTCGCTCGTCTGGGCCAAGGCAACGTACGCCTACGACGAGCCCGACAAGGCGCAGCTCGCTCGTGACGGGGAGAAGAACCGGTTCATGTGGCGCCGGGTCGCGACGGCCGCCGAAATAACGTGACCTGGGCCTGCGATGCGGTTTGTCTTCACTCCTCCCGCTGACCACGGCCGGCCTGCTGCACGCTGCCGTGGTCCGAGCCGCTCGCTGACTGGCGGGACGAGCGCCTGGTCGAGATCGAGCAGCGTCGGGCGTCTCCCGGCACGTGGTCCGTTTCGTCTACGACGATGGCATCCTGTACGCCCTACAAGGAGATCAGCGAGCGGCTGGCCCGGCGCGAGAGTTCCGGCTGCTCAGAGCGCTCGCCAGCTAGGCATCCCGGCTGTGGAAGTGGTCGGCGT
>CAVZAE010000019.1:0-194968 GCA_963773195.1 uncultured beta proteobacterium
CATGGAAGACGGCCAGGAAGCGGCTCCCGGCCGCTCCTTGGATTTCGACGACACGTTCAGGCGGTGCTTCGGTCCAATGGTGCGCTCACTCGCGGTTGCGGCCGGCGATCGCGAGGTCGCGGCGGATTGCGTGCAAGACGCATTCATGCGCGCGTACGTGCGCTGGAACCGAGTGTCTCGGCTCGAGGACCCGGTCGGCTGGATCCGCCACGTCGCCGTGAATCGGATGCGCGACCACTTCCGCAAGCTCGAGCGGGGTGGCCGTGCGTTCGCGCGGCTGCGGACGCAGCATCCCGTCGTCGCCGAGGCGCCGAAGGAACCGACCGAGCTCGCGGCCCTGCTGGCCGAGCTGCCGCCGCAGCAACGGCATCGCGGCCGCACTCTTCTACGTCGACGACCTCAGCGTCGCCGACGTCGCCCACGCCATGGGTCTCAGCGAAGGTGCGGTGAAATACCACCTGCACGCGGCCCGGTCCACGTTGCGCGATGCACTGGAGCCACAGTCGTGAGCCCCGATTCGTTCGACGACATCGATCGCGTGTTGGCGAGCGGGTCTGTCGGCGCTCGCCCCCGAGGTCGACGGCGCCGACGAGGCGCTCGCGTCGCTGCGGCCCGGTTTCCGGCGGGCCCGTACGCGGCGCCGGGGCGTGAAGATCAGTGGCGCGATCGTCGCATTGGTCGCGATCGGTTCGGTCGCAACGTTGGCCGCGCCCAGCTCCCGGCGGACGCACGTGCAGGTTTCCTCGCCGTCTTCCACCATCCCGCAACCACACGAGCAGCCGGCGTCGACCTCGACGACCACCTCGACGACCACGCTGCCGAGGTGAACGACCACCACCCCGACGACGATTACGTCGACCGTGCCGTCGGGCAACAACCCCTCGCTCGGCGTGCAGCCGACGCCGCCACGTCCGGTTCCGCCGACAACGCCCGGGACGACCCCGCTACGGCGTGCGACGCCGGCGGTGGCAACGGTCAAGGCCGCGGCCCGACGACCGGAACGACCGACCCCGCCCCGGAGAACGGCCTCCACACGTACCAATCGCCGGGCGGCAGCATCGGCGTGCGGTTCTCGCACGGAATCCTCAGCTCTCGTTTCGGTCTCCCCCGCGAGCGGTTACGAGGCGACGACGGACAGCACCGACTCGAACGACATCGATGTGCCGCTTCCGCAACGACCACGGCGAGTGGCGTATCCGGGTGCGGGTCGAAAATGGGCGTCTGACGAGCGAGATAGGCCACGAACTGAGTCTGCGGGCCGCCGCGCGGATTTTTTCGAGACTTCCGACCCGATCCGCCAAACCCGGCACCCACCCCGCGGCGTGTTCCCGCCGGTTCGTCTCGCTCACCCGGAACGAGACGCTGGGCCGGGCAAGCCCTTAGGAGTCGCATGATGCGAGGGACACGCAGAACGATCGTTACCGCCGCGGCAAGCTTTGCCGTCGTGCTGGGCGTGGGCGGCGTCGCCGCCGCGAACGAGTGGTCACGGTCCGGGTCACCACCCCGTCACGAGTACGACCCTTCTGACGAATCGCGGCGGCCAACACCCGCCGCGGCCGTGCCCTCGGGGTTCGCAAGCAGCACGAGGTCACGTCCACGACGGACGACACCGAGACCTCGACCACGGTCGGCGACGACACGACGTCGACCACGGTGGGCGACGACACCACGTCGACCACGGTCGCCGGCGACACGACGACGACCACGGTGGACAACACGTCGACGACGGTGCCCGACACGACGCCGACCACCGAGGTCGGCGACGCCGACCACGGCAAGGACGAGAACGAGACCGAGGCGGACGATCAAGGCGACGACGAGGGTCACGGCACCACACAGACGACGGTCGCCGGTGACACCTCGGGTCGCGACGGTTCCGGCCACGACGGTTCGGGTAACCAGACCGCGGGACAGGATGGCTCGGGCCACGACGGTTCGGGTCACGACAGTTCGGGTACCAGCGGTTCCCAAAGCGGCGGCCACGGCGGCCGCGGATAGATCGGGAGTCTGCCGGCCGGTCGGGTGCAACCACTCTACCCGCCCAGCGTCCGGCCGGCCGGCAGACCTCGAGTGCGACGCTCGGGCGCGCCCGCTAAGGTCGCCCCGTCGTCGTCAGCAGGAGGTTGATCGTGAAGAAGGTCCTATTGCTCCTCGTGCTCGTCGCGCTCGGTGCGGTCATTGCCAAGAAGGTGCGCGAAGCCTGAGCACTCTGATGTGAACGGCGTGTGCGAGGAGTCGATGACTCCCTGCACACGCCTTTTCACGTTGACGGCCCTTTTCGCGTGGCGTCGTTGTTACGCCGACGCTCGCCTGCGCAGCCACACGTAGACGCCGACTGCAGTGCCCGCCGCGATCGCGACGCCACCGGCGGCGAGCGTCGGCCCCTTCGGCGGCACCGGAACGCGATCGCGCAGCCGCACCGGACGCTGGAAGTAGCGCACTTCCCATTCCCGTTCGCGCGCGACGCGCGCGAGCTCGCGATCGGGATTGACGGCGACCGGATTGCCGACGAGTTCGAGCATCGGCAGGTCGGTGATCGAGTCGGAGTACGCGTACGACGACGCGAGGTCGAGCGACTCCGCCACCGCCATCTCGCGGATCGCGTCGGCCTTGTGCGCGGCGTACGCGTAGAACTCGAGCTCGCCGGTGTAGCGACCCTGTGTCGTCGAGGCGGGCGCGGGTCGCGATGACGTCGTCGACGCCGAGGTAGTCGCCGATCGGTTCGACGGTTTCCGCCGGCGACGACGAGACGATCACCGTCTTGCGTCCGGCCTTGCGATGCTCCTCGATCAGCTCGAGCGCTTCGGCGTAGATGATCGGCGTGAGCACGACGTCGAGCGTCTCGCGTACGAGTTCCTTGACGTGCTGTTGATCCCAGCCCTTCGTCAACGCGAGCATCGCTTCGCGCATGCGTTCCATCTTGTTGTCGTCGGCGCCGACGAGCAGATAGACGACTTGCGCGTAGAGCCCGCGCACGATCGTGCGCTTCGAGATGAGACCGTCGCGATAGAACGTGCCGCCCAACGCCATCACGGAACTCGTCGCGATCACCGTCTTGTCGAGATCGAAGAACGCGGCCTCCACGAACGCGAAGCCTATGTTGCGGCGGTCGTGCGCCCTTGACGTTCGCGTGGCCACCCACCTAACGTGCGCTTGCTTTCTTCTCGCGGCTTCTCCCCCTCTCTTCCCCGTCTGTCGCCGCGCACCATGCACAACGACGGGTGCGCCCGGACGTGGGGAGATGCTCATGCTCGTGTGCTTCTGGTCGCCGAAAGGTGGCTCCGGCACGTCGGTGATCGCGGCCGCGGCCGCGCTCGTGCTCGCCCGGGAAACCGACGCGCGCATCGTCGATCTCTGCCGGCGACCAACCCGCGGTGCTCGGGCTCGCGCACGATCCCGCGCCCGGGCTGCTCGACTGGATGCGCGCGGGCGCGGCCGCGCCGACCGACGCGCTCGATCATCTCGCGGTCGAGTGTCGCGCCCCGGCTCGTGCTCCTGCCCGCGGGTGATGCGCACGGCGTCCGCGGCCGCGCCCGAGGCGGGCGCCGCGCTCGCGGTCGCGCTCGACGCCGATCCGCGGCCGGGAGTGTGCGATCTCGGTCGGCTCGACGATCCGGCGCTCCGCGCCTTCGCCGAGGTGGCCGGCCCCGGGATCGTGGTCGTGCGGGGCTGCTATCTCGGACTGCGACGTGCGGTTCGGCATCCCGCGATCACCGAGGCGGTCGGCGCGATCCTGATCGACGAGCACGGACGGTCGCTCGGCGCGCCCGACGTCGAAGACGTGCTCGGTATTCCGGTGCTCGCGACGATCCCGGCCCGCACGTCGATCGCGCGAGCGGTCGACGCCGGTGTGCTGCCCGACCCGACTGCCCGACAGTCTCGGTCGGCCGCTGCACCACGCGCTGCCTCCGGGTCGGCTGCTTCGACGACGAGCAGGCGGCGTGAGCCGGTCGCTGCGAGACGCGTCGGTCCGCAATGGATCGCGTAGCGAACTGCGCGACCCCGCGCTGCGCGCGACGCTTGCATCGGCGGCTGCTCGACGCGCCGTTCGACCCGGCGTTGCTCGACGGCCCGAGCTGCGGGCCCGGCTCGCGCGGATGTTGCGCGAGGAGGCGCCGCTGCTCGCGGCGGCGACGGCCGATGTCGTGCTCGACGAACTCGTCGACGACGTCGGCGGACTCGGGCCGCTCGAACCGCTGCTCGCCGATCCGACGATCACCGAGATCATGGTGAACGGCGCGAATCGCGTGTTCGTCGAGCGCGCGGGCCGGATCGTGCCGGTGGTCGTGCGAGATCGACGCCGCGACGATCGTCCGCGTCGTCGAGCGGGTCATCGCGCCGCTCGGGCTGCGCCTCGATCGCGCGTCGCCGATGGTCGACGCGCGGCTCGCCGACGGCTCGCGGTTGCACGCGGTCCTCCCGCCGCTCGCCCCGACGGTCCGTGCGTCTCGATCCGCCGCTTCGGTGCGCGTCGCGGTTCCGCTCGACGCGTTCGGGGTCGACGCCGAGGTCGCGTTCCTGTTCGACGGCGATCGTGCGCGCCGGATGGAACCTCGTCGTGTCGGGCGCGACCAGCTCGGGCAAGACGACGTGTTGCAACGCGCTGGCGCGGGCGATCGATCCGGCCGAGCGGATCGTGACGATCGAGGAGACCGCCGAGCTGCGGCTCGAGCAGCCCCACGTCGTCCGGCTCGAAGCCCGGCCCGCGAACGCGGAGGGCACGGGCGCGGTGAGCGTGCGCGATCTCGTTCGGAGTGCGCTGCGCATGCGCCCCGACCGCCTCGTCGTCGGCGAGGTGCGCGGCGGCGAAGCGCTCGACATGCTGCAGGCGTGCAACACCGGCCACGACGGCTCGCTCTCGACCGTGCACGCGAACAGTCCCGACGACGCGATCGCGCGCATCGAGACGCTCGCGCTCGGCGCCGACGTTCCGCTGCCGCTGCCGGCGATTCGCAGCAGCTGACGGCGGCGATCGACGCGATCGTGCAGGTTCGGCGCGGACGCGACGGCCGCCGCGCCGATCGTCGCCGTCTCCGAGGTCGGTCCGGTCGCGGGTCGTCGACCCACCAGCTGTTGGCTCGCGTCGACGACCGTCTCGTCGTGTGCGCGTCACCGTCGCGGCCGGCACGCCGAACCGAGATCGATCTCGCGCGGGAGTGGTCCGTGTGCGGATCCTGATCGTCGCGGTGTTCGGTGGCGCCGCTCTCGTCGTGGTTCGCGCACCGGGCGCGGCGGTACGCGGTCGCCGACCGCTTGCGCTTCGATCGTCGCGGCCGGCCCGGCGCGTGCCGGTGTGGCTTCGCATCGCATCGAGCGGGCGCTCGACGCGGCGGCGATCGACATGCCGGCCGAACGCGCGCTCTCGACCTGGATGTGGCTCGTCGCGGTCGCGCGGCGTGGTCGGGCTCGGATTCGGCGGTCCGCAGATCGCGCTCGGTGGTCTCGGTCGTGGTGGTGGTGGTCGTTCCGGTCGTGGTGCTGGGAATGCACGAGCGGCGGGCGCGGCAGATCGCGGCCGCGGTCCCGGAGACGCTCGAACGGGTCGCGTCGGAGTTGCGATCGGGCGGCACGGTCGCGACCGCGATCGGATGCCGTCGCGGGCGGCGACGGTCCCCTCGCCGCCGACATGGCGCGCGTCGAGCACGCGCGTTCGGCTCGGTGCGTCGCTCGCCCAGGCGCTGGGCGCCTGGTCGAAGGAGCGCGACGTGTCCGGTGTCGACGCCACCGCCGGCGCGCTCGCGATGTGCGCGTCGGTCGGCGGTCGATCGGCCGATGCGCTCGACGGGCTGGCGACGTCGCTCCGCGATCGGCTCGCGGTCGCAGCCGAAGCGCGGGCGTTGTCGTCGCAGGCGCGCATGTCGGCGCTCGTGGTCGGCGGCGCGCCGATCGCGTACATCGCGTGGTCGGCGCTCGTCGATCCGCACGCGCTGCACGTGCTCACCGGTACGACGTTCGGGCGCGTCGTGCCTGTTCATCGGTCTCGGGCTCGAAGGCTCTCGGCGGTTGGTGGATGCGCAGCATCGTGCGGAGCGGGAGCCGGGCGTGATCGCGGTACTCGCGATCTCGTGGGGCGCAGTCGTCGGGCTGCCGTTCGTCGCCGTCGTGCGGCGACTGTCGGCCGCGGATCGGTTGCGCGAGTCTGACGCCGCGCCGGGCGCGCCGCGGCCACGTGGCGCGGACGCTCCGCGCGTCGGGCCGGCAGGCCGCCGCGTTCCCGCCGGTGCGCACGGTCGGTCGCGTGCTGCGCGCGCCCGGCCGCTCGCGCCGGCGGCGGCGCCTCGACGACGAGATGGCTCGCCAGGTCGCGGTCGCGGTCGATCTCGTCGGCGTCGGCGTGGCGCCGGACACACGCCGTATCTCGCGGTCGAGCTCGGCGCGCGCTGGTCGCCGCCGCTCGTCGCGCGCGATCTCGACGCGGTCGTGCGGGCGTGCGCGATCGGTCAGTCGTTCGACGACGCGCTTCGGGAGCTGGGTCGGCGCACGCCCGAACGCGCGCGGACTCGCCGACGCGTTGCGCACGAGCGCGCGCCTCGGATCTCCGGCGGCGCCCGCGCTGGCGCGGCTCGCGTCCGAACTGCGCGCCGATCTTCGCCGGCGGGCCGAGGCCCGGGCGCGCACCGTGCCCGTCCGTCTCTGTTTCCCGCTCGTGGGCTGCATCCTGCCCGCCTTCGCGCTGCTCACCGTGGTTCCGGCGGTTGTCGCCGGCATCACGCGCTGACCGGCCGCCCCTTCCTCGCATCCACTCCGCACGCCCGGGCGTGCGTTCGTCGACCTGGAGGTCGAACGTGTTGCAACTGTTGTCGAATGCCGTGTTCTCGCTGCTGCGACGCCGTGATCGTTCGGAGTCCGGTCAGAGCACCGCGGAGTACGCGCTCGTGATGATCTCGGCCGCCGCGATCGCCGGGCTCGTTCTCACGTGGGCGACGCACACGAACCTCATCGGAGGTCTGTTCGACACCGTCGTTCACGGCCTTCTGCAGTTCTGATGCATCTGCCCCTCGTGGGTGGTCGGGACGCGCGCGTCACGCGCGCGTCCCGACCACGGGCAGGCGACCGTCGAGCTCGCGCTCGTGCTGCCGCTCGTCTTCGCGCTGCTGGCGTTGCTGTTCCAGGTCGCGCTCGTGGCTCGCGACGAGATCCTCGTGACCCACGCGGCGCGCGACGCGGCGCGGGAAGCGACGCGTGAGCCGCGACCCGGCGCGCATCGCCGCGGCCGCGCAGCAGAACCTGCCCGGCGCGCAGGTCCGGGTCGTTCGCCGCGGCCGGGTCGGCGAACCGGTCGAGGTCGCGGTCACCTACGTCTCGCGCACCGACCTTCCGCTCGTCGGGCGTGTTCCTGCCCGACCTCACGTTGCACGGCCGTTCGGTGATGCGGGTCGAGCGGCAATGAGTCGCGCGACGACGCGCGGGGAACGTCAGCGTGCTCCTCGCGGCGGTGATCGTGGTCGCGATGCTGCTCTGCACCGCGGTGGCCCGGCTCGGCGGCGCCGCGGCCGAGAAGTCGCGGGCGAACAACGCGGCCGACGCGTCGGCGCTCGCCGCGGCCGATCGGCTCGCACTCGGGCGAGTCGCCGGCCGCGGCGTGCGCCGTCGCCCGCCGGACCGCGACCGACAACGGCGCGCGATTGCTGACCTGTCATTGCGCGGCGGCTCCGTCCGGAACGACTGGCCGCCGAGGTCACGCTCGTGATCGGAGCGCGCGCGACGCGCGGTCGCGCGCCGAGGTCGACGCGCCGGCCCGCGAACCGTAACGGGCGAATTCGCGGCCAACCGTTCGCAACCGTGCGAACCCCCGAGAGATTCGTACGCGGCCGGGAAAGAAATGTGATCTCACGAATCGCGCGCGACCCCAGCAACCACACGGCTCACAGTGGTGATTTCCGCCACGTTGCGCTCAGCGGGCACACGTTCCGCTCAAGGGGTCCTCGAAAGAGGGCCGATCTCAGCCCCAATGCCCGGCACGGAGGCCGAGCCGTCGACCCAAGGAATCAACCATGTCCATGAAGAAGAAGCTCTTCGCAGCTGCGGCGGCGGCGTCGCTCCTCACTGCGGTCAGCGCGGGCACGGCCTCCGCTGACCCAGTACAGCCAGGACAGCACCCCCGGCTTCACCATCACCGCCGGTGTCGGACCCCGCTTCGACACGGCCGTCGCCACGGGGCACGGTGTACCCGACCGTTGGCAACTTCAACGACGTCACCATGAACGGTACGCCGCAGCTCACGAGCGCGGTGATCGCTCCGTTCACGGTCATCGACGACTCGGGCTCCGGCGCGGGCTGGCACGTCACGCTGCCGTCCCGAACTTCCCCGACGGCACGCCGGTCAACCACGACATCGTGCTCGCGGCCGGCGCCCAGATGAACGCCGCGGTCGTGACGCAGGCGGCAACACCGACTCCGACCATGGGTGGCGTCTGGGCCGACCCGAACGTCGACTTCACGACGGCGAAGACGATCATCAGGCCGACCGCCGACCCGGTGCCGACTCGGCGCGCACAACGGTGGTGCGCCGCTCGGTCCCGACGGCGTGACGCACCGTGGCCGGCATGGGCACCTACCTGGTGTCGCCGCAGATCCTGAAGTTGGTCGTCCCGGCGAACGCGATCGCCTCGGCGACGCCGTACACCACGACGGCGACCATTGCCATCGTGAACGGGCCGTGATTGCCGATTAGGTATCGCTAGGAAGCGCCGGTCCGGGCTCTCGGCCTGGGCCGGCGCTTTCGCTATCCGAAGCGCAATACCCGGGAGGCAGCGAGATGCGACGGGCTCGACGTGCGGTCGTCTTCGTGGCGACCGCCTTCATCGCGTCGGTGGGTGCGATCGCACCGGCCGGCGCCGGGAAGTTCGGCGACGTGGTCGCGGCGACGCGTGCCGCCCGGGTCCAAGATCTCGCCCGAAGGGCAACTTCTACCTGCTCGACGCCAATCCCGGTGACACGCGTCACCCAGAGCTTCCGGGTCGTGAACACCGAACGACCACCCGGTCACGGTCGATGATCGAGGCGGTCGACGCCAGTCACCGGCGACCTCACCGGCGTGCAGCTCAGCCAGCCCGGGAGCGCGAAGGCGCTGACGTCGCGGTGGATCGTCGTCTCGAGCCCGCAGGTCACGTTGGCGTCCAACGCAGCAGCGCGACGTGCCGTTCACCGTGCACGTGCCCCCGGACGCCACGCCCGGCCAGTACCTCGCGGCAGTGAGCGCATCGGTGCCGTTGTCGGCCGACGACACGAAGGCGGCGCGCCCGGCCGCCGGGCAAGGCCGGCTTCTCGATGGCCGTGCGCTTCCAGCGGGGCATCGCGGTCGAGGTCGACGTTCCCGGCCCGCGGGCGCCGAACCTCGACGGTGAGCGGCGCCGAGCCGAAGGCCACGCCGAACGGCGTCGAGCTCGGCGTGCACATCGCGAACACCGGCAACGCCTTCGCGCACGGCAACGGCGTCATCCGGGTCGCCGACACCAATACGGACTATCTCGTTCAAGATCGACACGTTCGTGTCGGGCACGGCGATCGTCTACCCGATGCCGTGGACGAAGACCGTCGTGCCCGGCACGCATCACGTCGAGGTCGACCTGACCTACGAAGGCGGGCGCCGAACGACGCTGGAGCGGCACGGTCGTCATCGCGGGCGCGGCGCAGAGCCAGCTCGAGAACGCGCTACGGAACGTGACGGTCCGCGGTCACGGATCCGGGCGTGAATCCGCTGCTCATCCTCGCGGGCGCGCTCTTCGTGGTCCTGGTGGCCGCGGCGGTAGTCGTGAGGCGGCGAAGCCGGGCCTCCGGCCCCGTCAACTATCGCGCACGTTTGACCGATGAGACCGCGGTGGTCGGTGCTCCGAGCGCCGCCGCCGACATCGGACATGAGGCGACGATCGCGCTCCTCGTGGGCGTCACTGCTGTATTTCTCGTCGCGGCGCGACCCGTCGCCGCGGAACCGAGCGCGCCCGGAACCACCGCCGCCGCGTCCGCCTCGTCCGCAACCACGGTTCCCGCGGACGCGCTCGGCCTCTCGCTCGCGCAAGTCACCGGTTCCGGTCTCGCGGTGACGCTCGATCCGGGCGCGTCCGAAGAGCACGACCTCGTCGTGTCGAACCACACCGCGAACCTCCGCCTCGACGTCAAGCTCACCGCGACCGACGCGACCGGCAATCTCGGGACCGCGGCCGCGTCGTGGCTCGCGTTCGGCGACGACGCGATCCAACTCGATCCGCACGCGGCGGTCACCGTCCCGATGACGATCGCGGTGCCGCACGACACGCAGCCGGAATCGGCACTCGCGCACGTCAGCGCGACGGTGGAGAGCGCGGTCGCCGCGGCCGACGGCAGCCCGGTCGCCGGAACCGCGAATCAGACATTCCCGGTTTCGATCGACGTGCGCGGCACGCCGACCGCGCAGATCGCGATCGCCGACGTGCATCGCGTCGATCAAGGTTCACGCCACCAGCTCGCGGTCGTGCTGCGCAACTTCGGTGTGCAAGGTGCGCAGGTCACCGGACACGTGCGCGTCGCAGGCGACAAGCCGCAGACGCTGCCGTTCCACGCCGACCTTGCAGCAAGTCGCGATACGACCGTCAACCTCGACTGGAACGCTCCACCGGAGGGAACGGCGAGCGACATCGCAGTAGATCTCGAATACGGCGGAGGCAACGTGGCGTCCTGGTCGTCGCGGCTCGGAGGCGCGGCGACCGATCTCTCGCCACCGACCACCGCCGGTCCGACACCCACCAGTCCAATCGCCTCGGACTCGTCGGCGACGTCGAACGCGGCAACCGCCGCGTCCGGCAAGCCGTGGTGGAAGCAACCGATCGTGACAGTGCTCGCGATCCTCGCCCTTCTGGGCGCGGCGTTGTGGTTCGGATTCGAGATGCGAGCGTCGAGCCGCCGTCGGGAGTGGATGCCCGCGGCGGGACGGAGCCTCGGTCCGCCGGGATGGGTCCCGGCCGCGAGCGACGAGTCCGTCGACCTCGCCAAGCAACTGGTACGGCTCACCGATGTGATCGTCCAGCTCGTCGAGACACATCGCGACGAGCAGGACATCGTGGGCGAACGAGCGCGGGCGCGCAGCCCGAACTTCGAAACCGACGAGCTGCAGTCGGCGCGCGCCGGCCCGGCCCCGCCGGTTCAACCCGCGCTGCCGTTCACGGAACAACTCATCGGGTCTCGCTCGGCGTCGGTGACGCCGGGCGAATCGGCGCGTCCGGAACCCTTGGCGGAGCCGGTGGCCGAGTCGCCGTTGGTCGAGGAGCCGTTGGTCGAGGAGCCGGTGGCCGAGGAGCAGTTGGCCGAGGAGCAGTTGGTCGAGTCGCCGGTCGTCGAGTTGGTTGTTGCCGAGCCCGTCGTGGACGAACTGGTCGAAGCCCTGGTCGTGGAGGAGCCCGTCGTCGAGGCCCCGCCCGTCCTCGAAGCGTTGCCGGCCGAGGCGCCGGTTGTCGAGGAGCCGGTTGTCGAGGAGCCGGTCGAGGCGGTCGTCGACCCGCGCGCCGCGATGATGGAACGGCTCGTGCAGCTCGACCGCGAACGACGCCGACTGCGCGAGTGGATGGACGCCGAAGAAGCCGAAGCCGGCATCGAGCCGCCCGGCGGAGACGCCATGAGCTCGGATGCTCCCGACTCCGGGGCCGACGTCGTGAGCGACGTCGATCACGCACTGGCCGAGCTGCTCGGCGCATTGACCGAAGCGGTCGATCGGCTCACCCGCCGGATCGACGCGCTGGAGGCCGTGTGGGCCGCTGCGTCTCGCCGCCCGATTTCGATTCCGACCCGTTCGCGTGGCCGACCGAAGCCGAGCTCGGGCGCTACCTGGCCGATCGCGCGCCCGGCGACAACTGCTGACGCTCGGGCGTCATCACCGTCGAGCAACGCGACGGCGGCGCGCTTGTCGAGGTACTCGTTCCAGTTGCCGCACTTCGGTGACTGCACGCACGACGGGCAACCGTCGTCGCACGAGCACGCGGTGATGAGATCGAGCGTTGCGCGTGCGTGGCGCGTCGCCGCTTCGAACGCGAGCTCGGCGATGCCGGCGCCACCGGGATAGCCGTCGTAGACGAAGATCGTCGGTTGCCCGGTCTGCGGATGCAGCGCCATCGAGACGCCGCCGACGTCCCAGCGGTCGCAGATCGTGAACAGCGGCAGCATCCCGATCAGTCCGTGTTCGGCGGCGTGCACCGCGCCGACGATCTCGGACGCGTGCGATGCCGGCGCGGTCGACGACCTCGGGCGGAATCGTGTACCAGCACGCGCGTGTCACGAGCGATCGCTCGGGCAGGTCGAGCTCGCGCACTTCGATGACGCTGTTGGTCGATATCTGCTTGCGCTGGAACGCGACGACCTGATTGCGGACCTCGACGGTCCCGAGGTGCACGATCGCGTCGCCCAACGGTGCGAACGCGTCCTCACTCACGATCGTGATGTCGGTCGTGGTGCGCGCCTGGGTGTACTCGTCGGCGTCGTCGTACGGCTCGAGGATCGCGATGTGTTCGTCGCAGTCGAGCCGCTCGACGCGGAACTGGCGACCTTGATGGAGGTACACCGCGTCCGGGATGTGCGACGGAGAACACGCGGGCGTCGTCGACGGTGCCGATCGTGCGCTCGCTCTCGATGTCGAGGAGCCGGTACTCGACCGACGAACCACTGCGGAGCCCGACGTCGCGCGCGGGGGAGTGACCGCCCGACCAGTACATGACCCCGCCGCGCGGTGTGAGCGCGTCGGCGTGCACGAGTTCGCGCACCGCGTCGTCGAGTCCGGGACCGAACCATCGCTCGTCGTCGGGCGTGAGCGGCATCTCGTTCGCCGCGCACGCGACCTGGGCGCGAACGATGAACGGGTTCTGCGGATTGACGACCGCCCGCTCGGGCGCGCGCCGCGTCAACTCGCTCGGGTGCGCGGCGTACCACTGGTCGAGTTGGTCGTCGCCCGCGACGAGGACCGCGGCGGAACGCCGACCGGTGCGACCGGCACGTCCGGCCTGTTGCCACATCGACGCGAGCGTGCCGGGAAATCCGTTGAGCACGACCGCGTCGAGACCGCCGATGTCGATGCCGAGCTCGAGCGCGTTGGTCGCCGCGATGCCGAGCAGGCGTCCGCTCGAGAGATCGACCTCGAGCGCGCGCCGCTCCTCGGGGAGATAGCCGGCCCGATACGCGGCGACGCGATCCGCGAGGTCGGGTGCGACCGCGGCCAGGCGGCGGCGCGCGTACTGCGCGACGACCTCGGCCCCCCGCCGGCTCCGCGTGAACGCGAGGGTCTGATGACCCGAACGCACGAAGCGGGTCATGAGCTCGGCGGTCTCGATGTTCGCCGACGCCCGCGCGCCCGAGTGCGCGTCGAGGAGCGGGCGTTGCCAGCACGCGAGCACCCGTTCGGCGCGTGGTGATGCGTCGTCGACGATCTCTTCGACCGTCGAGACCGCACAGCGCGCTCGCGAGCTCGCCGGGATTGCCGATCGTCGCGCTCGCGAAGAAGAACGTGGGATCCGAGCCGTAGTGCTCGCACAGTCGGCGCAGGCGGCGCAGCACGTGGGCGACGTGCGATCCGAAGATCCCGCGCAACGTGTGCAGCTCGTCGACGACGACGTACTGCAGCCGCATGAGGAACGTGGCCCACCGTTTGTGCGACGGGAGGATGCCCATGTGCAGCATCTCGGGATTCGTCAGCACCACGTTCGCGTTCTTGCGCGCCCACGCGCGGTCGTCGCCGGCGGTGTCGCCGTCGTAGGTGACCGCGCGCAGGCCCGGTACGAGCCACGAGCGCAGCGCGCGCAGCTGATCCTGCGCGAGCGCCTTGGTGGGAAACAGCAGGAGCGCGGTGTCGCGATTGCCTTCGACGACCGACGACACGATCGGCGCCTGGTAACAGAGCGACTTGCCCGACGCCGTTCCGGTCGCGACGACGACCGACCGCCGGGCGCGCAGCGCGTCGATCGCGGCCGCCTGGTGCGCGTACAAGCCCGGAATACCGCGCGCCGCGATACGGGCCTCGACTTCGGGATGCAGAGGTGCGGTGAGCGCCTGGTAGCGCGCCGGACGTTCCGGCAGCACCTCCCGGTGGACGCAGCGACCGAGCAGTTCCGGATCGGCCGCGAGCTCGTCGAGCGCCGCACGCGCGTCTACGGACTCGGGCTCCAGTGGCATCGATCCGAGCGTACCGATCGGCTGCGCCACGAACGAGAACCCGTGTCAGTGCGGTGCCTCGACTACTGCGTCGTCGCGGAAGTCGGCGAAGAGGCCTTGCGCACCGGCGCCGAGGCCGAGACAACCGCCGCCTGTGTACGGCATCGTGATGTTCTGGATCTGGTCGGGGTTGAGCGAGAACGCCACCCGGCCCAGCCGGTACAGGTCCTGCATGCCGATGCCGTCGAGTTGCGCGTGCCGTCCGAGCAGGGCGAGCAGTTTGAACTCGCCCGGCGCGTTCTGCATCTGCGCCCGCAGCTGACGCATCGCGTCGAGGATCAAGATCCCCTGATTGTGCGTGCGAACGATGTCGCTCGTCGGGAAGTCGTGGCGGTCGCGCGAGAACGACAGCGCCTGTGTCCCGCTCATGTGGGTCTTGCCGGGACTGAAGTACGCGCCCGAGAACGTGTCGTGCATCTGCATCGGCACGTTGACGTCGACGCCACCGATGCCGTCGACCAGGCCCGTGAAGCCCGGCGAAGTCGACGTCGACGACGTACGAGATCTGCACGCCGACGAGACCGCCGACATCGTTGGCCTGCGCAGCGGGGTCCGCGTGTATTGCCGACGTTGATCTTGTCGCCGTTCCAGCACGTGTCGCGTGGATGTCGATCATCGTCGCTTGATGCTTCGCCGGGTTCACGCCGAGCACGTGGAGCGCGTCGCCGCGTGCACCGCCGACTCCCGGACGCGAGTCGTTGCCGACCAACAGGATGAAGAACGGCGCACTCGGACCACCACCGACGCGATCTGCGGCCGCCGTCGGTGTCAGCTTCTCGACGCGGAGATACGTGGCGCCTGATGCGAGCGGAACGTGGATTCCCGCCATCCACGCCGCGAAGATCGCCGACGCACGCGAGCATGAGCGCCGTCGTCGCGCCCGCGAGCGCGAGCAGCACGCGCTTCGTCCTGCGTCCGATCACGGCTTCGTCCCTCCGGTCGCGGTTGTCGTCGTCGTGCGTGCGGTCGATTTGCGGATCGCGGTGACCCGGTACGCGGTCACGAGCCACGTCTTTCCGGTCGGCGCGAACGTCAGCTCGATGTGGCGATGGATCTGCAACGGGCCCGTGTCGCCGGTTGCCTTCAGGTCGATGTCGAAGTCGGTCGCGAGGTACATGACCTCACCGAGCTTTCCTTCGAGCGTCGACATGTGCACGGGCGTGGCTTTGGTCGTGAGGTTCGTCACCGTTCCGACCGAGACGTCTGTCAGCGCGCGCGGCATCGGGACCGGTGGCGCCCGGCTTCACGCCGGCGTCGAACAACGCGCCGTACCCCGTACCGACCTTGCCGGTCTTGAGTGGCGCGAACACTGCGTTGTCGATGTACGACTGTGCGACCCCGAGCACCGCCTTGCCCGTTGCCGGGTCGATCGGATTCGCCGGACCCGCGCTTTCGACGTCGACGCTGCCGACTTTCAGCACGGACGTCTTCACCGCGAGGACCTTGGGCGTCGTGACGCCGGACTTGCTGTTGTGTTTGCTCCCACCGCCGCACGCGGCGAGCGCAAGGGAGAGCGCGAGCACGATGGCACCCGCGCTGAATGATCGAAGAGAGAACGGCACAGGTGTCATCTTCTCATCCGCGCGGCGCTAGCCTCGGAACCTGAGTAGGAGGCTTTCGCGTGCCAATGCGAAAATTCGTCGAGAAGTTCACAAAGCCGGTCGACGAGCAGGACCGTGAGCAGTTGGTCACGTGGTCCACGGAGCGTGGCGGAACGCCGATAGACGGCTTGCAACTTCGACAGCCCGTACGGATCGCCGGCGAGATTCGTTCTGTGCGCATCGTTCCTCGTGCGGGTGCGGCTTCACTCGAGGCGACGGTACAAGACGGGCGCGGCAGCGTTACCGCGGTGTTCCTCGGTCGGCGCAAGATCGCCGGCCTTTCCCCCGGACGCCGCGTCCTGCTCGACGGCGTTGTGACGAAGCACAAGTCTTCGAACAGCGGGAGCGGCACTGGCAACGATTGCCTGATGTACAACCCCGTGTATCAGCTCTTGTGAAGCTGTCTCTCAGCCGCCGGTAAGGATCTGGCGCACGTCGTCCTCGGAGTCGCTCGTCACCATCGCGAGCACTTCGTCGCCGGATTCGAACACCGTGTCGCCGCGTGGCATCACGACGTGCTCGCCGCGCACGACCGCAACGATCGTGGCGTCGCGCGGGATGTCGAGATCGCGGATCGCCTTGTCGACGACCGGTGCGTTCTCGGCGAGCGTCACCTCGACGAGGCGGACGTTGCCGCCTTCGAACTGCAGGATGCGCACGAGCCGCCCGACCGACACTGCTTCTTCGACCAGCGCGGTGATGAGGTGCGGGGTCGACACCGAGAGGTCGACGCCCCAGTTCTCGTTGAAGAGCCACTCGTTCTTCGGGTGGTTCACGCGCGCCACGACGCGCGGGACGCCGAACTCCTGCTTCGAGAGCAGTGAGATGACGAGGTTGTCCTCGTCGTCGCCGGTGGCCGCGACGACGACGTCGCAGCGTTCGAGCCCGGCGATCCGCAACGACGCGACTTCACACGCGTCGGCGACGATCCACTCGACGCCTTCGGTCGCGTGCGGCTGCACGCGCTGGACGACGTCCTGGCTCCGCTCGATCACCAGCACTTCGTGGCCGGTTGCGACGAGGTCGTTCGCGATGAACACCCCGACATTGCCCGCGCCCGCGATCGCGACCCGCATCAGTCGCCGCCTCCCGACTCGATGTGCTTTTGGAGCTCGTCGAGCCCGTCCATCTCGGAGACGAACACGAGGACGTCTCCCTCCTGGCCGATGAGGTCGGCGGTGACGACCTGGGCCTTGCCGAACCGGGTCACCGCGGTCAACCAGAAGCGTCCCGGGCGATTGAGCTTGGCGAGCTTCTTTCCGACGGCGCTGGTCGGGATCGTGCGCTCGACGAGACCGATGCGACCGGTCGGATCGACCCAGTCGTGACTGGTCTCACCGGGGAGCAGCCTGCGCAGCACCTGGTCGGTGGTCCAGGCGACGGTGGCGACCGTGGGGATGCCCAGACGTTGGTAGATGAGTGCGCGCCGCGGGTCGTAGATGCGGGCGACGACGTGCTCGATTCCGTAGGTCTCGCGCGCGATGCGAGCGCAGAGGATGTTCGAGTTGTCGCCGTTCGTCACAGAGGCGAAAGCACCGGCTTGTTCGATCCCGGCCTGCGCGAGGTGGTCGCGATCGAAGCCGAAGCCGACGACGGTCGTGCCGGAGAAGTCCGGTCCCAGGCGGCGAAAGGCGCGGGCATTCTTGTCGACGACCGCGACACGTGTGGCCGGAGTTCAGGAGGGCGCCGGCCAGCTCGCTGCCGACCCGACCGCATCCGATGACGACGACGTGCAAGATCGGCCTCCCTGTCCCAAGCAGTGACGGCGGATGCTACGAGGTTCGTGGCCGATCGCGTGAAACCGAGTGCGGGGTTCACGGCGCCGGCGATGGCATGCTGGCGGCCGAACTCTCCGAGCGTAGACGGGACGACTGTGCTCGACAGCTTGAAACGCGTACTCGTGGGGCGCCCGTTGGCGACCTCCGAGCAAGAACATCAACGGATCATCAAGACGATCGCGCTCGCGGTCTTTTCGTCCGACGCCATCTCGTCGACGGCCTACGCAACCCAGGAGATCCTGCTCGTCGTCGCGGTGGCGCCGTCGACCCTCGCTCTCGGGCTCTCGAAGCTCGTGCCGATCTCGATCGTCGTCGCCCTGTTGCTCGCGATCGTGGTCACGTCGTACCGCCAGACGATCTTCGCCTATCCGAGCGGCGGCGGTTCCTATGTCGTCAGCCGCGAGAACCTCGGCGCGACCGCGTCTCAGGTCGCGGGCGCCTCACTGCTCGTCGACTACATCCTCACCGTTGCGGTGTCGGTGTGTGCCGGCGTGCGCGCGGTCACGTCGATTCCCCAGCTGAACGCGCTGACGAACGAGCGTGTGTTGCTGTGTCTCGTGGCGATCGCGTTGATCACGCTTGCGAACCTGCGCGGGATCAAGGAGTCGGGCCGGATCTTCGCGTTGCCTACTTATCTGTACATCGTCATGCTCACCGGCCTCGTCGTCTGGGGTCTGGCGCACGAGTTCAGTCTCTTCGGGCTGCACCCGTTCCCGACGATCTCGTTTTTCAACGTGACCAAGGATCTTCCTCCGGCCCAGATCGCGGAGTTGCACAAGCAACTGGGCATCGGGGCCACGACCGCCGGCACGTTGGGCTTGTTCACGCTGCTCCGGGGTTTCTCCTCGGGCGCGGTTGCACTCACCGGAGTCGAGGCCATCTCGAACGGCGTTCCCGCATTCCAACGCAACGAGTCGCGCAACGCGGCGATCACGCTCGTCTGGATGGGGGTGATCCTCGGGGGGCTCTTCCTCGGTGTTTCCGTGCTGGCGCATCACTTGCAGCCGATCCCGCTCGAGACCGGCGAGTCGGTGTTCTCGCAGATGGGCCGCACCGTCTTCGGCTCGGGGTTCCTGTACTACGTCCTGCAGGCATCGACCGCCCTGATCCTCACGTTGGCCGCGAACACGGCGTATGCCGACTTCCCGAGGCTGTCGTCGATCATCGCCCGCGACGGCTACCTCCCGCGACAGCTCGCGAACCGCGGCGACCGCCTCGTCTTCAGCAACGGCGTGCTCGTGCTCGCGATCGCGGCCGGAACGCTCGTGGTGATCTTCGGCGGCAACGAGACGAAGCTCATCCCGTTGTATGCAGTCGGCGTGTTCACGTCGTTCACGCTGTCGCAGACAGGAATGGTGCGGCACCATCAGAAGGAACACGAACCCGGTTGGCGCCGCAACATCGCGATCAACGCCGTTGGCGCGACCGCGACGTTCATCGTTCTCATCATCATCGCGACGACGAAGTTCACGAGGGGTGCGTGGGTATCGATCGTCGTCGTGCTCGTCGTCATCTCGTTGTTCCGCGCGATTCACTCGCACTACGCGCGCGTCGCCGAGAGTTTGAAGGTGAGCGCCGACTTCAAGCCGCGCCGGATGAACCACACCGTCGTGGTCCTCGTCGGCACCGTGCACCGCGGGGTGCTCGAGGCGTTGGCCTACGCGCGATCGCTGCAGCCGAATCGGCTCCTCGCGGTCACGGTCGTGTCCGACGAGGAGGAGCAGGAGAGGATCGAACGGCAGTGGGCCGAGCGCAAGATCGACGTGCCGCTCGAGATCGTGCACTCGCCGTACCGTGAGCTCTCGCGACCGATCCTGCGCTTCATCGACGAGCTCGACGCCCGTTACGAGAACGACATCATCACGGTTGTGGTGCCCGAGTTCGTCGTGGGCTCGTGGTGGGGTCAGCTCCTCCACAACCAGAGCGCGCTGATGCTGAAGGGCCGCCTGCTCTTCCGCAAGGGCACCGTCGTGACATCGGTTCCGTACCACCTCAAGGACTGACCTTTGGCCGAGCCCGAGGATTGACTTTTGGGGCGCCAAAACTTATATTGTCGGCCATCGAAGCCGAGATGGAAGTCCTATCCAAGACCGATCGCGAGGCATTGAAGGCGATTTATCGCCTTTCGCGTGACGGCGACGCCCACACCGGTGTGCTGGCCGAACGCCTCGGTTTGTCGCCGGGAACCGTGACCGCGACCATCAAGCGGCTCGCAGATCGCGGCCTCGTCGACCACAAGCCGTACAAGGGTGTCGAGCTGACCGAGGACGGAAAGCGCGGCAGCGCTTTCGTCGATGCGGCGGCACCGGATCATCGAGCGGTTCCTTGCCGACATGCTCGGTTACGCGTGGAACGAGGCCGACCGGCTCGCCACGAGTTTCGAGCACGAGATCCCCCAAGAGGTCGAGGACCGCTTGTTCGTGGCGCTCCACCGACCGGAGACGTGCCCGCACGGGTTCCCGATTCCCGCGAAGGAGACGGCCGAGCTGCCGCTCATGCCGCCGCTGTACGCGCTCGAACCAGGTGACACCGCAGTCGTCGCGGTGCCAGGCTCCACCGATCCCGAGATCGTGGCCTTCCTCGACACGCTCGGCCTCCGGCCGGGTGTGACGGTTGAGGTCAAGGAGAAACATCCCTTCGACGGTCCGCTCGTACTCCGCGTCGACGGCAAGGACCGCACACTCGGCGCAACCGTCGCCAACCAGGTCTACGTCCAGAAGTCCGCCTAGTCATGGGGAAGAAGAAATGACGCACGTATTGGCCGCCGAAGGCGGCTACCAGACCTTCTACTTGCATGGGGGTGAGTGGCTGATTCTCATCGGGTCCGCGCTCACCGCGCTGCTCGCCATCGGAGTGGGTTTCTTCCTCATGCGGCGCGTGCTCGCCGAGGATCAGGGCACCGCGAAGATGCAGGAGATCGCCAAGGCGATTCAGGAAGGCGCAATGGCCTACCTGAAGCGGCAGTTCAAGACGATCGGCCTGATCCTCGTCCCGCTCGCGATCGTCGTGTTCTTCACGTCGACTGCGGTGAAACGCGCCGATGGTGGAGTCGCGTTGTCGTTCGCCGCGTCGGGCGGGTTCCGAACCGGAGCGTTCGTGCTCGGCTGTTTCCTGTCGGGGCTCACCGGCTTCATCGGTATGAGCCTCGCGGTGCGCGGCAACGTGCGAACCGCGGCGGCCGCACGGAGCGGATCGATGCCGAAGGCACTCGAAGTCGCGTTCCGCACCGGCGGCGTCGCCGGAATGTTCACGGTCGGGCTCGGTCTGTTCGGTGCGACCACGATCATCATGATCTTTCAGAACACGAGCTCGGCGATCCTGATCGGCTTCGGTTTCGGTGGGTCGCTGCTCGCGCTGTTCCTGCGCGTCGGTGGCGGCATCTTCACCAAGGCGGCCGACGTCGGCGCCGACCTCGTCGGCAAGGTCGAGGCCGGTATCCCCGAAGACGACCCGCGTAACCCGGCGACGATCGCCGACAACGTCGGTGACAACGTCGGTGACTGCGCGGGTATGGCCGCCGACCTGTTCGAGTCGTACGAAGTGACGCTGGTCGCGTCGATCATCCTCGGCGTTCCCGCGTTCGCGGCGATCTTCCCGCACCAGCCCGCGCTCTGGGCGGCCGGCGCGCTGTTCCCGCTCGGCGCGCGTGCGATCGGCGTGCTCGCGTCGATCGTCGGCGTGTTCATGGTGCAAGCCACCGACAAGGACAAGTCGGCGATGGCGCCGATCAACCGCGGGTTCCTCACCGCCGGCATCCTCACGATCCTCGGCACGCTCGTGTTCGCGCTCGTCTACGTCGGCAACCCGAAGGGTGGCTCGATCTCGAATGTCGGCTGGCGCATGTTCGGCGCGGTCGTCGGTGGCCTCGTGCTCGCGCAGATCGCGTCGCGCATCACCGAGTACTTCACGTCGACGGAGACCAAGCCCGTCAAGGAGATCGCGGAGTCGGCGGCCACCGGCGGCCCTGCGACCGCGATGCTTTCCGGCGTCAGCAGCGGCCTCGAGTCGTCGGTGTGGGCCATCGTCGCCATCGCCGGTGCGCTCGGGTTCGCCATCCTGCTCGGCGCGGCAAGACCTCCAGTTCTCGCTCTACCTCGTTGCCCTCACCGGTATGGGCATGCTCGCCACGACCGGTGTCGTCGTGTCGGAGGACACGTTCGGTCCGGTCGCCGACAACGCGGCCGGCATCGCCGAGATGTCGGGCGAGTTCGAAGGCGAACCGCAGCGCATCATGGTGAGCCTCGACGCGGTCGGCAACACCACGAAGGCCGTGACGAAGGGTTTCGCGATCGGCTCGGCGGTGATCGCCGCGGTCGCGCTGTTCTCGTGCTTCATCGAGACCATCAAGAACGAGCTACCGGGACTAGAGAACATCACGGGCAACAAGCTCTTCACCGATGCGCACACGGCGATCAACGTCGCCGACCCGAAGCAGTTCATCGGGCTGCTCATCGGCGGATCGATCGCCTTCCTCTTCTCGTCGTTCGCGATCCGGGCGGTCGGTCGCACCGCAACGTCGTCGTGCAGGAGGTGCGGAACCAGTTCGCCGACGGCAAGATCATGACCGGCGAGAAGCGTCCCGACTACGCACCGGTCATCGACATCTGCACGCCGCATCGCTGCGTGAGCTCGCAACGCCGGCGCTGCTCGCGGTGCTCACGCCGGTGATCATCGGGTTCGGCATCAACTACTTCGCGCTCGGCGCGTTCCTCGCCGCGGTGATCCTGACCGGTCAGCTGATGGCGAACTTCCTGTCGAACTCCGGTGGTGCGTGGGACAACGCCAAGAAGTACATCGAAGACGGCAACTACGGCGGCAAGGGCACCGATGCCTACCGCGCCGCGGTGATCGGCGACACGATCGGCGACCCGTTCAAGGACACGGCCGGACCGGCGCTCAACCCGCTGATCAAGGTGATGAACCTGGTCTCGTTGCTGATCCTGCCCGCGGTCATCACCCTGCAGGACAACCCGGGCGCCCGATTCGCATTGCGGGTGTGGCGCTCGTCGTGCTGATCGGCGCGATCCTGTTCTCGAAGCGCGGCGGCGCGACGTTGCAGGCCGACGGCCCGACCGAAGCGGTTGCACCGGCGGTTGCTGTCGGTAGCTGAGGTTCGGCACACTGGTTGCGAAAGGGCCGCCCTTCGGGGCGGCCCTCTCGTTGTTTCAGGAGTTGCCGGCGGCTTTCGCGCGCTTGTGCTTGCGCCATTCGAGGAACGGCGGGATCAACGACAGCACGATGATCACCGCGACGATCGGCAGCAGGTACTTGTCGACGTTCGATCGACTTGCCGAGCGTGTAGCCGAGCAGGCTCACGCCGACGGCCCAGAGCGCGGCGCCGATCACGTTGGCGGTGAAGAACGTGCGCTGCTTCATGTCGCTCGTGCCCGCGAGCATCGGAACGATCGTCCGCACGAACGGAATGAAGCGTGCGAGCACGACCGCGCGCGGCCGCGCTTGTCGAAGAACACGTGCGCACGTTCGAGGTACTCGGTCTTGAAGAAGCGGGCGTCGGGCTTGAACAGCCGTGTCGCCGAAACGCGGCCGATCCAGTAGCCGATCTGCGCCCCGAGCACCGCGGCGACGAACGAGCCGATGAGCGACGACCCCGAGATTGAGGTGCGGATCGTTGGCTTCGGCTCGTGGCCGAGAAGAGGCCGGCGATGAACAGGAGCGAGTCGCCGGGCAGCGGGGCCGGGAGATCCCGGACTCCACGAAGACGACGAGGAGGAGGCCGATCGTCCCGAAGGTCTCGATGAGGCTCTTGGGGTCGAGCCAGTTGACGGCGGATCACGGCGGCGCACGCTAGACGCTGCACGCAGAGTGGTCGACAGACCACGGTACGCAGCGAATCGTGCCGTGGAGTCCGCCGGGAAGGGGACGGGCTACGGTCCGCGACCCGAGTGCCGACAAGGACGCATTCGGCAGTCCCGGCGCCAGTCGAGCCCTAGGGAGCAGCAGTGGCCAAACCGCTCGTGATCGTCGAGTCCCCGGCAAAGGCGAAGACCATCGCGGGCTATCTCGGCAGCGACTTACACGGTGAAGGCGAGCGTCGGGCACATCCGCGACCTGCCCGGCAGCAAGGACGAGGTCCCCGACGACAAGAAGGAGACGCACGGCCGGCTCGCGGGCATCGACCCCGACGATCACTTCGACGCGTGCTACGTCGTGCCCGCCAACAAGAAGAAGGTCGTCACCGAGCTGAAGCAGGCGCTGAAGGGCGCCGACGAGCTCATCCTCGCGACCGACGAGGATCGCGAGGGCGAGGCCATCGGCTGGCACGTGCTCGAGGTGCTGAAGCCGAAGGTGCCGGTCAAGCGGATGGTGTTCCACGAGATCACGCCGCACGCGATCCGAGAGGCGCTCGACAATCCACGCGAGCTCGACATGAAGCTCGTCGAGGCGCAGGAGGGCCGGCGCATGCTCGACCGGCTCGTCGGTTGGGAGACGTCGCCGGTGTTGTGGCGCGTGTTCGGTCGCGGCCAGGCCGCGTCGGCCGGACGCGTGCAGAGCGTCGCGGTCCGCATGGTCGTCGAGCGCGAACGCGCGCGCATGCGGTTCCGCTCGGGTCAGTGGCACGATCTCGAAGGCACGTTCGTCGCCGAGGCGACACACGCGTTCCGCGCCGTCGCTCGTCGAGCTCGACGGCAAGCGGTCGCCGAAGGGCCGCGACTTCGACCCCGCGACCGGGCGCGATCGCCGCGGCCGCGCGAACGACGTCGTGCTGCTCGACGCCGACGCGCCGCCGCGCTGGCCGACCGCCTGCGCGACGTCGCGCTACACGGTCACGAGCACCGAGTCCGATCCCGTTCACCGAGACGCCGCGCGCGCCGTTCACCACGTCGACGCTGCAGCAGGAGTCGGGCCGCAAGCTGCGCTACACCGCGTCGCGCACGATGGCGGTCGCGCAGCGGCTCTACGAGCGCGGCTACATCACCTATATGCGAACCGACAGCACGAACCTGTCGGAGCAGGCGATCGGCGCGGCCCGCACCGCGATCCGCGAGCAGTACGGCGACGAGTACCTGCCCGGCCGAGCCGCGCACGTTCAGCAGCAAGGTGAAGAACGCGCAGGAGGCGCACGAGGCGATCCGGCCCGCCGGCGATCGCATCCGCACGCCCGACGAGGTGCGCGCCGAGCTCGACGGCGACGAGCAACGTCTGTACGAGCTGATCTGGATCCGCACGGTCGCGTGCCAGATGGCCGACGCCCGCGGCCGCAAGATGACGATCCGGCTCGGCGCGACGTCGACCGCAGGGCGAGCAGCGCGACGTTCCGCGCGTCCGGCAAGGCGTACGACTTCCTCGGCTGGCGGCGCGCGTACGTCGAAGACGTCGACGAGGGCGACGAGGTCGAGTCGGAAGCGCGTGCTGCCCGCGGTCGTCGAAGGCGCGGCCGTGCAGTGCAGCGAGCTCGCGTCGGTCGGCCACGAGACCAAGCCGCCCGCGCGCTACACCGAGGCGAGCCTGGTCAAGGAGCTCGAAGAGCGCGGCATCGGCCGTCCGTCCACGTACGCGGCGGTGATCGAGACGATCCAGGCGCGCGCGCTACGTGTGGCGCAAGGGCACCGCGCTCGTTCCCGACGTGGACCGCGTTCGCGGTCACGAACCTGCTCGAGCGTCACTTCGGCCATCTCGTCGACTACTCGTTCACCGCGACGATGGAAGAGGCGCTCGACGTCATCGCGCCGCGGCGAGGGCGAAGCCGAGAAGTGGCTGCACTCGTTCTATTACGGGAACGGCACGCCCGGTCTGCGCGAGCTCGTCTCCGACGAGCATCTCGCGCTGATCGATCCGCGCGGCGTGAGCACGATCCCGATCGGGATCGACGACACCGGGCACGAGATCATCGTGCGCGTCGGTCGCTACGGGCCGTACGTGCAGCGCGAAGACAACGAGACCGCGTCGCTGCCGCCCGAGATCGCGCCCGACGAGCTCACGGTCGCGCTCGCGCTCGAGCTGATCGCGAAGCAGTCCGAAGGGCCCGCGCGCGCTCGGCGCCGATCCCGACACCGACCTGCCGGTGTTCGTGCTCGACCGGTCGCTTCGGTCCGTACGTGCAGCTCGGCGAGCAGGAAGAGGGCACGAAGAAGAAGCCGAAGCGCGCGTCGTTGTTCGCGACGATGACGCCCGAGACGGTCACGCTCGACGAGGCGCTGCAGCTGTTGAGCCTGCCCCGCGTCGTCGGCACCGACGCCGAGGGTCGCGAGATCGTCGCGTCGCCGGGCCGGTTCGGTCCGTACCTGAAGCGCGCCGACGGCGAGACGCGCAGCCTGACGGCCGAAGACCAGCTGTTCACGATCACGTTGGCCGAGGCCGAGGCGTTGTACGCGCAGCCGAAGCAGCGGCGCGGCCGCCAGCAGAAGCCGCCGCTCGCCGAGCTCGGCGAGAACCCCGACAACGGGCAGGCGGTCCGCGTGCTCGAAGGTCGCTACGGCGCCGTACGTCACCGACGGCAACGTCGAACGCGACCGTGCCCGCGCGGGACCGACCCGGCCGCGCTCACGCTCGACGAGGCGGTCGGCCTGCTGCGCGCCCGGGCCGAGGCCGGTCCGAAGAAGGCCAAGAAGGCCGCGAAGAAGACGGCGAAGAAGCCGGCCAAGAAGACCACGAAGAAGGCCGCGAAGAAGACCGCCAAGAAGGCCGACGAAGAAGGTCGGCGAAGAAGACCGCCAAGAAAGCGCGGCACGGACGACAGCGCCGAGCATCGGCCCGAGGAGTGACCGGACGCAACCTAGGCTGACCGGCGCGTGAGCGACCAGGCGCCGTTCATCCCGTCCGCACCCGACGAGGATCCGATTCCTCCGGACGCCGTGGCAGGTGTTCCGGCGCCCGGGCTTCCCGCAGCTGTTCGGCGCGCAGGTCGTGTCGAGCCTCGGCGACTGGATCGGGCTTCTTCGCGATCATCGCGCATCGCGAGCGACGTCTCGACCGGAACGCGGATCGGTCTCGTGATGATCGCGCGCATGCTGCCCGGGCTTCTGCTCGCGCCGCTCGGCGGCGCGCTCGTCGACCGCTGGAACCGCAAGGTCGTGATGGTCACGTGCGACATCGGCCGCGCGCGGGCTGCTCATCGTGCTCCCGTTCTGGGACAACCTGCTCGGCCTCGTCGTGCATCTCGTTCATGCATCGAGGTGCTGACGCTGCTGTGGGGTCCGGCGAAGGACGCGACGGTGTCCCGAACGTCGTGAAGGATCCCGATCAGCTCGCGTCGGCGAACTCGCTCGGTCTGGTCGCCGCGTTCGGCACGTTCCCGATCGGCGCGGTCATGTTCTCGCGATCCTCGCGGCGGTGTCGACAGTGGCTCGGCGACAGTTCCACACCTCGTCGCGCTTCCACCCGCAGCAAGCGTCGCTGCGCGATCTGGGTCGACGGTCTCACGTTCCTCGTCTCGGCGCTCCTGATCTCGCGGCTGCGTCCTCGACGAGCGGCGAGCGACGGCGCGATCAAGCGGGTCCCGGCGTCGCAGACCTGGCAGCGACATCGTCGACGGGCTGCAGTTCGTCCGGTCCAACCCGCTCGTGCGCGGCGTGATGATCGGGCTCGCGGGCGGTCTCGTCGGCGGCGGGATCGATCATCCCGCTCGGGCCGCTGTTCGCGCACGACGTGCTGGGCGGCGGCAACCCGGCTCCGCGTTCGGCTTCCTGATGACCGCGCTCGGCGTCGGCGCGGCGATCGGTGTCGTCACGCTGCTTGTGGTTGCAGCGGCGGCTGCCGCGCCGACGCGGTGTTCACGACCGCGGTCGTCGCGACCGGCGTCGCGATCATCGCGCCGCGTGGTGTCGTCGCTGTCGCGCCGCGATCGTGCCTGGTCGCGCTCGTCGGCGCCGCGTGCCGGATGCGCGTACGTCACCGGATTCACGCTGCTGCAGGAGTCGGTCGCCGACGAGATGCGCGGCCGCACCTTCGCGACGCTCTACACGGTCGTGCGCGTTGTGCCTGCTGCTGTCGTTGACGATCGGGCCGTTCGTCGCCTCCGCGCTCGGCTCGATCTCCGAACGCGACGACGGCAAGGGTCGGTCACGATCGGCGCGCGTTCACCTCGGCCTGCCCGGCGTGCGGCTCGCGCTGTGGTTCGGCGGCGTGATCACGATCCTCTCGGGCCTCGCGGCCCGCCGGCGCATGCGCATGGCGCAGCGCGCGGACGTGCAAACGGCATGACCGGTACGACCGGGACGTTCGTCGTCGTCGAGGGCGGCGAAGGCGTCGGGAAAGTCGACGCAGGTCGCAGCGGCTCGCGGCGTCACTGCGCACGCCGGGCCACGACGTCGTCGTGACGTTCGAACCGGGCGACACGAAGTCGGGCGCCGAGATCCGCGCGTGTTGTTGCACGCCGACGCGCCGCTCGACCGCGCGCGGAGTTGCTGCTCATGCTCGCCGATCGCGCCGCAGCACGTCGCCGAGGTGGTCCGGCCCGCGCTCGCCCGCGGCGCGATCGTGGTCTGCGATCGCTACGAGCCGTCGACGCTCGCGTATCAGGGCGTCGCGCGCGGGCTCGGCGTCGACGAGGTCGAACGGCTGAGCAGGTGGGCCACGGCCGGCTCGCACCCGACGTCGTCGTCGTGCTCGACCTGGCCGACGCGGTCGCCGAGGCGCGGGTGGCGCCGACCGCGACCGGTTCGAGCGGGCGGGCGCCGAGTTCCACCCCAGGTGCGCGCCGCGTACCGGGAGCTGGCGGCCGAGCGGGGCTGGCTGGTCGTCGACGCCGACGGCACGCCCGACGAGGTGGCCGCGCGCGTCTTCGCCGCGCTGGCGGCCCTTCTCGCCGGCTTCGGCATTCCGTAGTCTCGCCCCCGTGGACACCCTCGTCGTCGGCCAGGACCAGCGCGCTCGCCGCGTTGCGCCAGGCCGCGGACGGCCCGGGCACGCGTACCTGCTCGTCGGGCCGCGCGGCTCGGGCGTCGAGGACGCGGCACGCGAGTTCGCGGCGATGTTGATCGGTGCGACGACGACGAGCGCGGCCGCGGCTGGTCGCGCGCGGCGTGCATCCCGACGTCGTCGAGTTCGAACCGGGGGCGCGTCGTATCGCGTCGAGGACGACGTGCGCGAGCGCATCCTGCCCGAGGCGGCGCGCGCGCCGATCGAGGGCGAGCGCAAGGTGCTGATGCTGTTCGAGGCCGAACGGCTGCGCGGCAACAAGAACGAGTCGGCGAACGCGATGTTGAAGACGCTCGAGGAACCGCCGGACCGCACGGTGGTGGTGCTCGTCACGGACGCCCGACGATCTGCTGCCGACGATCCGGTCGCGCTGCCAGCGCATCGACTTCGATCCGATCGCCGACGACGCGGTTCAGGCCGTGCTCGAGGGCGAAGGGGTACCGGCACCGAGGCGGCGACACTCGCCGCGCTGGCGGGCGGCCAGATCGCACGCGCGCGCTCGCCGGGCCGCTCGGTGCGTTGCGCGCCGCGTTCGCGGCCGCGCCCGCGCGCGTCGACGGCTACGGCGCGACCGCGTTCGCCGATCGCGCAGGAGCTCGACGCCGCGGTGGACGAGGCCGCCTCCGCGGTCGAGCAGCGGCACAAGAGGAACTCGTCGAGTTCGACGCGGAGATGGAACGGCTCGGCTACGCGGAACGCGACGCGCAGCGGATGCGCCGCCGCATCGACGAACGGCAAGAGCGAACCGTCGCACGCGCATCGACCTGCTGCTCGAAGGCGTGACCGCGATCGAGTCCGTGTACCGCGACCGCTCGCCGCGCCCGCGCCCGCGCTGAACGCGGACCGGCCGGCGTGCGAGCATCCCGCCGCGCCGCCGCGGCGCGCTCGACGCGTGCCGCGAGGCGCGAGAGGCGTTCCTCATCAACGAGAAGGGCATCATGCGTCTGGTCGCGCTCCTGATGATGCTTCCGTCGGCGGGCACCGCTGAGGGGTCGGCTACACTCTCCAGCTTCGCCGGGGTAGCTCAGTCGGTAGAGCAGCTCACTCGTAATGAGCAGGTCAGGGGTTCGAATCCCCTCTCCGGCTCCACTGCTTTTGCAGGTGGGAGCCGTCGAGTCGCTCCTGTCAGCCACCGCGGTTGATGATGAAACGGCCCGATTCGTTCATGTGATCCGAGCGAGCTCGAGGGTTCGGCGCTCAACCCGAACGGTGATGCGTTCGATGAGATCCATGCCGGCGGCGATGAGATCATCGCTTCCGACGGATGCCATCTCGGCGTCGCCAGTGCGGAGCCAGCCGCGAGTCCGGCTCGCGCTGTCTACGAGGATGTCGTTCGCGGCGGCGACGACCACACGGGTAAGTGATGGCAACATCGATCGCAGTTCCGTTGCGATTACGTCGACGTCCAGGTCGGTGATCAGCCGATAGATGTCCCACGCATCACTGCCACGCTTGTCGATGCCGCCGACGAGCCGCCGATCTTGAATCGCGTGCAGCTTCATCGCGACGAGTGCGCTCGGCCGCGCCATCGGCAACGTTGCGCGGGTTCCGTCGTCGCCGATCAGCGTGACAGGAGTGGCGGTCTCGAGCGCCCAGCGGTGCGCCGCGACGAAATGGATCTGGCGGTCGTCGAGACCGTCGAGATCGCGTTCCGGTGACGGCGCCCGTGCCGATGACCTCGACCTTCGTCCCGTCGATGTAGACGCGATGCCGATGGGTCGCGTCGGGGCGCCCGGCGAGGGGTGCAGCACGTCGCACGTCGGGCGGGCGGTCGTCGTCGACGACGGTGTCGACATCGGCGGTGGCGCGATGGGCGGCCAGCCCGCGCTGACGGCGACGCCGCCGATGACTGCGAACGCACCGAGATTTGCGTCGCCGAGGCGGACCGCGGCGCGGATGAGGGGCAGCATCGCCGGGCCGGGGAGGTAGACGGTCGCCTCACCAGACACGGGAACTCCTCGGGGGGCGTCCAGTCTTGAGGATCTCGCGACCCGAGCGATCTTGCGCGAGGTCGAGCGCGACCGCGAGTGGGTGGGCGAGTGGCCAGCGACCCTTGCGGACGGCGGGAGGCGGCGCTGGCGACGACGGAGGTCGGCGCAACGGAAACGGAGGCAACTGCCTGCGCGGTCCCGGCGCGGCCGTGTTGTACTCCCGTCGCGCGATCGTGACCATGACCGGACCGGGCACGTAGAGGTCGAGGATCGGGTCGGCAGCGACGACCGGCGCGCCCCATTCCACGGCGGCGGCCGTGCCGGTGAGGCACCACCCTGGTTCGTCGAGATCGTCGACGTTGGTGTGCGTGTCGCCCGGTTTGGGCTTCTGCACCAGCCACGCTCGATCCGGCTTCCACACGTCGGCGAGCGCCCAGAACAGTTCGGGGACGACCGGAAGGCCGTCGCGTTCGAGGAGTCCGGCGTCGCGCAGTGCCGCACGGGCGTTGCTGATGGACGCCGGCGAGAAGCCGAGCACGGGCGCGCTCGCACCGGTTGTGATTTCGTCGGGTCGAGGAGGATCGAGTAGGCAACCGCGATTCCCGAGGCTCCGGCGACGGGATCTGGTTCGGTGCATGTGGCTGGTTGACTTGTGGGCGGTGGACTTGTGCGTCGAGGACGTCTTTCCCGTCGTCTTCTGGGTGCTCGCGTGAGGGGTCGCCTTCGCAGGCTTCGCGCCGGCGTCTTTCGACTGCTGTGCCTGCAGGTCCTGCGCGTGCTTTTCCACCGCGGCAGCCCTGGCCGGATCGGTGCTCGTCGTGATGCCGCCACCCGTGCCTTGGGCATACGCACCCGTCGTGGCCAGGGACGTCAGAAGGATCAAACTGAGCTTGTTCACGGTTCGCCTCACAGCTGTTGTAGTCCACCTATCAACGTGGCAAGTCCGCCCCTGGATGACCGTCTGGCGACGCCTGCCTGCCGCCGGCCCGCTAGTACGCGAACACGACGATCGTCGTGCTGCCCGACACCGGAATCGATCCGCCGCTGTGGCCGGAGGCGACTGCGATGTACTGATGCCCCTGCTGCTGCCAGGTCACGACACCGCCGGCAATCGGGCCGCCGGTATTGAATCGATATATCGTCGCGGCCGTTGCGCGCGTCGAGCACGAGGAAGTCGCCCTCTAGGTCGCCCGGTGAACAGCACGTCGCCCGCGGTCGGGGTGACGGCCGCGTACATCGGCGACGGCGTCTTCACGCGCCAGGCCATCTTTCCCGATGCGGGCGTCGATCGCGTTGATCCAGCCGTCCATTCGTCGGTGGGATCGTTCGTTCCCCAGCCGTTCGCCAGCCCGGTGTACGGCACGGTCGCCTCCCACTTGGGCTCCGGGCCGAGCTTGAACAACGCGCACCAGTCGATCGCATTGACGTAGAGAAGTCCGGTGCGTCGGGCTGAACGCCGCGCCGTTCCATTGCACGCCGGCGACCGGACAGACGCGCACGCCGGCCGGCGCTCAGCGCGACGTCCTGGTTCAGCACCGTCGTGACGGGCAGCTTGAAGCACCGAGCTTGCCGGTCGCGCGATCGACGACGTGCAGGATCCCCTGCTTGCCGGAGGTCGCCAGCAGCTTGCGGCCGCCGCTATCGAACAGCGACACGGTGGTGGCATCCCAGTCGTGGTCGTCGTTGGCGCGCAGCTGATAGGACCACTTCAGCGCGCCGGACGCGCGCGTCCAGCGCGACCACCGAGATCGTGAACAGGTTGTCGCCGTTGCGCATGTCCGTTCTGATAGTCGGGACCCGGATTGCCGACCGGCAGGAAGATCGTCCCGGTCTCGCGGTCGAGCGCGTAGGCGGTCCACGCGGCGCCGCCGCCGTGCTGCGCAGCGCTGGCCGGGTTCCAGGTGTCGGCGCCGGTCTGGCTACCGGTCGGGATCAGGTCGAAGTGCCAGGCCGGCGCTCCGTCCTCGACCCTGAACGTCATCAGCCGCCCCTGGATGCCCCAGTCGCCGCCCGCCTTGGCGATGTACACGAGTCCGTTCCAGACCGTCGGCGCGGCGCCGATGCCCTCGCCGATGCGCCAGTCGGCGACCTGCCGCTTCCACAGCATCGCGCCGGTCTTCGCGTCGAGCGCGTAGAGAAAGCCGTCCTGCGTGCCGCGGATGACGCGGCCGGCGTGCAGCGCGATTCCCTTGTTGGTCGCGTTCATCTCGGGACCGACCGCGATGTGGTGATGCGACCACTTGCTTCTCGCAGGTCGTCGCGTCGATCGCGTAGGTGCCGAGATGGGTCGTCACGTACAGCAAGCCGTCGTACACGACCGGTCCGCTCGAGAACGTGCCGAGTTCGCCGAGCTGGAACATGCACGCCACGCGAAGGTTCTTCGCGGTCGCCGTGTTGACGCGCGCGAGGCTCGAGTACCGTTCGCCGCGATAGCCCTTGTTGAACATCAGCCAGTTGTCGGTGGCCGCGTCCGCAGCATCGAGCTCGGCCTGCGTCGGCCGGCTGGTCGTGGGACGAGCGACGCTGCCGATCAGCGCGCCGATGCTCACCGAGGCAGTGGGATCGGAGCTGCCCGGAGCGGCGGCGGTCTGCGCGTCGGAGAGCTCCATCACGCGGCTCATCGGCGAGCGGATCGTCAGCTTCTGCGTGCCGGCCGGCAGCCCGCTCCGCGACAGGATGTAGGCGACGACGTTGACGTAGTCCTGACCCTTGAGCGAGCCGGCCGCGCCCAGCGGCATCTGCGAGTGGACATAGCCGTAGAACTGCTCGAGCGTCTTGCCGTTCCATTGCGCGTTGAACGCGGTTCCGACGAGCGCTGGCGCGCCGGTTCCCTTGAGGTCGACGCCGTGACAGGTCGCGCAGCGCTGCTCGTAGGCCCACCGTCCGGCGCTCACCTGGTCCGCCGTGAACCAGCCGGTTCCGTCACCCCGCGCCGCGCCGGCCAGCAGCAACCCGATCGGCAGCAACCAGAGTCGGCGGGCACGGACCCGCCTCGAAGGCATTTCGTGGCTCATGCGCTCCCTTTCATGCTGAGTTGGCAGGGCATTTCGAGGCCATGGCACGATCTTAAGTGTGAGCCTGGATCGACGTACTCTGCTCTCGGTGGCGCCTCTGCTTGCGACTTGGCCGAGGTGGGCCGCGGCCGCGCCCGAGCCGCTCGAAGCCTACGAGCGATCGAGCGGTGGCAGGGTCGGCGTCTACGCCGAGAACGTGGCGACAGGCGCGAAGCTCACCTGGCGGGCGAATGAACGGTTCGTCATGTGCAGCACCTTCAAGGCATCGCTGGCCGCACTCGTCCTCGAACGGGTCGACGACGGCAGAGATGCGCTCGATCGAATGATCCCGTACGGAGTCGCAGACATCCAGGAGTACGCGCCGGTCGCCAAGGACCATCTGGCCCAGGGTGCTCTTTCGGTCGCGGACATGTGCAAGGCCGCGGTCGAGCTCAGCGACAACACCTGTGCCAACCTGCTCCTCGCGCGCGTCGGTGGCCCGGCATCCTTGACGGCCTTCTGGCGTTCGATCGGCGACCCGGTCTCGCGGCTCGACCACGACGAGCCGCTGCTGAACCGCACGCCCTTGGGCAAGCCCGAAGACACGTCGACGCCTGCCGCGATGGCCGGCAACCTGCGCCGCATCGTCCTGGGCGACGTGCTTTCGCGGCCTTCGCGCGAACGCTTCACGGGCTGGATGCTCGACTGCCAGACGGGGGACAACCGCCTGCGCGCGGGCCTGCCGAAGACCTGGCGGATCGGCAACAAGACCGGCAACAACGGCAAGGATGCGGCCGGCGACATCGGCGTCGCGTGGCCGCCCTCGGGTGGGCCGCTGCTGGTCTGCGTCTACACGCGAGGAGGCGCGCCGACGGCCGCGCAGCTCACGACCGTCTTCACCGAGATCGGCAGGCTCGTGGCGCGGCAGCTGGGTTGAGGCCTGTCACGAGTCACGACCTGCGGCTGGCGGGATTTGCCTCGCGATTTCGCTTTCCCGTTGACGAGCCGGCCGGAACCGGTACTCCTCCTTGAGTCTTCGCTTGAAGATCTTGCCGGTCTCCTCACGTGGCAGCTCCGCCACGAAAATCACCGAGCGCGGAACCTTGTAGTTGGCGAGGCGAGACCGCAGGAACGCCTGGACCGCGCCCTCCTGAAGCTCGGCGCCGCCGACACGCTGGATCGCGGCGACCAGCGACTCGCCGAATTCGTCGTCTGGGACACCGAACACCGCACTGTCGGCGACGCCGGGCAGGGTGGCGAGGACCGCCTCGATTTCCGCGGGATAGATGTTGACCCCGCCCGAGATGACCATGTCGCTCTGGCGGTCGACGATATGCAGATAGGCGTCTTCATCGAGGTAGCCGATGTCGCCGAGAGTCCAAAGGCCTTCACGTTCGAGTCGGCGTCGGGCTTCGCTGTTGTTGGCATAGGTGAAGTCCGGTACGGCGGAGTTTCGGGCGTGGATCAGTCCTGCCTCTCCGACCGGCAGCTCCTCGCCGGCTTCGGAGAGGATCCTGATCACCGTGCCGGGGATTGCCTTGCCCACCGAGCCGGGCTTGCGGAGTGCTTCCTGGCTGTCGATGTGGGTGATCCAGCCCAGTTCGCTGGCGGCGTAGCTCTCGTGGATGACCGGACCCCACCAATCGATCATCTGGGTCTTCACATGCGATGGAAATGGTGCGCCCGTGCATGCCACGAAGCGAAGCGAATCGGTGCGGTATCGGTTCCGCGTCTCGGCAGGCAGCCGCAGCAAGCGGTTGAACATTGTCGGAACCAGATACGCGTGGGTCATCCGTTCGGACTCGATCAGCTCGAGCGTGGCCTCTGCGTCGAACCGCGGCTCTATCCATAGGTGGGCACTTTTCAGTGCCGCCTGCACGAGGTAGTTGGCCGGAGCGGAGTGGTACAGCGGCGCGCTGATCAAGGCACGCATTTCAGGGGCGATGCCCAGTACCACGCGGGTCGATTCGGCAAGGCGCTGGACCTGGTCCGGGGTCGGCGCGGCGCGCCGGACACCCTTCGGCAGGCCGGTCGTCCCCGACGTGTACGCCATGATGCTGCCCGGAGGCCTCGGCGCCAGGGGCGTGCTGGATGACGCGTCGAGCGCGTCCCGGACAGACTCCCACGGTTCCCCTCCAACGCCGGACTCCGCCGCGCTTTCGTCGATGGCGAACGCCTCGCGGGTGCGCGCGCGTGGCTCGGCCACCAGCACGCGCACGGACCGAGGAATGCGGCCAGCGATCTGGGCAATGAGGTCACCGTGAATGATCAGCACGCTCGCGCCGCTGTCGCTCAGGATGTGTTCGACCTCCTGGCCTTTGAAGTGCCAGTTGATCGGACAGCAATGCGCACCGACTGCCCGGGTCGCGAGCATCAGCTCCAACACGATCGGCTCGTTGTGAAGCATCAGGGCAACCACGTTCCCCGGTCCGATGCCCATCTCGTTCAGTGCGCGAGCGGAACGATCGCATCGTCGCCCAAATTCGCTGTCGGCCTCGTCGGGGCGGTCAAAGTAGATGGTGGGGGCCATGACACTCGCCTCGTTCGCTGCAGCGTCCGAGGATAGCTGGACAGCCTGAGCGGATCGTCGGCGCGCGGCGCCCAGCGGGTCGGACAGGACTCCGTGGCACGATGCTGCCCGTGATTGCCACCGGACACCGGAGAAGCAGCATGAGTCGACCGAAAGTTCTCGGTTTCGTTTTCGCCTGCGCCTTGGGGCTGAGCTCGTGTGTCACCACCTCGCACGGCATCAACCCGCAGGCAGTCAGGGACCAGCCTGACACGTTCCGCTTCCGGATCTTTCCCGCCGCCGTCGTGATGGAAGGATTCTTCGCCGATCGCGCGGCCGACCAGGAGATCGGGAGGTTTCGTTCGGCGAATGGGTATGCCTCCAGCGCGATCCTTTCGCGGGATCACCTGGACCTCGCCTATGTCTACACCGTCGAGTTCTCTCGATAGCAAGAGGGACGAGCCATGCGCCATCCGATGCTTCTTCTCCTGTCGGCGACCGCGACCGCCGCCGCGCTCTTCGCGTACGGCACCGGCAGCGCCGCCGATGCCGCGCCTTCGCCGGCCAGCGTCGAGGCCTACGTGGCGCAGGCGCGGCAGCTCGCCGGCGACGACCTGAAGGCGCTGCTGCCGCTCTGCCAGCCGCAGCCCGCGGTGCGGGCGAGCGGTCCGGCGCTCGAGCACTTCCTCGACCGCGCGATCGCCGCTCCGAGCCCGCCGCCGGGCCAGGCCTTCGACAACCTCTACTACATCGCCACGTCGTGGGTCTCGGCCTGGGCGCTGAAGACCTCCGACGGCATCATCCTCATCGACGCCCTGAACAACACGCGCGAGGCGCAGGAGCTGATCGAGGGCGGGATGGTCAAGCTCGGCCTCGACCCGGCGCAGATCAAGTTCGTCGTCGTCACGCACGCCCACGGCGATCACTACGGCGGCGCCAACCACTTCGTGCAGAAGTACAAGGCGCGCGTCATCGCCAGCGAGGCCGACTGGGCGCAGATGGACGGCGGCGTGCTCGAGTTCCCGTACAAGGACTGGATGTCGCCGCCCAAGCGTGACCGCGTCGTCAAGGACGGCGAGACGCTGACGCTCGGCGACACGACGATGACTTTCTACGTGACGCCCGGCCACACGCTCGGCACGCTGTCGCCGGTCTTCAACGTCACCTCGGGCGGCCGCCCGCACACGGTCATGCTGTGGGGCGGCACCGCCTTCAACTTCGGCAAGGACGTGCCGCGGCTCGAGACCTACATCGCCGCCACCGACCGCATGGCCGGCCTTGCGCGCACGCTCCCGGTCGACGTCCTGATCTCGAACCACGCCAGCTACGACGGCACGCCGGCGAAGGCGAAGCTGCGCGCGGAGCGCGGCGCGCAGGGGCCCAATCCGTTCGTGATCGGCACGGCGGCGGTGGAGCGGTCGCTGCAGGTGATGGGAACTTGCGGCAGGGCGCAGCGGGATCGTTTCCTGACGATGTGAGTTCGGTCCGAGGACGATCGCCGGTTGGCGACTCTCTGCGCGCTCGGGGGCGGCGTTCGTTCCAGCGGCTTATCTCGTACGCGCGCGTGGTGCGCGCGGCAGCGCGGCGAAGGCGACCGCGCCGACCGCGAGCAGCGAGGCGATGGTCAATAGCACTGCCGCATAGATGTCGGCGCCCTGTGCCTTGGCGATCGAGGCGACCAGGCCGGTGAACCATTGCATCACCGCGACGCCGAGGAACATCGACATCGTGAACAGGGCCAGCGCGCGGCCGACGAACTGCGCCGGGTAGGCCATGCGCACCTCGGAATACTGCAGGATCATGTAGCCCGACAGCATGCCGACCGTCAGCATCACCACCACGTCGAAGGTGGCGTTGTGCACCAACGCCAGCGAGGCGAACAGGGCCGCCGTCAAGAACGTGCAGCCGATGAGCCAGCCGCGCCGTGTTCCGGCCCCGGGGTCGAAGCGACCGAACAATGCCGGGCTGATCAGCGACACCGCCGACACCGCCAGCGCCACGTTGCCGCTTTGCACCAGCGAGAAGCCGTGCCGTTCGATCAGCATCGGCCCGAGCCACAAACCACGCAGCGAGATGAACGAGGCATAGCAGACGAAAGAAAGGGCCACGATGCCCGGCGTGTACGGGAGTCGGAACAGCGACACGAAGGTCAGCGCTGCGCGGCCCAGCGATTCACGCGGCAGTTCCGGCGTCGGCTCGCGCGATCGCGGTTCGTGGACCTTCCATGCGATCAGCCACCAGGCCGCGGCCGAGCAGCCCGCCAGCACCCAGAAGCCCATCCGCCAGGACGTCGCCTTGACCAGCCAGGCCAGTGGCGTGCCGGTGGCCAGCAGCCCGATGCCACCGACGCTGAGGACGGCGCCGGATATTGCCGCAAACCGATCCGCAGCGAAGTGCCGCGCGATGAACACGGTGCACACCAGGAAGGCCGGGGCACAGCCGACGCCGATCAGTATCTGGCCGAGCACCAGCGTGCCGAAAGTGGGTGCGACAGCCGACAGCACGGCACCGGCGACAGCCAGCGGAAAACCGGTCAGTACCGTACGCCGCACCCCGTGCAGGTCGATGCCGATTCCCACCAGCAACTGCATCGCGCCGAATGCGAAATGAAAGGAGCCGGCGAACGTGCCGAGCTGCTGCGGCGAGAGATGAAACTCGGCCTGCAGCGGTGTTGCCAGGATGGCCCCGACGGTCCGGAACGCCTGGCTCATCGCGAACGCGGCGGTCAGCGCCAGCAGCATGACCCAGGACCCGGCATGCCCGGATGGCGAGTGATGAGTGGACATCGTGCCGCGAGCGTAACCGCCCCGGATTGTTCGACGGCTCAGCGCCGTTCAGGCTCGGCCCTCGACGACCTCGATCACGCGCGCGCCGCCGCGTTCATGGCGCGCCCGCAGCTGCCCGCAGCCGGCCTCGCACGTCCTGTCCGGCCGACTGGCGCAGCTTGGTGAGGATGCCGCGTTCGTGCAGCGCGCGTGCGATCGCGCGTGACCGCTCGGCGTCGGGCCGCGCGAAGGCGAGGCCGTCGACGGCGTTGTACGGAATCAGGTTCAGCACCGCGTGCTTGCCGGCGAGAAGGCGAACCAGGCCGTCGATCTCGTCGGCGCCGTCGTTGATGCCGTCGAGCAGCGTCCACTGCACCTGCATCGGATAGCCGGTCGCGCGCGCATAGCGCGTCGCCGAGCGCGACCAGCTCGTCGGGCGCGATCTCAGGGGCGCGCGGCAGCAGGCGCGCGCGCACTGCCGCGTCGGTGCTGTGCAGCGAGAGCGCGAGCGCCGGCTTGACGCGGCCCGTGCGGCAATCGCTCGAAGACCCGGCGGTCGCCGACGGTCGAGAACACCAGCTGCTTGTGGCCGATGCCGCCGCCGGTGCCGAGCAGGTCGATCGCTTCGAGCACGTCCTCGAGGTTGTGCGCCGGCTCGCCCATGCCCATGAAGACGACCTTGGTCACCGGTCGCAGGCGCCGCGCGAGCGCGACCTGGGCGACGATCTCGGCGCTGCCGAGCTGGCGCTCGAGGCCGCCGATGCCGGTCATGCAGAAGACGCAGCCGACCGCGCAGCCGACCTGGCTCGACACGCAGAGGCCGCCGCGCGGCAGCAGCACGGCTTCGACCGAGCGGCCGTCGCCGAGGCCGACGAGCAGGCGGCGCGCCCCGTCGGCGCCGGCGTGGTCGGCACGCAGCACGGCGAGCGCGTGAAGCTCGGCCTCGAGGGCCGGCAGAGCTTCACGCAGCGAGCGCGGCAGGAAGTCTTCCGGCCGGCGCCGGCCGTTCGCCTGCGACTCCGCACGTGCCCATTGGCGCAGCACGCGCTCCTCGTGCACCGGCTGCGCGCCGAGCCCGCGCAGGCGCTGGCGCAGCGCGGCGACGTGCAGCGCGGTCACGTCGTCCGCCCGCTCGGTTCGAGCGTGCGCCGCAGCGCCTCGAAGAACAGCTCCGACTGCAGCCGCTCGCCGAGCGTCTGGTCGCGCACGCGCTCGGCCGATCGCCGCGTCCACCGGCAGCAGCGGCCGGCCGGTCGACTGCGCCAGCACCTGCGCCATGCAGGCGCGCTCGAGGTAGTACAGGTCGTCGTAGGCCATGGTCCATGCGCGCGCCGCACACCACCACGCCGTGGTTGCCGAGGAACGCCACGTCGGCGCCGTCCATCGCGCGCGGCGATGCGCTCGCCCTCGCGAGGCATCGAGCGCCAGGCCGTTGTAGTGGGCGTCGATCGCGACGCGGCCGTGAAAGCGCATCGCGTTCTGCGACAGCGTGGTGTCGAGGCCGCGGTCGACGGTGAGCGTCAGCGCGGTGGCATACGGCATGTGCGTGTGCAGCACGCAGGCCTTGCCGGCGATGCGGTGGATCGCGGCGTGGATGAACATCGCGGTCGGCTCGACCTCGTGCCGCCGGCCAGCCGCTGCGCCCGCTGCGCATCGACCATCACGATGTCGTCGTCGCCTGCACCTCGCTCCAGAGCAGGCCGCGCGGATTGAGCAGGAAGCGGCCCGAGTCGTCGGGCAGCTCGACGCTGAAGTGGTTGCAGACGCCCTCGCCCAGGCCGTGGTGCGCGGCGGCGCGCAGCGCCAGGGCCAGGTCGGCGCGCAGGCGGCGCACCGCGTCGTGGTCGAAGTCCTTCGGGCTCGGGGTGGTCGTCATGGCGCTGGACTTGCCGAAGATGCTTTGGGGCTGGCCGACGGCCCTTGTGGAGCAGCCGGGCCAGTGGCACGTTGCCGTTCAGGTCGCCGAGGGCGCGGCAGTTGATGGATCAGGCGCGCGCCATGCGACAAGGTTGAGGAGGGTCAGGTGGCGTCCTTGACGACCTCGGTGACGCCGTTCGTCTTGACACTGGCAATGCCGTTCTCGCGCGAGGACTCGCTCGAATACATCTGGCTCGTGCCGATGACTTGCTGGTTGGCAGCCTTCAGGTTGAAGAATGCCCTGCCATCCGACGAAGTCTTGCGCTCGTACCTCGAATCGTCGGCGCAGTTCGCTTGCACCGAAGCGATGCCCCCCTTGGCCGAGTCTCGGGCGGTGTACTGCTGGCTGGTGAGAATCACTTGCGAGTTGTCCGCCTTCAATACGAAGCGGAACTGATCATCGGTGCTCTTGCTGAGCTCGAACCATCCAGCCATTGCGTACTCCCTGTTCGACCCCTTCCACGCCCGCTTGTGCGGGCGCAGGGTCGGCGGACATTCTGGACGCCCTGTTCCCCCTGAGCAGGGTGTGGTCTTGACACGCCGCCGGTCTGCGCGCGATCCGTCAGCGCTGCATCTGCATCAGCCGCTCCATCGGCATCACGTTGTGATCGAGGTGGGTCATGATCCAGAGCGAGCCGAAGACGAGCAGCATCACGATGAGCAGGCCGAAGGCCAGCGCCATGACGTTGTTGACGCTGTCGGGCCCCGAGGTGATGTGCAGGAAGAAGACGAGATGGACGCCCATCTGCGCGAGCGCCAGCACCGAGAGCGCGATCGGGATGCTGGGCTGCCAGACCAGCGTGCTCTGGGCGATGTAGAACGAGACGCAGGTCAGCAGCGTCGCCAGCGCCAGGCCGACGAGATAGCCGCGGATCGCATGGGGGATGTCGGCGGGGCCGAGCTCGTCGCCGGGGGCGACGTCGCCGTGGGCTTCGTGGATTTGAGGTGCTCATCGCGGTGCCACTCCGACCAGGTAGACGAGACTGAACAGGGCCACCCAGATGATGTCGAGGGTGTGCCAGAACAGCGCGAAGCACAGCAGCCGGCGCCGGATGTCGGCGCGGTAGCCCTTGGCGTACACCTGCGCCATCATCGTCAGCAGCCACAGCAGGCCGGCGCTGACGTGCAGGCCGTGGCAGCCGATCAGCGCGAAGAACGCCGACAGGAAGGCGCTGCGGCCCGGGCCGGCTCCCTCGTGGATCATGGTCGCGAACTCGTGCAGCTCGATCGCGACGAAGGTCGCGCCGAGCACGAACGTCGCGGCCATCGCGCCGTAGTACATGCCGTTGCGCCGCGCCTGCGCGCCGATGCCGGCGAAGCCGCAGAACACGGTCGAGAGCAGCAGGCACGCGGTCTCGACGGCGACCGTGGGCAGCTCGAACAGGTCGCGGCCGCTCGGGCCGCCGGCGGTGGCGTCGGTCAGCACCGCGTAGGTCGCGAACAGCGCGGAGAACAGGATGATGTCGCTGATCAGGAAGATCCAGAACCCGTAGGCGACGACGATGCGCTTGGACGCGCCGTGCGCCGGCTCCTCGGTGAGCGCCTGGGCGTGGCCGCCGCCGAGCGCCAGTCCGCCGCCGGCCACTCCGCCCGGGTAGACGTCGGCCACGGCTGCTCACGAGGCCGGCCTCAGCGTCGGCAGCGCGGCCTCGCGGGCGGCGCGATTGGCCCGGTCGACGCTCGCGACGGTCGCCGCGGGGATCGCCTCCTCGTGCTCGTCGCGCCAGGCGACGACGACGAACACGGCCCAGGCACCCACGAAGGCCACGGCGACGAGCCACCAGATGTGCCAGATCAGCGCGAAGCCCATCGTGGCCGCGAAGAAGGCGCAGATGAAGCCGGCGGAGCTGTTGCGCGGCATGTGGATGTCGTGATATTCGGGCTCGGGCCGCAGCGCCTGGCGCTCGATCGCGCTCTGCTTGCGCATCCAGTACGCCTCCACGCCCTCGACGTGCGGCATCACCGCATAGTTGAACATCGGCGGCGGCGAGGGCGTCATCCACTCGAGCGTGCGCCCGTTCCACGGGTCGCCGGTGACGTCGCGCAGCGCCTCGCGGTGGCGGATGCTCCAGACCAGCTGCACCACCTGGAGCGCGACGCCGATGGCGATGAGCGCCGCGCCGCCGGCCGCGACCAGGAGCCACGGCTGCCACTCGGGCACGTCGTAGTGCTGCATGCGCCGCGTCATGCCCATCAGGCCGAGCACGTAGAGCGGCATGAAGGCGACGTAGAAGCCGACGATCCAGAACCAGAACGCCGCCTTGCCCAGGCCGCTCGTGCAGGCGGAAGCCGAACGCCTTGGGAAACCAGTACTCGTAGCCGGCGAACACGCCGAACACCACGCCGCCGATGATCACGTTGTGGAAGTGGGCGACGAGGAAGAGGCTGTTGTGGAGCACGAAGTCGGCGGGGGGCACGGCGAGGAGGACGCCCGTGATTCCGCCGATGACGAAGGTGACGACGAAGCCGAGCGCCCAGAGCATCGGCGTGCGCGAAGACGACGCGGCCGCTGTACATCGTGAACAGCCAGTTGTAGATCTTCACGCCCGTGGGCACGGCGATGATCATGGTGGCGATGCCGAAGATCGCGTTGACGTCGGCGCCCGCGCCCATGGTGAAGAAGTGGTGCAGCCAGACCATGAAGGAGAGGATGCAGATTCGCCATCGTGGCCGCGACCATCGAGCGGTAGCCGAAGAGCGGCTTGCCCGAGAACGTGGAGAACACCTCCGAGAAGATGCCGAACGCCGGCAGCACCAGGATGTAGACCTCGGGGTGCCCCCAGGCCCAGATGAGGTTCATGAACATCATCGGGTTGCCGCCGGCCTCGTTGGTGAAGAAGTGGAAGCCGAGATAGCGGTCGAGCAGGAGCATCGCCAGGGTGGCGGTGAGGATCGGGAACGCGGCGACGATGAGCAGGTTGGAGGCGAGGGTGGTCCAGCAGAAGATCGGCATGTGCAGGTAGGTCATGCCCGGCGCGCGCACCTTGAGCACGGTCGTCACCAGGTTGATGCCGGACAGCAGCGTTCCGGCGCCCGAGATCTGCAGCGCCCACAGGTAGTAGTCGACGCCGACGCCGGGCGAGTAGGCGAGCTCGGAGAGCGGCGGATAGGGCAGCCAGCCGGTGCGCGCGAACTCGCCGATGAAGAGCGAGATGTTGACCAGCAGCGCGCCGGTGGCCGTGAGCCAGAAGCCGACCGAGTTGAGCACGGGAAAGGCGACGTCGCGGGCGCCGAGCTGCAGCGGCACGGCGAAGTTCATCAGCCCGATCACGAAGGGCATGGCGACGAAGAAGATCATGATCGTGCCGTGCGCCGAGAAGACCTGGTTGTAGTGCTCCGGCGGCAGGAAGCCGGCGCTGCCCATGGCGACGGCCTGCTGCGAGCGCATCATGATCGCGTCGGCGAAGCCGCGCAGCAGCATCACCAGGGCGAGCACGACGTACATCACGCCGATGCGCTTGTGGTCGACGCTGGAGAGCCATTCCTTCCAGATGTAGGGCAGATGTCCCTTGACGATGACCCAGGCGAGCACCGCCGTGATCGCGATCGCCACCACCGCCGAGGTGACCATGACGATGGGCTCGTGGAAAGGAACCGCCTCCCAGCTCAGCTTGCCCCACATGTCAGTGCCCTTTCTCCGGTGCCTCGGCGGCGCCCCCGCGCTCGGTCGCCGGCCCGGGGCCGGGCGCGAGCTCCTGTCGCACCACCTGGGCGAAGAGCTCCGGCGTCACGGCCCCGAACGTCGAAGGCGGCAGGTTCGTGCTCTGCCGCGCGAGCGCCGTGTAGGCGGCGCCATCGAGCGTGGGGCCGACTCCGCGCGTCGCCTTGACCCAGGCGGCGAACTCGTCGGCGCGCACGGCGCGGACCGGGAAGTGCATGTCGGAGAAGCCGTCGCCGCTGAAGTGCGCCGACAGGCCCTGGAACGTCCCCGTCTCGTCGGCCTGAAGGTTCAGCTGGGTCCGCATGCCGTTCATCGTGTAGATCATGCTGCCGAGCTGCGGCACGAAGAAGACGTTCCAGACGCTCGCCGAGGTGAGCGAGAAGCGCAGCGGCACGCCCGCCGGCACGACGAGCTGGTTCACGCTCGCGACCCCTTCGCTGCGGATAGATGAAGAGCCACTTCCAGTCGAGCGATACGACCTGGATCTCGACCGGAGCCTGCGCGCTCCGACAAGGGCTTGGCCGGGTCGAGGTCGGTGCGATCCGATCCAGGCCACGCCGCCGAGCAGGATGATCACCATGGCCGGGATCGCCCAGACCACGAGCTCGATGGCACCGGAGAACTCCCAGTCGGGCCGGTAGCGGGCGCGGGTGTTCGAGGCGCGGAACCACCAGGCGAAGGCGAAGGTCGCGAGGATCGTCGGCACGCCGATCGCCAGCATGATGGCGAGCGAGTCGATCAGGATCGTGCGGTCGGCGTGCCCCACCGGGCCGCGCGGATCGAGGACGGCCCAGTGGCAGGCCGTCAGAACCAGCGGCAGCGGTGCGACGGCGCACCACCGGAGCGCCGATCGCGACCACGCCACGTTGCTCCTGTGCCGCGCGGCGCGGAGACTGCGGCGTTCAGAGATGCCCATGATGCGAATGCCGCCTGGAGCGCCCTCCGGTCACCGAACGATGCAGCATACGTCCTGATTCGGGCGTTGTCTGCAGTAGCCAGCGTCGGACGGACGACGGCGAAGACCGGGCTAGAGCCCCGCGAGATATTCGGCGAGTGCCTTCATCTGCGCTTCGCTCAGTCGACCGGCGATCTCGCGCATCATGCGGCGCGTATCGTTGTGGCGCGTGCCGGCCTTGAAGTCCGCGAGCTGTTGCAGCGTGTACGCCGGAATTCTGTCCAGCGAGGCGAGGATAGCGCTCGCTGCCGACGCCGCGGTCGCCGTGGCAGCTCCGGCAAGGAGGTATTCCGGCCGGCCAGTCGCCTTCTTCGAAGATCTTGCGGCCGGCTGCCGCGAGCGCGGCATCGCCGATCCTTGCCGGGCGCCGGGGACTCCGCGCTGTAATACGCGACGAGGGTCGGAAACTCACTGCGTGGCACTTGCGCGAGCGCCGCGGCCATCACCTCGTTGGTGCGCCGACCCTTGGCGAAGTCGATGAGCTGCTTCTGCAGGTATTCGGCCTGCTGGCCGGCGAGATTCGGGAATGCGGCGCGACGCTGCGACCGGCCTCGCCATGGCAGGCCGCGCATACCGTCGCCGCAGCCGGCTCGGGGCTCGCGCCCCCCGCTCCGCGACGAGCGACGCGAAAGTGCGAGAGTCGCGAGCGCCGGCCGCGCCCAGCGCAACGCGCGCCGCGAACGCATGCGCTCCGCGACGCTCAGAACGCGTAGCGAATGAAAACGCCGGCGATGCTCGCCTGGTAGGACTGAGGACCATAGTCGAGATAGACCCCTAGCGGGGACGGTACAGGGTTCTGCTGGACGCCGTCGTAGTGCCAGTCGCTGATCCGGCCATTCTCGTAGCGGTAATAGAAGCGGAGCGCGACCGCTTTGGTGATCGGCACCAGCACACTGGCGTCGACGATGCCCTGGATGAACACGCTGTCGGGCATGCCGCCGCCGATCAGCGCAAGCTGGTCCGGTGAGAAGTCGTACGCGGCGGCGTTGTACGTGTAGCTCGTCTTCGTCCGGCCGTTGACATACGTGTAGTTGACGTCGAGGCGGGCTTGCGCAAAGTCGTAGTGTCCGCCGATCGCGAACGCCTGATTGGTCGAGCTCTGCGAGTTCGTCCACGTCCGGCTCGTCGGATAGAGCGGCGACAACGGCCGATGCCGTCGTGCAGACCTGCTGCCAGTTGCCCGGCGTCACCTGTGTCGTGCCGGCGAGCGTCGCGCCCGCGGGCGCGGTGCCGGTCGTGTTGACCACACCGTTGCTGAAGAAGTAGTACGTGGTTCCCATCACGCAGCTGTTCTCCTGCAACCCCGCCTGGTTCATCTTCGCGTTCTGCCACGTGTAGTCGCCATAAATTCCCCACGCCGCCTCGGGCTCGTAGTCAAGCCTCAGGCTGACCGAGGTTTGCTCGTTCGTGCCGTTGCGTCCGTACGCCGAATTCGGATAGCGGACGCCGTTGTACTGCACCGCGAGCCCGGCGTCGAGTGCCGGGATCCCGGTCCAGTTGAGTCGCGCCTTGACGATGTTCTGGTCGCGGTCGGCGAGGTCGTACTTGCGCAGCGCGCCGTTCGTCTGGATCCAGTTGGCCATGTTCGTGCCGAGGGACGTCGGGATGGGCCCGAGCGCTGCGCTGTAGAACGCCGTGTACGGGTTTGACACGTAGTCGCTGCCGCGGCGGGTGTCGTATTCGTAGGAGAGCAGCACGACGGCGTCGGCGAGTCCGCGGTTCGTGTAGCCGAGCTTGAACCGGGTACTCCCACGTCTTGTCGCGCTCGCGGTTCGAAGGCTCGAGGTTCTCCTGCTCGAAGGTTGCGGTGAGATTCGACTTCGGACTCACGCGGTAGTCGCCGGTCAAGGCTGTAGACGATCTGCCGCTCGTCGTACGGCACGCTGCGGATGTTGATGTTGCCGGCGTCCGGCGCGACGTTGAGCGCCTGCACAGCGGCGAGATTGCACTGCGCGGCGAGATACTCGGGCGTGTTCACGATGGCCGCGCCGCTGCCGTCGTTGAGCAGGCGTCCCCACTGACCGGTGAGCGGATTGCAGGCGGTGTAGGCGGTCGAGTTGTCGGTTTCGTAGTAGCGGATGTTGCCGGTCAGCGCGAGCTCGGGTGTCGGATTGACGACCAGGCGGACGTTGGCGAGCGTGGAGTCGATCTGCGCGTCGGCCGTCGGCTGCGTCAGCGCCGCCGTCGTGTTCCAGACATTCGTAGTCGGGACGCCGTTGATCGTGCCGCCGGTCAGCGGGAACGTCGTCGGCGCGATCAGGTTGTCGTTCTGCGTCGAGCGCGCCCACGCGATCGAGGCGGTGAGGCGGCCGTTCCACAGCGAAGGCAGCGACCGCCCGTACTCGGCCTTCACCTTGTAGTAGTCGTTGTCAGGGTAGAGGTCGAAGCGTCCGGCCGTGAATGTGTTAGGGGAGACGCCAAAGACCCCGAACGTCGCGATCGTCAGCGGGTTCTGCACACTCATCGTGTCGATGCCGTTGCGGAACAGCGACGCCGACAATTGCAGGTTGAAGCTCGACTGTGGATCGCTGTACTGGAGGCCCGTGAGGATGTCGTGAGTGTTGTAGTCGATCGATTCGGTGATGTCGATGTTGCCACCGCCATCGCTGCCGCCGAACACCATGCCGAACGGGCGCGAGCCCTGGCGATTCTGGTTCGCGTAGCTCGCGTAGAGCTTCCAGTTCTCGCCGAGATTCCAGTCGAAGCGCACGCCGCCGGTCTTGCGATTGATTCCGACGGTCGAGTCGGGAGTGGTTGCGAGCGCCGCGCGGATGTTCGCCTGCGTGTCGAGAGGCGACGGCGAGCCGCCGGGAGTCAACGTGGACAGCGCGACGTTGCCCGAGCCGATCCCGTTCCACAGCGATCGGTACGTCGTCGAGTAGGTGCTGGGGATCTCGTCGAAGAACGCGTTGACTTTCCAGCGTTGTAGCGGCCGAACGCGAGGCTGTAGAACTGGTCGGTGCGGCCGACTTCGCCGCCGTAGCTTTCGAGGAACCTCGCTGTCGCTTCCTGCTCGGCGGTGAGGTCGAAATAGCGGAGATAGCCGCCGTTGCCGACATCCTTGTAGCGGCGGAAGAAATAGTCCGACGTGTCGCCCGACGACCAGGAACCGCCGGCCTCGACGTGGCCGTTCACCTCCCAGCCGTCTGCGGTGCGGGCGCGCGGTTCCGGTGGGAGCGGCGTCCGGGTGTAGAGGATGCCGTTCGGGCTGCGCTTCGGCTCCTCGTCCGGATCGAGCACGATGCCCCAGCCGCGCGCGAGGCCGAGCGTGGTCGCGCTCGCGAGCTCGGGATCGAGGCCGACGGCGGAATCGGCGCTCGCCGGGAGCGAGCCGATCGGCACCAGCGCGATAGCCGAGGCCAGCGGCGAGGGTCTTCGCGTGGGGACGAAAGCGCATCGTCGATTTCCCGGTCACGTGTCGAGATATAGCGCTCGTTCCCCGTGCGTCACCGCTGGAAGCGCGCGCCCGACGGATGGTTGCTGCCATGGATCTGCGAGTGGCAGTTCTGGCATGAGCGACCGATGACGCGCGCGCTTTCGATTCCGCCCGGCTGCTGTGCCGCCGCCGCGGTCTGGCTCGCGTTGTAGAACGCGCCCGGATGGCCGAGCGGCGGGCTGTGGCACTGCTGGCAAATGAATGGCCGCGCGCCGACGAGCAGGAAATCGTGGTTCGAGCCGTGGGGCGTGTGGCAATTGAGGCAGCTCTCACGTACCGGGGCATGCTCCCACAGGAACGGGCCACGCTTCTCGGCATGACACGCCGTGCACGTTTCGTTGACGCTGTCGGCCTTGAGCAGCGGCCGCGTGACCGAGCCGTGCGGATTGTGGCAGTCGGCGCAGCTCATCTTGCCTTCGGGCAGCGGCATGTGCGAGCGGCGCTGGAACTCCGCGCGCTGCTGCTGGTGGCAGAGCGTGCAGGTGTCCGAGACGAGCGCCGTCCGCATCAGGCCGTTCTTCGACAGCCGCGCCATCGGACTGTGGCAGTCGCTGCAGGCGATGCTGTTGAGCGCGTGCGGCGAGCCTGCCCAGTAGATGCGCTGGCCACCCTCGTGACAGCCGAGGCATTGCGCGTTCTGGACCTCGACCGGCGTGCCCCACTCGCGCGTGAAGCCGATGATGGCGCCCTTGTCGAGCGCGTTCGCGACGTGCTTCGAGCCCGGGCCGTGGCACGCCTCGCATCCGTGCCGCTCGCGCTCGGTCTTTGGATTGAGGCGGAAGATCTTCGCGTGCCGCGTGTGCGAGAAATGCCGGTTGTCGTCGACGTGGCAGACGATGCACTTGCCGTCGCCGACGTACGCGGCGTCCTGCGCGAGCGAAGCTCCGGACTGCAATCCGGCGATCGTCAGCACTGCGCCGACGGCCGCGGCGCGCACGTTCGCGACAAGCGTGTGCTTTCTCCCTACGCCGTTGCGTTGCAGCACCGTTGCCTTCATCGCGGGGCCGTTGGATCGGTGCGGTGTCCTCTCGCGGCAAACAGCGGAATCCGGCGTTTATTCGACTTCCGTCGCCGAATTGCGCTTGTGGGTGGAGTTTATGGCGAAGACAACGCTTCTGCTCGGCAGTGTCCGGCGCGGTCCGAAGGGGTACTCTGATGGTGGTCCGCCGCCATGAACGCCTCGATCACCGGAACGCGCTCCGAGCTGGGTCGGATCCTTGCGCGGTGGCGCGCGCCGAGCGCAACCGAAAACGTGCACATCGACCTTGCCGGGCAACAGGCAAACAGTCTGTTGCACGACGGTCACGCCTGGAAAGACTTCGCCCGCACGACCTTGGCCGGAACTCGCCGCGCGATGCGTTCGGCCCGGGCGGATGGCGCAGCGATGCTCGTCCACGCGAGCTTCGCCTTCGTACATGCCGTCGAGCGGGGCGCTCGCCTGGAAGAGCCGCTGCGCTCGTCGGTCGATGCCATCCTCGAATGCGAAGCGCTGGTCCTGTCGGGTCCGGTTCCCGCCTGCGTCGTGCGCGTCGGGTATTTGTACGGTCCGGAGAGCGCTGATCTACGCGCTTACCGGACGGCCTTTCGCCTCGGCCGGCCGTACTGGTCCGGTCCCGCCAAGGCCCTGCAGTATCACCTTCATCAGTTCGATGCCGCCGCGGCCTTGTTCGCCGCCGCCCGACCACGAAACGCGGGAAGGATCTTCTACGCCACCGATGGTCGCGCGACTTCGTTCATGCAGCTGATGGATGCGTTTGCACATCGGGTCGGCCGGCAAACGCCATTACACCTGCCGTTGTTCTCCAAACCGCTTGCCCACGTGATTATTCGCGAGGAACACATGCAACAGGTGGCGCTCCCGATGCCGCCGCGGGCGCCGCTGCCGCGCGTGCCGGGATGGAAAGCGATGTTCACGGACTACCGAAAGGGCCTCGATCAGATCATCGAAGCCTGGGGCACCTGAGCGAGTTACCCGCGCTTGGGCTGCGTGCCTGCAGCCGTGGTGCCGTCGAGTGGCGCCAAGGTGATCGGAAATAGGTCGGGTGCCCCGCGGATCAGGCGCGCAACGCGGGCGGCGTCATCGGATCGATGGGCTCGGCGCCACAAGGAAGCCGCAAACATGGCGATGACCCCCAACGTCACGTGCTTTTCGCGGGACACCTGCGCGAGCGCTTGTTCCGCTTCCTGCGCTGCCTGGGTGAACAAGCGCCGCGCCGTCGCTTCATCGCCTCGACGTAGCGATGACTTGGCGGCCGATGCAAGGTCCTTGCTTCGGTGATGATGGTCAAACCAGGTCATGGGGCTTTTCCTGTAACCAATCGCATGATACCCGAGTGCGCGCACCCGGATAATGTTGCAGCTTTGCGACAATACGCCGACGCAGAGTTGCGATAACGCAACGAATCATTGACGGTAGGGTAGGGCTCTTCTAGCATCGATTTGTGCATTGCAGTAAAAAATCCGGTCCGGATCAGCCTCCGCCGTCCACGGCCAAGGCCTTAGCCAGTGATTCCAGTCTTGACGTACCGGTCATCGCATCGGCGGAGGAGGTCGATCGTGCTCGGGAGCTACGGGAACAACTCAAGAAAAAATACTTGAATCGCCCGAGCCAACCCTGCTCCGTGTGGTGTGTTGGGGCCGACTAAGTCGACCCCGAGTTCCCGCCCAACGCCTTATCCGCACGCGGATTTCGACCGTGGCACCCACGGCGACCGCGTATCTCTCGATGGTGGTTAGCGTCGGACGCGTGCGCGCGCCGCTGCTCTAAGACGAGGGGTGCGCGGTGCCCTGTACTTGCGCGCGCCGGACGCCTATCTCGAGACCGGAGGACACTCGTCGCGACGCAAGTACCGATGGCATTCTTCGGTCGTGAGATTGCGCGTGACCCGAGTCTTGGCGAGTCGGATCAGCTCCCCAAGGTCGAGGGGTAAGACCCGGACGCCATCATAGGGGGTGTAGGTCGCGAGGTGCGTCCCGTCAGGGCTGATGGCTCCGCCGTCCACTTGCTCTCGATGGGTGAGGGTTGCCAATTCGCGCCAGTATTTAGTGTCCCATACCCTGGCTGTGCGGTCCCAGCTGAAGGTGGCAAGGCGGGTGCCATCGGCACTGAGGTCCAGCCCAGCCATTCCCGCGTGTGGAGACGGCCCTTCCAATCGCTCCCCGGTCTCGGGATCCCACACCCATATTCCCCCTTTGAGGGTGGACGTGAATAAGCGCGAACCGTCGGGAGAGAACACCCCATCCACTACGATCGCGTCATGACTCAGTTCTTGCCTCAACTCGCCCGACGCGACATCCCAGAGCCTGGCACGATAATCCCCGCCTCCCGTCAATAGCGTAGTGGAATCAGGAGCGAACTCGAGGCGAAAGATCTGACCCGCGTGCGCCTGGATCTGGCGTGGCTTCTCGAGATTTCCGGCATTCCAGATCCAGAGCTTCCCGTCGTCATCAGCCGCGGCGATCCAGTTCCCATCGGGGCTGAACGTTGCCTTGACCAAACTGACAGAATTGCTGGCAATGAGTTGCTTTTCCAGTGTCTCACTCTTGACGTCCCACAGCGCCACGCCGGCCGATTTGGCAGCGCTTAGCAAGCGCGAGCCGTCGGCGCTGAGGACAAGGTCCGAGACGCCGTCGATCTGGCAGCACAGCGATGCAATGTTCTGACCCGTAGCCGGATCCCAGACCTCGATCCGTCCCGAACTATCGCCGGACACCAAGCTCCTCCCATCGTGGCTGAAACGAAGGTTCGTCACGGAGACTTTATGCTTCACCAACACTTGCACCTGATCGCCGGAGACGGCATCCCACAAGTGAATCGTGCCGTCGGTTCCCGCCGTGGCAACTACGCGGCCATCGGGACTGAACTTCAAATCGTTGACCTTTCCCGTATGGCCACTCGCGCTCCAGGTCTTGATCGTTCCGTCCCAGCTTGCACTCACGATCGATCGATCCCCATCCGCGAACTCGGCCCACACGACAGGTCCCGTATGCGACAACAATCGCACGATTTCGCGGGCCGAACCGGCATCCCAGATTCTCACGGTGGCGTCGGCGCTCGCCGTCACGATCTTCTGTCCATCCTGACTGTAGGAGGCGCTGAAGACTGAATTCGCATGACCGTTGAGCGTTGCCCTTAGGCGGCCGTTGGCAACGTTCCATATGTGCACGGTTGAATCCTGGCTCGAAGACAGAAGCCTCCGGCCATCCGCACTGAAACGCAGGTTTTCGATCGTACCCGTGTGCCCCTGCAGAAGCGCCACCTGCCTGCCCTCGCGCAGGTCCCACAGGCGCACCGTTTCGTCGGTGGCGCCTGTGGCAAGCAGCGGCGCAGACGGGTGGAAGGCCAGCGCGGTCACGGCGAAGGAGCGCCCATACCCGTCCTTGTGGCCACTCAGGACGCGTCCTGCATCGTCCGAGTCCAATTGCCATAACGCCGTGCTCTCGCCGCCCACCGCGAGCATTTTCCCGTCGGGGCTGAATGACAGCGCGTAGGGCCTGCCGCGCGGTTTCAGGGTCCGCTCGATCTTGCCGCTTTCCCAATCCCAAATCGAAACGGTGCCATCGAAATTGAGGGCGGCGATACGCGTTCCCGCCGGCGCAAACGTGGGCGCAAAGTACTTGCCGCCCTCGATCTCGAGCGGCGTTTCCTTCGTCGTGTCCGGCCAATTGAGAAGATGCAGTGCGCCGTCGTCCATCCCCACAACCACGCGCTTCCGGTCCGGGCTGAATGCGATCTTGTTGATCGATCCGTCTATCTTGTAACTGGACCGTACGCGCGCCGATTCGATCGTTCGTCCCAGTGCATCGTCCGCTTCGCGTGTTGCGTCGACCCCCAGGTGTTTCGCACCCTCGACGGCTTGAATCGCCAGCAGTACGCCAAGCTCCGGATCGGTCTGCGACTGGTAGACCGCCGACGTCGCCAGCGCTCGCGACGAAGCGAGGTCGGCCTGTGCCGCAGCTTTCCACCAGTAGTACCCTGCCGCCCCTGCCACGAACAGCACGACCACCGTCATGATTCGCGCACGCAACAAGGCCCGCGAGAGTCGCGATGCCGCGCGCTCCTGTTCTTCGGCGCGCTCGCGCTGCGCATCGGCCTGGCGCTTCAGCTCGTCCTGTTGTTGCTTGATCTTGCGCTCGTCGCGGGCCTTGCGGACCACGGGGACCAGTCGGTCATGAATCAATTCGACGCGCGCGGTATCGGCGTGCTGAACGATCCGCAGCAGACGATGTCGATCGGTCAGCGCGGCCAGTTGTTTGCTCGTCAGCAAATTCTTGTCCAGAGCTTCCTTCTTTGGGTAGTCGCCGCGGAAGTGATCGCCCTGGATCAGGTATTCCTCGATGAATCGGTCGACTTCGGGCGGGCCCTTGACCTCGGCGTCGTCAAGAGCCTCCCGATAGAAGCTGTCCAGAATATCCTGGCCGGCGTCGTCGACCAGCGCCTGGCTGATCCTGACACCGGGCGCGCGCCGGCGATTGAGCTGCGCGCAAAACAGGCTCAGGAGCACCGGCTCGATGATCATCTCGGATGCATCCGACGGCTCTGTCCTGAGGTCGCGTCTTCCGACGAAATCGACAATGGACGGCGCGACGCCGTCTTCGAGCACTTCCTTTCCAGACTGTTCGACCGCAGCGATCGCGCAGTGGCGCGACATTGGAGTCAGCCGAAGATAGTTGCGTAGCAGTGAAGGCACTTTCCTTTCCCAGGCTCGCATCTCGGGCAGGAAGTCCTCGCGAAACGAAAGCACGAGGCAATAGCGCTGAGAAAGGAGGTCCAGGCGCGACCGTTTCGCTCCGGCCGCTTCACTCGCAAGTTCCGCGGGGATACGGTTCTCGATCAGGTCCGCCAGGCCGTTGAAGACTCGCTGTATGAACTCCTCATTGCCGCCACTGCGCGAAAACAGTTCCTCGAATTGATCGAACACCAGGACCGGGGTGAGGGGGAAATTGTCCGCGCTCCAGATTTCCAGGTCCTTGCGATGCAGGTACTCCCAGAGGCTCTCGTCGTCGGCAGGCCTCGGATATTCCGAATTCGTGCGATCGAGCTCCTCGATCAGGCGTTGTTTGGCCTGCTCGAGCGGTGAATCGAGAGCCCCTCCAGAGAAATCCACGCGCAGATAGACCGGTAGGAAATGCTCGTGCCGCAGCAACGGAAACAGCCCCGCCTGCAGCAACGAGCTCTTGCCGAGTCCGGACTTGCTGTAGACGACCGTCAACGGTGCCATTCGAATGAGCCGCAACAGCTCGAGCGACTCTTCGCCACGGCCGTGGAAAAACAGGCTCGAAGCCTCGTTGTAGGCCTCCAGCCCCGGCCACGGGTTCTGGAAGTCGAGCCTCGAGTTACCGTCTACGGGAGGATCCCCGAGCCCGACAGGCGAAGCCTTCAGAGTCGCCGAGCGCACCGCTCACTCTCCGCGTCGAGCGTCGCGAACCAGTTTTTTCAGTTTCGCCCCGAGACGGCCGTCGGGCACGCCGTCGGGCGCGTGTCCGAAGTCGATGCCCGTCCACGCGCGCACCGGTTTGAACGTGTAGCGATCCGGTTCATAGTCCGAGTCGACGATGATCGGAATGATGAAGTCGCGGTTCAACCCTGCTTCGCGAAGGTTGGCCTCCCGCCATTCCCGGAAGACGAAGGCCTCCTCGCGATCGTTGGCGGCCTGCGAAAGCAGCGGCAGGAAGTACCGACAATTGCGGACGCCGTCGAGGATGCGGTCTGCGAAGTCCTGGCCGGGCTCGATCGTATGGCGGTCGAACCATACCTCGCCCTGCGTGACGCCCTGCCCGAGCAACGCCTGGTACAAGGCCTCGGCGCGAGGCAGGTCCGTTCTGCGCGAGTAGCTGATGAAGAACATCGTCCCGCGCGGCACCGATTCGGCACTTGGGCGATCGGCCTCTTGACTCGAGCCATGCGCTTCGGTCCAGCGGCGATGCAGCTCCGCGACGAACTCCCCGGGCGACGTGTCCGAAAGGATCTCGGTATCCTTGCTATAGCTGTTCAGGAAGCAGGTGAGGCTCTCCTCCGGCTGGAGCTGTTCGATCAACCATGCGCGCTTGGAATTCTCGGACAGCCGTTTCTGATTGGTCGCACGCAGGAAGAATCGGCTGAGCCAGTCCGGAAAGTTGCAGCCGAGCAGCAGCAGGTTGCGTTGCTGCAGCTCGCCGAGGAATGCGCTGGGTACCTGGCTGCCGCGAGCGATCACGTTATGGGCGTACTCCAGGACGTCCTCGTCGTGGATCGCGAACATGGGCGCGGAGCGCGACTTCCCGAACAGATACAGCAACTGAACCTCGCCCGGTCGGGCCTGCCAATCGCGAGGCAGGTCCTTGCCTTCGCTGGTCGGCAGATTGGGAGAATGCACGATTTCATTGACCGCACAGCGCTGGCGCAGACTCCGGGCCAGCAGGTCATCCGGCGTCAAGGTAACGAAGAGCCGGAAGTCGGCGATTTGGGCCAGCTGACGGATGGGCGCCGGTATGACAAAGTCACCGGCTTCGACCCGCTCGCTGATGGCGTCGTGCACAAGGTCGTAAAGGTCCTGCGTGTCGACGGTCCCCTTCAGCCGTGACACCGCCTCATTCATCTCACGGAAGGGGGGGAGTGGCTCATTCCCTTCGGACATGCCACAAGACTCCAGCAGCCGCAGCGCGATCTGCCGCTGCAGGGGCGTCTGTCCGTCCGGACCCACCAGGAGTCGAGGTCCGAGGATCGGGACCACATTGTTTTCCCGGATCTTGGCGATCAGTCGCTTCCACGAAGCCTCGTTCATATCCTCGCTCCGGTCGGTGGCTCGTCACCCGTCGACGTCGATGGATCTGACCAAACAAATGGTAGCTCACAACACCAAAGCCCGCAGTGACAAGGTGGGCAAGCGCATGGCGGGTGGAACCGTTCAATTGGAGCTTTCTTGGGCGTAAGCATCTGTTTATGAATGACAATTTCTTTAGAAGCACGATGACCAGCGCGATGGAGCTTCATGACTTCGCACGACGGTATCGGCGTTTATTCGTCCTGACCGGCGCAGGGGTTAGTTCCGATTCGGGCATCCCGGGCTACCGCGACGAGGACGGCCGCTGGCAGCGCCCCGCGCCTGTGATGCTGCAGGATTTCCTGCGCTCCGGGGCGACGAGACAGCGCTACTGGGCGCGCAGCATGATCGGGTGGCCGGTCGTTGCGCGGGCGCGGCCGAACGCCGCGCACGTCGCACTCGCGTCGTTGGAATCGGTGCAGCGACTGCACGTGCTGGTGACCCAGAACGTCGACGGACTGCATCAGCGGGCGGGCAGTACCGATGTCATCGAGCTGCACGGCAATATCGGTCGCGTAGTCTGCCTTGGGTGCGGTGCGACCCAGGCACGCGAAACCGTTCAGGTCACGCTAAGGGAGGAGAACCCCACGTTCCTCGACGGGGTGGCGGCAACGGCACCGGATGGCGATGCCGATCTCGAGCATTGCGGGCTGGACGCGTTCAGCGTGCCGCAGTGTGGAAGTTGCGGCGGCATGCTCAAGCCCGATGTCGTGTTCTTCGGCGAAGGCGTTCCGCGCACGCGCGTCGACGCCGCCCTGGCCGCGCTGCAGGAAGCCGATGCCATGCTCGTCGTCGGGTCGTCGCTGATGGTGTACTCGGGTTACCGGTTTTGCGAGCACGCGCAGACAATCGGCAAGCCCGTCGCCGCGATCAACCGCGGCCGCACGCGCGCCGATCACCTGTTCACGCTGAAGGTTGAAGCGGGATGCGGCGAGGTGCTGACCGAGCTGGCCCAGACATTCTCGGCGATCCCTCCGACAGCACGCCCAGGGCGTAGTATTGAACCCACATGTCCACCGACGTTCCTGCCGACGTCACGACGATTGCCAAATTGATCGTCGCCGCCGAGCGTGGCGACGCCGCATCGGCGGAGGCGTTGTTCGCCGCGCTGTACCAAGAACTGCACCGTCTCGCCCGACGGCAGCTTCGAGGGGGCAGCGCCGGCAGTTCGCTCGGCGCCACGACGCTCTTGCACGAGTGCTACCTGAACATGGCGGGCTCCGCCGTGGTGTTTCCGGATCGCCAGCGGTTCTTCGCGTACGCAGCGCGAGCGATGAGGGGACTGATCGTCGACTATGTCCGCGAACGCCGGGCGGAGAAGCGCGGCGGCGAGTTCCATTTGACGGCGCTCGATACCAATATTGCCGAGTCGGTGGGAGAGGTCGACGACACTGTTCGTCTCGGCGATGCACTCGATGAGCTAGCGGGGACCGATGCCGCGCTCGCCGAGCTGGTCGAACTCAAGTTCTTCTGTGGCTTCTCGTTTACCGAGATTGCGGCCATGCGCGGAGTTTCGGAGCGAACCGTTCAGCGCGATTGGCACAAGGCTCGGCTGCTGCTGCATCACGTTCTCTCGGGGTAGGCTGTCGGGTTTCGCGCCAGGATTACGATAGGCCGACCATGACGGGTATCGCCTGGACCCGCTGGCACATCCTGAGCCCGCTGCTTGACGAACTGCTCGAGCTCGATCCCCCGCGCCGCACCGATCGCCTGACGGACATTCGCCGGGGCGATGGGCGTCTGGCCGACGAACTCGCGGCGCTTCTCGCGGAAGAAGGCGCGGTCGATCGGGAGGCGTTCCTCGAAGGGTCTGCGCTGTCGGGCGAAGCGGCGCTCGGCGGTCGCATCGTCGGCAGCTACACGCTCGACACCCTGTTGGGCCAGGGGGGAATGGGCAGCGTGTGGCTGGCGCATCGCAGCGATGGCCGCTTCGCCGGCCGAGTGGCGGTGAAGTTTCTCAATCTTGCGCTGGTTGCGCGCAGCGGCGCCGAGAGATTTCGCCGCGAGGGCAGCATTCTCGCCAAGCTCGCTCATCCCAACATCGCTCGCCTGCTCGACGCGGGTGTCACCGACGGAGGTCAGCCCTATCTCGTTCTCGAATTGGTCGAAGGCGAGCCGATCGATCGCTACTGCGACGCGCACGACCTCGGGATTGGGGCACGCATACGGCTATTCCTCGAGGTTCTGGCGGCCGTCGAGTGCGCGCACCGCAACTTGATCCTGCACCGCGACCTCAAGCCTTCCAACATTCTCGTCACCGCCGACGGGCAGGTAAAGCTTCTTGATTTCGGCATCGCCAAGCTGCTCGGCGAACCGGTGGAGGCGACGGCGGTGACGCAACTGGCGGGCCGGGCCTTTACGCCGGAGTACGCGGCGCCGGAGCAGGTCGAAGGGAAGGAAGTCACGACGGCCACGGACGTCTATGCGCTCGGCGTGCTGTTGTATCTGCTGCTGGCGGGCGAGCACCCGACCGCGGTGGCTACGCAGACCCCGGTGGAGCGGCTGCGCGCGGTGGTCGAAACCGAGCCCGAGCGCCTCTCCGCTGCGGCCACGAATGCCGGCGCGCTGCGCGGCGATCTCGACACGATCGCGGCGAAGGCGTTGAAGAAATCGCCGCACGAACGCTATGCGACGGTCGCCGCGTTCGCCGACGACCTGCGCCGTTACCTGAACGACGAGCCGGTTTCAGCGCGCCCCGATTCACGTGCCTACCGCATCGGCAAGTTCGTGCGGCGGCATCGGCTCGGCGTGGGCGCCGCCTCGGCGACGCTGCTGGCGCTGATCGCCGGCGTCATCGGCACCACCTGGCAGGCGTTCGAGGCGCGGCGCGAGCGCGATGCCGCGCTGTTCCAGGCCGAGCGGGCGCTGGCCAGGAGCAACTTCGTCGATCTGCTGCTGGGTGCAATGGGCGAAGGCGATCGACCGTTGACGCAGCGCGAGATCCTGGATCGCGGCGTCGAGCTTGTAGAGAAACAGTACGGCACCCGCCCACGGATCGCGATCGACCTCCTGCTGCCCATTGCCGGGCACTACATGTCGCTGGGCGATTCCGAAAAGGAGCTCGACGCGATGCAGCGAGCCGCACGGTATGCCGCCGCGCTCGGAGACCGGGAAGTCATCGCCGATGTCGCCTGCAATACCGTGGACACGCAAACTCGCCGAAACCGACTGGATCTCGCCCGCGCGCAGCTCGAGATGGGACGTTCCGCGCTGGCGGACGTCGCGAATCCCGATCCGATCACCGTCATCAACTGCCTGCGCGGCGAGATCGAGCTCGCCCGCGTCACGGGCGACCTCGATCGCGGGATCGAGCGCGCGCGCGAGGGTGTTGCGCTGGCCGAACGCACCGGTCGTACCCGAGGCAGCGCCTACCCGATGTTGCTGTCGTATCTCCAGACGCTCTACCAGGTGCGCGGTGACCTGGCGGCAAGTCTCGAGGTCACGCGGCGTCTCGTGCGGCTGGACGAGCAGATGGGGCGCACGAACACCGTCGACTATCTGATGACCAGCTCCACCGAGGCGAACATCCGGATCGCCTGGGGCGAGTACCGAGCGGCTCAGGCGATCGTGGATCGGATCCTGCCTCAGTGGAGCGCCACTGCCGACGGCACGCCGCCGCCTTGGTTCGATGTCATTCGAGGCCAATTGCTGTTGCGGTTTGATGACGCGCCGGGGGGGCAGCGCCTGCTCGCCTCTGCCGTCGAGCGCGCGCGTTCCCAGGGCAATGTCGACCTGGCTCTCACGGGCGAATTCGCACTCGCGCAGGCCCTCCTCGCAGTGGGACGACGCGACGAGGCGGGCCGCCTGCTCGCGCGCGTCGAGAAAGAAAGACCGGTGATCGCGGGTTATTACAAGGTGACTACCCCGGCAGCGGTGCGTGCACAGTTGGCGCTGGCGGACGGCAGCGTCGCCAATGCCGCGCGCACGATCGAGGGCGAGCTCGCGCGCATCGGCTATCCCGGGGCGAAGGATTCGTATGCGCAGGCGGCGGCGCTGCGCGTGGCTGCGCAGGTCTACCTGGCTTCGGGCGACGGAGCGCGAGCCGAAAGCTACGCGCGGGCCGCCAAAGAAATCGCCGAACGCCTCGCGCGCGATTCTGCCGAGAGCGGCCACGTCGGCGAAGCGCTGCTGCTCGTTGCGCGCGCGCAACTTCTTCAACGCAGGGAGGCCGAGTCCGCCGCGACCGCGCGTCGCGCGATGCTCATCCTTGCGACTGCATACGGGGACGACCATCGGCTGACCCGCGAGGCACGAGCCATGGCCGATGCCTAACAACTCCGGTTCAGCTCGATTCGACCTTGCGCCGCATCGCAGTGAGCAGGTACCGATGAAACATGTGGCAGACGGCGGCTTCGATCGGCATCCACAACCAGCCGGGTCGCCGCCCGCCCAGGTAACGGGTCGTTACCGTGACCTCCGTCTCGGTGCCGGATAGCTCGCGCAGCGTATAGCACCCGCCGGAAAGCCTCAGTCCGCCGCCGATCCCGATCGTCTGCGACGTCGAATCCGTAGTGGCGCTTCGGGTCGACGTGCGTCAGGCGTTTCAGAAGGTGCCCACCGTCGTTTGTACGAAGGCTTGTGGTGCAAGCCACACGGCTGCGACGGGCAGGCGAATCAGCCAGTACGGCGGGAACAGGTCGATCATGCCGAGGATCGTCCGCCATTTCTGTCCGCCACCATGTCCTTGGCGACGACGACCTCCCTGAGCTTCCCGCTGGAGCGGTCGATCTGCGGGGCGCGCTGATCGAGGCCGACATGCACGTTCGGCAGTGACTGTCGCGCCAGATAGCGACGCAGAGCAGCCGCGGCCGCTCTCCACGCCGCCCGGCGATCGATCTCCTCGGAGGCATCGAGGCGCAGCATCAGCCGGTCATCAGCCGTCTGCACGATCTGGAAACGGTGCACCTGCGCGGCCTCCTCGACGACGGTGGTCAGCGCCAGCGGCAGGAGCCGCACGACACTGCCGTCCGGCGCGTGCAGCGAGACCACATCGTCGCGCCGTCCCTCGACCTGGATGGCCGGAAGCGGGCTTCCGCAGCTGCAGGGCTCGGGCTTCGCGATGACGCTGTCGCCGAGGTCGTACCTGATGATCGGCTGGACGCAATTGGCAAGATTGGTGAGAAGGACCGTATGCGAAGGCTCGCCGGGCGGCACCGGGCGGTATTCCGCATCGACAGGCTCGAGCAGCACCCAGTCGGCGTTGACGTGCAGCCAGCCCTGGGCGCAGGCGAAAGCGATGCTCATGCACTCCGATGCACCGTATTCGTTGGCGACGCGGCACCCGAATGCGCGCTCGATTTCCGCGGCCGCCGAAGGCTGCAGGCACTCCCCACCGGACCATAGATGCAGCGGCCGGATCTTGAGCCGTCCCGCGCGTTGCTCGTCCGCAAGCAGCGCGAGCATCGTCGGATAGCTGGCGAGAAACATCGGTTGATAGGCGTTCAGGTCGGCGACGAGCTGTGGCAGCGGATCGAGGATCGAGAATCCGCGCGCCGCGATCCAGGGGCTGCTCTGACAGACACGCTGCCACGAGGCGATGCTCGCGAAGTGCTCGCCGGTTGCGGCCACCAGTGCGGCGCGGGGTGTTCCCGTCAAGACCGCCCAAGGGTGTTTCGTGGCGAAGCGTAGCGGCTCGAGATGCGCGGCCATCAGGGCGTCGAATATCGCCAGGGCTTCGGCGTCCTGCACGTAGATCCCCGGGGTGCCCGTGCTACCCGAACTCTTCCACACGACATAGCGGTCGAGGTAACGCTCGCCGATATGCTTGCGGTCAGCCATGAACGCTTCGACGCCGGCCAGCTTCACTCCGGGATCGGTGACCCAATCGTCGAAGCGCGCCATCAACGCGCGCTTGGTCGAGATCGGCAGATCGTTCGGCGCCAGTACGCGCTGCGGCAGCGAACGGTAGGCGTCACGGTAGACCCGAGAGTGCCCTCGCGCGAACCCCACCAAAGCGGCAAAGCGACGGCGGCGTGCGGTGTCGATCGCGGCGGTGCCGCCGCTGCGCGTCGACCAGATTTCCCAGACGCGCGAAAGCCACCGCAAATACTCGGTCGAAGCTTGGATGGGTTCCCACGAATCGATGCGAGCCGCTTTCGTCATCGCGTTCCGTCGCGGTGGCCGAATGCCCTAGCGCACGACGAGCACCGGCAGCTTCGAATGCGTCAGGACCTTCTGCGTTTCACTGCCGAGCAGAAGCGCTGACAGGCCGCGCCGGCCGTGCGACGCCATCACGATGGCATCGCACTTGCCCTTTCGGGCCGCCGCAAGGATCGCTTCCCAAGGCGTTTCGGCAATCGCGTGAACCGATTTGAAGTCGATTCCGGCCGCCTCCGCCTTGATCGACACGGGTTTCAGGATGTTTTCGGCCTGCTTGGCACAGAGCGCGGTGTACTCCTTGCGCGGCATCGGGACAACGTAGGATCCCTCTCCGTACACCGGCGTTGGATAGCCCGGGGATGCGTAGAACGCCGTAAGCCCGGCACCGACCGCTTGCGCAAGCGCGATCGCATGCGCCACCGCCTTATCCGACAGCTTGGATCCGTCGGTCGCAACGAGAAGATGCTGGTACATGATTCCCTCCTTCGCTCGGTTCCCGTCGCGCACCTACTCCTTTAGCGAGAGGATGTACTCGACCATCGTCTTCGCATCGGCCTCGGAGACCTCCGGATGCGGCGGCATGTGCCACGGACCTTCGCCGTGGCGGCCGTTTCGCACCGATGCGACCAGCATCGGGATTGCTTGCGGCTTGCCCCTGTAGCGGGCAGCAATGTCGGCGAACGCGGGACCGGCTTTTGGTTCGCGATCCGAATGACAGAAGTAACACTTGTACTGTTCCAGCATCGCCGGAGCCTGCGCGCGGGCAAGACCCGCCGCCCATACGAGAGCCGTGAGAACAAAGCAGGCAAGGTTCATGCGGACCGCCATGGCTCTCCGATGCGCAAGCGCGCGCCGCCGCCACGCCGAGGGGTTCGGCGACGGGTTCCTCCCTTTAGTCCGCCCTCGGGAACCGACGTGGCCTCCCACTTGGGGCCACGCCGTCCGTACCGTCCAACTTATTGGACCTTCAGCTGCTTCATCGCACCGCCGTTGGTCTTCTTCGGCAGCGTGAGCTCGAGAATGCCGTCCTGATACCTGGCCTCGGCCTTGCTTTGGTCGACGTCGTGCATCAGCGTAAAGCTGCGCGACTGCGCGCCGCAGTACCGCTCGTTGCGCAGGACTGTTTCGCCCTTCTTCTCTTCCGTTTCCTTTTTGAGCTCCGTCGCGATCGAAACGAGGTTGTCTTCGACCGCCACGTGGATATCCTCCCTCTTCACGCCCGGGACTTCGGCTTTCACGTGATAGGCCTTGTCGTCCTCGGAGACGTCCATCCGGATCTCCCTTTCCATGGGGAGATTGCGGCCGGAGGGCCGCATCTGCGTCATCCGGAACAAGTCGTCGAAATCGCGGAACGGCACCAAGCTCAAGAAATCGCTGTACGGATCGAAACGAGTGATGTTTGCCATCGAAGTTCTCCAGCTTTGTTTCGTACTGGTGCCGGCGGAGGCCCTCGCGGGAACCCGGCGGCGCCCGTTGCGCCAAGGGTGCGAACACCTCGTTGCAACTCGATCAAAGTCTAGCCCGATGGCGGCGAAGCGGTATTGATGTTGGTCAACTGTGGCGCCACCCGCTACGGCGTGCGTACTTGCCAGCCTTTGATCTGCATCTTTGCATCTCTGCAGGTCGCAGCTCATGTCCTACAAGCAACCGCGCCACGTCGAGTTTCGCGACACCCTGCCCAAGTCGCCGATCGGGAAGGTCCTGCGCCGCGAATTGCGCGACGCGCCCGCTCAATGATCAGCGCTCGAGCACGTAGGTGCCGGGCGCGTCGCACAGCGGCACGTGTCCGCCTGCACCCATCTTCGGGGGCGCACCGCGTGCGCCGGAACGGGCGTCGAGCCACGCGACCCACTCGGGCCACCATGACCCGTCCTTGAGCGGCGACCTCTCGAGCCACACGTCGGGGTCGGCGTAGTGGTCGTGCGCCGCCTTGGTCGCGACGCGGTAGTGCCGGTTCGGGTGGCCCGGCTCGGACACGATGCCTACGTTGTGACCGCCACTCGTCAGCAGAAAGGTTACCTCGGCATCGGTGAGCAGATTCAATTTGTAGACCGAGTGCCAGGGAGCGACGTGATCCGATTCCGTGGCGACGCTGAAGATCGGCACGCGAATATCGGAAAGCGCTATGGGCCGCCCGGCGGCAGGGTAGCGTCCCTCCGCGAGATCGTTGTTGAGGAAGAGCCGGCGCAGGTACTCGCCATGCTGGCGATACGGCATGCGCGTGGCATCGGCGTTCCAGGCGTTGAGGTCGGTCATGACCTCGCGGTCGCCCAGGAGGTAGGTGCGCACCATGCGCGACCAGATGAGGTCGTTCGAGCGCAGGAGCTGAAAGGTTCCGGCCATCTGCCGGCTGTCGAGAAAACCCTGCTCCCACATCACGTCTTCGAGGAACGCGAGCTGGCTCTCGTTGATGAAAAGCGTCAGCTCGCCCGCCTCGGTGAAGTCGGTCTGCGCGGCGAAGAATGTCACCGACTGCAGCCGATCATCGTTGTCGCGGGCCATGGCCGCCACGGCAATCGCGAGCAGCGTGCCACCGATGCAGTAGCCCACCGCGTGCGTCTTGCGGCCCGGAATGATCGCCGACATCGCGTCGAGCGCAGCCATCACGCCGAGCGTCCGATAATCCTCCATCGAGAGCTCGCGATCTTCCGGCCCGGGATTCTTCCACGAGATCATGAAGACCGTGTAGCCCTGCGCCGTCAGGTAGTTCACCAGCGAGTTGTGGGGGCTCAGGTCCAGGATGTAGTACTTCATGATCCACGCCGGAACGATCAGCACCGGCTCGGGCCGCACGGTGGCGCCGGCCGGAGCGTACTGGATGAGCTCGATCAGCCGATTGCGGTAGACGACCTTGCCCGGCGTGATCGCCACCTCGTGCCCGACGCGGAAGGCCTCGGTTCCGACGCGTCCGCGGCCGGCCGCGATGCGCTCCCAGTCATCGAGGAAGTTCTGCGCGCCGCGAGCAAAGTTCAATCCCATTTCCGCCTGCGTGCGCTCGACGACTTCCGGATTGCAGAGCGGATGGTTTGACGGCGAAAAGAAGTCAAGCCATTGTCGCGCGCAGAAGGCGACGATCTTCTCGTCCTGCGCGTTCACGCCATGGATGCCCGTCGTCGCGTTGTGCCACCACTGCTGCGTGAGCAGGAAGGACTGGTAGATCAAGTCGTAGGGGGGCGTTCGCCACGACTCGTCCCTGAACCGCCGGTCCTGCGACAGTGGTTCGATGCAAGGCTCGCGTCCATCCCGCGCGAATGCGGTGCGGTTCGCATACGTGACGAGTCGCAGCCATTTGCGCATCGCTTTTTCGGCGAGCTGCAGCCGCTTCCCTGGCGAATACGCCAGATGCGAAGCCCAGTCGGCATACGCGCCGATCAGCGTCATCGGCGACACGCCCGCCATAAACCGCGCCATGGTGGCGTGCAGCGACCGGTCGAGCGCCTCCGCAAAAGCGGTGGCTCCGTACGAGTCGCGGAGGAGTTCAGGAGTCGATGTCGCGGCATCCCTTGCGGCGATGCGCGCGCTGACGGGCTTCGGCTTCGTGCGGATTAGCGAAGGGCGGGTCGTAACGACGGACAGGCGAGGGCGCTTCAGATTCCGATGCATGACGCTGTTCCGCTCCGATCGCGCACGATTCATGCGCGCCATGCTCCATTCTAGAGTTGTTAGCCCGGACGGCATTGATCCCCGTCAATGCGCTGCCGGTCATGTGCCGGAGCTTCTCGCGGGCGCGCGAGATGCGCGACATGACGGTTCCGATCGGAATCGCGAGTACGGTGGAAATCTCTTCGTAGCTCAGCTCCTCGACCGCAGCCAGCAGCAGGGCCTCGCGCTGCTCCGTGGGCAGGCGGCCGATCAGCTCCATTACCTCCCGCAACTCGACGCGTTCGAGTTGGTTGCCGTTTTGCGAGACTTGCCTGACCGCTTCGCGTTCGCCCTCGTCGTCGAGCGAGACGGTTTCCGCCTCGCGGCGGGCAACAGCACGCTGGTTAAGGTGGACGTTGTGCATGATCGTGAACAACCAAGCGCGCAGATCGGTCCCTACCTGCCACAGCCTTCGCTTGTCCCACGCGCGCAGCAACGTGTCCTGCACCAGATCGTCGGCGCGGGCTGTATTGCGCGTCAGTACGCTCGCGTAGCGGCGCAACCGCGGAATGGCGGCGGCCAGGTCCGGCTGCGGCAGTCCGACAGCGACCATGCTCGAATTCATTGCGAATCGCGGACCACGGGCACTTGCAGCAGCCTCGTGGTCCGCTTGCCTTTATTGGCCCGGAGCGTAGAAGAAGTAATCGGCCGTGTAATCCACAAACGCCTGATTACCGAGGTCCGCCGGCGAAGCACAGCCCGTCTTTGGCGGGTTCCCTCCGACGGTGTTCACCCGCTGGACGAACGTGGTGTTCGTCAGTTTGTCACCGCCGGTCGGTCCGTCTTCGGCCCCAACCACCTCGAGCAGGAGCCACGCAACCGATTTCGGGTCGACGATGGCCAATCCAGTGGATCCATCAGGGTTGGAGCGCACCTTCGCCCAGATGGTGCTCGTGTCTTTGTACTGCCACGTGGCGCGAATCGCGCCGTCGGCCACCACCGTTGCACTGGCGTTGGGGTCACGCGGGTCGGGGTTGGGGCTGAAGTAGTGGGTGATGACTTGACCACCGTCCTCGCCGAACAGCGTGGCTTCCGGCGTGAAGAGCGCATAGGCGACGCCGGGAGGTGAGGCTGAAGGCTTGCAGAAGTAGTTCTGCGTACCGAAGGCATGACCCACGAGGAACGCCTTGTTCCCCGCGGGCACCCGGAGGTTGAACGGCACATCGGGCGGTGTGACTTCGCCGGCGTACGCCGGCTGCGGCAGCGAGACCGTCAAAGCCAGGGCGAGCGCTGCGGCCCCGGCGATGGGTAGGATGCGGTGAGCGGTCTGGTTCGATAATGCGTCGTAATGTTTCATGCGAATTTCCTTTCGCGCCGTGGGCGCCGGTAGTTGGATTGACACCTGAATCGCGTTGATGCGGGATTCGAGGTCAGTCTGGCGGGCAGGCGCGTCAGCGGAATTTCAGCGCGAGTTCGTTCTTGTTTCGTCTGTTGCGTCGGCGCACCGATCCCGATTCCTTCCGGATCTAAGCTAAGCACTTCGGCGCCTGCAGGCTACGGCGACAGGGCCGGCAGCACGATAGCGTCCGGGGCGCTCCCCGAGGCCGCTCGGGCCAGTTCCTCCAGGCATTTCATCAATGCCATTGCCGCCCGTTTTTCGGCGGCCGTTGCGCGCTTCCCGTACTTCGGCAACACGAAGCACACCTGGTCCAGCACGGAGCTCCAGCTCGTGGTCGCGCTGACATGTGAATGCAGGTCGCGATACTCCCCGATGATGGCGTCGAGCTCGAGCGCCAGCCTGCGCCTGGCAATGGCTTCGTAGAGGCGTAACTCGGTCAGACCCACGACACTCCAGAAATCCGGATCGTCGCGCGTCTTCGTGGCGAGATTGCCCCTGATCTCGGCCAGCGCCGCGGGATCGAAACCACGCCAGTCCGGCCTCGCGGCATCCACGATGAGCTCGGCGGCCATCCGGTTGAGCGCAGGATAGAACAGCTGATGATCATGGCTGGCGCGTGCCAGCGTCTCGGCGTTGGCGTACCGCAGCTTCATGTTCACGATCGCCTTGGCTTCGGCGCCCGGCTTTTGCGCGAGGGCCTCGAGCAACGCCATGCGCTTCCAGGCCGATCCGCACAGACTTTCCCGCTCGATTGATGGCTGCAGGTTCGACAGCTGCTCGAGCACTGCGAGCGCGGCGGAGATCTCGGCGCGAGCGGTTTCGAAGGCGACGCCGCTCACCTTGATGGGTTCGGTACCTGCCGTTGCCGCCTTGCCACGTTTGCCGGGTCGTGTCGGCGACTTCGCCGCGGGTTGCGCCTCCCTTGCCAGGACCTGCCATGCCTCGCGTGCGCGCAGATTGCCTAGCTTCGAGACGGCTTCGAGCGACGCCGTCCCGTCATTGGCGCCGAGTGCCCGCGTATACCACGCGATCGCCGACGCCCGGTCACCGGTTTCGTCCCACGCGTTTCCAAATCCCTCCGCAATCGCACCCATATCGCCCCAGCGCGACGCAAATCGGGCTTCTAGATGACGAATCCTGGCTTGCTGCTCTTGCGCGGGCACCCTTTGATACTTGCTCCTCACCGCGAGCGACTGGAGCGCGAGCAGCAGCCCTTGCGACGACGCAATGCCCGCGAATTCGTCCGCGAACGACGCGCTGGGCCGCTGCGCGTCAGGCGTCTCCGGAGCCAATGTCCAGTCGGGATCGCCGTAACACTGATAGGCCGCCCAAGTGTTGCCTCCCTTTGCCCATGCCTGCTCGCGCGCCTCGGCGACGGCATCGATGAAACGGCGGCCCTGCAGCAGCGCCGCGTAGAACCGCGTCGCAAAGGTCCGGGCGGCGATGTCGTCGACGGCCCAGCCGGCGGCGACGACGCATCGCACGCCGATCTTGATCAGTTCCTCGGCGACGCCCGCGGCAAATAGTGGACGATCCGGCGGCCCTAGACGGTTCGTTGCGTCGGAGTTCAACAACTGAGCCGCATCGCGTGCGGCAAGATGGCAGCAATTCACGAATACAAGCTCGGGGACCTTGCGCATGTTTCGAATCTCGCGCGCCCCGAGGAAGGCACCGTCGGAAAGAACGACCCCGCCCCCCGTGTCCGCTGGCAGGTCGCCACCCTTCTTTGTCCTTTTCTTCGTCGGCCGGCGGCTGATGGCCGCCAACGCGCCGTGCCCCGCGACGTGGACGACGCGCCAGTCGCGTCCGAGCAGTGTGCCGACGATGGTTTGCGCGTCGGCACCCAGTGCGTCCGGGTCGTCCGGGCTGATGAGCGCCCGGACGCGCACCGCACCGAGCGCGGCGGACAGCCGCTCTGCGACCGCATTGGCTTCGTCGCGTGCGCCCGGCAGGCGGGGATAGACGTCGGGATCGCACGCCGGCTCGCCGATGACGAGGACGCTCGCGTCGGCGCTCGCATCGGCGACCTGCGCTCGAAACTCGGCCGTGCGCAGCTTGCGCAACAGTTTGGTCCGAATCGCCCAGGGCCGCGAATCGGAGTCGGCCCCCCGTGCATCGCTCTCGAGCATTTCCCACGGAATGCCCGCGGTGCCCCCATCGACTTCGAGCTGCACATCGGTCGTACCGCCGAGGAACGGCTCCATCTCCAGCGGAATCAGCAGCTGGAACAGCGTGCGACCGAGCTGCTCGTCGGCAAGGGTATTTCGCGGCACGCCTTCGACAAGCTTTCGCAGCAGCCGCGTTTGCGTCGCCTGCGCGCGGACTTCGCTGCGTGCGCGCTTGGTATCGAGCGTGTAGATGATCTGGGCTTCGCCGGCTCTTCCATCTTGCGTTACGGCCGAGATCAAGTCGTAGTCGGCACCGCGATAGCCGGAGTCGAGCAACCGAGGGAGCGCGCCGGGACCGATCGACACGGGCTCGACGACAACGAAATCGCCCGGCGCGGCGGCGGCTTGCACTTGCAGCGCGCGCCAGGCATCCCCGGCACGATCGAGGTACAGCTCGACCAGGTGCAGATGGCTGACGATGGGCCAGCCACCCTTGGCCATCCGTGTATTGGCTTCGTGCACGCCCTGGGCGACGAGTTGGGCTGCCTGTCCCACCGAGATGCCCATTCCTCCGCTGCCGATCAGTGTCGACGCCAGCTCGAAGACGCCCGGCGCGCCGCCGGCCCTTTCCGTCAAGCGCTGCGACCATCCGATGACCGCCTGCCGGACCGTGGCCGCGAGATTGGCGGCGAGAAGCTTGCCCTCGGCGCCGAGGCCGACGACGATCGCCGCTTCCGGCCGCGGGAGCTGCAACGGATTGTCGCGATTGACGCCGGTGTTGAGGAAGATCTGATGAGTCGCGGGCACCTCCGGATAAAGTCCGGTACCGAGCGCCATGTTCAATGCGCCGCCGAGGAGATTGTCGACGACACGCTCCGTGCCTGTCAGCCGCGTCGATGTGTAATGACCAAGCAGCAGAGGCTGCCGCACGAACATGAGATCACCGTTGATCACGCTGATCCGGAGTGCAGTGCCGGACGAAACGGGTGCGGTCTTCGGTTGCCTGCTTTCGCGCGCCCTGGGATCCCGGGCGGACTCGAGCGAAACGCGTGCAGCTCGGGCGCCGGTGGGTGACACGCCACTCCATGATGACGGTCCGATGGTCCGGAATCCGGCCGCTGCGTCCTCGACCAGCGCATCGACGATGGCATTGGCGGTGCGGTCGTTGTGAAAATAGTTGAAGTGCGAGACTTGTGCGCCGCGGTCGAACAGAAAGGTTGCGCGGGCAGCGCGTCGCGCGCCACCGTACATCGAGCGGGTCTGCACGACGAGGTCGTTGTCGGTCCAGTAGAACGCGTCGGCCAGCAGCGTCTTGAGCCAGGAGATCACCGAGTCGCCCTCAATGTCTCCCGCCACGACGCGCAGTGCACCGGGAATCGCCGCGTCCGCCGCATTGAGCCATCGCACGAGCGGGCTGTCGGGAATCTGCGCGGCGAGGCCCGGGAGGAGCGCCGGGTCGGCGCGGCGTTGCGCCACTTCGCCTAGAAAATCCACGATCGCCGGTGCGACGGGCACGCCGGCCAGCTCCAGCGCCCATTTGAAGATCGAGATATAGACATCGAGTCGCTTGGAGGCGAGCAAGGTGCCTCGCGCAGGACAGGCGACCCGAACGACGCGCTCGACGCGGAGCTCGCGCTCGGCGACGACTGCGCTGAGCGTCTTTCAATGTCGCGAGCTGCGTGCGATAGGAATTCCCTTTGAAGAACGCGAAGTCCTTTGCCTTGAGGGCAGGGCGGGCACAGATCCGGGCGAGCACCTCGGCTACGAGGCCGCCGCGGGAGTGGGTCAGAAGATGCAGGCGAGCGCCTGTCGGACACGCCTTCGCGAGCGTGAGGGCGTTGTCGATCGGACTCGCGCCGAGCGTCGGATGCTCGAGGCCGTAGACGTTGTGCTCGTAGCGATCGAACAGCGATTGCACTCGCTGCGGATGCTCGATCCACAGCTTGCCGAAGCTCCCGCTGGTCTCCGACATGGTGCCATGTATCAGGACCAGCAGCGGGCCATCGTGCGCGGGACGGGGAATCCGCCGCAGCGACCCCGTGCCCTTGAGCTTGGGCAGCGAATCCGGGGAGAGGCCGTATACACCGGTGTCGACTTGTGCGTCGACGCGACGCACGATTTCCGATGCCGCGATGTTCGCGGCGACGTGGGTGCCGATGCCGGTGACGATCTCGACCGCCGACAGCCACGCAGTGCCCGGCGCCCCCCGCGCCGCGCCGCGCTGTGTCGGGGCCCGCACGAGCCCTGCCCACTGCAGGCTCGGGGGAATCCTGATTTCGCCGTCGGTGAGCGCTCGCGCGCCCCGCGTGCCTTTACCCTGTCCGCCAGGCGCCTGCGCGAGCAGCAGGTCGCGCGCATTCTCCGGGTGCAGCAGCAGCACCGGGCCGCCTACGATGTGCAACGCGACGACATCCTGGCCGGGGACCGCGGTCATCCGGATGTCGTTCGCGCTCCCTCGCTCTGCGCCCACGCGTACCGACTGCTTGATCTTGCCGCGGGTGAGCCCGGCGGGCAGCGGCGGCGGCGCCGCGCCGCGCAAGGCGCCTGCGCGCTCCTGCGCCTGCGGCGTGCCGGCCAACACAAAGGTAATCGACGCTGGCGCGGCGGCAGCCATCGATTCGTCTCCCGTGGTACCGGTTCCGGCCGTCGCGCGCGGAACTGGGCCGCTCACCTAGATGGTCCAGGGCCTTTGCGCTTCGAAATCGGCGTTCGCGGCGCCGACGAAGTAGTAGTTCGGGGTTTGGTCCGGCGGCATCTTGGAGACGACCGTGTCGCGCAGCTTGCGGTAGCCACCCTTGAACTTGCCTCCGTTCCAGACCTTCTTCAGCGTACCGGTGAACAGCCCGTTGCGCGCCCCGTCTTGCGAGGTCTGGTTGTCCATGCACCCCGAGATCAGCAGCACGCTGGCATCGATCTCGGCCGTCTCGGCGGCGGGATGCTCGTCCTGTATCGCCTTGTAGAGCTTCGCGTGGGCCTTCTGCACCTTGCGCGCCACCGTCGTCGGCATCGCCCGTATGCGCGGTCCGCCCGAAACGAAGGCGGGGATCTCGCGAAGCACGGTGCCGCTGTGGCAGCTGTCCGAGAGCACGACGATTCGAACGCCGCGCTTGAACTGGGCCCACAGGTCGTAGAGCTCGTCGTCGACGAACTGGCGGTCGTAGCACACCCAGGTTTCATCCATGCGGTCCGCTTCGTCGCCGTTGGTGTCCTTCACCTGGCCCGCCGTGTCCCGAGTAGGTGAGAAAGAACAGGTCGCCGGACTTGAGTGTCTTGGCGGCGCCGAGGATGGCGTTCGAAAGGGCTTCGGCGGTGGCGTCCTTGGTCAGCAGCATTGTCCGCGTTGCGAAACGCTGCTTTTTCGCAAGTGCCTCCATGTCCCGGGCATCCGCTTCGCAGGCGGTGAGCTTCCCGTCCCATCCTTCATATTGATCCGGGTCGACGCGATTGAGGCCGATGTGGAGCGAGATCCCTGCTGGCATGACGAGCACCTCCTGTTGGGCGGTTGACGAGGATGCAGGTGCGTCTAGAGCGTCTTCAGGTATTCGAGCAGAGCGTCCTTTTCGCCTTTCGGCAGATCGACACCGAAGACGTGTCCGCCGTTGCCGTTGGCTCGCTCGCTCGTATCGAAGCGCGTGCCGATGCGCTTCGCTTCGTCGCCCTGCGTGATGAATCCGAGATTGGCCTGATCGTACAGGTCGTAGCCGCGCCAGAACACTTTGGGCCGGTTTGCGGGGGGCTCGAGCAGGTCGCGCAGCGTGGGCACCGAGCCGTTGTGCAGATACGGCGCGCGCACCCAGATCCCGTCGAGGAACGGCGGGTTGTAGCCCTCGAGCGGCGTCTCGACGAGTCCCTTGCGCTCGATCCCCATCGAGCTCACCACCTTGTTCGCGGCGACGGCGTTGTCCTTGCTCCAGGTATCCATCCGCTCGCGGTCGGTGTCGACGGCCGCGAGCGGCATCCGCCGACCGGTCTTGTCGCTCGCGTGGCAACTCGCGCAGTGCTGGTCGAACACGGCCTTGCCGGCCTCCGCGCGTGCCGTGTCGATCGCAAACGGGTATTTCGGCGGCGGCGCGTTGCGCAGGTAATCCTGGAGCCATTTCACCTGCTCGAGAAACTCCGCGTTGCTCTTCGGCGGCGCACCCAGCAGGCCGAGCGCGGAGTCGATGATCACCGAGTACGAGTCGTGGCTGTCGCCCGACCAGTTCATCGTCGTGCCGGCCGGATCGTACTTCTTCAGGTTCCAGATCGACGGCATGTCGCCGGGCCCGAAGCTGTTGTCCATCGGCACCTTGATCATGAAATACTTGGTGAGGTTCATCGAGTCGTCGCGGCCGCGGCCCCACTCGGGAAAGTCGTGGCGATAGATCCACGCGAACTGCGCTTCGCGCTCGAGCAGCCGTTTCTTGGTGATCGGGATGATGAGGAAGCGGTAGGCAAGCCGATCGTCCCACGGCAGGTCGGTCACGAGGTTGATCTCGCGCATCAGGTTGTCGGCGTTGAAGCGCGGATCCTTCGCGCAATCGACGAGGAATCGGAAGAACGCCTCGAGGTTCAGCGTGTGGCCGGGCCCGGCGTTGATGAACACCGGGTTCTCGTTCGGGCCGGCGCGGTAGTTGGTGGTATGGCAGACGGCGCAGTTGTTCGCCACGCGCGGAAATCCGATGGTCTTCTTGGTGAAGCCGATCGGCAGCTCCTGACCCTGCTCCCACGACACGCCGAGCGCCGCATAGCCGCCCGGCCCCGGAAGCTTGTCGGGGAACATGCGCGGCAGGACGTAGAAGATCCAGTACGGGATGCCGGCGTCGTTCTCGGCGCCGATCGATCCGTACCGGAAGCGCATCTCGGGTGTCTCGGTCATCCACGACTCCTGCGGCTACCTCGCGGAAGAACTTGTACCAGCCGTAGAACGCGCCGAGCGCGACGAGAACCAGGAGCACGCCCAGCCATCCCAGGATCCTGCCCCGGCGCCAGCCCGACGTCTCTGCGGTGTCCATTGCGCGTCTCCTAGAACGTCTTCAGGAATTCGACCAGCGCATCCTTGTCGGCGTCGCCGAGCTCGGTGCCGAAGCTTGGCCCTCGTGTCCGGCGTTCGCGTTGCCCGCCACCTGCGTGTCGAACTTGAAGTAGTGCTTCTCGCCTTCGCTCGGCAACGTTCGAGACGAATCCGACTTTGACCGGGTCGTAGACGTCATAACCGCGGTAGAACACGCGGCGGGCGCTTCGTCGCAGGCTCGAGCAGATCGCGCAGCGTCGGCACCGAGCCGTTGTGCAGGATACGGTCGCGCGCAGCCAGATGCCGTCGAGGGGCATGTTGGCGTAGCCGAACGTCTTGCGGAAGTGCGCAAAGCGCCACGGATAGCCGGCGTAGAGCGTCGACTGGTTGACCGCGAGATCGTAGGAGTACGAGTCGAGCCGGCGGCGGTCGGTGCCGATCGTCGGGAGCGCCGTCACCTTGCCGACGTATTCGCCCGAGAAATCTCGTCCCGAGGCGCCGTGGCAGCCGGCGCAGTATTCCTTGTAGAGCGCGCCACCGCGCGCCGCCTTGGCCGCGTCGATCGGGTACGGATACTTCGGCGGCTCCTTCGTCAGCAGCCACGTTTCGATCGCGCCCGACGGCCGCCGCGTCGAGCGTCGGCGGCGTCGTGCCGGTGCCGAACGCCGCGCTCTTGTTGCGCTCCTCGACCATCGTGTTGTTGCCGTCCCAGTGCAGCTGCATGCCTTTGCGCGGCCCCTGCAGCCAGATCGACGGAAAATCCGCCGGCCCGTTCTTCTCGTGCGCGGGAAGGTCGCGCATCGGGAAGTTGAACAGCACCTTGGCCGCGTTGAAGGTGTCGACGCGCCCCGGGCCCCAGTCCGGCGTTTCGTACACGAAGTCGAAGCGCCCGGCGAGCATCAGCAGCCGCTCGCGCATGAGCGCCACCGCGACCGGATAGACGAGGTAGCGGTCGAGCAGGTCCAGATCCTGTCCGTTGGCCCGCGCCAGGCGACGCGCCTCCGGCACGACGAACTCGGCGGAGAACTTCGGATCCTTGGCGCATGCGAACAGGAATTTCTCGAACCCCATGATGTCGAAGTGCTGCGCCGGCATGCCGAGGTAGACGCGCGGCTTCGAAGTCGCTGCGTCGCGCACCGTGCTGGCATGGCACACCGCGCAGTTCAGGAACGTCTGGTCGATGCCCTGGTAGTGCCGCTTCGACATGCCGATCGGAAGGTCGTGGCCCTCTTCGTAGATGAGTCCGAGCGACGCGTAGCCTTGGCCCGGCAGATGCTGGGCGCACACCTGCGGCATCGCCTGGAAGATCCAGTAGGGAAAGCCCGATACGTGCTCGCCGCCCGTCGATCCGTACTTGAAGTGCTCCTCGACGTCGGTGTATTCGACGGCGCGATCGCTGCCGAAGCGCTGCCAGAGATAGACACCGAGGACGAGCGCAAGCACGGTCGGGATGGCCAGCACCAGCATCACCACCCGCATCCAGCGCTTGCGATACAGCTCGGCGAGCCAGCTGTCCTGGCCGGGGCTCGGCGTAGGCGATTCGTTCATCTGGGTCTCCCTGCGATCAGTCGCGGAACTTCCGATTCGACTCCCCGTGGCGCTCACCCATCCGGCAGCAGGCAAGGCCGCAGATTCTCGTAGCCGCGCACGAGCATCGCCGCGGCATCCGGCGTGCGGCCTGTCTCCGATCGCAGCCAACCGGCGACGACGCTTTGCAGCGCAGGGATCACGGGATCGGGCGCTGTCTCGATCCACGGTCCTCCGTCGCGCGATGCGCGCGGCGGCGGCATGGGCACCTTGTCGCGCTCCGCCGGCGGTGCCTGCCACATCGCCAGGCGAACGAAGATGCGCGGCGCGCACTGCGTCAGGCTGGCCGTCACGCGCTCCGCGTCGCCGGCCAGGAAGTTCGGCGGCGATCGCTCTGCCGTCCGATGGCACGCGGCGCACGCGTTTTGAAATTCGGCCGCCTGCTCGGGCAGAGGCTGCACCGACTGGAGGTCGGCCTGGGGCGGCGCGAGGCCCGCCGTGTCTTCGCAGCAGACGGCGCCAGGGTCGAGCCCGAGCGCGGCCCTCATCCTGGCGCGACTGAACGGTGTGTCGGGCCACACGCTATTGGCGATCGCCGCGCGCACCGGCGCGAAATCCTCGACGATCGTGAGCGAGGCTTCACCCTTGTTCCCGGCCCGGCGCACGGCCAGTCGTTCGATGCTGTCGCCGCCCGCCGTGCGGGCCCGTCGTCCCTGGCTCGTCACGAGCCCATTGTCGAGCGTGTAGTGCGTGAGCGGCGTACCGCCGAACGAAATCGCATCCACGGTTGTCGCGCTGCCGCTCAATGCAACTTCACCGGTGCAGTCATAGCGGTTGCCCGACATCGCGCAGACGGCCCTGAGAGTCCGATGCGGCGAAGCCGCACGCCGGCGCGCTAGCGTGGCCTCGAGTTCGCGCATATCGGTATCGGCGATCAGGTCCGCGAGCCCCATGACGAAGCGCCGAACGAGAAGCGGATCCTCGGCGGTCCACACCTCGATCGGCGCGCGCGGTGCGAGGGGTTCGAGGCCCGCCGCGACGTGGGATTGGGCGACGCCGGTTGAACCGGGCGCGAAGGCAAGCGGGTCGCGGTTGGGAAGGTCGGGATTGGGGATGGCAAGACCCGCGGGCCAGCGTGCGGCAAAACCGCGCGCGAGCGCCGGCGAGAGATCCGGAACGTCGAAGCCGCGTTCGCCCGACAAACGATACTGCAAGGCGGCGGTCAGGGCCGCCGAACGGCAGCCCGCGTCGCACGCCTCGCGCCAGATACGCTGCGTCACGGCAATGGCGTTGGCGCGATCGGTCGCATCGTCGATGGCGTTGGGGATGTCGACGCCCCGATGCACGGGAATGCCGTAGAAGGGCTTCTGCTCGGCGCTCAAACGCGCCGCGATCCGCGGATTCGCGTTGGTTTCGTCCCACACCTGGACGCGAAAAGATCGGTCGCATGATTCTGATGGCAGGCCGTGCACACTTCGCGCGCTGGCGTAGATGATCCGCGGCGTCGCCGCCGGCGCGATAGTCGCGCACGATCTGGAACTCGAAACGCGCCGCCGCCTCGTTGTAGCTGATGACCTCGATCAGATTCGCCTTTTCCTGGTAGCCGAGGTAGAGGCGATCGCGCGCAACAGCGGGTCCCGCGCCCTCGCCGGTCGACCGCGACGACGACGCGCGGAAACGCGAAGAAATCCGGAGCGGCGGCCGTGCGCTGCAGCGAGCGCCCAAGCGGGATCAGCACCGACTTGCGCACGCCCCCGGCGCGCAGCCCGCGCTCGCTTCCACCTTGCGCACCAGCGCCTCGAAGGGAAACGGACATACCGTCGGCCGGCCACGAAGTCGAACAGCGAACGGCCCGTCGGGGCGGCGCGAGGCCCGGGCTTCGCCGGATCGGTCGCCCAGGATGGCACGTCGTGGGCTCCGGCGGTCGCCATCGGAATCGCGCAGAGCGCGACGATCACCGCACCGAGCCGACGTCATCATGACGCGTTGCCCGCGCGCGTCACTTCGCGGCGCTGACAGACGGCTCGCTGCTGCGTCCCCGGCCAGCAGTCCTCCTTGACCTGCCCGGTCTTCACGAAGGCGTCGCCGTCGCGCTCGGCGATCTCCTTGTTGTAGAGCGTGAAGTTGAGCAGGAACATCTTGCCGAGATAGGCGCGGCCGAGATAGAAGCCGGGCCGCACCATGCGGATCTCGTCGCGCACCTGCAGCCCGTTGCGGCCGGCGAGGAAGTCGGGACGCTGGCGGTAGCCGGGAATCTCGTCGGTGAAGAAGTAATCGATGATCACCGACTCGCGCCGCGAGTCGAGCAGGCTCTGCCCGCAGTAGAGGCGCGCCGGGAACATCAGCCACTGGTCCTTGCCGTTCACGGTGATCTTCGGGAATGGTCGACGAGGTCGCCTTCGATCAGCGGCTTCAGCAGCGTCGTGTCCTCGATCCGGTTGCGCAGCACCCGCTCGTCGCGATAGAAGACCTTGCCCTTCCACAGCGTGCGCGCCGAGGAGTTCGAGCTTGTCCGTCTTCAGCTCGGCGGCGAGGCCCGGCAGCCCGCCGATGATTTCGCGACAGGCGCTTCTCGCCGCTCGATGCCTTTGGGGAAGAACAGGTCGCCGTCGAACGGGCCGTCCGGAATCGGCCCGGCGGTCAGGCGCGCGTAGATCTGGTCGATCTGCTCCTGGTCGAATGCCTTCAGATTGTCCGGCGTGAGCTTCGCGAGATCGGCCGGCGCCAGCGGGAAGTCGTGCTCGACCTGCGCGAAATCGGGCTTCGACGCGTAGCCCGCACCGTAGGTCGCGAACTTGATGCCGGGCGGTGGCGATCTCTCGCTCGCAGCGCGCGCGAGCGCGACGGCCGCGGCGATCGCAGGAGGCGGTGACATCTGCAGTGCGAGTCATCACGGTTCCTCGCTCACAGCGTCGCCAGGAAGGCGATCAGCGCCTTCTTGTCGGCGTCGGACAGATCCTCGCCGAACCGATGGCCCTCGTTCTCGACGTCCGCGGTGCACGAGCTGTAGACCTCGAGCAGCTGCGGATACTCGGCGGATCGTTTCGACCAGGTTCTCCGGATCCTTGGCGATCTCGCTCGTGACCGCGCGCAGCGTCGGCGGCGACCTCCTTGCCCTCCTTCTCCCCGAACTGCTTGACGAGCTTCGCGTCGAGCCCTCCGGCTTGAGCTTCGCGAGGACGAGATCGTTGACGAACGCCTTGTGCTGGAAGCTCGCCAGCGCCGCCGACGCTGGTGCCCTCCGGCAGCACGACCGTGAAGCCGATGACCTGCTTTTCTTCCTTCGCCATCCCAGATGCGCGGGCCCAGCGCGATCGCGCACGTCCTGTCGAAGCGTGTGATCTTGGGCACGCGTTTCGCCCGGGTTCAGCAGATCCTCCATCGAGGCGACGTACAGCTTGAAGCGGCCGTCGACGCTCGGGTCGTACGCCCAGCAGGCCGGCGCCTTGTCGGCAGGCAGCGTCTTGCCGTTCGCGATCGACGTAGGGCGAGCGGTAGAAGTAGTTGCCCTTGTTCTGCGGCTTGCCGCAGATCTCCGGCCCGATCGCGTTGTTGTGCATGAGCGGCGCGTGCGCCCAGACCGACAAGCAGCGAAATGTTGCGGTAGTAGCCGCGGCCACCGTCGTGCGGCTCCTTGATGTTCGGATCGGGCGCGCGCGCGCGCAGCGTCTCCGAGCCGTACTCCTGCCAGATGTGGCCGGTCATGTGATTCGAGTGCAGCGCGCGGCAGCGGAAGGTGCCGACTTCGGATCGCGAGCGTCGCCTGGTCGTTGCCCATCCAGTCGGCGCGCAGCCCCGCTTGGCGTCCCAGCGCGCGGAAGTCGCGGTTCTTGAACGGACCGCCCGTGCTCTCGCGGAATCGATCGAGTGGCAGCGCGCGCAGTTCGCGGCGAACACTTCGCGTCCGCGCGCGACGGCATTCGGGCCGAACTGCTTGTCGAGATCGGCTACGAGATCCGCCTAGCGTGTAGCTGCGCCTTGGGTTCTTCGCCTTGCGCTCGTTCTCCCGGGCCACGGCGAGGTCGGTGGCGTCGGTTTCCTTCGACAGCAGGAACGCCGAGGATGTTCGGGCAGCCGGTCCTCGATCGCGCGGAAGTTCGGGCAGTCGCGCCGGCATTGACCGATGTCGAACGGCGTCTGGCCGAAGTTGCGGCCCGTCGGGTCGAGCTGGCGCAGGTCGGTCAGGTGATTGAGCCAGCACTGCTCGGAGCACGAGCCGATGTTGAAGTACACGCGCTGGATCGCTTCGAGCGCGCCGATCGAGTCCTCGCCGCCCTTGAGGATGTGGTGCACGGTCTCGGTCGCGGCGCTGCGCTGCCAGCACTTGCCGTCGCGGCCGGGCTCGCACCAGCAGATTCGCGTCGCTCCTTCGCGCAGGCTGCCGACCTTGCGCCACTTGTTGACGATCTCGCCGGGGAACGTCGGTCGCACCTTCGATGTTGATGATCGCGTTCATCGTGCCCGGGTTGTGCACCTGGTCGGTCGGGATCGCCGACGTGTCGGACGTGCCGGGCCGCGCGTGCGCGAACATCTGGTACTTCGAGCGTGTCCGTGCGACATGCCCGAGCCGAGGATCTCGGAGATGCGCGAGTACTGGTTGCCGATGGCGCCCTTGATGTTCTCCCACTTGGGATGGGCCGGATCCTTGGGCGGATTCAGCGGATCGAACGCGATGTGGCACGAGCCGCAGGCGGTGCCGATCAGGAACGGCGGCTCGATCGAGCCGTCGGCGAGGCGGCTGACGCGCGAGTCGCTGCTGACTTCGGGTCCTTGGACAGCTTGCCGCGATAGCCTTCCCAGCTCGCGAGGCTGCCGTTGACCTTGAGCCAGCGCGCCTTGTCGAAGCGCGGATTGGGAAACTTGCGAAAGCCGAGCGCGCCGGTCGACGTGCCGAACGCGAGATCGCAGGACGATTGGCGCTGATCCTTCGCTCTTGTGGTGCGGGTCGGTGGCGTCGACCGGAGCGTCCTTGAAGTCGCAGGCCGGATCACGGTAGCCCGTCGCGGCCGACGAATTTCAGCAGCTCATCGTCGCCCGGGCACCAGTCGAAGCCGTAGGTCTCGTCGAGACTCTTGGCCGGACAGTCCGTCGCTGCCCGGAACGCAGCAGCCGGGATCGTTGATGATGCCCCAGGCGGCGAAGCGATCGCCGCGCTCCTTGGCATTCAGCACGCGGTACCAGTCGATCAGCACGTTGACGCGCTGCTGAAAGACGTAGGTGTGGAAGCGCGCGTTGCCGGCCGTGGCCTTGTACCAGATCTCGCGGCCGGCTCGCTCCGAGGCGTTCAGGTTCGACTCGCCCGCATAGAAGCCGGGGTTGTCCGGCCTGGCCTTGCTTGTGGCCGTGCCTGAAGGAGGTGGGGGCGCGGCTTGCGCCAACATCTCGGGCCGCTCGGGAGAAGTGGATCCGCCGTTGACCACAATGGCAGGGCCCAACAGCAGGAACGCGAGGATCCAAGCGAAGCGTTTCTTCATGTCCCTCTCCTTCCCAGTCGACGCTGAGTAACCCGACGCTGAACCCCGGATTGCGAGAGAATAGCCCCCGCGAGGCCGGATGTGAACTACAAAAGGCGACCCGCTTGCGGCAGTCGATCCCTCCGCGTGGGAGAGACGCGGCCATGAGCCCGCCCTACGAGAACGTAGTGTTCGCCGGCGGCGGCAATCGCTGCGTCTGGCAGGCGGGCTTCTATAGCGCGGTGGCCGAAGCCTTTGCGCTGGCTCCCGCGCGCGCCGCGGCGGCGAGCGCCGGTGCCGCGGTTGCCGCGGTGCTGTTCGCCGGGCGCTTCGACGCCGCGCTCGCGCATTTCAAGCGGGCCACGTCCGTCAATCGACGCAACGTCCACTGGGCCAACCTCTTCTACGGCGCCCCGGTGTTTCCGCACGCGGCGATGTATCGGCGCGCGCTGCTCGAGGTCATCGACGATGGCGCTCTTGCCGCGCTGCGTGCCGGTCCCGATTTGCGCGTACCGATCACCCGCGCGCCGCGCTGGCTCGGCGCGCGCACCGCCTTCGTCGTCGCCGCCCTTGCTGACGCCTGCGAGCACGCCGTCGGCCCGCATGTACATCCGCGGCTCGCGCCGTGGCTCGGATTTCGCGCCGACTACCTGACGGTGCGCGACTGCTCGCTCGCCCGAAGCGCTTGCTGACCTGGTGCTCGCCTCGTCGTGCACCCCGCCGTTCACGCCCCTGTTGCGGCATGGCGGAGAGCCTGCACTCGACGGCGGCATCGCGGACAACGTTCCGGTGGACGCGTGGCGGGAGGCGCCGGGCCGGACGCTGGTGCTGCTAACGCGGCGATACCGCCGCCTGCCGGTACACGAGTCGCGGATCTACGTGCAGCCTTCGATCCCAGTACCGGTGTCGAGTTGGGACTATACGAATCCTGCCGGCCTGCAGGCCGGCTACGACCTCGGGCGTCGCGATGGCGAGCGCTTTGTGCGGCAGGTGACGGCAAGCGCTCGAGGCCCTGGTCCTGCATGAAGCGCCATGGTCCGGGAGATCGCCACCGAGATCGAGATCGACGCGACGGCGCAACGCGTCTGGGCCGTGCTTGCCGATTTCGCGGCGTATCCCCGGTGGAATCCCTTTCTGCTGAGCGTCGCTGGCACACCGACTGCGGGCCGGCGAATCCGCTTCTGGTTCGAGCTGCCTCGCGGGTTCCGGGCGCCCGCTTGCGCAACGATCCTCAGGGCCGAGCGGGACACGGAGCTGCGCTGGGCCGGGAGCCTGCCGGGCCTGTTCAGAGCCGAGCACTATTTCGTGATCGAAGGTTCCGGTGCGGTCCGCTTCTGCCACGGCGAAATCTTCAGCGGATTGCTCCTGCCGCTCGTGTGGCCCATCCTGCGCCAGCGGGGCAGAGAGGTCTACGAAGCGATGAACCTCGCGCTCAAGGAGCGCGTGGAGCGTGGCATCGAGCGCGCCCGTGCGTGAGCGCGCGACAGTCTTCCCTGCGCTCAGCGGGACTTGGCAACACCCCAAAGCCGTTTCAATTGCGCAAGCGATCCGTTGAACTTGTTCCGGTCACGAAGCCCGACACCATCGACACGATGAGGGGCTTGATCCGACCCGTCGCCGCCCACGCCGAAGCGGTACCCGCCCCAGAGAAGCCCGCACTCCAAGGCCTGGGCGCGACGGTTCGCATAGGTGTCATCGACGTACGTGAGACCCTGCGTGGCCTTGTGGATCACGCCGACGATGACGGCGGCTTTCATCTTCGCGAAGTCGACCGTTTCATTGTGATGGGACAGGTCGACGACCACGTTGATGGGACCGGTCACCGCGGTGGTCTTCGCACGTCCCCGTTTAGGCGCCATCACGGCCTCCGGAAGCCGCCCACGTTGCGGCTGGGTTGCTTTAGGGCCATGCTAGCACCTGACGAAAGGGAAAGTCATGACCGCGGCTGAACTGCCCCCCGATGCAGCAGCGGGCGAGGGGACCGTCAAGCGTCGGCGTTGCTTCATCATCAGCCCGATCGGCGAGGAGGGGTCGGCGGTCCGCGCGCACGCGGACGACGTCATGGAATTCATCATCAAGCCGGCCCTGGCCAAGTACGACATCGATCCGGTTCGCTCCGACCAGATGGTCGAAAGCGGAACGATCACCGAGCAGATGTTCCGCGAAATCGTCGGCGCAGACGTCTGCGTGGTCCTGTTGACGGGCTTCAATCCGAACGTGTTCTACGAGTTGGCCGTCGCCCAGGCGGCCGCACGTCCGGTGGTGATCCTGATCGAGAAAGGGCAGAACCTGCCTTTCGACGTGAAGGACCTCCGGAGCATCCAGTACGAAATGGCGCCGATCTCCCGGCTGGTCAAAGGCACGTTCGCCGACCGCGTGGCGGAGATGATCGGAGATATCAAGCGGTCACGTTGGAAGGCGCCGAACCTCTTCGAGCAGGTCGGCGTCACGCACAAGCTCGACGATGAGCTGCAAGTCCGGCGCCTGCTGGAGCGCGCACGGCCCGAAATCCTGCCGTTCGGAATGGACAAGCGGTATGCGCTGCCGGAGGATCCGCAACGCGAGATATGTCTCCTCACCGGCGACATGACCGAGCTCCAGACTCAGACCTTCGGCGCGGATGTCGTCGTCAGCTCGGTGAACACGGATCTGCAGCTTGGCCGTTATTACGACGCCGACTCGATCTCGGGCGCACTGCGCTATCTGGATGCGGAACGATCGGCCGACGGGCGGATCGTCCGGGATTGCCTGGATCAGGCTCTGCAGGAGAGCATCAAGGCGCTGAGCATCGTGCTGCCGATGGTTCCGGGCCGCGTCATCGCAACGCGCACCAACCGGCTCGAGCGTGAGCACGGTATCAAGTACGTCTTCCATGCGGCCGCGTTGCAGGGCGCGGTCGGCGACGGTTACATGATGATGGACGAAGTGCTCGACGACTGCGTGCGCAACGTGTTCGAGCGATTCGCCGAGATCGGACCCGAAGCCCATCTGTCATCGATCCTGTTCCCCATGCTCGGCGCCGCGACGACGAACATGGACCCGCTCGACGTGGCTCGCAGGCTCCTGAATCCGATCGTCCACAAGATGTCGATGCTCAAGCAGTGCCAGAAAACGATCATCCTGGCCCGCTACGACTCGCACCGGCAGGCCGTCTATCACGCCGCGACCGAACTGGGGCTCAAGGAAATCGCGTAGGCCGCCTACGACGCCCGCACCAGGATCGAGTAGTTCCCGACGCCGCCGGCGCGGTTGAAGTGCCGCACCTGAACGAAGTAGTCGCCCGCAATCAGGTCCGCGGCGATCCGGGCATTGGTGTCGATGCCGGAGTCGTCGTCTTCGGCGATCAGCGCTGTCTCGCTGTTGGGTCCGAACAGCTTCATCACGACGTCGGTCGGGCCCTCGGTATCGATGACGTAGCGCCCGTCCGCCGCGGCGGTGAACCGGAACAGGTCCTCCTCACCGACCGTGCCGATCGAGGCGTCCGTCCGTCGCGCGGCGTTGACGTCGAGCGGCGTCGCATCGGTGCTCGTGCTGCCGGTCTTTGGATACATCTTCGCGCCCGCGATGAATTGCTTATCCTGAGCGGAGAGAACGTCGTTCGCCTTCGTCGCAATGCCGTTCAGCGTCCACTCGGCTGGGAAGAAGTAGAGCATGATCGAATCCGGGTCGAATTCGGTCCCGTTGATTTGGTCGACGGCGTACTTGCGCAGTACGTTGTGTCGGACCTTGTCCTCGTCCCAGAAATTGGGCGCCTTCGCCAATGCGGCGATGACAACAGGCTCGTTCCACTGGATTCCTCCGGCAGGATTCTGATGCTCGTGCGCGAGACCGATCGCATGGCCGAATTCGTGCGCGGCCGTACCGCCGTCGAGAAAGCCGAGGTTCATCGTCGGCTGGTTGGCCGGAATGCCGCGGCAATCGGTGCCAACATAGGACCAGGCGCCGTCGTTGGGGTCGAACGCGATGCGGATCTCGGCGTCGGGTGCATCGTTGAAGTCGAACTTGAGGTTGGCGACGGCGGCCCACCAACCGGCCTGCTCGCGCGCGATCGCCCGTTGTGCAGGCGTGCCGGAAAGGAACCGCACTCGCAGTGTCGACCCGTTCATCCACGCTTTGCCGATCGGCGATATGGCGCGGTCGCGGCCTTCGGGACCGCGCATGGTTCGTTGGGGGCGCATCGCGTCGCGCGGCAGGACGCGGTCGACGCAAACCCTTAGTCTGTCGGCCATGGGTCATCCCTCCATTTCGGTGATCTTAGCGGAAGCAGGCGCTGCCCGTCGGGCAGGTGGATCAATGGTAGCTCCTCCCGGCGCCGGTTGATAGAGACGCATTCCCTCACGAATACTGGGTTGCGCGCCAACAATCGGGAGACCGGACGATGGCTCACGTGACCTTCGTCCACGGGATGGCGAACAAGCCCCCGGCGGACCTCATGCTCCAACTGTGGCTGCGAGCACTCGCGCGCGACGACCCGAAGCCGGAAGTTCACGCACCGCCGGACGCCGGGCTCGATCTCGGAACGCTCGGCGTGAGCGTCGACTCCGTCTACTGGGCCGACGTTCTCTATGCGACTCCGGAGACCGATGTCAGCAGCTACGAGAGCACCGCCGAGGAACGTGCGTCGATCGAGGGCGTGCCGGTCGATGCCCTGGGAGCCGCCCGCGATGCCGCAACCGGCGAGCGGTGGCGCGCGGACCTTTCCCCGGGTGAACGGGCCTTCGTGCGACGACTCGAGCAGCAGCTGCGGTTCGAGGCCGCCGGATCGCAGGAAGTCGCGGTTCGGATGGCCGTCGCGTCGGCCGTCGAGCGCATCCCGCTGCCCGATTTCATCAAGCGCCCGCTGATGGATATGCTGCTGCGCGATGTCCATCATTACTTCTTCAATGTCGAGTTCTCGCCGCGCCCCGGAGCGACCTATCGAGTCCGCGACGAGCTGCAGAAGAGGTTCCTGGAGCACGTGATTGCGCATGCGGACGAGCGGCCGCATGTCATCGTCTGTCACAGCATGGGAACCTTCATCACCTACGACTGCATCCGCAATCGCCCCGAGTGCCCGCCGATCGACGGCCTCATCACGCTCGGAAGCCCGCTCGGGCTCGACGAAGTCCAGGATGCGGTCGCGCCCCGAGGCGGCCATGTCGATTTCCCGGACGAGAAGCTCAAGGGGCCGTGGATCAACATCTTCGATCCGCTCGATCCGGTCGTCGGCTTCGATCCGTACTTCGCCAACGATTACCTGCGCAACGGTGCCGAGGCCGTCGTCGACGTTCGCGAAGCCAACTGGGGGGAGTGGCGACACAACATCGTCAAGTATCTGGGCGGCCCGCGACTGCGCGCTGAGCTCAAGCGCCTGTTGGCGGGTGCGCAGGTCGAATCGCTGCCGAGGAAGGCTGCAGCGCTTTCCAGCGGTGCCGGGCGCGCCGCCGGCGAGCAGGAGTCGGTCACGCCGGCATCGCGCCGGACCGTACCGAGTGCGCCAGGTTCGAGCGTCCCGCCGCCACCTGCGCTGGCAGCGAAGCTCGATCCACCGACAATTCGCAAATTGGAGCGTGAAGAGCTGGCTCGCCTTGGCGACGAGGTCGTGCGTGCTGGCACGCTGGAAGGCGTCGCGGCCATGCCCGAGCAAATCGTCGCTCTCGGCTCCGCCCTGCGGGCGCAACGAATGTTTCCCGAGTTGCGAGCTCTCGCTGAGTCGGCGGCGGCGGAGAAGCTGGAGAGCCCGACGCTGCAGCGGCTGCACGCGCAGGCGTTGATCGAGGGGGGCGAGCTCACCGAAGCCGTGCCGGTGCTGCGCGGACTCCTCAAATCGGACGAACAGCTCGAGGCCAAGGGCCTGCTCGGGCGCATCGAAAAGCAGCGTTACGTCAATCAAGTGCTGGCGCAGGGCAAGGGCAAGCCCGGCCAATTGCGCCGCGCCATCGATGCGTACCTCGAAGCCTACGATGAAGACGCCCGCAAGCCCGCGTGGCACGGAGTCAACGCGCTTGCTCTGCTGAAGCTCGGAGAGCGAAAAGGCGTTCGCCACGACCGCAGCGCCGATGTTCCGCGCATGGCTCATGCGATTGCCAAGCGGCTGCAGCAGCAGTTCGACGACGACAAGGCCGGTTACTGGGAGCTGGCGACGACGGGCGAAGCCTGCCTCGCTGTCGACCAGCCGGATGCGGCCGAGCTATGGTATCGCCGCGCCCTCGACGCCGATGACGTCGAAGCTTTTGCTCTCGCAAGCAGCATTCGCCAGCTCAAGGAAGTTTGGGGATTGAATGCCGGCGAGGGCGTCGGAAGGCGATTGCTGCCGCCCCTCGAAGCGATGCTCGCGCGGACCGGCAAGCTGGCGCTGTTCACGCCGGAGGCCGTAAGGCACCCCGATGCCGAGGGGATGCTCGAAAAGGTCTTCGGCGATACAGGCTTCATTAGTCCGGAAAAGATTCGCTTGGGCCTCAAGCGCTGCGAGGCCGTCGGAAGAGTCGAGGAGACGACGGGCGACGGGGTCGGCTCCGGCTTCGCCATCCCCGGTAGCGCGCTTTCGGCGAGCTGGCCGAACAACTTCCTGTTCGTGACGAACAATCACGTCATGAGCACGACGAATCCCGACGCGCTTCGCATCGCCAACGCGCAGGTAACCTTCCATGCGCTTCGCGACAGCAGCGGCAAGCCCTTCACGACCCGTTTTGCCGGAATTCTCCGGGAATCGCCTCTCGACAAGCTCGATTTCACCGTGCTCGAGCTGGCCAGCCAGCCGCTAGGGCTCGAGCCGTATCCCGTTGCCGACACGTTGCCGACCGTCAATAGCGGTCAACGCCTCTACGTGATCGGCCACCCGCGCGGCGGCGGGCTCATGTTTTCGATGCAGGACAACCGGCTGATCGACTACGGTGCGCCGAGCGATTGTCGCGTGCACTACCGCACCCCCACCGAGCCGGGCAGCTCCGGCAGCCCGGTGTTCAACGGCGGATGGGATCTCGTCGCGCTTCATCATTCCGGGTCGGCGACGATGAATCGCATTCATGGAACGGGTACGTACGAAGCCAACGAAGGGATCTGGATCCAGGCCATCCGCAAGGAGCTGGGCGCATGATCGTGCGGGCAGGACCGGTCGCTCCGCAACCCACGTGATCGGTGACGAAGTACGCAGCACCGGCGATAGCAAGGAGGCTGCAATGAGCTACCGAGATTCCCCCCCAGTGCGTCTAGCGGACATGCGAAGCCTCCGCGAGATCGCGGAGAGCGTACGGGTGCGGCCGGGCGCGGGCACGCTCGAATCTGTGGAGCGCCAGCGCTTGCACGACGAAGCGTATTTCCGCGATCGCGGGGGCTTCGACGAGGCCTTCCTCGACGCATTTCCGGTGCCGTTGCCGGGCGCCGGGCGCACCGCGGGCGACGAGGCGCCGCTGACATCGAACGACGGGCACGTGCTGCGCTATAGCAACTTCGCCGTCGTGATGTCGGCATCGCGGCGAATCGCGCTCTACACTGCGGTCAACATCGACGGCCAGGCATCGCAGAAGATCAAGCGCGACAAGGACGCGTGGTTCTATGACGATAGGATCGACCGCGCGCACCAGGTAGGCGAGGAGCTGTACCGCGACAACGAACTCGACCGCGGTCACCTCGTCCGCCGGGAGGACCCGGTGTGGGGCCCGCTGGCGGCGCTCGCCAACGACGACACCTTCCACTTCACCAACTGTTCGCCGCAACACAGCGGGATGAACCAGAAAACCTGGCTGGGCCTCGAGGACTATATCCTGCAGAACGCACGAGTCCACGCGCTGCGCATATGCGTGTTCACCGGGCCGGTGCTGCGCTCCGATGACATGGTCTATCGGGGCATCAAGATCCCGAAGGAGTATTGGAAAGTCGTCGCGTTCCGAAGCGACGATCGCCCGTCCGCGACGGCGTACCTGGTGAGCCAGGGCAAGCTCATCGAAGACCTCGAGTTCGCGTTCGGGCGCTACAAGACCTATCAGGTGGCCGTCGCCGAGGTCCAGGAGCTCTCCGGTCTCGACTTCGGCGATCTCGCTCGCTTCGACGGATTTTCGAACGAAACCGTCACTGAGGGGCGGTGGCATCGGCAGGAGTTGGATTCCTGGGAGGCGATTCGAATCTGACGGCGCCGTTGGGCGCGGCTTTGGCGCGGACAATCCAATGGCGGCGGAACGGACCTTGGCGGCGATCGGCTGGCGAACAAACGGCAGGCATGGATCTGCCCGCATTGCGTTCGCGGCCGTTGCCATCGTGTTCGCGACGGTCCAAGGAGAAGCCATGGGCGCCGAAACGAACAGCTCGCGCGAACAACGCGGATCGACGCAGTCATCGGCAACGGATGCCGGACGCATCGTTCGTCCAGCCAACGGCGATGCGGCGATCGCGTTGATCCGCGGCGCAGGGCGCCCGGTCGTCACGTTCGTGGGTTTTTCCGGCGCGGGGTATGAAGATCCGCGTGCAGTCGCGCTTGCGATCGCAAAGGTGCTCGACGAGTTCGAGCCGACATCAGTCATGATCTCTGCCGGCGCGACACCGGAGGGCATCGGCGTGGTGTACAGCCTGGCGAAGAACCGAGGGTTCACTACGATCGGCATCGTATCGGCGATTGCGGAGAAGGAGGGCGCGACCTTCTCCCCGCACGTGGATACCGTCTATGTGATTGCTGACGATACGTGGGGCGGGATCGGTGCCGACGGAAGGCTCTCGCCGACGTCGTCCGCGATCGTCGGAGTCACCGCCGAGATGATCGCGATCGGCGGCGGCGATATCGCGCGCGATGAGATTGTGGCCGCAAGGACCATGGGTAAGAAAGTTCGCTACATCGCGGCGGACATGAACCACGCGGCGGCGATTGCGAAGGCTCGGGACAAGCGCCAACCCGATCCCACCGACTTTCGCGGCGCGCTGCCCCCTTATTTTGACGAGACCAAGCCGCCTGCCGACAAATGAAGGAATCCGAGCCGCGACTTGCGGGCGATGCCCTTGCGAGATGACCATGGCATCGCCTTCATTTTTCAGCTACTCGCGCAAGGACTATTACTTCGCGGAATCGCTGGCCTTTCACCTGCTGCGACGGGGCGTGCCCATCTGGCTGGACGTCAGGGATCTCGATCCCGGGAAGGACTGGGAGCGCAGCCTCGAGGACGCACTCGACGCCGCGGCGACTGTCGTTCTTGTCGTCTCGCCCGACAGCATGAAGTCGCCGCATGTCCGTGACGAATGGCAGCGGGCATTGCGCCAGGGCAAGACCATCATTCTTGCAAGATTTCGTCGTGCCAAGGTTCCCGTCGAGCTGCAACGGTGCGAAAGCGTCAACTTTCGGTTCGCCTTCGGCCGCGCGCTGCGCAAGCTCGTTGCCCGGCTGGCGCCGCCCGTGCCGGCAGCCATCCCGCAACGGACGTCCGATGGCAACGGTGCCGCAATCGCGGTGCCTCCATGGGTCGCGCTGATGGCGATATCGCTGGGCGTTCCGTCGCTGGGCTACCTGCTGCTCGCGAGCTGGGCGCCGGATCCATCGGCCTCCGTCTCGACACTTGTCCACTGGACAGTGCTGCCGATCATGGCGTTGCTGCTGCTTTGGTTCTTTTGCCTTACGTACCTGCGCCGGCAGATGGGAATGACCCGGCTCGCAGGTTGCCTCATCTGCCTGGCCGGTATCTTCGCGATGCCTATCGTGTTGTTCGGCTTCCTCGGTGAAATCAAATCGTTGAACTACGACGAGTCCGTCGTTCGAATGGCGCGGGATCACTGGCGCGCGGGTGTCGTGCTCGCAGCGATTCCGTTGGCGGGCCTCGTCGTGCTGATGCTTTTCCGCCCGGAAGACCTGTTGCGCTGGGCGCCCACCGGTACGGCGTGGTCCGGCTATCGCGTCGGTCACGTTGCCGACGCCGTGTTCGCCCGCGCCGACCTGGGCACGCAGTTCTCTCTCGTCGAGCAATTCTCCATGTTGCATGACCCCGTGGATGCCCCGATGGCGGAACGCCTGCGACGGCAGCTCGGCGCGCAAGGCGCGACCGAGATCGCCGCGGACAGCGCGACGACCGTGCTGTTGCTGAGCAACCGCACGCGGACGGCGTGGCTCGATCAACAGACCGAGCGCCTCCCCAAGGCGATGCTGACGGTGGTGGGAACTTCGATCCGGTTGCCCGACAGTCTCGAGCGGTTGTGGCGCCGGCAGTGGATTGACTTTCGCCGCTGGGATCCCCGGCGCGCCGATCGCGAGAAGGCCTTGCCTCAGGTGCCCGAAGCGGTGACGGGTTCGCGCGTTCCCACGGTGATCAGTCATGTCCACCAGATGCTGTGCGCACTCGCGGCGCTGCTTCTGGTGCTGGCGGGCAAGGTCGACGAGTCTTCAGGTGCGAGCGATGACTTGTACCCCGCACAGATCGCGGCTGGCCTCGGGGCGCTCTGGTGGGGCCTCCTGGCGCGGCGATTCTTGCGCCGAAGCCGGGTGGAAGCGAATTTCGCGCGCGACTGCGTGATCGGGTGGGTCGCGACGCTGGTGGGTGTCGCCTGGTGCGGATACACGATGGCTGCGCGGGACGAGCCTGTCAGCCGTCTGTTGGTGGTCGGCGCCGTCCTGATCGCTGCCTTTGTCTGGCTATCGCGGCAGCGCACGGCTATCGCGTTCTGGTTTCCTGCGGAACGGGCCGGACGCGAGAGTCCGCAACAGAGCCTGGCGCCGGGTCGGAACTGGCGCACCCTGATCGTGCTCACCGTCTATCTCTTCGCCTGGTACTTGGTGCTGGAGGGTGGGACATGAGTTGCCACGGAGCCGTGCGGGTGGTGAAAAGACGTTGTGCCCGCTAAGGGAAGGCTTTGGGCGACATCTTCATCAGCTACAAGCACGCGCAGAGCCAGCAGGCACGCCAGCTTGCGTCGGCATTGGCGGCGCGTGGGTGGACCGTGTGGTGGGACTGGAACATCCCCACCCGAACGGACTGGCAAGCGGAGCTCGACGCACAACTCGATGCCGCCGGATGCGTCGTGGTCCTCTGGTCACCGGAATCCGTGCAGTCGCAGTGGGTGCTCTACGAAGCACGCCACGCCCAGCGTTCAGGAAAGCTGATTCAGTGCTTGCTGGAGCCGCTGCAGCCTCCGCCCGAGTTCGCCTCGTTGCAAGGCGTAAGTCTTGCGGGATGGGAATTCGGCGTGCCGTTCCACGCGGGCTTCGATCGCCTGCGCGCCGCGATCCGCGACCTTCTCGACCGGCGCGCGCCGCTCGCCACTACTCGGAGCGGCACGCTGACACGAATCCCCGGCGAGGCCGGCGACGCACTCACCCGCGATGCGTCGGCTGCCGCCAAGCCGCGTCCACGGCCAGCCCCCGTGATGCTGCTCCCCCCGCCGTTCCGCGATCTGCTGGACCGTCGCGACGATTGCGCGAAGATCGATGCCACGCTCGCGGAACGTCGCAACGTCGCGCTCGGGGGCGAAATTGGAATGGGCAAGAGCACGCTGCTTTCGTACGTCGGCAATCTCGACCAGACGGCGCGCTTCCACGATGGCGTCGTCTATCTCCAAGCGGCGACGCAGGGCGAAAACGATCTCGCCCAGGCGCTGCATGAGGCGTTTTACGATGTGCCGGCAGGGGTGCGGCCCAGTGCGGTCGAGATTCGTCGCAATCTCGCCGACAAGTGCGCGCTCGTGCTGCTCGACGACGTCGATCTCCTGCCGGCGGCCCTTGGGACAATCAACGCGTACGGCCCCGAATCGGGCTGGGTTTACGCCTCGGAAGTCGCCGCGGCAAGTGCACAACGCCGCCCGGTCGTGCTGCAGGGGCTGCCGACCGACGATGGGCTCGCCCTCTTCGAGCGCACGCTGTCGCGGCCGCTGGGCGCCGACGAGCGCGCACTCGTCACTCAGATCGTCGATGCGGTGCGCGGGCATCCTGCGCGCATCGAGCAGGCGGCGGGAATGGCCGCGGCCCACGGGCTCGCGGCGGCGTTGGCCGCGCTCGGCAAGACACCGAATCCGGATGACGAGAATTCGCAAAACCGTCGCGTCCTGGCCGCGCTGGCCTGCGGCGGTGCGGTGCCGCTCGAAGCGGAGCAATGCGCCGCCATCGCCGGGGTGAGCGATGTTCGTGGCGTGCTCGAAGACCTGGTGCGACGCGGTTTCGTGCAAGGCGTCGCGCCAGGGTTCCGGCTCACCGTGGGTCTCGCCCCGCGCGTGGAGGCGACGGCCGAATTTGCCGCATGTCGCGATCGCGCGACGGCTGCCTTCACCCGTTTCGCGTTCGAGAACCGCGGGACGCCGCGCAGCGTCGCACGGCTGGCCGGTCCGATGACGGCAAGCATGGCGTGGGCCGCGCAAAACGGTCGCAGCGCCGATGCATTGCGGCTGGCCCGTGCGATCGACGGCCCGCTGGCGGAAGCCAATCGCTGGGATGCCTGGCGCGACATGCTCACGCGCGCGTACGACATCGCCACGCACGCCGGTGACTTGTCCAACGCAGGTTGGGCGTTGCACCAGCAGGGAACCCGTTCCCTCATGCTCGACGACAAGCGAGAGGCGCGGCGCCTGCTCAGGGAGGCGCGTGCGACGCGAAAGGGCATCGGCGATACCGCGGGATTGAAGGTCACGGGCGGCAATCTGAAGCTGCTGGGCTGGGCACGTTGGATGATTCTGGGCGCGGTAGTGGCAGGGTTGGGCGTGACGACGCTCGGCGCACTCGTTATCCCGCCCTTGGTGACGCGGCCCTCGGTCGCGCTCGTTCCCACCGGCCTCGACTTCGGCGCGCAGGACGTGCGCTCCGCACCGCAACAGCTGCCGCTGCGGATCGACAACAAGGGATTCGGCGCCGTCGACGTGGTCGACGTCACCCTGCGGGGTGATGTCCAGTCGTTCGCGGTGGGGAATTCGTGCGACGGTCTTCACGTCCCGCGCGCACTGGCGTGCCGCTTACTCGTTGAATTCAAGCCGGACGCCGCCGGTGCGCACGACGCGACGGTCGCGATTCGAGTGCAGGGGATCGCGGAGCCTTACCTCGTTGCCGTTCGCGGCCTCGGGACCGCGACGTCGGTAGCCCAGTTGTCTCCGCAGTCCGTCGATTTCGGCGCCGTCGAAATCGGGGGCGGCACAGAGGACCGTCGAGTGACTTTGCGCAACGCCGGCTCAGCACCACTGACGGCGACCTCGGTTGCGATCGAGGGCGACGCTGATTTTCGGATCGTTCACGAAGACTGCAAGGCAATGGCGATCGCACCCGACGCAGAGTGCGCGATCGACCTTCGCCTCGCACCCACTGCGGCCGCGGCCAGACGCGCAACGCTGGTGATCGGCGACAATGCAAGCGGCAGTCCGCGGTCGGTTGCCCTCTCCGGCGAAGGGCACGCCACGCTGCGGCTCGACGTGCGCCCCGGCAATCTCGACTTCGGAAAGCAGGAAGTGGGGACCCGAAGCGCTACGCAGCCGGTGCGCTTGCGCAACATCGGCAACGTGCCGCTCGACGTCCGGCAGGTGGCGCTCGAGGGCAGCAGCGCATTCGGTGTCGAGGGCCATTGCGCCAACGTCAATCTCGCTCCCCGCGCCGAGTGCGTCCTCGACGTGCGGTTCGCACCCTCGGCGATCGAAGCGAGCAGCGGCAGGCTTCTGATCAGCACTGGCGCCGGGCAGCGCAGCGTCGCACTTTCCGGTGGTGCGATCGGCCGGCCCGCAATCGAGATCACGCCCTCCGAGCTCAATTTTGGCAGCGTCAAGCCGGGCGCCGAAGTCCAGGCGCGGCGAGTTCGGATCACCAGCGTGGGCAGCGACGCGCTGCTGTTGCGCCCACCGGTCATCCAGGGAGACAGCCGATTCTCGCAGACCAGCGGATGTCCGGATCGACTCGCGCCCAAGGCGCAGTGCTTCGTCGATGTCGGCTTCGAGAATGCCGGGGAGGGCGCATCCCGCGCTCAACTGATCGTCGCGCATAACGCGCCGGGCGGGCCGGCGCGGGTATCGCTGTCGGTGGAGATCGAGGCGCCGGCGCTACCGGTCATTGAGCGCTTCGATTCGAACCTGCAGGTGCTGCCGGCGCCGCGCAACGTTCAGTTGTGCTACCGCGTTCGCAATGCTTCGCAGCTGACGATTACCGGGAGCCCGCCGCCGCAGTCGAATTCCGAGGGGTGCGTCGGCCGGTTCGTGAACGCGACGACAACGTTCACGTTGACTGCGCGCGGCGAGGGTGGACCGTCGCAGCAGGCGACCGCCGCGGTGACAGTCACGATCGCAGCGCAGCCCCCGTCGCCTCCGCCGCAGCCTACGCCGTCTCCGCCTCCGACGCCTGTTCCGGTGATCGTCGCGCTGAGTGGCGTGCCACCACAAATGAAGGGCCCCGGCGAAGCGCGCATATGCTTTGTCGCCAGGAACGCCGACCGTGTCGTCATCGACCAGGGCGGCTCGCAGCCACAGTCGGCCGCAGAGGGATGCGTGGTGCGCGCCGTCTCGAAGAGCACGACCTTCACCGCCACGGCCACGAAAGGTGCTTTGTCACATCAACGCTCGGTGACGGTCATGGTCATGAAGGAGCCTGCACCGGAGCCACTCGCGATCGTCGACTTTCGCGCGAATCCGCCAAGGCTGCAGGCGCCCGGCGGCCAGACAAGCCTGTGCTTCACCGCGCGGAGCGCCGAGCGCGCCGTCATCGAGCCGGGCGAAGGCCAGCCGTCTTCACCGAACGGAGGATGCGTCCCGCGATCGGTGGCCAAGACGACGACCTTTAGATTGACGGTCACTCGAGAGAGCGCCCCGGCGCAGCAGAGCACGACGACGGTCACGCTCTACTCCGCGCCGACCGACTCGGGGCCCCTCGGTGGACCGGGGAAAGGCGGCGTCATCCCGAAGGGCGGCGTCATCCCGAAGGACAGCGGCGTCGTCACGAAGGATAGCGGTGTCATCGCGAAGGACAAATTCAAGCCCGGCGCGACAGAGGCGATGGAGCTTCGCGGCTATTGCTGCCAATCCGGAAACGTGACTCGCACGACCAAGGCACAATGCGGCGGGGCGTGGTCGACCTCGCCGCCGGCGAACTGCTCGCCACCGATCAAAGTCAATTGATCGCGCGTACCTATTGACCAAGCGCGCTGAACCTCCGCGCTAGCGCTGCGCGCCGCTCACGCCCATCTCGCGGAAGCGGTCGACCGCCGGGCTGGGCTCGAAGTCTTCGAGCTCGAACATCGGCCGCACTTCGATCTCGCCTTCCTTGCCGTCGATCGACGGGTTCGGGAAGCGACGGGTCCAGTCGAGCGCCTCCTCGCGCGACTTCACATTGATGATCGTGTAGCCGGCGATCAGCTCCTTGGCTTCGGTGAAGGGGCCGTCGACGACCTGCACCTTCGGCCCCGAGTACTTGACGCGCCAGCCCTTCGAGCTCGCCTTGAGCCCGGAGGCGTCGACGAGCACGCCGGCCTTGGCCAGCTCCTCGTGGTACTTCGCCATCGTGTTGAGGATCTTCTCGTCCGGCATGACGCCGGCTTCGGAATCGCCCGTGGCCTTGACGATGATCATGAACCGCATGGGGATCTCCTTGGAATGGGGGGTGGACGGCCGCGATCTACACGGCCAGCTGCCGCACGGGGCGCACTTCGATCGTGCCGAGCCGCGCCGGCGGGATCTTGGCCGCGAGCTGGATCGCTTCGTTCAGGTCGGCGGCTTCGAGCAGGTAGAACCCGGCAAGCTGCTCCTTCGTTTCTGCGAAAGGTCCATCGGTGACGGTCATCTTGCCGTTCCTGAGCCGGACCGACGTCGCTGTCCTGACCGGTTGCAGCGCCTCGGCGGCGATGTGATGGCCGCGCCGCTTGAATTCCTCGTTGCAGGCGTTGCACTCCGTATCGGCAACGTGGGCGATTTCGTTCTCGTCCATGTACACAAGACATAGGTACTTCATGGCGCGCTCCTATAGGCAGGGGTGGGGGAAAAGGGCAGCGTACGACGCGTGCGGGGTTCACGCGTAGCGTGGGTCGTTTCGAGGAGTTCCGGCGAGCCCGTACAGCATGCCGCACCAGCGGCCTTCGACATCGCGGACGCGGTCGCGCGACACGTGCTCGTGGACAAGGGCCAGCATGCAGCCCCGGGGTGTCCGGTCGATCTCGACGACGACGTGGGTGATCGCGGGTGAATGTCCTTCCAACGACAGGGTGAAGGTGAGCCGCCGCGGCGGATCCACGATCAGATATTCTCCGTGGTATTCGACCGTCGCGCTGGCGCGGCGATCCACGAACCGGAACGACCCACCAGGGCGCACATCGAGCTCGACTTCCGCGATCGGACACAACGCCGTCGCGAACAGCCAGCGGCGCGCGAGGACGGGGTCGATCCACGCGGCGAACACGCGCTCGGGCGACGCGCGGAAACGCCGGGCAGCGCGAACGGAGCGGGTCAGCACGGACGCCACAGCGACAGACCTTGGTCGACGAAGCTTCCGAGCGTCCGCGTCACCGCGATCACGACACGGGAGACGCTTCCCGCTTCGAGCTTCCGGCGGCGATAGAGGAAGAGCAACAGCGCGAGCAGCGTGCCACCGGGCATCACGATCTCGAGCATCAGGTAGGGCCCGAAATTCTGCGCGACCCGCCGCAACAGCCCCAAGCTTGCCATGACCCGTTCCATCGACGACCTCCGACTTCAGTGGCTGGCCCGGAACGATTCGGGCCTTCTCATTCCCTAGTCGAAGGGGCGGGATCGGAAATCGACAGTGCAGCGAAGAATTTTTGCGGCAGGGCGCAGGAACAGGGCGAAGGATCGACAAGCCTTTGATTTTTAGACCGGGAGCTCGGACAGCCGTCGCTCCAAGAACCTGCGCTCGGGCTCCTGCCGGGTCAGCGCCAGCGCGCGCTCGTAAGCCGCGCGCGCTTCGGCGATACGGCCGAGCGCGGCGGCACAGGTCGGCGCGCGCGGCGTGCGCGAGGTGGTACTCGTGGAGCTCGCCGCGCGCGAGGATCGCGTCGATCGAGCGGCGAGGCCCGCGGCGGGGCCGTCGCGCATCGCGACCGCGACCGCGCGGTTCAGCTCCACGACCGGCGACGGCTCGAGCCGCAGCAGCACGTCGTAGAGACCGACGATCTCGCGCCCAGTCGGTCGCGTCGGCGCTGGCGGCGTCGGCATGGACCGCCGGCGATCGCCGCCTGCAGCGTGATACGGACCGAGCGCGCCGCGCGGACGAGTCGCCCGTGTCGACGAGCGCCGGAAGCCTTCGTCGATCTGCTCGCGGTTCCACAGCGAGCGGTCCTGGTCGTCGCAGGAGCACGAGATCGCCCGTCGGCCGACGCTCGCGCCGCGCGCCGCGACTCGTGCAGCAGCATGAGCGCGAGCAGGCCGATCGCCTCGGGCTCGGGCAGCAGTTCGACGAGCAGCCGGCCGAGGCGGATCGCCTCGCCCGAGAGGTCGACGCGGGTCAGCGACGTCGCCGGACGACGCCGAGTAGCCTTCGTTGAACACGAGGTAGATGACGCGCAGCACGCTGTCGAGCCGCTGCGGGCAGCTCGTCCGCCTCGGGCACCTGGTACGGAATGCGCGCGTCGCGGATCTTCGCCTTCGCGCGGACGATGCGCTGCGCGAGCGTCGGCGCCGGACGTCAGGAACGCGCTGCGCGATCTCCTCGGTCGTCAGCCCGCAGACTTCGCGCAGCGTCAGCGCGACCTGCGCGTCCGGCGCAGAGCGCCGGGTGGCAGCAGGTGAAGATCAGGCGCAGCCGGTCGTCCTCGATCGCCTTCGTCCTCGTCCGGCGCAGCGGCGCTCGTCGGCGATCGCCTCGACTGCGTCGCGACGTGCTCGTCGAGCGCGTCGAAGCGCGCGCGGCGGCGGATGCCGTCGATCGCCTTGAAGCGTCCGGTCGAGACGAGCCACGCGCGCGGGTTGTCCGGAACGCCGTCGCGCGGCCATTGCTCGAGCGCCGCGCGGAACGCGTCGTGCAGCGCCTCCTCGGCGAGATCGAAGTCGCCGAGCAGGCGGATCAGCGTCGCGAAGACACGGCGCGATTCGGTGCGATAGATCGCTTCGATCTGCGCTTGCGTGCTCATCCCCGCTGCACGGCGCGCGTGTTCAGGTACACCGAGTACAGCGACGTCGTCGCGCAGATGAACAGGCGGTTGCAGTTTCGGGCCGCCGAAGCACACGTTGGCGACGGCTTCCGGAATCAGGATCTTGCCGAGCAGTGTGCCGTCGGGGGCGTGGCAGTGAACGCCGTCGCCGGCCGACAGCCACAGGTTGCCGTGGACGTCGACGCGAAAGCCGTCGTAGACGCCGACCGGGCAGGTTGCAAAAACCTCGCCGCCCGTGAGCGACGCGCCATCGGCCGACACCTTGAAGCGGCGTACGTGATGCGGCCCGTCCGCCTTGTGCGTGATCCCGGTGTCGACGATGTAGAGCAGCGATTCGTCCGGCGAGAACGCGAGGCCGTTCGGCTGCACGAAGTCGGAAGCGACGATGGTGACCCGCCCGCTCGCAGGATCGAGGCGGTAGACGTTGCAGGCGTCGATCTCGTGCGGCGACGCATCGCCTTCGTAGTCCGAATCGATGCCGTAGCTCGGGTCGCTGAACCAGATGCTGCCGTCGCTCTTGACGACGACGTCGTTGGGCGAGTTGAAGCGCTTGCCGTCGTGGCGGTCAACCAGCACTGTGCGGCGCCCGTCGAAGTCGGTGCGCGTCACCGAGCGACTGCGATGCTCGCACGAGACGAGCCGACCCATGAGATCGACGGTGTGGCCGTTGGCGTTGAACGAAGGCTGGCGGAAGACCGAGACCGAGCCGTCGGTTTCATCCCAGCGCAGCATGCGATCGTTCGGGATGTCGGACCACACGAGGTAGCGCCCCGGCGCGAACCACGCCGGCCCTTCGGCCCAGCGGCAGCCCGTGTAGAGCTTCTCGACGTGGATGTACGGGAGGGCGTGCCGGCGGAAGCGCCGGTCGACGACTTCGAAGCTGGAAGTGAGCTCGAGGGCCATGCGTGGGCTCCGACGTGGCTAGTCCGAATGTTTGCGTCCGCGGCCGTAGATCAGCAGCATGCCGATGATCACGACGCCGTAGATCACGTGGCGGCCGAATTCCTCCATCTGCATCACCGACAGGATCGACTGCAGGAGCGTAATGAGGATGACGCCGGCCACCGTGCCGAGGTAATTGCCGCGTCCGCCGAGGATCGACGTACCCCCCAGCACCACGGCCGCGATCGCCGGCAGCAGGTAGGGATCGCCCATCGCCTGCGCGGCCTTGCTTGCGTAACCGGCGAGCAACACGCCGCCGAACGCCGACAGTCCGCCCGCCAGCGCGAACGCAGCCATCACGACGGCGCGCGTGCGCGCGCCCGAGAGGTACGCCGCGCGCTCGCGGTTGCCGATGGCGTACACCGTGCGGCCGAATGTCGTACGCGAGAGCAGGAAGATCGCGGCGCCGCCCACGGCGGCCCACACGAGCAGCGCATTGGGAATCCCGAAGAGGGTCTGCCCGGTCGCAAGCCACCGCATCGCCGGCGACGACGCATCCTGCGGCGAAAAGCCTCCCGTGTGCACCACCATCAAGCCCTGCGCGATTGCGTTCACCGCGAGCGTGACGATCATCGACGGGATGCGCATGAACGCGACGCCGAAACCGCTGACGAGGCCGAGCGCGACGCCGCACAGGATGCCGAACGGGATCGCCAGCGTTTCGCCGACCGGCCCCCAGCCGGTGGCCGCGGTGGCCATCATCCCGCCGACCGCGACGACCCACGGCACGGACAGGTCGATCTGCCCCAGCAGGATCACGATCATCGTGCCGGTCGCGATCACGCCCAGGAACGACGCGACCTTCAATTGCTGCAGCAGATATTCCGGCGAGAGGAAGCTCGACGAATAGAGGCTGCCGACGAGCAGCACGAGGCCCACGCAGGCAAACGCCCACGCGATGGCCGGGTCGATGCGCCGGCGCAGGCCTCCGAACATGCTGCCGACCACGCGGCGATCGGCGGGAGCGGGCGCCTCAGCCATAGAGATCGAGGCGGTTCTTCACGCGCAGCAGGCGGGCCGCGCCCAGGCAGACCGCGGCGAACAGCACGACACCCTGGAACAGCGGCTGCCACAGCGGCTCGACGTTGAACACGAACAGCAGGTCGCCGATCGTCCGGAACATCAGCGCGCCGAAGATGGCACCGACGGCGCTGCCGACTCCGCCGAACAGCGACACCCCGCCCAGCACCACGGCCGCGATCGAATAGAGCGTGTAGGTATTGCCGTTGGCCGCCGACGCCTCGCCGGAGTACGTGATGAACGTCAGGAAGAGGCCGGCGACCGCAGCGAGCACGCCCGACAGCGTGTACACCATGAGCTTCGCGCGACGGATGGGCACGCCCGACATATACGCGGCCACTTCCGCCGAGCCGACGGCGTACGCCGCGCGACCTATCGCAGAGCGGCGGAACGGCAGCCACACGACGACGACCAATCCCAGCAGCAGCACGAGGCTGGCGGGCACGCCGCCGGGCAGCTGGCCGGTGAGGGCGTCCGCCAGCGTCGAGTTGACGTCGCCGCCGGGCACCGGTCGCAACGCGAGGGCGGCGCCGTAGTACACCGCGCCTGTAGCGATCGTCGTGACGATGGGCTGCAGCCGGCCGACGACGACGATCAGGCCGTTGATCGCGCCGCACAGCGCGCCTACCGCGAGCACGCCCAGCACGCCCAGGAACGTCTGCAACGGCGAACCGACGACGATCGCCGATGCGAGGCAGTTGGCGAGCACCATCACCATGCCGACCGAAAGATCGATGCCCGACGTCAGCACGACGAGCGTCTGCGCGACGGCGACGATCGCGAGCAGCACGCCTTTGTTCGCCGCGGTCTGCGCGACGTTGGCGTTGAAGCCCGCCGGATGGTTGGCCGCATAGATCGCGAACATCGCAAAGAAAGCGGCGGCCGCGAGCAGCGTGCCCTTGTGCTCGCGCAGCCAGTAGGACCAATCACCGCTCATGTCGGCCGCGCCGCCGCGGCACCGGCATGGGCATCCGCATCGATATTGAGGGCGCTCGACACGAGCGCGCGCTCGGTGATCTCATCGCCGCGCAACTCGCGCCGAATGGCGCCGTCGTACATCACGAGCACGCGGTCGCAGCAGCCGACGAGCTCGTCGTAGTCGGTCGAGTAGAAGACGATCGCCGCTCCCCCCTGCGCGAGCTCGCGCAAGAGGGCGTAGATCTCCTGCTTGGTGCCGACGTCGATGCCGCGCGTCGGATCGTTGAGGAGCAGGATCCGCGGCGCCATCATCAGCCACTTGCCGATGACGACCTTCTGCTGGTTCCCGCCCGACAGCGAGCCCGCGGGGACAAAGGTGCCGTCGGTGTGCACTCCGAGAAGCCGCACGATCCGGTCGACGGCGTCGCGCTCGGCCTTGCGATCGACCACACCGAAGCGCGACAGCCCGTCGAGCGCGGCGAACGAGAGATTGTCGCGGACCGACATCGGCAGCATGAGGCCCTCGGTCTTGCGATCCTCGGGGATCAGCGCCATGCCGATCGCCTTGCGTTTGGCGACGCTCGGGCCACCAATCACGACGGGCCGGCCGTCGACCGCCACCAGGCCGGTGGTCCCGCGCAGCACACCGAAGAGCGCGAGCAGCAACTCGCGCTGGCCCTGGCCGTCGAGGCCGCCGACGCCGACGACTTCGCCGGCGTCCACGCGGAAGGAGAGGTCGTTCAACCGATCCGTCCAGCCGAGATGGCGCACCTCGAGCCGCGGCGGAGCATCGCTCGCGGCGCGCGGCGGCAGGGGCGGAAATTCGGCGTTGTACTCGCGGCCGATCATGAGCTCGACGACCTCGCTGTCGCTCTTCGTTCCCGCCGCGTAACTGGCCACGCTGCGACCGTTCCGGAACACCGTGCACTCGTCGGCCAGCTCGGTGATCTCGTGCATCCGGTGCGAAATGTAGACGAGCGCGAGCCCTTCGCTCCGCAGCCGCTTCAGGACGGCGTAGATCTTCGTCACGTCGGCCGCGGTGAGCGCGGAAGTGGCCTCGTCCAGGATCAGGATCCGCGGCTTGCGGGCGAGCGCCTTGGCGATCTCGACCAGCTGCCGGCGCGAGAGCGACAAGTCCTTGACCAGCGCGAGCGGATGGACGTTGTCGGCTCCTGCGCGTGCAAGCGCCTCGGTAGCCAGCCGGCGCTGCGCGCCACGGTCGATGAGCCCGAAGCGGCGCGGCGGATTGCTGATGGCGATGTTGTCGGCGACCGACAGGTCGGGGATCAGCGACAGCTCCTGGAAGATGCAGGCGATGCCGGCCGCGTTGGCCGCGGCCGGCGAGGCGAACGAGACCAGGGCGCCATCGAGGAGCATCCGGCCTTCGTCGGGCGCGACGACGCCGGCCATGATCTTGATCAGCGTCGACTTGCCGGCACCGTTCTCACCCAGGACGGCGTGGATGCGGCCCGACTCGATCGTGAGGTCGGCTTCCTGGAGCGCTCGCACGCCACCGTAGCGCTTGGAGACGCCCTGCATCACGAACAAGCTCATTGGGTAAGCTCCCCCAGGCTCGCCCACTGCGTGGGCAGCGCCTTCCCCCTCCGTGGGAGGGTAGGTGTTGGCAACTGCTCACGACTCGCCTTCGGGCGGCCGTGCGGCGAGCCGTGGGCGCCTTCGGGCGGCCGTGCGGCGCTCATGCCAAAGCGCGGGAGCCCCAGGGGGCCCCCGCCCGCGTTACTTGTTCGCTTCGGACTGCCCCATGATCTCCTGCGCGGTGAAGTTGATGCCGCAGGTGGGGAACGCATTGCCGACGAAGAAGTTGTCGGGCTGGGCCGCGTAGAAGTCGGTGCCGTCCTTCAAGTTCGGGTATTCGGCCTTGGCGAGGGGCAGCTTAACGGACTGCGGCACGACCTTGCCTTCGAGCGCCGCGATCGCGGTCTTGATCGCCACCGCCACCTGCGCCGGTCCGGTGCCCGCCGACGCGCACTTGAGCCCCTGCTCGCCGAGCTTGCCGCAGAACTTGCGGAAGCCGTTCTCGGTCTCGCCGCCGAACGGGACCATCGGGTGCTTCGCGTCGAGCATCGCTTGCACGACGCCGGTGTCGCCGCCCTGCGCGGTGATGCCGTCGAACTTCTTGTGGACGGCGAGCGCGTCGGCTGTGACCTTCTGCGCGGTCGGATCGTCCCACTTGCCGATGACCTCGACGACTTCCCACTTCTTGCCCGACGCCTTGAGCACCTCTTGGATGCCCTCGTGCCGGTCGCGGTCGACCGACGTGCCGGACACGCCGCGCACCTCGAGCACCTTGCCGCCGTTCGGCACGTTCTTGACGAGCCATTCGGCCCAGTACTTGCCCAGGCCCTTCTGGTCGACGTTGACGTTGATCGCTTCCTCGGTATCGAGAATGTTGTCGAACGCGACCAGAACGACGCCCGCGTCGTTCGCGCGCTTGATCACCGGCTTGAACGCCGCGGGATTCTGCGCATTCACGACGATCGCGTCGTAGCCCGAGTCGATGAAGTTGTTGATCGCGCCGATCTGCGCGGCGACGTCCTCGCCGGTCGATACGACCTTGAACTCCTTGAGCTTCGCGGCGACCTCGGGCTGCGCGGCGTACGCCTTCGCCGTCTTGATCATCTGGATCCGCCAGGTGTTCGCGATATAGCCGTTCGCGAGCGCAATGCGGTACGGTCCCTTCTTGGCCGGATACTGGAACATCTTCGTGTTGCTCGCCCACGGCGCGAAGCACTGCGGATCCGAGTTGGGCGCCGTCACGACTTTCGGCGGCGCCGCGGTCGCGAGTCCGGCGGCTAGGAGCGTGAGAGCGGCGACAACGGGACGACGGATGAACATCGGATCCTCCTATGCGATGGGAAGCGGGGGCGGCTCATGCCGCTCTCGGCCATGCGCGCGAACGCCGCGCTCGCGGCAGGATACCCGCGGGCCGACGATCCCACAATCGCCGGCGCATGGGCGAATGGAGTCCGGGCTAGCCGGTCTTGTCGATCCAGTCCGCCAGTGCACTCGCCATTGCGACCTGGACTTCGGCATCGGTGTGTCCCGAGCGTGCCGGCACATGGAACGAATGGTCGGCCTCATCGAACAGCCAGAAGGTCGCGCGCGAGCCGAGCCTGGCTGCGAGCTTCTGCAGCAGGGCGAACTCGGCGAACTCATCCCGGGAGCCCTGGAAGAAGAGCATCGGGATATCGACGTCGACGAGATGCTCTCCGCGCGTCTCGCCGGGCTGCCCTGGGGGATGCAGCGGGAAGCCCAGGAAGACGAGCCCGCGGACGCCCGGAAGCGGCTTCTTGGCTTGCGCCTGCGACGTCATCCGGCCGCCGAACGACTTCCCGCCGGCGTAGAGCGGCAGTTCCGGCACGAGCCGAGCCGCGGCAGCGACGGCGGCGCGGACCGCGGCGGTCGCGACACGCGGTATATCGGGACGGTTCGAGCCGCGTTCCACGTAGGGAAACTGGTAGCGCAACGTCGCGATTCCACGCTCCGCGAGGTGCCCGGCGACGCTGGCCATGAACGGATGCGCCATGCCGGCACCCGCGCCGTGCGCCATCACGTAGCAAGCACGGGCCGCGGACGGCGCTTGCAGGAGGGCCGAGACGCGCTGGGTATCGTCGACGGCGAAGATGACCGGTTGCGGATTCGTGCTCATCGCCTGCGCTGCCGACGAAGGACAGCAGCAGGCGAAGCCAAGTTCCGCCGACGGGGCCGGCGCCCGCAGCGTGATATGCCCGTCGTCGCCGTCACGATGCACGATAACCGCTCAGATTGCCCGCGCATCGGTCGCGCGCACCCAATAGCGGTAGGTGGACGACGGTGCGCGCCCAAATCGGTGTAGAAAGGTCCCGACGGCGTCGCGATCCGCACAAACGTCGAGCAACCAGCGTAGCACTCGACCTTGTATCCGGCGACCCGTACGTTGTCGGTCGAGGCGGTCCAGCTCAAATTGATGACGCTGGAACCGCTCGCGGTGGACGTGCGATTGGAAGGTGCCGGTCGGTGCCGTCCTGTCGGGGCCGGGCTACTGCGGCGTCGTCACCGAAGCGATCGCCGTGTAAGGACCGAGATTCCCCGCCGAATCCATCGCCCTGACGCGATAGCGATAGGTCCAGCCCGGGTGCACCCAATCTGTATAGGAGGTCCCAGTTGGCGCTCCGATCTGAGCAAACGTCGCGCAGCTCGCGCCCGTACAGCGTTCGACCTTGTATGCGGCAACTTTCACGTTGTCGGTGGCCGCCGTCCATGTCAGGCGGACAGAAGTGGTGCCGGTCGCGACCGCGGAGAAGCTTCCCGGCGCGCTCGGCGGCGTCGCGTCCGCGCCGGAGCTTGTCGTCGCCTGAGCGATGGCCGAATAGGCCCCGAGATTGCCCGCCGCGTCGGTCGCGCGGACGCGATAGCGGTAGGTCGTCGAGGCGGCCAATCCGGAGTTGCTGAACGTGGTGCCCGTCGACGTCGCGATCTGCGCGAAGGTCGAGCAGCTCGAACCCGTGCAGCGCTCGATCCTGTAGCCGGTGACGCCCACGTTGTCGGTCGCTGCGCCCCAGCTCAGATTGATCTGCGCACTGCCCGAAGCCGTCGCACTCGGCGTGCCGGGCGCGCTCGGCGGCGTCGTGTCAGTCCCGCCGGTCGTCGTCGCCTGGGCGATCGCCGAATAGGCGCCGAGATTGCCCGCCGCGTCGGTTGCACGGACGCGATAGCGGTAGGTCGTCGAGGCGGCCAATCCAGAGTTGCTGAACGTGGTGCCCGTCGACGTCGCGATCTGCGCGAAGGTCGAGCAGCTCGAACCCGTGCAGCGCTCGATCCTGTAGCCGGTGACGCCCACGTTGTCGGTCGCTGCGCCCCAGCTCAGATTGATCTGCGCACTGCCCGAAGCCGTCGCACTCGGCGTGCCGGGCGCGCTCGGCGGCGTCGTATCCGAGCCCGTGGTGACCGTGATGTAGTTCGACTTGGTGCTCGTGTTGGCTCCCCCCGGGCCGGTGACCTTCAGCGCCACCGTGTACGTGCCGGCGGTCGAGTAGACCTTGACGGGATTCGCGACAGTGCTCGTCGTGCCGTCGCCGAACGTCCACGAGTAGCTTGTGATCGCGCCGGTCGACGAGTTGGTGAAGTTGAGCGCGAGGGGTGCTTTGCCCGACGTCGCGCTTGCGGTAAAGCTTGCGACCGGCACTTTGTAGGCGACCGTCCCGGCGGCGTCGTTCGAGCGCCCACCCTCGGTGTGCGTCGTGTCGTAGGCGGCCACCGCGAAGTGATACGTCGCACCCTCGGTCAGATTAGTGACGCTCGCGGTCGTGATGTTGCCGACATCGACGGAGCCGTTGTAGCTGCCGGCGCTCGGGCCGTAGTGGATTACATAGCCGCGGACGTTCGGACTGTTCACGGCGTCCCAGGCGAGAGTGATGCTGCCCGCGGCGAATACCGGCGCGGCGAGCGTGAGCAGGAATGCGTACAGGGAGGCGCGCGCACAGGCCAACAGCGTCGCGCCGCGTCGATCGTGACGGGCAGAAGGAATCATGGCTTTTCGTTAAAAGACCGTCCGCAACGACGCGACGAGGCACGATGAGGTGCCTCGCGCAACGCGGGCCAGACCCTATGTGGGAAGGGGCCGCAGGCTCGTGTCACGCGCGTGCGTGCGATACGCCTAGCGGCGATCGGACGGGGAGGGTTGCTCGACGTTCCCGCCCGATGACAGACAGAAACTGCGTACTTTCAACCCGGGGCACCAGCACGTGCCCCGCTAATTCTACTATCTCGTTCAATATCACGTCGTCTGCACCAATACTCATGACGATAGCATCGGCGGGATTGCCGACTTAATACACTGTTTATTCTATTTTATTCTCTCCCTTATCGTTTTTTGCAAGGCGGATTTTACACACATCGAGATTAACGTCAACCCTTATTCGCAGACTTTTTGAGTTGCATATCACTGGATGAAATGAAAGTCGAACACTGTAAGAAAACCCTACACCATTAGTCGGGAACAAACATGACGTCGACATGGTGAGGCCCGGGTTAGAGCGACGAAGGGGCGCGGCGAGCCACGATGGGCGCGCTTGAGTCCACACGAGCGCAGCCCTTTAAACTGAGGCGAGCTCAGGGTCTTGCCGCTCAACCGCCACGCCATGGTGTCTCCGCGCATTGCTTCCATCGTCGTCGTTCACCTCGTCGACGGCACCTACGAGCTGTTCCGCCACTTCTACGGCTTGCGCCGTTTTACGAAGGGCAAGGATCCGCCGTACGGCGCCGTGATCGGTGTGCTGCAGACGGTCCTGCAGATGTTCGAGAAGGGCGCGACCCATCTCGGCGTTGCGACCGATCATGTGATCGAGTCTTTCCGCAACCGGCTCTGGGACGGCTACAAGACGGGCGAGGGCATCGATCGCGCGCTCTACGCACAATTCCACCCGCTCGAGGAAGCGCTGGTCGCGATGGGCGTCGTCGTCTGGCCGATGGTGGAACTCGAGGCCGACGATGCGCTGGCCTCGGCCGCGAGGATCGCGGCCGAGGATCGTCGCGTGCAGAAGGTCTGCATCTGGACGGTCGACAAGGATCTGGCTCAGTGCGTGCGCGACGATCGCGTCGTCCAGATGGATCGCCGGGCGCGCCGGATGTTCGACGCAGACGCGGTGCGCCAGAAATTCGGTGTCGCGCCGGCACTGATCCCCGACTATCTCGCACTCGTCGGCGACGCCGCCGACGGTTATCCGGGCATCGCCGGCATCGGCGCCGTCGGCGCGGCGCGCCTGCTCAATCGCCACGGTCCCATCGAGGCGTTTCCGCCGGAGGTGCTGGGCGAGCGCCGCAAGCAGGCGCTCCTGTTCAAGCAGCTCGCGACGCTGCGGACGGACGCCCCGCTGTATCGCCGCGTCGACGAGCTGCGCTGGCGCGGTCCACGACCCGAGTTCGCAGAGTGGGCCGAGCGGATGGAGTCGCCGCGGCTGGTCGAGCGCGCCCGCAAGGCTTGGCAGGCCCTCGAGAATCCGCAGCGCACCTCGGGGTAGAGGCCCAAGCCGTTCTGGTGCGATCATAGCGGTTTAGCGTTCGCCCGCTGTCCCGTGGCCGCCCGCACCCCCGCCCTCGCCAAGCTCACTCGCCCCAAGCTCTACGACGCGTTGCCGCGGCCGCGGCTGTTCGCGCTTCTCGACGAAGCCGCGAAGCGGCCGATCGTCTGGCTGTGCGCGCCGCCCGGTGCGGGCAAGTCGACGCTGGTCGCGAGCTGGCTCGAAGCGCGAGCGCTCCGCCACATCTGGTACCAGGTCGACATCGGCGACGCCGATCCCGCGACCTACGTCCACTACATGCGGATCGCCGCGCAGCACGTCGCGGGCAAGGCCGCGGGCGCACTGCCGCTCTACACGTCGGAGCTGCAGCAGAACCTGGCGCGCTTCGCGCGCGGCTTCTTCCGCGACTTCTTCTCGGTACTGCCCAATCCGTGCGTCGTCGTCCTCGACAACTTCCACGAGGCGCGCACGTCGTCCGAGCACCGCGCCGCGCTGGCGCAAGGGATGGAGGAGATCCCGGAAGGATTCACGGTCGTCATCATGACGCGCAGCGAGCCGCCGCCCGAGTTCGCGCGACTCGTGGCGAATCGCCGGATCGCACGGATCGACGAGGCCGAGCTCAAGTGTTCGCCCGACGAGGCCGACGCGATCCTGGGCAGCCTCGAGCCCGAGACGCCGGATCTCGAGCGTATCAAGCGGCAGAGCGACGGCTGGGTGGCGGCGCTGGTCCTCTTGCGTGAACACCTGAGCCGGCACGGTCCGGCGGTGGACGCGTCGCTCGCGGAGGGCAAGGACACGATCTTCCAGTATTTCGCCGGCGAGATCTTCAACGCCGCAAAGCCCGAAAACCGGCGTGCGTTGATGCTGACGGCGATCCCGCCGTCGTTCACGCAGGCGGAGGCCGCGGCGCTCACCGAGCGGGAGGACGTCGCGCGGCTGCTCGAGTACCTCTACCGGCGCCACCTTTTCCTCGACCGCCGCCGCGGCGCGCAGACGACCTATCACTATCACGCGCTCTTCCGCGAGTTCCTGCTCGAGGAGGCGCGGACGCGACTTTCGGCTGACGAGCGTCACGCCGCGACGAAGCGCGCGGCCGAGCTCATGGCCGAGCGCGGCCAGGTGAGCGACGCGCTCTCGCTCTACAAGGAAGCGGGCGAATGGGAGCCGATGCACGCGCTGATCCGCGCCAACGCGCTCGACTGGGCGCGGCAGGGTCGCGCCCAGGCGGTGTCGGACTGGATCGCTGCGCTGCCGCCGGGCGTGCGCGAGCGCGATCCATGGCTCGAATACTGGTTCGGTCGCGCGTGGATCTTCATCGATCCGCAGCGCGGCCGGCCGGCGCTCGAGCGCGCGCACGCCGCGTTCAAGGCCGCCGACGACCTGCGCGGCCAGGCGCTCGCGCTGTCGACGATCGTCACCGGCTACTACTACGAGTGGGCGAATTTCGGGCCGCTCGACCGCTGGCTGCCGGAGTTCGAGCGCTTGCACGACAGCGGACTATCGGTGGCGCTCGATCCCGAAAGCGAGCTCCGTGCGCAGGCGGCGTTTCTGATCGTGCTCCTGTTCCGCAAGCCGTTCGACCCGCGGCTCGCGCCGTGCGCGCAACGGCTGCACGAGCTGCTCGACGGCGAATACGACGTCAACGTGCACATCATGGCCGCCTCGACGCTGTTCAACTACATCAACTGGCGCACGGAAGGCGCGATGGCACCGGCGCTGGTCGCGCAGATGGCGTCGGTCCTCGCGCGTCCGGGGGTAACGCCGCTGATGCAGGTGTGGTGGCGGACGCACCTCTCGTTCTGGCACTACCTGAACGGCCGCTACGAGGAGGCGACCAAGGCGAGCGGCGAAGCGCGTGCGGTCGCGGAGCGCTACGGCCTCGAGGCCTACCTCTTCGAGATCGACCATGGCGAGACCTCTTCGCTCATCACCAAGGGCGACTACGCAGCCGCGAAGACGCGTCTCGACGAGATGGAGCGGCGCCTGGTGCCGAGCCGGCGGATGGATTGGGCGTACTTCCATCATCTGCGCTCGACATACGAACAGAGGGTCGGACACTTCGGCGCCGCCGTCCACGATGCCGACCTGGCGCTCGCGCTGGGCAAGGAGACCGGCCTGCCGCTGCTGCAGATCCCGCACTTCCACGCGCGGCTCGCGCACGCTCGGCTCGCGGCCGGGGATCGACAGGGAGGCCTCGCCGCCCTCGGCGACGCGATCGCCACCGCGCCGGACGACGAGCGCCGTACGTTCGAGCACACGCGCGAGCTGGTCGACCTGGGCTACGAAATCGAGCAGGGCGAAACCGAGGGCGCGGGCGCGCGCCTCGCGCCGATCCTCGCCGGCTACCGGTCGCGCGGGCAGACCGTATTCCTGCGCAATCGTCCGGACTTGGCCGCGCAGCTCCTCAACTTCGCGCTCGAGCACGGCATCGAGCCTCAGTACGCGCGCGCGTTGATCGACCACAATGCGATTGCCGCGCCTGCGGATGCGGGGACGGCATGGCCGTTTCGGCTGCGCGTGCGCGCGCTCGGCGGGTTCGAGCTCCAGCGCGACGGCGAGACGGTTCGCTTCACAGGCAAAGCGCAGCAGCGGCCGCTCGATCTGTTGAAGCTGCTGGTCGCGCAAGGCGGCGATGAGGTCGACAGCCACGAGCTCATGACGTCGCTGTGGCCCGATGCCGACGGCGCCGCGGCGAAGACGTCGTTCGACACGACGCTTTTCCGGCTGCGCAAGCTCGTCGACGTCGACAACGCGCTGGTGCTCGCAGGCGGCAAGCTGTCGCTCGCACGTTCGCTCGCGTGGACCGACGTGTGGGCGCTCGAGGCGGCGATCGACGCCGCGCAACGCCTGGTCGATGGCGACGCTGCCGACGCCTCGCTGTCGCGCGCGGCTCGCCGCGTGCTCGACGCGTATGCGGGCCCGCTGCTGGGTGCTACGGACGAATCGTGGATCGCGAAGCCCCGCGATGCGCTCCGCGCGCGCGTCGTGCGCACGCTCATGCGGCTGGGCGAGCGGCTCGAGCGCGCGGGCGATTTTGCAACGGCGGTCGACGTCTACCGGCGCGGGCTCGAGGCCGACAACCTTTCCGAATCGTTCTATCGCGGGCTCATGCGCACGCTGGCCGCAACAGGCGACCAGGCGGAGGCCATCAACGCCTTTCGCCGGTGCCGCGAGCTCCTCTCGATCGTGCTCGGGGTCAAGCCGTCGGCGGAAACCGAGCGCCTGCACCAGGAAATCGCCGCCGGCCGCGCGCCGGCGCGCCAGATTGACCCCCCAGTAAGTTATCCGTAAGCCCTTTTCAGGCTTGCCCCCCGCCGCCGACGGTGGCGCGCGCAAGTCCAGACCGTCCGCCGCGATCCGGCGCGCGGCGCGCAATAAAATCCATTTGTCTACAAGTGGTTAGCGCTGCGGCTCCGCCGCGTCGCTGCGCCGCCGCATCGACGCGGGTCCCGTTGCGAATGCGTAAGTCATAGGCAAGGGCCCCGTCCGCACACTGCGCAGCGTCTCCGGGCCGATAGGGAGGCCCAACACCACGGAAGGTACGGAGAGACGAGATGAACAAGGGAAGCAAAGGCGTCGAAGGCAAGGCCGCTGACGAATCCTCGAGGCGGTCGCTCGCAACGCAGTCGAAGCCGTCCGCGGCGCGGACCGGCGAGCAGCAAGTGCGACGCAAAGGCAAGGCGAAAACGGAAGGTGCAGCACGCAAGCGGCGAACGCCCTTCGTGCTTTGAACCGGGTAACGCAAGACACATCAGGAGAATTCAAGTGAAAACGTCCGTCATCACGAGCTTCAAGGCCCTCGCGCTCCTCCTCCAGAAGGCGGGGCCCTACCTGCTGCTCGAGATCGTGCTGCCGGGCGGAACGATTTTCGCGCTCCTGCTCTTTCTCTACCGGCGTCGCGAGCAAGCGAACGGCATGGGCGCGGCGCCCGCGGGCTTGATCGTTCGCATGGGTCTGCGGATCCGTGCGTTCGTCGACGTCGTACTGAGCCCGATTGGCATCGCTTCGGCGTGGCGCGGTCGAAGCCGCGCCCACGATGGACTCGAAGCCCTCGCGATCGCGCCCACGATGTGAGCGCGGTCGCGAGTCGACCGCTTCAGCGCAGCACAACACAACCCGAGGAGAGTAGGAATGGAATACACGGCAACCGCCCGGCCCGCCGCCGCGATTTCTTTCGCGCCGGCGGCCACGACCTGGCTCAAGCTCGCAGTCGTCTATCTGATTGCGGGCGTCGGACTTGGCATCGTGATGGGCTCGACCGAGGACTTCACGCTGCGTCCGGTCCACGCGCACCTGAACCTGCTGGGCTGGGCCACGCTTGCACTCGCGGGCCTGATCTACAGCGTCTACCCCGACGCGGGGAAAAGCCGCCTCGCGCGCGCTCACTTCTGGCTGCAGAACCTCTCGCTGCCGGTGATGATGGGCTCGCTCGCGTGGTTCCTCAAAGGCCATCCGGAAATCGTGCCGGTGCTGGCGGCAGCCGAGATCGTAGCCGCGGGCGGCGTGGTCGCGTTCGCTTCGAACGTCTTCCTCAACGTGAAGCCGCGCTGAGGCGCACCCGAAGACTTCCACCGCGCGGGCAACGCCCTCGCAGGAGGAATTGAGCGCAACCACAACCACCAGTGCGGCGCCCGCAGGGCGCCGTCTCGCATCCATCGCAGTGCCATTGCGCAGAATGGGGGGCAGTGTCGTGGCTTGGAACGAACGCAACGCCGCCGCGGCGGAACGCGCCGCGGCACCCGCAGGAGGAATGCTTGTCGCGCTGGTCACCTGGGCGCTGTTCGAAGCGGGTCTATTCGCGGGCGCTGTCGCCCGCAACGCGGACGACGCCTGGATCCCGGTCGCGACGGCTGCCGTCATGCTGACCGCCGCGCTGGTCTCGAACATCGCCGGCTTCGCGTTCTGCGCGCTTGCGGGAAGCGCGCTCGCGTATCTCGGTACGGATCCGGTGCGCGCCGTGCAAGCGATGGTCGTCTGCTCGACGGCGACCCAGCTCTACGGCGTGTGGACCCTCCGCGATACGATTCGCTGGAGCGCGCTGTGGCCGATGATCGCAGCAGGCGCCGTGACCATCCCGCTCGGCGTGTGGCTCCTGGTTCACGTTGACGCCGCGTGGTACGCAGCGGGACTGGGCGTGTTCCTTACCGGGTACGCCCTCTATCTGCTTCTCCGCAAGACGGTGCGCGTCGTGCGCGGTACCGCCTGGCGCGACGCGATCGCCGGCGCGCTGGGCGGCATCACCGGCGGCCTCGCCGGCCTTCCGGGCTCCATCGTCACAATCTGGTGCGGGATGCGCGGATGGGACCGGCTGCGGCAGCGCGCCGTCTACCAGCCCTACATCCTCGTGATGCAGGTCGCGACGCTGGTCGCGCTGCGCTTCCAGGCGCCGTTCAGGACGAACATCGGGCACGACCTGCGCTTCGTGCCCTTCGCGCTCTTGGGGGCGATGGCGGTCTCGCACTGTTTCGCCGGATGACACACCAGCAGTTCCAGCTTGCGGTCGGCCTCTTGCTCGGCGCGTCGGGCGTCGGGCTCCTCGCGCGCACATTCTAGGGGGCGACGCGATGGCCGGCGGTTATCATGTTCCAGTGATGGCGCTCCCGCCGGAGGAGACCCGAATGATCGAACACGTCATCGCGCAGCGGCGCCGCGATTTGGGAGGATTCGAGGTAGGACGAGTGCTACCGGCCGCAGCGCAGCGGATGGTCGGTCCGTTCGTGTTCTTCGATCACATGGGTCCCGTCGAGTTCGCGCGGGAAACCGCGCGCTCGGCCGATGTCCGGCCCCATCCGCACATCGGGCTCGCGACCGTCACCTACCTCTTCGACGGCGAGATCATGCATCGCGACAGCCTCGGTACGGAGCAGCCGATTCGCCCGGGCGAGGTGAACTGGATGACCGCGGGGCGCGGCATCACGCATTCGGAACGCTTCGAGCGCGCCCGTCGGAACGGCGATCGCGTGCACGGCATCCAGGCGTGGGTGGGACTCCCGCGCGAGCACGAGGAGTGCGAGCCCGCGTTCCGCCACGTCGATGCGTCGGATCTTCCGACGTATCAGTCCGGGGGCCTGTGGGCGCGACTCGTGGCCGGCGAAGCCTACGGGGCGCGCGCGCCGTTCCCGGTGCCGTCGCCGCTGTTCTACGTGCATTGGTCGCTCACCGCAGGCACGCGGGCCGATCTCGAGGCGCGCTATCCGGAGCGCGCCGCGTACATCGCCGCCGGCTCGGTCGAGGTCGCAGGACGCAGGTTCGACGCAGGGCAGCTCATCGTCTTCGCGCCCGGCGCTGCCGTCTTGTTCACGGCGCTCACCGACGCCATCGTAATGCTGGTGGGCGGCGAGCCGATCGGCGAACGCTTTATCGAGTGGAACTTCGTGTCCTCATCGCGCGCGCGGATCGAGCAGGCGAAGGCGGATTGGAGGGCAGGGCGGATGAAGCTGCCCGTGCACGACGACACGGAGTTCATTCCACTTCCGCCCGACCCCGCTTGATAGTCATTCCGGTGCCGCCGCGGATCGGCTAGGATGGCGGCACTTTTAAGCGGTCGGCACCCTATGAAACCTCCTGCGCAGATCGACCGCATCCTGACGATGGTGGTGCTGGCGCTGCTGCTCGTCGGCTGCTTCCTGGTCCTGAGCCCATTTCTCACCGCGATCATCTGGGCACTTATTCTCTGCGCGACGATCTGGCCGTTCTTCGTCCACCTGCGCCAGCGGCTCAAGGGGCGCTCCGGGATCGCCGCGCTCGCGATCGTGCTGCTGATGGCGGTGACGCTGCTGGCGCCGTTCGTCATCGTCGGCGTCACGATCGCCGACAACGCGGAGGTGATCGGCGAGCGCGTCCAGGATTTCCTGAAGACCGGGCCGCCGCCACCGCCGGAGTGGGTCGCGCAGATCCCGATCATCGGCGAATGGGCGGCCGCCACGTGGGGGAGCTTCGCGCACGACTCGGGGCGGTTGTTCGAGGCCGCCCGCCAGTTCTTCGAGCCCTTGCGGAAGGTCCTCTACACCGGCGGCACGACGTTCCTGGGAGGCATCCTGCAGCTCGCGCTGTCGATCTTCATCGCCTTCTTCTTCCTGCGCGACGGCGACGCGCTGCTCACGCGGGCGCACGCGGCGATCGAGCGCATCGCCCCATTGCACGGCGGGCGCCTTGCGCTCGTGGCGGCGACGACCGTGCGCGGTGTCGTGCTTGGCATCCTCGGCACTGCACTCGCGCAAGGCGTGCTGATGGCGATCGGCCTCTGGTTCGCGGGCTTCAAGGCGGCGCCGCTCCTGGGCCTCGTCACGTTCTTCCTCTCGCCTGTGCCGATCGGCCCGCCGCTCGTCTGGATTCCGGCCGGCATCCTGATGATCACGCAGGGCGAGACGGGCTGGGGCATCTTCCTCTTCGTCTGGGGGGCGCTCGTTGTATCGTCGGTCGACAACTTCCTGAAGCCGATGATCATCAGCCGTGGCAGTGCACTGCCGTTCGTCCTCGTCTTGCTTGGGGTCCTCGGCGGAGCGATCGCGTTCGGCTTCGTCGGGGTCTTCTTGGGGCCGGTGCTGCTCGCCGTCGGCTACGCGCTTACCAAGGAATGGGCGGTCGAGTCTGCGGCGTCCGTCGACGCCGCCGCGGCGGCGACCGCGGCTGCCCAGAGCGCGCCCCGGCGCGGCTAGTCGCCGCTTGAAAGCGAGACGGCCGGCGCATCGCCCGCCGGCCGCACTTGGGTGCGTTCCGCTTCGCGTCAGATCGGCGTACAGAAGCCGACGTCTCTATTGCCTTTCCCCGTCGGCGCCCACGAGCGGTTGAGCATCGCGCGCCGGATCGAGAGATCGATCGTGTGGCGCTGGTTGAAGTCGCGCCGATTGTTGTCGAAGCGGAACGTGGGCAACGTCCCGCCAGGACAGCTGCCGTTCGCGAAGGCCGGCATGACCCAGAAGGCCGCCGGCGTAACGAGCGTCCACGTGCCTGGCGACGTCGCCTGGACGAACGCGCACTCGGCTGGATCCGACGTGTAGTAGTACGAATCGATGAACTCGCTGCGGCTCCCGTAGAACTTGCACACGGGTTGCGCGCCGGGCGGCGCCAGCGACGGGTTGGTCCACGCAAAGAAGAAGAACCCGGTGCGCTTGTTGATCGCGGCCGGATTGCTGTCGATGAACAGGATCTCGTTGGGGTCGGCCGTGTAGTAATAGTGGTCGAGATCATCGCGGTAGTACTCGACCACCTGCGCCGCGCCCGCCGGCGGCGTGAGGCCGCCGGGGATAGTGCCTGCCATCGCGAGTCCCGCGTCGAGAAGGCCCGCGCCGCACGCGCTGCCGTTGCTGCACACCGAGCCGAACGGGAACGAACGCGCCGTTCCCTGCAGGATCGCGAGCACGCGGCCGGGCGTGAGCGTCGGGTCGCGCGCGAGCATCATCGAGACGACGCCCGTCACGTGCGGCGTCGCTGCGCTGGTACCGATCGCGCTTGCGTACGCGTCGCTGCCGGGGACCGTCTGACCGTCGTTCGACAGGCTGACGACGCCGCTGTCGTCGAAGTCGCCGCCCGGGGCCGAGATGTCGATGCGGTGGCCGAAGTTGCTGTAGAACGCGAGGCTGCCCTGGCGGTTGGACGCCGCGACGGTGATCACGCCGCTGCAGCCCGAGGGCGCGAAGTCCATGGCGTCGGCCGACTCGTTGCCGGCGGCAACGACGACGACCGAGCCCTGTGCCAGCGCGTCGTCGATGGCGTCCTGCACGGCGTTGGGGCAGCTGCCCGGGCCGCCCAGGCTCATATTGATCACCTTCGCCGGATACGGATTGGGCGGCACCCCGGCGATCTGCACGCCTGACGCCCACATCATCCCTTCGAACACGTCCTCGTCCGTGCCGCCGCATTCGCCGAGCACGCGGACCGGAACGATGTGCGCGAAGAGATCGATGCCGGCGACGCCGATGCCGTTGTTGATGTCGCCGGCCATGATCCCGGCCACGAATGTGCCGTGCCACGAGCTAGGACGCGCCGGGAAACCCCCGCAGGCGCCCGCGTCGACCCAGTCGCCCTCGTCGCGGGGATTCGTGTCGCGCCCGTCGCCGTCGCGCGCGTTGCCCGCGTCCGTGATGAAGTCGTAGCCCGGGAGAATGCGGTTCGCGAGATCGGCATGCGGCAGGATGCCCGTGTCGACGATCGCGATCGTGGTGCTCGCCGGCGGCGCCTGCAGCTGGAGGTCCCATGCGGTTTGCACATTGATGCCGCCGACGGGATCGGACAGCGCCCATTGATTGGCGAACAGAGGATCGTTCGGCACCAGGACCTTGGTGAAGCGGCGGAGGACGGGGTCGGCGTACTGCACGGCCGGATCACCTTGCAGGCGCTCCGCGATCTGCGCGAGCGCGTCGGTGCGCACCGGGGTGGCGAGTCGCAGCACCCAGACGTTACCGATCTGGCGCTCGGGAATCGCGAGGGCGCCCATCCGGTCGTTGAGGCGCGGCATCAGCGTCGTCCAGTCCGGCGCCGGATCGCCGGTAAGGCGCACGAGGAGCTTGGAGCCGACGTCGACATAGGCATTGCCGTGGTTGACGGGTGCAGTCGTGGTTCGTTGCCCCTTGACGCTGCGGCCCGCGGCCTGCGGCTCGATCCACAGAATCGACCGGTCCGCGCGCATCGCCGTGAGCTTCGGCCGCAGTGTCGCGCCGTCCTGGGGTGTGGCGAGCTCGAGATCGATAGCGCCCGTCCGCGAATTGCCGACGGCCGTGACTTTCGTCCCCAGCTGCATCTCCATACGTGCCTGCGCCGCGGGGCTGAGCGCACCATCCGCGACGGCGTTCGGATTAAGGCGCAGGCGAAGCGCGGAAACGGCCTCGGCGCGCGCGGTGGGGATCGCGGCAGCGGCCAGCAGGAGGCCCACTGCGGCCGTTAGGGCGGCGTGCGGCCACGCGGGGGCGAGGCGAGTTGACCCGTGATTCATGGAAGCTCCCTCTCGTCCTTGGCCCGGGACTTGGATGCCATTGGCATCAGACATGCCATTCCCGTTGGCCGGAACCCCCAATGGTAGACCAAGGCTGCGATGCGGCAAAATTTCCAGTGGATCGGATCGCTTCCGGCGATCGCCGAGGTGCGAAAAAGACGCACCCGCCCGGCGCCCGCCGTCAGGCGTCGCCGGCGCGGACGGCCTTGGGAGCGGGCTTCGACGAGAGCTCGGCGCGATACGGGGCGAGCGCTGTGACCATCTGGGCAAAGATCTTCGGATTGGCGGCAATCACCTGCCCGCCGTGCAAATAGTCGCCATTCCCCGACAAGTCCCCGATCAGCCCGCCGGACTCGAGCACCAGCAGGCTGCCAGCGGCGACATCCCACGCGTTCAGCCCCACTTCCCAGAAGCCGTCGTAGAAGCCCGCGGCGACGTAGGCGAGGTCGAGCGCGGCAGCACCGGGCCGGCGCAGCCCCGCGGTGCTCTCGATCATCGTCTTCATCATCTTGAGATAAGTGTCGAGATAGCTGCCGTCGCGGAACGGAAAGCCGGTGCCGACGAGGCAGTCGCGCAGATGGGCGCGCCGCGACACGCGGATCCGGTGATCGTTGAGGAACGCGCCGCGCCCGCGCGTCGCCGTGAAGAGGTCATTGCGGCACGGATCGAAGATCACCGCCTGTGTGACCTGGCCGCGGTGCGCGAGGGCGATCGACACGCAGTACTGCGGAAAGCCGTGCAGGAAGTTGGTCGTGCCATCGAGCGGATCGATGATCCAGACGTTCTCGGCGCTCGCGTTGGCGCCCTTCGCCGTACCTTCCTCGGCGAGAATCGCGTGATCGGGATATGCCGAGAGCAGCGTCTCGACGATCTGGCGCTCCGCCTCGCGATCCACTTCGCTCACGAAATCCTTCGGGCCCTTCGTCGACACGGTCAGAAGGTCGAGGTCGCGCGCGCCCCGGTTGATGACGTTGCCGGCGCGGCGCGCCGCCTTCACCGCGGTCGTGAGCGTGGGATGCATGAGCGAGTTGTGCGCGCGTCGCTCGACGATCGAACCCGCCGGCCGCGCCTAAAGAGCGAAAGCGGGTATTGTACCGCCTCGCCACTCTCGCCCCGTCTCGACCGAGTGACCGAAGGCCTCGATCCGCTCTCGCGCATCCGCATCGTGCTCGTTGCGCCAAGCCATCCCGGCAATATCGGCGCGACGGCGCGCGCGATGCACACGATGGGGGTCGCGCGGCTCGTGCTGGTCGCGCCTCGCCGCTTTCCGGATCCTGAAGCCGATGCGCGCGCAACGGGGGCCACGTCGCTCCTCGAGTGCGCCCGCGTCGTGGCGACGCTGGACGACGCGCTCGCGGGCACCGCGCTGTCGATCGGCCTCTCGGCCAGGCCGCGCGAGTTCGCGGGGCGCGTGCTCGCCCTCCGCGACGCTGCGCAAGAGGCGATCGCGACCGCGCCGCGTGGTGACATCGCACTCGTCTTCGGCAGCGAGATGTCGGGTCTCTCGAACGCGGAGCTCGAGCGCTGCGCGCTCGTCGCGACGATTCCGGCCAACCCGGAGTATGCGTCGCTCAACCTCGCGGCGGCGGTGCAGGTCGCGTCGTACGAGCTGCGCGTCGCTGCCACGGGCGGCCCCGTGTGGCACGCGCCGAAATTCGCGCCGGCCACGGCAGACGAGATCGCGGCGCTCCACGCGCACGCCGAGCGGACGCTGGTCGCAATGCGCCTTCTCGATCCCGCGATGCCGAAGCGCCTGCTGCCTCGGCTGCGGCGGTTGTTCGCCCGCGCGGGACTCGAGCGTGAAGAGGTGAACATCCTGCGCGGCATCCTCGCACGCATCGATCAGTTCGTCGCGAGACGGCGCGACTAGCCGGTGTCGCGGCGAGCGCGGGACTGCAGGTGACGGCGGCGGCGAGTGGGCTATGATCGCGGGCCCTATGCGATCGCCGCGAGTCGGATAGCCCCTTTCCGTCGTGCCTGCGGACTTGCCCATCGACTCGTCGGCCGGCGTTCCGATCGACCGCCCGTGCCGCAACTGTGGCGCGCCCGCGCCCAGCGCGTATTGCCCCGCGTGCGGGCAGGAGACGCAGGCGCGGCTGCCGAAGTTCACGCAGTTCCTGCGCGAGGCCGCCGGACGCTATGTCGCACTCGACGGCCGCTTGTGGCGGACCCTCGGGGCGCTCCTGTTCCGGCCGGGCTTCCTGACCCGCGAATACCTCGCGGGCCGTCGCCGTCGCTACATCCGCCCCGCACGGTTGTTTCTCGTCGCGAGCCTGTTCCTGTTCGCAGTGCTGCACATCGTGGTCGAATTCCAGGGTGCAGAGGTCCTGCATCTCGACGACATGAGCGCGAAGCCCGAGGCGGGTGCTACGTCGGCCGAGTCGGGGAAGTCGACGTCGAATCCGATCGAACTTGCGAAGCAGGCGGCAAGGGAGGAAGTGGCCAAGGAAGTCGACAAGGCCGCGAAAGAGAAGGCAAGCGACAAGACAAGGGAGAGCGACCGCCCGCGCGGGGGTTCCTTGCTCGTGGTCGACGACGACGAACTCAACTTCGATCTCCCTATCGAGGTTCCGACGCTCAAGAAGCGGATCGAGCGCTTCCGGCACCTGCCTCCGGACGAGAAGCAAGCCCAGATCGTCGACGGCATCTTCCGTTACGGCCCGTACGCAATGTTCGTGCTCTTGCCCGCGTTCGGCTTTCTGCTCAAGGTGCTCTATCTCGGCCGCCGTCGCCGCTATCCTGATCGGCCCCGCCTCTATTCGGAGCACCTCGTATTCGCCGCGCACAACACGGCGTTTCTCTCGATCGGCATCATCGCGGCGACCCTTGCCCCTTTTGGCGTCGTGCGCGCGGCGGTGATCGTCTGGATTCTCGTCTACCTGGTCTGGTCGATGCGCGCGGTCTATGGCGGGTCATGGGTTGGGATTGCCGCCCGCGGTTTCGTGATAGTGATCGCCTACTCGATCCTCTTTGGCCTGATCACCGCGGGCCTCGTGCTGGCGGCGGTCGTGTTGCGCTGAGCAGCGCGTGTTGATCTGGCCATGGCCGCCCCAATACTTGAGCGTAACAGTCGGAAATGGGAAAATGGGCGCATGTTCCAACGTCTGCGCGAAGACATTGCCGTCGTTTTCGAGCGGGACCCCGCAGCCAAGAGCTGGTGGGAGGTTCTGAGCTGCTACCCGGGGTTGCACGCCCTCGTCTGGCACCGGATGGTCTCCAACCGGCTGTGGCGCTGGGGCTTCCGGTGGCTCGCCCGGTGGATTTCGCACTGGGGACGGTTCTGGACGGGCATCGAGATTCATCCGGGCGCCACGATCGGACGCCGGGTCTTCATCGACCACGGGATGGGCATCGTAATCGGGGAAACCGCCGAGATTCATGACGACTGCACGCTCTATCACGGCGTCACGCTCGGGGGGACATCCTGGAACAAAGGCAAGCGCCATCCGACGTTGGGGCATGGCGTGGTCATCGGCGCCGGCGCCAAGATCCTTGGGCCCATTTTAGTGGGAGATGGCGCCAAGATAGGCTCAAATGCCGTCGTGGTACGCGACGTTCCCGCGGGTGCGACGGCGGTGGGGATCCCGGCGCGGGTGCTCATGAGCGACGACGCGAGCCGTCGGGAAACCCAGGCTGCAAAGATGGGCTTCTCCGCCTACGCCATTTCGGCCGACATGAACGACCCGATCGTGCAGGCGATTCACCGCCTGATCGATCATGCGGCCGAGAGCGACGCGCGCCTCGAGCGTTTGATCGCCAAGCTCCAGCAGGACGGGGTGGACGTCGCCGACGCGCGAGCGACCGCCGAGGGCTTCGATCCGAAGCGACTCAATCAGATGATCGACTGAATGAACCTTTCCGAGGCTTAGTTGACGAAACTACTCGGGCAATTTAGAATTCTTGCTGCGCTGCAGCAAAGTCCCGGCGCGGCACTCATGGGGGCGTGGCCCGACGCGGACCCCGTAGATCAACCGATACGGACAGACCCACCATGCGACTCACTACCAAAGGACGTTTCGCAGTCACGGCCATGATCGACGTTGCGATGCACGGGACCAAGGGCCCTGTGACGCTCGCCGGCGTTTCGGACCGACAGAAGATCTCGTTGTCGTACCTGGAGCAGCTCTTCGGCAAGCTTCGCCGCGCCGGGCTCGTCGAGAGCGTCCGCGGACCGGGCGGCGGCTACCACCTGGCGCGCGGCGCTGACGCGGTCTCGGTCGCCGACGTTATCACGGCGGTCGACGAGCCGATCGATGCCACGAAGTGCGGTGGCAAGGAGAACTGCCAGGAGGACGGCCAGCGCTGCATGACGCACGAGCTCTGGACCAACCTCAACTCGCACATTTTCCAGTATCTGCGCTCCGTCAACCTCGCGCAGCTCGTTGCGGCGCAGGACAAGCCGGGTGTCAACGTGGTCCACGATCACCGGGGCCCGGGTGCCGGCGCGCGCAAGACGGAGGCCGAGACCGTCGCCTGACGATCGTCGGGCGCGGACTCGGGGGGACTCGATTTCGCATGCTGAAGACACCGATCTACCTCGACTACTCGGCGACGACGCCGGTGGATCCACGCGTCGCGCAGAAGATGATTCCGTGGCTGACCGATCATTTCGGCAACCCGGCGTCGCGGTCGCATGCGTTCGGCTGGGAGGCCGAGCAGGCGGTCGAGGAGGCGCGCGGGCACGTCGCCGCCCTCGTCAACTGCGACCCGAAGGAGCTCGTCTGGACGTCCGGCGCGACCGAGTCGATCAACCTCGCGCTCAAGGGCGCCGCGCACTTCTACAAGGACAAGGGCAAGCACTTGGTCACGGTCAGGACCGAGCACAAGGCGACGCTCGACACGATGCGCGAGCTCGAGCGCGAAGGCTACGAGGTCACGTACCTCGACGTGCTGCCGAACGGCTTGCTGGACCTGGCCGCCTTCGAGGCCGCGCTGCGGCCCGACACGACGGTGGTCTCGGTAATGGCGGTGAACAACGAGATCGGCGTGATCCAGGACCTCGCGCGGATCGGCGAGCTCTGCCGCGCGCGCGGCATCATCTTCCACGTCGACGCGGCGCAGGCGACGGGCAAGATGCCGGTCGACCTGACGGCGCTCAAGGTCGACCTGATGTCGCTCGCGAGCCACAAGACGTACGGGCCGAAGGGCGTGGGCGCGCTCTTCGTCCGCCGCAAGCCGCGCGTGCGCCTCGAGGCACAGATGCACGGCGGCGGTCATGAGCGCGGAATGCGCTCGGGCACGCTGCCCACGCACCAGATCGTCGGCATGGGCGAGGCGTACCGGCTCGCGAAGCTCGAGATGGCCGCCGAGTGTGGGCACGTCCGGGGCTTGCGCGACCGGCTGTGGAAGGGCCTGTCGTCGATGGACGAGGTGTTCGTCAACGGCGACATGGAGCACCGCGTTCCGCACAACCTGAACGTGAGCTTCAATTTCGTCGAAGGCGAAAGCCTGATCATGGCGATCAAGGACGTCGCCGTGTCGTCGGGTTCCGCCTGCACGTCGGCGTCACTCGAGCCCTCGTACGTGCTGCGGGCGCTGGGGCGCAGCGACGAGCTCGCGCACAGCTCGATCCGGTTCACGGTCGGCCGGTTCACGACGATGGAAGAGATCGACTACACGGTCGATCTGATCAAGCGCAAGGTGGCGAAGCTCCGCGAGCTGTCGCCGCTATGGGAGATGCACCAGGAAGGTGTGGATCTTGCAACCGTCCAATGGGCAGCGCACTAGTGACGGAGCGTTGAAGGAGGGAAATCATGGCATACAGCGACAAGGTACTCGACCACTACGAGAATCCGCGCAACGTGGGCTCTTTCGCGAAGGACGCCTCGGGCGTGGGCACGGGCATGGTCGGCGCGCCGGCCTGCGGCGACGTGATGAAGCTGCAGATCCGGGTGGGCGCCGACGGCCGCATCGAGGACGCGAAGTTCAAGACGTACGGCTGCGGCTCGGCGATTGCGTCGTCGTCGCTCGTCACCGAGTGGGTGAAGGGCAAGACGCTCGACGAGGCGATGAGCATCAAGAACACGCAGATCGCCGAGGAGCTCGCGCTGCCGCCGGTCAAGATTCACTGTTCGATCCTGGCCGAGGACGCAATCAAGGCGGCGGTGACGGACTATCGCAAGCGGCGCGCCAACGACGAGCCGGCCGCAGTTGCGGCCGAGGCAACCGCACCCCAGGCGGCCGACTGACGAAGGCGACGAAGGACGATGCCCATCACGCTCACCGCAAGCGCGGCCAAGCATGTCGCCAATTTCCTCTCGCAGCGCGGCAAGGGGTTGGGCTTGCGCCTGGGTGTACGAACATCCGGGTGCTCGGGGCTCGCTTACAAGCTCGAGTACGCCGACGAGTTCCGCCCCGAGGACCTGCGCTTCGAGAGCCACGGCGTGACCGTCGTCGTCGATCCGAAAAGCCTGCCCTATCTCGACGGCATGGAGCTCGATTTCACGCGCGAGGGCCTGAACGAAGGGTTCCGGTTCAACAACCCCAACGTGAAGGACTCGTGCGGCTGCGGCGAAAGCTTCAACGTCTGAACCCCTCGCCAACCTTCGCGTAGCGGCCGGCCGCGCGCGCCCGAAAGCGGCGCCCTCGCGGCGCCGCCCCGAGAGAGCCGATTCGCAGAATGATCGACTTCTCGCACAACCACTTCCAGCTGTTCGGATTGCCGGAGCGTTTCCGCTTCGACGACGACGCGCTCGATCGCGCGTACCGCGCGCTGCAGGGCGAAGTCCATCCGGACCGCTTCGCCGCGGCGAGCGAGGCCGAGCGGCGCCTCGCGCTGCAGTCGTCGGCGCGTGTCAACGAGGCGTACCAGGCACTGCGCGATCCCGTGGCGCGCGCCCAATATATGCTTTCGCTCCACGGCATCGACGCGTTCGACGAGACGGACACGGCGCTTCCACTCGACTTCCTCGAACGCCAGCTCGAGCGGCGCGAAGCGGCGGCTGACGCCATGGCGAGCAGCGACGACAAGCGGCTCGCGGTCCTCGCGGTTGAGGTGCGTGTGGACGCCGAGCGACTCGAGCAACGGGTTGCGGCGAGGCTCGACTCCCAATCCGCATGGGAAGAGGCGCGGTCGGACGTGCGTGAGCTGCGCTTCCTCTCGAAGCTTGCCGCCGACATCGACGAGATGCGCGCGGAGCTCGACGTCTGATCATGGCGCTCTTGCAGATCGCCGAGCCCGACGTGTCGCCAGCGCCGCACGAGCGCAAGCTCGCGGTCGGCATCGATCTAGGCACGACCAATTCGCTTGTCGCCACCGTCAGGAACGGCTTTCCGGTCGTGCTGCCGGACGAGGAAGGCCATCCGCTTCTGCCGTCGATCGTGCGCTACGCCGACTCCGGCGTCGAAGTCGGCTATGGCGCGCAGGCGCAGCAGGCGATCGATCCGGAGAACACGATCGTCTCCATCAAGCGGCTCATGGGACGCGGGCTCGCCGATCTTACCGACGCCCGCCGTTTTCCCTACCGCTTCATCGACGAGCCCGGCATGGTGCGAGTCGCCACGCGCGGGGGAGTGAAAACTCCGGTCGAGGTGTCCGCCGAGATCCTGCGGACGCTGCGCGTGCGCGCGGAAGCGAGCCTGGGCGCGCCTCTCGCCGGCGCCGTCGTCACCGTGCCGGCGTATTTCGACGACGCGCAGCGCCAGGCGACGAAGGATGCCGCGCGGCTCGCGGGGCTCGACGTGCTGCGCCTGCTGAACGAGCCGACGGCGGCAGCGGTCGCCTACGGGCTCGACAATGCCGCCGAGGGCACGTTCGCGGTCTACGATCTGGGTGGGGGCACGTTCGACATCTCGATCCTGCGGCTGTCGAAGGGCGTGTTCGAAGTGCTCGCCACGAACGGCGATTCGGCGCTCGGAGGCGACGATTTCGACCATCGCGTCTATTGCTGGGTCATCGAGGCTGCGCAGCTGCCTCCGTTGTCGCCGGGCGACACGCGACTGCTGATGACGAAGGCGCGGGAGGCGAAAGAAAACCTGACGCTGCACGCGACGGCGCCGATCCTGGCGACATTGTCGACGGGCGCCAAGGTCGATCTCACGCTCACAGTCGAGATCTTCACGACGATCACCGCGAACCTGGTCGCGAAGACCATCGCACCGGTCAAGCGGGCGCTGCGCGACGCCACGCTAACACCGGCCGACATCAAGGGCGTCGTGATGGTCGGTGGTGCGACCCGGATGCCGCAGATCCAGAAAGCCGTCGGCGACTTCTTCGGGCAGCCGCCACTCACGAATCTCAATCCCGATCAGGTCGTCGCGCTCGGCGCGGCGATCCAGGCGGACGTGCTCGCGGGCAACCGCTCGTCCGGCCGCGACGACTGGCTGCTGCTCGACGTCATCCCGCTTTCGCTCGGACTCGAGACCATGGGCGGCCTGGCCGAGAAGATCGTCCCGCGCAACTCGACCATCCCCGTATCACGGGCGCAGGAGTTCACGACGTTCAAGGACGGCCAGACGGCGATCGCGATCCACGTCGTGCAGGGCGAGCGCGACAAGATCGCCGACTGCCGTTCGCTCGCCCGATTCGAGCTCCGTGGCATCCCGCCGATGGCGGCCGGCGCCGCTCGCGTGCGGGTGACGTTCCAGGTCGACGCCGACGGACTCCTTTCGGTGGCCGCGCGCGAGACCACGTCAGGTGTCGAGGCCTCCATTGTCGTGAAGCCGTCGTACGGGCTGACCGATGGCGAGATCGCGCGGATGCTGCAGGAATCGTTTGCGCACGCCCAGGACGACATGACCGCGCGCGCATTGGCGGAGGCGCAGGTCGAGGCCGAGCGGATCGCGGAGGCGACGGCGCACGCGCTGGCGGCGGACGGCGAGCTGCTGGCGGCGAACGAGCGCGCGGCGATCGACGCGGCACTCGCGGAGCTCGCTGGCACGCGTTCCGGCGCCGATCACCATGCGATCGTCGCCGCGACGGCGGCGCTCAATCGGGCGACCGCAGAGTTCGCGAGCCGAAGGATGGACCGCGACGTCGCGCGCGCCCTCAAGGGCAAGCGCGTCGACGCGGTGACATAGGCTCCCATGCCGAAGATTGACGTGCTGCCGCATCCCGAGCTCTGCCCCGAGGGTGCGAGCTTCGAGGCGGAAAAGGGCGTGTCGATCTGCGACAATCTGCTGAACCACGGGATCGAGATCGAGCACGCGTGCGAGAAGTCGTGCGCCTGTACGACCTGCCACGTGATCGTGCGCGAGGGCGGAGCGTCGCTGTCGCCGTCATCGGAGGACGAGGACGACCTGCTCGATCGCGCGTGGGGGCTCACGCCGCAGTCACGGCTGTCGTGCCAGGCGATCGTCGACGATGAGCCGCTCAAGATCGAGATTCCGCGTTACACGATCAACTACGCCAAGGAAAAGCGCTGATCATGAAATGGACCGACACGCGAGAGATCGCGATCGCGCTCGTCGAAGCGCACCCGGACCTCGATCCGCTGACAGTCCGCTTCACCGACCTCCATGCGTGGGTGTGCGCGCTGCCTGGCTTCAACGACGACCCGCAGCGCAGCGGCGAGAAGATCCTTGAGGCGATCCAGATGGCGTGGATCGATGAAAAGGACTAGTGCGTTGCCGAAGACCGCTCCGTGCTGCTGAAGGTCCCGCTCACGGGCCTCTATGCCGCGCTGTGCGCGCTGATCGTGCTCGCGCTCGCGCTGCGCGTGATCGTGCTACGGTGGTCGACGAAGACGGGCATCGGCGACGGCGGCGATCGCCGACTCGCGAAGGCCATTCGCGCCCACGGCAACGCGATCGAGTACGTTCCGCTGGCACTGATCCTGATGGTGATTGTCGAGCTCGGCGGTGGGAGCGGCGCACTGATCAACGCCTGCGGCATCGCGCTCGTCGCCGCGCGCCTCGTCCACGCTTACGGGCTCACCCGCTCCGCAGGCGCGTCGGCCGGCCGCGTGCTCGGCACGTCCGTGACATTCGGCGTGATCCTCGTGCTCGCCGTCGCGGCCCTGTCGCACTACATCTAGCGGCGAGTGGGCGGACGGGGCGAGCGCGCTCGGCTTGGGGGCCGCAAACGCGGACCCGCGGGTGCCCGGCGCGGCGGCGGGCAGTCAACCCAAGACTGCCGCTTGCCGCGCCACCCGCGACCGGTCCGCGCGGCCCACGCGCCTCGCGCACTTCGCCCCGTCCGCCGTCGTGCGCGAGCGATCGACGCGAGCGAGACATGTCGAGCGGGCGCGTAGCGACGCGCCGGCGCGCTGCGCGCGGCGTCCGGCGATCCGGTCGTGGGTTGACCGGCAGCCCGGACGCCGTACCGCGCAGCCGCTGTGCTGACTGCGGAGCTCCAAGCCCGCTCGGACATGCGTCGCTCGCGCTCGGCACAGCTCGGAGGCCGCAGCGCATGCCTTATCCAAGTCCAGTTGCGCGCGATGTCAGCGTCGGAAGAGCGCGATCGACTCGACGTGTGCGGTGTGCGGGAACATGTTGACGACGCCGGCGGCCGCGAGCTCATAGCCGTGGTCATGCACCAGCACGGCAGCGTCGCGCGCAAGCGTTGCTGGCGCGCACGACACGTAGACGATGCGCGTGGGCGCCCCGTCGCCGGGCAGCGCTTTCACGAGCGCGATCGCGCCTTCGCGCGGCGGGTCGAGCAGCACGCGGTCGAGCGGGCCTAGCGCCTCGATGCTTTCCGGGCTGGCTTCGAACAGGTTTGCGGTTTGGAATCGCGCGCGTTCCGCAAGGCCGTTGTTAGCGGCCAGCTCGGCCGCACGCCGGACGAGCGACGGACTGCCTTCGACGCCCACGACCATCGCGCCGCGTCGCGCGATGGGCAGCGTGAAGTTGCCGAGGCCACAGAAGAAGTCGGCGATCCGCTCGCCCGGCTGCGGGTCGAGCAGGGCCAGGGCACGACGCACGAGCACGCGGTTGATCGCCGGGTTCACTTGCGTGAAATCGGTGGGAGCATAGGGAAGCTCGAGACCGAATTCGGGCAGCGCGTAGGCGGGGCGCGGTGCATCGTGAACAAGCGGCGCCGCGGTGTCGGGACCCCCGGTCTGCAGCCAGAAATCGACCTCGTGCGCACGGGCGAATGCGGCCAGTGCCTCGTGGTCACCCGGACCGAGCGGTTCCAGGATGCGCAGCACGAGCACGCACAATGGAGCGGCGCCGTCACCCATCGCGAGTTCGATCTGCGGCACGCGGTCGCGGATCGTGAGTCCGCCGACGAGCTCCCGCAGCGCGGGCAGGAGCGCCGACACCTTCGAGGGCAGCACGGAGCACGACGTCATGTCGGCGACGTAGCTCGACTTCCGCTCGTGGAAGCCGACGAGCACGCCGCCCTTCTTGGCGACGTGGCGCACCGATAGACGAGCCCGATGCCGATAGCCCCAGGCCGGCCCATGGATCGGCGGCAGGAGCGTGCCCGCGCGGATGCGCGCGATGTGCCAGAGCGCGTCCTCGAGCGTCCGCTGTTTCGCCGCCACCTGCGCGGCAGCGTCGAGATGCTGGAGCGAGCAGCCGCCGCAGACGCCGAAGTGAGGGCAGCGCGGGGTGACGCGCCCGGGGTTCGCGCGGAGGATCGCTTCGGCGCGCGCCAGCTCCCATGTCGGTTTGCGCTTCAATATCGAGATCGTCGCGCACTCACCCGGCAGCGCGCCCTCGACGAACACGGCCTTGCCCCCGACCCGGGCGACGCCGCGGCCCTCCTGGTCGAGCGATTCGATGTCGACGGTGCGCAGCGAGGCGACCTCGGAAGCGGTGTTGGCGAACGATGCAGGCATTGCGTCCCATTCTACGTGGCCCGCGCGAGTGCGGGACGGGCCACCGGGCGAGTAGAATTCGCGGATGCGAATACTCGCCCTCGACACCTCGACGGAATGGTGCAGCGTCGCCATCGGCGACGGTACGGTGTGGCGTGTACGCGAGGCGCACGCGGGCTCGCTGCACTCCGAGTGCCTGCTGCCGATGGTCCGTGGGCTCCTGGTCGATACCGGGCTTGCGCTTGTCCATCTCGATGGGATCGCATTCGGCGCGGGGCCCGGCTCATTCACCGGCATTCGAGTGGGCTGCGGGGTCGCTCAGGGCCTGGCGCTCGGTGCCGACCTTCCGGTCCTGCCCGTGTCGACGCTCGAGGCGTTGGCGCACGAGGCACGCCGCGCCCACGGCTGGCGGCGCGTGCTCGCGTGCCTCGACGCGCGCATGCGCGAAGTCTATGCCGCTGCCTATGCCGCGAGCGGCGAGGGGTGGCACGCGGTTATGGAGCCCCGCGTCGCGAAGCCCGACGACGTTGCGATGCCGCCCGACTGCGCCGACGTCCGCGGCGCCGGCAACGGCTTCGCCGCGTACCCCGCGCTCGCTGCGCGGTTAGGACTGGCAGAGGTCGACGTCGATCTGCGGCCGAGCGCGCGCGCCATCGGCGAACTCGCGCTGCCGCGACTTGCCGCCGGACACGGCGTCGCCGCGGCGGACGCGCTGCCGACGTACGTTCGGCATCGGGTCGCGCTGACGACCGTCGAGCGCGAGGCCGGCGCGCGGCTCTGAGGACATCGCGATGGCTACGCTGCCGCGCTACTTTCCGCGACCCGAGCCCGAGTGGCGTCCCCTGCGCGACGGCGACGTCGCCTACGTCGCGGCCCTCGAAGCGCAGATCCATGCGGCGCCCTGGACGCCCGCCAATTTCCGCGACGCGCTCGCCGCGGGCTACTGCGCGAGCGTCGGCGAGCGCGAGGGTCGCATCGTCGCCTACGGCGTGTTGATGCTCGCGCCGGGCGAGGCCCAGATCCTCAACCTCTCGGTCGTCCCCGACGCGCGCCGCGAAGGGCTTGGCCGGACGCTTCTGCGCCGCTTCCTCGATGACGCGAGGCGACTGGGTGCCGAGCAGGTGTTCCTCGAGGTGCGGGTGTCGAACGCGGCTGCGATCGCGCTCTACGAATCCGAGGGCTTCGCCGCCGTCGGCCGCCGCGACAGCTACTATCCGCCGTATGCCGACGGCACGTTCCGCGAGGACGCGCTGGTCATGCGGCGTCCGGTCGGCGTACGCCTCGTCTAGTGGCACGATACTTGGCCACGCGCGACGACCTCCTCACCGAGCTCGGGCTCGCGCCCGTCTGGCGGCTTCGCGTCACCGCCGTGGAAGCGCCCGAGCCGCCACGATCAATACCGACCGACCGGAACGCCCGCATCGCGGCGCTCGAGTGGCGCGATTTCGACGCCGATGTCGATGCATGCACGGCATGCCCCCTTCATCGCGGGCGCAAGAAGAGCGTGCCGGGCGTGGGCGACCCGCAAGCCGAGTGGTTGTTCGTGGGTGAGGGGCCTGGCGCCGAGGAGGACGCGAAGGGCGAGCCGTTCGTGGGGCAGGCCGGACGACTGCTCGACAACATGCTGGCCGCGCTCGGGCTCGCGCGCGGCGACAATGTCTACATCGCCAACTGCGTCAAATGCCGGCCGCCGGGTAACCGCACACCGGAGCCTTCCGAGATCGAGGCCTGCCGGCCGTACCTTGACCGCCAGATCGAGCTCCTGGGCCCAAAGCTCGTCATTGCGCTCGGCAAGAGCGCGGCGACGACGCTGCTCGATGTCGACGCGACGATCGGCAGCCTTCGCGGGCGCGTGCACGATTTTCGGGGGATCCCGCTCGTCGTCACCTACCACCCGGCGTACCTGCTGCGCAATTTGCCCGACAAGGCGAAGGCGTGGGAAGATTTGCTGTTGGCGCGTCGCACATGGGCCGCCGGGGACGGGGTCGCGTAGACGGCCCGCTCCGCGCCCCTTGCGTCGCGCCCGGGTCGACCCCATGGTGGGGGCGCGGCTCGCCCGAGCCCACCGCCATCACCGGAGGACACATGATCCGCACGCTCGCCGCCCTGTTCGCCGTCGCCGCGACGCTCGCTCTCGGCGGCTGCGGCTACAACCAGCTGCAGACGCAGGACGAGGGCATCAAAGCCGCGTGGTCCGAAGTGCTGAACCAATACCAGCGCCGCGCCGACCTCGTGCCCAACCTCGTCAATACCGTCAAGGGTTACGCCGCGCAGGAACAGACGGTACTGACGGAGGTCACCAACGCGCGTGCCAATGTCGGCGCGATCAAGGCGACGCCCGAGCTCGTCAACGACCCGGTCGCGTTCCAGAAGTTCGTGAAAGCGCAAGGCGAGCTCACGGGAGCGCTGTCGCGGCTGCTCGTCGTCGCCGAGAACTATCCACAGCTCAAGTCCGACGCGCTCTTCCGCGACCTGCAGGCGCAGCTCGAGGGCACCGAAAACAGGATCACCGTCGCGCGGAACCGCTACATCAAGACAGTGCAGGAATTCAACACGACCGTGCGGTCGTTCCCGACCAATCTCACGGCCATGCTGTTCAAGATGGACGTGAAACCCAACTTTACCGTCGAGAACGAGGCCGCGATCAGCGCGCCACCGAAGGTCGACTTCAACAAGGCGCCGGCGGCTGCCCCCGCTCCCGCGCCAGCCGCGCCGAAGTCTTGACCGGTAGCCAGACGCGAGCCGGCTTCGCGCCGGAACCGTGAATACGCCGCGCACTGCGCCGGGAACGTCGCCGCGGCGCGCCTTCGCTCTTGCGCTCGGGCTTGCCGCCGCGCTTCTCGCGTGGCCGCTCGCGGCGCAGTGGGAAAAGGGGACCGACGGCCTGCGGCCGGTCCCGCCGCTCACGGCGCATGTCACCGATCTCACCCAGACGCTCTCGACGGCCGACAAATCGGCACTCGAGGCCAAGCTCGCCGACTGGGAGGCGCGCACGACGAACCAGCTGGCTGTGCTGATCGTCCCGACCACGCAACCCGAGCCGATCGAGGCGTACTCGCTCCGCGTGGCGGAGAAATGGCAGATCGGCCGCAAGGGCCGCGACAACGGCGCGCTGTTCCTCGTGGCGAAGGACGACAAGAAGATGCGGATCGAGGTCGGCTACGGCTTCGAGGGCACGCTGACCGATGCGACGTCGCGGCGGATCATCGCCGAAAACGTCGCGCCGTATTTTCGCGAGGGGAAGTTCGCCGCCGGCATCAACGCTGGCGTCGATCGGATCATCAGCGTCGTTTCGGAGGGCAACCCGCTGCCGCCCCCGCCGTCGTCGCGCAATGCGCGCCACGCGAGCGGCGGGTTCGACTTCGGCACCCTGCTGCTGCTCCTGTTCATCGGCGTGCCGCTGGTCGGCAGCGTGCTGCGCTCGATCTTTGGCCGGCTTGCCGGGTCGACGCTAGGCGCCGGCATCGTCGGCGCCGCGGCGTGGTTCTTCGCTGGATCGATCGCGATCGCCCTGGTCGCGGGCATCGTCGGCTTCATCGTGATGATCTTCGCCGGCGCGGTGCCGCTCGTGGCCGGGCGGCGAAGCGGCGGTGTATTTCTCCCCGGCGGCTTCGGGGGAGGCGGGGGTTTCGGCGGTGGCGGTGGTGGCGGCGGCTGGTCGGGCGGCGGCGGCAGCTTCGGCGGCGGCGGCGCGTCCGGCGGATGGTGATAGCGATGGCCTGGCAACGCCCCGGACGCTGGCTGCGGCATCTCGCGACCGACCACCGGAATGCGCGCCGCGTGTTTCCGCCGGAGGAAATGGGCAGGATCGAAGCCGCGATCGCCGAGGGCGAGCGGCATCATAGCGGCCAGGTGTGCTTCGCCGTCGAGCCCTCGCTCCCGCTCGGTCGCGTGTGGAAGGATTTGCCGCCGCGCGAGCGCGCGCTCGAGGCGTTCGGAATGCTTCGCGTGTGGGACACCGCGGAGAATTGCGGAGTGCTGGTGTACCTGCTGCTGGCCGATCGCGATGTGGAGATCGTCGCCGACCGCGGCATCCACGACAAGGTCGGCACCGAGGCGTGGGAAGCGATCTGCCGGGAGATGGAAGCGGCGTTCCGCGAGGGTCGCTACACGGCGGGCGTCGAAGCGGGCATCACGCGCATCAACGCACTGCTGGCGGAGCACTTCCCGCGAACGGGGCCCGGCGCAAACGAGCTGCCCGACCGCCCCGTCATGCTCTGACCGTCGCTCAGGGCCCGCCGCTCGCACGGTCGATGCCGATCAACCGCAGCGAATCGCCGCGCGCCTGATTCGCACGGTGGCGCAGCATAACGAGCACCATCGCGCCGGAGACGAACAAGCCGAAGGTCACGATCGCCGCGTTGATGCCGACCCCCCAGCGCACCATCAGCGCGTAGAGGCCGACCATCACGAGGATGCCGATATTCTCATTGAAGTTCTGCACGGCGATCGAATGCCCGGCCCCCATCAGCACGTGGCCGCGGTGCTGCAGAAGGGCGTTCATGGGCACGACGAAGAAGCCCGCGCATACGCCGATCGCGATCATCAGGAAGGCGGCGAGCGGGAGGGCCTTGACGAAGATCATGGAGATGACGACGAGCCCCATCGCGCAACCGATCGGCAGCACGTCGACGGAGCGGCGCAGCGAGACATAGCGCGCCGCCACCACGGCGCCGAGTGCAATGCCGATGGCGACCACGCCCTGCAGGTAGCTGGCCTGCGACAGGTCGAAGCCGAGCGCCTTCGCCGCCCACGCCAGCACGATGAACTTGAGCGTCGCCCCGGCGCCCCAGAACATCGTCGTCGTCGCGAGCGAGATCTGGCCCAGCTTGTCGCGCCACAGAAGTGCGTTGCAGTGCGCGAACTCGCGGATCAGGAAGATCGGGTTGCGGCTCACGATCCGGTGGTCGACCCCGGTGTCCGGAATGAACTTGTTGAAGATTGCGGCGATCACGTAGAGGAGGGTGATCACGGCGATGGCCGCCTCGGGCGGGGTCTCGATCCCAATGTCGATCACCGGCAGATCGAAGCCCAGGAGCATCGTCGACACCTTGGGCGAGACGAGCACGCCGCCGAGCAGCACGCCCAGGATGATCGAGCCGACCGTCGTGCCCTCGATCCAGCCGTTCGCGACGACGAGCTGCTGCGGCGGCAACAGCTCCGTCAGGATCCCGTATTTCGCCGGCGAATACGCGGCTGCGCCCAGGCCCACGATCGCGTAGGCGAGCAACGGATGAACGGTGAACATCATGAGCACGCAGCCGACCACCTTGATCGCATTGGTGATCAGCATCACCTGGCCCTTGGGCATCGAATCCGCGAAGGCGCCGACGACCGGCGCCAGGATAACGTAGAACACGACGAACGACTGCTGCAGCGACGGCTGCATCCAGTCCGGCTCGTGCATCTCCTGAAGGAGCCTGATCGCAGCGATCAGAAGGGCGTTGTCGGCGAGCGAGCTGAAGAACTGCGCCGCCATGATCGTGTAGAAGCCCGGCTTCATCCTGCGTCCGGGCTTGTCGTACACATCACGGCGGCGGGCATTGGGTATAATCGGCGCGGCTTCGCTGCGGCGGCTTTATACCATGACTCCGGGGAGCGCCGGGAACGGCGCCGCGAGAGGGTCGCGCCGCTGGCCCGTGCATCCGCCGCGCTTTCGTTTGCGGCGTCGCCCACCACGTCGTCGTCGCGCCATGGCCCGCCCGCTGTTTGCCCAGATCAACCTCGCCGCGCTCCGCGGGAACCTGGCACAGGTGCGCGCGCGCGCGCCGAACACGCAGGTGCTGGCCGTGGTCAAGGCCAACGCCTACGGCCATGGGCTCCTGCGGGTGCTGCCGGCGCTCGCCGATGCCGACGGCCTCGCGCTGCTCGAGCTCGACGCCGCGGTCGCGCTCCGCGCGGCGCACTACACGCGCCGGATCCTGTTGCTCGAAGGCTTCTTTGCCCCCGACGAGCTGCCGGAGTTCGCCGCGCGGCGCCTCGCGACGGTCGTCCATCACGCGGACCAGGTGACGATGCTCGAGCATGCGCATCTCGAGCGGCCGCTCGAAGTGTTCCTCAAGGTCAACACCGGGATGAACCGGATGGGGGTGCGGCCCGGCGACGTGGCCGCGCTGGTCGACCGGCTCACGCAATGCGACTCCGTCGCCGCGCTCCGTCTGATGACACATCTCGCGCGCGCCGACGAGGACGACGGAGTCAAGGAGCAGCTCACGACGTTCGAGCAGGCGTGCAAGGGGCTGCCCTATCCGCGCTCGGTCGCGAACTCCGCGGGCATCGTGCGCTTCGCCGAAGTCGGTGGCGACATCGTGCGTCCCGGCATCATGCTCTACGGCGCGACGCCGTTTCCCTACGATACCGCCGAGATGATCGGCGTGCGACCGGTGATGACGCTGCGCTCGCAGATCGTCGCCGTGCAGGAGCTGAGACCGAACGATAGCGTGGGCTACGGCGGCGCCTACACGGCGTCACGCGCGCATCGGATCGGCGTGGTCGCCTGCGGCTATGCCGACGGCTACCCGCGCCACGCGCCGAACGGCACGCCGGCGCTCGTCTGCGGTCGCAAGGTTCGCGTGGCCGGGCGCGTGTCGATGGACATGATGACCGTCGACCTCACCGAAGTCCCGGAGGCGAGGGTCGGCAGCCCGGTCGTGCTGTGGGGCGAGGGCCTTCCGATCGACGACGTCGCGAGCGCGCGCGGCGACGGTCGGCTACGAGCTCCTGTGCGCCGTCGCACCGCGCGTGCCGATGATCGCGACCGAAGTCGGCCGGATCGACCTCGAACTCTAGCCCGAACGCGACAGAAAGGACCTCTCGTGCACACCGTCGTCACCGGCGCGGCCGGCTTCATCGGCGCCAATCTGGTCCGCGCTCTCAACGATCGGGGCGTGACATCCGTGCTCGCGGTCGACAATCTCGCGCGCGCCGACAAATTCACGAACCTCGTCGACTGCGAGGTCGCCGAGTACGTGGACAAGGACGAGTTCCTGGTCCGCCTCGCCGACGGCGATTTCGACGACGACATCGAAGCCGTCCTGCATCAGGGCGCCTGCTCGGACACGATGGAGACCGACGGCCGGTACATGATGCGCAACAACTATCGCTATTCGGTGTCGCTGCTCGAGTGGTGCCAGGACAACGACGTGCCGTTCCTCTACGCGTCGAGCGCGTCGGTCTATGGCAGCGGCCCGGCCTTCCGCGAGGAGCGCGCGTGCGAAGGGCCGCTCAACATCTACGGCTACTCGAAGTTCCTGTTCGACCAGTACGTTCGCGGCGTGCTGCCCGATCGGACCGCGCAGATCGCCGGATTCCGCTATTTCAACGTCTATGGCCCGCGCGAGCAGCACAAGGGGCGGATGGCGTCAGTCGCGTTTCATTTCTTCCACCAATATCGCAATGAGGGCCGCGTGCGGTTGTTCGAGGGGTCGGCCGGCTACGCCGCCGGCGAACAGCGCCGCGACTTCGTCTCGGTCGAGGACGTGGTCAAGGTCAATCTCGACTTCCTCGATCACCCCGAGCGGAACGGTATCTTCAACCTCGGCACCGGCAGCGCGACGACGTACAACGAGGTCGCGCGCGCGACGATCAACGCTGTGCGCAAGGCCCGCGGTGAGCCTGAGCTCGCGCTCCCCGATCTCGTGGCCGCCGGCGCAATCGAGTACATCCCGTTCCCGCCCGCGCTCACGGGCAAGTATCAGAGCCATACGCAGGCCGATCTCGCGCGGCTTCGCGCCTCAGGCTATCGGACACCGATGCTCACGGTGCCCGAAGGTGTCGCGCGTTACGTCGAACGGCTGATTTCGTCGTCAGAGCGCGCGGCGTAACGTGGGTGGCGTGCGGCGCGATGGCCACGCATGGCGCGTGGATCCCGCACCGCGCATCGAACCAACTCACGACGGAGGTTTTCATGCAGCGGCTCATTCTCGCGCTCGGGCTGGCGCTTGTCCCGGTTCTCGCGTTCGGCGCGATCAACCTCAACACGGCGACGAAGGACGAGCTGGTCGCGCTCCCGGGCATCGGGCCGGCCAAAGCTCAGGCAATTGTCGACTACCGCAAAGCGCACGGCCCATTCAAGACGGTCGAGGAACTCAAGGACGTGAAGGGCATCGGCGCGAAGCGTTTCGAACAGCTCAAGCCCGATCTCGCAGTCAGCGGCCCCTCGACGCTCAAGCCAGCCGCCAAGGCGGAGGCCAAGCAGCCCTCCCGCTCGGCGCAAGGCGAGGTCGGCGCTGCGAAGCGCGATATAGGGGCCACGGCCAAGCAATAGGCCGCCGCGCTTCCCGCACCTCGCGCGAGCGGTGCGCGAGGTGCGAATCGCCGCGTCGGGTAGGCGGCGTACGGCGCTGCCACGGTGCGGGCCCAGCGGAGGCCTCGGCTACAATGGCCGACAGCCAACGTCCCCGCATGTACGCGACACTCGATTCCACCATCGGCAATACGCCGCTCGTGCGCCTGCAGCGGCTGCCGGGTGCCACGACCAACGTCGTCCTGGGCAAGCTCGAAGGAAACAACCCTGCCGGCTCGGTGAAGGACCGGCCTGCGCTGTCGATGATCGTCGAGGCCGAAAGCCGTGGCGACATCCGGTCCGGCGACACGCTGATCGAGGCCACGTCCGGCAACACCGGCATTGCGCTCGCGATGGTCGCGGCGATGAAGGGCTACCGAATGGTGCTCGTCATGCCGGACAACCAGTCACTCGAACGCCGGCAGTCGATGCGCGCGTTCGGCGCCGAGCTCCTGCTCACTCCCAAGGAAGGCGGCATGGAGAACGCGCGCGACGTGGCGGAGCGAATGCGCGCGGAGGGCAAGGGTACGATCCTCGACCAGTTCGCGAATCCGGACAATCCCCTCGCGCACTATCGCGGCACGGGGCCGGAGATCTGGCGCGATACAAAGGGCGCTATCACGCATTTCGTCTCGGCGATGGGCACCACCGGCACGATCATGGGCGTGTCACGCTACCTGAAGGAGCAGAACCCGGCGGTCGCGATCATCGGAGCGCAGCCAGCGGAGGGCTCGCAGATCCCCGGCATTCGCAAGTGGCCGGACGCGTATCTGCCGCGCATCTTCGACCGCCGGCGCGTCGATCGCATCGAGCAGGTGTCGCAAGCCGAGGCCGAGGCGATGACCCGGCGCCTCGCGAGCGAGGAGGGTATCTTCTGCGGCATCTCCGCGGGCGGCGCATGCGCGGTCGCGCTGCGCATCTCGCGCGAGGTCGAGCACGCGACGATCGTGTTCGTCGTCTGCGATCGTGGCGACCGCTACCTGTCCACCGGCGTGTTTCCCGGTTGAAGCCTCGATCCCATGGCGATCCCGTGGCGCGAATGACGCCAGTCCTAGTCTTCGACCTGGAATCGGTGCCGGACATTGCGGGCCTGCGGCGCTCGCGCAACATTCCCGCCGATCTGTCCGATGCCGCCGTGCTGGACTGGTACTCGCAGCAGCGCCGCGCCCAGACGGGCAGCGATTTCATGCCCACCCATCTGCAGAAGGTCGTCGCCATCGCCTGCGCGCTGCGCGACCGGACCGGGCTCAAGATCGCTTCCGTCGGCAATCCGGAGGATCCGGAACCCGAGCTCATCCGCAGGTTCTTCGACCTCGTGGATCGCTATGTTCCGCAGCTCGTGTCGTGGAACGGCAGCGGCTTCGACCTGCCGGTGCTCAATCACCGCGCGCTGATTCACGGCGTGACGGCGGCCAAGTACTGGGAGTGGGGCGACGACGACCGCGACTTTCGCCACAACAGCTACCTCGGGCGCTATCACACGCGGCACCTCGATCTGATGGACGTGCTCGCGATGTATCAGCTCCGCGCGTCGGCAGGGCTCGACGTGATGGCCCGCCTCTGCGGTTTCCCGGGCAAGCTCGGGATGGACGGCAGCGAGGTCAACGCGTATGTGCAGCAGGGCAAGCTCGAGCTGGTCCGCCATTACTGCGAGACCGACGTGATGAACACCTATCTGCTCTACCTGCGCTTCCGCCTGCTGCGAGGCGAGTTGTCCGCCGGGGAATACGCGCAGGAGGTCTCGCTCGCGCGCGAGAAGATCGTCGCGATGGAAGCGCCGCATTGGCGGGAGTTCATCACCGCGTGGGACGCGAACGCGGCGCCGCCGTAGCGTCCGGCTCGTTGCACCGCATGAAAGCAAAACGGCCGCCCGCGGGCGGCCGTTCGCTTGAGCACGTGTCCGATCAGGCGCGACGCCGGATACCGACGACCATCAGCAGCGCGACGCCGATCAGGGCGAGCGACCCCGGCTCGGGCACCGACACGGGCACCGTCACGATAAAGAACGCCGGCTCCCGGCGCACCGATGAGATGCGTGCCCGTGATGGTGTGGTCGCCTGCGGCGAGGAGGAACGATCCGTGGCTCATCAGCGGATCGGCGAGGCAGGCGACCTCGTTATTGCTGCAGCTATGTCCTGAGCCGCCGGTCGGAGCCGACGTGCTGCCGAGCGACGATCCGGAGTCGAACAGCTCGAACTGGTCGACGGCCAGGAAGCCGTCGGTGACGACAAGGGTGCACGCGCTGGCGCACGTGAACGTCCACGCCGGAGCTCCCACTTGAATGCTCAAGAGGCCTGGCGTGGTGCCCGCGCCCGAAGCTAGAGGATCGCCGCCGCCCCCAAAAAACCCAAATTCGTACCACTGGTCGATGACGATCGGCGTCGCCGAAGCGGCTCCCGTCACCAGTGCAAACCCCAGTGCCGATGCAAAAGCGGCCGCCTTGCGGAATAAGCTCTTCATAGTTCCCCCTTGCCAACGCTGTGAGAATCGTTGAGCAAGGAGGGTGCCTATGGCATAACTACATGAATTAAATCGTAAAAGTACAATCACCCTGTGGCCGGTTGTAAGAAATATCGACGGCTTGACAGACCGCGGCGACTTGCCGCTCAAAAATACGTCGCCACGGAGGTGGCGCGCGTTTCAGGCGCGCAGAAAGGGGACCTCCGCAAAGCGGCCTCCGAGCACCGGCCCGGCGGGTACGGCCCACCAGCGTTCGAGCACCGTCGCGTACACCTGGCGGAAGTCAATCGCGAAACCAGGGTTGCCGTCGACGCCAAGGCGATCGAGCGCAGGCGCCTCACCATAGAAGCCGCCTGCGACGCGCCCGCCGAACGCGAAGTGAACGTTCGCCGTGCCGTGGTCGGTGCCGTTCGAGAGGTTCTCCTTGGGTCGCCGACCGAACTCCGCATAGGTGAGCACCAGTGTCTCGTCCCAGCGGCGCAGTTCTTCGAGCGCCGACTTGAGCGCGACGATGCCCTGCGCGACCTCGCCCAAAAGGCGCGCCTGCGTCGCCGCCTGCCCGCCGTGGGTGTCGAACCCCGACAGCGTCACCCGCACGACGGCGACGCCGCCCGCGCTCGCGACCACCTGGCAGGCGGTCTTGATCGCCGTACCAAACGCGCCCGCCGGAAATTCGGTGCGGAACTCGTGCCGCGAATCGAGCTGCGCAGCCGCCTGCACGATGTCGGCCTCGACCTTGATGACGTGTTCCAGCGCCTTGTTGCGACTCGTTCCAGCCGCAGAGGCGAGCCGTGCGCGACGGAGGAACGATTCGGTGTTGGCGAGCGCGACCACGCGCGTGCCGCCACCGGCAAGCGGTCCCAGATCGTTGGAGCCGACGATCACGCCGTCGGCGGCAAACGTGCGCGGCGGAGGCATCGCGGCGAACGCACGCGTCAGCCATCCGTCCTGCAGATATTCGTCGCTCGGCGATGCGGTGTCCCAGATCTCGATCGAGCGGAAATGCGACAGATTGGGTTCCGGATAGCCCACACCCTGCAACACGGCGAAGCGTCCCTCCCGCCACAGCGGCAAGAGCGGCGCGAGCGATGGATGCAGACCGGCGCGATCGGAGAGCGGGATGACCGCGTCCCGCGCGATCGCGATCTTCGGCCGCAATGCGTAGTAGCGGGCATCGGTGTACGGGACGACGGTATTGAGACCGTCGTTGCCGCCCTTGAGCTCGATCAGCAGGAGCAGGTTTCGGTAGTTCTCTCCGGCCGGTGCCGCACCCAATGCAATGCTCGCGCGGCCACCGAAGGCGGCGCACGCGGCCGCCGCCGCTGCGGCGCCGAGGAAAGTCCGTCGTTTCATAGGCGCCGCCTCGTCATTTGAGCTCGAACGCCGGATCGAGCACGATCGCATGCACGAGCGTGCGAGAGTCGGCCGTGGCATCCGGCGTCTCGAGCGGCGCAACCGCGAGCAGCAGACGCTCCGCTGCGCGACCGCGCTCCGGCACCGTCGCGCCGGGGAGCTGTGCGAGCCAGCGCGCGCTGTCGAAGTCAATGCTCGCGAGCGCGCGCTCGATCTGGCGCTGGAACCGCTGCGCCCGCGCCTTGTCATCGTCCGCAACGCTCAGCGCCGGCTGCGGAAGGGCTTGCCCAGAGTCGGACGCCGCGGCCATCATCGCCACCGGCGCGCTCGCTTCGGAGCGTGTCACGCGATCGAGGAACTGCTTCCGCGCGAGAAGGGTCGTCGTGTTGATCCACGTCTCGCCGCCCGGCCATCCCTTGACGTTCGGCGGCGAGAACAGGTTCTGGCCCATCCCGGCGGCGGCGACCGCAAACGGCAGCGCGCTCTCCGGCGCGAGCTCGAGCTGGCGCACCGTGCCGACGACGAGCTCGACCGGGGATTTCACCAGCACCCCGCGGTTCGCGGGAGCGTAGAACGCATCGCTCGTGAGAAGCGCTCCGAGCGCGACCTTGATCTCATAGCCCGAGTCGCGGAAGCGGCGCGCAATCCGCGCGACCTCGGCGGGATCCGGATCCGGCGAGACGAACTCGCGCCAGAGCTTTGCGACGACGAACTCGGAAGTCTCGGGGCGCGCAAGCAGGCTGTCGAGTACCGCATCGCCATCGAGGCGTCCGGTTCGGCCGAGCACCGTCTTGATGCCGTCGTCGTGCAGCCGGGGACGGAACACGAACGTGCCGGTTTCACGGTCGAGGCTCCAGCCCGTGAATGCGCGCGCCGCCTCCTTCACGTCGGCCTCGGTGTAGTGCCCTTCACCCAGCGTGAAGAGCTCCATCACCTCGCGCGCGAAATTCTCGTTCGGCGCGCCGCGCCGGTTTTGCGCGCTGTCGAGGTAGACCACCATCGCGGGGTCCTTCGCGATCGCATGCAGGAACACCCCGAAGTTGCCCAGCGCGTGCGCGCGCAGCGTGACGTTCTGCCGGTACATGAGGCGCGAGATCCGCACCTTCGGCTGCGCGGAGACAAAGTGGTTGTGCCAGAAGAGCGTCATCCGCTCGGTCAAGGGCGAAGGCGTGGCGAGCATCTCGCGCACCCACCAGCCCCGGAGCTCGAGGCCCTCGCGCACCTGCTGCCGGACGAACGTCTTGCGCTCCTCCGCGGTGACCATCTCTCCGCGCGGCGGCCGCAGCGGCGAGGTGTCGAGGGCGGAGGCGGGGGCGGGCGTCACCGCTACCGTGCGCGTCTCGCGCAGGAGCTTCCCGACGGCTTCTTCTCGCGTGAGCGGTGCGTACGCCCGGACTTCGGCGTCGGTAGGACCGAAGCCCGTCCTGGCCAGCAGGTGGCGCGCATCGTCGTAGCCCAGGACCGGGCTCGATGCGGCCGACGCCGCTGCGGGCGCCCATGCCATTCCGGCCGCGAGAACGGCAGCCGCCAATGTCACGCGCCCGTGTCCCGGCATCGTGCCTCACCTGTTCGATGTACCCGGCATCAACGCGGGAGGGTACCCGCGTGTTGACGCCGCGTGTCGCGCGGCGTTGTAACAGCGCGTTGCCGGGGCAACGCCGGGCTTGGCTACAGCACGATGCTGCCGCGGCCCAGTTCGATCACGCGTCCGCCCACGTGGATGCGCCGCTCCGCGTCCACGTCGAGCGAGAGCCGGCAGGGACGTGCGACGGCATCGCCTTGCGCGATGGCGAGACGCTGGGGCAGCGGAGCGCCGGTAGCGAGCAGCCAACCTCCGAGGTTCGCGCAGGCGGAGCCCGTGCCCGGGTCCTCGACGACGCTGCCCTGCTTCAGGAAGAAGAAGCGCGCCATCACGCGCTGCGCGCCGCCGGCGGCACTGCCCGGGGTGTCGTCGGGCGCGAAGATGTAGGCCATCGTGCGCTGCCCGATGCGGGCGTGCGCGAGCATCAGGTCCGCCCGCGGTACGGCCCGCCGGACGGACGCCGCCGACGCGAGCGGGATCACGAGTTGCTCCGATCCGGTGTCGACCCACAACGGTGGTTCGGACGGGCGCGGCGCAACATCGGTTGCATCGAGGCCCAGCATTGCGGCGAGCTCGGCGCCGCTTGCCGCAACGGCGCGGTGGCGCGGCGGATTGGCGGCGAGCGTCCAGCGGTCGCCGTCGGCCTTGACCGGAATCACGCCCGCATGCATCTCGAGCGTGACGGCGTCTCCACTGGCCACGAGATGGCGAACGACGTGTGCGGTGCCAAGCGTCGGATGACCGGCGAACGGCATCTCGAACGTCGGCGTGAAGATCCGTACGCGTTTCGTCGCGACCGTCGAAGGTAGCACGAACGTCGTCTCCGACAGGTTGAACTGCAGCGCGAGCGCCTGCATCGTCGCCTCGTCGAGGCCGCGACCGTCCTCGAACACGCACAGCGGATTGCCGGCGAGCCGCTCTTCGGCGAAGACGTTGACCAGGCGATAGTGGAAGGTGGGCACGAGGTCTCTCCTCAGGCAGTCGCGCGCGGCGCGACCGCGTTACGTGCGCGGACCGCGTGGTCGAGGTCGCGGGCGAGCCCGCGAAACGTTGCGTCGTCCAGGCTGGCCGGAGCGACGACGAGCGCGTCGCGGGCGCGCGCGAAATTCCGCTCGAGCGCCCGCTCGTAGGTCGGATCGTAGTGTTGCGAGAGCAGCTCGCCGACCACGGCGTCCCATTCGCCGGCGGCCGCCGCGGCCTCCCAGCGCGCGATCGTCTTCCTCCCATGCAGGGGCACGAGAAGGGCGAGCCGCGCGGCGAGTGCGTCGGCATCCGCGACATAGTGCGCGTACTCGTCCTTGAGCAGCGCAATGCGCAGAGGCACGGGCGTATCGAGGCGGACGCACGGCGCGGCGCGGATCGCGGTCAACAAGGTGTCCGGAAGTTGCACGGTGCCGATCCGCTTGCTCTCGGACTCGACGTAGACCGGGCGGCGCGGGTCGAGCCGCATCAGCGCGGTGGCAAGCTCGCTTTCGAATCCCTTTTGCGCGGGCTGCGACTCGCCGGGAAGGTCGCCCAAGAGCGAGCCGCGATGCCGCGCGAGGGCTTCAAGGTCCAGCACCTGCATGCCCTCGGCCGCGAGCGCGTCGATGAGCCGGCTCTTGCCCGACCCCGTGAGTCCGCAAATGACCTCGAAAGGGAGGCGCGACGGCAGCGTCTCGAGTTGCGCCATCACATGGCGGCGCCACGCGCGATAGCCGCCGTCGAGCTGCACCGCGCGCCAGCCGATCTCGTTCAGCATGTGCGTGAGCGAGCGGCTGCGCTGGCCGCCGCGCCAGCAGTACACGACCGGCGACCAGTCGCGCGGCTTCGTCGCGAACGGACCCTCGAGCATCGTGGCGATGTTGCGTGCGACAAGGGCCGCGCCGGACCGCTTGGCAGCGAAGCTCGACACCTTCGCGTACATCGTGCCGATGTGCGCGCGCTCGGCGTCGGCTAGGACGGGATGGTTCTCGGCGCCGGGAATGCGATCCTCGGCGAACTCGGAGGGCGTGCGAACGTCGACGCGGTCCGGGTACGCCGCGAGGGCATCGACGGTGATCGTGCGGCCGTCGCGCGGGTGCGGCGGCACGGTCACGGCGGCTTCCCAAGCAGCGGCGCGAGCACCGGCCATACGTTGTCGAGCAGCTTCGCCTGCGCCGCCACCGTCGGGTGGATGCGATCGGGCTGGAACAGCTCGTTCGATTCGCTAAAGCCTTCGAACAGGAACGGCACGAGCGCAGCGCGATGCGCCTTCGCTACTTCCCCGTACATCGCAGCGAACTCCCGCGTATACGCCGGACCGTAGTTGGGGGGCAGCCTCATGCCGACCAGCACCGGGCGGGCACCCGCCTTCTCCACGGCGCCCAGCATTGCGTCAAGATTCTCCTTCGCCGCCTTTACGCTGCCGCCGCGCAGCCCGTCGTTGCCCCCCAATTCGATGACGACGATGGCAGGCTTGTGCTGAGAAAGAAGCGCCGGCAGCCGCGCGCGGCCGCCGGCCGTCGTGTCGCCGGAGATGCTCGCGTTGACGACCTGATAGGGAAAGTGCTCCGCATCGATGCGCGCGGCGAGGAGATCGACCCAGCCAGTACCCTTCGGCAGCCCGTAGGCCGCCGAGATCGAGTCGCCGACGACGAGCAGCACGGCCGGCGCAGCGCCCCGGCTTACCCCGGCGCAAGACAGAAGTGCGATCAGCCCGGCGGCGAGAGCGGCGCGGCGGGAACGTTGGAACGGGTACGGCATCGACGATCGGAAGGGAGCGTTCAGGGTGCGATTGTAGCCGCCGGGTAGAATCGGGCTCATGGACATGGCCCGTTCCGGGGCGAGCGGCGTTGCTTGCGGCCACGTTCAGCATCGCGACCCGCAACCGCTGCAATATCGTTCTCCCAACGCTTTGGCTGCCACTCCGATCCTGCGCGCTGCGGGTCTTACGAAGGTCGTGACGAGCGGCGATGCACCGCTCACGATCCTCGATGACGTCACCTTCGAGGTCGAACCCGGCGCGGCAGTGGCGATTGTCGGCGCGTCCGGGTCAGGCAAGACCACGCTGCTCGGATTGCTCGCGGGACTCGATCGGCCTACGAACGGCGAGGTCTGGCTCGACAGCGTCGAGCTCGGCGCGCAGGACGAGGACGCGCGCGCCGCGCTCCGCGCCCGCCTGCTGGGCTTCGTATTCCAGTCGTTCCAGCTCCTTCCCGCGCTCACGGCGCACGAGAACGTGATGCTGCCGCTCGAGCTCGCGGGGGCGGCCGACGCAGGCCCCCGCGCGGCCGAGTGGCTCGATCGCGTCGGCCTCGCGCGGCGGCGTACGCACTATCCCAAGCAGCTGTCCGGCGGGGAGCAACAGCGGGTCGCGATCGCGCGCGCGTTTGCCGGCGAACCCAAGCTCCTGATGGCGGACGAGCCGACGGGCAACCTCGACAATGCGACGGGGGCCGAGGTGGCCGACCTCATGTTTCGCTTGAACCGCGAGCGTGGAACGACGCTGCTCCTGGTCACGCACGACACCGGGATCGCATCGCGCTGCGCGCGTCGCCTGTCGCTCGCCGCCGGCCGCCTGGTCGCTGATTCCGCGGCCCCCGCATGACAGCGCTGCGCCTCGCATGGCGGATGCTCGCGCGCGATGCGCGCGCGGGCGAGCTGACGGTGCTGATTGCGGCGATCGTGCTCGCGGTGGGGAGCGTCGGCACCGTCGCGTTCTTCGCCGATCGCGTGAAGACCGCGCTCACGCGCGAAGCCAATCTGCTGCTCGGCGCCGATGTGCTGATCTCGGGCGACCGACCGCTGCCCGATACATACGCCAATGAAGCGCTGCGCCGCGGACTGGCTGTCGCGACCGCACTGCGATTCAACAGCATGGTGCAGCGGGAAGGCGCCGATGCGGACGCCGGCGCCGTGCTCGCCGACGTGAAAGCGGTCGGACCGGCCTATCCGCTGCGGGGCACCGTCATGCTGGTCGACCCGGCGACGCCCGACGGCGTGCGCGCCGCAGGCATCCCGCCGAAGGGCCAGGTGTGGCCCGACACGCGGCTTGCCGACCGTCTTGGCGTCAAGAAGGGCGACCGGATCAGCGTGGGCGAGGCGAGCCTCGAGGTCGGCGCCGTGATCCTGCGGGAGCCGGAGATCGCGACAGGTCTGCTGGCGCTCGGTCCGCGGCTCGTCATGAACATCGACGACGTTTCCGCAACCAACCTGCTGCAACCGGGCAATCGTGCGACATGGCGTTTGCTCGTCGCCGATACCGCGGAGCGGGGGCGGCTCGGTCCGTATCTCGACTGGGTGCAAGGCGAGCTCAAGCCCGGTCAACGGATGGAGAACGTGCGCGACCTGCGGCCGGAGGTTCAGCAGACGCTCGAGCGCTCGGACAAGTTTCTCGGGCTCTCCGCGCTGGTGGCGGTCGTGCTCGCAGCGGTTGCGATCGCGTTGGCGGCGACGCGCTACCTGCGCCGCCATCTTGACACTGCAGCGATGCTGCGCTGCCTCGGCGCCTCGCGCGGGCGCACGCTGGCGCTGTTCGTCGTGCAGTTCGCGCTGGTCGCCGTCGGTGCCAGCGCGGCTGGCATCGTGCTCGCGCTCGCGGGCCAGCAGCTGCTCGCCTCGCTCCTGTCGTCGATTGCCGCGAGCGACCTTCCACCGCCCGGAGTCACGCCGGCGATCGCCGCGTTCGGCACCGGAATCCTGCTGTTGCTCGGCTTCGCGCTGCCGCCGCTGATCGCGCTCGCCGGCGTGCCGCCGTTGCGCGTTCTGCGGCGCGACTTGCCGCGCCCGCGAGCCGGCGGTCTCGCGGCCTACGCGCTTGGCGCCGCGGTCATCGGCGCGCTGATCGGCTGGCAGGCGCAGGACGCGAAGACGGGCGGCATCGTCGTCGCCGGCATCGGCGGATTGCTGGCCGCCGCGGCCCTCTCGGCGTGGCTCCTGATCGCGCTCCTGAAGCGCCTGCCACAGCGAGGTGTCAGCTGGCGCTTCGGCCTGGCCAACCTGCGCCGCCGGCCGCTCGCCTCCAGCCTGCAGATCGGCGCGCTCGCGCTCGGCCTGATGGCGCTCCTGCTCCTCACCGTCGTACGCGGCGACCTCCTGTACAACTGGCGCGCGAGCCTGCCGCCCGATGCGCCCAACCACTTCCTCGTCAACGTGCTGCCGGATCAGGTCGACGCCGTGCGCGCGGCGTTGAAGGCGGTGACCGGCACCGACACGACGCTGTATCCGATGGTTCGCGGGCGGATCGTCGCCGTCAACGGCGAGCCATTCGACACGACGCGATTCGACACGCGAGCACGGAGGCTCGCGGAGCGCGAGTTCAATCTGTCGTGGGCCAGTGACCTCCCGAAGACCAACCGCGTCACCGCCGGCAAGTGGTTCGGTGCGGCCAAGGGACCCGAAGCGGGGCTATCGATGGAGGCGGGGATTGCGGAATCGCTGCACTTCAAGCTCGGCGACACGCTGACCTGGGATCTCGCGGGCGCCAAGGTGACGGCCAAGATCACGAGCCTGCGCAAGGTCGAGTGGGACAGCTTCCGGCCGAACTTCTTCGCGCTGTTCGCACCCGGCGTGCTCGAGGAGATGCCCCGGACGTATCTCGGCGCCGTGCGGGCGCCCGAAGGCCAGGGCTCGTGGCTGTCCGCGCTCGTCCAGCAATACCCGAACCTGCTCGTGATCGACGTCGGCGAAATCCTGCGGCAGATCCAGACGATCATCGAGCAGGTCGCCCGTGCCGTCGAGTTCGTGTTCCTGTTCACCCTTGTCGGGGGCCTGCTCGTGCTGCAGGCGGCGATCGCGGCCACGCAGGACGAGCGCCGCTTCGACGCGGCGATCCTGCGCACGCTCGGCGCGTCGCAGGCGCAGCTCCGCGCTGCCCAGGTTACCGAGTTCCTCGTGCTGGGAGCGCTGGCGGGCTTGCTCGCAGCGGCCGGTGCGACGGCGGTCGGCTACGTGCTTTCCGATCGCGTGTTCCAGATTCCGTTCGCGTGGAATCCGTTCGTGTGGATCTACGGCTTAGGGGGCGGGGCGATCGCGGTCGCACTGGCTGGATGGCTGGGCACGCGCGGGACGGCGCGCCAGCCACCGCTCGCCGTCATCCGGCAACTAGGTTGAGCCGCCGGCGATCGCCCGGCGCAGCGATCCGAAGCGCTTGCGGTACTGCGCCGGTGTGAGGCTCACCTGGCGCCGGAACAGGCGGCTGAAGAAGCCGGCGTCCTCATAGCCGACCGCATTCGCGACCGCCTCGACCGGATCGTCGCGCGTCTCGAGCATCTGCTTCGCTTCCTCGAGTCGCACGCGCGTGCACGTATTCGAGCGGCGACATGCCGGTCGCCTGCTGGAACCGGCGCTTGAACGAGCGCTCGGGCAGCCCGCTCAACTCGATCATGGCGGTCACCGGCGACGGCTCGTGATAGCTGCTCCGCGATCCACGTCTGGCAGCGGGCGATGGCGGCGTCGCTTACCTGGCGCGAGCGCGCGATCCGCGCGAACGGCTGCTGGCCGATCGCGTGCCAGTCGATGAGGTTGATGCGCGCGACCTGCATCGCCGCCTCCACATCGACGAAGCGCGCGATCAGGTACAGCGCGACGTCCTGCCACGACGTTCCACCGCCGGCCATCACCAGCCGCTGCCCTTCACCCGAGACGACGAGGGCACGCTCCTTGCGAACCTTCACCGCTGGATAGCGATCGCGCAGGATGTCGCAGTAGGCCCAGTGCGTCGTCGCCTCGTGACCGTCGAGCAGCCCGGCCTCGGCGAGCAGCATTGCGCCGGAGCACGCCGTGGCCAGCGTGGCGCCGTTGGCGTAGCAACGCGCGAGCCAGGTGATTTCCCTGGTGAACCGGCCCGCGAGCGATTCTCCAGGCGGAACGGTGATCTCGGGCACGCAGACAATGCGCGCGTCGGAGCGCGCGTCGAGCGTCGCCTGCGGCGCGATGGGCACGTCGTTCGCGGCTGTGAACGGCGCGGCCTCCGCGGCCACGATGCATGGCCGCACCAGCGCCGGCCCTGGCCGCCCGTCGACTACGACGCCCCAGTCGCGCCCGGCGGCCATGAAGAGGTCGTACATGCCGTAGGTGACCGAGGCCGTCGTTTCCGGAAACGCGAGGATTGCGACGTCCACCGGCGCGTGCGGGGCGTTCATGGCCGATCTGTCCGGTTTCTTGCCGAAATGGCTTTGTACTTCCGAGGCGCGGCATCTTACGCTTGCACCCGTGAGGTTGCCACGATGAGCGGCGCTCCGGTCCGCCGACGGGGACCTCGCTTCGACAAGGAATTCGCCATGACAACCGACTTGCGCGGCGTCCCGGTCACCGGCGCCGATCCCTTCGCACTGGCGCGCTACGAATCCGCGCTCGGGCAGTTCCAGAGTTATGTCGGCGATCCGATCGCGACGATCGACGAGGCGATCGCGGCGGCGCCGGCCTTCGTCGCGGGACATCTGCTCAAGGCTCTCGTGCTCTATACGCTGACCGAGCGCAGGTTCGTGCCGATGGTCGGCGCCGCGCTGGACGCGGCGCGCAAGCATGCGGCGCGCGCGAATGACCGCGAGCGCGGACTGCTCCACGCGACTGAGCTCTTGCACGAGGGGCGTTGGCACGACGCATGCCAGGCGCTCGATCGTGTCCTCGCCGCCTATCCACGCGATGCGCTCGCCCTGCAGGCGGGCCATCTGATGGACTTCTTCCGCGGCGACGCGCTGAACCTGCGCAATCGAGTCTCGCGGGTGCTACCCCATTGGGATGCCTCGACGCCATGCTATTCCTACGTGGTCGGCATGCATGCGTTCGGACTCGAAGAGATGAATCAATATCCGGAGGCCGAGGCGGCGGCGCAGCAAGCGCTCGCGCTGCAGCCGAAGGATGGCTGGGCGGTCCACGCAGCGGTGCACGTGATGGAAATGCAGGGCCGCATCGACGAAGGCATCGCCTTCCTGACCTCGCGCGAAGGCGACTGGGCGCCGGACAATGCCTTCGCGTTCCACAATTTCTGGCATCTGGCGTTGTTCTGCCTTGATGGCGCGCAGTACGACCGCGCGCTCGCATTGTTCGACCGGTACGTGCATCCGGAGCCCGCGGCGTACGTGCTGTCCCTCCTCGACGCGACCGCGCTCCTGTGGCGCCTCATGCTCGAGTGCGCGTCCGTGGGCGATCGCCTGGAGCGCGTCGCCGACGACTGGGAAGCCCGTGTCGACGCAGAGGCCGGCTTCTATGCCTTCAACGACGTGCATGCGGCAATGGCGCTCGCGGCGACCGGCCGCGATGCCGCGGTCTCACGTCTTGTCGAGCGGATGCGCCGGGCGACGGAGAACGATGATGCCAATGCGGCGATGACGCGCGACGTTGGCCTGCCGGTGGCGGAAGGCATGATTGCATTCGCTCGTGGCCGCTACGGCGATACCATCGCGGCGCTCGAGCCCGCGCGTGACGGCGCGCATCGCTTCGGAGGCAGCCACGCCCAGCGGGACGTGATCACGCTGACGCTGATCGAGGCGGCGATCCGTGGCGGCGATCGGATCCGTGCCCGGCACTACGCGGCCGAGCGTCTCGTACGCAAGCCCGCGAGCCCGTGGGCGCAGCGGCTGTGGGGTCGCGCCGGGGCGGCGCCCGCCCGCGCGGCGGTGTAGCCGGTCGGTCCTACTTGCCCGCGAGCGCGGATTCGCGCGCGAGGAGCCGCGCCGTCAGCGCGAGCGCGATTGCCGCGAGCGCGAGCGGCGCGACATACGATTGCAGCAGGCCCAGGGGCGGGAGCGCGTCGCCCCGCAGCGCCTTCGACAAAAGCGAGTATTGGCCCGACACCGGGACCCACAGCAGCCACGGCGGCTCCTTGCGCTGCAGAAACATCGGCAGAAACGGGATGACGGCGACGAGCGTCAGGAGCAGCGACAGGTTCGCCTGGGCCTCGCGGAACGTGCGGCCGCGCGCGCCGACGTAGAGCATCACCGCCGGCATTAGCAGTGCGAGCGGTGCGAGGACGATCAAAAACCGGCCGAGCTCGGTTGCGCTGAACAGGAACGGGATGCCGACCGCTGGCAACGGCGCAAAGCGCAGCGTGACATAGAAGCCGGTCAACGTGAGGGCGACGACGGCAGCGTCGAGGACGACGACGGCGGCCCACTTGCCTGCGGCGAGCTCGGCTGCCCGCACGGGGGTCGTCAACAGAGGCTCGAGCGACTGCCGCTCGCGCTCGCCGGCGGTCGCGTCGAGAGCCGCAGCGAGGCCGCCCATCAGCGCCGCGAACAACCCATAGTAGGCGACGAGGAACAGCACAATCGAGCCCGAGCTTTGCGGCGTCGAAAGATCGCGCACGTCGACTTCGAGCGGATTCGCGACGTCGGGCGATATGCCCCGCATCACGAGGCGCGCGCGTCCCCACTCGCGGTTGTAGGCGCGCAGCAGCGTTTCGGTCTGGTCGATCGACGCACGCGCACGGTCGCGCGAGCGGTCGTAGACGACTCGAACCACGCCCGGTCTGCCCAGCGCGACGTCATCCGCGAACCCCGGATCGATGTCGAGCACAACGTCGAGATCGCCGTCGCGCACCCGCGTTTCGTAATCCGCCGGCGCGGGCTTCACGACGACCTGTTGCCGCTCGAGGAAGGCGACGAGCGCGGGCGCGTGCTCTGCACCCGCGATGGGCAGCACGAGATCGCGCGTCTTGCCCGACTGCGCGGCGACGACATTCAGCATCAGCACGAGGAACGCGGGCCCGAAGAGCGCCGGCATCAGGGTAACAAGCGCAGTGCGGCGGTCGCGCAGCGTGTCGACGAGTTCCTTGCTTGCCACGATGGCAATGCGGTCGAGCCAGCCGACGGTCATGCCGCAAGCCCTTCGCCCGTGCCGAGCAGTGCGACGAAGGCGTCCTCGAGCGACGCCGCGCGGGACTGCGCCACGAGCTCGGCCGCGGTGCCCGTGGCTGCGACCTGTCCCCGTCCCAGGATCACGATCCGGTCGCAGAGCGCCGTCACCTCCTGCATCACGTGGGAGCTGAACAGGACGCACTTGCCTGCGGCGCGAAGGCGGCGCAGAAGGTCGCGCAACGCGCGCGTGCTGATGATGTCGAGACCGTTGGTCGGCTCGTCCAGGAGCAGCGTGTGCGGGTCGTGCACGAGCGCCCGGGCGATGGCGACCTTCATCCGCTCGCCCTGTGAATAGCCTTGCGCGCGGCGGTCGGCGACGTCGACCAGTCCGAGCGCGCCGACGAGCTCGTCGATGCGCGCGTCGAGCGCGGCCCCGGAAAGCCCGTGCAACGCGCCGAAGTAGCGGATGTTCTCGCGTCCGGTGAGCCGCGGGTAGAGCCCCCGCGCATCCGACAAGACGCCGATGCTTCGCCGCACGGCGATGTGCTCGGCGACGATGTCCGCCCCGTCGATCGTTGCGCGGCCGGCATCCGGCAGCATCAGCGTCGCGAGCATCCGAAGCAGCGTGGTCTTGCCCGCGCCGTTCGGCCCCAGGAGACCCGTGATTTCGCCGTCGGGCGCGGTGAGCGAAACCCCCGCGACAGCTTTCACTTCGCGGCGCTTGCCGAACGACTTCGCGAGCCCGTCGATCTCGATCATCGTGCTCCCAGCCGATCCGGCCAGGGGGCGGGCGGCTCGCTCGACTTGAAGCGCGCGATGCAGGTCTCGGGCAGCGACGCGAACGTGGGGTCGTCGAGAAAAGCCGCGATGAGCCGGGGCGCGCACGCGTGCGAGGACACGATATGTCCGAAACCGCGCGCCACGACGTGGCGGCTGTGCGGCAGCGTCTTCGCGACCTCGTCGCCGTTCGCGGGTGGCGTCACCGGATCGAGCGCACCCGAGAGGATCAGCACCGGCGCGTCGCTGTTGACGGGCGTCGTGGCGTCGATCGGTGCCTCGCCACGCGGCCAGACGTCGCAGACCGCGAGCACGCGTCGGGCGAGCGCCTGCGAGCGCACGCCCTCGAGTCCGCCGCGGACGCCACCGAGCGACAGACGCGGCGCATCCTCGGCGCAGGTGACCGAATAATGGAGCGCCGCGTTCATCTGCTCGGCGAGGCTGCCGCTCAGGAGCAGCGCCCCCGCGAAGAGCGGGCCGTAGTCGCCCTTGGCCGTACGCGCGATCATCTCGGGCATCAGCGCAGCGAGCTCCGGCGCGTAGGTCAAGGGCTGCAACGCGGCGACGATGTGATCGAACGTCACGCGCAGGGTCTCGACCGCACCGGTGCGCGGATTCGCGACGGCGACGTCGCGGCCGGCGGGACCGAGCCGCCTTCGAATCGACGCGAGCGTCGCCGCGAGATCGGGGTGCGCCGCACGGCACGCCGGCGTAGCCTGGCAGCTCTCGATGATGCGGTCGATCGCACGGTCGCGCGACGGCCAGACATCGAAGTTGACGATCATCGATGGCGGCGCGACGCCGTCCAGCACGACGGCGCGCACGCGGTCCGGATGCCGGCGCAGGTACTCGAGCGCCGCGCGCGTTCCGTACGAGCCGCCCCACAGATTGATCTTCGCGTAGCCGAGCGAGCCGCGCACCGCGTCGAGGTCCTCGACCCACGCCGCCGTCGTGTACTGCGCCGCATCGACGCCGCGGGCCTTGAGCTCCCTCACGCACGCGGCCGCGCGCGCCACGATGTCGACGTCGAACGCCGCCTCGAAGCTGTCGTCCGGCTTGAGGGCCTCGCAGTCGAGCGGAGACGAGCGTCCGGTGCCGCGCTGATCGACGAGCACGATGTCACGGTCCTTGCGGACGTCGAAGAGGAGCGCCGCGAACGTTCCGAGGTAGGTCGCGGCCTGGCCCGGACCTCCGGCCAGGATGAACAGCGGATCGGGTCGGGGACTCAGCGTGTTCGCAGGCAAAACCGCGACGGTCAGTTTGATCTTGCGTCCCAGCGGTGCGTCGCGATTTTCCGGCACTTCAAGGGTGCCGCACTGCGCAGCGATCGGCAGGCGCGGCAGCCGGCATTCGGCGAGTGCGAGCGTGCGATTCGACGTCCCGCCTGGGCCGCACCCCGTCGCGGCAACCGCGACCATGGTTGCGGCGATCCATGCGCCGATGCGGAGCGAGCGAATCATGACGCCCGATGGTAGCAGGAGATCCTCGCGCCGGCCGCTTTTGCGCTACGATCGCTTTTCCCTGCGAAACGGCGATTTGCCATGACCACGCGCGAGCTCGAACCCGGCATCGTCACCGATCTCACCAACCGCCTGACGTATGCGGGATATCTGCGTCTCGACCTGCTTTTGTCGGCGCAGCAGCCGCTGTCGGGAAGTGCGATCTCGCCGCCGCGGCACGATGAGATGCTGTTCATCATCCAGCACCAGACGTCCGAGCTCTGGATGAAGCTCGCGATCCACGAGCTCAAGGCGGCGCTCGCGTTCGTCCGGCAGGATCGCCTCGACGCGTGCTTCAAGATCCTCGCGCGGTTGAAACTGATCCAGAAGCAGCTGTTCGAGCAATGGGCCGTGCTGGAAACGCTGACGCCGTCCGAATACGAGGCATTCCGGCCCGTGCTCGGCAGCTCGTCCGGCTTCCAGTCGGCGCAGTACCGCGCATTCGAGTTCCTGCTCGGCAACAAGCAGCGCGCGCTCGTCGACGTGTTCGGCTACGACGTCGCGACGCATGCCGAGCTGACCGCGATCCTCGAGGCGCCGTCGCTCTACGACGAATACCTGCGTCATCTCGCGCGCCGGGGATTGCCGGTGCCCGCCGCGTGCGTCGAGCGCGACTGGTCGGAGCCGCACGTCCGCAATCCGGAGCTGGTCCCGGTCTTCAAGACGATCTACGACGATCCCGAGCGCTGGTGGGACGCGTACGAGATGGCTGAGAAGCTCGTCGACGTCGAGGAGTCGTTCCAGCTCTGGCGGTTCCGCCACCTGAAGACAGTCGAGCGGATGATCGGGCACAAGACCGGCACCGGCGGCTCGTCGGGGGTCGCCTTCCTGCGGAGGGCGCTGGACCACACATTCTTTCCCGAGCTGATCGATGTGCGTACGGTGATAGGGACGAATGAGCGCGGCGGGCGAAGCCAAGGCCCGAAGGGCGCGTCGCCGCGCGATTGAGGTCGGCCGTTGGTCCGGCTATCGAATGCTCGTTCCGGCTGAAGACGCCGACGAAATGAACTCAGATCGCATCGAGGCAGCGGTCGCGGGCCTCGGACCGGGGCCGCTCAACGAAGAAATCGTGCGGGTGCACGTCGCTCCGCTGTTCTCGCAGGTGCTCGCCGCGCAGCGTGGCCGCGCGTACCTTGCGAACCACTCGCTCGGGCGGCCGCTCGATGCCACGCAGGACGATGTGCGCGAGGGCCTCTCGCTGTGGACGGCGCAGCTCGGCGATGCGTGGGACGCGTGGGGCGACGAGATGTCCGGCTGGCGTGCGCGGCTCGCAGCGCTCACGGGAGCGCCGCGTGCGGATTGCGTCGTGCCGAAAACCAGTGCGGGCCAGGGTTTGCGCGCCGTGCTGAACGCGTACGACGACGTCCTGCGGGTCGTGGCGACGCGCGGCGAATTCGATTCGCTCGATCTGATTCTCCGCGAGTACGCACGTCGCGGCCGGATCGCGCTCACGCTGGTCGAGCCGCGTGCCGGCGGCTCGTTCGCCGCAGACGATGTGCGCGCAGCCATTGGAAGTGGCGCGGATCTCGTCGTCGCCTCGCACGTGTTGTTCCAGACGGGGCAGGTCCTGCCGGAGCTGCCGGCGATTATCGGGGCCGCGCACGCCGCGGGCGCGCGCGTGCTGCTCGACGTCTATCATTCGCTCGGTGTGTTTCCGGTCGACGTGGCCGCGCTCGACGTCGACTTCGCGGTCGGCGGCAGCTACAAATACCTGCGGGGCGGCCCGGGCGCGTGCTACCTGTACGTGCACCCCCGCCATCTCGACGCCGGCCTGCGCACGCTCGACACCGGCTGGTTCGCGAAGGCCGCGCCGTTCGCCTACGAGCGTCCCGACCCGCCGCGCTATGCCGAGGGCGGCGACGGCTGGCTCGAATCGACGCCGGCCGTGCTTCCGCTCTACCAGTCGCGGGCCGGGCAGCGCTTCGTGCTCGCGATCGGCGTCGCACGGCTGCGCGCACATTCGCTCGCGATGCAGCGCCGGCTCGTGACATTCCTCGCGGACCGCGGCGTTACCGCGTTGGGCGGCACGGAGGACCGCGGCGCCTTCGTCGTCGTGCGTCGTCGCGACGCACGCGCGCTGGCCGATGCACTCGCGGCGCGCGCCATCGCCACGGACGCGCGCGGCGAGTGGCTGCGCCTGTGCCCGGACGTGCTCACGACCGATGACGAGCTCGTGCGAGCTGCAGACGAGCTTGCGCGACTGACACCCAGCGGTTGATCGCCCAAAACTATACGAGCGCTGGGGCCGAACTCGGAGCCCCGCCGTGCTGACCCCTGGGCTCTGCCCGCGCCCGGCTCCCGCGGTGCTTGGCATACTCCACGCGCACCGCGGGATCCGGACGCGTGCGCGCCGATCCGAGGTACGCGGCGCATCACGGCGAGGTCGAATCCGGAGCCCTGCCGTGCGCCTGAACACCTGAAGCACGGCGGGGCTCCGGGTTCGACCCTCTGCGCCCAAGCCCTACGCGTGCCGCGTGATGAACGAGACGAGCGCGATCAGCGCCAGCACGAGCAGCGCGGCCGCGGCGATGCCGACGAGCACGACGGGGATGGGGCGCAATGTCGCGGCGTCGCGCTGCATGTCCTTGCCCTTGCGGACGCCGAAGAAGCTCCAGAACACGGCGCGTGCCGTCTCCGCGAGCGTCGCCGGGCGCGCCGGTGAGGGCTCGGGAGATGGGGATTCCGGGGGGTCCATTGCAACGTCTCCGCCGCGCGCGACATGCCGGCGGCGGACGCGCCGATGGTATCACTCGGGCGCAGGACGCTCGCTGCATCCAGCCGCGGAGCGCGTGCGTAAAGGGGTGCAGCCATCATGGCCGCCAACAACCTGGGGAGATCCCCGATGACCGCTCGCTTTGCCCGTTTCTACGTTCCGTTCCTGATCGCCTTTGCGCTGGGCGCCTGCCAGTCGACGATGATGGCGCCGCAGAAATCGCTGTACGACCGCCTGGGCGGCACGCCCGCGATCACTGCGGTGGTCGACGACTTTGTCGCCAACGTCGCGGCCGACAACCGGATCAACGGCTTTTTCGCGCGGACCGATATTCCGCGCCTCAAGAAGCTCCTGGTCGAGCAGATCTGCCAGGCGACCGGCGGCCCGTGCACCTACACCGGCCGCAGCATGCAGGCTGCGCACAAGGGGATGAACATCACCGATGCACAATTCAACGCGCTGGTCGAGGACTTGAAGAAGTCGCTCGACAAATTCAAGGTGCCCGACAAGGAACAGGGCGAGCTGCTGTCGGCGCTGGCCTCGCTCAAGCCGCAGATTGTGGGGCAGTAGCGGCGCGAGCGGCTCGCCGGGGCCCCGGGCGCGAAGCGCCGAGGGGGAGCGAGCAAACGCGAGTCGCCGCAGGCGGCCGACCGCTTGGCACAACGCATGAACAAGGCCGGGCGGAGGCCGCGGCGCGAGCGGCTCGCCGGTTCGGCCTCCGCACAGTCAGAGTGTCGCATCGCGCCGAGGGGTCGGCCTCCGAACGCGCTCCCCATCGCTCACATCCCCAAGCACTCTTGGGGCCCCTGCTCGCGGGACGCGCGTTCCCCCGGGCGCGTAGCGCCGAGGGGGGGCGAGCAAACGCGAGTCGCCGCCAGGCGGCCGACCGCTTGGCACAACGTATGAACAAGGCAGGGCGGAGACCGCGGGCAACTATGCGTGCGGGCGGCCCGGTCAGTCGGCGCCGCCTGTCGTATCCGCGCCGAAGCGGTCGCGGATCTTGCTTTCGTCGAGGGCGCCGAAGGTGTAGGACGCTTCGAGCCACATGACATTGATGATGCCGAACGCGAGCGCCGCGCCGATGCCGAGGATCCACGTGAAGTACCACATCGTCGGTGCCTCCGGTCAATAGAGCGAGCTGCCGCCCGCGCGAATGTGGCGCTCGGTGATCTTGCCCCGCATCACCCGGTAGCACCAACTCGTGTAGACGACGATGAGCGGCAGGAAGATCAGCACCGCCCAGAACATGATCTGCAGCGTCCGATGGCTCGACACCGAATCGTAGACCGTAAGGCTGCTGCGGGGATCGCTCGACGACGGCATCACGAACGGGAACAGCGCGAAACCGGCCGTGAGCACGACGCCGGCGACCGCGAGGGACGACAGCACAAACGCCAGCATGGGATTGCGGCGCGACGAAGCGACGAGTGCGAACACCGCCCCTCCGAAGGCCAGGATCGCGACGACCGCCTTGAGCGACAGGAACGGCGTGAGCGCGAGCCAGCTGCCCGGTCCGTGCGCAACAGTCTTGGCGAGCGGCGCGAACGCGGTGTTCGGTGAAGGCATCGACGTGATCGCGTAGCCCGGGAACCCGAATGCGACCCAGAGCCCTGCGGCGGCGAAGAGCACGATGAAGATCGCGCCGGCAACGCGCGCGGCGACCATGGCTCGACGCCGCACGGTGCCCTCCGTCCGCAACTGCAGGTAGATCGCGCCGTGCATGGCGAGCACCGCGACGCTGATGAGTCCGGCCACGAGCCCGAACGGATTCAGGAGCTCGAAGAAAGAGCCCGAATAGCTGACGCGCAGGTCCGCGTCGAACTGGAACGGAACGCCTTGCAGCAAATTCCCGAACGCGACGCCGAACACGAGCGCCGGCACGGTGCCGCCCACGAAGATGCCCCAATCCCACGCGTTGCGCCAACGCGGATCCTGGACCTTGCTTCGATAGTCGAAGCCGACGGGGCGAAAGAACAGCGCGAACAGCGTGAGGATCAGCGCAATGTAAAAGCCGGAGAACGCGGCGGCGTAGACGAGCGGCCAGGCCGCGAACGTCGCGCCCCCCGCGGTGATGAACCAGACCTGGTTGCCCTCCCAGTGGGGCCCGACGCTGTTCAGCATGACCCGCCGCTCGTCGTCGGTGCGGCCCACGAACGGCAGCAGCGTCCCGATGCCGAGATCCATCCCGTCCATGATGGCGAAGCCGACGAGCAGGATCCCGATGAAGGCCCACCAGATGAGCTTGAGGGTCGCGTAGTCGAAGAGGTAGATCATTGGACCGTCAGACGGCGCCCCTGAGGCGCGCTCCTTCCGCTTCGAAATGGTACTTGCCGGTTCCGAGCGACGACGGTCCGAGGCGCGCGTACTTGAACATCAGGTACATTTCGACGACGAGGAGCCCGGTGTAGAAAATGAGAAACCCGCCCATGCTGAACCAGACCTGGCCCGGGGTTACCGACGACACCCCAAGGTGCGTGGGCAGCACCTCGCTGATCGACCAGGGCTGGCGGCCGTATTCGGCGACGATCCAGCCCAGCGACATCGCGATCCACGGCAGCGGAATGCTCCACAGCGCCGCGTGCATGATCCAGCGACTGTCGGCGACGCGGCGCCGGGCGAGGATGTAGAACGCGGCCGCGAACAGGAACAGGAGCCAGACGCCCAGGCCGACCATGATCCGGAACGACCAGAACATCCAGGCGACGTTCGGAATCGTGTCGTCGACCGCGGCGCGGATCTGCTCGGGCGTTGCGTCGACGACGTTGGGCGTGTATTTCTTGAGCAGGAGGCCGTAACCCAGGTCGGGCTTGAGCCGCGTGAACTCCGCCATCGCCTCGGGCGTGCGGTCGCCCCCCCGCAGCCGCTGCAGCGACGCATACGCGAGCATGCCATTGCGGATGCGCCCCTCGTGGATCTTCTTCAGGTCCTTGATGCCAGTGACCGGAGTGTCGAAGGAGCGCGTCGCGATCAACCCCATGAGCCAGGGAATGCGGATCGCGAAATGCGTCTCCTGCGCCTCCTGGTCGGGAAACCCGAACACGGTGAACGACGCCGGCGGCTTCTGCGTGTGCCATTCGGCCTCGATCGCGGCCAGCTTCACTTTCTGCACTTCGCCGGCCGTGTAGCCCGATTCGTCGCCGAGCACGATCACCGACAGCGCCGACGCGAGGCCGAAGCCCGCCGCGACCGCGAACGAGCGGATCGCGAACGACGGGTCACGGCCGCGCAGCAGATACCACGACGAGATGCCGAGCACGAATACCGACGCCGCAACGTAGCCCGCGGCCACGGTGTGCACGAACTTGACGCCGGCCACCGGATTGAACAGCAGGTCGTAGAAGCTCGTGAGCTCCATCCGCATCATGTCGGGGTTGAATTCCGTGCCCACCGGGTTCTGCATCCAGGCGTTCGCGATCAGGATCCACAGCGCCGACAGGTTCGATCCCAGCGCGACCAGGAACGTGACGAACAGGTGCTGGACCTTGGACAAGCGGCTCCAGCCGAAGAAGAACATGCCGACGAACGTCGACTCGAGGAAGAAGGCCATCAGCCCTTCGATCGCGAGCGGCGCGCCGAAGATGTCGCCGACGTAGTGGGAGTAGTACGCCCAGTTGGTGCCGAACTGGAACTCCATCGTGATGCCGGTGGCCACGCCCATCACGAAGTTGATGCCGAAGAGCTTGCCCCAGAATCGCGTCATGTCGCGGTAGATTTCCTTCCCGGTCATCACGTAGACCGACTCCATGATGAAGAGGATCCACGACAGCCCCAGCGTCAGCGGGACGAAGATGAAGTGGTAGAGCGCCGTCGAGGCGAACTGCAGCCGCGAGAGGTCGACGACTTCAGCGGTGGGCATCGGCGGCGCCCGGTGCGGGGAGGGGGGCGAGCAACCGATCGGCGACCCGACCGGGCTCGACATGCATCCTGGGCGCGAGCGGGGCGCTGAAGAAGAGCCACCAGATCAGCCCGAGGGCGGCCGCCTTGAACAGCAGGATGAGCGTCACGTCGCGTGTCAGCGGCGAGAGGCGCTTCCAGCGGGCACGGCATGCGGTGAGGATCGATCGCATGGCTCTCTCGGAACCGGTGGGCCTGACGCGATGCCCAGCGGCGCAGCATAATGCGGCGGACGCGAATCCGGCAACCGCGACGGATCGCCCACGGCGCGGTGCGACGCCCCTCTATCTACGCCGACGCTTGAATCTGGCACGGAAATCCCTATTTCCGAAGCAGCCTTTGACCCCGGGGGAACGATGCGTTTCGACAAGCTCACGACCAAATTCCAGCAGGCGCTGGCCGACGCCCAGAGCATGGCCCTCGGCAACGACAACGGCTTCGTCGAACCCGCGCACCTCCTGTCCGCGCTCCTGAGCCAGGAGGACGGCGGCACCGCGTCGCTGCTGGCGCGCGCGGGTGTCGCCGTGCCCAAGGTCAAGGCCGGCCTCGCCAAGCTGATCGAGCGGATGCCGAAGGTCGAAGGGCAGGGCGGCGAGATCACCGTATCGCGCGATCTCGGCAACCTCCTCAATCTGACCGACAAGGAAGCGGTGAAGCGCGGCGACCAGTTCATCGCGAGCGAGCTCTTCCTGCTCGCCCTCGCCGACGACAAGGGCGAGACGGGCCGCCTGCTCAAGGAGAACGGCCTGACCCGCAAGGCGCTGGAAACGGCCATCGAGGCGGTCCGGGGCGGCGCGGGCGTCGATTCGCAGGAGGCCGAAGGGCAGCGCGAAGCGCTCAAGAAGTACACCATCGACCTGACGGAGCGAGCCCGGCAGGGCAAGCTCGATCCGGTCATCGGCCGCGATGACGAAATTCGCCGCACGATCCAGATCCTGCAGCGGCGCACCAAGAACAACCCGGTGCTGATCGGAGAGCCGGGCGTCGGCAAGACGGCGATCGTCGAAGGGCTGGCGCAGCGCATCGTCGACGGCGAAGTCCCCGAGACCCTCAAGAGCAAGCGGGTGCTGTCGCTCGACATGGCGGCGCTGCTCGCGGGCGCCAAATACCGCGGCGAATTCGAGGAACGGTTGAAGGCCGTGCTCAAGGACATCGCGGCCGATGCTGGCAAGACGATTGTCTTCATCGACGAGCTCCATACGATGGTCGGTGCGGGCAAGGCCGAAGGCGCGATCGACGCCGGCAACATGCTGAAGCCCGCGCTTGCCCGCGGCGAACTCCACTGCGTCGGCGCGACGACGCTCGACGAATACCGCAAATACGTCGAAAAGGATGCCGCGCTCGAGCGCCGCTTCCAGAAAGTGATGGTCGACGAGCCGTCGGTCGAGGCGACGATCGCGATCCTGCGCGGCCTGCAAGAGCGCTACGAGATCCACCACGGCGTCGAGATCACCGACCCGGCTATCGTCGCCGCCGCCGAGCTCTCGCACCGCTACATCACCGACCGCTTCCTCCCGGACAAGGCGATCGACCTGATCGACGAAGCTGGCGCACGCATCAAGATGGAGATCGATTCGAAGCCCGAGGCGATGGATCGGCTCGACCGGCGGCTGATCCAGCTGAAGATCGAGCGGGAAGCGGTGAAGAAGGAGAAGGACGAGGCGTCGAAGAAGCGGCTCGGCGCGATCGAGGACGAGATCAAGCGGCTCGAGCGCGAGTACGCGGACCTGGACGAAGTCTGGCAGGCGGAGAAGGCGCAGGTCGAGGGCAGCAAGCACATCAAGGAGGAGATCGACAAGATCAAGCTCCAGATGGAAGAGGCCAAGCGCAAGGGTGACTGGCAGAAGATGAGCGAGCTCCAGTACGGCCAGTTGCCGCAGCTCGAGGCGCAGCTCAAGAAGGCCGACAAGAAGCTCGCGAAGGAGGAAGCGAAGAGGCCGCAGCTCCTGCGCACGCAGGTCGGCGCCGAGGAGATCGCGGAGGTCGTCTCGCGCGCGACCGGCATTCCCGTGTCGAAGATGATGGAAGGCGAGCGCGAGAAGCTCCTGCACATGGAAGACGCGCTCCACAAGCGTGTCGTCGGGCAGGACGAGGCCGTGCGGCTCGTCTCCGACGCGATCCGGCGCTCGCGCTCGGGCCTCGCGGATCCGAACCGTCCGTACGGCTCGTTCCTGTTCCTCGGACCGACGGGTGTCGGCAAGACCGAGCTCTGCAAGGCGCTCGCCGAATTCCTGTTCGATTCCGAACAGCACTTGATCCGCGTTGACATGTCCGAGTTCCAGGAGCGGCACTCGGTCGCCCGGCTGATCGGCGCACCGCCGGGGTATGTCGGTTACGAGGAAGGCGGCTACCTGACCGAAGCCGTGCGCCGCAAGCCGTACAGTGTGATCCTGCTGGACGAGGTCGAGAAGGCGCACGTCGACGTGTTCAATGTGCTCCTGCAGGTGCTCGACGACGGCCGGATGACCGACGGCCAGGGCCGCACCGTCGACTTCAAGAACACGGTCATCGTGATGACGTCGAACCTCGGCTCGCACAGGATCCAGCAGATGACCGACGAAGGCGCCGATCCCGGCGTGATCAAGATCGCGGTGATGGCCGAGGTCAAGAACCACTTCCGGCCGGAATTCGTGAATCGCATCGACGAGATCGTCGTGTTCCAGCCGCTGGGCGAGGCGCAGATCGCCGATATCGCGCGGATTCAGCTGAAATCGCTCGAAGCGCGGCTGTCGAAGATGGACATCCGGCTCAAGGTCGACGACGCGGCGCTCAAGGCGGTTGCGGCGGCCGGCTTCGATCCGGTCTATGGCGCACGGCCGTTGAAGCGCGCGATCCAGCAGCAGATCGAGAACCCGCTTGCGAGGGAAATCCTGTCCGGCGACTACGCGGCGGGTGACACCGTGAAGGTCGGCGCCACGGGCGGCGAGATCACTTTTGCGAAGGCCTGACGGCGGCGCGTTGAGCGCGTATCAGGGATGCCTGGGTCACGAAGTTGAAGAGCGCGCCGGTCGTCCATCCGAACGCGAATAACCCGGAGATCGCAATCATCGGCGCGAGCAGGCGCCAGGCTTTCGGCAACGTGCCCTCGCCATAGCCCAGCGTCGTGTAGGTCCCAGGCCACATAATAGAACGCGTCGCGGAATACCGGGATGGCCTCGATGCCGGTCAGCACCGCCGACCACATGAAGATTTCGGCGAGATGCGTGAAAAGCATCAGAAGCGATCACCGATGCGAAGTACAACGCGGCATGGCCGTGCGCGCGGTAATGCGGGATCGCCCGGTGCTCGAACACTCGCTGGACCACGCCCATCCCGATGCCGTGAATCAACAACGAGAGGATCAACGGCACCGTCCCGAACGTGATCTCGACGACCGGCGTGGCCTGGTCCATCGCGTCCCCTGCGCGGCATGCGGCCGCATGACGGGCGATTCTGCCACAGTGGATGCGATGTCTCGCCGGCGTTCGGGCGCCGCGTTGGAATAGCCGCGTTCACCACGATGTTAGTTGCGCGACCGGTCGCGACAGAGCGACCCCAGGGGAGGCGCGATGGAGAAGCAAACCGGCCTGCACAAGGCCTTCGTCGTGGCGTTGGCGCTCGGGGCAGCCACCTTGGCCGCGGGCGCGCACGCTTCGTTCACACGTTCCAGATCTCCGAGCTCTACTCGAGCGCGGACGGCAACATCCAGTTCATCGAGCTGCACGAGTCGCTGGGCTTCGATGGCGAGCAGTTTCTCGCGGGTCACGCGCTCACGAGCAAGCAGGGCGCGACAACACGGACGTACACGTTTCCGGTCAATCTTCCCAACGGATTCACCGCGAACAAGCGCGTGCTGATCGCGACAGCCGGATTCGCCGCGCTGGGCATCGTGACGCCTGACTATGTGGTGCCCGCACCGTTTCTTTTCCGAGCGGCGGAACGATCGACTACGCGAGCGTCGACGTCGTCGGCTACCCCGCGCTGCCGACTGACGGTGTGAGCTCACTCAATCGGTCGGGGATGGTGGGCATCAATTCGCCGACCAACTTCGCAGGGCAGACGGGCTCGATCGGGCCGCCCGCCGCCGCCGGCGGCGGCGACGGGCATCCCGGCGCTCTCGCCGAGAACGCTTTTGGCGCTGTCAGCGCTGGTGATGCTCGTGGCGTTCGGCGTGCGGCGCCGGCATCAGAAGTAGGGTACCGAGCGGCGGCCGGCGGCCCCTGCGGCGATCGCCGCGAACCACGCCGCGATCCGACCGGCGACACCGAGCGCCGCCGGACCCCGGCGCAGCTCGGTCACGTGTCGGGCCAGCACGCAGACCGTCGTTTCGCCCTGCGCCTCGACGATCGTCAGTCCGCCGCGGTCGACCATGAACGAATCGCCCGCCGACAGGACCACGTCCCGCAGGTCGTTCTCGAGCGTGACCCACAGCGTCCCGCGCGTCACGCGCAGTGTCGTCCCCCGGGCGCCGTCGAGCTGCACCAGCTCGCCAGGCTCGAGGTCCCAGATCCTCGTGTATCCGTCGCAGGCCATGTCAGTCTCCTATATGCGTATAATGCATGCGAGGTCGGCTTGCTGGTTGGGGCCTTCCGCCTCGCCCCGGTCCCGGAATCACCCGGGAATGAGGCGAATTCTGGGGCCGCATCGGCCGGCACTCAAACGGTCAATCCGCATGGCTCGCATGAATCTGATGCATGCATAAGGCGCTGCGGCGGCTGCCGTCGCTCGACTTCCTCAAGGGCTTCGAGGCGGCGGGCCGTCTGCTGTCGTTCACCCGCGCGGCGGAGGAGCTGTTTCTCACCCAGTCGGCCCTCTCGCGCCAGGTCCAGGCCCTGGAAGAGGCGCTCGGCGTCGCGCTCTTCGAGCGGCGCCACCGGGCGCTCGCACTCACGCCTGCCGGCCAGGCATTCCATCGTGATGTCACCGCGGCGTTGAGTGCGCTCGCCGCGGCGGCTGATGCCGTCCACGGCACCTCGCGCGCGCCCGGCGTCACGCTGTCGACGACCGTGTCGTTCGCGTCGTTGTGGGTAATCCCGCGGCTGCCCGCGTTCCGTGCTCGCGCATCCCGACACCGAGGTCTACATCTCGGCCGACGACCGGCTCGTCGACCTGGCGCGCGGCGAAGTCGACGTGGCGGTCCGCTATTTGCCCGACGCCAAGGCGCCGGACGGTGCTGTCCGCCTCTTCGGCGAGCGAATGACACCGGTCGTGAGCCCGAAGCTCGTCGGGCGGGGCGGGACGCCGCTCAACAGTGCGGCCGATCTCTCGCGACACGTGCTGATCCATCTCGATGATCCCGACGGCCGCACGCCGTGGCTCGAGTCGGAGCGTCTGGCTCGCGGGCAACGGGCAGCCGGGGCTCAAGCCGGCCGGCAACCTGCGCTTCAAGCTCTACGACCAAGTGATCCAGGCCGCCGTGGCGCGACAGGGCGTTGCACTCGGTCGCGTGCCACTGATCGCGGAGCACCTGCGCGATGGACGGCTCGTCGCCCCGTTCGCCAAGCGGTACGACTCGTCGCGCGGGTACTACGCCGTGTTCGCGCCACACGCCGTCGACCGACCGGACGCGGTCGCGTTTGTCGGCTGGCTCGCCGACGAGGCTAAACGCGAGGCCGGCGCGACGTCTCCGCCGCCTTCGCGTCGCCTCTCTTCGCGATGAGCGAACGATCCGTGCACGCTGTGCATGACCTCGAGCCCGCACCGTGGATCGTGCGCTTCGCGGCGCTGATCCCGGCGGGTGCGCGTGTGCTCGATCTCGCGTGCGGGCGCGGCCGCCATGCCCGGCTATTTGCGCGTCGCGGCTGCCGGGTGCTCGCCGTCGATCGCGATGCGATCGCGCTGGCCGCACTCGCCGAGGTTGAAGGCGTCGAGACCGCGGAGCTCGATCTCGAGCGTGGCACGTGGCCGCTCGGGCGTGAGCGCTTCGACGCGATCGTCGTCGCCAACTACCTGCATCGCCCGCTGTTCCCGCACCTCCTGGCCGCGGTCGCGCCCGACGGCACGCTGCTCTACGAGACGTTCGCGCGGGGCAACGAAGCGTACGGTCGCCCCGCGAATCCCGATTTCCTGCTCGAGCCGCGCGAGCTTCTCCATGTGGTCGCCGGCCGCCTCGTCGTCGTCGCCTTCGAGGAAGGGCTCGCGGTCGAGGACGGGCGCAGCGCCGTGATGCAGCGGCTCGCGGCGGTCGGGGAGCGGCGAGCGTGGCCGGTGTCGCTGCCGAGCGACGCGCGGGTACGCTGAACGGCCGGGACAGGGGCCGCTCGAATGCGCTAAAATTACGTTTTTTGCCGATTCGCCCATGTTGACCGGAAGCCTCGTCGCCATCGCGACGCCAATGTCCGAGGGAGGCGCACTCGATCTTCCCGCGCTCTCCCGGTTGATCGATTTCCACGTCCAGCACGGCACCGCCGCGATCGTGGTCGTCGGTACGACCGGCGAGTCGCCCACGGTCGATGTCGACGAGCATTGCCTGCTGATCAAGTCGGCCGTCGACTTCGCGCGCGAGCGCATCCCCGTGATCGCGGGGACGGGCGCCAACTCCACCGCTGAGGCGATCGCGCTGACCGCCTACGCGAAGACGGCGGGCGCCGCGTCGTGCCTGTCCGTCGTCCCGTACTACAACAAGCCCACCCAGGAAGGCCTCTATCGCCATTTCCGCACAATCGCGGAAAAGGTCGATCTGCCGATGATCCTCTACAACGTACCGGGGCGCACCGTGGCGGACATGGCGAACGAGACCGTCCTTCGCCTCGCGCAAGTTCCCGGCATCGTCGGCCTCAAGGACGCGACGGCCGACCTGGCGCGCGGCAGCGAGCTGCTGCGCGCGCTGCGCGCCGGGGGCAAGCGCGAGTTCGCCGTCTACAGCGGCGACGATCTGACGGCGCTGCCGCTCGTGTTCATGGGCGGCCACGGCGCGATCTCCGTCACCGCGAATGTCGCGCCGAAGCTCATGGCCGAGATGTGCGCGGCCGCACTGGCGGGCGATGTCGCCCGTGCGCGTGCCGCGAACGACCGGCTCCTGCCGCTGCATCGCCGGTTGTTCGTCGAGGCGAACCCCATCCCCGTCAAGTGGGCGCTCGCCGAAATGGGACTCATCAGGAACGAGCTCCGACTGCCGCTGGTCCCGCTCGCGTCCCAGCATCACGAAGCCGTCCGTGCCGCGCTGCGCGAGGCCGGCGTGCTCGCAATCCCTTCGAAGGTACCTGCATGAACGTCTTTAGATTCGGCCCGGCCGCCCGCATCGGAGTGGCCGCGGCGCTGTGCGCGTTGGCGCTCGCCGGCTGCGACACGCCACAGACCTCGATCGGCAAGAAGGTCGACTACAAATCGGTGGCCACCGCGCCCGCGCTCGAAGTGCCGCCCGACCTCCGGAGCCCGCAGTACGACGACCGCTACAACGTGTCGACCGCCTCGGGCCTGGCCGCGCGCGACGCGACGCGCCCGAAGTCCGGCGACCAGATCGCGCCCAACCAGATCGCGGACGCCAAGATCGTGAAGGAAGGCAACGAGCGCTGGTTGCATGTGCGCGCGACGCCGGAGCAGGCTTGGAACATCACGCGCCAGTTCTGGCTCGACCAGGGCTTCGTCCTCTCGAACGAGCTTCCCGGGTCCGGCATCATGGAGACCGACTGGGCGGAGAACCGCGCGGAGATGCCGCCGGACATGCTGCGCAGCACGATCGGCAAGTTCGCCGATCTCTTTTACACGACCTACAAGCGCGAGAAGTATCACACGCGCATCGAGCGCGGCAGCGATCCCGGCACGGTCGACATCTACATTTCGAGCCGGGTGATGGAGCAGGTGCCGACAGCGAAGATCGACAATTCGTCGCCGGCCGCATTCGCATGGGCACTCTTGCCGCCGAATCCGGGCCAGGACGCCGAATGGCTCGGCCGGCTGATGGTCCGCTTCGGGATGCCGGAAACGCAGGCGGTCGCGGCGGTGCAGGCGACCGGCCCCGCCGGCTCCGCCGTGGAACGTGCCAAGCTGCAGAAGGCCCAGGACGGCGTGAACCAGCTCGTACTCGACGACAGCTTCGACCGCGCGTGGCGCCGCGTCGGCCTCGCTCTCGACCGCATCGGCTTCACCGTCGTCGATCGCGACCGCTCGAAGGGCGAGTACTTCGTCCGCTACTCCGATCCGGAGACGGCGGCCAAGAACGAGGGCCTGCTGACGAAGCTCATGTTCTGGAAGGACAAGGGCGAGAAGCCCGAGCAGTACAAGATCACGGTCGCGCAGTCCGACCCGCGCAGCATCGTGACAGTCCAGGATCCCAGCGGCGCGCCCGACAAGACCGCGACCGGCGAGAAGATCCTGACGCTCCTCAAGGACCAGCTCAAGTAGGCGCGAGACGCGCGTGCGCTTCGCGTCGCTCGGCAGCGGCAGCGAGGGCAACGGGCTCGTCGTCGAAGCCGGCGGCACGCGCGTGCTCGTCGACTGCGGCTTTGGCGTAAAGGACACGGCGGCGCGGCTCGCGCGGATCGGCCTCGTCCCCGACGACCTCGACGCAATCCTCGTCACCCACGAGCACGCGGATCACATCGGCGGCGTCCCCGCGTTTGCGGCCAAGCACGAGATTCCCGTGTGGGCGACGTTCGGGACGCTCGTGATGGTCGCCGAACGGCTCGACGGCATGACGCAGGTATACGGTTTCGACAGCCACGAGCGGTTCGCGATCGGCGCGCTCGAGATCACGCCGATCGCCGTGCCGCACGACGCGCGCGAGCCCGCGCAGTTCGTGATCGGCGACGGTGCGCGGCGCGTTGGCATCCTGACGGACCTGGGCGTATCGACACCGCACGTCGAAGCATGCCTCTCCGGCTGCGAGGCGCTCGTGCTCGAGTGCAACCACGACGTCGACATGCTCACGCACGGCAGCTACCCGTGGCCGCTGAAACAGCGGATCGCATCGCGACTCGGGCATCTCGACAACGAGGCGGCGGCAGCGCTGCTCACACGCATCGACACCACCCGTCTGGTCCACGTCCTGGCAGCGCATCTGTCGCAGCAGAACAATACGCGCGAGCTCGCCTGCGCGGCGCTCGCAGGCGCGCTCGGCTGCTCGCCGGACTGGATCGGCATTGCCTCGCAGCACGATGGGTTCGACTGGCGCGATCTCTGACGGGGACGAAGGATGGAGAAGGGACCGGAGCTCTACAAGGGGAAGGCGAAGACCGTCTACGCGACCGACGATCCGCGCTATCTCGTCATGCACTATCGCGACGACGTGTCGGCGTTCGACGGCGCGAAACTCGCGAAGCTCGACCTGAAGGGCGAGACCAACAACAAGATCAATGCCTACGTGATGGGGAAGCTGGCCGCGGCCGGCGTCGCGACCCATTTCGTCCGCGTCCTCAACGAGCGCGAGTCGCTCGTCCGGGCGATGAAGATGCTGCCCGTCGAATGCGTCGTCCGCAACGTGTGCGCGGGCTCGATGGCAAAGCGCTACGGGATCGCCGAGGGGACGAAGCTCGCCGAGCCGATTTTCGAGTTCTTCCTCAAGAGCGATGCGCTGCACGATCCTCTCGTCAACGACGACCACATCCGCGTGCTCGGGTGGGCGAGCGCCGCCGAGATCGCACAAATGAAGGCCCTCACGCACAAGGTCAACGGCGTGCTCAAGCCGCTGTTCGCCGCCGCCGGCATCGACCTCGTCGATTACAAGCTCGAGTTCGGACACCCGACGGATGCGCTCGACGGGCCGCTTGTGCTCGGTGACGAGTTCACGCCGGACGGCTGCCGCTTATGGGATGCGAAGAGCGGCGAGAAGCTCGACAAGGACCGCTTCCGGCGCGACCTGGGATCGGTGATCGAGCACTATCGCGAAGTCGCGCGCCGCATCGGCGCGCCGCTCTAGAGCCGACATCTCGCCGCACGCGCATGGCGTCGACGCCGCGCCTCCTGATCCTGGGCTGCGGCACGTTCGCAGTGCAGACGCTCGAGATCGCGGAGGAGGCCGGCGGCTTCGAGCCGGCGGGCTTCATCAACAGCTTCGAGGCGCCCACGCCCGGCACACGACTGGAAGGGCTCCCTGTCTACGGCATCGAGGCGTTGCCTTGGCCGCCAGGTGCAGGGCTCGTCGTCTCCGGCGCGGTCAGCAATCGCCGGCGGGCGGCGATCGAAATCCTCGCCCAGCGCGGCTACGCGTTCGCGACGCTCGTGCATCCCACGGCTTACGTGTCGCGCCGCGCAAAGCTCGCCGCCGGGGTGGTGGTCAACTCCGGCGTTCAACTTTCGATCTACGTCGAGCTCGCTCCGCACGCGATCGTCAATCGTGGCGCGACGATCGGCCACCACACGCGGATCGGCGCCTACGCAACGGTCGGGCCCGGCGTGACGATCGCCGGCGATGTGCAGGTGGGCGCAGGCGCCTATATCGGTGCGGGCAGCGTTATCCGCGAGCAGTCTACGATTGGTGCCGGCGCGGTCGTCGGTGCCGGGGCGGTGGTGGTGAAGCCGGTCGCTGCGAACACGCTCGTGACCGGCGTTCCCGCGACCGTCGCACGGACCGGCGTCGACGGACTGTGATCATGGCGCCCGGCAAGCGCCGTTTGCGCGGCGTACGGTGATGTCGCGCTCGATTCTTCTCGCCGGTCCGCAATTCGCGCGACAGGCCGGTGGCCTCGAGCGCGCGCTCGCCGATCTGGTGGCCGGTCTCACGACACTGGGATTCGCCATCGACGATGCGACCGGTGCTTCTGTCGTGCCCGAGGCGCACGGTTTGGAGCCGGTGCCTTCGGGCGCGTGGTTCTCGAAACTCAATCGCTTGCCCGTCGCCGCCTCGTTGTGGGCCCGCCTGTCGCCGCGACGACGGCGGGCGCTGCGCGATGTCTTTGCACCGCGCGCCGAGCTCGAGCATGCGGCGCGCGTGCTGGACGAGCTCGACCGCCGTCTCGCTGCGAGTCGCTACGATGCCGTTCTTTATTGCGTCGAGGAGGCGCCGCCTGGAGGGCTGGCGCTCGCCCAGGCGCGGCATCGTTGCGTGATCCCCGTCGCGATCGAAGGGCTGGCGGCCGAGCTCGCAGGAGGCGCGTTGTCGGACGCAATCCTGCGTGCGCGTGCGGCGCATCCCTGGCTTGGTCGGCGCGCCGATGCGCGCGCGATCCACTGTGCGATCCTGTCGAGTCATGCGTGGGCGGCAGCGACCGTACGTGCCGGGCTTGCTCCCGGCGTGGTCCATTCCGTCTACTTCGGCGTTCCGCTGCCGCCGCAAGTTCGGCCGCCGCGTCCCTTCGCCGGTCGTCTTCTTTACGTCGGGCGCCTCGTCAAGGAGAAGGGCGCGCACGTGCTGCTCGAGGCCGTCGCGCGGGCGCGCAGGAGCGATCCGCGCCTCTCCTTGACTCTGATCGCCGGCGAGGGGCCACCGCCATATCGCTCGCTCGTGCGCCGGCGCATCGCCGCGCTCGGGCTCGAGGAGGCCGTCGATTGGCGCGCCCCGGTGCCGCGCGGGGCGCTCGACGGCTTGTTCACCGAACACGATGCACTGCTGTTCTGGTCGCCGGTAGCCGAGCCGGCGCCGCTGGTTGCGATGAACGCGATGGCGGCAGGGCTGCCGGTTGTCGTACCTGCGCCTGCGCTGCGTTCGCCAATCTATGAAGACGGTGTGACGTGCGTCGCCTACACGCGCCGCGACGCGGAAGGTATTTCTGCGGCGATAGCGCGCCTGGCCCGCGATCCGGCGCTGGGCGTTGCCATCGCCGCGGGCGGAGCTGCCCGGATCCGCGATGGCTTCACGCCGGAGCACACGGCCCGCCGCTACGCCGAGTTGCTCGAGGCGGCGATCGACAACCGCGCGTAGGAGTCAAATCCCGAGCACCGTGCCGGTCAGTCCGGGCTCGCCCGTCGCCCAGATCTCCTCAAAGCGATTGATGAGCGGACTCGCGAGGTGCGGATCCTCGATCACGAGCGACGCGCGCGGCCGTTCGATGTGGAAGCGGTGCAGGAAATGCCGGCCGTCGACGATGACGAGCGGGTCGGCGGCCCCTTTGGCTTCGGCGCCGGTCTTGTAGATCGTCACGCGGTCGCTGAACCCGCGCAGAAGCGACACGAGACGCGGGCACGAGGACTCGAGCCAGCGCGTGTCATGAACGATGACCTCGAGTTTCGCGGTCCGCGACGCGCGGAGGAACGCCGCGAGCTTCTCGGCGCGCGCGGGCGCATTCCAGCCCATCTCGGAAAGGTCGCGGTCGAACACGCGAATCGAATGGCGCGCGAGCGCGACCAGCTCGTCGAGGGCAGCGACCTGCTCGCGTACGGTGCCGAGCGCCTGCTGCCGCGGTGCCGATGCGGGGGACGGGTCAGGCGGCGTCGGTGTGGAGGTAACCATGGCGATGCCAATCGTACATGAGCGAGAGCGCGTCCGCGGAGGCGCTCGCGATCGCACGTCCCGCCAGTGCGCGGGTGTTGGCGAGCCGGCGCAGCGTCGCGCCGCCGGCAGCCGGCCGGCGCAGCGCCTCGCCGTTGATGTAAAGGCAGCGCGCGTCGTAGAGGAGTTGCGTTCGGAGGTCGAGGCGCACGCCCGAGCGAGCCGCTCGCGCGACGAATGTCCGGCGCGACATCGGTGGCTCCGGTGGTGTGAAGTAGACCGACGGTTTCGGTTCGGAGAGCAGCGCGCCCACGAAACGGTCGACATCGGCGGGCGACCAGCGGATGGCGGCAACCATCGCTGCGCAGCGGCGCTGCATCGCGGAATCGATCCGTGCGGGCTCGCGGGTGGGGCGAAGGCCGGGGTCCGCATAGCGGCCATCGAGCGCGAGGCGATCGCGCAGCCAGTCGAGGAATGCGACCGCGAGCTCGTTCGTGGCCGGCGCGCGAAAGCCGATCGAATACGTCATGCACGGGTCGACCGCCACGCCGTCGTGCGCGAACGAGGGTGGAAGATAGAGCATGTCGCCGGGGTCGAGCACGGCATCGTGGGCAGGGCTGAAGCGGCGAAGCACTTTGAGCGGCAATTCGGCCCTGAGAGCGAGATCGCGTTGGCGCCCGTAACGCCAGCGGCGACGGCCCGGTCCCTGCAGCAGGAAAACGTCGTAGGAGTCGAAATGGGGCCCGACACCGCCACCGGGCGCGGCGATGCTCACCATCAGGTCGTCGAGGCGGGCGAACGGCACGAAGTCGAATCGGCGCAGCAACGCGTCGGCGTCAGGCCGGTGCAGATTCACGCCCTGCACGAGCAGCGTCCAGCCGCGCGCCGGCAGCGCCCGCCAGTCCGCATCGCGAAACGGGCCGTGAGACAGTGACCAGCGCGGGCCGTCGCGCACGACGAGGCGCGATTCGACGTCGTCGCGCATCGCGAGCGTCGCGAGCTCACGCGAGGTCAAGACACCCGCGAAACCGGGCACCGCGGCGCGGACCAAGAGCGCGTCCTTCTGCCAGAACCGCTGGAGGAAAGCAGCAGGCGTGCGGCCGCCCAGGAGCGGCGTCGCGGAGGGCATGCACGGATTATAGCGACGCGCGAGCCAGGGCTTTCACGCGCTGGGCTAAAATGCGGCTCCTCTCGTCATGGAGCCGCGATGAAGATCTATGCGAATACCGTCGTCACGATCACCTTCGAGCTCCGCGATAGCGACGGCGCGCTGCTCGAGTCGGCGACGGAGCCCATCACGTACCTCCACGGCGGTCATTCGGGCATGCTGCCCAAGCTTGAAGAGGCGCTGGACGAGAAAGAGACCGGCGACGCGGTCACGGTGGTGCTTGATCCCGAAGACGCGTTCGGTGACTACGATCCGGAGCTCGTGAAGATCGAACCGGCCGACCGCCTGCCGTCGGACATCGCGGTCGGCGCACAGCTCGAAACGTACGCGAACCTGGGCGACGAGCCCGGGAGCGGCGTCGTCTATACCGTGACGGACATTGCCGAAGGTAAAGTTGTCCTTGACGCCAACCATATGTGGGCCGGCAAGCGACTTCGTTTCGATTGCAAGATCCTCGACGTGCGCGCGGCGACGCCGGAAGAGGTCGAGCACGGACACGTCCACGGCGCCGGCGACCATCACCATCACTGACGATCGTCATCCCCGCGGAGGCAGGGATCCAGCGACTTCCCCGCGCGGCTAAGGCGACACTGGGCCCCCGCCTTCGCGGAAGCGCGCGTGCAATCACCGGCCGAGCAGCTTCCGAAGCTCGTAGAGCGCCGCGAGCGCGTCGCGCGGCGTCATCGCATCGGGATCGAGATCGGCGAGCCGCGTTGTCACGGCAGCGGCCTCGGCTGCGACGGCCGCGGGCGGCTCGTCGTCCGGCGGCCCGACTCCCGGCGGCGCGAACAGATCCGCCTGCGACGATCCGGCAACGGTGAACTTGTCGAGTCGCGCCAGATAGCCCTTGGCGCGGCGAATCGCATCGGCCGGCACGCCGGCGAGTTTCGCGACCTGCAATCCGTAGCTCCGGTTCGCAGGACCGTCCGCCGCGGCGTGCAGGAACACGATGCCGTCCGCATGCTCGACCGCGTCGAAGTGGAGGTTGGCGCAGCCGACGATCTCGGCGGGCAGCGCGGTGAGCTCGAAATAATGCGTCGCGAAGAGCGCGAGGCAGCGGTTCTTCTCTGCGAGCTGGTGCGCGATCGCCCACGCCAGAGCGAGCCCGTCGAACGTCGACGTGCCGCGGCCGATTTCGTCGATCAACACTAGGCTTTGCGGTGTTGCCCGATGCAGGATCGCCGCGGCTTCGGTCATCTCGACCATGAATGTCGAGCGGCCGCCTGCGAGATCATCGGCGGCGCCAATGCGCGTCAGGATCGCGTCGAGCGGGCCGATCCGCGCGCTCGTCGCAGGCACGAACGATCCGCAGTGCGCGAGAAGGGCGATCACCGCCGCCTGCCGCATGTAGGTCGACTTGCCGCCCATGTTGGGGCCGGTGATGATCAGGAGCCGCCGGTCCGGCGCAAGGTCGAGGTCGTTCGGTATGAAATCCTCGACCTGGCCCTCGACGACCGGATGCCGGCCGCCGCGGATCGCGAGGCCCGGGATGAAATCGAATTCGGGTCGCACGAGGGTCAGCGCGTCGGCCCGCTCGGCCAGCGTCACGAGGACGTCGAGCGTCGCCAGCGCCGCCGCAGCGCGCTGCAACGCCGGGATGGCGGGGGCGAGCGCGGCGATCAGCTCGTCGAAGAGCAGCTTCTCGCGTGCGAGCGCGCGGTCCTGCGCCGACAGCGCCTTGTCCTCGAACGCCTTGAGCTCGGGCGTGATGTAGCGCTCGGCGTTCTTGAGCGTCTGCCGGCGACGATAGTCGGCGGGGATCTTCTCGGCGTTCGCGTGCGTGACCTCGATGTAGAAGCCGTGGACGCGGTTGTACTCGACCTTGAGGTTCGCGATACCGGTGCGCCCGCGCTCGCGCCCTTCGAGCGCGACCAGGAATTCGCCGCAGTGCTCGTCGATCGAGCGGAGCTCGTCCAGCTCGGCGTCGTAGCCCTTGGCGATGACGCCGCCATCGCGGACCTGCGCTGCAGGCTCAGGCGCGATCGCGCGCGCGAGACGATCGCCCCATTGCGGTTCGACGGCGAGGTCGGCGGCCAATGCACGCACGAGCGGCGCCTCCTGGCTCGCGAGCATCTCGGCCAGCGCGGGCAGGCGCGCGAGCGTGTCGCGGAGTCCTGCGAGATCCCGCGGCCGCGCGGAGCCGAGTGCGATCCGGGCGGCAATCCGCTCGACATCGACCGTGTGTCCCAAGTCGGAGTGCAACGTCTTCCGGCCCCTCGGATCGCCGACCCACGCGGCGACACCGGCATGTCGCGCGGCGGCCGCATCCTGCGCGCGCAGCGGATGCGTGAGCCAGTGCCGGAGCATCCGGCTCCCGGCCGCGGTCGCGCATTCGTCCAGCAGCGACAGAAGCGTCGGCGCCGCTTCGCCACGCAGCGTCTCGGTGATTTCGAGGTTGCGCCGGGTCGCGGCATCGAGCGCGAGGAATTCACTTCCCGCCTCGACCACGAGCGCGCGGACGTGCGCGAGCGCTGCCTGCTGCGTCGCCGCGGCGTAGCCGAACAGAGCGCCGGCCGCGCCGAGCGCAAGGTCGCGATCGTCGATGCCGAACGCCGCGAGGTCCTGCATCCCGAAATGTTTCGACAGTGCGCGCGTGGCCGCCGCGGCGTCGAACTGCCACGCCGGCAGCTCGCGCCGCGGGACTCCGTTGTGCGTGACCGACGGCGCCGCGCCATCCGGAACGAGCAGCTCCGCAACATCGAGCTGCTCGATCTGCGCGGCCGTCTCCGCCGCCGGAACCTCGGCCAGCGTGAACTGGCCCGAAGCGAGGCTCAGCCACGCGATGCCGGTCCGATGCCGCCCCGCGTTGACGGCGACGAGCAGGTGATCGCGCTTGGCGTCCAGCAGGTTCGCGTCGGTGACCGTGCCGGGCGTGACGACGCGCAGCACCTTGCGCTCGACGGGTCCCTTGCTGGTCGCGGGATCGCCGATCTGCTCGCAGATCGCGACCGACTCGCCCAGCTTCATCAGCTTCGCGAGATAGCCCTCGACTGCGTGGAACGGCACGCCGGCCATCGGGATCGGCGCCCCGGCGGACGCGCCGCGCGCCGTGAGCGTGATATCGAGGAGCTTGGCGGCGCGCTTCGCGTCGTCGTAGAACAGCTCGTAGAAATCGCCCATCCGGTAGAACAGGAGCTTGTCCGGATGCTCCGCCTTCGCGCGGAGATACTGCTGCATCATCGGCGTGTGCTGGTCCAGAGGCCGTTGATCGGGCAGGGTTATTGCAGACAAATTATTGTTTGAATTCAAATTGATAGAGACGCATTCAGAGTCCAGCGACGGCCAACGGGGTCCGACGATTTCCGGGGGTGTCCGTGCATCTAGTATAGGTTAAGTATAGGTTAAAATTCGGGCCAAAATGGCCAAGCACCTCACCCAAACGGCGATCGCCCGGCTCAAGCCTGGAGATTATCTCGCGGACGCGGTGACGCCGGGACTACGCGTCGCGGCGTTCCGCGGCCGCAATAGTTTCGTCTACCGCTACCGGGACCTGACGAGCGGCAAGTTGCGTCAGGTCACGATCGGCGACGCCTCAACGATGACGATCAGCGAGGCCCGCGACGCCGTGCGCGATCTCAAGTCGGCGCGTGGCGAGGGGGAGGACCCGCAAGCCATCAGGCAACGAAGCGTGGTCGCGAAAGTCGCGGAGACGGCACACGAGACGTACACCGTTGCGTGCCCTCATCGATCACTATGTGACCGAGCACCTGGACAAGACGAAACGAGGCGGCGAGCGGGAACGGATGCTGCGGCAGGACCTGAAGAAGTGGTACGGCCGAGAAGCGGCGACCGTTTCCCGGAAAGACGTCAAGGAGTTGGTCGCCAAGATCGCCAAGCGCGCCCCCGACACCGCCGGTCGCATCCTGCGTGAGCTCCGTGCCGCGTACCGGCATGCGCTGGACCATGAGCGGATCGCGGTCAGCGTCGACCCCACGACCGGCGTCCGGGCGCCGAAGGAATCGCGTTACGTTCCGCGTGATCGAGCGTTCACCATCGGGGAGTGGAAGGCGTGGTTCAGATGGTTGCCGAAGTCGGGCGTGTCGCAGGAGGTGCAGGACGCGTTGCGCCTCATTGCCCTAACGGCTGCGCGGCCCGGCGAAGTGACGGCTGCAAAGTGGGCCGATATTGATCTCGAAAACGGAACCTGGGCCATCCGGGCGCGCAAGCGCGAGGGTTCACATCTCGTTTTTCTATCCCGCCCAGCGCTCGCCATCCTTTCGCGGCGCGGACACGACGGCGACTATGTGTTTCCATCGCCGACGCGGCGAGACCATCCCGTTCGGCAACACGCGCTGGTGTGGGCGATTGCCAATTCGCGGGATGGCTGCCCGGTGCCCGATTGGACGGCGCATGACTTGCGCCGCTCGGCGGCAACGCTTCTTGGCGAGCTCGGGTACTCAACCGATTTGATCAGCCGCATCCTGGGCCACTATTCGATTCGCCGTCCGACCGACATTTATGTTCGATCGACACGTGACGCGGAGGCGAAGGCAGCTTGGAATAGGCTGGGTGAACGGCTGGCGGAGCTCGGCAAACTTCAACCAGCGGTAGGCTCTACTCAATCGGGCACCAAGAGCGCGTAGTGCCAAGATCGATGCTGACGTTGGCACTCACAGCATCAACGGTGTCGTGATTCAGCCACCACGGCGCATAGCCAGTAAAGCCGGTGGCTTCCGCTACTCCTCAGGCTCGTCCCCATCGAGATACGCAGACGCCAGCGCGGCCCCATCCGATTCCCGGCGCGCCACACTGTTTCGTGCACATCTGTCGCGCTGTCCTTGACCGTTATGGTTGGCCACGATTCTTCGGACCCTCGTTCGTCGACGAGAGTTCGTCGATCGGACCTTGTGGGACCGATATGCTTGGATGGAAGCGGGACAACGCGCGGATTCGTTCCCGCAGCAACCTTTGCCCAGTAGCCGAGTGGTGGAAGCGGGACGTCTGGCTTGCGACAGATCTTTCGGAGTCCTGCGTCCGAGATCCTGAATCGCTTGGCCACTGTTCGAGACCGGGTCAGCCGCAGATCTCGCGATAAATGGTCTCTCGCTCGATAGTGGCGGTAGTTCAACCCATGGTCTCAGGTTAAATGTGCGGTCGACGAGACTGTGGCGGCCGACTTTCAGAGCTAAAGCGCGGCAGCGCACGAGAGGCAAGCGATTTCTTCGTGCCCGACTGATGGCATCCGCGCAAGAATACGCCGCCACGGACAGGTGGATAAGCCGTTTAGGGCGCACGCCTGAAAGCGTGGTTAGGTTTACGTCCTAGCACGCGTTCGAATCCACCCCCTGATTCCCCGCCGACCATTTGGCGCATTACTTGCTTCTTGGCGTCCCATGATTGAAATGCCAAGAGGCATCTATGTCCCGCGCGGCAACACCCGGCAAGGCTCAAAAGCAGCGTTTCCATTTCAGGTCGCTTGACCCCCTTCGACCGCCGCCACAGAGCGGCGACTTTGGACGAATTTCGACGCTGGTGGCGGAGGCGGCCACATGGTTCTTCGAGGCCCCCTTGTTTACGGACAAAGGCGTTCAGCGACCTGCGCCGAGCAACCCATCAATCGAAGAACTCCACGAAGCCATACAAGTGGCGGTTGCGATGGTCACCCGTGGGGGTGTCGCAGGCGACTCGCGACGCCAATCCACTAGTCCACTCAAAGTGGCAGGCACCGCGCTCGTTGACGTCTTCTGCGACCGCTTTATCAGCAATGAACCGACGTACACCCTGAGGTTGCACAAGGGTCGGTCAATCGGTCAGCGCCAGTTGCTATGCGCGATGACACTTCACCAACTGGAACATGTCGCACGCGCCATCGAAGCGAGAGACGCAGTCAGCGCGACGGCTCTTATGGCCGATGTTCTCGAACTAATATGTGAAGTGCGCCGTGCTCTCGATCGTGAGGCCGGCTCCGATGTCGCTGTTCGGCGTGCCCGCAAGCGCCACGAACGAACGTATCGGATAAGGGCACGAGCGATCGAACTCTTTGAAGCAACCGATCCCGGCCCAATTCTGAAGCGGTCGCGCGCAATCTACGAGAAGGTGTCTGACTTCGCGAAAGAGATCGGCGCGCCCCTAACGTCAACGAGAGGACCGACGACGGTCTACAACTGGCTTCGCGCTCACAAAAACTCTGCGCCTGCACAGCAGACGTAATAGCGTCTGCCAGGACGTGTATGTCGCGACCGAGCACACGCCACAAGACGGTGCGATGAATTGGTAGCAGAATTTAGCCATGTTCAGCACGCGCCAAATGGCGCCGGGAGCTACCAACATGGCTCAGACAATCCTCCGGTTACCGCAGGTCAAAGCCCGTACCGGACTTTCACGTTCGACGATCTACCAGCGGATTTCTGACGGCACGTTTCCGCAGCAGATCTCACTCGGCGCGCGCGCGGTTGGGTGGATCGAGCAATCGATTACGGACTGGATCGAGCAGCAAATCGCCGCCAGCAACCGGGTGATCTCGTGAACTCGGACGGCTTAGGAGTCTTAAGTCGACGCGAAGATGCCTGTTGTCGCTCGCCGGCCCGTGTCCAAACGAGGAGATAGTCGTCGAGGGCTTTCGCCCACTCCTGCCGGAGGGTATTTGGCTTGAGGCGAAGTTCACTGGGCACGACACAGCGTTCATCTTCAGGGCGCCGAAGGTGATGTTGCACTTCTCGATCGTTCAGTCGGGAGAGTTCTTTGGTCTGAAACTGTTTCGAGCATTTCGCGCGAAACGGCTCCGGTCGTCCCGGTCCAAATGGGCGCTTTGTGCTTGGCGCTCGCAGCGACCTATACACGGCGCTAACGAAGCTGCTCGACATTCAAATTCGCGCCGACCGTGTGTCCCTACAAGCACTTAAGCACATGTTATTTCGCGTGAAGATGCGCACAGTGCGCAAGAACCATGAACAAAAGACCACGCCGGAAGTTCTCTGCTATTCGACCATCGACGAAATTGTGCGTGGAGAGTGAGCTACGTGGCGCTGCCAGCAGTACCGTCACCAGCACCAGCACTCGCACCTGCACCTGTACCCGCCCCGAAAGGGTGTGAAGGCACGCTGGGCGCGGGTTTCGAGAAAGGTGCGTGGCAAAAAGAATTTGGCTAGGGGCTTCGGCAACGCCAAATACGCGACTGACTGACCGCCGCCGGGGGCTTCGGCCCCCGGTCCCCGAATGTTGGTTTGCAGAAGTCTCCTAGAAGTCTTGCCAATGGAAGTAGGCAACACCATCGGACGACAACCCTAATAGGACTAGATCATGGATATCCCGCAAAGCGATTTTAGAAACCCGTACTCGCTTCACCACGAGATGCTGCGGCGGCAGGTCCTCGATGCCGCCTCGGTAGATCGAGAATCGTTGGAGGATGCTGGTGTGGAACTGACCGAGGGATGGCTAGCTGAAGCTTTTGCAGCTCGGAGCGACTGCTTCTCGTACTTAACGAACTTCGACGCGTTGAAACGCTTGCATATATTCGACAAGCTCACTGTTTCCGACATTGACAGCGTTGTTACCAAAATGCAGCGATGCGATGTCTTTTTTGCCCTTGCCCTCGCGGAAAACGACGCTGCCAACTTCATCTTTAGCGCCCAAGCGCTATCCGCAGGGTGGGACCCCGCCAGCGTCGTGCAATGTGGGTTAGACATAGCAGTGTCAGCAGCCAACTCGTACATGTACGGGCTGCTTCTGAAGGCACAAGGCCACCAACTGCACTAGCCCGAGAGAGTTCGTCTCCCGACTCCGCGAGACACTTACAAAAGTTAACGGTTAACGCTGCACGGCGGTAAGACACCCGACCACGCCCATCGAAGGGAATGAACATGCTCGTCCCATTGAAGGACCCAGCTTCGCCGGCCCTGCCCAGGTCCCTGGCAACATACAGTGGGACCGATGATTACCTTGCTTCGCTGAACGCCGAGCAACGGCTCGCAGTGGAGCACGGTATCGGGACGCCAGAGACCGACAAACGTGAGCCATTGCTGGTCATCGCCGGCGCCGGTTCCGGCAAGACCAACACGCTCGCCCACCGAGTGGCACATTTGGTGTTCACCGGCGCGGACCCGCAGCGAATCCTGCTCCTTACGTTCTCCCGCAGGGCGGCAGTGGAGATGGAGCGTCGGGCGGGACAGATTCTCAGTCGCGTTCTTCGGCAGCAGCGCAGGGGCAACGAGCACCGACCCTGCCTTGGGCCGGGACCTTTCACGCGTGTGGGCGCACGGCTGCTTCGGGAATACGCCGAACGCATCGGGCTGCAGGATTCCTTCACCATCCACGACCGCGGCGATTCGGAAGATCTGCTCGCTATCGCACGGCATGAGCTTGGCTTGTCGAAGACGGAGAAGCGGTTTCCGACCAAAGGAACCTGTCTTGCCATCTATTCCCGCGCCGTCAACAGCGGAGCGCCACTGGGCGAGGTCCTCAAGAGCACGTTCCCTCAGTTCGTCCAATGGGAGTCGGAACTGAAGAAGCTCTTTGACGCCTACGTCGCCGAAAAGCAGTCGCAGAACGTGCTCGATTACGACGACTTGCTGCTCTACTGGTCCCAGATGGTCGCGGAGCCGGACTTGGCGCGGGAAATCGGCGGCCGCTTCGACCACATTCTCGTCGACGAGTATCAGGACACCAATCGGCTCCAGGCGTCGATTCTTCTCGGCATGAAGCCCGACGGCCAAGGCTTGACCGTCGTCGGCGACGATGCACAGTCCATCTACTCGTTTCGAGCGGCGACCGTCCGCAACATCCTCGATTTCCCGCAACAGTTCGAGCCGCCGGCCAGCGTCGTCACGCTCGAGCGCAACTACCGCTCCACACAACCCATCCTCGATGCTTCCAACGCCGTCATTGGGCTCGCCGCCGAACGCTATACCAAGAATCTCTGGACAGAACGACTCTCGTCAGAGAAGCCGAAGCTGGTCACGGTTCGCGACGAAGGCGACCAGGCGCGATGCGTGGCCGAGCAGGTCCTCGAGTATCGGGAGGCCGGCATAGCGCTGAAATCGCAGGCGGTCCTGTTCCGAAGCTCCAGCCACAGCGCCCAGCTGGAGCTCGAGTTGGACCGGCGCGGGATCCCGTACGTGAAATACGGCGGACTGAAGTTCCTGGAAGCTGCGCACATCAAGGACGTGTTGAGCGTTCTCCGCTGGGCGGAGAACCCGCGCAGCCGGTTGTCGGGATTTCGGGCGGTGAAACTGCTCCCTGGCGTCGGACCGGCCACGGCTGGCAAGCTCCTCGACGCCATGGAGAGCGCGCCGGATCCCATGTCAGCGATGCAGGCGTTCAAGATGCCGCCGGCGGCTGCCAGAGATTGGACGTCCTTTGTTGGCATGTTCGGATCGCTCCGCCAAGCGAAGTCCGACTTGGCCCGCCGAGATGGACGTGGTCACCCGCTGGTACGAGCCGCACTTGCAGCGAATTTACGACGACGCCCATGTCCGCCAGGGTGACCTCCTCCAATTGCAGCAGATTGCCTCGACCTACCCGTCACGCGAGCGGTTCCTGACCGAGGTCACCCTCGACCCGCCGTCGGCCACGAGCGATGAGGCGGGCGCACCGAGACCGTGACGATGACTACCTGATCTTGTCGACGATCCACTCTGCCAAGGGCCAGGAATGGAAGGCGGTACAGATCCTCAACGTCGTGGATGGCTGCATCCCGTCCGACATGAGCACTGGGTCTACCGAAGAGATTGAAGAGGAGCGGCGACTGCTTGTACGTCGCCATGACGCGAGCGAAGGACCACCTGCACCTCATCGTCCCGCAACGCTTCTATTCGCGCCAGCAGGCCAAGTCCGGCGATCGGCACGTTTACGCACACGCTGAGCCGGTTCATCCCGGAATGCCTCTTTCAGCACTTTGAGCGTTGCGCGTGGCCGATTGTGCGCAGAGGCGACCGAAGCGCCTGTGCAATGTACCATCTGTGCCGACCGTGATGGTCGACATTTCGGCACGAGCTCGCGCGCTATGGCGCTGACTCACGGCGTTCTGCGATTAGCAGAGCGGTGCCAAGCAGACTGACACAGCAACGGTCGGACGTCACGTCGCGCCTCGCCGCCGCATTGGTCGTGACGCTCGCGACACCACCAAGGAGGTGAGATGAGCCCGACCGTGCCCATTTCATTCTTCGTGGACCAAGAACCTTTGGAGCCGTCGCTACCTACCCAACCGACAGCTCAACCGGCTGAGGGCCCGACAGAGCGGACGGAGAAGGTCGCTCGGCCCGAATCTGGCCGATGAAAAGCCAGGTACAGGTGAGACATAGAGGTGAACGATCAGAGAAGCTGACGATGCAATCCCGGCGTACCGGAATTACGGCCGTGCCCCGCTGAAGCCCTGCCCTTACTGCGGCGAATCCTTAGTCGAGAAGAGCGATCACCAAGGCAGGTGGTTGACTAGACCCCGGAGGGGATTGGCAAATACGGATAGTCGGGGTCAGGCTGTCTCGCGCGTTTGATCAGTATTTGAGTTTTTTATTGCCAAAATACTCGGGGGCCTGATCCTCCGGGCGACTTCTAGTTCGGGGGACGCCCCTAGCGGGCGGGGCGGCGAGCCTACTGGAAGGGAGCCGCGAGGTGCGCGATACGCCTGGCCCCGCGGGCCGGTTGATTGATTGAAAAACTATCAATGGAAATCAAAGGCGGAGCCCGCGCCGCGCACGGGCGCAAGAAGAGCGGCAGGACTCTCCGGCTGGCGGAATCTCGCTCAGACTGAAGGGTTCTGAAGTCACCCGTGACCAGTAAACCGAAACCGGCACCGGTGCCCCAAACCCGGCTGGGGCGGCTTGCGCGTATCGGATTCGCCGCGGCGGAGATGGCCGTCGGAGGCGCGGTCGAAGGATTGCGCGGATTGGCCCGACCGAGCCCGAGTTCGACGGGCACCGCCCTGTTTTCCGCCCGCAACGCGCAGCGACTCGCGGCCCGGCTTGCCCGCCTGCGTGGTGCGGCGATGAAGCTCGGCCAGATCGTTTCGCTCCAAGGCGAAGATGTGCTGCCGGCCGAGTTTGCGCAGGCGCTGGCCGTACTGCGCACGGGGGCTGCGCCGATGCCGACCTCGCAGTTGCACCGGGTCCTCGGGCGCGAATTGGGGAAGGGCTGGGAGGCGCGCTTTGCGCAGTTCGACTATGAGCCTGTCGCGGCCGCCTCGATCGGGCAGGTGCACCGCGCTCGCACACGCGATGGGCGCGACCTCGCGCTCAAGATCCAGTACCCAGGCGTGGCACGGTCGATCACCAGCGACGTGGACAACGTCGCGGTCCTCCTCAGGCTGCTCAACCTGTTGCCGCTCGATCTCGATGTCGACGCCATCGCCGACGAAGCCAAGCGCCAGCTCGCGCAGGAAGCCGACTACGTTCAGGAAGCGCGCTTTCTCGAACGCTACGCTAGGTTGGTGGCGGATGAGCCCGCCCTCGTCGTTCCGCGCGTCCATTGGGACCTGACGACGCCGCGGGTGATGGCGATGGACTACGTCGAAGGCGTCCCGCTCGAAGACATCACTCAGCTCGGCGCCTCTCAGGCCCGCCGCGACGCCGTCGGTGCGCTGCTCGAGAAGTTGCTATTCCGCGAGCTGTTCGAGTTCCGCGTCATGCAGACCGATCCCAACTTCGCCAACTACCTCTACCAGCCCGAGAGCGGACGTGTCGCGCTGCTCGATTTCGGCGCGACCAAGACCTTCAGCGCCGAGTTCGTGGCGCGCTACGCCCGCATCACCCGCGCGGTCATCGAGGGCGACCTCGATGCAGTAGGTCGGGAAGCAGTCGCAATCGGTTATGTCGGCGCAGACGATCCGCCCGACCGCGTCCGGGCGGGCGTCGAGATGATCCTGCTCGTCTGCGAACCGCTGCGACATCGGGGACGGTATGACTTCGCTGCTTCGGGGCTTGCAGCGCGGGCGCGCGATCTAGGTTTCGAGCTGGCCCTCCGCCGTCGCCTGCTGCGACCGCCGCCGCCCGAGACGATCTTCCTGCACCGGAAGCTCGTCGGTTCATTCCTGCTGCTCGCCCGCATCGGTGCGCGGGTCGACGCACGCGCGCTGGTGCTGCCGTTTCTGCCTGCGGCAAAACGTAGTGATGCTGGCTCGGGGCCGTGACGTATGCACGTAATAAAGGGGGGCGTTAGGAGCCGCCTCGAACGCTGGCGACATAAAGATCATGGCGCTAGACTCTCCATGCGTTGCCCCGGGGTGGGCAGGTATCAAACGTGGCAGCTAACTGGCGCGGCCGCTTCTCGCGCAACAAGCGTCGCCTTCGGGTCGATAGCAGTCGTGGGTGACAGTCCGTTATCGGCCAGACCTTACGCACCGCTGTCCAATTGGCCCGAAAGCCGCCTTTCGCCGTGGAGGACTCCCCGTGAGTTTGGGCTGACATAACGGAACCGTGAGGCAGCCTTGATCTAAGCCAAGCTGGCATGGAGGCATTCCCGGCAAAATCCACGGTCTGGAAGACCGTGTTGTCGTCCCGCCACGCGTTTTCGTGAACCGGTCGTATGGGGTTCTCGTGACTTTGCGTACGATTGACCAATATCTCGAGGTAGATCTTCGCGCACGCGGTGCCGAAGGCCGAGAAGCTGGCGGCGCCGGTGCGCGCGCAACCGGTTGCTCCCGAGGCGCGGATGTGAGGCGACTCGTTCAACGTATGATGCGAGCGGTGATGCCAGCGGCGTGGCTTCTCGTCACGTTCCTCGGGTTGGGCACGGCAGTGGGGCCGGCGTATGCGGCCGAGGAAGAGGCCCGCGTGCTGATCCTGAACGGCACCGACCCCTATCTTCCTGCGTATCTGGAAATGGACAGGGCCATGCGCGCGCGGCTGGCCCAGGACGCGCAGCGGCGCGTCGTCTTTTTTTCCGAGCCGCTCGATGCGCAACGCTTCAAGACCGAACTGTACGAGGCTGAACTCGCCGCGCTTCTCGCCAAGAAGTACAAGGACCTTCGCGTCGATGTGGTGGTTGCGATCAGCCAATTGGCGCTGGACTTCTACCGACGGCACGGTGCGCAGCTTTGGCCGGGCGCCCGGCTGGTTTTCTCCGGATGGCCTTCGGAGGTTGTTCGATTCCGCGGGGCTTCCGGCTGACGCAACGGCAGTGGTTACGTCGCCGGACTTTGGCGGAACTGTCGATCTGGCGCGACACTTGCAGCCCGGAGCACGGCGCATTCTTGTGGTGTCCGGTGCGTCGGATTTGGACCGGAGGGCCGAGCATCAGGCGCGGCAGGTACTTTCGAACAAGCCGGATGCGCTGCCCTTGGAATTCGCTGTCGGTCTGCCGCTGCCCGAACTCGTTTCCAGAGTGGCGGCGGAGCCCGCCGATACGATCGTCCTCTACCTTGCGCAGTTTCGGGACAGGCTGGGCCGACCGTACACGCCGCGCGAAGTCCTCCATGCGATCAGCGCCCGCTCCGTCGCACCGGTCTACGGCATCGTCGAAACGTACATTGGCTTCGGCATGGCCGCCGGCATGGCGGAGTCGTACGAAGAACATGGAAAGCTCGTCGGGCAGCATGTTTGGGAGGCGGTGGCCGGAATGCCGCCTGCGCCGGACCGCGTCATGCTGCGAAGTGCCTAGCCGGTGCATTGCCGACGCTCGCGCACTGCAGCGCTGGTCGCTGGACGAGCGACGCCTGCCCAACGGATGCGAGATTCGCTTCGCGACCGTGCCCCTCTGGCGCCAATACTGGTGGCAAATTGCCGTTGCGCTGGCGGTCATCGTCGGACAGACATTGCTTATCACGGCGCTGTTCTATCAGCGTCGCCGGCGCCGCTTGGCCGAACAGGCTGAGCTGGCGCAACGCGTCGATCTCGCGCGTGCGTCGCGCCTTGCGATGGCTGGGGAACTGACGGGTGCCATCGCGCACGAGATCAACCAGCCGCTCGGCGCAATCCTGAGCAATACGGACGCCGCGGACCTCCTCCTCGAGTCCGGCACGGATCGACGCGACGAACTGCGCGGGATTCTCGCCGACATCCGCCGCGACGACCTGCGTGCCAGCGAAGTGATCCATCGCCTTCGGGAACTGCTCAGCAAGAATGAATTTGAAAGGGAACCGGTCGAACTCAACGGACTCCTGAGCGATCTGGAGCCCATCATTCGCAGCGAAGCGAAGCGGCGCGGCGTGACACTCGACATCCGACCGGCAGCGACAGCCACTACAATAGTCGGGGACCGGGTCCAGATCCAGCAAGTGCTCATCAATCTCGTTCTCAACGCCATGGACGCCGTGGCCGACGTTCCCGAAGTCCTGCGCACGGTCGTCGTCTCCTTGGCGAGGGGTGCGAGTGGCGTCCTCATATCGGTGCACGATCGCGGTCGCGGTATCGCGCCTGAGCACCTGACGAAGGTTTTCGACTCGTTCTTCAGCACCAAACGCAAAGGCATGGGGCTTGGCCTGTCGATTACGCGGACCATTGTCGAAGCCCACGGTGGACGCGTCTGGGCTGAGAACGTACCGGGCGATGGCGCGGTGTTTCAGGTCGAATTGCCCTTGGCTGTCGCGAGCGACGCGCCGTCGCCGAACCCGGCATGAACACCACTCCGCTGATCCACGTCGTCGACGACGACGAGTCGATGCGCACCGCCCTGCTGCGGCTGCTTGGTGCCGCCGGATTCGATGCGCTCGGCTACGGCTCGGCGGGCGAGTTCCTCCTGCATCCCGTGCCCGATCGTCCGGGGTGCCTGCTGCTCGATCTGCGCTTGCCGGGACCCTCCGGTCTCGCGCTTCAGGAGGCCCTTCAGCGAGGAGGCGTCAACCTGCCGGTGGTCTTTCTGACAGGGCACGCCGACGTGCCCTCCACCGTGCGGGGGATGAAGGCCGGCGCAGTCGACTTCCTGACAAAGCCCGTACAGCGCGACATCCTGCTCGATGCCCTCCGGCGCGCGCTCGCGCGCGATGCGGAACAGCGCAGATCGCGCGACGAAGCGGGCCGGTTGCGCGCGCGCTTCGATTCGCTGACACAACGCGAGCGCGAGGTTTTCGACGGCATTGTCGCCGGCAAGCTCAACAAACAGATCGCTCACGAGCTGGGCATCGCGGAACGCACGATCAAGAGGCATCGCGCGCAAGTCATGGCCAAGCTCGGTGTCGACTCGGCGGCCGGCCTCGGCCGGCTGGCGGAGCTGCTGCAAAACTCTTCCGAAGTTAGGGGCCCGCTCCCGCCCGCGCGCGCTGGTCGGGCAACCGCATGGCCCCTTCGGGCCAATTGCATGGCCCGTTAGTGCCCACCGCTTGTCCCCTTGGTCGGATTGTCTCTGCGTCACGAAGCGTGGAGGATCGCTCGCATGGCCGCTCAATCCGTGGGTGAGTCGAGCGGCCGCACCGGCCGAGCGGAAATCGGCAATGGTCATTGACCTGGTCGGGTTGGTCCTGGTGGTCGAAGACGACGACAGTATGCGCGAGGCGATGGAACGATTGCTCAAAGCTGCCGGTTTTGGCTGCTCGACATTCACGTCGGCGGAAGCGCTGCTGGCGGGAGCCGCCGATGAAGATATTGCGTGCGTCGTCAGCGACCTGAAGCTGCCTGGGATGTCCGGCCTGGAACTGCTGGCGGCTTTGCGAGAACGGCATCTTTCGCCGCCGTTCATATTGATCACGGCGCATGACGCGCCGGGTCTGCGCGAGAAGGCCAAGCGATGTGGGGCGGCGGCCTACCTGGCAAAACCTTTCCGCGGCACCGCGTTGTTGGAAGCCGTCAAAGCGGCGATCGAACCCGTGAGGCCGTCATGAGGCAGCAGGGGAGCGCTCTAACCAGCGACGTGTCGCGAGAATTATGAATGTAGCGAGCGGTACAGAGAAGTGGATCGAGAAGTGATCAGTTCGGTATCCATTCAATGCCAAGGAGTCGTGATATGAACTTGAAACGATTGTGTTGTGTGCTGGTGAGCGCGGCGGCGATGTTCGCGATTACGCCCGCGCTGGCGCAGAAGAAGCCCAACATCATCATGATCATGGGCGATGACATCGGCATCTGGAACATCGGCGCCTATCATCAAGGCATGATGGCCGGACGCACACCGAACCTCGACAGGATGGCCAAGGAGGGCATGCGGTTCACCGACTACTACGCCGAGGCCAGTTGCACGGCGGGCCGGGCGAACTTCATCACAGGCATGTTGCCCATCCGCACCGGTCTGACGACGGTCGGCCAGGCGGGCTCAACCATTGGCATGCCGGCGACAGCGCCGACGATTGCCACGGCGCTCAAATCCATGGGCTACGCCACCGGGCAGTTCGGCAAGAACCATCTGGGCGACCTCAACGAATTCCTCCCCACGGTGCATGGGTTCGACGAATTCTTCGGCTACCTCTATCACTTGGACGCGATGGAGGATCCCGCGAACCGCAACTATCCACCGGCCGTCAAGGACAAGGTCGGCCCGCGCAACATGGTCCATAGCTGGGCGACGGACAAGGACGATGCCACCGTGCAGCCGCGCTGGGGCAAGATCGGCAAGCAGAAGATCGAGGACGCCGGCACACTCTATCCGAAACGGATGGAGACCGTGGACGATGAAATCCTCGCCAACGCGCTCAAGTTCACGGACAAGGCCAAGGCCGACGGCAAGCCCTTCTTCCTCTGGCTCAATCCGACCCGCATGCATGTGGAGACGCACCTCTCGGAAAAGTACGAGAGCATGCGCACGCCGGAGAATGGCTGGTCTATCCAGGAAGCCGGCATGGCGCAACTCGACGACATCGTTGGCTCGGTGATGAAATACCTCAAGGACAACGGTCTTGAGGACAACACCATCATCGCCTTCACCAGCGACAACGGCACCGAGAACTTCACCTGGCCCGATGGCGGACAGACGCCGTTCGCAGGGGGCAAGGGGCTTGGGCTGGAAGGCGGCTGGCGGTGTCCTTTCATCCTCCGTTGGCCCGGCCACGTCCCGGCGGACTCGATCCAGAACGGAATCTTCTCCGGCCTGGACTGGTTTCCCACCTTCGTTGCTGCGGCAGGCAATCCCAACATCGCCGGAGAACTGTTGAAAGGAAAACAAATCGGGGACAAGACCTACAAAGTCCATCTCGACGGTTACAACCAGTTGGATGCGATCACCGGAAAGGGTCCGTCCGCGCGCCACGAAATCTTCTACTTCACGGAGAGCACGCTCGCGGCGGTGCGGATAGACGACTACAAGTATCGCTTCACCGACCAACCCAATGGCTGGTTTGGCGGCACGGTCAAGGTCGACTGGCCGACGCTGGTCAACCTCCGCCTGGATCCGTTCGAGCGAACCGGCTGGCCTGACGGCAAGTTCGGCGGGTCGGTTAACTACTACCGATTCTTCGTCGCTCAGTTCTGGCGCTTCGTCTTCGTGCAGCAGGAGGTCGCGAAGGAAGCCCAGACCTTCCTCGATTACCCGCCGATGCAGCCGGGTGCGAGCTTCAACATGTCGGCGATCAAAGCCGAGATGGAGAAGAAGATGGAGCAGTTGAAGAAGACCCCTGGCGACTGAGCCGGTGCGAGGCGGGCGGCTCGCAAGGGCCGCCCGCGGCACGCACCCAAACGAACCGATCCATTCGCTCGTGAAACACGCGGGCCGTCTCTCCGCGAGGCGGCCGCGACTTCAGTAGCGAAACTAACAGCCCAGGTGGATTTGTCGTGACTGGGCGGGCGCCCTGCGCGATGGGCGCCCGCTCATTCTTCAGCATCCTGAGTGCGCGCGCTGCCCGCTTGGAATGGGCTCGCGGCCGGACCAGGATGCAAGGAGTATGGCAATGCAACGCGTAGTCACGCTCTTTATCTTGTTTGCAATCGCGGCTCTGCAGCCGCAGGCCGCGACGGCGCAGCAAGCGAAAGCCGCCGCCGGCTCTGCTTTTTCGTTTGCCGTCCACGGCGACTCGCGACCGATGATGTACGTGCCGCCCACGGCCGACCGGCCCGACGCCGTCAAGCTGTTCACCGAGCTTTTCGGCCTGGTCATGCCCGAGAAGGCCGCGGAAGACCTGGTGAAGAAGGATGTGAAGCTCATCTTCGATCCGAACACCAAGGAACTCATCAGCGTCACCATGCCATTCATGACCAAGTCCGAAGTCACGACGCTGACGGTGGACAAGGGCTGGGTCACCGAGGCCTCGGTCGAGGATGTGAAGCTGCTGCCCGGCGTGCACCGGACGATGTTCCGGCTCGAGGGCGGCGATTGGG
>CAVZAE010000020.1:0-30206 GCA_963773195.1 uncultured beta proteobacterium
TGACTCACCTCGATCACAACGTGATGCCGATGCAGCGGCTGATGCAGATGCAGCGCTGACGGGACCGCCAATGCCCCACACCGGCATGGGTGAAGCGGCTTCGCGTGATTCCGGCGCCGCGAGGATCCGATCCAGTTCGGAACGCGTTCCGGTGATCTGACTCAAGTTAACGCTTCCAGGCCCTTTCGGTCCAACAGGTCGAGTAGCTTCAGCGACGGACCGCTCGGATGCTTGTCGCCGATCTCCCATTGCCTGACCGTGGAGAGGCTGGTGTTCAGGACCGACGCCAGCACGGCCTGGCTCAGCTTGTAGCGACTCCGCAGCGCCCGAATCTTCCTGCTCGAATAATCGGGAACGGGCGCGAGGCAGAGCGCCTCGTACTGGCGCATACGGCGCTTGTCGATGAACCCCGCAGTGTGGAGGTCGCGCGCGGTCTCGTGGACCGCGTTGAGGACGCGGCTGGCGACCTTGAGCTTCTTACGCATGACAAATCTCCTGCAATGCCCCGCTCGAAACATATGCATCGAGCTGCTGCGACGAAAGCGCCAGCAGATCATCTGCGAGGCTCTGCAGCGCATCCAACTCCGCAGCGCTTACGTTCGCTCGCTCATTTTTCTCGAAGCCGAAAACGAAGAACCACGTCTCTTTCCGGTTGGTCGCCAGCAGGACTCGCGCACCGCCGCTCTTGCCGCGACCGGGAAGAGCTACGCGCTTCTTGAGGACCGCGCCGCCCAGATCAGCATCGACCAGTCCGCTTTCCATCTCGGCGACGGCCCGACAAAGGTCGTTGTCCGTCAGCGGCGTCTTCCGCATCCAGCGCACGAAGTGGCGCGTCTTGAAGACTCGACGCAAAGTATATCACTAAGTGTATTAGCTGGCAAGGCGCGCCAGTGCCCGCGCGTAAGGCGGCTCGCCCCCGTTGAAGTGTCGGGATAGCGCCCGCTGGCGTCATTGTCTGGAGCGGACGATGTCGCGGGAATCGGCCGTTCGACCGACCTCGGTCTTGTTGGAGTCGAGACCGCGGGGGAGCCCGGTCGAGCATGGTTAGCAAAAATGCGAACCGCGATCGGCGAACAGAAACGCGCGGTATCGGCCCTCACTCGGCCTCAATTCGGTCGAACGACTAAGGGGCACCTCCGCTTGGGGAGGTAGCATTTTTGCTATCCCTCCGGCGCAGCGCCTACGCTGCCATGGACGAGCCCTCCCAAGTTCTGGCCAGTAACCTCGCTTCACTCCCGGAAGCGTGCAAGAAGCGGGCGGTTCGTTCGAACATGTGAGAATCGACCCCGAAGTCTGACGGGTGTGGATACGACAATGAACCGGATGCGGTCCACGAATGTCTTCGGGTGCATTGGCAAGGTCATGACCGGTGGGCGTGTCAAGTCGACAGGCGCGCCGGACATGGCGCCATCCTGCCCCGCGCCAGCAGCAGTGCCCAAAGCAGCGACGGCAGAGCACGCTTGAGTTCCACAGGTTCCAGCGAAGCGCCGACAGCCAACGCATGAACCCTGAGCGCGAACGACTGACGAATGCGCTGCTGCTCTCGGTGCTGATTCACATGTGGGTATTGAGCTTGATTTTCGGTGGCCAGGGGCTGTGGCGTCCGGGCTTCGGCTTCCCTTGGCAGGTTCGACGGATCGAGGCACCCGATCTGCGCGTCGTAGTCGTTCCGCCGCAGGTCACAACCGCGGAGCCGGCGGTCACGCCGGTCGCGGAGCCGTTGCCGCAGGCATCGGTCGATCGGCCTGTTGCCAGTGCGCCGGCGCCGACGCCACCCGTATCCCGTGCGCCGACTCCGCGGCGGACTGAAGCAGCGATCAGACCGGAGGCCAATCGCCCTGCGCAAATGCCTTTGCTCGCCGATCGTCCCGCTGAGACGGCGCCCCTGCCAATCGCCGAGTCCCCCATGATCGCGTTGCCGCGGACCGACGGGGCCACGCCGCTCGTGCCCGCCGCTCCAGCAATGCCAACGCCCGACATCACGGCAGCGCCAAGCGTCCCGATTCCGGAGACCGCGATGCCGGCGGTTCCAGATGCTGGCGATGCAGCGCGGCAGGAGGCAGAACGCCAAGAGGCGGCGCGCCAGGAGGCAGCACGGCAAGAGGCGGCACGGCAAGAGGAGGCGGCGCGGCAAGAGACGGCTCGGCAAGAGAGGCGGCACGGCAAGAGGCCGCACGTCAAGAGGAGGCGGCTCGGCAGGAGGCGGCTCGTCAGGAGGCGGCTCGTCAGGAGGCGGCTCGTCAGGAGGCGGCTCGTCAGGAGGCGGCACGGCAGGAGGCGGCACGGCAGGAGGCGGCACGGCAAGAGGCTGCACAGCAAGAGGCGGCTCGGCGAGAGACGGCCGCAGGAGGCGGCACGGCAGGAGGCCGCACGGCAGGAGGCCGCACAGCAGGGGGCCGCACAGCAGGAGGCGGCTCGACAGGAGGCCGCACAGCAGGAGGCCGCACAGCAGGAGGCCGCACAGCAGGAGGCCGCACGACAGGAGGCCGCACGACAGGAGGCCGCACGACAGGAAGCCGCACGACAAGAGGCCGCACGACAAGAAGCGGCTCGGCAGGAGGCGCAAGACGCCGCCGCAAGACGGGAAGCGACGCTTCGGGCGATAGGACGACAGCTGGACGAAGAGGCCGCCCGCCGTGAAGCTGCAACGCGCCTGCCGCCCTCGTCGAGCACCGCACGTCGATACAGGCTATGGGGTCGCACTGACCCCAACGCGGAAGTCATCCTGTACGCGGAAGCCTGGGCCCGGAAGATCCAGCTGAACATGACGTTCGACATGGTCCGCGAAGCGGCGAAGCAGCCTCACAGCGATCCCCTCGTGACGGTGGCCATTCGTAGCGACGGCTCGGTGGAGTCGGTGACCATCGTTCAATCCAGCGGCGTGGCAGCCCTCGACGAAGCGATCCGACGCGTCGTGGACAGCCAGAAGCCCTACGAGGCGTTCCCGCCGGGTCTGGCCCGCGAGTTCGACGTGATCGAGATCCGCCGAACCTGGCACTTCGACATGGCGATTCGGCTGGACTGATGGGACCGCTCAGGCGAGCACCACGGGCACCGGCGAATCCTGCGCGCACGCTTCACGTCTGACGTCGGCACTCCTGGTCGGCGACACAACTATGAGACAAACGCCGACACGGGGGGTCATGCGTTGAGCATATGATCCATTCAATTACCCTAGGGCACCTTATGGCTGGCAGCTATCGTCACTATTCCAGAGACGCGCAGGCTCGGCAGTGGCATGCACCTGATGCGGTCGCAGGCTCGTCGTCGAGACCGCATGGGCTGACGGCAGTGCTGTTGTGGATCGCCGCCGCAGTGCTGCTATTCGAGGAATGGTTCTGGGCACGAAGCAATCGGGCAATGGCGCGGCTCGCGGTCATCGCGCATCTGACGGCGGTAGGGGATTGGATTCGCCGCCGTCCGCCGACGCAGGCGCTCGCGTTGTTTGTTGTGCCGGTGCTCGTGATCTATCCGTTCAAGGTTATTGCGCTCGTGGCACTCGCGCGCGGCGACTTTGCGGTGGGCGGCGCTGCGTTCGTGGGAGCGAAGCTCGCCGCCACAGCGGTGTTTGCGCGCCTCTACCAATTGACGGAACCGGCGATCGTCCGTTTCGTGTGGATACGTAGTGCAAGAGACGGTTTTCTGCGCGTACGCGCATCCCTCCATGCCTGGCTCGAGGCACAAGCGCCCTATCGGCGCGCACGCACGATGATCCATCGGCAAGCAGCGAGTCTTGCTTTTCGCTACCGGGCGGCGCGTCGACTGCAGGGCCGGCGGCAGCTGATGCGAACCGAGCGTTGGGGTTATCTACGGCGCTAGTCGTTGCTACCGCTCGCTCAGGCGAGCACCACGGAGACCGGCGAATCCTTGCGCGCACGCTTCACCAGTTTCGCGTCGAACGTGACGAAGCGCTCGGCGGCCGCACTGCTCGCGAGATGCAGCGCATCGGCAAAATCGATCCCGCGTTCAAGCATGCGGATCGCCAGATACGCGGCCGGGGCGTCCTCGAACGTGACGGTCGGCAGCCCAAGCAACGCGAGAAAGGCCCGCGCGATCGCCGGGGTCGCGAGGCCGTAGCTGTAACGAAGCACCCACTCCGATTCCAGCAGGACGGTCTTTGGCACGAACACCGGCGCGGCCCTGAACACGGCGGCCGAGCGCGCCGCCTGCGCAGCGTTGTCGTTGGTGAGCAGGCGGACGAGAACGTTAGTATCGACCGCGATCACGGCGCGCCTTCACGCCTCGCTCTACCGCGCGCTGCATATCCGCGATCGAGCGCGCGGGTCCGCGGTACCCGGTACTGCCGATGACGTCTTCCAGTCGCGTCGTGGGCACCGGTCGCAGCGGCCGCAGCAGCACGCCCTCGGCCACCCGCTCGACCACGAACTCGGTACCTTCGCTCCACTGATCAGCGTCGCGGATCGCCTTGGGCAGCACCAGCTGGCCCTTCGAGGAGAGACGAGTCGTTTCCATGGCGCGTGGTCTGGCTAGGTAAGACGATAGTAAGACAGCATACGCCGAGAGGAGCGCTCGCGCAATCGGCCGGACGGCCAAGCCCGTTAGTTCAATCGCCGAAGCCTAATCAGCATGGTTAGCAAAAATGCGAACGGCGATCGGTGTCCAGAAACGCGCGGAATCGGCGCTGATTCGGCCCCAGTTCGGTCGAACGACTACTGGGCACCTCCGCTCGTGGGCGTTAGCATTTTTGCGATCCATCCGGTGCAGCGCCTACCTCTGCCATGTACGAGCCCCTCCCAAGTTCTGGCCGGTAACCTCGCTTCACTGAAGGAAGGCCGCAAGAAACGGCCGACTCGGGCACTCACGACTGATCGTACATTGCAGGCGCTGGTGGCCGATCTCGTCGTTGCACGGGTCGCCGCGGGAATGACGCAGGAGGAAGTCGCCGCGAGGATGTGGACGACCAAGAGCGTCGTGTCGCGTCTCGAGAGCGGCGTGCGCACTCGTCCGACGCTAACCACCATCGAGAGATATGCGGTCGCCGTGGGTGCCACGGTCGAAATCCGTGTGCGAATGAGGCGGTAGCTCGAGCTCCTTGGGCGCAGGTCCGCTACAATTAGGGCTGGCGACGCGCGTTCGCTCGGGGCGCGGTCTCGCGACGCTTGTTCGCGCCCGCCATGCCTCCCGCCATCGTCGATTCCCCGCAGTCCTGGCGACGCCTCGCGCTCGCGCTCGTGCTATCGACCATCGGCGGCGTCGGCATGTGGTCGGTCGTCGTCGCGCTGCCCGCCGTGCAGCAGGAGTTCGCCGTCGCGCGCGCCGGCGCGTCGTTTCCCTACACGCTGACGATGCTGGGGTTCGGCTTCGCCGGCATGGTGTTCGGCCGCTGGTCGGACCGCGCGGGCATCCGTGTCCCGCTGATGGCGGCCACCCTCGCGCTCGGCGCGGGATACGTCGTGTCCGGCTACACGACGACGCTCTGGCAGTTCGCGCTCGCGCAGGGACTTTTGATCGGCGTGGGCAGCTCGGTGACCTTCGGCCCGCTGATCGCGCACGTGTCGATGTGGTTCGAGCGGCGGCGCGGCATCGCGGTCGCGCTCGTCGCGTGCGGCAATTACCTGGCGGGCGCTGTGTGGCCGCCGATCGTGCAGCACTTCATCGGTACGTCGGGCTGGCGCGCAACCTATGTCGGCATCGGCGTGTTCATCGTCGCGACGATGCTCCCGCTCGCGCTCATGCTGCGCCGCCCGCCGCCATCACACGCGCCGCCCGAAGGCGTGGCGACACCGGTCGCCGGGACACCTGCGGCGCTCGGGCTGTCGCCTAACGCGTTGCAGGCGCTGATCGTTTTCGCGGCGATCACGTGCTGCGTCGCGATGTCGATGCCGCAGGTCCACATCGTCGCGTACTGCGCCGACTTGGGCTACGGGCCGGCGCGCGGCGCGCAGATGCTGTCGCTGATGCTCGCCTGCGGCATCGTCAGCCGGATCGCGTCGGGCTACATCGCCGACCGCGTCGGCGGGTTGCGCACGCTGCTTATCGGTAGCGGGCTCCAGTGCCTCGCACTAATCCTCTATTTGCCGTCCGACGCCCTCGTGTCGCTCTACGTGATCTCGGCGCTGTTCGGTCTGTTCCAGGGCGGCATCGTGCCGTCGTACGCGATCATCGTCCGCGAGTACTTCCCCGCGCGCGAGGCGGGCGGGCGCATCGGCATGGCGGTCTTCGCATCGGTCTTCGGCATGGCGCTCGGCGGCTGGCTCACCGGCGTCATCTTCGACCTGACCGGCTCGTACCGCGCGGCGTTCGTCCACGGCATCGCGTGGAACCTCGTCAACGTGTCGATCGCCGCGTGGCTCCTGATGCGCACGCGCGCGCGGCCGGCGCTCGCTTAGTCGGCCCTACCGTTACGCGGAAGTGATTCTTGCGTAGGAGGCTGCCGCCTCATCGCCATTGCAGGCGAATGCGCGCAGCGATATCGACCGGCGCGACCGGACCGATCGATGCGCCCGGGCTCCTCTACGGCTCGTGCAGCGACGGGCCATGCCGTGCATTCGAACAACGGCATCAGCGCATCGGGGATGAATCGGCTGCGCGACGCGTAGACGTGACGGTCCCCGGTCGCGGACTGCTGGTGGACGTAGAAGCGCTGCGGCACGAGGAGCCGCAGCTCGTCCTTGGCCCGCGTCATCGCCACATAGAGGAGGCGCCGCTCCTCCTCCACCTCTTCGGTCGTCCCCGTGCTCATGTCGGAGGGAATGCAGCCGTCGACGACGTTCAGGATCTGCACCGACTTCCACTCCTGCCCCTTGGCCGAGTGGATGGTCGACAGGATCAGGTAGTCGTCGTCCCGCCACGGCGCGCCGGCCTCGTCGCTCGTCGCGTCCGGCGGGTCGAGCGCCAATTCGGTGAGGAAGCGCTCGCGCGAGGGATACGTCGACGCGATCTGCTGGAGCTGGACGAGGTCGCGCTGGCGCACCGGCGCATCGTCGTACAGGCGCGCCAGGTGCGGCTCGTACCAACGCGTGACCCACTCGAGCTCGGCCGGCCACTCCGCCGCGGACGCGCGGAGCCCACGAAACACATTCAGGAACGCGCTCCAGTCCGCCTCCGCGGACGGCGGGACCTTGAACGCCTCCATCACCGGCATCACGTCCGGCGTCGCATCCATCGCGTCGAGGAGCCGCGTCGCGGTGGCCGCCCCGATGCCGGGAACGAGCCGCGCCGCGCGGAATCCGGCCAGGCGATGGCGCGGGTTGTCGGCCCACCGCAGCACCGACAGCACGTCCTTCACGTGCGACGCTTCGAGGAACTTGAGTCCCCCGTACTTCACGAACGGGATGTCGCGGCGGGCGAGCTCGAGCTCCAGCTGCGCGCTGTGGCTCGAGCTGCGGAACAGCACGGCCTGCGACTTGAGCGTCAGGCCCCGCTCACGCTGCTCGAGCACGCGCTCGGCCACGCACCTCGCCTGGTCGGCTTCGTCGCGGACGTCGACGAGCTGCGGCATGCCGGACGAAGCGCGCTCGGTCCACAGATTCTTGGTGAAGCGCTCCCGCGCGAGGCCGATCACGGCATTGGAGGCGTCGAGGATCGGCTGCGTCGAGCGGTAGTTGCGCTCCAGCGTCACCACCCTGGCGGGCGGCGTGAACTGCCGCGGAAAATCGAGGATGTTGCGGACCGTCGCCGCGCGAAACGAATAGATCGATTGGGCGTCGTCGCCGACGACCGTCACGCCCGTGCCGTCCGGCTTCAGCGCCCGCAGGATCGAGGCCTGCAGCCGGTTGGTGTCCTGGTATTCGTCGACGAGAACGTGATCGAAGCGCTCGCCGATGGCCCGCGCCAGCGAAGGTTCCTCGACCATGCACGACCAGTACTGCAGCAGATCGTCGTAGTCGAGCACGTTCTGCGCCTGCTTCGCGCGGACGTAGCCGTCGAATAGCTGTCCTGAGCTCGGTCTCCCACGCGGCGCACCAGGGATAGTCGCGCTCGAGAACCTCGGCGAGCGCCGCTTCGCTGTTGACGACCCGCGAATAGATCGCGAGACAGGTCGCCTTCGTCGGAAACCGCCGCTTCGTGGTGTCGAGCCCGAGCTCGTGCCGCACGATTGCGATCAGGTCTTCGGCATCGCCGCGATCGAGAATCGTGAAGGACTCCTGCAATCCGATGCGCGGGGCATATTCCCGCAGGAGCCGCGCCCCGACGCTGTGGAACGTGCCCGCCCATTGCAGTGCGGAGGGCGCCTGCGTCATCGATGCGCCGAACGCGCGATGGAGAAATTGCCCCGCCCGGCGCTCCATTTCCGCCGCCGCCCGGCGCGAAAACGTCAGCAGCAGAATGCGTTGCGGATCCGCGCCGATGCGGACCAGGTGCGCGACGCGGTAGGCGAGCGTGTTGGTCTTGCCGGAACCGGCGCCGGCGATGACCAGTAACGGCCCACCGTCGTGCTCGACCGCGAGCCGCTGCTCGGCATTCAGCGGGGCGAGGAAGTCGTCGGCAGCCTCCGCTTCCGACCGATGGACGGGCAGGACGGTCGCGGGCACCTCAATAGCGAAAATGGACATGGCGCGAGTGTCGAACGATCGTTCGATGCGAGCATAGCATGACCCGCTGGCGGCCGGGTGCACACGTCGTGGCATCCCTGCGAGGGCGACATTCACATTACAGTGCGGCCATGAAGGCAAGACGATCTCAGATCGCTGGGATGTCCGCCGGTGCCAGACCCGGAGCGCTCTTGCGTGCGCTCGTTCTGAGCGACCTTGTCGACTCGACGGCGCTCGTCGAGCGGCTTGGGGATCGGGCTGCAGTCGACCTGATCCGGCGTCACGATCGGATGACGCGCGAGATCCTGCAGCGCCATGGCGGGCGCGAAATCGACAAGACGGACGGTTTCCTGGTCTTTTTCGAGCGCCCGATTCAAGCAGTCCTGTTTGCACTCGACTATCAACGCAAGCTGCAAACGTTCGCCAAGGAGGTCGGTCAACCGCTCAACGCGCGGGTCGGAATCCATTTCGGCGAAGTTATCGTCTGGGAGAACGCGCCCCCTGACGTCGCCAAGGGAGCGAAGCCGGTGGAAATCGAGGGCTTGGCGAAGCCTGTTGCCGCGCGCCTGATGGCGCTAGCGCTTCCTGGGCAGATTCTGGTCTCCGCTGTCGCTCATTCGCTGGCGCAGCGCGCGCGGATGGAGTCCGGCGATCGACTTCCCAACGTTCGATGGTGTTCGCACGGTTCCTATCGCGTCAAAGGGGTGCCGGACCCGATAGCGGTTTTCGAAGTGGGCGAGCTTGGCATCGCGCCGCTGTGCGCGCCGCCGGCATCAGCCAAGGCGAGCCCCGTCAAGCCCCTGTGGCAACAGCCTCGCCCGGTCATCTTTGCAGCCTTGACGTTGTTGATCGCGGCGGCGGGTCTGGGCTACGTACTGACTCGTAGCGAAAGCGCCCTGGGCTTCACCGAACGCGACTGGATCGTGGTCGCCGACTTCAACAACGTCAATGCAGACAAGAGTTTAGAGGGGTCGCTCAGCACTGCGTTTCGCATCGGGATCGAAGAGTCTCGCTACGTGAACGTGCTCCCCGATCTCACGGTCCGACAAGCGCTCGATCGCATGCAGCGCGATCCGAGGACTCGTATCGACCGGGAAGTCGGGTCGGAGATTGCCCTGCGCGAGCAGGCGCGCGCCCTGCTATTGCCTTCGATCGCTCAATACGGGCAGAAGGTGCGCCTGACCGCGGAGTTGGTGGACCCGAATGGCGCGCGCACCGTGTCGATTCAGACTGCCGATGCGAGTGGTCCGGGCGAGGTCTTGCCCGCGATGGATCGGCTTCTGCATGGCGTCCGCACACGCCTCGGCGAATCGATGAAGCAGATCGAGACCACGTCGCAGCCACTCGAGAAAGCGACCACGTCAAATCTCGCCGCGTTGCGCGCGCTATCGCAGGCGCGCGAGTTCGAGCGCGAAGGCGATCTCGATCAAGCCGGCCGACTGCTGAGATTCGCCATCGAGCTCGATCCGAACTTTGCGCTGGCTTATGTCCGCCTCGGCGTGGTTCTGCTCCAGCAAGAAAGCTACACGGACTGTCGCGCCGCGCTGGAAAAGGCACTTGCGTTCGAGGGCCGCCTGACCGACAGAGAGCGCTTTTACGTTCGCGCGCTGCTGGCCGAATTCGACGATCCGCAAACGGCGATGAACGAATGGCGCGCGTTTGCGAGCCTGTATCCGGACTACGGAACGGGCCAGAACAACGTCGGAAATATTTCCTATTCCTCGTTTCACGACTATGCCACTGCCGAAGTGGCGTATAGCAAGGCGGCCGTGCCTCGCAACCCTTTCTTGAACGACACGCTCGCCTCGCTCGCCTACGTGATGCTGGCCCAGGAGAAGTTCGACGAGGCCGAAAAGAAGTTTCGCGCCGCGTACGCAATCTCGCCGTCACCGGAGTTCTTCGGACTTTCCGACCTGCTCGTAGCCAGTGGACGGCTGGACGATGCCGCCAGCTACCTCGACTCTGTGCCCTAAACAACCCGCGGCGTTGGAAGTCGAGCGCGTCATGCGACGCTCGACGCTTCTGGTCGCGCGCGGACAGGTCGGGGAGGCAGCGGCGCTGGTGGAGGCTGAGCTGCCGTCAATCGGCAAGGTGTCGTCACCCAGCGCGAGGTGGCGCGCGCAGGCCGCTCTGATCGCCTTGCAGGCGGATCAGAACCAGACTGCCGCCGCCCGCGCGCTGATGGCGCAACACATCGGCGAGCTGTCGTCGATCGCAAGCCGTGGCGTCGGACAGACGTCGATTATGGAGGAACTGCTGTACGCGGCGGGGTGGGCGGCTCGCCTCGGGTTGGTGAAGGAGGCGCGCGGCGCGCTGGCAGTCGCGGAAAATCGGGGAGGACTCGACCGGTATCCCGTACGGCGACGACTCGAAGCGGTGGCCCAGGCGGAGGTGGAATTGCAGTCCGGGCGCCCGGAAATGGCCATCGCCCAGCTGCACGACGCCGGAGGCAACGAACTGTGGGAATTGCATGAGGTTCGCGCAAGAGCTTTTCGCGCGCTCGGTGACGCCAGCGGCGAGCTCGTCGAGTTGCGCTGGCTCTCGGCACACCGAGGCCTTGCCCAGGCGCAGTGGACGGACCAGTTGCTAGGGCAGCAAGCGCGAACCGTTGCCTTGGTGCGCGCCGCTGAGCGACTGGCGGCCTTGGGTCCCCGCACCTAGCCGCCGCTCCGCCCCCTACTTCCTAGGATCACTTTCGCAGGCCGGCAGGAAAACTGTAATCGGGATTCTCGGCAGCCGGCAGTCTCCCACCGACTTTTCCCAGGCGCGAAGGATTGCTTTGGGCGGAGGCAACTTTGCGCCTCCACGGGGTACGTCCTTGGAAGCGAGCTCGATCCCGAGCGCTGCGAACGCCTGAACCGGGTCGCGGGTGAAGGCCTTCTTGAACTTCGGATCGAGCAGCGCATTCTGAAACAGTGTCTGAATCTGGTGATCGTCCATCGGTGTCCTTTCGTAGTTCGCGATTAAATCCCGTACGCCGAGCCGCGATGCGTTGCACGTGTCCTGTCAGGTGCGCGCGGAGGGCTGGAACGGATCCGGGTCGAAACTGAACGCATCGTGCCCCGGGCTTGGTATGCCCAAGCCATTGATTGCGACGGCCGCTTCGCGCAGAGGGCGCAGTCGCAGCGATTGCGCGATGTCCACGTCGTTGATCGCGCCCGTGCAAAACGCCCCCAATCCGAGATGCGCTGCGGTGAGGTAGAACGTCTGGCTCAAGTGTCCCGAGTCCATCATCACGGATTTGTAGGCCTTGCGATGCTTCCCGTACTTCCAGAGGCTGCGATCGAACCGTGCGACGTGGACGACTAGCACATGCGCATTGGCGCAATGGCCTTGCGCAACGGTGAACCGGCAAGCCAGGTCCTGCGCCTCCGCAGTGTCCATCTGCTCGAGCAACGCAAGAGTATGGGTGCGTGTCTCGTAGTGGTACAGCCCCGGGTGGATTCCCTTGACGTTCAACACGAGGAGGTAGGCTTCGATCGGGTGCAACGCGCCTCCGGAAGCGCTGGTTCGTTTGATGGCGGCGATGTCGGGAGAAAAAATCTTCAAGCCCTGCGTTCCGAACACCGCGTACAGCACCGTTTCGAGCTGTGCCTGCGGCAGCGCCTCATCGATCTTGAACGAGCGCGTCGTGCGTCGCATGGTCAGAGTCTTGAAAAAAGGTTGCTCCATCGAGGGAAGCTTTAGCGCAGTACGGCCGATGACATCCGCGCGCTCCACGAAGTGCGGAGGAGGTTTTCCACGGCGTTTCACCAGGTCCTTCAAGCGTTCCTGATGTGCGGCCTCCCCCGGTTTCCAATAGACATGCGATCCGATGACGCCTTGCCATCGCGAACGCGCTTCGCAGACAGCCGCCGTTTCCTCCCATTGCATTTCCACGATCGCATCCTCGCCAGCCGCAAGGTCGCGCCATTGTTCCGGCGGAGGGTCCGCGAGCAATATTCCGCGGGCAGCGAGGTTGGATAGCGCAGCCGCCCCCCTCCGCTGTCGGCTGCGAATCTGCCCCGCGGATACCCAGCGATCGGCCGGCACCTTCATGACCGCTTCGATCTCCGACGCCGTCAACACCAGGGATTTCCCGGTCACGGGGCAGAGGAGCGAGCAACGGGTTTCGGTGCCGAAGCCGACCTTTCCCTGCAAGAACTGCCGAACGTTCAGGACGGAATCGTCAGCCACACGAACCAACATCAGCTTCCGCCGACGGAAGCGGACGGTTTGAGTTTGCATGTTCACCCCCCTTTTTTCTAGCGATTGCTCGGCAATGGAGCGACCGACAGCGGCCCCCAGCCCATCTTGCACTTGCACCGCCGTGCTTGCAACTCGCTCGATTAGCCAACTCTATCTCGTTGGGCCTGGTCGCTGCACGTCGCGGATGGAACGGTTGCCAGGCTGCGTTTGCACACTCCGGGAACACGCTAGTGCGCGAGCACCGATTGAGCCAAATGCAGCAGCTTCTTCGCAACGGCGGATCGCTCGTTGACCTCCAGTCGCGCGTAGACCTGCTTCACGTGGGAGCTGGCCGTGTTGAAGCTCAACCCGAGATTGTCGGCGATTTCGCGGTTGCTCTTGCCCGCTGCAATCAATAGCGCCACCTCGCGCTGCTGCGTTGATAACGCTGCGACTCCCGTTCCGCGAACCAGCGAAAGCACGCGCGGTTCCTCCCGACGAACAAGGAGTCCGATCTGCTCCGCTCTGCGCCCTTGCGGATCGGTCAGACGAAACGCGCGGATCACGAACCGCCCCCGGGGCGTGTCGCGAATGGCCTCGCGCCGTCGCGGTGCGTCGCCTTGGTCGGATAGGAGTTCCTCGCACAGACGTTGCACAAACAACTCCACGGCCTCATGTTCCTTCAGCGCATCGCGTGGTGATACCTCGGCAAGCGTTGCTAGACGCAGCAATCGGTGCCACGTCTCGGGCGCGCTGATCACCCTGCCATCGCGACTCACGATCCCCAGGTCTTCTTCCGCAACTACCGCTGCATCGTCCGCAGTCGTGTTGGAAGCGTTTGCGCCAAGGCCGGTTGCCAGATACCGGAGTACGGAACGAAGCGTATCTGCGCTCCCTTTGTCGAACGGCTTGTCGGCGGCGCCTCGATAGAAACTGATCTGAGCGAATGGTCGCGCGCCTTCCTTCAGGATGCCGTAGAAGACGTGGTACGCATCCAGCTGGTGCATGACATCGCGGAAATACTCCGTGCTCTGCTCGGCTTGGCTGAACGAGTGGAATGAAATCGGATCGTCGCTCTGCGCCCGACGTTGAAACGCGTCTGAAAAGCTATTCGCTTTGACCGCGTAGTGCCTCTCGTAATACGCCGCCATCGCATCCGGCGGCAGCAAGCGCTCGGCATAGAGATTCGTCATCTCTCCTTGCCGGTCGACCCAAAACACGGCCCCGGAATGTGACGGGATCAGTTTGCGCAGTTCCGGCAACAGGCACTGCGCAAGCATCTGCGGCGGAAGTCCGAGAGTGCACAGCTTTCGGATAAACGAGACGTCGCGGACGCGCGCCATGCCTTCCTCCCCGAGCGCCTAGCGGCGCTTTCTCACCCATTCGAGTGGCGATCCGTTTCGCGGACGCAACTACCGTGGCATCGACGGAAAGACCGTCAGCCAGGCGCCTGAAGTTTAGCGCGCACAAGAGAGGGAGGAAATATGGCAAAGCGCTTGCAACAGATGAATGTCGGGATGCGGCTCCTTCTCGGCCTGTTGTTCTTGCTCGCTATCGCTACCTCCGCAGCAGCCGATCCCGCTGCGGCGCCCGGGCCCTGGGGTATCGATGACCCAAGCATTCGATCGGGCGTCCTGCGCTCCGAGTACGACGATCCACGCGCAGGGACTTCAGCGCGGCCGCTATTGGTCGATTGCGAAGCCTCGGCCTACCCTGGCCTGTGTACAGACATTGATACGGTGTTTCGCGAATCGAACAGCTACACGATCGGATCCAGGCGGCGACCGGCGTCGTATTGGATGCTTACCGTGAATAACGACAAGTCGTTCGTCGAACGTTGCGAAGAGGCCGGGCCTCCGGATCAATCGATGCCGATCAGCGTTCCGGGCACCGGGCTCGCCGGTATCGGCGTGTTTGCTGACGCGAATGGGAAGGTCGTCCACCTCGACGTCAACCAGAAGGATTTTCCGAACCCCTGCGGCCGAGCCGCAGCGCCGTTTGTTGGGTTCGGCGCCTACTGGGGTCGCGGCAACTCCACGCCGATCGGGTACCTCAACGGCGAAGGAACGGTAACGGCTTTCACTTCCCGGCTGGTTGGATACTCGAATGACAAAGGGTTCGTGTATGCCCGGCACTATGTGTACGCGATTGCATCGTGGGGAGGAGCCCGCCATATGCTTTTCATCGACCTATTCGGATTGGATGGCGATGGCAGTGGCGGCCTTGACATACCCGAGGATCACGGCGTGACCAGCGACTGGAAATGGCCTTATCGGGACTCCTGGTACTTCCCGGGCGCCAAGATTGCGGTGATTGCTGCACGGGCTGTCGGGATCCCCGTGCTTCAGCAGGGCTCGGACACGCGCTACGTCGTCGACTGGCAGCGCCTGTTCATGAAAGCTTGGCCCGATATGCCGACCACTCCGATCCCCATCGAGAGCGTCGCGTTCGCCAACGAAGTCGTAGGAGCCGTACACCTGCATACCACCGTGAGCGATGTGCGTCAGATGTCCGCGTTGCCGGGAACGCCCAAGGTGTCGCTCTCGATCAACGGAAGCGCGCGCGCCGAAGTCGAGCCAGGTGAACAACCGCATTTCGTCTGGAAGACCGAGAATATTCTCTGGGTCCGCTCCACGTGGAGCACCCAGGACCCCGGTTGCGGTCTTGGTCAGACTTCGGGAACGTGGATGGCTAACAGCCCATCGGGCTCCTATGTCCTCCCGCCCGATGCCTTCCAACCTGGATGCAGTTACGACATCGTGGTCACTGGCCATTCATTCAACGGTGTCGCGAAGGACGGCGTTACTCTCGTCGTTCGGTGATTTGCGCGAGCGGCTGAGTCTCTTCATGAGCAAGACCCGGCATCGCGAACCCCAGCGTGCTCGGCATTCAGCGGGGCGAGGATCAGAGCGCAGCCAACCGTTCGACGGTGTCCGGAAAGCGCCGCACCAGGCGGATCAGGAGCGCCGCTTGCGCGTTCGGCCTCGCGCGTCCTTGTTCCCAGTTTTCGAGCGTGCGGACGTTTGTCCGGAGAAAGGCGGCAAACAACGCCCGGGAAATTTGAAGTTCCTCCCGAACACGGACCAGCTCCTTTGGTGTGACTGTCGGCGCCGGCTTGTATTCGATGGCGTGCGTGCGCAGCGTCCGCTTGCCCTGCCTCGCTTCGGCAAGGGCTGCCATGCCCTCGCTCAGCTCCGCGAACAGTTCTCGTCTGGCCGGGCGCGTGGCCTTGACGCGTGCAGCAGTTCTCATTGCTCTCTCCTCGCTTCGAGCTCGGCTTTGATCATCAACTTGAGTGCCTTGCGTTGATCCGCCGTGAGGTCCGCCATCTCGTCCTTGTCATAAACGGTGAACAGCCAGCACTGCGAGCCCGCGCCCCACCAGAAATAGATTACCCTGAGCCCGCCTCGTTTTCCCTTGCCGCGACGCGCGGCGGCGAAGCGCAGCTTGCGCAGCCCGCCCGTCTCTCGTATCGGATCGCCTGCGCCGGGATGCAGCATCAACCATTCCTACAGCGCGCGGAAGTCATCGTCGTCCAGATATTTCGCGCGATAGCGTTCGAAGGCCGGCAATTCAACGAAGACCGCCTTCATCGCGTGATTATACGCAAGTTACGTATATACGCAAGTCGCGTACATTTCGAGGCAGGGAAAAATGGGGAGCCCGCCACACGGCGCGACCTCTCGCCGCAGCAGCTTGGCAGAAATGTTAGCCGGACCGCGCCCGGCGTTCCCTCATCCCAACGGCTGAGGCACTTCCAGTCGCGTCACTTGCGGGCGCGTCTCTTCCCCCGCAAGACCCGGCATCTCGAACCCCAACGTGTTCAGCGACGCGATCAGCTCACCCTTTTGGTTGTCGCTGAGCGCGACGAGCGGCGGCCGCACGGTCGACCAGGAAGTGTCGCCAGAGAAGTGCGCAACGGCGGCCTTGAGCGCGGGAATCATCGGGAAGCCCTGGAATACGCTCCGCACCCCGTCGAGCGCGGCCTGCCGCGCGTCGGCGTCCGGCTTTTGCCAGCCTCGGCCCAGCTTCGCAATCGCAGCCGGATTCACGTTGGCCGTAGCGCTGATGCAGCCGGCGCCACCCGCGCGCAGCGTTGCAAGCAGGAACGTCTCGCTCCCGGAGAATACGTCGAAACCGCGCGGCTGGAATTGCTCGAGCATCGCGCGCGTGTTGTTCCAGTCGCCGGAGCTGTCCTTGATGCCCGCAATCGTGCCCGGATAACGGCGAAGCAAACGGTCGATCAGCGGGAGGCTGATCGGGACCATCGACACCGGTGGAATGTGGTACAGGTAGATGCGCAACCGCGGATCCCCGACCCGCTCGATCACCTCCGCAAAGCTTGCGAACAGGCCATCGTCCGACGCACCCTTGTAGTAGAACGGGGGCAGCATCAGCACCCCGCCGCAGCCATGAGTCACCGCGCGGCGCGTCAGCTCGACCGTATCAGGAAGGGCGCACGTGCCGGTTCCCGGCATCATTCGGGCCGCGGGCAGACCTGCTTCGACCAATGCATCGAGCAGGCCCACCTTCTCGGCGACCGTCAGCGAGTTCCCCTCGGAGTTGGTACCGAATACCGCCAGCCCCACGTCATTGTCGAGCAACCATCGGCAATGGCGTACGAGCCGCGCCGCGTCCGGGCGCAGGTCGGATGTGAATGGCGTCACGACGGGGGCCAACACCCCGCGAGGACTTTGCAACGGTTTCACGGCATTCTCCATTGTTCGCCACCCTATTTCGGATTGGGCTCCGAGCGGACTATTCCGACACAGCGTGTCTCGTACTGTTTCGTGAGCGCCTGCCTGTGGTTCAGGCTACGGGCACTTTCCGCGCGGCCGCGTTTTGCGTTGCGCTCGGCCTCCGCGGCGAGCCTCTGCGTCTCGTCGAGCAATTGTGCGCACACGCTCGGATTCGTGTTGCTTCGATTCGGCTCATCCGGAAGCTTGAGCGGCTTGCTTCCAGCACCGCACGGCACATCGGAGTAGGTCGTCTTGCCGGTGGCATCTGTGCATTTGTACACCTGGCCCAGCGCGATCGACGACGTCGTAACGATCACGTAGGCGATCGCCATTCTGGTGGCACAGCGGCAGCTGGCTTGGCATGTTCGAGGCACGGAATCCATAATCCGGGATATCGCCTCAGCTTATCGTGGGAACGCCCAGTTCACCAAGATAATTGAATGTGCAATCGTAGTATTCCGGAGAGCGGGTTGGATCAGTCGACTCACCTGGCGGAACAAAAATGATCATACCCTGCCTCGCGCGCGTGAGCAGTACTCGGTAGGCGTTGCGGAGATAGGTCCGGTTTTCCGGATTCTTAATATTTTGCCAACGGTCTCCGCGAAAATCGTGAAAAGTCCATTTCGAACCGGAGTAGCGCAGATCGCCGTCCCACGTTACGCATGCCCAGTCGAGTTCCAGACCCTGTACTTGAAACTCTGTCGCAGCATCTTCGAGATAATAGCTCGATCGCGTGTCATCTCGTCCCATTGAGAAACCAATGCACTGGGTTGACGTCTACTCGAATATCGATTGCGTGAGGCTTAAGCCGCTGGGCCTTCGATGACGCCACCAACCCATAGCGCTCCGTTCCCCTGGCACGAGCATGAATCCATCGCTTGGCAAGATGCAAGTCGCGAGTGACGACGATCGGATAGCGGTCGGCAATTGTCTCAAACAGCCGGCGCGCCTGCTGTTTGTCGCAATCGAGTAGGCTCTTGACAAACGTGGAAACGTTCTCGGCTCGGAACGATCTCATTGAAACGGCGAGATGCAGGGCGTCGTCCAGAGTGGGCATCTTGACGGTTGCGGACTGCCTCTAACGCCTTACCCGCCGCGTACTCGCTGTCCGTGAGTTTGGACGAGATGTACATGTGCCAGTGCGGGAATTTTGCGTTCACCGCGTCAAGCCAAGCATCGATGCCGGCTTCGCCCGTGTTGATTTCTTGTCCGCCGCCAACGAGGCAGATGATCACTGCCCAGTCCTTGTGGCGATCCATGCACGAAATCAAGAACTCCGGTTCCGACATCGCAAAGCCGGGGCGGTTCTTCTTTCGATTCATGAAGCTGGCAGTCTGCTTCAGATTCCATGCGCGCTGCGCCTCATCAAAGATGACGACATGTTCGGCGGGTGGATTGGGATCGACCAGCGCTTCATCTCGAAAATGATGCACGTTCTGGATGAACGCCTTAACGCTTTCACCAACTTTCCCTTTCCGAACCTTCTTGCCCTGGGCCCTTTGGCGATCGACCTCGTCACGCGTAAGTGCTTCCCGCAGGACCGCGACTAGCGGACCATTGCCGGAAAGGAACACAGCGTGCGTTGGTTGATCTGTCTCACGGCGCCGAGTCGCGACATTGAGCCCGACCAATGTCTTACCTGCTCCGGGCACTCCCGTAACAAAGCAGATGAGCTTACGTCCGGACTCTCTTCGCCTCGTCCACTAATTCCTCTATCCGCGCGAGACGTGACGTGCAGGTTCTGCGCCCCGGCGTCATACCGCGCAATGGCTTCGACTGAGTGTTGCGCATACAGCGCTCGCGCCGCTTCAACGATGGTTGGAGTAGGCCGATACGGTGCGCGCGCCCATCACGTTCTTGATCAATCACTTCGCCCGCTACCGTTCGGAGAACCAGGTCAATCGCGTCGCGAAATCCCGCTGGGTGGACGTGAATCGGACGATATACGTTGTCTTCGTCGACTCGTAACACTACCGGCGGCGATTCGCGGGCACCTGTTGCGAGCAGAAGTGGAACGAGAGAGGCATTGATGACTCGCCGCGTGAAAGTTCTTCAGGTCCAAGGCGTAATCCCAGACTTGGTCGACCGCTGCGCGATCAAAGGTCGCTTCTCCAACTTTGAATTCAACCACAAATACAATAGACCCGATGAGTAGTACCGCATCGATTCGCCGACCCATCCGCGGGATGTTGAACTCCAAATAGATCGATCCAGCTAAGCCTGCGAGACTGGTGCGCAAGAATTCTATTTGTTGTAACCAAGCATGCTTCTGGGTCGAGAGCAACGTAAACTCGTGATTACTCGCCAACTGTGCAAAGACTAGGTCCGGGTGCGTATCGAGAAATTCGGATATCGTCGCACCGTACCAAGCACGAGATGTGCGGACGACCTCACAATTGGGCTCTCGTAGGTCCATGGATCAGGGATCAGGACGCGCCGGTCTCCCCGGATTCGTCGCCCTCGAGCGTGGAGAAGCGCACCGGCAGGATCTCGGTGATCGCGAGCTTACCGTCTTTCTGTTTGACGAGCAGGATCACTTGCGGTCGGTTGGGCAGGCCGGCCGGGATCACGGTTCTGCCCTCGGGTTTTAGCTGCTCGATGAGCGGCGGGGGAATGAGATCGGGCGCCGCGGTCACGATGACCTTGTCGAACTGCGCGTGTTCGGGGCACCCGTAATAGCCTCGGCGGCCGCGGCGCGACCGACGGCGCCCCGGCGAGCGACGAGCATCGCCGCCACGCCGACCGCCATCACGAGCAGCGACACGTGCACCGCATTCTTGCTCGCGGCGTACGTGATGCTGGAATAGGCGAGCCACGCGCAGGCCGCACAGAACACGATCGGTGTCAGCGGAAACAGCGGGACGCGGAACGGGCGCTCCGCGTCGCCGTCACGCGCGCGCAGGACGAAGAGCGCGACACCGACGAGCAACAGGAACGACCAGAACACCGGCGCCGTGAACTCGACCATCGCCTCGAAGCCGTCGTGCTGGAGTGCGCCGAACCCGACCAGAGCCAGCGCGATCGCGCCCTGGACCAGGAAGGCGGCCACGGGCGTGCCCCGCTCCGCGTGCCAACCCCCCATGAAGCGCAACGCCGGCCAGTCGCGGGCCATCGCGTAATTGGTGCGCGCGCCGACGATCATCGTCGCGTTGATCGAAGTGAGCGTGGCGACGGCGACGAACAAGCCCAGCACCTTGCCGCCGAGCGGGCCGAACGCCCGCTCCATGACCTCGACTCCCGGCGCGTTGCTTGCGGTGAGCCCCTTCAATCCGAGTCCGGACAGGAGCGCGAGGTTCACGAGCAGGTAGGCGACGGCAATGATCGCAAGGCTCACCACCAGGGCCGACACGATCGCGCGCCGGCCACCGGCGAGCTCGGCCGAGATGTACGCCGCCTCGTTCCAGCCGCCGTAGGTCAGCAGCACGAAGACCATCGCCAGTCCGAACATGCCCAGCGCGGGAGTCGTGGTGAAGGCCGCGGCAGTCGTTGCGGCGACCGGCGGGGCCAGGAACCCGGCGACGGCCACGGCGAGCAGACCGCAAACCTCGATCACCGTGAGCAGGTTCTGGGTACCGGCGGAGGCGCGCAGGCCGGCGATGTTCAGGAGCGTGAGCGCGACCACGATCGCGGCGGCCCAGAGGGCGCCCGACGCCGGGCCGAGCGAAACCACCGTCGACAGGTAATCGCCGAAGACGAAGGCGAGCAAGGCGATCGACCCGCTGTTGATCACGGTCGATCGTGCCCACGCGTAGAGGAAACTCGTGTGGCGACCGAACGCGCGGGTCAGGAAATGGTAGTCGCCGCCCGCATGCGGATACGCGGTGGCGAGTTCGGCGTAGCAGAGCGCGCCGGCGAGCGACACGATGGCGCCCAGGACCCAGGCCACGAACGAGCCAGCCGACATCGCCGGTGACACCCGCCACCATCGACGGCGTCTTGAAGATGCCGGCGCCGATGACGATGCCGACGATGATCCCGACCGCATCGGCGGGACGCAACAGTCGCCGCGGTGCCGCAGGCGCGACGGGGTCGGGGGAATGCACGGCCCTGGCGCCGCCCGCTCAGCGCTTGCTGCCGGTGAGGGTGGTCTTCCGGAGGTCGGAGAGTGTGCCGGTCATGCTGTTTCCGGCAACCTTCATCCGGGCGAGTTGCAGGTTGCCGTCGCGGTCGATGAAGCTGAAGGTCAACGTCTCCCCGTCGATCTTGGTGCCGAGCAACGGCTGGGTCTTGCCGGCCAACGTCAGCGTGCCTCCGATGCGCTGGTAGCGTTGCGCGAGGCTGAGCGTTCCCGAGAGTGCTCCCTGCTCGTCCTTGAGCACCCACTCGCCGGCCACGGCGGCGGGAACGATCCACACCCACGCATCCCGGGATTCGATATTCAGATGCTGGTCCGGCTCCCAGTCGCCCATGTCGAACTGGTGCGAAGTCACGCGCGTTCCCGGCTTCATCTTGAGGATGGTCGGCCGCAGCTTGACGTTGAGCGTCGGCAACAGGTACATCGTCACCACGGTCGCCTTGGAGAAGTCCTCGACGAAGATGTCGCCGGTAATGATCTCGACCAGGTTCTCGACGCCCGCGCGCTTGACGTTGCGCCGCGCGAATTCGGCCATTTCGGGGTTGAATTCGATGCCGACGGCCTTGGCGCCATACTCCTTCGCCGCAGCGATCGGAATCTTCCCGTCGCCGGCGCCCAGGTCGTAGACGAGATCGTCCTTGGTGGTCTTGACTGCCTCCAGCATCCCTTTGACGAGACCGTCCGGCGTCGGTACCCAGACGACGTCCTTGCCGGCCTGACCGGACGTGGGCTTATAGGTGTCCTCTTCGGGCTGGACCTGCGCTGCACCGGGCAGGGCGAGGGCGAGGGCAACAAGCGCAACAGCAAGACGCGACGCGAGCATGGGCGCTCTCCACGTGTGCGATGGTTGCGGCAAAATCCAAACTATAGTGCGTGCAAACTCGGGAATCGCGAACCCTTTTCCGCATCATCTTTGACAACACGGAAGTCGAGGCTTCTCGGCGCAAGCCCCGGACGCAATCAACCGCGTCCCCCTTTGCGACCGTGGTTAGCAAAATTGCGAACGGTCGCGACGCCTTTTGCCGGCTCGGAATCGGCTTTGGTTGCCGCCAGGTTCGTTCGGATGACCCATGGGCATGCTCCGTCGTGCGAGTTCGCATTTTTGCGAACCAGCCCACGCCGCCAACTGTACGAGTGCTCTCAACTCATGGGCACAGGAGGAGCGGTCCCTCGCGCCAAACGTGTCACTCACTCGGGAATGTGTTCACGAGCTCCTGCAGCCGCTTGTCCGCGTCCTGGAGAATCGATGTCCCGTCGCCACACAGCAGGATGTCGAATTCCAGGTTGAGCAGGTTGCGCACGCTTCGCTTGAGACGCGCCGGATCATCCATCACCTTCTCCCGCAGCAGGCCGCACTGCCCGGGCGGATTGCCGATCACCGCGTCGCCCACGATCAGGAGCTTCCTCTCCGGCCAGTGCAGCGCGATTTCCCCGGGTGATTTTCCGGGGACGGCAACGATGGTGAACGGACCCACCGTCGCGCCCACGTTCAATGGCCCATCGATTTCAGCGCCCTGGCTGCGAGCATGCGCGGCGTCGTCCGGGTGAATGAGCGTCCTGGCGCCAGTGCGGGCGCGCACCAGATTGGCGGCCCGCGAGTGGTTGCGATTGGTGAGCAGAATTGTCGCAGCGCCCATCCGGACGATGTCGGCAAGGCATGCATCGGTGGGTTGCACCGGATCGATGCAAAGGTTTCCTTCCGCGCAGCGAACCAGATGGCCGTTGAAGTTGTACCCGTGGGGTTCGGAGAACCACGTCCAGGTAAAAACATCGGTGACGATTTCATCCATGATCAGGAAGCGCCGGACTCGCTGGATTCGCCGCCCTCGAGCGTGGAGAAGCGCACCGGCAGGATCTCGGTGATCGCGAGCTTGCCGTCCTGCTGCTTGGTGAGCAGCATCAGTTGCTGTGCGTCGGGCAGGCCGGCCGGGATCACCATTCTGCCCTCGGGTTTCAGCTGCTCGATGAGCGGCGGAGGAATGAGGTCGGGCGCCGCGGTCACGATGACCTTGTCGAACGGCGCGTGTTCGGGCCATCCGTAATAGCCATTGCCGAGCTTGAGCTCGATGTTCTTGTAGCCCAATCGACGCAAGGCGTTGTTCTGCCTGCTTCGCCAGCTCTTCGATGATCTCCACGCTGTACACCTTGCGCGCGAGCTCCGCCAGGATCGCGGCCTGGTAGCCGAGTCCGGTACCGATCTCGAGGACCGCATCGGTGGGTTCGAGGCCGAGCAGATCGGTCATCAGCGCCACGATGAACGGTTGCGAGATCGTCTTGTCGCAACCGATCGGCAGCGGCGTGTTGACGTAAGCATAGGGTTGAAGCTCCAGGGGCACGAACTCGTGCCGCGGCACGCTGCCCATGGCCTCCATGACCGGATTGGCGAGCGCCGCCTTGCCGATCCGGGCACTCACGTAGATCGTCTCGGCGGCGACTTCCGCGACCATATGCTGGCGCAATGCTTCGAAGCGCTCCGTGCTCATCGTGCCGCCTCGTCAGACCGCTTAACAGTCCACTATCCACAAGTATATCGAGGCCAGCTCGCACCGGGATCGATTCCAGCGTCACTCCGGCCAGCTATGAGGTTGCCTTTTCCCCTCGCCCGTCCGGGTCATGCACCAAATCTCCGCCCGCCTTCACATCGGCCTCGAACACCTCCTGCAATTGCGCAGCCGCCTGCGCCGCCGTCTGGATGTAGCTGCGTTTCGTCCTGGCGCACGGCGTACTGCTCGTCCATCAGCTTCACGTCGTGCTCCTTGAACAGCGCCACGGCGCGCGCCGCCTGCGTCGACTCCATTCCCGTCAGCTCCAGGGCCTGCCGCGCCGTTTCGAGGCTCGACAGGAAGGTTTCCCGCTCGATGGCCCCGCGGTCGATGTCGAGGTCGCGCAGTCGGTAGTAGTGAACGCGATTGCGCGCTCGCGCGAGAATGGGAAGATTGGGAAAGTTCTTGCGGACGACCGCCGCCGTCTTCAGCGAGGCCTCGACGTCGTCGATGGCCAGCACGAAGAGCTTGGCATCGCGCGCCCGAGCCGATTCGAGCAGCTCCAGGCGTGACGCGTCGCCGTAGTAGACCTTGTTGCCGAAGCGGCGCACGAAATCGACCTGCTGGAAGTTCGCCTCGATCGCGGTGAACGGAATGCCAGCCATGCGCAGGACGCGCGAGACGATCTGTCCATAGCGGCCGTAGCCGGCGATGATCACCGGATTGCCCGGGCCTTCAATCAGATCGAACTCGGGCGGCTTCGCGCGCTCGAGCCAACGTTCCAGAAGGCGTTCGTGCGCGATGAACGAGAGCGGCGCGAGAAGCATCGAGATCGTCACGCTCAGCACGAGAAACTCGGCGGTCTCCCCCGGACAGGATGTCGGCCGTCTGCGCCGCGACAAAGAGCACGAAAGCAAACTCCCCGCCTTGCGCAATCAATACGGCGACGCGTTGCGCTTCTTCGCTGCGGGTCCCCGATGCTCTGGCCAGACCGTACATGAGCAGAGTCTTCAGCGCCATCAAACCGAGCGCCACGCCGAGCACTGCGAGCGGGCGCGACGCGAATAACGAGAGATTGGCGCTCATCCCCACCGCCATGAAGAACAGCCCGAGCAGCAGGCCCTTGAAGGGCTCGACGTCGGCCTCGAGTTCGTGGCGGAATTCCGAGTCGGCGAGCAGCACGCCGGCGAGGAATGCGCCCAGCGACATCGACAGACCCATGGCTTGCATCGTCAGCGCCGCGCCAATCACGACCAGCAATGCGGCGGCGGTGAACACTTCCCGGCCGCCGAAACGGGCGATCAGCTTCAGCGCCGGGCGAACCAGGAGTCGGCTGACGACAATGACCAATGCGATCGCCGCAACGCCTTTCGCAGCGACTATCCATCCACTCTCGTGACCGGTCCTATCCGGGCTGAGCAACGGCAGCAGCGCGATGAGGGGAATCACGGCCACGTCCTGAAAGAGCAGGATTGCGAACGCGTCGCGTCCACTTTCGCTGCTGATCTGGCCGCGCTCCCGCAGCCACGCCAGAACGAGAGCCGTGGAAGACATGGCGAGCCCCGCTCCGACAACGATCGCCGTCTGCCACGAAAGGCCCCACCAGAGCGCGATGCCGGTAAGCGCGATGCTCGTCACGACAACTTGCGCGCCGCCCAATCCGAACACGGGACGGCGCAGCGCCCAGAGCCGAGAGGGCTCGAGCTCGAGCCCGATGAGGAAGAGCAGCAGCACGACGCCCAATTCCGCGAAGTTCAGCGTCGCGTCCGCGTCGGCAATCAATCCCAAACCCCACGGGCCGATGACCGCGCCCGCCGCGAGGTAACCGAGTACCGCACCGAGCTGCATCCGGCGGAACAGTGGAACAACGATCACCGCCGTCAGAAGAAAAATCGCTGCCTGCTCGACGAGTGTCATGGGGCGACGTTCCTATATCAAGATGGATGCGCTCAGATCCCTTGTCCCGCCGGCGGCAGCGCCTCGTGCATCGTCGGAAAGATGTTCTCGGCGCCGATCCGCGGCGTGAGGCCGTGCCGATCCATGTCGCCGCGCAACGATGGACGCACGCGCGCGAAAACCAGCGTCACCCCGCGCTGCGCAAGGTCGTCGTAAAGGTCGGTGAGCGTGCGGGCGGCGGAGTAGTCGAGATCCGTGATCGCGCCGGCGTCGACGACGAAGCGCCGTACCGGCGTGGGCGCATGCGCGACGAGCGCACGGATTTCGTCGGCGAAACGGTTGTCGTTGGCGTAGAAGAGATCCGCGCCGAAATGGTAGACGATGAGACCCGGCGCGGACTCCGTTCCCGGAACGGCAGGCGCCCACTCCCAGCCCGCCGCGCCAGCCGACACGCGGATTGACGTGTGCGGCCGGTAGCTGTGGCGCACGTGCCGAAGCAGCGACAGGGCGACCGCGAGGAGGATCCCATGTTCGACGCCGGCGAGCACGACGACCGCAGCCGTGACGACGGCGAGGTTGAACTCGCCGCGGCTTTCCGCACGGATCGCGCGCAGGCTCTTGAGATCGATGAGACCGACGGCGATCGTGAACACGATGCCGGCGAGCACGCAGCGTGGCAGGTACTGGAGCGGCGATGTCAGGAACAGCAGCACGATCAGCACGACGCCGGCAAAGACGAGCTGCGCGAGCTGGCTCCTGGCGCCGGCATGCTCGGCCATGGCGGTCTGCGTCGGGCTGCCATTGACAACGAACGCCCCGGAGAGCGCCGCAGCCCCGTTCGCAGCCGCCAAGCCGAGGATGTCGGCGTCCTCGTCGACGCGTTCGCGATGGAGCAGCGCAAAGCCGCGCGCGGTCGCCGCGCTTTGCGCGATGATGATGACCACGCACGAACCGGCAATCGGAATCAGCGTCAGGAACTCCGTCCAGCTGACGATGGGCAGTGTGAACGCCGGCAGCCCGCCGGGTACGGGGCCGATCACTGCAATGCCGCGACTGGCGAAATCCCAGAACGCGCTCGCGGCGATCGTACCCAGGACCGCGAACAGCGGCGCGGGAAACCGCGGGAACATGCGCCGGCAGATCAGAATCGCGCCGACGACCAGCGCCGAAAGAGCAAGCGTCGGGCCGTGCGTGCTCGCGAGATTCGTCGCCATCTCCCACACCTGCAGGACCGTGCGACGGCTCGCCACTTCGATGCCCAGCATGTCTGGGAGCATTGCGATGCCGACCTGGATTCCGACGCCGGCAAGAAATCCCACGAGCACTGTCCGGGACAGGAAATCAGCCAGGAATCCCAGCCGGAATATCCGTGCAACGAGCAGGAACGCCGCCGTCAACAGCGCGACCATGCCGACGAGCGCCATGTACTTCGCGCTCTCCGGAGCGGCAATGTGCGAGAGTCCGCTTGCGAAAATCGTGGCGGTCGCCGAATCGGCGGCGACGACCAGATGGCGCGACGAGCCGAAGACGGCGAACGCGATCAGCGGCAGGAACACCGTATAGAGCCCGGTCACGACGGGTGTTCCCGCGATGCGGGTGTAGCCCAGCACCTGCGGGATGTTCATCGACGCGAGCGTGATGCCGGCCAGCGCGTCGCGCATCGCACTCCCCCCTCGCCCGATGCGAACACCCTGGAATAGCCGGATCATGGCGTTCGGGTCTTGTCAGCGGCGGGTGCCCGCCGGTCGGTTCGCGCGAGCGCGCGAATCAGCTCGCCCGTCGACCACGCCTGGAACGGGCAGCCGCGCGGCGTGTGCGGCGGGTCGCCGTCGGCAATTTCACTGACGTGACCGAGCCCGGCGACACGCAGATGCGCCTGCAGCGGTGCGAGAAAGCGTGAGCGCGCTTCATCGCGGTGAGCCTGATCGTCGCCGTTGACCCGGAGCCACGCGTCGACGAAAGGACCGATGAGCCACGGCCAGACCGTGCCTTGATGATAGGCCGCATCGCGATCCCGGACGCCCCCTTCGTAGCGCGGCCGGTACGCCGGGTCGCCAGGCGCCAGCGTGCGCAAGCCCAGCGGCGTCAGCAGCTCGCGCTCGACGGTCGCGACGATTGCGCGTGCGACATCGGCGTCCACGACTGCGAACGGCAATCCACCGACCGCGCGGGATTTCTCTCGCAATTCGTAACTCTACTACTTGCTCGACTTCAGCGTTCTGCTGCTGGTGGGACCGTTTCCCGCACGGCTGCTGGCCGAAATTCCCCATCTTATGGATCCAACCGCGAACGATTTTCAGCGGGTCGATGCGCTGCGCGAATGGACCTACGCGCACATCCCGCTGGCGGCGTCGACCGACGTCCTGCTCGACATCCTGGAACCCGACTATGCCTCGTGGCCGCTGGAGAAGGTCTTCGAAACCCCTGACCGCGATGCCGGGGCCTTGTGGGCGCACGGCACCGCCGCAATCTTCGCTCGGATTTGCGCACGCATGGGCTATCCGGCGGCCGTATTCCATTTCGGAGATGCGCAAAGCCCGCAAAACCATTACGTGACGATCGTCAGGATCGAGGTCGATGGGGCGGCACGATTCATCGTCCAGGATGCCTCTTCAATTTTGTCCTGGTCGACCCTACCGGGACTCGTTCGACTGGAAGGACGTCCCAATTGTCGCGCGGGCGGCGGTCGATGGACATCGTCCCCATCCCCCAAGAATGGCCAGCCCAAGGACTTGGTCCTGGCCAAGAGCGCAGACGGAAAGCCGCCGTTTTCACGAACCTCCTATGCGTCGTGGGCATTTGTCGTACGGTTCGTGCCGATTGGACACTCAATCGCGTCGCGTCGCTCAATTCGTTGTACATGTTATTCTCCCGCTCTCTTTGAGGCCATGGGAGATCCTGCGCCTTTCGCCGAGGTGGCTCACCTCGCGAATCCATCGCCGGCGGCAGGTTGCCCGGTCGAGGAACGTCATTACCGCCTTGCGAAGTGCGTGTACGATGAGACTGAGAAGGTGGTTCCGCGTTCACGCGAGACGAACTGCGGGATTTTCTAGGCGGCGACCCCTGGTTACGAAACCAAGCCGTCAACGTATGGAATTAGTTAAAGGCGAGACCACGCTGACGACATACCCGCGCGATATCTGCATTCCGATTGCAGACATCTGTAACGCGCGATGCTCGTTTTGCACGTCGTGGCTCGAAGGAACCCGCATGCTCAAACTCGACGAGATCGATCCTTACAGGCGCGTGATCGAGCTTGCGTGGTCCGTTGGGCTTGCAGGTCACGGCGAACCGCTCAGCCATCCGCAAATCCGGAGGAATTTCTGACACGCCTTCAGGCGCTGGTTTCACCCGAACGCCCACTGCTATGTAGTTCCCAACGGGGTCTTCCTCGGCGATTTGATCGAGGAGTTGGTGCGCAGCAACGTCACCAGCTATGCCATAAGCCTGAACGGTGCGACGGCTGCTACGCACCGCGAAGTGATGGGCCTCAAAGAGGGCGCGTTCGAGGACATCTTGCATCGATTCGCAGGCTCGTCTCGATGCGCAACTCCGGCAAGCCGATCTCGATCAGCATCAGTCTCGTCATCACGGCACAGAACGTCCACGAGCTTGCGCAATTCGTAGAGCTCGGAAACGAGCTCGGCGTGAACATTATTCAACTGAAGACTCTCGCGGCAGGTCAGTTCGGCTCGGTGGCAGGGCTCAACTACCACACGTTGCCGCCATATCAGAAATGCGGACTTTGAACGCCACAAAGCGGCGGCATTGAAGGCGATCGCGACATCCAAAGTCGAAATCCAAGCTTCGCCGAGTCGTGGGACACGCCCGTATTTCCTGACGGCGTTGCCAAAGAGCTTCGCAATGATCCGCCTCCCATCATCAGCCGCGAAGAGGCGTTTCTCGGAGCCGCGAAATTCGCGAAATTCGATGGGCGCTCAGCAGAAATTTGCGAGAAGACTCTTGGAGGAGCTCTCCGCTACGCCGAGGATTTCGATGGCAACAACCCCTACGGGCGCGCACCCCGCTATGCCTGTAAGGCACCCTACTACAATCTCTATATCAACGATTTTTCGTTCACGATGGTGCCGTGCTGCTACATGGTGGGTGTGCCGGGCCATGATCAGGTGATGTGGGACGGAACGGGCGACTTTTTCGAAGCCTGGAACAGCCCGGCGATGATCGCCCTTCGCACCAGGTTGCGCGACGGTCCGCTCTTCAACATGTGCACGAAATGTCCGACCGTTTATTGAGCGGTCGATGGGCGTCCTCGCTGCCGGTCGCCTACCACAAGTGAAGCGGTGACGGGCAGTGCGCTTGACTAGGCCGCGGCTTTCCTTCGCCGAGCAGG
>CAVZAE010000021.1:0-156627 GCA_963773195.1 uncultured beta proteobacterium
CGCCATGCGTGCAACGTCCATGCGTTACCTGTCGCCGTTCCTGTCGATCCTGGTGCTGCTCTCGCCTGGGGCGATGGCGGCGCAGCGAACGTTCGTATCAGGGTCCGGCAGCGATGCGAACCCGTGCTCGATCACCTTCCCATGCCGGTCGTTTGCCGCCGCCCTCGCGCAGACGAACGACGCCGGCGAAATCGTGGTCCTCGACTCTGCGGGCTACGGACCGTTCACGATCGGCCAATCGGTCAAGATCACGACACCGACGGGTGTTTACGCCGGTATTGGCGCGAGCGGCGACGGGATCACGATCAACGCACCCAACGTCAAAGTGATCCTGCGGGGTCTGTCGATCATCGCGACGGGGCGGGCCGTTCTGATCGCCGCCGCGGCGACCGGAAGCGACGTCTCGATGTACAACCTCGCCATCAGCGGACCGGGCGCGGCTGGCATCCGACAGGAAGCCGACTCGCGCGTCTACATCGCCGATACCAGCGTGTCGAGCGTACGGGACGGATACACTGCGGACACGGCCTCGGGAACGGCCAAGATGACGATCGAGCGTTCCGTCGCCCAGGACTGTTACCAGGGCTATTTCGCGGGCGGCAACGCGCAGCTCGTTGTTTCCAGCTCGTCCGCCTTCGGCTACGGCGCAACCGGGGCCAGCAGCTACGCGGGCTTCATCGCCGAGGGCTCGAGCATCGCCGCCGGCTACATTGCCTGCGATGGGTGTCTCGCGACCAACAATCTGTTCGGCATGGTCGCATCCCCCTACGGCGGCGGAAGCGCGTCGCTCATCCGCGCGTCGAACTCGACGCTGTTCAAGAACAACGGCGGTGTGGGCGCGTACGCGGGCAGCACGACCGTTTCGTTCGGCAACAATCGCATCTACGATAACGGGCCCTCCTACGGCGACGGCGGGTTCAATACGACGGTGACACCGTACTAGTTCGGTCCGCGCGCTCAGCGCGCAGGGGCGGTCGCACCGTACCGCGGTGGCCGGGCGGTGTTCCTCCCGCGCCGATCCCCTCGTCGACATCGACCGTCATTTCGGTCGCCAGCGCGTCGAGCCCGCGGTGCAGTTCGTCGTTGGAGAGGCCCGCCGGCACGAATAGCACCGCTCTGACCTTGAACGTGTGCGCGTCGTTGACCGCCTCGACTTTCTCCGTGTGCATTTCCTCGATGCTGACGCCGCGGTCCGCGAGGCTGCGCGAGAGGTCGCGAACGATCCCCGGCCGGTCGGGTCCTTCGAGCTCGAGCGCGACCATTCGTCGTCCCGGCGGCGGCGGCGCGTGTGCGGTCTTCGCGATGACGATGCGCATTCCGGCGGACTCGAGGCCTTGCAACGCGGACGTGAGTGCATCGACGTTCGCGGCCGGGACTTCGAACTGCACCATGCCGGCGAACTGCCCTGCGATGTTGGCCATGCGGCTGCCGGCCCAGTTTGCGCCGAACCCCTGCGCGCGTTCGGACAACTGGCGGACGATGCCCGGCCGGTCGGGGCCGATCGCGGTAACGACCAGCGATACGAAGGCCGGCTGACCCTCGTCGGTCAGCGACACGGCGCCGCGGACGAGTGGCGCCTTCGTCGCGAAGCGCGGGTCCTGCGGATGCGCGGGGAGCTCGCCGTGCTGCGCGGCGTGGCGGACGACGCGGGTGAGGAGCGCGAGACCCATGGGCGCCAATGCGCGCTCCCAGAGCTGGCGTGCGGTCTCGCCCTTGGCGACGAAGCACCAGTCCTGCGCAGCGATCGCGCCCGCGTCCCAGCCGTCGGCGAGGTGATACACCGTTCCCCCTGCGATCGGGTCGCCTTCCATGATCGTCCACTCGACCGCGGCGATCCCGCGATGCCGAGGGAGGAGCGATGGGTGGTAGCCGACGCCGCCCAGACGAGACTGCGCGAGCGCCTCGTTGCTGACCCGCGCGTGCGTATGCGCCGCGACGATGAGATCCGTGCCAGGCGCGATGGCGTCGCCCGGCACCCGCTTCGGATTCTGCAGCACGTGGACCGGCACGCGGGCGGCCTCCGCCGCCAGCGCAATCCGGTCGTCGGCTGCGGGGGCGACCACGCGAACAATGTCGACGCCTTCCTTCCGCAGCGTCTCGAACACCGTCGCGCCAAAATAGCGCGATCCCACCAATGTGATCTTCATCGTATCGGACGTTCCAGGAAACGGACTTCGCGATAGGCCCGCGATTGCGCGGCGGGAACGACCGCTTGATCGGGATTCTGTCGTTGTGGTGCCCAGGGAGGGAATCGAACCCTCATGGCCTTGCGGCCGGCAGATTTTGAGTCTGCTGCGTATACCAGTTCCGCCACCTGGGCTTTGACGGCGACGCGGACGCGTTGCCGCGCGCCGGTAAAGGCGGCATTATCGCGGAATCCCGCGCGGCTGCGAAGGTCGAGCCACGTCGCGACAAGTCCGCGATCCCTTTTCCCATGACCGCCGTCCGCAACGTGCTGTTCGTGATGTGCGACCAGCTGCGGCGCGACTACGTGTCGTGCTACGGCGGCAAGGTCGAAACGCCGAACATCGACCGCCTCGCGGCACGCGGGTTGCGCTTCGACAGCGCGTTCGTGCAGGCCGGTGTCTGCGGGCCGGCACGGATGTCGTACTACACCGGGCGCTACGTGAGCTCGCACGGCGCGACCTGGAACCGCGTGCCGCTGTCCGTTTCGGAATGGACGCTCGGCGACTACCTGCGCGCCGCCGGGAGAACTGCCACGCTCGCCGGCAAGACGCACGTGTTGCCGGACAGCGAGACGCTCGCGCGTTTCGGCATCGAGATCGAGTCCGAGCGCGGCGCACTCTTGCGCGAAGGCGGATTCGTCGTGCTCGACCGCTACGACGGCCACACGCCGCCGGGACGGGAGTCGGGTTACGCGGAGTACCTCCGCGCGCGCGGATACGAGAGCGCGGATCCGTGGTCCGACTTCGTCATCAGCGCAGTCGATCGCGGCCGCGTCGTCTCCGGCTGGCAGATGCGCAACGCGCACCTGCCGTCGCGGGTCGACGAGCGCCACTCCGAGACCGCCTACATGACGGATCTCGCGCTCGACTGGATCCGCGCGCGCGGCGACACACCGTGGATGCTGCATCTCTCGTACGTCAAGCCGCACTGGCCTTACCTGGCGCCGGCGCCGTTCCACAAGCTCTTCCGCAGGCGCGACGTCGGTCCGGTCGTGCGCGGACCGCAAGACGGGACACCCGACGAGCATCCCGTCGTGCGCGCCTATCGCGAGCACGACGAATGCGTGAGCTTTGGCGACGAAGCGGTCGCGCGCCACGTCCGCCCCGCATACATGGGACTGATCGCGCAAGTCGATTTCCACCTGGGGCGTGTGCTGGACGAGCTCGAGGCGATGGGCAGGATGCGCGACACGCTGATCGTGTTCACGTCCGATCACGGCGAGTTCATGGGCGACCGCGGCCTGGGCGAGAAGGAGCTGCTCTACGACGAGATCGTCCGGGTACCGCTCGTCATCGCCGATCCCGACCCGCGCGCCGATGCGACGCGCGGCAAGGCAGAAGGGCGCTTCGTCGAAGGCATCGACGTGCTGCCCACGATCATCGAGGCGCTCGGGATCGCGGGCGCTCCGCATCGCGTGGAGGGGCGCTCGCTTCTGCCGTTGCTGCGCGACGAGCGCGTCGAGCAATGGCGAGACGCGGTGTACTCCGAGCTCGACTACGGATTCCGGCGCGCACGCCGGGTGCTTCATCGCGGCGCTCGCGAGTGCCGCGCCTACATGATCCGCGAGCGCGACTGGAAATACATCCACTGGGAAGGTTTTCGCCCGCAGCTCTTCGCGCTGTCCGAGGATCCGGGAGAGCACCGCGACCTTGGGGCCGATCCCCGGTTCGAAGCCGAGCGCGCGCGGCTGCGCGATCGCCTGTTCGATTGGCTCGCTGCGGGCAAGCGCCGGACGACCGTCGACGATGCGGGGGTCGAGGCGCGCACCGACGCACACCGGGCGCACGGCATCCACATCGGCGTCTGGTGAGCGTATCCTGTCGCTCCGCGTTGGGAGACAGCCATGGACGCAGACATGAAGCCCGGCGGCAGCGAGCGGCTCGAGCAGATCCTCGCGCTCGTGCGTGCCAGGATCGCCGCGCCGGAGCGCGCGACGATCGAAGATCTCGTGCGACGCTACTACGGCGGCGTGGATCCCGAGGACCTCGACCTGCGGCAGCCCGCCGACCTTTACGGCGCCGTCCTGTCGCACTGGGGCTTCGCGCGGAAGCGTGAGCAGGGCCGCGCGAAGGTGCGCGTGTTCAACCCGACGATCGAGGAGCACGGCTGGCAGTCGACGCACACGATCGTCGAGATCGTGAATGACGATATGCCGTTCCTCGTCGACTCGGTGACGATGGAAGTCAACCGGCACGGCCTCACGCTGCACCTGATCGTCCATCCGCTGCTCGCGGTCGTCCGCGATGCACGCGGGACGCCGACCGGCCTGGCGCAGCAAGGCGAGGAGGCCTCCCGCGAATCGTTCATCCACGTGGAAGTGGATCGAACGACCGACCAGGCGAAGCTCGACGCGGTCGCGGCGGACGTCGCCCGCGTGCTCGTCGACTTGCGCGCGGCGGTCGAGGATTGGTCGAAGATGCAGTCCCGGATGCGCGAGATCGTCGCCGAGCTCGGCCTGCGGCCGCCGCCGCTGCCCGCCGACGAGCTGACGGAAGACAAGGCGTTCCTGAACTGGCTCGCCGACGATCACTTCACGCTGTTGGGCTACCGCTGCCACGACCTGGTCACCGTCGATGGCGCCGATGCGCTGCGCATTGTCCCCGGGTCGGGGCTCGGCATCCTGCGCGAGACCGGCGGCCGCGAGGTCGCGGCGAGCTTCGCCGCGTTGCCGCAGGAGCAGCGGCAATACGCGCGCGTGCGAGATCTCCTGATCATCACCAAGGCCAACTCGCGCTCGACCGTGCACCGACCCGGCTATCTCGACTATGTCGGGGTCAAGCGCTACGACGCCAAGGGCGAGGTGTGCGGCGAGCATCGCTTCCTCGGGCTGTACACGTCGACCGCGTACAGCGCGAAGCCCTCGGAGATTCCGCTCCTGCGCCGCAAGACGGCCAACATCATCGCGCACGCCGGCCTCTCGCCGGGGAGCCACGCCGGCAAGGCGCTGGCCAACATCCTCGATACGTACCCGCGCGACGAGCTCTTGCAGACTCGCGACGAAGACCTTTACGCGACGGCGCTGGGAATCCTGCACCTGGGCGACCGGCAACGCTTCCGGCTCTTCGTCCGGCGCGATCCGTTCGGGCGCTTCCTGTCATGCCTGATCTTCGCCCCGCGCGAGAACTACACGACCGAGCTCCGGCAGAAGTGGCAGGCGATCCTGATGCAGGCGTTCAACGGGCTCGGCGCCGAGTTCAACGTCCATCTGTCCGAATCGATGCTGGCGCGGATCCTGATGACGATCCGCACGACGCCAGGCAACGTGCCGCCGTTCGACGTGCGCGAGCTCGAGGCGCGCCTCGCAGCCGCTGCGAGGCGGTGGGAGGACGACCTGCGCGATGCGCTGATCGCGGCGCAGGGCGAGGGGCGCGGCAACGAGCTTTACCGCACTTTCGGCTCGGCGTTTCCGGCCGGTTATCGCGACGGCGTGGCGGCGCGCGCCGCGGTGCCCGACATCGCGCTGATGGCGGGACTCTCCGCCGACACGCCGCTCGCGCTGTCGCTCTACCGGCCTCTCGAGGCGGCGCCCGGCGTCCTGCGCTTCAAGCTGTTCCATCGGGGTAGTCCGGTGCCGCTGTCGGACAGCCTGCCGATGCTCGAGCGAATGGGGCTCAAGGTGCTCGACGAACGCCCGCACCGGATCACGCCGCAGGGCACCGAGCCCGTGTGGATGCACGACTTCGGCATGCAGACCGCGGTCGCCGACGCCGAGGTCGAGATCGATGCGCTCCATCAGATCTTCGAGGACGCCTTCGCCCGCGTCTTCCGGGGCGAGGTCGAGAACGACGACTTCAACCGGCTCGTGCTGGCGGCGCGCCTGCCCGCCGACGAGATCGTCGTGCTGCGCGCCTACGCCAAGTATCTGCGGCAGGTCGGCTTCCCGCTGTCGCAGGCCTTCGTCGAGGCCACGCTCGCGGCGCACGCGGACATCGCGCGGATGCTGATCGACCTGTTCAAGCTGCGCTTCGATCCGGGTTTGCCGGAGTCTGCCCAGTCGAAGTTAATTGCGAAGATCCAGCAAATCGACGACGCGCTCGACAAGGTCGAGAATCTCTCCGAGGACCGCGTGCTGCGGCACTACCTGATGCTGATCCTCGCGACGACGCGGACCAACTTCTGGCGCCGCGACGCGCAAGGTCGGCGTCGGTCGTTCCTCTCCTTCAAGTTCGATCCGGCCAAGGTGCCCGGGCTGCCCGAGCCCAAGCCGATGTTCGAGATCTTCGTCTACGCAACGCGCTTCGAGGGGGTCCATCTGCGCGGCGGCAAGGTTGCCCGCGGAGGGTTGCGCTGGTCCGATCGGCCGGAGGATTTCCGCACCGAGGTGCTGGGTCTCGTGAAGGCGCAGATGGTGAAGAACATCGTCATCGTGCCCGTGGGATCGAAGGGCGGATTCGTGCTCAAGAAAGCGCCGCCCGCGTCCGATCGCGAAGGGTTCATGAAGGAAGGGATCGCCTGCTATCAGGACTACCTGCGCGGGCTCCTCGACCTCACCGACAACCGCGTCGGCGACGCGATCGTGCCACCGCCGCAGGTGCGACGCCACGACGCCGACGATCCGTACCTGGTCGTCGCTGCGGACAAGGGGACGGCGACCTTTTCCGACTACGCCAACGCGATCAGCAAGGAATACGGGTTCTGGCTCGGCGACGCGTTTGCGTCGGGCGGCTCCGTCGGCTACGACCACAAGGCGATGGGCATCACCGCACGCGGCGCGTGGGAGTCCGCGAAGCGCCATTTCCGCGAACTGGGTGTCGACATCCAGACGACGGACTTCACCGTCGCGGGGATTGGCGACATGTCGGGCGATGTGTTCGGCAACGGGATGCTGCTGTCGCGGCACGTGAAGCTTCTCGGGGCGTTCGATCATCGCCACATATTCCTCGATCCGTCGCCCGACACCGAGGCGAGCTTCAACGAGCGGGAGCGGCTGTTCAAGCTGCCACGCTCGTCATGGGCGGACTACGACGCGAAGCTCATTTCTACTGGTGGGGGCGTCCACCCGCGCAGCGCGAAGTCGATCGCGATCACGCCGGAGGTCAAGTCGGCGCTCGGGATTGCCGCCGATACATTGACACCGACCGAGCTCGCCAACGCGATCCTCAAGGCCCCGGTCGACCTGATCTACAACGGTGGCATCGGCACCTACGTGAAGGCGGCGACCGAAACGCACGCCCAGGTGGGCGATCGCGCCAACGATGCCCTTCGCGTCAACGGCAGCGAGCTCCGCTGCAAGGTTTTCGTCGAGGGCGGCAACCTCGGCGCCACGCAGCTCGGGCGCGTCGAGTACGCGCAAGCCGGGGGCCGGATCAACACCGACGCCATCGACAACTCGGCCGGCGTCGATACCTCCGACCACGAGGTCAACATCAAAATCCTGCTCGGAACGGCGATCGCCGAGGGCGAGCTCACCGAGAAGCAGCGCAATTCGACGCTTGCCGCGATGACCGACGACGTCGCGGCACTCGTGCTGCGGGACAACTACTTCCAGACGCAGGTCATCTCGGTCACCGGCCGCATCGCGCCGTTGCTCCTCGACGCACAGGGACGGTTCATGCAGTACCTCGAGAAGCGGGGCCGGCTCAACCGCGCGATCGAGTACCTGCCCGACGACGAAGAGCTCTCGGCCCGGCGCGCGCGGGGAGAAGGGCTCACGAGCCCCGAACGCTCGGTGATGCTCGCCTACAGCAAGATGTGGCTCTACGACGAGATGCTCGAATCGAAGCTCCCCGACGATCCGTGGGTCGAGACGGCGCTGGTCCGGTACTTCCCGCGCGCCCTGCAGGCGAAGTACGCCGCGTACATGTCGCGGCACGCGCTCAAGCGTGAAATCATCGCGACGCACGTCGTCAACAGCATGCTGAACCGCGTGGGCAGCACGTACGTCCATCGCCTCGCCGAGACGGCGGGGGCGAAGCCCGACGAGGTCGTCCGGGCGTACCTGCTTGCGCGCGAGATCTTCGGCTTCGTGCCGCTCTGGCAATTGATCGAAGCGCTCGACAACGTCGTTGCCGACGAAGTGCAATCGGAGATGCTGATCGACACGAGCCGCCAGCTCGAGCGCGGCACGATGTGGTTCCTGCGCTCGCGCCGCCTGGCCGAGGACATGGCGACGACAATCGCGCATTTCACGCCGCGGGTCGAGGCGCTTGCCGAGCGGCTGCCCGACCTCCTCGATACCGCGGATCGAGCTCGCCTCGCGGCCGCGGCCAACGCCTGTACGGCGCGCGGAGTTCCGGAAGCGCTCGCGCAGCGCGTCGTCACGCTCGACCTGCTTTACTCCACGCTCGACATCGTCGAAGTCGCGGACACGACGAAGCGTCCGGTCGAGCTCGTTGCCGAGATCTATTTCGATCTCTCGACGCGCCTCGGGCTGCCGTGGCTCCGCGAGCGGATCGCGGCGCTGCCCGCCGATGCGCACTGGAAGATGCTGGCGCGCGGGGCAATGGGCGACGATCTGTCGGCGCTCCAGCGGACGATCACCGCCGAGGTCCTGGCGGGCGGCGAGGGACAGGATGCCGCCGGCCTGATCGGGGGCTGGCAGGGACGCAACGCACGAGCGCTCGAGCGCGCGGGACAAATGCTGTCCGAGCTCCGGGCGGCGCCGGCGACCGACGCGGCGATGCTATCGGTGGCGCTGCGCGAACTGAGAACGCTGGCTTAACGCGTCGAAAGCCTCGCGGCGCGGGGCGTGTTATGACATCATCATAGCGAGACGAACGAACAGGACAAGTTCCCGCGCCCGAAATCGGCAGCCTCGTCGGGCCCGTTTGCGCACTACAGATGCGCTGCCGCCATCGCGCCCAGCGCGACCGACCCCATCGCGACGGCGACGGCCGCGATGCCCATCCACCTGAGCCGCGTGAGGATCGTGATGGCGGCGAGCGCGATCGCGATCTGGATCAGCGTCATCGCTTGCGCCCAGCGGTGGTGCGTGTGCATCGACGCTTCGCTGCGCTCCTCGGCGGCCTTGCTCGCATCTTCGAGCTTCTTCGCCTCGGGCATGATCTCGTCCTTCTCCTTCTTGTAGCGCTCGACCTCCTTCGCAAATCGGGCCTGCTGCTCGCCCGCCGCGAGCGCAGCGCCCAGCTCGGCGAGGTTCTGCTTGCTGCTCTTCGCCTGGTAGAAGTTCCACTGATCGGACGCTTCGGTCTTCTTGATCGCCGCCTCGTTCTTGTAGAGCATCGCGTCGTTCTGCGTCGCCCCCGCCATGTAGCCGAATATCGCGCCGATCGTCGCGAGGATCGCCGTGAGGACCGCGACGCGGGCGGCGAACGGATCGCCCGCGTGCGCGGCGTGCTCTGCCTCGTGATCGTGCGGCCCGTGGGCATGGAAGTGCTCGGACATGCGAAGCTCCTTGACGGCTGGAGTTGAAGTGCGTGCTACGGGGTGCGGCGATACGTCACGAAGGCGTAGGCGAAGGCCTCGTCCATACGGGACTCGCGCGCGACTTCGCGCCAGGCTCGACGGTCGAAGGCGGGAAACGTCGTGTCGCCGGCGACGTTCTGCGCGATCTCCGTCAGGTAGAGCGTCGTGGCGTGTGGCAGCGCCTCGCGGTAGAGCTCGCCGCCGCCGATGCAGAACACGGGCGCGGGACGCCACGCTCGCGCGAGGGCTGCCCGCAACGAATGCGCGACCTCGGCTCCGGGCGCCTCGAAATTCGGCTGCCGGGTGACGACGATGTTCTGGCGGTCGGGCAACGCGTGTCCGATCGACGCCCAGGTCCTGCGCCCCATGATCACCGCGTGTCCGGTCGTGATCGTACGAAAGTGGCGCAGATCGGCGGGCAGCCGCCACGGCAGCCCGTTGGCGTCGCCGATGACGCCATTCGCCGCGACGGCGGCGATGAGCGCGAGGTCGACGGTGGCGGTCGCGGCGCCCGTTTCGTCGCCGGCGGAGCGAGGCTGTGGCGCTCCTGCGTTCACGGCGTCGCGTCCGGTATCATAGCTTTCGCCGAATTATAGCGGCCACCGTGTACTATCCGCGCTCCTTTCTCAAGTTCATTCTGCTCGGCTTTCTGCTGGTCAGCCTGCCGCTCGTCTACGCGCTGATCGAGCTCATCGTCTCGCTCGATCGGTTGCAACAGCAGGGCCAGGAGGCGGTGCAGCAGGCGGCGCAGGCGGGGCGTGCAAGCCGCCAGCTGTTCGAGCACTCGACCACCCTCGAGCGGCTGGTCCGCCAATACCTGATCCTCGAGGACGCCGCGCTCCTCGACGACTACGGGCGTGTGCGCCAGGAGTTCCGCGCGACGACGCGGCAGCTCTCGCTGCTTCCGCTGTCGAACGAGCAGCAGGCGACGCTCGACGCGTTGGGCGAAAACGAGGCGCGCCTCAACTCGCTGCTCCGCTCACCGCAGCGCCCGCCGGACGCGCAGGCGCAGCTGGCCGAGGGCTACGCCAAGCTGGCCGACGGCGCACAGAGCATGCTGGGCGCGACCAACGACCTGACCGAGCGCGCGATCGAGCAGCTGCAGGACATCGCCGCGCAGGGTCGCCAGAAGTCGCGCTATCTCGCCTACGCGACCGCGGGCATCGCTCTCGCGCTGGCGATTCTGTTCGCGGTGCTGATCGCGCGGCCCATCCGCCAGCTCGACCTGGCGATCCGCCAGATGGGAACCGCCGACTTCACGCATCGAATCGAAGTAAACGGCCCGCAGGATTTGCGCTACCTGGGCCAGCGCCTCGAGTGGCTGCGGACCCGATTGTCCGACCTCGAGGCGCAGCAGCAGCGCTTCCTGCGGCACGTCTCGCACGAGCTCAAGACGCCCCTCACCGCCGTGCGCGAGGGCGCCGAGCTTCTGCGCGACAACGTCGCCGGCAAGCTCTCGCCCGAGCAGCGCGACATCGTGCGGATTGTCCGCGAGAACACGCTGTCGCTGCAGAAGCTGATCGAGGATCTGCTCACCTACCATCAGACGAGGGCGATGGAACCGCAGACGCTCGGCCCGGTGTTCCTGCCCGACGTGATCCGGCGCGTGGTGAAGGAGCACAAGCTCGCAGCGCTCGCGCGGATCGTCACCTTCGAGGCCAAGCTCCGGCCGGCGACGGTCGTGGGCGACGGCGAGAAGATCCGCACGATCGTCGACAACCTGATCTCGAACGCGATCAAGTACTCGCCGCGATCGGGGATGATCACGATTTCTCTCGCCACGGAGAAAGGCTTCGCGGTGCTCGACGTCATGGACCAGGGTCATGGCATCGGGCCTGAGGAGCGGCATCACATCTTCGAGTCGTTCTATCAAGGCCAGCCGCCGACAGAGGGCCGCGTCAAGGGCTCGGGACTCGGCCTCGCGATCGCGCGCGAATACGCGCTCGCGCAGGGCGGCCGGATCGAGGTGATGGATCGCGCCGACGGGAAGGCCGGCGCGCAATTCCGCTTGTGGCTTCCGCTCACGACGAGCGGCGAAGGGTCGGTGGTGGACACGACGGTGCAGGCGCCGACCACGATACTGGGGCGACAGTGAGCGATCGGCTGCGCCTCGTCCCCGCGGCGCTGCTCGCGATCCTGGTCGCGGGTTGCGCGACTACGCCGCTGCCCGAGGTGACGCCCGACGAAGAGGGGGAGCCCGTCGTGATCGAGCGGCCAAGCACACCGCTCGTCGAGTACCCGCCGATCGAGCCCGTGGAACCGCCGATCGTCGAACCCGAGCCGGCGCCTGCGCCCGCGCCCGCCCCCGCTCCCCTTCCGACGCCGACGCCGGTCGAGCCTGCGGCGGTCCCCCCGCCCACCGTGGTGACCGAGATTCCGCCCGAGACGATGGAAGTGCTGGCGCTTCTGGCCGATCTGCAGCGTTACGGCGCGCTGTCTTCCGACGACATCAAGCGCGAGCTCACCACGTCCACGCAGGCGCTGACCCGGCAGCGGACCGACGCGAATCGCGTGCGCCTGGCCGTGCTGTACACCCTCGCCAAGACCTCGCCGCAGGACGACCAGCGTGCCCTGCAGCTCCTCGACAACGTCGCTAAGAGCAACCCCGGATCGCCGGCGGTCAAGCAGGTGGCGGCGGTGGTGCAGGTCCAAATCCTTGAACGCCAGCGTGCGGTGAAGGACGAGCAGCAGAAGGCGGATGCCGCCATCCAGAAACTCGAGGCGCTGCGGGCGATGGAGCGCAGCCTGCTGCGCGATCGCATCCGCGCGGGCGGTGGAGGCGGTGGCGCGGGGGGCGGCGGCGCCGGCAGTGCCGGCGGCGGCGGCGGTGGAGGGGGCGCGGGCGGCGGCGGCCGCTAGCGCGCGGAGAGCGATATGCAGCACGGCGACATCCTGCTCGTCGACGACGACCCCGATCTGCTGAAACTGATCAGCCTCCGCCTCACGTCGGCCGGCTATCGCGTGCGTACCGCCGACAGCGGTGAAACGGCGCTGGCGGCGCTGGCGGTCGCGCGTCCCGGCGCGGTGATCACCGACCTCCGGATGCCCGGCATCGACGGGCTCCAGCTGTTCGAGGCGATCCACCGCCAGCATGCTTCGCTGCCGGTCATCATCCTGACGGCGCATGGCACGATCCCCGACGCGGTCGCGGCGACACAGCGCGGCGTGTTCGGTTTCCTCACCAAGCCTTTCGACAGCCAGGAGCTGCTGCAGCTCGTGGCCTCCGCACTGCGCCTGGCCGGCGGCACCGCGACCGAGGGCAGCGAAGCCTCGGGCGAATGGCGCGCGGGCATCATCACCCGCAGCCCGCAAATGGAGGATCTGCTGCGGCAAGCGCGGCTCGTCGCCGACTCCGACGCGAGCGTGCTGATCTATGGCGACTCGGGTACGGGCAAGGAGCTGCTCGCGCGCGCGATCCACCGGGCGAGCCCGCGTGGCGAGAAGCCGTTCGTCGGGGTCAACTGCGGCGCGATTCCCGAGCCATTGCTCGAGTCCGAGCTGTTCGGGCACGCGCGCGGCGCGTTCTCCGGCGCCGTCCAGGCGCACAAGGGCCTGTTCCAGGCGGCCGACGGCGGGACGATCTTCCTGGACGAGATCGGCGACATGCCGCTCGCGCTCCAAGTGAAGCTCCTCCGCGTGCTGCAGGAGGGCGAGGTGCGGCCCGTGGGGGCGACGCAGTCGATTCCCGTCGCCGTTCGTGTCATTTCGGCGACGCATCGCGACCTGGACGAGCAGAAGGCGGCGGGGCAGTTCCGGGAAGACCTCTACTACCGGCTCAACGTCGTCTCGCTCAAGCTCCCGGCGCTGGCCGATCGGCGCGAGGACATTCCGCTGCTGGCGACGCACTTCCTCCGTCGCCTCGCCGAGCGTTACAAGCGTCCCGCGCCGACGCTCGCGCCGGACGCGATGGCGCTGCTCATCGCCGCACCCTGGCCGGGCAACGTGCGGCAGCTCCTGAATCTGCTCGAGCAGGCCGTCGCGCTTGCGACGACCAACATGATCCCCGCCTCGCTGATCCAGAGCTCCCTGCGCGAGGACGCGAGCGCGCTCGTGCCGTTCGAGGAGGCGCGCAAGGAATTCGAGCGCGACTATCTAGTGCGCCTGCTCAAGATCACGGGCGGGAATGTGACGCAGGCGGCGCTTCTCGCAAAGCGCAACCGCACGGAGTTCTACAAGCTCCTGCAGCGGCATCGACTCGAGCCGGCGATGTTCAAGGAAGGCAAGAGTTCCTGAGGCTGCTGCGAGGGCCGCGTCATCGCGCGCGAATCGAATCGCACTGTCGCTTCGGGGCGACAACGATTCCCATTCGGAATCATGCGCTTAACCGGTTGCGATCCGCATCGCGTCGGCAAACTGCGACAGCGACCACCGTATTGTCACGCGTTGTCGTCTGCAATCAACGTGCCGCCGAAGTGCGTTTGCGAGGGAAAACCTTCGGAACGGTTCCCTTCGGTGTCGATGCCGCGCTCTTGGCACGTGCATTGCTTAGCGTTTACGCGAGTGCGACTTCAGCAACTCAACGGATATGAATAGCTTCTCGCCCGAATTTGCGCGGCTCTGGATCGTCGACCGGTCGGCAGCGACCGAAGCGACGGCCCCCGAGCGGCATGCCGACGAGACGCTGACACCGTCGCAGCAGGAAGCCCTGGATGCGCTTGCGGAGCGCGTGTCCGCCGCGCGCAGCGTGTTCTGAGTCGGGAGGAAGTCAACGACGAACCGATTGTCTGGTCGGCTTGCGCCGGCCCCGCCGGGATTGTGACCGTCCCGGACACCGAATCCCCCTTGCCCGCTAATTTCCTCCCGGCGGGCTTTTTTTTGGTGCCGCTCCTCATACGGCGACCGGTGCCTTGATGGCGGGATGGGGCTGGTAGTCCGCGAATTCGATGTCCTCGAACCGGTAGTCGAAAAGTGAAGGGGGCTTCCGATGCAACACCAGCCTCGGAAGGGGCAGCGGAGCGCGGGCGAGCTGCGTATCCACCTGCTCGAGGTGATTGAGGTAGAGGTGGCAGTCGCCGCCCGTCCAGACGAAGTCGCCGACCCCCAGATCGCATTGCTGCGCGACCAGATGCGTGAGGAGCGCATAGGACGCAATGTTGAACGGCACGCCCAGGAAGATGTCGCAGCTCCGCTGGTAGAGCTGACAGGACAGCCGACCGCCGCGGCCACGTAGAACTGGAACAGAAGGTGACACGGCGGCAGTTTCATCCGGGGAATTTCGGCGACGTTCCACGCCGACACGATCAGCCGGCGTGAATCCGGATTGCGCCGGATCTCGGCCACCACGTTCGCCATCTGATCGATGTGCCGGCCGTCCGGCGCGGGCCAGCTCCGCCACTGATAGCCGTAGATCGGTCCGAGCTCGCCCTGCGCGTCGGCCCATTCGTCCCAGATGGTGACGCCGGCGGCCTGCAACGATCGCACGTTCGTCTCGCCGCGCAGGAACCACAGGAGCTCGTGCACGATCGACTTCGTGTGCACCTTCTTGGTGGTCAGGAGAGGGAAGCCTTCGCGCAGGTCGAAGCGCATCTGGTAGCCGAACACCGACAGTGTGCCGGTGCCGGTTCGATCGGCCTTGCGGAAACCGTGCTCGCGGACATGCCGCATGAAGTCGAGGTACGCGCGCATCGGTTGCATTGTAGCGTGCCGCCGGTGCCCGTTGACCGTTCGTCGGATGCTGCCCCGCCGCTACGGGAGTGCCATTGACACGCCTGACAATTCGGGCGCAGTTTACAACTAAAGAACTAGTCCGTTAGTTATATTACCGAGACGACCCCGACCGAGCCCACGCCGCATGCGACCCAGCTATGCCCGTGCGATTCCGCGACCCTGGCGCCAGACGGCCGGGATCTTCGTCGCGCTGGGCGACCCACACCGGCAGCGCATCGTGCTCATGTTCGAGGCGGGCGAGCGACTCAACGTCGGGCAGATCGTCGCCGCGTCCACGCTGTCGCGTTCCGCCGTCGCGCACCATCTCAAGGTGTTGCGCGCCGCCGGCGTACTCAAGTGCGAGAAGATAGGCAAGGAAGTCTGGTACTGGCCCGATTCCGGCGCGGTGCGTGACGCGCTCCGGGCCGTGCTTCGGTATCTCGACGACTGACGGGGGCGACATCGTGCACCAGCCGAACCAGTTCGATCTCCTGCGCCAGCGCCGCTTCGCGCCGTTCTTCTGGACGCAGTTCCTCGGCGCGGGCAACGACAACGTGTTCAAGAACGCGTTCGTCGTGTTCGTGACCTTCGAGGCCGCGACGGCGACGTCGCTCGACGCAACAACGATCGTCAACCTGATCGGCGCGGTGTTCATCCTCCCCTTCATGCTGTTTTCGGCGACGGCCGGGCAGCTTGCCGATAAGCTCGAGAAGTCGCGGCTCATCCGCTGGATCAAGCTCTTCGAGATCGCGATCATGGCGATCGCCGCGCTGGGCTTCTGGTGGCAGAGCATTCCGCTTCTGTTCACGGCGCTCGCTCTCCTCGGCATCCATTCGACGCTGTTCGGGCCCGTCAAGTACGCGATTCTGCCGCAGCATCTGCGCCCCGAGGAGCTCATCGGCGGCAACGGCCTGGTCGAGATGGGAACCTTCGTCGCGATCCTGCTCGGGACGATTGCCGGCGGTCTCGTGGTCGCGGTCAAACCCTGGGGCCTTGCGGCCGCGTCGATCCTGATTCTGGCCATCGCCGTAGTGGGCTGGCTCGCGAGCCGCGCGATCCCGCTGACGCCGGCGGTCGCACCTGAGCTCTCGATCAACTGGAATCCCCTGAGCGAGACTTGGCGCAACCTGAAGATCGGTCACCAGAACGTCGTCGTCTGGCGCGCGATGCTCGGCATCTCGTGGTTCTGGTTCTACGGCGCGATCTATCTTGCACAGCTACCCGCGTACACGCGCGACGTACTGGGCGGCGGCGAGCACGTGTTCACGCTGCTCCTGGCCGTCTTCTCGGTGGGCATCGGTGTCGGCTCGCTCCTGTGCGAGAAGCTGTCGGGGCGCCGGGTGGAGATCGGCCTGGTTCCCTTCGGGTCGATCGGCCTCACGCTGTTTGCGATCGACCTTTGGCTCGCGAGCCGCCACCTCGTGCCTCAGTCCGACGCAGGCGTAGCCGTCTTCCTCGCGCAGGCCGCCCATTGGCGCGTGCTCGTCGACGTGCTGCTGCTGGGCGTGTTCGGCGGCTTCTACACGGTGCCGCTCTACGCGCTGATCCAATCGCGCTCCGCACCGTCGCACCGCTCGCGGATCATTGCCGCCAACAACATCATGAACGCGGTGTTCATGGTGGTGTCGGCGGGCGTCGCCATCGGCCTGCTCAAGGCCGGCCTCACGATCCCCGAGCTCTTCCTCGTCGTCGGGCTTTTCAACGCGGCGGTCGCGGTCTACATCTACGCTCTGGTCCCCGAATTCCTGATGCGCTTCCTCGCGTGGCTCCTGGTCCATACGTTCTATCGCGTCGACGAGCAGGGCCTCGACCGGATTCCGGAGGAAGGCCCGTGCGTGCTTGTCTGTAATCACGTGAGCTACGTCGACCCGGTCGTGATCGCCGCGTGCGTTCGCCGGCCGATCCGGTTCGTAATGGATCACCGGATATTCGCGATCCCGCTCCTGTCGTTCATCTTCCGCACGATGCGCACGATCCCGATCGCGCCGGCCAGGGAAGATGCGGCGATGAAGGAGCGCGCGTTCGACGAGGTCGCGACGGCCCTTCGGAATGGCGAGATCGTCGGCATCTTTCCGGAGGGCCAGCTGACGGACACCGGCGAGCTCAATCCATTCCGCCCCGGTATCCAGCAGATCATCGATACGACGCCGGTCCCGGTGGTGCCGCTCGCGCTCCGCGGGCTCTGGGGCAGCCTCTTCAGTCGTTCCACCAACGGGAAGGCCTGGCGTCGATCGCTCGGGTTCTTCTCGCACGTCGCCTTGGTGGCGGCACCGCCGGTGGCTCCGGCGAACGTCACGCTGGAAGGACTGCAGGCGACCGTGCTCGCGCTGCGCGGCGATCGCCGCTGACCGGCATCTCAACAACAAGGGAGGCACGATGGGCAGCGAACGCGATGCGATCTTCGAGTGGGGGGAAAGCGGTCGGCTCGCGCCGGGGCACCTTGCGCACGCGTTGCGCATCGCCGGGGCGGTCCCCGATGCAGCGGAATGGCGGCTCTTCGTCGACCGCCTGCTGCTCGGGCTTGCCGTCGCGCTCGCCGGCGCAGGCGTCGTGTTCTTTGTCGCCGCAAACTGGGAGGCGCTGGGGAGGTTCGGCAAGTTCGCGCTGGTCGAAGCGGCGATCGTGTTGGCGCTCGGCACTTGTTGGCGCCTCGGCCTGGCGTCGCGCGCGGGCAAGGCGGCGCTCGGCGCCGCCGCGCTGTGCACCGGGGCGCTGCTCGCGCTGGTCGGGCAGGTCTACCAGACCGGCGCCGACACATGGGAGCTGTTCGCGGCCTGGGCGGTCGCCATCGCGGTTTGGGTCGCCGTCGCACGGATGCCGGCGCTCTGGCTGCTGTGGCTCGGGCTCGTCAACATCGCACTCGCGCTCTACTTCAACACTTTCGGCGGCCTGCTCGGCCTCGTGCTCGGCACCCGCGAAACGCTGTGGGCACTGCTGACCTTCAACACGGCGGCGCTCGTCGTCTGGGAAGCGTTTGCAGCCGTGGGCGTCCGCTGGCTGCGCGCGCGTTGGGCCGTGGCGGTGCTCGCGGCAGCCGGCGGCGTCGCGGCGACATGGCTCGCCATATGGTCCGTCTTCGATGGTGCGCATGCAGGCGGGTGGGGGCTCGTCGCGTACGCGGTCTGGCTCGCGGCGATCTATGTCGCCTACCGGTTCCGTCGCGTCGACCGGCTCATCCTCGCCGGTGGCGTCCTGAGTGCAATCGTCGTCGTGACCTCGCTCCTCGCGCACCAGCTGCTGCGGCGCGAAACGGCTGGCGGCTTCCTCCTTGTCGGCCTCGCGGTCGTGGCGATGGCGGCTGCGGGCACCTGGTGGCTCCGACGAGTGCCTGCTGAGGAGGCGGCATGAACGCGTCCGAGCGCGCGACGCTTTGGCTGCGTCTGGGTGAGGCGGGCCTCGTGACGGGCGACCGTCCGTCGGTGGATGCGGATTCCGCACCGTGGTACGTGCGGACGATGGTGGGCATCGCGGGCTGGATCGCGGCAGCGTTCCTGCTGGGGTTCCTGGGATTGGCGCTCACGTTCATTGCGAAGAGTGGCCCCGCAGCGATCGGCGTCGGCATCCTGCTGTGCGCGGCGGCGATCGCGATGTTATGGGTGTTCTCCCGACAGGAATTCCTGGCTCAGTTCGCGCTGGCCGTGAGTCTCGCGGGACAGGCACTCGTCGTCACCGGCCTCTTCCAGATGTTCCCGGGCCGCGATGGCGGGGTGTTCGTCGCGGTCGCTGTATTCGAGGCCGTGCTCGCGGTGCTCGCTCCCTACTCGGTCCATCGCACGTGGTCCGCCTTTGCAGCCGCGTTCGCGATTTTCATCGCGTTGCATGTGTGGCATTGGGCTGCCCTGTTCCCCGGACTCGCCGCACTCGCATTTGTCGTGCTGCAGGCAGCGGAAATGCGATTCGTCGCGCGGGGCAGTCTGTGGCGCGCGACGAGCGCGGGGGTGGCCCTCGCGCTCCTCGCCATGGTTCCGGCGGCCTCGTTCTCCGATGCTGGTTGGCTGACCAGGCAATCCAGCGCCGGACCGGTTCCGACGTGGGCTGCCGGGGGCGCACTTCTCATGGGTGTCGTGTTCGTCGGCACCGTGGTCCGGCTCCTGCGCGACGGCGGCGTCGCACTCTCTTCGCGTGTGGGCTTGGCCGCGATCGTGGGCGCCCTCGCGCTCGCCGTCGCGGCGTGGCCCATCCCTGGCGTGATCGCCGGCATGCTGGTTGCGCTCTGCGCCTTCGCCGTGGGTCGCATCGCGATGGCCACGCTCGGACTCGTCATCGCCGCCGCGGCCCTGTCGTTCTACTACTACTCGTTCGAGGCCTCCCTGATGACCAAGGCGTTGTCGCTGCTTGCGGCTGGCGGAGTCCTGATGGCGGTGCGCTACGCGCTCCGTTCCTGGATCGGCATGAATGCATCGGAGGCGCGCCATGCGTAAAGGCATCGTCATCCTCGCCGGCCTCGCGTTGCTCGTCGGGGTCAACGTGACCATCTTGTCGCGCGAACGCCTGATCGAGGATGGGACGATCGTGCTGCTCGAGCTGGCCCCGGTCGATCCGCGCTCGATGATGCAAGGCGACTACATGGCGCTGCGGTTCAAGGTTGCTCGCGATGCATTTCCGCTTGCGACGGAGCGCGCTGCTACCCAGGACGGCCGCCTCGTTCTCGCTCGCGATGCACGGGCCGTCGCCGCGTTCCGGCGGCTCGACGACGGCGCGCCGCTCGCCGCCGACGAAGTGAAAATGCGATACCGGGTCCGAAATGGAATGCCGAAGCTCGCGACCAACGCATGGTTCTTCGAGGAAGGGCACGCCGCCGACTACGCCAAGGCGCGCTACGGCGAGTTTCGTGTGGCCCCCGACGGCGATGCGATCCTCACCGGTCTGCGCGACGAGGGGCTCGCGCCGCTCGGCACGTCTGCGCAGGCTGAGCGCTGATGCGCCGCTACGACGCGATGGGAAGGTCGCCCCACACCGCCGCAACCAGCGCGGGCAGCACAACGCCCGAGGGCCCGCGCAGCACGAAGTCGACACGGTCGGAGAGCCGGGTCGGATTCGGATTGACCTCGACGATGGCGGCCCCGCGATGGCGGGCGTAGGTCGGGAGCATGGCCGCCGGGTAAACCTCGGCCGCGGTGCCGACGACGAGTAGCACGTCGCAGTCGCGCGCGGCGCGCTCCGCCTGCGCTAGTGCGTCCTCGGGCAACGTTTCCTCGAACCAGACGACGTCGGGTCGCAGGAACGCGCCGCAATGCGCGCAGCGCGGCGCCTCGTGCGGGCTCGAATCGTCCCAGCTCTCGACGATCGTTCCTTCGCGCGAGCACTTTACGCGTTGGAGGTTGCCATGCAGCTCGACAACTCGTCGACTCCCCGCCGCACGATGCAGGCCATCCACGTTCTGCGTGATCACCGAGCAATCCGGAACCGCGCCCTCGAGCGAGGCGAGCGCGCGATGCCCGGCGTTGGGCGCGGACCGCGCGACGAGCTCGCGCCGCCACGCGTACCAATCCCATACGAGCTTGGCGTTGCGCCTGAATGCGCCCGGCGTCGCAAGCTCGAGCGGATCGAACTTGGCCCAAAGCCCCGTTTGCGCGTCGCGAAACGTCGGCACGCCCGATTCCGCGGAGATGCCCGCGCCCGTCAGCGCCGCGATCGAGCGCGCCTTGCGCAGGCGGTCGATCAGCGCGGCCGGGATCGCCGGAGCTCCGGGTGCGGGCGGCATCGGTTCGACGCGAGAGATTCGGCTGACGTCGGTAGCACACGTTGTTGGCCGCGATTCTAGGACGGAGCGGGGCGCGCGTGCGACTCCTTGCGACGGAAGGGCGCGGCATCGACGTGCTACACTCGCCGCGGTCCTCCGCCGCTCCTCGCACGGCGCCCTCCCATGTCCGGCAACACGCTCGGCACGCTGTTCCGCGTCACGTCGTTCGGCGAATCGCATGGTCCTGCGATTGGCGGCGTCGTCGACGGCTGCCCGCCGGGCATGGCACTCGCCGCGCCCGACATCCAGCGCGAGCTCGATCGGCGCAAGCCGGGCACATCGCGCTACGTCACGCAGCGGCGCGAACCGGACCAAGTCGAGATCCTCTCCGGCGTGTTCGAGGGGCGGACTACCGGGACGCCCATCGCGCTCCTGATCCGCAACGAGGACGCGCGCGGCAAGGACTATGCAGCGATCGCCGAGACTTTCCGCCCGGGGCACGCCGACTATGCGTACTGGCAGAAGTACGGCATCCGCGACTATCGCGGCGGAGGCCGCGCGTCGGCGCGCGAAACCGCGGTGCGCGTTGCCGCGGGCGCCATCGCGAAGAAGTGGCTCGCGGAACGCTACGGGGTCGCCATTCGCGGCCATCTCGTGCAGCTCGGCCCGCATGCGATCCCGTTCGAGGACTGGGCGCACGTCGACGCCAATCCCTTCTTCGTGGCCAACGCAACGATCGTGCCCGAGCTCGAAGCGTTCATGGATTCGCTTCGCAAATCAGGAGACTCGTGTGGCGCGAAGATCACGGCTATCGCCACCGGCGTGCCGGTCGGCTGGGGTGAGCCCGTCTACGGACGCCTCGACGCCGATCTTGCCGGCGCGATGATGGGCATCAACGCCGTCAAGGGCGTCGAGGTCGGCGCCGGCTTCGCGAGCGTCGCGCAGCGCGGCACCGAGCATTCGGACGAGATGACGCCCGAAGGCTTTCTCTCCAATAACGCCGGCGGCATCCTCGGCGGAATCTCGACGGGGCAGGACATCGTCATCACGATTGCCGTGAAGCCGACGTCGTCGATCCGGCTCGACCGCCGCTCGATCGACAAGGCCGGCGCGCCCGTCGTCGTCAACACGCACGGCCGCCACGACCCATGCGTGGGGATCCGTGCGACGCCAATCGTCGAGGCGATGGTCGCGCTGGTCCTGATCGACCACGCGCTGCGGCATCGCGCGCAGAACGCCGATGTGGTCGCGACGACGCCACGGATTCCCGCAGCGGCACCCGCCGACGCTGCGCCGTCGCCCCCAAGGGCGGGCGCGGTCGACGATCCCGAGCCTGACGAAGCGTAAGGGCCGTTCGCTCTACACGCGCTTGATCGTCGCGCCGGCGGTGCCGCGCGCGAAGGCGAGTTCGACGTCGTCGCCGATGGTCAGCCTGGCAGCGTCCTCGACGATCTCCCCGTCCCCCGCCGTCACGATCGCATAGCCGCGACCGAGCACCGCCTGGGGATTCAGGTGCGCGAGGCCCCGCGCGAGGACCGTGACCCGCGTTTCGAGGCCGTCGTGTCGAACACGCGCGGCGCGCGTGAGAGATAGGGCCACGGGTGTCAATGTCGCCGCCTGCGGCAACGGCTGCGCAAGCCGCCACGCCAGTCGCTGCGCGAGGCTCCCGACGCGCGCGTTCGCTGCGGCGATCCGGTGGGAAAGCGCGCGCGCGAGCCGGCCCGCAGCCTGGCGGGCGTCGCGCGCCTGGCGCTCGATCCGCGCGGCGGGATGGACCAGCCGGCGGGACAGACCATCGACGCGTTGCATCGCGCGCTCGAGCGCGCGGAGCTCCGCGTGCCGAAGTCGTCCCGCGGTGGCACCGAGCTGGCGCCCAAGCGAGTCACGATCCGGCGCGACGAGCGCGGCAGCGGCGGTGGGCGTGGCCGCGCGCACGTCGGCGACGAAATCGCAAATCGTGAAGTCGGTCTCGTGGCCGACGCCGGAGACGACGGGCAACACGGATTCGAACACCGCGCGCGCGACCGCCTCCTCGTTGAACGACCACAGATCCTCGATCGAACCCCCGCCGCGGGCGACGATCAGGACGTCCGTCTCAGCCCGCGCGTTGGCCGTGCGGATCGCGTGCGCGATAGCGGCCGCGGCCCCTTCGCCTTGCACCGCGGTCGGGTACACGATGACGGCGAGGGAAGGCCAGCGCCGGCGCAGCGTCGTGAGCAGGTCGTGAAGCGCTGCGCCGCGGGTCGAGGTGACGATGCCGACCGCGCGCGGCCACGGTGGGAGCGGCCGCTTGCGCTCGGGGGCGAACCAGCCGTCGGCTTCGAGGCGCGCCTTGAGGCGGGCGAACCTCTCGTAGAGGGCGCCGCGTCCGGCGAGGCGCACTGTTTCGACGTTGAGCTGGAATTCGCCGCGCGGCTCGTACATCGACGGGACTGCACGCACTTCAATTGCAAGCCCGTTTTCGAGCGTGCAATCGGAGAACTGGGCGCGATGGCGGAAGAAAACGCAACGAACCTGCGCCTGCGCGTCCTTGAGGTGGAAATAGCAATGCCCGGACACGGCGCGTGAGAAATTCGACACCTCCCCCGCGACCCACACGAGGCCCAAGTCGCGCTCGAGCATGTGCCGCACCGAACTTACGAGCAGCGACACTGGAAGAACTGTCGGCGTGTCCATGACAAACGTGGGTCACGAAACCGTCAGGGAGACGTCACAAACCGCCGCCCGCATGGCAGAATTTACTTGCCGCGGACCCTCACAGGGCCCTCGTAATATGTTGAGTTGGTTGGTGAAAAAAGCGGTGCGAATTTGGGCACGCGAAGCTTTATCGAAGCCGTGCCGCGACTTAGCGAGTGAATTTACAAGATACGCACAATTTTATCCACAGGATTTGTGGAAAACGCGCGCGCCGCGATCGCTGCGACTGCCCGCAAAGCCTTGCGCAGCACGGGTTTCCGGCGCGTCACGCGTGCGCACTATGACGCGCTTCAATGACGGTCGCGCGCGCTCGCGCTAGAATGAAGGTTGTCAAACGATTGTTCATGAACAAACGCCCATGAGCGCTGCGCCGCCGCAATCGCCGACCGCCGAGGCGAGTCCGGCGGCACCGCGGGCGGGCGCCCCCGTGGCGCCCGCCCCGAACTTCCTGCGCACGATCATCGCGGACGACAATCGGACCGGGAAATATGGCGGCCGCGTCGTCACGCGCTTCCCCCCCGAGCCCAACGGTTACCTGCATTACGGGCACGCGAAGTCGATCGGCCTCAACTTCGGCCTCGCCGCCGAGAATGGCGGCACGTGCCATCTTCGCTACGACGATACGAATCCGCTCAAGGAGGACGTCGAGTATGAGGACTCGATCGCCGAATCCGTCCGCTGGCTGGGCTACGACTGGGGTGCACACCGCTACCACGCGTCGGATTACTACGACGCGCTTTACCGCTTCGCCGAATGGTTCATCGAGCAGGGTCTCGCGTACGTCGACAGCCAGACGGCCGAGGAGATGCGCGCGCTTCGGGGAACGCTGACCGAGCCCGGTACCGCGAGCCCCTACCGCAACCGTTCTGCCGCCGAGAATCTCGACCTCTTCCGCCGGATGCGCGCCGGCGAGTTTCCCGACGGCTCGCACGTGCTCCGCCTCAAGATCGACATGGCGAGCCCAAACGTGAACCTCAGGGACCCGACGATCTACCGGATACGCCATGCGTCGCACCACCGCACTGGCGACAAATGGTGCGTCTATCCACTCTACGACTACACGCATTGCATCAGCGACGCGCTCGAGCGGATCACGCATTCGATCTGCACGCTCGAGTTCCAGGATCACCGCCCGCTCTACGACTGGGTCATCGAGAAGCTCGCCGCCGGCGGGCAGCTCGAGCGGCCGCTGCCGCAGCAATTCGAATTTGCGCGCCTCAATCTCACTTACGTCGTGCTCTCCAAACGCCGGTTGATCGAGCTCGTGACCAAGGGCTATGTCGACGGCTGGGACGATCCGCGGATGCCGACGCTCGTCGGCGCCCGCCGCCGCGGCTTCACGCCCGAAGGATTCAGGATCTTCGGGGAGCGCATCGGTGTGTCGAAGTCGGACTCGTGGATCGATATCGGCGTGCTCGAGGACTGCATGCGGGACGACCTCAATGCGCGCTCGTCGCGCCGCATCGCGGTGCTCGGCCCGGTCAGGCTCGTGATCGACAATTTCCCCGAGGGCGCGAGCGAGGAGTGCTTCGCACCGAATCATCCGCAGCGTCCCGAGCTCGGGCGCCGCGCGCTGCCCCTCACCCGCGAACTCCTGATCGAGCGCGACGACTATGACGAGCATCCGCCCAAGGGCTGGTTTCGCCTGACGCCCGGAGCGGAGGTGCGCCTGCGCTATGGCTACATCATTCGCTGCAGCGGCGCCGAACGCGATGCTGCGGGCAACGTGACCGTCGTGCATTGCACCTACGACCCGGAGACGAGGAGCGGGACACCCGGCGCGGATGCGCGCAAGGTCAAGGGCAACATCCATTGGCTCTCCGCGGCGCACGCGGTGCCGGCCGAAGTGAGGCTGTACGATCGGCTGTTCAAGGTGCCGTTCCCCGGATCGCGCAATCCGTTTGGCACGCGCGCGGGGGCCGATGTCCCCGAGGGCGCGTTGCGTCATGCGGTGGCGGTTGCGGGCGACGACGCCGACGATGATTCCGCGTCGGTCGAACGCAACTACCTGGACGATCTCAATCCGGACTCGAAGCGCGTGATCACGGCTTTCGTCGAGCCCGCACTCGCCGACGCTGCGGCGGAGGAGCGCTTCCAGTTCGAGCGCCACGGGTATTTCGTCGCCGATCAGCGCGATCACGCGCGCGGTCGTGCGGTATTCAATCGCACCGTCACGCTGCGCGATTCCTGGGCGAAGCCGTAAGCTGCGATACCTCCCGCGGCACATTCGCGGGCGCCATGTTCCCCTCGGGTCGTGTGCGCTAAGATGGCGCCCCCGGCACGACTCCCGGAGTCTCCCTCATGAAGCGCGTCCTGCTTTTCATCGTCACCAACCTCGCGGTGGTGCTGGTTCTGTCGATCGTGCTCCGCCTGCTGGGGCTCGACCGTGCGCTCACGGTCGAGACGGGCATGAATCTGGGCCCGCTGCTCGTGTTCTCCGCGGTCGTCGGGTTCACCGGCGCGATCATCTCGCTTCTCATGTCGAAGTGGATGGCGAAGCGGTCGACGGGTGCGCACGTCATAACGCAGCCGGCCAATGAAGCCGAGGCCTGGCTCGTCGAGACGGTGCGCAAGCTCGCGACCAAGGCCGGCGTCGGCATGCCCGAGGTGGCGATCTACGATGGTGCCCCTAACGCGTTCGCGACGGGCGCGTTCCGCAACTCGGCGCTTGTTGCCGTTTCGACCGGGCTCCTGCAATCGATGAACAAGGAGGAGGTCGAGGCGGTGCTCGGCCACGAGATGTCCCACGTCGCCAACGGCGACATGGTCACGCTTACGCTGATTCAGGGCGTCGTCAACACGTTCGTCGTGTTCTTTGCGCGGGTCATCGGCTCGATCGTCGACAAGACGGTATTCCGCACCGAGCGCGGCAACGGCCCCGGCTACTTCATCACCGTCATCGTCGCGCAGATCGTCCTCGGCATCCTCGCGTCGATGATCGTCGCCTGGTTCTCGCGCCGGCGCGAGTTCCGCGCCGATGCCGGCAGCGCTCATTTGCTCGGCACGCCTTCGCCCATGGTCAACGCGCTGCGCCGGTTGGGCGGGGTCGAGGCAGGCGCGCTGCCGCAGTCGATGGCGGGCTTCGGCATCACCGACCGGAGCGGCATCATGTCGCTTTTCGCCACGCATCCGCCGATCGATGAGCGGATCGCAGCGCTGCAACGCACCGGCGCGTGAGCCTCGCGATGATCGATCTCTACACCTACCAGACGTCGAACGGCCAGCGGGCCGCCATCATGCTCGAAGAGTGTGGCTTTCCCTATCGGGTTCACAAGATCGATTTGGTCAAGGGCGAGCAGCAGCACCCCGACTACCTGGCGAAGAACCCGATCGGCGCGATCCCGACGATCGTCGACCCGCAAGGGCCGGGGGGACGGCCGCTCACGCTCACGCAATCGGGTGCGATCGCGCTCTATCTTGCGGAGAAGGCAGGGCGGTTCGTGCCAACGGATCCGGAGCAGCGCGTCACAACGATGCAGTGGCTCATGTACGGGATGACCGACTGCGCGCCTGCGTCGGCCAATCTCTTCCTGCTGGGCGTGCGCGCGCCCGAGAAGTCGGAACAGAACCTGGCCTGGCTGGCCGAGCGGATGCTCCGCTACTTCCGCGTCATCGACGGCCGGCTCGCGAGCCGCGACTATCTCGCCGATGAGCTTTCGGTCGCCGATTTCGCGCTGTACCCCGTCTACGCGGTGCGCAAAGCGAAGATCGATGAGGCCGGCAGCGATCTCACGAACCTCGCGCGCTGGGGTGCGGCGCTCGCCGCGCGCCCCGGCGTTGCGAAGGGGATGGCCGCCGCCGACTGAGCGCGGTCAGCTCTCCGGCGACGCGTCGTCGCCCGGCGCCGCGAGAGGCCGGGCGGGCGGCAGCCGCCGCTGCACGAGGTACAACGGGCGCTGTTTGACCTCGATGAACATGCGCGCGAGGTACTCGCCGATGATGCCGAGCGCCATGAGTTGGAGGCCGCCGAGGAACAGAACGACTGCGATGAGCGTGGGGAAGCCGCGGACGACGTCGCCGAACAGCAGCGTCTTGACGATGAAGTAGCCGCCGTAGACGAACGCGCCAAGAGCGGTGACGAAGCCAAAGTAACTCGCGAGCTTGAGCGGCGTGACCGAGAACGATGTGATCCCTTCCAGCGCGAAATTCCACAGCCGCCAGTAGTTCCACTTCGTCTCGCCTGCGTAGCGGCCGTCGCGGTCGTACTCGATCTCGCCGCAGCGGAAGCCGATCCACGCAAACAGCCCCTTCATGAAACGGCTGCGTTCGGGGAAGCGGCGGAGCGCCTGCACGGCGCGCCGCGACAGCAACCGGAAATCGCCGACGTCCTGGGGAATGTCGATCGTGCCGAGCCTGCCCATCGCCCGGTAAAATGCGCGCGCCGTGGCCTTCTTGAACCACGTTTCCTGCGCGCGACTCCGGCGACGCATCAGCACGACATCGCTGCCTTCGCGCCAGGCCCGGATCATGTCGGGAATCAGCTCGGGCGGATCCTGCAGGTCCGCGTCGATCAGGATGACCGCAGCGCCGTCCGCATGGTCGAGGCCGGCGCTCATCGCGATCTCCTTGCCGAAGTTGCGCGAGAGATCGATGACCGCGACGCGCGGATCCGTCGCGTGCAGCGTGGCGAGGGAAGCCATCGAGCCGTCCTCGCTCCCGTCATTGACGTAGACGATCTCGGCAGGGAAGGGAAGTCCGTCGAGGACGGTGCCCAGGCGACGATGGAATTCGGGCAGCACCGCTTCCTCGTTGTAGACAGGGACCACGATGGAAATCGAGCCCCGCCCCGTCCTATCCGCAGACGCAGCAATCACAGGTGCGCTCAAAACGTCCATGCGCGATTCGCGAGAAAGCCCGCCGCGAGCACCGCGCCGGTCGCCGCAACCTGCGCGAGGAGGTAATGCGGTCCGGCGAGGTACAGCACGGACGTCATCACCGCAGCGTTCAGCGCCACGCCGGCCGCCGCGACGAGCGCGAACCGAGGTAGCGCGCGCGTGTGCGGCTTCTCGCTCGCGAACGTGAAGCGGTGATTCAGCGTGTAGTTGACGACGGCGCCCGCTACCGCGCCCGCCGTCGAGGCCACGACGGCGTCGAAGCGTGCGAGCTGGACCAGCGCGATGAGCACGGCGTAGTGGAACGCAGTGCCGATCGCCCCGGCGCCGGCGTAGCGCAGGAACTGCGGCACTGGCCGCGACGGCGTCTCAGCGGGAACCCTGGGGGACATCGGCGTGCGCGCGGGCGCTCCAAAAAAACACGGCCGGCGGGGAGTTCCCGGCCGGCCGTGGCTGCGCGTCCCTCTGCAGGGCGCGGGCGATGCTTACTTGAGGTGATTCGAGACGAGCTTGGTCATCTCGAACATCGACACCTGCTTCTTGCCGCCGAACACCGCCCGGAGCTTTTCGTCGGCATTGATCAGGCGCCTGTTGATGGCATCCTGTAGCTTGTTCTTCTTGATGTAATCCCAGATCCTCTTGGTGACGTCCGTCCGGGGCATCGGCATCGACCCGACTACGGCGGCCAGCACCGACGACGGAGTCATCGGCTTCATAAACGCGGCATTGGGTTTGCGCTTCCCGCCCGACTTCTTCGCCGCGGGTTTCTTTGCCGGAGCCTTCTTCGCGGCCTTCTTGGCCGGAGCCTTCTTCGCGGCCGGCTTCTTCGCAGGCTTCTTCGCGGGCTTCTTCGCAGGCTTCTTTGCTGCTTTCTTGGCAGTAGCCATAGTTCTCCTTCCTCGGGGTAGATGCGGAACACACTGCATCGAACGCTCTGAAGCAGTCCGTCCTGTCACGGTGTTCGCTGCTCCATCGGCGGCAACTATAGCGCAATTCCAAGGGAAGGGAATGCCTCGCAGGAGGTTTTTTCGAGAGTACGGAGCGGCGTGTTGCAGCGATGATGCGACCGTTGAACACACGTTCCGGGCGCGCCGCTGGCGCGGCGGCGCCGCGCAAGGGCGGCGGGATGCCCGGGTGGAGGCGACCCCTCGTCCCCGCGCTCCGGAGCGGGACACTTCGGCAACCTGATCCACCGCATCGATGGCGACGATTCGCGCTCTCGCCGTCTGTCTCGCCACCTTGCTTTCGATGCCGGCGCGGGCGGCGGGACCGCCGCCGATGTTCGATGGCCACCTGCACTACAACGCGGAAGCGACGGCCGCCTATCCTGTCGCCGACGTGCTCCGCCGCTTCCGCGACGCCGGTGTCGCCACGATCATCGCGACCGGCCGCCCGAACGAGGGCACGCGCGCATTGGTCGCTGCCGCGGCGGCCGATCCCGCGGCTGCACCGCGCATGGTCCCGTTTATCCGTCCCTATCGCTCCGAGGCTGATCGGCAGACTTGGTTCAACGACCCGGACATCTACGCTCTCTGATCGAAAGCGAGCGAGTGTGCGACGTCGGTGGCGCGGCATCGGCGAGTTCCATTTGTTCGGGCGGGACGCCGACACGCCGTGGGCCAGGAAGGTCGTGACGCTTGCCGCCGAGCGGGAGTTGTGGGTGCACGCGAATTGCGACGACGCGGCGCTCGAGATCCTGTTCGCGCACGAACCCCGATCCGGATCATTTGGGCCATAGCGGGTTCTCGACCCCGCCGCCGAAGCTCGCGCGCTGTTTCGAGCGCTAACCGGGCCCTGTCGGCGAGCTGTCGTACCGCGACGACGTGACGGACGGCGGCAAGCTCGCGCCTGCGTGGCGCCCGCTTTTCACAGCCTGGCCGGGGCGCTTCCTGCTCGGTTCGGCCACCTGGACCAACGAACGCTGGGCTCGGTACACTGAGATTGTCGATCGCTACCGCCGCTGGCTTGCAGAGCTGCCTGATCCGATCGCCGCCAAGATCGCCCGCGGCAACGGAGAGCGGTTGTTTCCGGCTCGCGGGCGGCGCTCACGCGCGCCGCGCAGCCCCTGCTCCGTCGCGTCGGAGTAGAATATTGCTTCTTCCGCTTGATCCCGTGCTGTCCCGGTGAAGATCGCCGACCTGCGCATCGACTACATGCGCGAGATGCTCGATGAGCGCGATGTTGCGCCCGACCCGTTCCGTCAGTTCGAGCGCTGGTTCGACGAAGCGGTCAAGGCCGAGATCCGCGAAGCGAACGCAATGACGCTGGCCACGGCGGATGTGCTGGGGCGCCCGTCGGCTCGCATTGTCCTGCTCAAGGGCGTCGGCCGCGACGGTTTCGTCTTCTACACCAACTTCGAGAGTCGCAAAGGGCGCGACCTCGCGCAGCGCCCGGAGGCGGCGCTGCTCTTTTTCTGGCGCGAGCTCGAGCGACAGGTGCGAATCGAGGGAACGGTCTCCAGGGTAGGCGACGCCGAGTCGACGGCGTATTTCGCGAGCCGGCCGCGGCCGGCGCGAATCGGTGCCTGGGCGTCGCCCCAGAGCGATGCGATCGCGAGCCGCGCAGCGCTCGCGACGCGTGTCGAGGCGATGGAAGCGCGCTTCCGCGATGTCGGCGATGCGATCCCGCTGCCTCCGCACTGGGGTGGCTTCCGGCTCGCGCCCGCCGTGGTCGAGTTCTGGCAGGGGCGCCCGTCGCGGCTCCATGATCGCATCCGCTATCGACGCCATCCGGAGGATCCCGAGCGCTGGACCATCGATCGGCTAGCGCCGTGAGCGGCGAGCCTGGGGAACGCGCGGGCGGCGACGAGGGCCCCCGAGCGCGTAGCGTGCAGGGGATCGGAGCAATTGCGAGTGCGCTCGGAGGCCGACAACCGGGCGGTCGATATTCACTGGCGGTGCGGAGGCCGAACCGGGCCGACTGTGCGCCTCTTCTCGCGTCGACCGTGGAGGCCGCGCCGTGAGGGGCGGGCAGGGAAGCGCTGCCTCGCGCACGGATTTCGATGGCCGCCGAACGCTCAGGAAGCTGATACTCCTCGGCATTGCGAATCACGCGGTGCTCGCGGGCAGCCGCGTCACGGTTTCGCTCGCCGCGCTCGACCAGGGGGCGAGTCCGTTGACCGTCGGCGTGCTGATGGCGCTCTACGCGCTACTGCCGATGCTCGCCGCCGTCGCCGCGGGACGCTACTCGGATCACGTTGGCGTCCGTCGTCCGATGCGGCTCGGCACTGCCGCGATCGCCGTTGGCGCAGCGCTGCCCGTCGCACTGCCGGGGCTGCCGGCGCTGTTCGCAAGCGCCGCCGTGCTCGGGTCCGGCTTCATGGTGTTCCAGGTCGCGACGCAGAACGCGACCGGCGAGCTCGGTCCGCCCTCGGCGCGCGCACAGAATTTCAGCCTACTTGCGCTCGGCTATTCGATCTCGGGCTTCGTGGGGCCGCTGGTCGCGGGTTTCGCGATCGACCATCTGGGGTTCGCGGCGACGTTCGCGTTGCTCGCCGCGATCCCCTTCATCCCGCTGTTTGCGCTGCGAAGCCCCCGCCTCGCGCTTCCCGGGGCCCGTCCGCACGAAGGGCCACGGCACCATGGTGGCGTGCGCGCGCTCCTGCGCCATCGGGTGCTTCGACGCCTGCTTGCGATCAACGCGCTGTTCGCCGGGGGGTGGGATTTGCACACCGTGTTCGTGCCGATCTACGGCGACCACATCGGCCTCAGCGCCTCCCAGATCGGGCTCGTGCTGTCGACTTTCGCCGCGGCGACGTTCGTCGTCCGCCTCCTGATGCCGGGAATCACGCGCCGGAGGTCCGAGCACCAGGTACTGACGGTCGCCCTGTTCGTGGCCGGCGGCGTCTACCTGCTGTTCCCGTTCGCGACGAGTGCGCCCGCGCTCCTCGCGCTGTCGTTCTGCCTGGGGCTCGGGCTCGGCAGCGGCCAGCCGATGGTCATGGCGCTCCTCCACACGCACACGCCTCCGGGCCGAATGGGCGAAGCGGCCGGTGTACGCATGTCGCTCATCAACACGACCTCGGTGGCAGTGCCGCTCGTCTTTGGTGCGCTTGGCACCTCGATCGGCCTTGCGCCGGTCTTCTGGTCCGTCGGCGCGTGCCTCACGATCGGCGGCGTGCTCGCACGACGCGCCCAGCGCTAGCGGGGGCTACCCGGCCTTCTTGAGCCGCTCCGCGAATTGTTTGCGGAACTTGGTGGACCTTGGGCTCGACCACCGCCCGGCAATACGGCTGCGCGGGATTGTTGGTGAAATACTCCTGGTGATACGCCTCGGCCTCGTAGAACGGCGCCGCGTCCGCGATCTCGGTCACGATCGGATCACGCCAGAGCTTCGCCGCGACGAGCTCCGCCTTCACTGCCTCGGCTGTCGCGCGCTGCGCGTCGTTCTGGGCGAAGACCACTGAGCGGTACTGCGTGCCGACGTCGCCCCCCTGGCGGTTCAGCGTCGTCGGATCGTGGATTGTGAAGAACACGATGAGCAGGTCGCGGTAGGACAGCACCGCCGGGTCGAAGGTGACGCGCACGACTTCGGCGTGGCCCGTCCGACCCGTGCACACCGCCTCGTAACTCGGATTCGGCGTGCTGCCGCCCGCATAGCCCGATTCGACCGACTTCACTCCTGCGAGTCCGTCGAAGACCGCCTCGAGGCACCAGAAACAGCCGCCGCCCAGGAGGGCGGTTTCGGTGGCAGGCACGGATTCTTGTGTCATTGCGGGCTCCTCGCGGCAGGGTGTCGGGTGACCGATGCGATAATGGCGCCGGCTTCGACCTCTTTCAACTACGACAACGTCGCCGCCATGGGTCTCCTGCCCCGGGAAGGACGGTTCTTCGATCTCTTCAACAGCCATGCCGAGCTCGTCGCGCGCGCCGCGGTCGAGCTCAAGGCGCTGTTCGCCGATCTGCGCGAGCTCGAGTCGCGCAGTCGCGCGATCCAGCGCAACGAGAAGGAGGCCGACCGGATTACGCACGAGACGGTCCAGCTTCTCCACAAGACGTTCATCACGCCCCTCGACCGCGACGAAATCCACACGCTGATCACCGGGATGGACGACATCCTCGATCTCATGGAGGACGTCGCGACCTGCGTGTTCCTCTACGATGTCCGCGTGGTCACCGCGGACGCCCAGAAGCTGGCCGAGATCTGCGTCGCCTGCACGCTCAAGGTCAAGGAGGCCGTCGGGATGCTCGAGTCGATGGACCACGCCGACGCGATCCTCGGCCTCTGCGGTGACATCGACCGCCTCGAGAGCGAGGCGGACTTCGTGTTCCGCTCGGCGCTCGCGAAGCTCTTCCGAGAGGAATCGGACGCGAAGCAGATCCTGAAGCTCAAGGAGGTCTACCAGCTGCTCGAATCGATCACCGACAAGGCGGAGGACGTCGCCAACGTGATCGAGGGCATCGTCCTGGAGAATGCCTAGAACCCTCCGCCGGAGCGACGCGCCGTGACGGCCGTCCCGATGTCGTTCCAGGTCCTCGTGTTCCTGGTCGCGCTCGCGCTCGCGTTCGACTTCATGAATGGGTTCCACGACGCCGCGAACTCGATCGCGACGGTCGTGTCGACGCGGGTGCTGCGCCCGCACTACGCGGTCGCCTGGGCCGCGTTCTTCAATTTCATCGCCTTCCTGTTCTTCGGGCTCAGTGTCGCCAACACGATCGGTACCGGCGTCATCGATCCCGGGCTCGTCGACGTCAACGTGATCCTGGGCGCGCTGACGGGGGCCATCGCCTGGAACGGCATCACCTGGTGGTTCGGCCTGCCCTCGTCGTCGTCGCACGCGCTGATCGGCGGCCTGGCGGGCGCAGCGGTGGCCAAGGGCGGCGTCCATTCGCTCATCGGCAGCGGCTTCCTCAAGATCAGCCTTGCGATCGTGCTCTCGCCACTTTTGGGCTTCGCGCTCGGCGTGCTGCTGATGGTCGCGGTCGCGTGGATATTTTCCGGCACCTCGCCCCGGCGGATCGACCGCTGGTTCCGGCGGCTGCAGCTCGTCTCGGCATCCCTCTACAGCCTCGGCCACGGCGGCAACGACGCGCAGAAGACGATGGGCATCGTCGCGCTGATCCTCGTCGCCCATGGTTCGCTCGAATCCGATTTCACGGGTGCCGACATCCCGTTCTGGGTCGTCCTCGCGTGCCAGGCCGCAATCGCGCTGGGCACGCTCTTCGGCGGATGGCGGATCGTGAAGACCATGGGCCAGAAGATCACGAAGCTGAAGCCGGTGGGCGGCTTCTGCGCCGAGACCGGTGGCGCGCTCACGCTCTTCCTCGCCACCGCACTCGGGATCCCCGTGTCGACGACGCACACGATCACGGGCGCCATCATCGGCGTGGGCGCGACGCGCAAGCTCTCGGCGGTCCGCTGGGGCGTCGCCGGCCGCATCGTGTGGGCCTGGGTGCTCACGATCCCGTGTGCCGGATTCATCTCGATGGTCGCGTGGTGGCTCGCGCATCGCTACCTTTAGGCGCGTCCGCGTGAGGCCCGTACCGTTCGTCCGGGGCGTCGTCGCCCGTCTGCACGGTGTCGGGCTTGCGCAGACCGCGGCCGCGCTGTCGTTCGCAACCATGCTCAACCTTGTCCCGTTGTTCACGGTCGCATTCGTCTATGTCGCGCGCTACCCGCTGTTCCAGGAGTGGCTCGACGCGCTCGAGCGCTTCCTGCTGCGGCACCTGCTGCCCGAAAGCGAGTCGATCGTGCGGACGTACCTGCTTCAGTTCGCGGCCAAGGCGGCCGGGCTGCAGGGATTGAGCATCGCTTTCGTCGTCGCCACCGCGGTGCTGCTCGTCGCCACGATCGATCGCGCAATCAACGCGATCTGGGGGGTGCGCGAGCCTCGCTCGTGGCTGCGACGCGCTTTCGTCTACCTCATCGGCTTGACGGCGGGTCCGCTCGCGATCGGCGCGGCGATCTACGCGACAACGTGGCTCCTCAAGGTGTCGGTGCGCGAGGCGCCGATCGTCACGCCGGCGATCGCCTTCATCGCGACGCCGCTCGCGATTGCGCTGACGACGCTCGCCTTCACGCTCCTCTATGCGCTCCTGCCCGCGCGCCGCGTTCCGCTTGCGGCGGCCATCGGGGGTGGATTGTTCGCGGCGCTGGGGTTCGAGGTCGCGAAACACGGTTTCCGCCTCTACGTCAGCTCGGTGTCGAACTACGGGACCATCTACGGCTCGCTCGCGATCGTGCCGCTGTTCCTCCTTTGGGTCTACGTCTCGTGGTATGTGGTGCTGGTCGGCGCAGCGGTGACGGCGACGCTCGCTGAGGGCGGTCCGCGCGGACGCGCCACCCGATCGCGTTGAACCCGCACGCTTCGAACGCGCCTTGCGGATTGGCCGGGGCCACGCTACATTGCCGGCAGTTTTATGACAGGAGGGTACGCGCACCGTGTGGTCCATCATTCAAGCGGCCGGGTGGCCGATCTGGCCGTTGATCGTGGCCTCGATCATCGCGCTCGCGCTGATCTTCGAGCGCTTGTGGTCGCTGCGGCGAAGCGTCGTGGCACCTGCGGGACTCGTCGACCGCGTGCTCGCCGAATACCGGCAGGGAGGCGTCACGCCGGAGCTCCTCGCGAAGACGGCGCACCAGGGTCCGCTCGGCCGTATCCTCGCCGCCGGGCTTGCCAACATCAGGAGCCCGCGGCCGGTGATGCGCGAGGCGATCGAGGAGGCGGGGCGGGTCATCACCCACGACCTCGAGCGGTTCCTGACGACCCTCGGCACGATCGCGGCGATGGCGCCGCTGCTCGGCCTCTTCGGTACGGTGGTCGGCATGATCGAGATCTTCGGTTCGCAGACCGCAGCGGGGTCGAATCCGATCCAGCTCGCGCACGGCATCTCGGTCGCGCTCTACAACACCGCGTTCGGCCTGATCGTCGCGATTCCGAGCATGATCTTTTACCGGCACTTCCGCGCGACGATCGACAGCCTCCACGTCGAGATGGAGCAGCAGGCGATCAAGCTCGTCGATTTCGCGCACGGCGAGCGCAAGTGACGGACAAGCCGAGGCACGCGCGATGAACCTGCGCAGCACCCGGGGCCGCGACGATCCCGAGATCAATTTCATCCCGCTGATCGACGTCCTCCTTGTCATCCTGATCTTCCTGATGGTGACGACGACCTACCAGCGGATCGCCGAGCTGCAGATCACGCTGCCCGAGGCCGATGCCGAGCAGGTGAAGCAGCGGCCGAAGGAGATCAACGTCGGCATCGACGCGCAGGGCCGCTATGTCGTCGACAAGACGCCGTTCACGTTCACGAACTCCTCCGCGCTGGCCGACCTCCTGCGGCGCGCGGCCGGCGACGCCAAGGATCCGGTCATCGTGATCAACGCCGACGCGAACGCGACGCACCAATCCGTGATCCATGTGATGGAAGCCGCGCGGATCGCGGGCTTCGTCCACATCACGTTCGCGACGCAGTCGCCGGTCAAGTGATGGACTTGCGGATCCCGCCTCGATGTCCGTCGCGTCCCGCCTGGTCGCCGCCTGGTACCGGCCGCGGCTCACCGCGCTGACCTTACCGCTCGTTCCGGCAGCGCTCGCGTTCGGCGCGATCGCCAACGCGCGGCGCGCACTCTACCGAGGCGCTGTGCTGCACGCGGAGCGGCTGCCGGTGCCGGTCGTCGTCGTGGGCAACATCACCGTCGGCGGCAGCGGCAAGACGCCGCTCGCGGCAGCGCTCGTGCGTGCGCTCGCCGAGCGCGGATGGCATCCGGGCATCGTCAGTCGCGGCCATGGCCGTGCCGACGAAGGCGGGCCCCCCCGCCTGGTGGCGCCGAATGCGGATCCGTCCACGGTCGGCGACGAGCCCGTTCTCCTTGCGCGTACGGGCGTGCCGGTTGCCGTGGGTCGCGATCGCGTGGCCGCAGCCCGAGCGTTGCTCGCCGCCCATCCCGCCTGCAACGTGCTCGTCGCCGACGACGGGCTCCAGCACTATCGACTTGCGCGCGACTTCGAGATCGTCGTCGTCGATGCGAACCGCGGCGTGGGTAACGGATGGCGACTGCCCGCAGGGCCGCTGCGCGAGCCCGTGCGCCGGATCGAGGAGGCGGACGCGATCGTCGCGCTGGGCACGCCGGCGCCATCGTTCGCGCCCAATGCGTGGCGGATGACGCTCGAGGGCGACACGTTTGTCCGCGTCAACGACCGCTCGCAAACGCAGCCGGCGGCGGCGTTCGCCGGTGCCGGCGTGCACGCGCTGGCCGGCATCGGCAATCCCGACCGCTTCTTTGCGCAGCTCCGATCGCTCGGCATCGCGGCGGTGGAGCACGCGTTTCCCGATCACCATCGCTTCGTGCCGGACGATCTCGGGCTGCCCGGCGCGCACGCCATCCTGATGACCGAGAAGGATGCGGTAAAATGCGAAGCATTCGCCGATGCGCGTTGCTGGTATCTGCCGGTGCGCGCGCACGTCGACCCCGCACTCGTCACGCGGATCGAGGAGGCCCTGCATGGATCCGAAGCTCCTTGAAATCCTGGTCTGCCCGGTGACCAAGGGCCCGCTCACTTGGGATCGCGAGAAGCAGGAACTGATCTCGCGCTCGGCCCGGCTCGCCTACCCGGTTCGCGACGGTATTCCGGTGATGCTCGAGGACGAGGCGCGGCGTCTCACGCCCGAGGAAGTCGAGGACCGCTGACGGCCGGTCACGGCGCGAGGGCGCCGGACGTCCCAGCGCTGCCGATGCCGTTCACGGCCCTGATCCCCGCCCGTTATGCGTCGACGCGGCTGCCCGGCAAGCCGCTGGCGGACATCGCCGGCGTTCCGATGGTGGTTCGCGTCGCGCGTCTCGCGGAACGCGCCGGCGCCGAGCGCGTGGTCATCGCTACCGACGACGACCGCATCTGCGCGGCGGTCGAAGCTCACGGGGTTACGTGCTGCATCACACGCGGCGATCATCCGACCGGAACCGACCGCCTCGCGGAGGCTGCCGGCAAGCTCGGGCTCTCCGACGACGCGGTCGTGGTCAACGTGCAGGGCGACGAGCCGCTGCTCGCGCCAGCGCTGATCCGCGCCGTCGCGGAGCTGCTTGTGACGCGCCGGGACGCGGCCATCGCGACCGCATGCCACGCCATCGGCGATCCGGCGGAGGCCTTCAACCCGAACGTCGTCAAGGTCGTGCTCGATGCGGCCGGTTACGCGCTCTACTTCAGCCGCGCGACGATCCCGTGGGCGCGCGATGCGTTCGCGATCAGCCAGGCCGTCCTGCCGCCGAACCTCCCGCTCTATCGGCACTACGGCCTTTATGCGTACCGAGTGGACTTCCTGCGGCGGTTCCCGTCGCTGCCGCCGGCTCCGATCGAGCGATTCGAGGCCCTCGAGCAGCTGCGTGCGCTTTGGCACGGGGAACGGATCGTCGTCCAGGTCACGGCGGGGACGCCGGCCCCCGGCGTCGACACCGAAGATGACCTGGCGCGCGTGCGGGCGATTTACGCGCGCGGCGAACCGTGACCTGCGCCCTCGCTGCGATGCCCGATTGACCGGGCGCGGCGCTTCCCCTCAGAATCCGCGCTAGCCGTGCGCGGCGCGAAGCGCATTTCGCGAGAGCGGCCTTCCGGCCTCACCTCGACGACCGGCACGAGATCCCGATGCGTCTCATCCTCCTCGGCCCGCCTGGCGCCGGCAAGGGCACGCAAGCCGGCTTCATCACCGAAGCCTACGGCATTCCGCAGATCTCGACCGGCGACATGCTGCGCGCCGCGATCAAGGCCGGAACCCCGCTGGGGCTCGCCGCGAAGAAGGTGATGGACTCGGGCGCACTGGTCTCGGACGACATCATCATCGGCCTCGTGCAAGAACGCCTGAAGGCACCTGATTGCGCGAAGGGCTACCTCTTCGACGGCTTTCCACGAACGATCCCGCAGGCCGACGCGATGAAGGATGCGGACGTCGGCCTCGACTATGTGCTGGAGATCGACGTGCCGGACGGGGCGATCGTCGAGCGGATGAGCGGGCGGCGCGTGCATCTCGCGTCGGGCCGCACGTACCACCTCAAGTACAACCCCCCGAAAGTCGCGGGGAAGGACGATGTCACCGGGGAGCCCCTGATCCAGCGCGACGACGATCGCGAGGACACGGTGAAGAAGCGGCTCGAGGTGTACCACGCGCAGACCAAGCCGCTGGTCGAGTACTACGCGCGCTGGGCCGCGAGCGGGAACGGCCGCGCGCCGCGCTACCGGCGCGTCGATGGCATGGGCACGGTCGAGGCCATCCGCGCGGCGTGCCTGGCCGCGCTCCGCGGCTAGCGTGAACAGGAGCTCTACTCATGGCGAAGCGCAATGCGTTCTATGCCCAGTCCGGCGGGGTGACCGCCGTCATCAACGCTTCCGCGGCCGCGGTGATCGAGACCGCCCGCAAGCACCGCACGAAGATCGGCAAGGTCTATGCGGGGCGCAACGGAATCATCGGGGCCCTGACCGAGGACCTGATCGATACGAGCCGCGAGTCGGCGACGGCGATCGCGGCGCTCTGCAACACGCCCGGCGGTGCGTTCGGGTCGTGCCGCTACAAGCTCAAGGGTGGCGACGAGGGACGCCCGCAGTACGAACGGTTGCTCGCGGTGTTCCGCGCGCACGACATCGGTTACTTCTTCTACAACGGCGGCAATGACTCGGCCGACACGTGCCTCAAGGTCGCGCAGATGGCGGAGGCGATGGGCTATCCGCTCACCGCCGTCCACGTGCCCAAGACTGTCGACAACGACCTGCCGATCACCGACAACTGCCCTGGCTTCGGCTCGGTCGCGAAGTATGTCGCCACGTCGATGCGCGAGGCCGCCTTCGACGTGGCTTCGATGGCGAAGACATCGACGCGGGTGTTCGTGCTCGAGGTGATGGGCCGCCACGCGGGGTGGATCACGGCGGCGGTCGGGATGGCGGAGGATAAGGCGACGCCGATCCCGCTCGTGCTCCTGTTTCCCGAGATCGCGTTCGACGAGGGGAAATTCCTGGCTGCGGTCGATGCGAAGGTCAAGCGCTACGGCTACTGCTGCGTTGGCGTCTCGGAGGGGTTGCAGGACGCATCGGGCAAGCTCATGGCGGAAGCGGGCACCAAGGACGCGTTCGGGCACGCGCAGCTCGGTGGGGTGGGCCCGCTGATCGCCGCCATCGTGAAGGACAAGCTCAAGCAGAAGTATCACTGGGCGGTCGCCGATTACCTGCAGCGTGCGGCGCGCCACCTTGCGTCCAAGACCGACCTCGAGCAGAGCTACGCGGTGGGAAAGGCCGCGGTCGACATGGCACTCGCGGGGAAGAACGCAGTGATGCCCGCGATCACGCGCGTCTCGGACGCTCCTTATCGGTGGAAGATCACCGAGGCGCCGCTCGCCAAAGTCGCCAACGTCGAGAAGATGCTGCCCCGCGATTTCATCACCGCCGACGGCTTCGGCATCACCAACAGCGCTCGCCGCTACCTCGCGCCGCTGATCAAGGGCGAGGCGCCACCGCCGTACCGCGACGGCCTGCCGCAGTACGTGCGCCTCAAGAACGTCGCAGTGTCGAAGAAGCTCGCGCAGGAATTCGCCATCTGACGTGCAGCAGACGGCCGGGAGCGAGGATGCGATCGGAGTCGGCGATTGCCCGGCGTTCGCTCGGGCGTGATGCGAGGTGGAGATGGGCAAAACGGTGACGTATTACATGACGGTGGTCTCGCCGTGGACGTACCTGGGCCACGATCGCTTGCTCGCGCTCTGCGCGAAGCACGGCGCGACCATCGACCAGAAGCCTGTCGATCTGGGGCGCGTTTTCCCGGTATCGGGCGGGCTCCCGCTCAAGCAGCGAGCGCCGCAGCGGCAGGCGTATCGGCTGGTCGAGCTCGCGCGGTGGCAGGCCGAGCTCGGGATACCGCTCAATTCGCAGCCGAAGTTCGCCGCATCCGGCCCCGATCTTGCCGCCCGCTGGACGTTCGCCGCGATCGAGCGTGACCCGCGACGCGCGCTTGCCTTCACAAGCGCGGTGATGCGCGCGCGCTGGGCGGAGGAGCGCGACATCGCCGATCCAGCGACGCTCGCCGCGTGCGCGGAGGGGGCCGGACTGCCCGCTCGTGTGCTCGCCGATCGTGCCGGCGCGCCCGAGATCGCGGCACGCTACGACGCGGCCACGCAGGAAGCGATCGACTGCCAGGCATTCGGCACGCCGTGGTACGTCGTCGACGGCGAGCCGTTCTGGGGACAGGACCGGCTCGACTTCGTGGCCCGCAAACTGGCACAATAGCGTGTTTTGCGGCGGCGCCCGGGCGATCCGGAGGCCGCCTCGACGCGAAAGCGGTCGGGCACCCGCGGGTCGATCCGCGCTGCCCCGGCACGAGGGCCGGCACAGGCCCGCTGCCGCGCGCTTCCGCGACTTCTGCCACGCAATCGGGAGAGCCACCATGTCTTACGCCACCGGCCTCGTCTTCGCGCTCGTATGCGCGGCGGCCGCGATCGTCTACGGCTTCGTATCGATCGGATGGATTCTGAAGAAGCCGGCCGGCAACGCGCGGATGCAGGAGATCGCCGCCGCGGTGCAGGCCGGCGCAAAGGCGTATCTGAACCGCCAGTACGCGACGATTGCGATCGTCGGCATCATCCTGTTCGTGTTGATCTGGTGGGCGCTGGGCGGCGCGACCGCAGGCGGCTTTCTCGTCGGCGCGGTGCTGTCGGGGCTTGCGGGCTACATCGGGATGAACGTCTCGGTGCGCTCGAACGTACGCACGGCGGAAGCGGCGCGCAGCGGCCTCAATCAGGCGCTGGCGGTCGCGTTCCGCGGCGGAGCGATCACGGGGATGCTCGTCGTCGGTCTCGGCCTGCTCGGCGTGACCGGCTTCTACTGGTTCCTGATCGGATCCGCGCACTGGAGCCCGGATCTGATGGGCACCGGGTTACATCACGCGATCCAGCCGCTGGTCGGCCTTGCGTTCGGGGGCTCGCTGATTTCGATCTTCGCGCGTCTGGGCGGCGGCATCTTCACCAAGGGCGCTGACGTCGGCGCCGACCTGGTGGGCAAGGTCGAGGCGGGCATCCCGGAGGACGATCCGCGCAATCCCGCGGTGATCGCCGACAACGTCGGCGACAACGTCGGCGACTGCGCCGGCATGGCGGCGGACCTCTTCGAGACCTATGCGGTCACGATCGTCGCGACGATGCTTCTGGGTGCGCTCCTGTTCCCGCTCAAGGCGGAGGCGGCCGTCACCTATCCGCTCGCGCTCGGCGGCTTCTCGATCCTGGCGTCGATCATCGGCTGCTACTTCGTGAAGGCGCGCCAGGGCGGCAAGATCATGAACGCGCTCTACCGCGGCCTGATCGTCGCCGGCGTGCTGTCGGCCATTGGCTTCTACTTCATCACCCAGATGATGGTCGGCGACATGACCGGGCTCGATCCGCGGCTGACGGTGGGGCGGCTCTGGGGCGCCGGCATCGTCGGGCTCGTCCTGACGGCCGCGATGGTCGTGATCACCGAGTACTACACCGCGACCGAGTTCAGCCCCGTCCGTCACGTGGCGCAGGCGTCGACGACGGGTCATGCGACCAACATCATCGCCGGCATCGGGGTCTCGATGAAGGCGACGGCGCTGCCGGTGCTCTCGGTGTGCGTGGCGATCCTGGTGTCGTACTACCTCGCAGGCCTCTACGGCATCGCGATTGCGGCGACGGCAATGCTGTCGATGGCGGGCATCATCGTCGCGCTCGATGCCTACGGCCCGATCACCGACAACGCGGGCGGGATCGCCGAGATGGCGAAGCTGCCCGATTCCGTGCGGGCGATCACCGATCCGCTCGACGCGGTCGGCAATACGACCAAGGCGGTGACGAAGGGCTACGCGATCGGCTCGGCCGGCCTGGCCGCGCTCGTGCTGTTCGCCGACTACACGCACGCGCTGGACGCCGCCGGCAAGTCAGTGAGCTTCGATCTCTCCAATCACTACGTCATCGTCGGGCTGTTCATCGGCGGCCTGATACCGTATCTGTTCGGCGCGATGGCGATGGAAGCCGTCGGCCGCGCCGCCGGCGCCGTTGTCGTCGAGGTGCGTCGCCAGTTCAAGGAGATCAAGGGGATCATGGAAGGCACGGCGAAGCCCGAGTACGGCGTCGCCGTCGACATGCTGACCAAGGCGGCCATCAAGGAAATGATCGTACCGTCGCTGCTGCCCGTGCTGATCCCCATCGTCGTCGGCGTGGGGTTCGCGTACGTCGCGGGCACGGCGGCGGGCGCGCAGACGCTGGGCGGCGTGCTGATGGGCACGATCGTCACCGGCCTGTTCGTCGCGATCTCGATGACCACCGGTGGCGGCGCGTGGGACAACGCGAAGAAATACATCGAGGACGGGCACCACGGCGGCAAGGGCTCCGACGCGCACAAGGCGGCGGTGACCGGCGACACGGTCGGCGACCCGTACAAGGATACGGCGGGCCCCGCGGTCAATCCGCTGATCAAGATCATCAACATCGTCGCGCTGATGATCGTCCCGCTGATCGGCGCATGGACAATGGCCCGCTCGCCCGCAGCGGCGGTGCCACCGGCGTCCCAGCCGGTGGCAGTCGCGCCGGCTCCGGCTGCTGCACCCGCGGCCTCCACGGCAGCGATGGCGCCGGCGGTGACGGTCGACGTCGTCAAGATCTACTTCGATACAGGCAAGGCGGAGCTTCCGGCCGACGCCGCCGCCGCGCTCGCTCCGGTCATCGCTAAGGCGAAGGCCAACCCTGGCACGAAGATCGCGATCTCGGGGTTCCACGACGCGACGGGCAACCTGGATCAGAACCAGGAGCTCGCCAAGCAGCGCGCGATGCAAGTGCGCGATGCTCTCAAGGCGGCGGGCGTGACCGAGGACCGAGTCGACCTGCGCAAGCCCGAGCAGACCCAGGGGAGCGGAGATCCGCGCGAGGCGCGCCGGGTCGAGGTTCGGATCTCGTAGCTCCGTTCGACCGGACCGGAAAAAGGGCAGCGGATTCCGCTGCCCTTTTTGTTGGGCGAACGCTCTGGTGTGCCCGATCGATGCGGCGGACTTCTTTACAGTTGCTGTAACAAACAAGCGGTGTCGCGCAACAACTTAAGTTAAGCGCATGAAAAATAATATGAAAATGTCATAACCTCGACGGCACAGCGCTTGCTTTGGTGGTGTCGACACCGAGCCATGACCGCCGGGAGGGGGCCGTGGGAGCGGGACGAACACAAAATCGACAGGGCGGGACACCACCATGAATGCACGGAAACGGCTGCTGTCGGCGGCACTGGCCAGCGCAGCCTGCGCCGGCGTCGCCAGCGCAGGGGCGCACACGCTGGACTTGACCAGTTTCGTCGGGCCAGGGGGCACGTACTACCAGACCGTGGACGTCACGACCCCGCCCTACAGCGGAGTCGCCGGCGGGTTCGTCGGCACGTTCGACGGCGTGGCGATCCAGGTCTTTTGCTACGAGATCGACCAGCACTTCAACTTCGGCGTCACCTACGACAACGACTACACGTTGGGGACGCCGACGAACGAGGGCCTTCTGAGCGCGCTGTATCAGGAAGCCTATGGGATGGCGACGGCCAGCGCGATGAATTCCGCGGCGTTCCAGCTCGCCGTCTGGGAAATCCTCTACGACGACGATCTGTCCCTCTTTTCCGGATCGTTCCACACGAACCGGACCGGCAATGCGACGGACGCCCTCGCGGAAACGTGGCTCGAAGGCCTCGGCGGCTTCGCCGACAAGGGGGACATCATCCTGTACACCAGCGGCGACCATCAGGACTTCATCGGCCGCCGACCGTCGTCCGATGTGCCGGAACCGGGTCCGGTCGAGCTGATCGGCATCGGGTTGGTCGCAATGCTCGCCTCCGCCCGTCGGCGGGAGGCTGTTCGGCGATAAGCAGAGTCGTGACATCGGGGAGCCACCGACGGCGCGCCGATGATGTTGTGGATGTAGATGGGGATTCCTGTGCTTTGGGCCGCATCTTCGGATGCGGCCCCTTTTCTTCCTGCCCCAGCGACCAGATGGCGACGTCCCTTCTCAGCGCCACCCACGGCGACCGCAGGCCAAACAAAAACCCCGCCGGCGGCGGGGTTCGAGTTGAGACTTTGATTCTCGAGAATCAGGAATTCTTGCGCCGCACGAAACCCAATCCCGCGAGGCCGATCCCAATCAACAGCAGCGTTGCCGGTTCCGGAGCTGAAGGGGGGGCCTCGCCCGACGCCGCCAAGCTGTATGAGTATCCGGCGCTGAAACTCCCGGTCGGGCTGCAGTTTCCAGCGACGGGCTTGCCCGTGCAGGCACCGGTGAGCGTCAGCGTGCCCGAAAACGTGGTCGGATCGAATCCCGCTCCGGTAACAATGCCCGAGATCGCCACGATCAGCGCGTCGGCGCAAGCGTTCGCACCACAAAGCACTGCACTCGGGATGGTTGCGTCGACAGAAGTAATATCGAACGAAAATCCCGGGATGACGATTTCATTCGCGATTGCGCCGGGGGTCGCGAATATCCAGGACAGCACGATCGCGGGAGCCACGATACCCGCAAAATCCTCAGTGCCACCCCCCGTGTTGCCCGGTCCGAGGGGGTTGAGCTCGGTGCAGTGCGAGACGATGCCACCACCCGCGCAGGGCAGAAACGCCTTGTTTACCCCGTCCGAAATCGTGATGGCTCCGTTGATTGGCATCGCATAAGCGGGGACAGCACCCAATAGCAGTGCGGCGCCGATTGCTCCAAGTACGTGCTTGATGCCCATGATGTTCCGCCTTCCTGAGGGTCAATAGAGCGTCCGCAGACTATCGAGCAGCATCCGTGCCTGAAAGGAAAATTACTTGAATATCATGGTCTTGTCTGGCCAAAGCCCGAACCCCTTGGGCCCGACTGTAAATGTGGTCGACAATTTGCCATCGTCGGGACCGCGGCCATCCGGACCGTCCTTTCGTGCGCTCCGGCATGCCGTGCGTCTGGGGCTGCCCCGAGGTTTCGCGCAGCGGGTAACGTACAACACGACCCTCGTGCGCGTTCCCCAACACGTCGGCATGAAGGTTGTTCGAACGGGCACACGGCGAGGCTCTCCGCTCATTCGAGGGTGTTAACATCATCTGCCTTCGTCGCGTAACGAGGAGGAAGCATGCCTGCGATCTCGATCAACTTCGCCGCGAAGGGCGCACCGCGCGCGAACCGTGCCGTGGCTGCGCTCGCCGCGCTGCTCGTGCTGGGGGTCGCCGCGTGCGCCGGCCCGACCTACCCGCCGGCGCCCCGTGACGCGTCATCGTCCGATTACGAGTACGTGATCGGATCGCTCGACACGGTCAACATCATCGTCTGGCGCAATCCCGAGCTGTCGATGTCGGTGCCGGTCCGACCCGACGGTAACGTGACGACGCCGCTCGTCGACGACCTTCCCGCACTCGGCAAATCTCCGACCCAACTCGCCCGCGATATCGAGAAGGCGCTGGGCAAATACATCCGTGACCCGGTCGTCACCGTCGTCGTCACGACGTTCGTCGGCCCGTCGAGCGAGCAGATCCGCGTCATCGGCGAGGCGGCGAAGCCGCAGATCCTGGCGTTCCGCAAGAACATGACGCTGCTCGACGTGATGATCGCGGTCGGGTGGCCTCACCGATTTCGCCGACGGCAACAAGGCGACGATCTACCGTGTCGCCGACAAGGGGCAGTACAGCGTGCGCGTGCAGGACCTGGTCAAGCGCGGCGACATCTCGGCCAACGTCGACATGCGCCCCGGCGACATCCTCATCATTCCGCAAAGCTGGTTCTGACGTGTCCAAACGCATCCGGGCCGGTTCCGGCAGGTCTTCCTCATGAACGAGCTGATCCAGCGGGTCCTCGCGAGTCTCCGTGGCATGTGGCACCGGCGGTGGATCGGCCTCGCGGCAGCGTGGGTCGCGGCGATCGTCTGCGTGACCGCCGCCTATCGCATTCCCGAACGCTTCGAGGCCAATGCCCGCGTTTACGTCGACACCCAGTCGCTCCTGCGCCCCGTCATGGCCGGCCTCGCGATCCAGCCGAACCTGGACCAGCAGGTAGCGCTCATAAGCCGGACGCTGATCAGCCGGCCGAACGTCGAGAAGCTCGTGCGAATGGCCGATCTCGACCTCCGGGCCAACACCAACGCCGAGCGCGAAGAGCTGATTGACTCTCTCATGAAGTCGCTGCAGCTCTCGGGCAACGTGTCCACCAATCTCTACGTGATCTCGTATCGCGACACGAACCCGGAACAGGCGAAGAAGATCGTCTCGTCGCTGCTCACGATCTTCGTCGAGTCGAGCCTCGGGGACAAGCGGCAGGACACCCGCGTCGCCGTCAAGTTTCTCGACGAGCAGATCAAGCGATACGAGGAAAGCTTGCAGGCGGCGGAGAGCCGGTTGAAGGACTTCAAGCTCAAGTACCTCGGCGTTCCCGGCCAGGGGCAGGACTTCTTCAGTCGGATCGCCAAGCTGTCCGACGACATCGAAGGCGCCCGGCTCGAGCTCCGGGCGGCCGAGGAATCGCGTGACGCGTACAAGAAGGACCTCGCGGGCGAGACCCCCACGTTTCTGCCCGAGCAGCGCGCGACTCCGCCCGCCGTCCCCGAGATCGACGCGCGGATCGCCGCGCAGAAGACCAAGCTCGACGAGCTCTTGCGGCAGTACACGGACCAGCATCCGGATGTCATTGGCACGCGGCGCGTGATTGCGGAGCTCGAAGCGCAGCGCAAGGAGGAGCTCGAATCCCTCCAAAAAGCGCAGCCGGCGGCGGGCCGGCCCATGGAGAACGCACCCGAGCGCAATCCCGTGTTCCAGCAGATGCGCGTGTCGCTGTCAGACGCCGAGGCGAACGTCGCGGCGCTGCGCGCCCGGGTTGCGTCGCTCGAGACGCAGTACCGGCAGTTGAAGTCGGCGGCGCGCATGGTCCCGCAGGTCGAGGCGGAGTACGCGCAGCTCAATCGCGACTACGACGTCCAGAGGAAGACCTACAGCGACCTGGTCACGCGGCGCGAGGCAGCTACGATGGGCGTCGACGTCCAGGATACGGGTGGAACGCAGTTCCGCGTGATCGATCCGCCGCGCGTGGCGCCGCAGCCGGTGCCTCCGACACGACTCATGCTGCTCGGCGCCGCATTCCTCGTCACGCTGTTGGTCGGCGTGGCGGTGAGCTTTGTCGCGAATGAGATCATGCCGACGTTCCACGACGCGCGCGGGCTGCGCGGGACCACGAAGCGCCCGATCCTGGGTGCCGTGTCGATGCTGCCCAGCTCCCGTGTCGTGCGTGTGCGCAGGCGCAACGCGTGGCTGTTCGCGGGCGGCGTAAGCGGGCTCATCGCGTCGTTCGGCGCGGCCCTCGCGATCGCGTTCCTCACCGTGCGCGTCGCGTGAGGAGCGCCCGATGAGCCTCATCGAACAGGCCGCGCGACGCCTCGAGGAGCTCCGGCGGGCCGGCGCCGAGCTCGCCGGAGAGCGAGAGCGCAGCACGGCCGGACGCAGTGCCCCTGCGAGAGGCCCGCGGCGTCGTGCCCACGCCCGAGGCCGTTGCCGAGGCGATCGCCGCGCGGGGGGACGCTGCCGTCCGCCCGGGGCCCGAGAGGCCGGCGCTGGCAACGGCTCTCGGCGGAAGACCTGACGCTGGCACGTCGCAGTTGCGACGCGTCGACGTCGACCTGGTCCGCCTGCGCGAGCTCGGGTTCGTCACGCCAGGCGCGCAGAAAACGCAGATCGCCGACGAGTTCCGCGTCATCAAGCGCCCGATCATCCGGACCGCGCGTACGGCGACGGCGTCGGGCGCGCGGCCGACGAATCTGGTGATGGTCACGAGCGCGCTGCCGGGCGAAGGCAAGACGTTCACCGCGCTCAACCTCGCGATGAGCGTCGCGATGGAGCTCGACAGCACGGTGCTCCTGGTCGACGGCGACGTCGCGCATCCGGCGCTCCCCGATCTCCTGGGCGTGCCGCCGTCGCCCGGTCTCCTCGACCTCTTGACCGAAGGGCGCGTGGATGTCGCCGACGCGCTCGTCAAGACGAACGTCGAGAAGCTCACGGTCCTCCCGGCGGGCTCGCGGCACCGCCGCGCGACGGAGCTCCTCGCCAGCGAGCAGATGGCGAGTCTCCTGCGCGAGCTCTCCACGCGATACCGGGACCGGGTCATCATCTTCGATTCCCCGCCGCTGCTCGCGACGACGGAAGCGCGCGTGCTCGCGACCCACATGGGGCAGGTCGTAGTCGTCGTCGCCGCCAATTCGACGTCGCAGCGCGCCGTCGACCACGCCCTCACCACGATCGAGAGCTGCGAGATCGTGCTGATGATGCTGAACAAGGTGACGACAAGCGATGTCGGAAGTTACTACGGCATGTACGACGATGGCGTTACACCCTAGCCGGCCGGAACGCGCCGGCGGCGGCTGCCGGCGCGGACCGGGTCGGCCGGCGGCAATCGCCTGCGCGGCGACGGTGCTCGCGGCCGCGAGCCCCTCGGCAATGGCGCAGACCTGGCGGTTCGTGCCCTCCGTCGCGCTCGACGAGACGCTCACGAACAACGTGAACCTGCAGCCTCCAAACACTGCCACGGGCGATCTCGTGACGGTGATCACGCCGACCCTCGCGATCGACGAAAGGAGCGCGCGCACGACCCTGCGCGGGACGGTCGCGCTCCCGGTGGCGTTGTTCGCGAATACGGGCGCGCTCAACAACAAGGTCTACCCGCAGGCGAATCTGGTCGGCAACGCCGAGATCTACGACAAGGTCTTCCAGGTCGAGGGCGATGTCAACGTGACCCAGCAGTACTTCAACCCGTTCGGCGCGCAGCCGGCGAGCCTCGCGTACGCTACGGACAACAGGTACACGGCGGCGTTCTATCGGGTGAGCCCGTACCTCCAGGGGACCACAACAGGCGACGTCAAGTACGATTTGCGCAACAACAACGTCTGGACCAACCTGGCCGGAGCCCCGATCAGCGCCGCGAATTCGTACACCAACGAGTGGATCGGGAGCGTGACCGGACCGATCCGCACGTACGGCTGGGCGGTCGATGGCTACTGGAGCGACATCAAGTTCACCGACCAGCAGCCGCAAATCCAGAGTCTCGGCCGGGCACGGCTCATCTGGCAGCCCGACCCGCAGGTCCGACTGGACGTCGACGGGGGCTACGAGGACAACCGGTTCCCGTTCTCCGAGTTCCAGGATGCGATCTACGGCGCCGGCGTGCAATGGACTCCGAACGAGCGGATGCGGGTCGTCGGCAACTGGGAGCATCGCTACTTCGGTGCGTCGTATCTGTTCACGTTCGAGAACCGCACGCCGCTGTCCGTGGTCAGCCTCCAGGCCTCGCGCAACACGACAAGCTATCCGCAACAGCTCTTCACGCTGCCGCCGACGGGGAGCGTCGCCGCGCTCCTGTTCTCGATCTTCGCGACACGGATCCCGGATCCGCTTGCGCGCCTCGAGTTCGTCGAGAAGTTCATCACCGAGCGGGGCCTTCCGTCGTCCCTCTCGACCGCACTTCCGGTCTACAACCAGCAGATCAGCCTGCAGGAGCTCGCGACCGCGACGTTCGGGTTGCTCGGCGCGCGCAACAGCGTCTTCGTGAACTTCTACTACCTGCGACAGGAGCCGATCACGGGGTCCGGGCAGCCGCTGCCGCCGGCGCTCTTCCCGTACAACAACAACACGCAATCAGGCGCCACACTGAGCTGGTCGCACCGTTTGACGCCGCTCCTGTCGCTCGACACGATGCTCACGCTCGCCCAGACCACCTCGAACGACGTTCTGCCGGGAATCGATCCGACGGTGAAGCCGACGACGAGGTTTGGCTCGGTGTTCGTCAACCTGTCGGCGCCCCTGTCGCTGCAGACGACGGTGTACGCCGGCGCGCGCTACCAGCGGTCGCGCGGATACCAGCTACCGACGACGGACGTCAGAACCAGCGAGTACAACGAGGCCGCCCTCGTCGCCGGCATCAACTACACGTTCAAGTGACGCAATGTACGAAGCCTTCTACGGACTGACCGGGAAGCCCTTCCAGCTCAACCCCGATCCGTCGTTCTACTACGGCAGCCGCGGCCACAAGCGCGCGTTCGCCTATCTCGAGTACGGGCTCTACCAGAGCGAGGGTTTCATCGTCATCACCGGCGAGGTCGGCGCGGGCAAGACGACGATCGTCCGCAGCCTGCTGGAGCAGCTCGATCCGGCGAAGGTCGTCGCGGCGCAGCTCGTGAGCACGCAGCTCGACGCCGACGACCTGCTGCGCGCGGTCGGCGACGGCGTTCGGGCTGCCGGTCAGGTCCGTCGACAAGGCGATCCTGCTGGCCTCGCTCGAGGCGTTCCTGTGCCAGCTCGCGGTCGACAAGAGGCGCGCGCTGCTGGTCGTCGACGAAGCGCAGAACCTGACGCCGCGTGCGATCGAGGAGCTGCGCATGCTGTCGAACTTCCAGCTGGGCGACCAGGCGCTGCTGCAGAGCTTCCTGGTCGGCCAGCCCGAGCTGCGCACGATGATGCAGAGCGCCGCAGATGCAGCAGCTGCGCCAGCGCGTGATCGCGTCCTACCACCTCGGACCGCTCGATCGACCGGAGACGCAGGCCTACATCGAGCACCGGCTCCGGCACGTCGGCTGGAAGGACGATCCGGCGTTCGAGCCGGGAGCCTTCGACCTGATCCACGAACTTACCGGTGGCATCCCCCGGCGAATCAATACGCTGTGCAACCGGGTTCTGCTCGCGACCTTCCTCGCCGAGAAGCACGGCGTGGGAACCGCCGACGTCCAGACGATCGCGACCGAGATTAGCGACGAGATGGGCGCGGACGCCGCGTTGTCGCCGGTCGCGGTGATGGCCGTCGACCCTGGCCCCGCCGCCGACGGCCTCGCGCGTTCCCGGATCGAGCCTGCCGTGTGGCATCGCCACTTCCACCACATCGAGGAGCGCATCGACCGTCTCGAGGCGACGGTCGCCGCCGCCGTGGACCTTCTGCATTCGCTGCTCCATCCCGAGAAGACGTCGAAGCCCGGGACGCCCAAGGGGCGCGGATGAAACGCCCGGCGGGAGCACAGGGGCCGGTCGCCTGCATCGTCGGTGCCCGGCCGAACTACATGAAGATGGCGCCGCTCGTGCGCGCGTTCGCCGCGCGCGCCGACCTGCCGCCCGTCGTGCTGGTCCACACCGGGCAGCACTACGACGTGGCGATGAACGAGCGGCTGTTCGCGGACCTCGAGCTTCCGGCGCCCGATCTCAATCTCGAAGTCGGCTCGGCGTCGCACGCGGTGCAGACCGCAGAGATCATGCGGCGCTTCGAGCCGGTGCTGGACGACCTCGCGCCGTCCTGCGTGATCGTCGTCGGCGACGTGAACTCGACGCTCGCCTGCAGCCTCGTCGCCGCCAAGAAGCGCACGCCGGTCGTCCACGTCGAAGCCGGGCTCCGCAGCTACGACCGCGAGATGCCGGAGGAGATCAACCGTGTGCTGACCGACCAGATCGCGGACCTCCTGTTCACGACGGAGCGCGCGGCCGCGGAGAATCTCGCTCGCGAGGGCATCGCGCGCGAGCGCGTGCGCTTCGTCGGCAACGTGATGATCGACTCGCTCGTGCGCCATCTGCCGCGGGCGATGGCGCCGGCGGACACACTCGCGCGGGCCGGCAGCACGGGGATCGTCGGCGCCGACGGCCGCTTCGGCATCGTTACGCTGCATCGCCCGTCGAACGTCGACGAGCGCGAGCCGCTGCGCGAGTCGCTGTCGATCCTGCGCGACATCTCTCGCCGCCTGCCGCTGGTCTGGCCCGTCCATCCGCGGACCCGCGCCAACATCGACCGGTTCGGCCTCGCGCCGCTTCTCGCCGAGGCGCGCATCGCGGTACTGCCCCCGCAGGGCTATCTCGAGATGCTGGGGTTGCTCGCGAAGGCGACGCTCGTCGTGACCGATTCGGGAGGCATCCAGGAGGAAACGACGGCGCTCTCCGTGCCGTGCCTCACGATGCGCGAGAACACCGAGCGCCCGATCACCGTCGAGCAGGGCACGAACACGGTCGTCGGCCGCGACCGTGTGCGCGCCCTCGAGTGCGTCGACGAGATCCTGCGCACCGGCGGCAAGCGCGGCCGCGCGCCCGAGCTCTGGGATGGACGCGCAGCAGAGCGGATCGCCGCGGAGCTGGCGGCCCGGCTGGGCGCTGCGCCACATTACGGCACGGGCACCCGAGGGTGAGGGCCGAGCGATGAATGCCCGCGATGCCGCCGACGGCGCGATCGTCAACGCGCTCAGCATCGACGTCGAGGATTACTTCCAGGTTTCGGCCTTCGCCGCGCACGTGCCGCGCTCGTCGTGGGATACGATGCCGTGCCGCGTCGAGCAGAACATCGACCGCATCCTCGAGCTCCTGGCCGGCGCCGGCGTGCACGCGACCTTCTTCACGCTGGGCTGGATCGCGGAACGCTATCCGAAGATGATTCGCCGCGTCGTTGACGCTGGCCACGAGCTTGCGAGCCACGGCTACGAGCACCGCCGTGCGACCGAGCAAGGCTACGGCGCTTTCCTGGCGGACATCCGGCTCGCGAAAGCAGTGCTCGAGGACATCGCGGGCGCTCCCGTCCGCGGCTACCGCGCGCCGAGCTTTTCGATCGGTGCGCACAACCGGTGGGCGTTCGAGTGCATCGCCGATGCCGGTCACCGCTACAGCTCGAGCATGTACCCGATCCGGCACGACCACTACGGCGTGCCGGGCGGAGAGCGCTTCGCGCACGAAGTCCATGCAGGACTCATCGAGGTGCCGATCGCGACGGTGCGCTTCCTGCGTTCGACTTGGCCTGCCGGCGGCGGGGGCTATTTCCGTCTCCTGCCCTACGGCATCTCGCGCTGGTCGCTCCGGCGGATCAACGCCGCTGATGGCCAGCCCGCGATGTTCTACTTCCATCCGTGGGAACTCGACCCTGAGCAGCCGCGCGTCCAGGGACCCGGCGCCAAGGCGCGGTTTCGGCACTACGTAAACCTGCGGCGGATGGAAGACCGCCTGCGTCAGCTCGTTGCGGATTTCCGCTGGGATCGGGCGGATCGCATCTTCCTCGATGGCCGCGTATGACGGGGATCGCGATGGAAGCGGTGCCTCGCGCCGGGCGCGCTCCGGCGCCCGTCGTCGTCCGGCCGTTCGCGCCCGCTGACGCCGAGCGCTGGGACGCGTTCGCCGCGGCCTGCGCGGACGCGACGTTTTTCCATCGCCTCGGCTGGCGCGCGATCATCGAGGACGTCTTTCGCCATCGCGCGCACTACCTGCTGGCCGAGCGCGGCGGCGAGATCGCGGGCATTCTGCCGCTCGCCCAGGTGAAGAGCCGGCTGTTCGGCCACGCGCTCGTCTCGCTTCCATTCTGCGTCTACGGCGGGCCGGCCGCGAGCGACGTCGTGGCGGAGCGCGCGCTCGTCGACTCCGCGGTCGCGCTCGCGCAGACGCTCGGCGTGGACCACCTCGAGCTCCGCAACCGGGCGGCGAAGTGCCCCGACTGGCCGCGCCAGGACCTCTATGTCACGTTCCGGCAGCCGCTCTTGCCCGACGCCGAGGCGAACCTCCAGGCGGTTCCGCGCAAGCAGCGGGCGATGATCCGCAAAGGGATCCGCAACGGACTTCGCGCCGAGGTCGACGCAACGGTCGATCGCTTCTTCTCACTGTACGCGGACAACGTCCACCGCCATGGCACGCCGCCGTTCTCGAAGGCGTACTTCGCGCGGCTCGTGCGTGAGTTCGGCGACGACTGCGAGGTGCTGATCGTCACGACGGCGCAGGGCCGGCCCGTGAGCGGCGTGCTCTCCTTCCGTTTCCGCGACGAGGTTCTTCCGTACTACGCGGGGGACACGACGGAGGCGCGCGAGCTCGCGGCCAACGACTTCAAATACTGGGAGGTGATGCGGCGCGCCTGCGAGCGCGGCGCCCGCGTCTTCGACTACGGCCGCAGCAAGCGCGGCACGGGATCGTTTGATTTCAAGAAGAACTGGGGGTTCGAAGCGCAGCCGCTCGCCTACGAGTACCGTCTGTACACGCGTACCGCCATCCCGGAGAACAATCCACTCAATCCCAAGTTCCGGGCCCTCGTCACGCTATGGCGAAGATTGCCGCGGCCGGTGGCGAACGCGGTCGGTCCGATGATCGTGCGCAACCTTGGATGAGCGGCGCGCAGCGGGGTCGGCGATGAATCGCGATGCCGAATGGGTCGTCGGGAGGCTTCGGCCGCTGTCGGTCTGGCACTACGCGCCGGTGCAGGCCGCGACCTTTGCCGCGCTATGCATTCTCGCGCTGCATTGGCGGACGGCGGCGTCGATCGTCGCGATCTGGTGGCGCTCCGAAACGTTCGCGCACGGCTTCATCGTCGTGCCGATCTGCCTTTGGCTTGCCTGGCGCCGGCGCGACGCCGTCGCGCGGATTCCGGCGGAGCCCTGGTGGCCGGGCCTCGCGCTCGTGCTCCTCGCGGGCACGCTGTGGCTCGTCGCCTCCGTCGCGGACACGCTCGGAATCAAGCAGTTCGCGCTCGTGTTCATGATCCAGGCGGCACTCGTCACGATCCTTGGCACGAGGGTCGCGCGTGCGCTTGCGTTGCCGCTCGCCTTCCTGCTGTTCGCCGTACCGGCCGGCGAGTTCCTGGTGCCGACGCTCATGGACTGGACCGCCGACTTCGTCATCGCCGCGTTGCGCGCGTCCGGCGTGCCCGTCTACCGGGAGGCGAACCACTTCAGCATTCCGTCGGGCCGCTGGTCGGTCGTCGAGGCGTGCAGCGGGATCCGCTACGTCATCGCCTCGGTGATGGTGGGGACCATCTACGCGGCGCTGGCCTATTCGAGCTTGCGTCGCCGCGCGCTGTTCATCCTGGCGTCGATCCTCGTACCCGTCGTCGCGAACTGGCTGCGCGCCTATCTCATCGTGATGCTCGGCCATCTCTCGAACAATCGGATCGCGGTCGGCGTCGATCACCTGATCTACGGCTGGGTGTTCTTCGGGATCGTGATGGCGCTTCTGTTCTGGGTCGGTTCGTTCTGGCAACAGGACCCGGCCGCGAACCCTGCCGCGGTTGAGAGCATGGCCGGGCGTCCTGCCACCGCTACGGATGGGGCTACTCCGCTGCGTGCACTGGCTGCCGCGACGCTCGCGGCCTGCGCCATCGCCGGCCTGTGGCTGCCGCTCGAGGCCGGCGTCGAGCGACAGGCGCCCGAGCGTACGGCCGCCGGCCCCATCGCCGTCGCAGGCGCCGACGGGTGGATACCTTCGCCTGACGCGGTTGCGACGTGGAAGCCCCGCTACAAGGGCTTCGCATCGGAGTTCCAGCAAACGTTCCGAAAGGACGGTCGCGACGTCGGTCTCTACGTCGCCTACTACCGCAACCAGGAAAAGGGCCGGGAACTCGTCACCTCGAGCAATGCGCTCGTGGCAGCGGACGACTGGTACTGGAGGCGCATGGCCAGTGGCTCGGACGGCGCGGACTGGGCGGGCCGGCACGTGAGCGTCGACACAGCCGAAGTCAAAGGGGAACGGGTCCGGCTCGAAGTGTTCCGTCTGTTTTGGGTGGACGGCGACACGACTTCGAGCGAGTATCTCGCCAAGGCTCGCTTGGCTTGGGCCCGGCTTTCCGGCCGGGGCGACGATGCTGCGCTGGTCGTCATGTATACGCCGATGCAGGACGCCGGTGGCGATGCGAGGGCGACGCTGCGCGCGTTCGCGTCGTCGATGTCGCCGGCGATCGAGCAGGCGCTCGAGGCAGCCGCTCAGTGACCGTGAATCAAGTGCCCGCGCCGCTGATCGTGCATGTCGTCTACCGGTTCGACGTCGGCGGGCTCGAGAACGGGCTCGTGAACCTCATCAACCGGCTGCCGCCGCAATCGTGGCGGCATGCCATCGTGTCGCTGACCGACATCGACGAAGGCTTTGCGGCGCGGATTACGCGGAACGACGTGCGCTACGTCGCGCTGGGGAAAGGATCCGGGCACGCCTTCCGGCTCTACCCGAGACTTTTCCGGATTTTTCGCGAGCTCAAGCCCGCTATCGTCCACACCCGCAACCTCGCCGCGCTCGAGGCGTCGGCGCCGGCGTGGGCGGCGAACGTCCCTGCGCGAGTGCACGGCGAGCACGGACGCGACGTCGGCGATCTCGACGGCTCGAGCCGCCGGTATCAGTGGGTGCGCCGCGCCTTCAGGCCGTTCGTTACGCGCTACATCGCGCTGTCGCCGGACCTCGCGCGCTACCTGGGCGAGCAGGTCGGGATCGCCGCGCGCCGGATCGAGCAGATCTACAACGGCGTCGACACGACGCGCTTCCGCCCGCCGCCCGCCGGCAAGGCCCCATCGCCGGCTGTCCGTTCGCGGCAAGCGACCATTGGCTCGTCGGCACCGTCGGGCGGATGGAAACGGTCAAGGATCAGATCAACCTCGCCCGCGCGTTCGTGCGTGCGCTGGAGCTTCATCCCGAGGCGCGGCAACGGATGCGGCTCGTGCTGATCGGCGACGGCGCGCTGCGGCCACAGGTGGAGGCTATCCTGGCCGCAGCCGGTGTGCGGGATCTCGCGTGGCTGCCCGGCGAGCGCGCCGACGTGCCCGCGGTGCTGCAGGGCCTCGACTGCTTCGTCCTGCCTTCGCTCGCCGAGGGTGTCTCGAACACGATCCTCGAGGCGATGGCCACGGCGCTGCCGGTCATCGCCACGCGGGTCGGCGCCAATGGCGAGCTGGTCGAGGACGGCATCACCGGCCGGCTCGTGCCGGCGGCGGACAGCGAAGCGCTCGCGCGGGCGATGCTCGCGTATTTGGGCGATCCTGCGCCGGCGATGCAGCACGGCGGCTCGGGGCGGCAAGCGCGGAGCGCCGATTCAGCCTCGACCGGATGGTCGACGACTATCACCGTCTCTACAGCGAGCTCGTCCACCGGCGCGCCTTCGCTGTTCCGGGCGCGCACGCGGCACCGCCCGGCCGACGGACGAGCAGCTGACAACAGAGGAATGCGCGATGTGCGGCATCGTCGGAATCTTCGACACGCGCGCGCGGCGCGAGGTCAGCCGCGAGCTCGTGTCCCGCATGAACGAGTCGCAGCACCATCGCGGCCCGGACGAAGAGCGGCCTGCACGTCGAGCCCGGCGTCGGTCTCGGCCACCGGCGGCTGTCGATCATCGACCTGTCGACCGGCCAGCAGCCGCTGTACAACGAGGACGGCAGCGTCGTCATCGTCTTCAACGGCGAGATCTACAACTACCAGGAGCTGATCCCCGAGCTGACGGCGCTCGGCCACGTCTTCCGCACGACGCAGCGACACCGAGGTCGATCGTGCACGCGTGGGAGGCAGTGGGGCGAGCGCTGCGTCGAGCGCTTCCGCGGCATGTTCGCGTTCGCGCTGTGGGACCGCAACCGCGAGACGCTGTTCCTCGCGCGCGACCGGCTCGGCGTGAAGCCGCTCTACTACGCGCTGCTCCCCGACGGCATGTTGCTGTTCGGCTCGGAGCTGAAGTCGCTGCTCGCGCACGGCGGGCTGCCGCGCGACATCGATCCCTGCGCGGTCGAGGAGTATTTCGCGCTCGGCTACGTGCCCGAGCCGCGCACGATCTTCGGCGCGGCGCGCAAGCTGCCGCCGGCGCACACGCTGACCGTGCGCCGCGGCGCGGCCGTCGCCCGACGCCGCGCGAGTACTGGGACGTGCGCTTCACGCTCGACCGGGCGATCGCGCGCGCCGACGCGAGCCGCGAGGAGCTCGCGGCGCGCCTGCGACGAATCGGTCCGCCTGCGGATGATCTCGGAAGTGCCGCTCGGCGCCTTCCTGTCCGGCGGCGTCGACTCGAGCGCGGTCGTCGCGACGATGGCGCGGCTCTCTCGACGCGAGCCGGTCAACACCTGCTCGATCGCGTTCGCCGATCCGGCCTTCGACGAATCGCGCTTCGCCCACGAGGTCGCGGACCGCTACCGCACGCGGCACTTCGTCGATCGCGTCGAGAGCGACGACTTCGACCTGATCGACACGCTCGCGCGCGTCTACGACGAGCCGTACGCCGACAGCTCGGCGATTCCGACCTACCGCGTCTGCCAGCTCGCGCGCCAGCACGTGACGGTGGCGCTGTCGGGCGACGGCGGCGACGAGAACTTCGGCGGCTACCGGCGCTACCGCCTGCACCTGATGGAGGAGCGGATGCGCGCGGCTGCTGCCCGCTGTCGCGTGCGCCGCCCGCTGTTCGGGCTGCTCGGGCACGCGTATCCGAAGGCCGACTGGGCGCCGCGCGTGTTCCGCGCGAAGACGACGTTCGAGGCGCTGGCGCGCAACTCGGTCGAGGCCTACTTCCACAGCGTGTCGATCCTGCGCGAGGCGATGCGCCGCCGGCTGTTCACGCGACGCGCTTCCGGCGCGGCTCGGCGGCTACAACGCGGTCGAGGTGTTCCGCCGCCACGCGCGCAAGGCCGGCACCGACGATCCGCTGGCGCTGATCCAGTACCTCGATCTCAAGACCTACCTCGTCGGCGACATCAACACCAAGGTCGACCGCGCGAGCATGGCGCACTCGCTCGAGGTGCGCGAGCCGCTGATGGACCACCCGCTCGTCGAGTGGCTCGCGACGCTGCCGTCGTCGCTCAAGATGCACGGGCAGGAGGGCAAGTGCCTGCTCAAGAAGGCGATGGAGCCGCATCTGCCGCACGAGGTCCTCTACCGGCCGAAGATGGGCTTCGCGGTGCCGCTCGCGCGCTGGTTCCGCGGCCCGCTGCGCGGCGCGCGTGCGCGACGGCGTTGCTCGGCGAGCGACTCGCCGGCACCGGCTTCTTCGACCGCGACTACCTGCGAGCACCTGGTCGAGCAGCACGAGTCGGGACGCCGCGACTACAGCTCGCCGCTGTGGACGCTGCTGATGTTCGACGCGTTCCTGCGCAACGTGGTGGAGCAGGGCGTCGGCGCCGGGCGCCTCGAGCAAGGCCGCGTGAACGTGGCCCTGCGCATCCTCCACGTCCTCGACCACTCGCTTCCGCTGCACAGCGGCTACACGTTCCGCACGGTGGCGATCCTGCGCGAGCAGCGCGCGCTCGGCTTGCGAGACGCTGCAGCTCACCACGCCCCGGCACGGGGCGGCCACGGCCGACGTCGAGGACGTCGACGGCTGGCGCTTCCATCGGACGCCGCTGCGGCCGAGCGCGGCTCTCGGCGGCGCCGGGGGTCGTCTACCTGCAGGAGATGATGCGCGACGGCGCGCCGCATCGCCGCGCTCGCGGATTCGTTTCGGCCGGACATCCTGCATGCGCATTCGCCGGTGCTGAATGCGCTGCCGGCGCTGTGGGTCGGGCGCAGCGCCCGGATTCCCGTCGTCTACGAGATGCGCGCGCTGTGGGAGGACGCCGCGGCGGACCACGGCACGACGACGGAGCGGCAGCCTCCGGTACCGCGCGTCGCGGGCGCTCGAGACGTATGCGCTGCGCCGCGCCGATCACATCACGACGATCTGCGAGGGCCTGCGGGGCGAGATCGCCGCGCGCGGCATCCGGTCCGATCGCATCACCGTGATTCCCAACGCGGTCGACACGCGCGAGTTCCGCTTCGACGGCGCGCCCGACGCGACGCTGCGCAGGGCCCTCGGGCTCGACGGCAGGACGGTGCTCGGTTTCGCCGGCTCGTTCTACGCCTACGAAGGGCTCGATCTTCTGCTCGAGGCCGTGGCGTTGCTCGCACCGCGACGGCCCGACCTCCGCGTGCTGCTCGTCGGCGGCGGCCCGCAGGAGCCGGCGCTGCGGGCGCTCGTCGCCGCCCGCGGGCTCACGCGATCGCGTGATCTTCACCGGCCGCGTGCCGCACGCCGACGTGCAGCGCTACTACGAGCTGATCGACGTGCTCGCCTATCCGCGGCACGCGATGCGGCTGACCGAGCTCGTCACGCCGCTGAAGCCGCTCGAGGCGATGGCGCAGGGCCGCATGTTCGTCGCGTCCGACGTCGGCGGCCATCGCGAGCTCGTCCGCGACGGCGAGACCGGCTTTCTGTTTCCCGCGGGCGATGCGGCCGCGCTCGCGCGCACGATCGAGCGCGGTGCTCGCGCGCGCCGCGGAGTGGCCGCGGATCCGCGCGCAGGCACGCCGCTTCGTCGAGACCGAGCGCACGTGGGCGCGCAGCGTCGCGCGCTACGCGGACGTCTACGGCGCGCTGTGCCCGCAACCGGCGGGGGGTGCGCTCGCCGGCCCACGGCGGCTGACCGTATCGTGTGCGGCATCTACGGCATCCTGCACCTCGACGGCAGCCCCGCGACGGCCGACGCGCTGCTGCCCATGGTGGCATCACGGTCCATCGCGGCCCCGACGACGAGGGCGCGCACGCCGACGGGCCGCTGCGCGTTCGGCATGCGGCGGCTGTCGATCATCGACGTCGCGGGCGGGCACCAGCCGCTCACGAACGAGGACGGCACGCTGTGGCTCGTCGCCAACGGCGAGATCTACAACTATCGCGAGCTGCGGCGCGAGCTCGAGGCGCGCGGGCCATCGCTTCGGCACCGGCTCGGACTGCGAAACGATCCTTCACCTCTACGAGGAGCACGGCGACGAGTTCGTCGAGCACCTGAACGGCATGTTCGCGTTCGCGCTGTGGGACGCGCGCCGCCGGCGGCTCCTCGTCGGCCGCGATCGGCTCGGGCATCAAGCCGCTCTACCTGTATCGCGACGCGAAGCGGCTCGATCTTCGCGAGCGAGGCCAAGGCGATGCTCGCGCTGCCCGGCGTCAGCGCCGGCGCTCGACGCGGCTGCGCTGTCGTCGTATCTCGCGCTCGGCTACGTGCCGGCGCCGCAGTCGATCTTCCGCGGCATCCGCAAGCTGCCGCCGGCGACGCTGCTGATCGCGCGAAGGCGATCGGGTCGCTGGAGCGGCGCTACTGGCGAGTCGCCGAGCGACGTCGACCGCGCGCTATCGGAGGACGAATGGGTCGACGCGCGTGCGCGCGCGGCTCGAGGAATCGGTGCGCATGCAGATGGTGAGCGACGTGCCGATCGGCGCGTTCCTGTCCGGCGGCATCGATTCGAGCGCGGTCGTCGCCTTCATGGCGGCGCACAGCGAGCGCCCGGTCAAGACCTACTCGATCGGCTTCGACGGCGGCGGCGCCGAAGCGTTCTACAACGAGCTGCCCTACGCGCGCAGGTCGCGGAGCTGTTCGGCACCGACCATCACGAGATCCTCGTTCGAGCCCGACGTCGGTGGCGCTGCTGCCGCAGCTGCTGTGGCACATGGACGAGCCGATCGCCGACACGGCGTTCATCACGACCTACCTCGTGTCGGAGTTCGCGCGCCGCGACGTGACGGTGATCCTGTCCGGCGTCGGCGGCGACGAGCTCTTCGGCGGCTATCGGCGCTATCTCGGCGACGCACTACCAGGCGCGCTTCGAGCGGCTGCCCGGCGGCCGTGCGGCGCGCGGCGGTGGCGCTGGGCGAGCAGCTGCCGAGCGACCGCCACTCGCCGCTGCTGAACGCGATGCGCCTCGCCAAGGGCTTTCTCGTCGACGCCGGCCTGCCGTTCGAGGAGCGCTACCGCGTCGTACGTGCAGGTGTTCTCCGCACGGATGCCGCGGCGCAGCTGCTCCGCGAGCGGCGCCCTGCAGCACGCGATCCGCTGCTCGCCGCGTTCCTCGCGGCGTCGGGCAGCGACGACGAGCTCAACCGGATGCTCGGCGTCGACGCGGAGACGCAGCTGCCCGACGATCTGCTGCTGCTGACCGACAAGATGACCATGGCCGTGTCGCTCGAGTGCCGCGTGCCGCTGCTCGATCACGAGCTGGTCGAGCTCGCCGCGCGCATCCCGGCAGGCGTCAAGGTTCGCGGCGGCCGGCTGAAGCACGTGCATGAAGGCGGCGCTCGCGGACGTGCTGCCGCGCGACGATCCTCGACGCGCAAGAAGCGCGGCTTCGGCACGCCGATGGGCGCGTGGCTCAAGGGCGACCTCGCGCCGCTGCTGCGCGCGCTCCTGTCGCGCGGAGTCGGTCAAGGCGCGCGGACTCTTCCGCATCCGGCGGTCGCCGCGCTGATCGCGGCGCACGACGCCAACCGGGTCGACGGCACCGACCGGCTGCTCGCGCTGCTCAACCTCGAGATCTGGGCGCGGATCTACCTCGACCGGCGCGCAGCCGGCCGACGTGGCGGACGAGCTGCAAGGCGGCTGGCGTCGTGAAGATTCTCTACGTCTGCCATCGCTTTCCCTATCCGCCGAAGCGCGGCGGCAAGATCCGGCCGTTCAACATGATCCGGCATCTCTCGCGCAGCCACGAGGTGCCCGTCGCTCGCTCGCCCGCTCCGACGCAGGAAGCGGAGGAGGGCAGAGGGCTCGCGCCGCACTGCGCGCGCTTCGAGATGGCGCGCGTCGGCGACCCGATCCAGGCGCTGCGCATGGTCGCGCGGCTGCCGACGCCGGCGCCATCGTCGTTCGGCTTCTTCCACTCGGCGACACTCGCGCGCGCGATGCGCGAGCGTGCTCGCGACAGGAACGGTTCGACCTGATCTTCGTCCACTGCTCGTCGGTGGCGCAGTACGTCGAAGGCGTGCGCGGCATTCCGAAGATCCTCGACTTCGGCGACATGGATTCGCAGAAGTGGCTCGAGTACGCGCGGTACAAGCCGTTTCCGCTGTCGCTCGGCTACCGGCTCGAAGGCGCGGAAGCTCGAGCGCGGCGAGAGCGGCGCCTCGCGCCGCGCTTCGACCTCTGCACGGCGACCACGCGCGCCGAGTGGGAGACGCTCGAGCGCTACGGCACCGGAGCGCCGACCGACTGGTTTCCGAACGGCGTCGACAGCGACTACTTCGCGCCGTCGGACGAGCCGTACGACCCCGACACGATCGCGTTCGTCGGGCGCATGGACTACTACCCGAACCAGGAGTGCATGTTCGACTTCTGCGCGCAGACGCTGCCGCTGCTCCGCAGCGCCGGCCGGCGGCTCAGGCTCCTGATCGTCGGCGCCGATCCGTCTCCGGCGGTGCGCCAGCCTCGGCGAGCTGCCGGGCGTCGACGGTCACCGGTTCGGTGCCCGACGTGCGGCCGTACCTGCGCCGCGCGGCGCTGATGGTCGCGCCGCTCAACATCGCGCGCGGCACGCAGAACAAGATCCTCGAGGCGATGGCGATGGGCGTGCCGGTCGTCACCAGCCGCGATCGCCGCCGGCGGCGTCGACGCGGTCGCCGGCCGAGCATTTCCTTGTCGGCTCGCACGCCGGCCGAGTACGCGGCGGCGATCCTGCGCGTGCTCGAGCGACGCCGCGGAGCGCACGCGTCTCGCGCTCGCCGGCCGCGCGCGCATGCTGTCGCATCACGCCTGGGCGCAGTCGATGCAGCGGCTCGACGGGATCATCGAGCGCTGCCGTTCGGCCAGGCAACGTGCAAGACTAGCGACTCGCAGCGATCACGGACAGCGAGCATGAACATCAGCATCTTCGGTCTCGGTTACGTCGGCGCCGTGTCGCTCGCCTGCCTCGCGCGCGATGGGCACGAGGTCGATCGGCGTCGACGTCGACCAGGCGAAGCTCGACCTGATCGCGGCGGCAAGACGCCGGTCGTCGAGGAGGGCATGGTCGAGCTGATGGCGCGACGTCGTCGCGAGCGGCCGCGTCACGGTGACGCGCGACGCGCGCGACGCGCATGCATGGCGCAGCGAGATCTCGCTCATCTGCGTCGGCACGCCGTCGGCGCCGAACGGCAGCCAGGACCAGTCGGCGATGCTGCGCCTCGCCACGGACCTCGGGGCCGCGCTGCGCGAGCAAGAGCGCCCCGCACGTCTTCGTCTTCCGCTCGACGCTCGTCCCCGGCACGGTCGAGGACGTGCTGCGGCCGATCCTCGAGAGCGCGAGTCGGGCAAGAAGGACGGCGTCGACTTCCACCTCTGCTTCCAGCCGGAGTTCCTGCGCGAGGGCTCGTCGATCCGGGACTACGACAAGCCGCCGTTCACGATCGTCGGCGCGAACGCCGAGGCGGTCGACGGACAGCTGCGCGCGCTGTTCGGGCACCTGCCGTGCGAGTTCCATCGCGACGTCGATCCGCGCCGCCGAGATGGTCAAGTACTGCTGCAACAACTTCCACGCGCTCAAGATCACGTTCGCCAACGAGACCGCGCGGCTGTGCGAGGCGCTGGGCGTCGATCCGTTCGAGGTCATGGATCTCGTCTGCAAGGATCGCCAGCTCAACATTTCGCCGGCCTACCTGAAGCCCGGCTTCGCGTTCGGCGGCTCGTGCCTGCCGAAGGACCTGCGCGCGACGCTGCATCTCGCGAAGACGCGCGACGTCGAGCTGCCGATGCTCGGCGGCATCCTGCCGTCCAACCGCGGCCACATCGAGCATGCGATCGACAAGGTGCTCGCGACGGGCAAGCGCCGGATCGGCATGATCGGCCTGTCGTTCAAGACCGGCACCGACGACCTGCGCGAGAGCCCGCTGGTGCTGCTGGCCGAGCATTTCATCGGCAAGGGACTGATCGCTGCTGGTCTACGATCCGGAGGTGCATCTGTCGCAGCCTGCTCGGCGCCAACCGCCGCTTCATCGAGCAGCACCTGCCGCACATCGGTCAACTGATCCGCGGGACATCGCCGAGGTGGTCGCGGAGTCCGACGTGCTGGTCGTCGGGCTGAACGATACCGCGACGGTCGCTGCGCTACACGAGCACGCGCGGCCCGATCAGCTCGTGCTCGATCTCGTGGCGTATCGCCGCGCAGCGGGCTGCGGGCGGGGTACGCCGGATTGTGCTGGTAGGCGATGACTGCGGCATCGGCGCCACGGTCATCGCGCTCGTCGCATTGCTGGCGGTGGTGCTCTGGTGGGCCTGTCGCCCGACCGAGGCAGTACGGTTTCGAAATGCGCTGCGGCTGCAACCCAGTCACGAGGAGGACTTCACGCTGGGTACCGCCGCATTTTCCGCCGGACTTCGCGGTCGAGCGTCGAGAGCCAAGCAGCGAATGGACGAGATTGTCGCCTCGCTCGGCATTGAAGCGATTCCCGGCGACTGGGCCAAGGCGCGGGCACTCGCTGGCCACCTGATCGAGCGCGCCGAAGACAAGGGTCCGGTGCGAGCCGACCCCATGACGACCTATCGCGCAATCCGGGCCGGGCACGGATACTGCGCCGACTTTGTGAAGGTCTTCCTGGTCCTCGCGCATGCTGCGAGGTTGGTCGCGCGACAATGGGCATTTTCGTTCGATGGGTTCGGTGGCCATGGGCATACCGTCGTCGAGCTCTACGATCGGGAGCGCGAGCGTTGGCTGCTCCTCGACGTGTTCAACAATTTCCACGTTGTCGATGCGACAAGTAGCGAGCCGCTGGGTGCGCTCGAGTTTCGAGACGCCCTGCTCGGGCGGCGCGGGGCTGCGCTGATGCGTCCCAACGGTCCGGGTCGACTCGGTTTCGTCCACGAGCACAAGGCGCTGGAATATTACCGGCGCGGCATTCACCAGTGGTATCTGATGTGGGGGAATGCGGTGTACTCGTACTATTCGCATCCGGCAGTGCGATGGTCGGGCCGGATCTCGCGCTCGCTCGCACATCTTGCCGCCAACGTCGTGGGCGCCCAGCCGCACATCCGCATATACGCGACACCCGCGAATGCCGAATCGATTCAACGCATGTTCGCGCTGCGCCGACACCTGCTATGGATCATGCTTGCCGGGGTGGTGCTCGTCGTCGCGCTCGCCGTCCAGTTGCTGGTGGTTGGCACAGCGGGCAGGGCCGGCACGTGACAGTGGCCAGCGCGCATCACCGTCGGGCTCGTCGGGCCGTTGCCGCCCCCGTCGGGAGGCATGGCCAACCAGACGCAGCAGCTGGCGCGTTTGCTCCGGGAAGCCGGCGTCGGCGTCGAGGTCACGCAGGTCAATCTGCCCTACCGGCCGGCATGGGTGGAGCGCCTGCGCTTCGCGCGCGCCATATTTCGCCTGCTCCCTTATCTGTTCCGGCTTTTTCGTAGCGCGGGTCGAGTCGACGTCCTGCATGTCATGGCGAACTCGGGATGGGCCTGGCACCTGTTTGCGGCGCCCGCCATCTGGATCGGCCGGCTGCGCAGCGTTCCGGTGATCGTCAACTATCGCGGCGGCGAGGCCGAGCCGTTCCTCGCGCGGCAGGCCACGTGGGTGCGCCCGACGTTGCGTCGTGCCGCCGCGGTGATCGTGCCGTCAGGCTTTTTACAGGAAATCTTCGCTCGGATCGGTATCGGCGCCGAAATAGTGCCGAACATCGTCGACCTGGCGCGTTTCCATCCGAATCCTTCGCGCTTGCCGGGACACCACGCGATCGTTACTCGCAATCTCGAGGACATCTACGACATTCCGACCGCGCTTCGTGCGTTCGCGCAGATGCGGCGCACGCATCCTGACGCGGTGCTGACCGTCGCGGGATCGGGCCCCAGGCTTTCCGCCCTCCAGGCGCTGACTCGGGAGCTTGGCATCGCGGCGGCTGTCCGGTTCACCGGCCGGCTCGACAACGAACGCATCGCGGATCTGTATCGGGAAGCGGATCTGCTGCTCAATCCGTCGACGGTGGACAACATGCCGATCTCGCTGCTCGAGGCGTGGGCCAGCGGCATCGCAATCGTAAGCACGAACGTCGGTGGCATTCCGCATATGGTCGAGGACGGCAAGACGGCCTTGCTCGTGTCGCCGCGCGAACCCACGGCGATGGCTGCGGCGGCGTTGCGGGTCCTTGCGGAACCCGACCTCGCCGCCGCGCTCCGCGCGGCAGGCCTCGAAGCCGCGGAGCGATACACGTGGCCTCATGTGCGCCCGCTGCTCTTTCGCACGTACGCCCGCGCGATGGGCCTGCCCTCGTTGCATCCCTGCACGACATGAGCGTGCACAAGAGCGCCTGGACCCGGCTGGTCGCGGGGGTTCTCTTCCCGCTGCACGAGCAGTTCAAGGGCCACTCCAGCGTGCACCGCTTGCGCGAACTCGAAGTGAGCCAATGGTGGAGCCGGGAGCAGATCGAGGGTGAACGCGTCCGGCGTCTGCGGGCCATGCTTGCGAGCGCGCAGGCGCATGTCCCGTACTACCGTCAATTGTTCGCGCCCATCGGCTTCGAGCCGAGCGCCGTCCAATCCATCGCCGACCTCGCCCGCCTGCCGCTTCTGACCAAGGCGCTGATCCGCGCGAATGTCGAATCGCTGAAGGCCGACGATGCGCCCCCGCTCAAGCGCTACAACACCGGCGGCTCGAGCGGCGAGCCGCTCGTGTTTTTACATGGGCAAGGACCGCGTGAGCCACGACGTCGCCGCCAAGTGGCGCGCCACGCGATGGTGGGGGGTGGACATCGGCGACCCGGAGATCGTTGTCTGGGGATCGCCGATCGAGCTCGGCGCTCAGGACCGGGTGCGCGGCACTTCGCGACCGCATGCTGCGCACTACGCTGCTGCCGGCATTCGAGATGTCGGAGGCAAAGCTCGACGAGTTCGTGGCCGCGATTCGCGCGATCCGGCCGCGCATGATCTTCGGTTATCCGTCCGCGCTCGCGCACATTGCGCGGCATGCCGGCAAGCGCGCGCAACGCATGGACAACCTCGGCATCGCGGTCGCCTTCGTCACCTCGGAGCGCCTCTACGACCACCAGCGCGTCGAGATCGCGCAGGGCGTTCGGCTGCGACGTTGCGAACGGCTACGGCGGCCGCGACGCCGGTTTCATCGCGCACGAATGCCCGCAAGACGGCATGCACGTCAGCGCCGAGGACATCATCGTCGAAATCGTCGCCGCTGACGGGACCGTGCTGCCGCCGGGACAAGCCGGCGAAATCGTCGTGACGCATCTTGCGACGCGCGACTTTCCGTTCATCCGCTATCGCACCGGTGACGTCGGCGTTCTCGACCACGCAGCATGTCCCTGCGGGCGCGGACTTCCGCTGCTGCGGGAAATCCAGGGCCGAAGCACCGACTTCGTCGTCGCGCAAGACGGCACGGTCATGCACGGACTGGCGCTCATCTACGTGTTGCGCGATCTGCCGGAAATCGCTTCGTTCAAGATCGTCCAGGAGTCGCGCGAGCGCGTGCGCGTGCTGGTCGTTCCCGCGAAGCCATTGACGGCGGCGGTACGCGATTCCATTGACGAGGGCCTGCGCGCGCGGCTGGGACAGGCGGTGAGGGTGGAAATCGAAGAGGTCAGCGAGATCGCGGCCGAACGCTCCGGCAAATTTCGCTACGTCGTAAGCAACGTCGAAGTGAACGCTGCCGGCTGAGACCGTGCCGTTGAAATGCCGCGTGTGCGCGGTAGTCGTGGCGCGCTGGGCGGGCTCGTTTCGCCTTGTACTAAACAGGAGACGTGTCGATTTTTTTGACATGCCCTTGTTTGCGAGCGGCGCTCCAACAGCGATATCGATAAGAACGCTAGAATACCCTCGCGTAGCAGACCCCTGATCGCTCTTCTTATGATCGCGATGAGATCATGCGCGACTATGTATTGACGGCCTTCGTATTTGCGCTGCTCCCGGTTTGCCTCTCGAGGCCGTGGTGGGGAATTCTCACGTGGTATTGGATCGGCCTGATGAATCCGCATCGGCTGACCTGGAGCTTCGCGTACACGATGCCGTTCGCCATGCTTGTCGGTGGCGCCACGCTGCTCGGCGCCATCATGGCCAAGGATCGACGTCCCATCCCGTGGAACCGGGAGTTGATCCTCATGGCGATTCTGCTCGTCTATTTCACCGTGACGACGGCTTTCGCCTGGGCCCCGACCTATGCTTGGCCAGAGTGGGAAAAGGTGGCAAAGGTCATTTTCATGACTTTCGTGGCAACGATGTTCATCTATGGCAAGACACGCGTACGCGCCCTGCTTTTCGTCGTCGCAGCGAGCATCGGGTTTTACGGCTTCAAGGGCGGAATCTTTTCAATAGTCCACGGAGGCGCCGAAAGGGTGCAGGGTCCGGAGAACAGCTTCATCGACGGCAATACCTTTCTAGGTTTGGCGCTTAACATGGTGATCCCGCTGCTCATCGCGCTGGCGCTCGATGAGAGTCGACCTTGGATGCGGCGTTTGCTTTATCTCACCGCGGGTTTGAGCGTCATTGCATCGATCTTTACCTACTCGAGGGGCGCCTGGCTGGGGCTCGCGGTGACAGTTCCGCTCATATTGCTGCAACTCAAGATGACACCGCGCATCATTGTCCTGATCGCGGTCGTTTTGAGCGCGGCGTTCGCTTCTGCGATCTTTCCGGAAAGGATATTTCAGCGCGCCGATACGATTGCGAATTACGAGGAGGACTCGTCGGCCAATCAGAGGCTCGAGTCCTGGAGCGTGGCTTGGAACGTTGCCAAGGATCGCCCGCTGGTCGGCGCCGGGTTCGAGTTCGAATGGGCCAACGACGGGCGCTGGCTCGAATATGGCTCCGAAAAGTACCGGGAATTCATGACGGCCGCCAACAAGGACAGCGCAGCAGCACACAGCATCTATTTTCAGGTTCTCGGCCAGCACGGCTTCGTGGCCTTCGTCATCTACCTCTGGCTGCTGGTCTCGGTTCACCTGACGCTTCTGCGCATTCGAGGCATGGGCCGGAAGAACCCCGAGATTGCGTGGATTGGCACTTATGCCACCGGCCTGCTTATTGGCCTTGTGGGCTACGTGGTCAGCGGAGCGTTCCTGAGTTCCGCGTATTTTGATTTGGCTTGGCTCTATTTCGCGCTCGCGGCGGTGCTCTCGCGTGAGATCGCCTCGACAGTCCCCAACCGGGGCCACGAATCCCCCTCACTTGCGCCCGTGTAACACCGGACGCGGGAGAGATCAGCGATAGTCGGCAGCGAAGAGGTGGCGTGCCGGCTACGGTAGTCGGCAGGCTGGCGTTGGAGTCTTGAGAGCAGGAGACTATCCATGCGCATGACAGGTCGGGCCCTCCACGTACTTTCGTCCTGCCTCTTGCTGGGAACTCTCGTTTGCGAGAGTGCCTGGTCCCAGGTCAACGTCCTGACGCACCGCTACGACAACGCGCGCACCGGGGCCAATCTCGCTGAAACACAGCTGAACACCTCGAACGTCAACTCCGGACAGTTCGGCAAACTGTTCAGCTACGGCGTCGACGCCGACATCTACACCCAGCCGCTGGTCGTCCGCGGTGTCAACATCGTGGGCAAGGGCACGCATAACGTCGTCTACGTGGCCACGAACAACAACAGCGTGTACGCGTTCGATGCCGACAATAATCAGGGGCCTAATGACGTGCCGCTGTGGCAGGTGAGCTTCAACGGGCCCGGCGTCACGCCCGTACCTGCGTCCGATGTGCACACCCTGAACAGTATTCGAACGCCGGGACCGATTGGCATCATGGGTACGCCGGTGATCAACCAGGCCACCGGCACGATGTATCTGGTGGCACGCACGAAGGAGACGACGGGCAGTACCCCCAGTTACGTGCAGCGGCTGCATGCCCTCGACCTTACTTCGGGCGCCGAGAAGTTCGGTGGGCCGGTCATCATCAACGCGGCAGTCCCGGGTACCGGTTACGACAACGTCGCGGGTTTGGTCACCTTCAATCCGCGGACCCAAAACCAGCGTGCGGGACTGGCGCTCGCCAACGGCAACGTCTACATCGCCTGGGCGTCGTACGGTGACGGCGACCCCTACCATGGCTGGATCATGGCCTACAACGCGACGACACTGCAGCAGAGCGGAGTGTTCTGCGTGACGCCCGACGGGAAACAAGCGGGGATTTGGCAATCCGGCCAGCCACTGTCGATCGACGGCTCCGGCAATCTTTACGTCGGAACGGGCAACGGCACCTTCGATGGGACGCGAGATTTCGGCGAAAGCATCCTCAAGCTGAACGCGAACCTGTCCTCGGTTCTCGACTGGTTTGCCCCGGACAACTGGGCGTCTCTGAACACTATGGATCTGGACTTGGGCTCCGCCGGGATCCTCCTGATTCCAGGAACCAACGATTTGATCAGTGGGGGCAAGGGCGGTCGCTTCTACGTCCTGGATCGGAGCAACCTGGGCCACGTGCAGGTCGGTAACGGCCAGATCGTGCAGACGTTCCAGGTCACCGGCAGCGTCACCAGCGATCACATTCATGGCGCCCCCGCGTATTGGAACGGCCCGGGTGGACCGCGGGTTTATGTGTGGGGAGAACAAGACAAGCTGAAGTCTTTCCTGTTCAACGGCTCGATCTTCAACACCACGCCCCTCAGCCAATCCACTTATCCGGCCCCCCCCGGGATGCCCGGAGGATTCCTGACGATCTCGGCCAACGGCAGTCTGTCCGGCAGTGGCATCTTGTGGGCGTCGATACCCTACGCCGAGGACGCGAATCAAGAGATCGTCTCGGGGGTACTGCGCGCTTTCGATGCGACCGATCTCACCCGCGAGCTGTGGAACACCCGGATGATTCCAGCACGTGACGACTTGGGCAATTTTGGCAAGTTCGTTCCGCCGACGGTCGCCAACGGCCGGGTCTATGTGCCCAGCTTTTCGAACCGGCTCCACGTGTACGGCCTGCTCGGGTCCATTCCGCCCGTGACCGGCGGCGCCATCGTGGGCAGTGGCGCGGTGTCCACGGCTGCCGTCAATTTGACGACCACCGGAACCTCGGATTGGGCGAGCTGGCCTGACTACGACCACAAGAACACGGGCAACGCACAAATAAGCGATTTCGCCTTCCTCGGCGCCGTGCCCAGCAGCTACAGCAACGATCCACGTGCGCTGAGTTGGAACGACGGAACGACGACGGCGTGTGCATCCTCGTCCGAAGGCGTCTCCGTCACCGGGACCAGCACCGGATTTCTGATCACCGTCCCGGCCGATGCCGCCACTCGAACCCTGAAACTCTATGTCGGCGGTTCGAATTCGCGCGGGATGCTGAGCGCACATCTCTCCGACGGCTCCGCTCCCGACTTCGTCGACACCGGATTCTCCAGCACTGCCCAGTACGATGTGGTGTACACCCTCAACTATCACGCGGCGTCGGATCACGAGCAGCTGACGGTGCTGTGGACCCAGTTTTCCGGGGGCGGGAGCGTGACGCTGCAAGCGGCGGCCCTCAGCGGTGTCGCTGACCGTCCGCCCCCCTCAGGATGCGTCTGGGTCGAGGATGCGGTGCCGGGGGGAGCGGCGGTGGGGGGTATTGGCGAGGGTTGGAGCTGGGTGAGCAGCAACCCGGCGCCGTTCTCGGGGGCACTGGCGCACCAGTCGGCGCTGCTCAGTGGCTTGCATCAGCACTACTTCATCAACGCCACGGCAGGGCTATCGGTGGCGGTGGGCGACACCTTGTTTGCATACGTGTACCTGGACCCGGCGAATCCGCCGCGCGAGATGATGCTGCACTGGAACGACGGGACCTGGGAGCACGCGGCGTATTGGGGGGCGAACCTGATCGCGTGGGGGACCGATGGCACGGTGAGTCGACGCTACATGGGGCCGCTGCCGGCGGCGGGACAATGGGTGCGGCTGGCGGTGCCGGCATCGCTGGTGGGGCTGGAGGGACACCTGCTCAACGGCATGGCCTACACCCTCTATGACGGCCGCGCCACTTGGGACCAGGCGGGGAAGGTGGCGGTAGCAGCATCGACCTACCAGTTGAGTGGCACGGTGACGTTGGGCGGTGTGGCGTTAAGCGGTGTGAATTTCGCGGCGACGAGTGGGGCGAGTTGCACGGCCACGGACAGCGCGGGCCACTACGCGTGCACGGTACCGCAGGGTTGGTCCGGCACGGTGACTCCGTCGTTGAGTGGTTACACGTTCACGCCGTCGTCGCGCAGTTATAGCAATGTGGCCGCCAATCAGACGGCGCAGGACTATTCGGCGGCGATCGACTCCGCCTCCACCGTATGGGTGGACGATGCGGTGCCGGCGGGGGCGACGCTGGGGGGTACTGGCGAGGGTTGGAGCTGGGTGAGCAGCAACCCGGCGCCGTACTCGGGGGCGCTGGCGCACCAGTCGGCGCTGCTCAGCGGCCTGCATCAGCACTACTTCTACAACGCCACGACCACGCTATCGGTGGCGGTGGGCGACACCTTGTTTGCGTACGTGTACCTGGATCCGGCGAATCCGCCGAGCGAGGTGATGCTGCAGTGGAATGACGGGAGCTGGGAGCACCGCGGCGTATTGGGGGGCGAACCTGATCGGGTGGGGGATCGATGGCACGGCGAGTCGACGCTACATGGGACCGCTGCCGGCGGCGGGACAATGGGTGCGGCTGGCGGTACCGGCGTCGCAGGTGGGGCTGGAGGGGCACACGCTCAACGGCATGGCCTACACCCTCTATGACGGGCGCGCCACCTGGGACTATGCGGGAAAGCGTCTCCGCCACCACCGTATGGGTGGACGATGCGGCGCCGGCGGGGGCGACGCTGGCGGGGACGGGCGAGGGTTGGAGCTGGGTGAGCAGCAACCCGGCGCCGTTCTCGGGGGCGCTGGCGCACCAGTCGGCGCTGCTCAGCGGCTTGCATCAGCACTACTTCTATCAACGCCACGGCAACGCTATCGGTGGCGGTGGGCGACACCTTGTTTGCGTACGTGTACCTGGACCCGGCGAATCCGCCGCAGCGAGGTGATGCTGCAGTGGAATGACGGCAGTTGGGAGCACCGCGCCTATTGGGGGGCGAACCTGATCGGGTGGGGCACCGATGGCACGGTGAGTCGACGCTACATGGGGCCGCTGCCGGCGGCGGGACAATGGGTGCGGCTGGCGGTGCCGGCATCGCAGGTGGGACTGGAGGGGCACACGCTCAACGGCATGGCCTACACCCTCTATGACGGCCGCGCCACTTGGGATTATGCGGGGAAGGTCTCCACCGCCACCGTTTGGGTGGACGATGCGGTGCCGGCGGGGGCGACGCTGGCGGGGACGGGCGAAGGTTGGAGCTGGGTGAGCAGCAACCCGGCGCCGTTCTCGGGGGCGCTGGCGCACCAGTCGGCGCTGCTCAGTGGCTTGCATCAGCACTACTTCTACAACGCCACGGCAACGTTATCGGTGGCGGTGGGCGACACTTTGTTTGCGTACGTGTACCTGGACCCGGCGAATCCGCCGCAGCGAGGTGATGCTGCAGTGGAATGACGGCAATTGGGAGCACCGCGCCTATTGGGGGGCGAACCTGATCGGGTGGGGGACCGATGGCACGGTGAGTCGACGCTACATGGGGCCGCTGCCGGCGGCGGGACAATGGGTGCGGCTGGCGGTACCGGCGTCGCAGGTGGGGCTGGAGGGACACACGCTCAACGGCATGGCCTACACCCTCTATGACGGCCGCGCCACTTGGGATTATGCGGGAAGCACGAATTAGCCGCAGCCACATCACGCTGGCGCGCAGCACGACCTGCGCCCAGGTTCGTCACGCTGCGGACGAAGGAGGAGAACGCACAGTGGAGCGGGTCTTCGAGGACCCGAAGGAGAAGTGCGCTCCGTCGACACCGGCTCGAAACGCTGCAACGCGCCAGCGGGTGATCGGGACTGGATCAGCTTCAACAGCCACCGCCGACCGGGCATTAAGACACTGGCCGCGACCGTTGCATCAGCAGCCTGACCTGTGCAGAACCGCTGAGTCATGACGGCTGCAGAGCAGTTCCATCTGCAGATGAAGCGGTCTTATCGTCCTTGGTCGCTGGGTCATTCGCCCCGATCGGTTAGATCATCCCTCCCGAGGACTTCGGGATCGTCGCGCTTGTCGGCCTGGTCGTTGCTGTGTTCGATGGTTGACCGATCTTCGCTTTGGCCAGGCTCTGATGCATTATCAGGACGCAACGAGGCGTTGGCCAGCGGTATCGCAATCGCAAGCGCGGACGTCGACATGATGCGCGGCGGTCGTAGCAGGTTTGGTCGACCTGAGCGCAGAGGTTGATCCACCTTCGCATCGCAAATTAACACTTACGAATCTGAGTCCTCAATTGCCGCCAAATGCCTGATCAAGATAACGAGCCGAATTTGACCAGACGTGTGGCGATTGGTGCTGCGTGGTTGGTCGCTGGTCGCTGGATCATTCGCTTGATCGGTTTGATCAGCGTCCTCTTGCTGGCGCGTTTGTTGACCCCCGCGGATTTCGGGATAGTCGCGCTCGCGAGCCTAGTTGTTGCAGTCTTGGATGCGCTGACCGAATTTCGCTTTGGCCAGGCCCTAGTGCATTATCAGGATGCAACTATCGATGAATACAATACCGCATGGACCTTCAATGTCATACGGGGCATGGTGGTGGCGACGGTTCTCGCGTCCGGTGCGTGGCTGTTCGCTTGGATTTTCGGGGAGCCGCGGCTAGTTCATGTATTGCAGGCCCTTGCTTTGGTCGCGATCCTCGAGGGCCTCCAGAACATCGGTACGATCCAGTTTACAAAAGACATTCGGTTCGATCGCGACTTCACGCTGAAGCTGGTGTCGAGACTCGTCACTTTCGTCATTACGGTCGCGCTCGCCTATTCGTGGCGCAGTTACTGGGCCTTGATCGCCGGAATGATCGCAGGGAGTGCGACAAGACTTGCCATAAGCTATGTGATGCACCCCTTTCGGCCCCGTGTTTGCGTTTTCGCCTGGCGTCGCCTGTTTGCCTTTTCTGTCTGGCTCATGGCCAGCCAGGTCATCATACTTCTCAATCAGCGTCTTGAGCAGTTTCTCATTGGCGTGTTTATGACACCCGCGCTCGTAGGAATCTACAACGTCGCGTACGAGGTCGCTGCTATGGCCACCGGCGAGTTGGTGGTTCCAGCCGTGAGTGCGCTGTTTCCAGGATTCTCTCAAATTGCCAGCGACAAAGTCCGCCTGCGCAAGGCCTATGAGAAGAGCGTCCAAGTCGTCGTCGCGATTGGCACACCTCTCGGCATAGGCCTTGCGCTAACAAGTTCCGAATTCGTAGTAATTGTGCTGGGTCCGAAGTGGATCGACGCGGTCGTGCCGTTGCGCGTATTAAGCATAATGTTTTCAGTAGGGATTCTGGCGATGGCGTCAACCAGCCTGCTGCCCGCTATTGGGCGAACCCGCGACGGTTTCAGAATCGATGTCACGCTGTTTATCGTACGGATGCCGATTACGGCGTTGGTGCTATGGCAATTTGGTTTCGCGGCGGCGGTCTGGACACGTTTCGTGTCCTCGATATGGTGGGTCATTCATTACATGTTGGTGGTCCGCAAAGCAATCGGTATCTCATTCCAACGTGTATTTCTTGTTACCTGGCGCAGCTACGCCGCCGCCGTAATCATGACCATCGCCGTCCTAAGCATTGACCTTGCTCTTGATCTGCCCAACGTCCCGGGCCTCTTGCAGGTTCCACTCGCAACAATATGGTTGGCTCTCATTGTGAAAGCGGCGGCAGGGGCCGCCGCTTACGTGCTCTCCCATCTCTTGTTCTGGCAATTGCAAGGCCGGCCCGACGGTCCGGAGCGCATCATCGTCCGGACAGTCATGTCAAGATTGCGCCTTCGTAGCTAAAGGTCACTTCGTTTGGCAACATCAATTATCCGAGCTCTGTTCTCCGTTACCGGAAGGCGGACGTTGGCGTGCGGGCTGCCATAACGCGACGGGCTGGCCTAACCGACAAGGGACTGGCTGAGGTCAAAGCGGCTACGGTGCAAAGAGGCGCGGATTCCTGGGCGTTGGTTGGCAATTTCCGCTCAGACCGAGCTGTGCCGGCTGCGTCAGCTCGAGGACGAGAACGCTCGACTCAAGCACTTGGTGGTGGACCTCACGCTGGACCGTCGCAAGCAAGCTCTTCTCCCGCCTAACCAACATGCGTCTGCCACCCAAATCGATTCCGCCAGCGCAAGCGGCGCCTTCACAGGACGTATCCCCTCAGATCGACCGGCGAGAGATCCTCGTCGTCCTTTTCGTGACCACACTGCTCGGCGCCGCGGGTGCGGTGGCGCTCGGACAAGACAGCAACTGGGATCAGCGGAACTATCATTACTACGTTGCCTATGCCTTCCTGCATGACCGACTGGACGTCGATATCGCCGCGGCTCAGATCCAATCGTGGTTCAACCCCCTCGGGCACCTTCTCCATTACGCAGCGATTAGCTACCTGAGGCCATTGTGGGCCGGCGCTCTCATCGGTGGGCTGGCGGGAGTTCCGATCTGCCTCGTCTACTTGCTTGCCCGCCTGACGACAACGGGGTTGACACTCGGCCAATCGCGCTTCGTGGCCACCCTAGCTGCGGCGATCGCCGGAAGCGGAGCGATTTTCATTTCAGAACTGGGCACCACGTTCGTTGACATCCTTGGGAGCTCTTTCATTCTCGGTGCCCTCGCACTATTCGCTCGCCTGCCTGAGCAACATCGTATTGGGTTCTTGGATGCGTCGGCGAATCGAAGTCTTGCTCTCGCGGGTGTGCTTGCGGGCATGGCGGTAGGTCTCAAGCTCGTGTTTGCCGCGTATGCGCTGGCGCTCGTTCTCGCGCTTTTCGTGACGTGGCCTCGTCGAAGGTTTTCATTGGCTGCAGTTGCATTTTTTGGGGCAGGACTGCTGGCCGGGTTTGCCTTAACCGGGGGATACTCGGCCTACACGCTCTGGTCCAAGTATGGCAATCCGGTGTTCCCGTTCTACAACGGGATCTTTGAGTCGCCGTGGTACCCGCCGGTAAACTTTTCGGATCCACGGTTTGTCCTGCGCTCGTTGCTACAGGCGGCGTTATATCCGTTCCGGGCCCTAATACCCTGGCGACACCCCGGGGCCGAGGTCAGCTATCGCGACGCCAGGTACGCGGTTGTAATACTCCTGGCCGTCGTCGCATTGATCGTGCTGTACAGGGGGCGATTGTCGAGGAACGCCGACGGTGGCACTGCGCAGCCAGGCGCTCGGGTCGACCCTCCCCTGAGCACCAACGACACCCTCATCCTCGCGTTCTTCTTCTTAAGCGCTGCGATTGTGCTGAAGATGTTTGGCATTCTTCGCTACATGGCGCCCTTGGAACTCCTGAGCGGCGTGGTCACCTGGACGCTCCTGCGGATCACATTTGGTCGGCACGTGAAACGTGCGTTCGGGGCATTTGCCGCCATCTTTATCACACTTCTCGCCACGACGATCCCTGCGGACTGGGGGCGTAAGGAGTATCGTTCGGACTGGTTTGGCGTTTCTCCGCCACCCAGTGTGGCCGTCCCAGGAACGCTCTATCTTGCGCTTGGAAAGGAGCCGATCGCCTACTCGCTCGCCTTTCTCAGCCCATATCCTGGTCCGATGATCGGTTTGCACAATTTCTACGACATTCCCTTCGTGCGTGATCCGTCAGGGCCCTGGCACGCACTCGCGATCGAGCGGATTCGTCGCCATGCAGGTCCGATACGCACGATATCAATCCGCCCTATAACGGATTCAGACCGGTCGGATCTAGAAGCGCTTGGCGTACGTGTCATCGAGGCCGAGTGCGAACGATTCAGCGGGCATTACGACCATTTCCTAAGTTGCCGGTGCGACAGAATCGAAGGCTAACGTGCTTTCAGTTTGGCCGCCGGCCAACGACCAGAAGGTTCTTGCCGAACGCAGGATCGGTCACGCGCGCACCTTGCTGGATTCCTGATCGGGGTCGCGATCGGCAGCCGCCCAGTAGATAGACTCGGGGCCGGGGATCGCGAGATAGCTCAGACGGCGCATCTCGAGGCGGCCGCGCGTCACGGTGTCGAGGATCAGGCCGCACGCCAGACTGAGAAACGCCGACAGCATGAGGCCCGTGGCGAGAATCGCTGTGGGGAACCGCGGGACCAACCCGGTCCGCATGAACTCGGTCACCAGCGGCACGCCGAGGACGAGAGAGACGCCGGCGAGCGCGAACGCGATCACGCCGAAAAACGGCAGCGGCCGCTCCCGCTTTATGAGCTTGAGAATGGTCATGAGGATCCGGAAGCCGTCGCGAAAGGTCGAGAGCTTGCTTGCGGAGCCCTCGGGTCGCGCAAAGTAAGGTGTCACGATCTCCGCGATGCGCATGTGCAACTGCAGCGCGTGCGCCGTGAGCTCCGTCTCGATTTCGAAGCCCTCTGAAAGCGCGGGGAACGATTTCACGAAGCGACGCGAGAGCGCTCGATAGCCGGAGAGCATGTCGCGGATCTGTCGTCCGAAAATCTCGGCGACGATTCCCGTCAGTAGGCGGTTGCCGAGGCGGTGGCCGCGCCGGTAGCTACCGCCCTCGCTAGACCCCCGCGCGCCGTTCACCATGTCGTAGCAGCCGTCGAGCAGCGTCGACACAAGCCGGGCTGCGCTCGCCGCGTGGTAGGTCGCGTCGCCGTCGACCAATACGTACACGTCCGCCTCGACGTCAGCGAACATCCGTCGTACCACGTTGCCCTTGCCCTGATAACCCTCCTCGCACACGATCGCGCCGGCGGCCGCAGCCTGCACCTTCGTGTCGTCGGTGGAGTTGTTGTCGTACACGTAGACAACTGCATCTGGGAGGGCCGCGCGGAGGTCGCGCACGACGCGACCGACCGTCACCCCCTCGTTGTAGCAAGGGATGAGCACGGCGATGCGGGGCGACGCGTTGGCGGGCATGCGGCGTGCAAGACTCGGTCGAGTGTACAGTAACATGCTCCATGGCCACCGATACCAATGCTTGGGTCTACGGCGACTACGCGCCAGATCCGCAGAGATCGATAGGAAAATCCAACGTCTCGACGCTCCGTCGAGAGTAGGGTAGGACGGCTTGTCGTGCCTCCACCGTCAGCAAACCGGGGGGATTGGGGTCGCCGCGAGGCCACCCGCCGACGACGACGAGCGCCGCGAGCGTGTTCGCCGCGACCTCTCAACCGGACAAAGGGCGACGGGCCGCCAGGCCCTCACGCGCCCTCGGGGTGGTCTCCAGAGAGAACTGACATGAAATTCGAAATCGTTTCACCGTCGCCGCGCTCGCAAACCAGTGAACCGAAGCGAGGCGGCGCGCCGCATGTCTCGACGGCCAGACTCATCTGCGCCACGCCCGCGGATATGGCCCATCGCTGGAATGAACACGAACCGGAGCCCGATCTAACAACCCATCTCCGCGGCGGACGGATTGGAATCCGCTGGGCTGGCTCACAACCGTGGACGGTGTTAGACCGCGTCCATCTTCTTCGTCAACTGAACTATCGGATAACTCCACCAGCGCACCGCCTTCGCCGGATACGTGTTCTCAAACCACGAGCAAAAACGATATCCCCATGAAGCCACCGGCTGAAACATGAAGAGCTGCTGCTCTTCCGTGATGCCCAACACGTCCCAGGGAATCAACGCCACGTCACATTCGCCGTCAAACCGCGTCCACCAAGCGAGCGGATGCGCAAAGAAATAGGGTGGTGGTCTGTTCTGACCCGCGACCGTGTTGGTTCTCTTTGATCGCTGCATCAGCCTTTTGGCCTTGTGTATGAGACGCAGCAGGCCGTGTCCCCTCTCTATCAACCGTTGGGGCAAAGCGTCCGGATTGCGGTAGATGACTACGATTCGACCTCCCGGTCTCGTCACTCGGATCAATTCTCTAACGGCCTTCTCCTGAAGGTCTTTATCAATGTGATAGATGACATGCGCGCAATAGGCGGCGTCGAAGTAGTACTCGGGCTTCGGAATATCCAGGATCGATCCGCGTATGTACTCGGCTGGACCGTCGAATTTCGTCTTGGCGATCGCGAGGGCTCGGTCCGAGATATCCAGAAACGTTGTCACCGAGAACATCTTGGCGATCGCAACGTGCGTTTCCGGGAGGTCACCCCCGCCGGCCATCAATAGCTTGCCGCCCAGCGCCGAGAAACATTTCAAAGTCCGTTCGTTCACGCCGTCGTGGTAGGGGTAATACGGCGGAGAGAACTTTCTGAACAGCGTGTCCTCTCCCGACACGCCCGCTGTATCTACCCAGCCAAAGGTGTCGTAGAAATTCTGGACGCTCTTTTCTACGTCGCTCTTCGACGCTCTTTTAGTGCTCTCAGGTGGTTCGAAGCAAGCAGCGCGGGCGAGTGTCTTACTCTGCATTATTGGCATCGCGCCCGGTGGCGATTCAAGGGCAGGGCCATCCCTACTCTTCAGTCGCCGTTTTGGCAGCGGAGTCGCTCTCGCTTGGGGCGCGGATCGGCGGCGGCTCCGCTGACGCGAGTCATGATGCGCCTGTGGCTAATCGTTCGCAATGCGCGGTGAAGCCCGTTGTGACGACTGGGGCGAAAGCGACACTTCGTCGCCAGCACGGACCTACCGCCGAGACGTGCGAGGTATCGCGGCGGGTACCTCGATTCGAGCTATTGCGCCAAGCTCGGGCGGCCGCCTCGACTATCAGCCGGTTAACCATACGGCGTCCGCGGAATACATCGATCTGGGTTGCGCTGACCGGTTAAGCCTGCCACCCGAACTGCAAGTAGCGAGCAGCTGAAAGCGGCCGCGCGCTCTCGTCAAACCCTCGTTTTAACTCAAGGGGGCCAACCTGGAACGGCCCTACATGGTATCTATCCGTGGACGCACGACGTTCGTTGCGGGCTGCCGGGCTGCGGAAACCTGCGGTGCGGTGCCGAGGTTCGGCTAAGGTGCGCTCTCGACCCGCATCGTGATCAATCCAATCCCCAGCAACCTCCGGTCGTCGGAAAGACCGGCGCTCGCCGGGGACTGCGCGCCGTCGATACGGAAGGTGATTCGCAGCGGCGCTTGCGCCGGAACAGACTGGGCGGGGATTCGAAGGGGTACGGTTCGGGCCGCCGTCGCGCCTGTAAAGACCCATTCGCCGACCACATCGGCCCCGACCAGTGCCGTCACCCTCAGCCTGGAGTCGGGCCGGGGAAGGAAGGGTTGAAGATCGACCTGGAATGAGAGACCGCCGGGCGGGAGCGGCCCGGGCAATTCGAGTTCCACTTCGTTTGCCTCGCTCCAGGTCCCCCAGGGCTCGGCGAGCGACAGCCCCCGTTTCGCGAACCGCCATCCGTTGCCGCCGGTTCGGAAGTCCAAGGTGGTCGCGGGACCGACCATTCGCGCCTCATGCAGACGTGCGACATAGTCCGACGTGTTCCACCCGAGTTTCTTCATCGTCGGAATGCCGTTGGGGTCCATCGGGTCGAACGGACGGAAGATCTCGGCGTTTCCCGGCTCGAAGACGATGATCGTGCGAACGCGACCGTCCCGTGCAAGGAGCATGCTGAACGGCTGGATCCACCACGCCCCCACGAGAGCTGTGATCCGCGCAAGCTTTTCGGAGTTCAAGCCCCGCGGTGACGTCCTGAAAGGCGATTGGCCCGCCTGGGTCCCGTTCGATCGCGGCGGAGATCGCTGCAGTGGCTTCCACCCATCTTGCGGTTGAGGATCATCTGATAGGCGCCCTGCGCGACAAGCGCTACGGCGGCCAGCCCGGCGAGGAGCCGGTACTGGCCGGTACCGAGCGGCGCAGTGTCGGCAGAAGGCGCGCGCCGGTTGCGCATCCCAATCGCGGTGATATACGCGACCGCGAACGCCATTGGTGCGATCAGGTTCAGCACCCGCGCCCAGATGGCCGTCGTGGCCACCTGTAGCGTGGCGTCCACGAGCAGAATCTGCAACACCATGGCCATGCCTGCCATGGCCGCCAGCGCGATCACCACGGCCACGATGGCCCGGCCCGGGTCGCGGGACCGCATCTGGGCGATTGCGGCCAAGCCCACGACCGCCATGGCTACGACCGAAAACGTCGGTCCCACAGGAATGCGCCGCAGATCGGCGGGGCGGGTGATCAGGATCTTCCAAAGCGCTGAAACGAAGTCGCCTCGTTGGGTGAGATCGCGGGGATAGGCGACCGCATACGCCGCTAAGGCGGCCCCGAGCAGGAACAGTAAGGCCGACGCGACGCATAGGGCCTGCGAACGGCCATCCAGGCGCTTCGCTGCACGAAACGCGAAGAAGGCCATGAGCGGCCCGAAGAAGAGCGCGGACTCGTAGGTGGCGAGCATCAGCAGCGCCAGCACCAGCACGAGAATGCAGCGGCCCGGCGTCGGCGCTCTGGGGCCGGTGAGCGCAATGAGGGCCGGCCAGAAGAACGACACCATCACGTGGCTTTCGCTCACGATGTAGAGGTCCGCGTTGACGGATCCCGCCACGAGTGTAAGCAGTGGGAACACGAACAGCGGCTTGTCGGCGGGCGTGAGCAGCCAGTAGCACAGTGCGAGCGACGCAAGTTTCAGTCCCCAGAGCGTTGCGCCGTAGACGAGCGATACGAGTGCGAGACTGGTAACCCCCAGATCCAGAAGAGCGACCGCGGGACCCTGCGTGACATGAAGCGCGGCGACGCGGCTGAACGGAAGCTCGCGCAGGAGGCTGTCGTAGAATTGCGTGACTGCCCCGTTCGTTACCATCTTTACCAGGAAGTTGGCGGCATCGCTGAACGCATGGCGCCCGGCGAAGATGGCTGCGCACGCGGTCGCCCCGTAGATTGCGATGGAGACCCAGAACAGCAGGCGCGGGCTGGGTACGAATGCGGAGTCGGTGAGTGTCGTGTGACGCGGCATGATTTCGCTCCGGGCCCGTGGTGTGCCGCGCGCCGCCGGACATCCGGGTGCCAACCGGCCATCCGTGGCAATATTAGCAGTCCATACTATGTCCGGCAAAACGCGTTTCCGCTCGATGTGCCCTGATAGTCCACGATTGCCGGCCGCGGCCCGCGCCGATCTGACCGTTGTAGTTCCCACGCTCAACGAGCGCGACAATGTGCGCCCGCTGGTTGCCGCACTGGAAGTGGCGCTCGACGGCCTGTCGTGGGAAGTCCTCTTCGTTGATGACAACTCCACGGATGGAACGCTGGAGGTCCTGGCGGATTTTGCGGCTGAATCGAGCCGCGTGCACTTCATCCGCCGCATCGGCCGCCGTGGGCTTTCGTCAGCCGTCGTCGAGGGCATGCTCGCGTCGACGACGCCGTATGTCGCGGTGATGGACGCGGATCTGCAGCACGACGAGTCCGTCATTCGCGGGATGTATGAGGCGGTCAGGGCCGGGACGGTCGACGTCGCGTCCGCGAGCCGGTTTCTCGAGCCCAGTCATCTCGAAGGACTCTCCGAGCGTCGCGAGCACGCTGAGCCGGCTCGGCATCTGGCTTTGCCGCCTCATCGTCAAGGCGGACCTGACGGATCCGCTCACAGGATGCTTCGTGGTGTCACGAGCGGTCATCAACGAGGTCGTGGAGCGCCTGTCGCTGCGCGGCTTCAAGATTCTTCTCGACATCTTCGCGTCCAGCCGGCGCCCGCTGGCCTACCGGGAATTTCCGATGCATTTTCGCAGGCGCTACTCGGGAGAGAGCAAGCTCGACACGCTGGTGTCGCTTGAATTCCTGACCGTCGTTGCCGACAAGCTCGTCGGACGCTGGATCCCCATCCGATTCGTCGCTTTCGTCCTCGTCGGTAGCTTTGGCGTGCTGGTCCACCTCGCGGTCCTCGCGACGGCATTCCGCTGGCTCGCGCTGGATTTTGCGGTTTCGCAGGCGCTGGGGACCTACACCGCGATGACCGTGAACTATTTCGTGAACAACCAGTTCACCTATCGGGACATGCGCCTCAGGGGATTCGCGATGCTTGGGGGGCTGTTGAGTTTCGTGGCAATCTGTACCGTGGGGGCGGTGGTCAACGTCCAGGTCGCGAGGGTGCTGTTCGAACATGGCGTGACGTGGCTGCTCGCGGGCCTGTTGGGCGCGGTCGTGGGTTCGGTCTGGAATTACGGGGTTTCCTCCACGTTGACGTGGCGAGTCCGCAACAAGGGCTAATGGGCCGCGCGATGACCGAATTCGATTACGACAGAATTCCGGTCGGTTACTATGCCGGCAAGGCGCGCCGCGTGCCATGAGCGTCGCGGAGTTCATCTACACCGTCCTGCTCAAGCCGCCCCCGCTGCGCCGCGCGGCGAACGCCGCGATCCGCGCCCTGCTCCCCGATCGCGTGCGCGTCGGCGAAGCCGCCGTCTGGCTCAATCCCGAAGATCCGGTGATCTCCGGCGCCCTGACGTTCGGCGTCTACGAGCGCGGCGAGATATCGTTCTTCCGCTCGCGCTTCCGCCCCGGCATGACGCTGGTCGACGTCGGCGCGAATGTCGGCCTGTACAGCGCCCTCGCGCTGTCGACCCGGGATTCCACGGCCGCGTGCTCGCGCTCGAGCCGCACGCCGAGAGCCGCCGCTATCTAGCAAGGACCGTCGAGAGCAATGCGCCGGCGCCGGCCGCCGCGCAGATCGTCGGCCTCGCCGCTTCGGACCGCGCGGGGACGCTCGCGCTCTACAAGAATCCCGAGAACAAGGGCGACAACCGCCTCTATCCCGACCCGCTGCTGCAGAGCGAGGAGAGCGTCGGCGCCGACACGCTCGACAATATCTGCCGCCGTGCGGGCATCGCCTCGGCACAGTTCGTGAAGATCGACGTCCAGGGCGCCGAGGCCCAGGTGGTGCGCGGCGCGGCCGGCCTGCTCGGTGCCAGCGCTGAGTGTATCCTGATGACCGAGTTCTGGCCGTATGGCCTCGCGCGTTGCGGCGGTGATGGACTCGGCTACCTCGCGATGCTGCGCGATCTGGGGTTCCGGCTGTACGAGCTCTCGGGAAAGCGCGGCACGCTGACGGCGATCAGCGCGCCCGAAGAGCTGGTCGAGCGCACGCAAGGGAGACGCTACGCCAATCTGGTCGGCTTCAAAGGCGCTACCGCCGGCCCGTGACTCTTTCCGGGTCGGTCGAGTAGACCGCAACGATGCCTTCCGCAAAGACCGCCTGGCGGCGCTCGGGATCCCAGCCCGGTCCTTCGTCGTCGGAAATGATGTACCACTGGATGCCGAGCTGCCGCAGGCGCGCGAACGCAGAGCCCGCAGCCAAGACTTGCCGGTCGGTGTCGGCGTGAATTTTCCGGTAAGCGCATCATTGCTGGCACAGCACGACACCCAGCGCGGTGAGCGCAACGCCGGCCGCGGACGGCGCACCGATGCGCTCGCCCAGGAAGAGATAGCTGAAGAGGGGCATCAGCACGAAACTCAACGCCGCGAAGGGGTATGCCCGCACGAGATCCACGCGCGTGAGCACGTGGATCCACAGGCCCGTCGCCAGTGCGTACAGGCACAGGGCCGCGAAGAGGTAGGGGTTCACCACGTGCGCGCGGATGGAGAAGCCGCCGGTCACGGCCGCGCTCGCGAGCTTGAAGAGCACCTGGCCCGCGGCGATGAAGATGGGCACGGTGATGAGGATCGCGTACTGCACGCGAGCGACGTGGACGGGGCTACGGGTGCCGGGCCTTCAACCATGGCGGTCCTCCAGGTAGAAGATGTCTCGCCCGATGCCCGCGAGCTCGTGGCGCGCTGGCAGCGGGATCATCGCGCGCAGGAAGCTCTCGTTGTAGGGAAAGAAATGGAAGTGGGGATTGAACGTGTAGCGATACTCGCGCTCGCGCGGCACGACGATGATGAGGCGCTTGCGGCACACGCGGCGCAGCTCCGCCACCATCGCGCGCAGGTCGAGCATGTGCTCGAGCACGTGCGTGCAGATGACGGTGTCGAAGCTCGCGTCACCGAAAGGCAGGCGCTCGATGCGCGTGCGGTGCGTCTCGATGCCCGCCCAGTCGTTGTCGGGGGAGAGCGCGAAATCGATCGCGGCCAGCCTGGCCGGGGCGGGCTTCACGCGATCGCGGACCTGGCGGATCACGAAGCCGCTGCCGCAGCCCACGTCGAGGACGCTCTCGCCCACGACGTGGGCCACGATGCGCTCCACGCAGGCCCGCGAGTTGTCCGTGTCCTCGTGCACTTCCGGATGATTGCGGTAGATGGCCTCGTATTCGGCATCGCTCACGTACGCGGCGCGGCGGCGAAACTCCGCGAGGGCCGGGATGTGCCTGCCCCACGCGAGGGTGGCGACCCAGCGGAAGAGGATCGAATCGCGCACGACGGGCGGCACGATGTCCTCGAGGACGTAGCGGATGCGGTTGACGGTCTCGCGTCGCACGGGATCAGCCCGGCTTTCGCGCGCGCAGCGCCACGTTCTTGCCGAACCAGCGGCCCACGAGGAAGTCCAGTACGCGCGAGACGGGGAAGACGAAGCGGTCATAGAAGCGTACGGCGGCCGCATCCAGCTGGCCCTCACGATTGCCGAAAGCCCGGAGCCAGAGGCTCGCGAGGAACCCGAGGCTATCGACGTAGACGGCTTCCTCGACCACGAAGCCCGCGCGTTCGCATTTCCCGCGCAGCTCCTGCAGGCGATAGCGGCGCAGGTGTCCCACTTGCGTGTCCATGGGCGACCAGAGTGCCTGGAAGGCGGGGACATAGAGGAAGAGCGCACCGCCCGGGGCGAGTGCCGCGTAAAGCGACGCCAGGGCGATGTCGTCGCGCTCGATGTGTTCGAGCACATTCAAGCTGTAGGCGTAGTCGATCGTCCCGGGCATCACCGCTTCCATCGACGCTTCGGACTCGAGGTCGGCCGCGGCCAGGCGCGTGCGCAGCACGGGATCGAGCTCGATGCACACCAGCCGGGCGGGCCGCGCGATGCGCGCGACATCGCGTGCGAAGGTACCGGAGCCCGCGCCGAAGTCCAGCACGCGAAGGCCGGGCCGGGCTCCGCGCAGGGCGAGGCCCAGGAGGAAGGCGTTGTAGTTGCGCGCCTCGCTCATGACCTCCAGGTTCTGCGTCCCCGGGAACGCGCTCTCCTGCGCCACGGGGGCGATCTTCATGGCTTGCCGTGTTCGGCGACGACCGTGGTGTAGACGCCGCCTCGCACCAGGAACTCGGCGGTCAGCCGCATGAAGCGCGGATTCGTCCCGCGCACGAGGTCGTCCCGGATCTCGTTGGTCACGGCCTCGTGGAACTTGCCCTCGTTGCGAAAGGACCACGGTCGCCCGGGACCGGGGTTCGGGAAGGTCTCGAGCCTCTTCGAAGGCGCCACGGCCCCCGAGTCCCCGAGGAGGGTGAGGCCTGTCAAGTCTTTTTTGGGCGGGCGTTTCGAAGGCATTGGGATGGGTTGGGCGTTCCGGTAAAATCGACATTCTAACGAAGTAAGAAATGGCCTCGCGTGCGACTCATCTCCGTCCAGCTCTCCGGATTCAAATCCTTCGTCGATCCCACCCACGTCTGCGGCGACCCTAGAATGCCGCCATCAGGGAATGACGCAATGGCAAGCGCTGCCCAAAAAACATGCCCGACGTCTGCGTCATTGTTCCCACATTCAATCGTGCGCAATATCTGGGTGAGGCGCTTGAAAGCGTTCTAAGTCAAACCCGTCCACCGGCCGAGGTCATCGTCGTGGACGACGGCTCGACCGACACGACACCCCAGGTCGCCAAATCGTTTGGCGACAGGGTCCGCTATGTGCGGAAGGAGAATGGTGGCAAACCTGCCGCCGTAAACCTGGCGCTCGGACTTGTTCGAGCCGACCTTGTGATCATCGCGGACGACGACGACATCATGTATCCGACGGGTCTCGCGCACTTGCTCGCGCCGCTCGAACGGGACAGCCGGCTCGATTTCGCCAATGGAGGCCTTTCGTTTTTCCGCGACGTCCCGGATCGCGGCCGGATCCAAGTTGCCGCTCCGCCGACTACAATGGCAGAGACCGGCCATCATTTCGAGACGCTGTTGATGAACTATTCGATGCACCTCAACGCGACACTCATTCGCCGTCACTGCTATCAGGCAATGGGCGGCCTGGATGAGCGTTTTCGGCGTTCCGAGGATTACGAGTTCATGCTTCGACTGACTCGTCGGTGCAAGGGTGTTAGCGTCGCGCAACGGATCATCAATGTGCGCAGGCACGAGGGAGCGCGTGGAGATGCTCAAGTCCGCCATTCCGCGCGCGAACGCCATTTGGTCCACTTTGACTTCGATGCGCGCGCTTTCGAGATGGTGCGCCGCGACGTGCCGATTGGCGCGTATATCGGGAAGCCGGACGAAACGTTGAGCGTACGAGAATGCTTCGAAGGCTGGTTCGTCCGGGCCGCAACGATGGCGCGGCATGGAGTCTGGCAGGGGTTTCGAGAGGATATTCGCGAATGTGGGCGGCGCACCCAAGGAGACGATCCGCTCCTTACCAAGGATATGGCGCAGAAACTCACGAGGGTATTCAGCAACTACGAGGCGATCGACGCGGGCCTTCGCGAAGACGGGTATCCGGGATGGGTTGTCACTGAGCTCATGCGCGCACTTGGCAAGGGCGCCGTTCGCCCGATCGTGCGGGGCTTCTACTACGCAGCACGGGATGCGTATGCAGACGGTTTCAGGTGGTTGGCGATCCGATGCGCCGGGTTTGCCGTTGCGACGATCCTGTCCGGAGTCGTGGTCCGACTGCGCCCTCGAGCATGAGATCGATGGCTGCGCCAATGTTGAAGACTGTGCTTGCGGTTCTTCCCCTGGAGCCGCATCCGGAAGGGTATGGCTCCCAGAAGAGGGCTGCCGCACACCTGTCGGCCCTGGTCGAAGCGAACCGCGTCCACCTTGTCGTGCTCGATTCGCGCGATGCCAATGGAAGACCGGGCGACGCGCTTCTGTTCGAGCGTTGCGAGAGCGTGTCCGTCGTGAAATACCGCTGGCGACCGCGGCGGATCCTTACGAAGATGGCACCCTTTCCGACCCTCGCCGAATTGTTCGATCCCACCGTCAAGAGGTGGTTGCCGTCGCCCGCACAGGTCCGAGAGGCCTTTGCCCATGTAGTTGAAAAGCAGATCGACGCTGCGCTGTGTTTCAAGCTCATGAGCGCGACAGTGCTCGATCATGCCCAGTCGATTGTGCCGCTCCGAATCGGCAGGCGAATCGTCGATTTCGACGATGTTCAATCGCTCGCCGATCAGCGGGCTCTGGCCTATGAAAAACGACACGGCTACGAGCAGTCGATTATCGACGGCCTGATCCGCTCGCAGATTCGTCGTGCCGAAGACCGCTGCCTCGCGACCTACGACGCGGTCTGGATCTGCTCGGATACCGATCGCCGCCATCTGCTCTCCCGTAAACCACGCGCGGAAATTCTGGCAATCCCTAACAGCGTAGTACTGGCGGAAACTTTACCTCCCGTCGATGACCGCCCAGAAATACAGTTGCTTTTTGTCGGCTCACTCGGTTACAGCCCAAACGAGGACGGAATCCTTTGGTTTTGCAATCAAATTCTGCCGCGCATCAGAATGTCAAGCTCGCGCAAAATCAAGCTGACCATCGTCGGCTTCAATCCTCCCGCCGAAGTCAAAGCACTGGAATCCGCCGGGGACATCATCGTTACCGGAGGTGTCGAGAGCGTGGCGCCCTATTATCGCGAATGCGACATCGTCATCGCACCCATTCGATATGGCAGCGGGACACGGATCAAGATTCTCGAAGCGATGAGCCATCGAAGACCGGTCATCTCCACCACGCTCGGTGTCGAAGGTATCGACGTGAGACCCGGCGAAGACATCATGATCTGCGACACGCCAGAAGCATTCGCAGCGTCGTGCCTCGAGTTGATACAGAACGACGGCCGGCGGCGGAGTATTGCGCAACTAGGACGAAGGCTGATCGAAGAAAAGTATAGCGATCGGACTATTGCAGCCGCCGTTAACAAGGCGATCTGACGACACGCCATGGCGCCCTCACCATTGGCGATCCCTTGTCGTTGGCTACGCATACCTTAGCCGCCCTGAAATTCCTCACTTGAAACGAACATCGTGCCCGGCGCGCTTCAACGCGGACCGGAATCCCCAGCCGGTAGCTCTTGGCATGCGGACCGACGGCCAATCGCCGCGGCTTGCGGGGCGCAGCCAATTCGCGCCCGACAGGACAAGCCAGCTGAAACCTGACACCCAGGACAGGCGCGTGCCTGCGGCCGCTGGATACGCGGCGCGATCGCGCCGACGCTCGCAAAACACCCGCACCCCATGTCACCGTGGCCCCGCCGCGACGCCGGAGCGCCTTGGCCCTCCGTCGCACCGGGGCAAGTCAAGACGTGCTAGGCTGCTCGCGATGACGCGTCGTGGCGTTGGATTTACTATCCTTCTGCACGACATAACATCTCGGACTGGACGGGCGGAGGATGAGGAGAACGCCTTGCTGCGTCGGCGCGTACCTCTAGCGTTTGGACCGGCACTGGGGCGCGGTGACGACGTTGATCTCGCCGCCCTTGACGTTCTCAACTATCCTTACGTGGTCATTATTTCGGGGGGCATGTCGGCCCATGTTTGAGTTTGACCTCTACGAAAAACAGCTTCATACAACGCCTCCAGCGATTCCCATCGGATCGCCGCCCAAACAGCTTGCTGTCGAGCAAGTGTCGCTCTTGATCTGGGGCGAGCATTGCATCGAATGTGCCGCGCCGGACTGCTTCTCGACCTGTGATCTGTACCAGTCGCGGCCCGACCATCGCTGCCGACGCTTCCAGTTTGGCATATACCCCAACCGCAATTTCGAGGGCTCGCGCGGGCCCGGCGCTGAGGTACGGTTCAAGGTTTGGGGCAAGCTAGAAAGCCGAGGCAATGCGTGCCTCGCCAACGCGCGATTCGTGCGAGCCATCGAGTGGCTATTGTTGAAGACCGCCCCGCTCGTGCATATCCTTGGTCGTCTCGCGGGAAAGGTGACCGGCGACATCCGCTTTCATTACGCGTCGTTTGTACTACTTGAACGGCTGCTGTGGCACCTCAACACTCGCCGCGCCGACCTACCAGACGCGTTTCTAGTGGAGATCTATAACCCGATGCCGAAATCGGTGGCCGCACAACTCACCTTTGCGACCAACCGCTCCACGATTCGTGCCAACGTTCGCGTGAGCGATATTCCGCTTACCTGCACCAAGCGCCTGGAGATCGCGCCCGGCTATTTCCGCTCGTTGATCCCGATTAACGAGCTTCGCAGCGTTGTCGCGAGCGGACTGCGCTTCGGCATCGCATTCACGCCCGAAGCCACATCCGACACCAATCTGGTCTTCCTCACGCTCGACTTCGTCCGTTTAAGAGATCGACGCGTTGCCGCGTCGCTCGCACCGGCAACGAAAGCGCAGCAGGCCATGGTCACCAAGTCGTCGCGTACCCAGGCGATCAAATGCATCGTGTTTGACCTTGACAACACGTTGTGGCACGGGACTCTACTCGAGAGTGACGAGGTACGTCTGCGCGACGGCATCGCCGATCTCGTGAAGCGACTCGATTCGCGCGGCATCTTGTTGAGTATCGCGTCAAAGAATGCATTTAGTCATGCATGGGCAAAGATACGCGCGTTCGAGCTCGACGAGTATTTCCTCTACCCAAAGATCAATTGGTTACCAAAATCCGAGAACATCAAGGCGATTGCCGCAGATCTCAACCTCGGTCTCGACACGTTTGCGTTCGTTGATGACAACCCTTTCGAGCGGGCAGAGGTCGCGACGGCTCTCCCGATGATCGAGTGCATCGCCGAAACGGACTTAGATTCGCTCGCGGCGTCTGCGCGCTGTGCGGGCTCCGACAGCGACGAGGCGCGCAACCGTCGCCGCTCGTACCAGCAGGAGGCCGAACGCACCGAACAGCTCGCAACCTACGGCGACGACTACATCGGCTTCCTCAAGGCATGCCTGATTGTCCTCGACGTGCGGGCGTTCGAGGAGAGCGACTTTGACCGCGTCGCCGAGCTGGTCCAGCGTACGAACCAGCTCAATTTCTCGGGTCATAAGTATTCACGCGAGGAGATCCGCGCGATTATCGATGATCCAGCGCGGAGCAAATTCGTCATCTCCTGCTCCGATCGTTTCGGATCGTACGGTAAAGTTGGATTTTGCATTGTCCGCTTTGCGTCCGATCGAATCGTCGTCGATGATTTCATGCTTTCCTGCCGAGTGCAGGGCAAGCTTGTGGAACAGGCTGTATTCAGCCACCTCTTATCGTTGCATCAAGAAAAGGCGCCACGCTACGTAGAGGTCCATTACCGCGCTACTGCCCGCAACAAACCAGCGCAACAGGTGCTTCAGGCGCTCAATTTCAGCGTCAGTGATTCTGGGGGAAGCGTACTTGATCTCCGTGCCCATCCGCTGGTGTGCGATTTCATAGAGGTACGCGATCGGGATCCGAGTGAAGTTGATAACATCTCCGCGCCCGCCGGCGAATGAGGTGACACGCTCATGGGGCCGGTGTCAGGTCCGTGCAGCCAATCGAACGGAGGCCCTCGCAAGCGGAGACGCAGCGGTTCCCACCTGCTCAGACCCTCCGGATCAAGCGCTTGATTGTCTTCTTGAGTCCTGCGCGCTCGAGAATTCGTCCCAGCGCGGAGGAAAGACGGTCGAGTCCAAGGTGAAGGGTGATCCAGAACCGTGAACCAAGCGTCGGCGGAAAGTAACAGATCTTCGCGCACAACGTCCCGTGTGTCCCGAAAAACTTCTTGTGCTCGCCCTGGCCCTCGGTGAAGTCAAAGGCTCGGAACTCGCCGTCCCGAAACAACTCATCGAAGGCCAGGTATTGCAGTACGGTCCCGGGCGACAAATTGGCGTGCGCTGGGTCATAACCAAGGTAGCTATATAGCAAGACGTCTTGGACCGCGGGGCAGCAGAGATACGCAATCGCCTCCCCGCGCAGCAGGAGAATGTAGGCGCGGACGGCGTTGCGACTCGCTAACGATTCGAGCTCTCTCACAAAGCTGGCATCTTCGGGGATGCCGGCGTCGAGCAAGCGTTCTTGGTAAGTCCGCGCGGATACACCTCGGGCAAGACGATGGAACTCGGCGATTTCATGCGGCTTGGTAAAGCTTCGCATCCCGCTCCCTTCACCGGAGTCCAAGAACTTCTTCACTTTCTTGTGCAAGGTGCTTCGTGATTTTGAGCTGAATTTAGCAAGGTAGTCTTCGAATGTTCCGGCGAGCGACGTGTGGAACCGTGTGAATTGGTCAGGTACGTAGCGAAGAGCTCCATCGATGATAGTAAGCTCCGGAAGCCGCTCGGGAATGGGATGCGATCGCGTCACGATTACATCGAATTCGTGCCCGAGGCGCTCGAAGGGTGGCGCGAGGCTGCATCGGATCCGCGGGTAGATCAAAGAAATGGCTGCGCAGATTGAGGGCGCGGAACTTGCGTGTGAATAGCCTGATCTCCCCCAGGCGATAGGTCAGCTCGAACGGAGCTTCCTCCCAGATCGTCGCGGCGGCCGTCGTGCGTGTTTCGTTCATCACCTTAGTAGACTAGCGAGAGGGCCTGCTCCGCGTAGCGTCGTAGAGTGCGTACGCGGGAAGACACGAGCGGCGCAACAGACTTCGCTGCCTGTAAGGCGCCCAGGTCGACATCGGCAAAATGACACGTACGGAATCGGGCCGCGTTGTTGGCGAGGTAAGCACACAGGCGCTCGAAACGGGCGGCAAGCAACCGCCGTAGGCCGACCCGCCCGGTCGAGATGCGGTTCACACGCACAAACTCGAAGCTATGCAGGACCATGACAATATATGACCATCCGGCCCTCTCAGCTTGCTCTAGGATGGTGGAGAACTCGCCGAAGCTGCACGCACATACGTGCAAGGGACGGCACCCCGCGGGCGGGTGATCAACAAAGTTGGTGACCGGGAACTCCCAGACCCCCTCGCACAGCGCGGGCTGGCAAAGATTGTCGCGATCTGCGCGCTCCGGGAATGATGTTGAGAACGTAGCGTTCAAGCTGCTATCGATTACGATGCCAGCCCGTACCATCGCGCGGAGGGTTGTCGAGTCGGCACCCCAGCTGCCGGCACGGAAGCACCGAATTGGCGGCGCACCGAGGTCACGCAAGCGTTGTTCGCCCGCGCGCAGCAGCATGACCTGCTCGTGCTCGGAGTATTGACGAATGAACGGTCCACGGAAGGCCGGGAGTTCCGGACGCCGGGCGCTAGTGAGCCACTCTGGATGTAGATGCAAGCCCACCTCCTGGTGGTGAGTTGCAATCAGATCCAGCACCCTATGGAGGGGTTCCGCTCCTAGCGTAAAGGAAAACAGGGGCTCCACAAAAAAAATTGCCTTCAGCCCGGCATCGTGGAAGACACGCAGCTGATAGGGCAGCCCCAAGCCAGCCGCGCCGCCGCCAAAGAAGTAGGCCTCGAGCTCGCGCTCGCAGCGTGTACCGGCGGCGAGCGGCGTATGGGGCCAGCCCGGCGAATCGGGCCACAGTTCGGTATCTATGGTGATCATGACGTTGAGCATGATGTGTACCTTTGAGCAGCGAAGTGGCCAAACTCTCACTCAAAACTGAAGCGTCATGGGCGAGCTAGCCCAAGCAAAATTAGGCCGACCAGCGTCGACCTAATTGCTTAGTCATATGGTGCGCCCGGCAGGGATTTGAACCCACAATCGCTAGTGCACAGTTCGATTGGTCGCCTTTAAGTGGTTGAAGTCATTCAAGAATTGCGGGTGCCTGTTGCGAGACAATGGCAGCATCGTGCAGGTACCTTGCGGGACCAGGTCCCGCACGAGTGCCGCACTCGTTTGCGGAGATTTGAAAGATTGACTCTCTCTAGCCAGCTCCCTGGCAACCGACCGGGAAACATCACAGGCCGATATTTCGGCCATGCCTGCCGCACGCGCAAAATGTGACGAAGGCAGCAGCGCCAGGCGCTAGATCGCCTCGTTAACGGCGGCTGCGATCGTCCTATCGCTGTACTGTTCTTCGATGAGGCGACGCCCGAGTCGCGCAATGTTCTGCCGCCGTCCCATGTTCCGTATCAACTCGAGGCACGAGGCGGCAAACGCCTCCGGCCTGTCGCCGTCCATCGGAGAAAAATCGCCGATTCTCTTCTTGGGGCCTGCCATGCTGCCTATTCCTAGTCGCACCACTAGGGTGTACCGGAACTGGCCTATGCGAATTTAGCCGCTCTGAAATTCCTCACCTGGAACGAGCATCGCGCCAACGGCAGCGCCGTTCCCCCATGATAGGTGTTGAGCCAGATGCGGCCGATTGCGAGCTTGCTCCGTACGTTATATGGCGGCAGGGCGATCAGTGGCGTATCCGTCGTCCGCTGGTAGAAGCCCCGCTTCCGCAGCGCTAGTTTGTGGTTGATGTACCCGTCGAATTCGGCATCCTTCTTGAAATTCGTCCCGACACAGGTGTTGACCTTGCAACGCTGCGTTATCGTGTACCACTCGCCAGCCTGCAATGAGCGATTCTGAAGGCCCCATTCCCACGGGTCGCCGTAGAAGTCGAATTGCCCCGGCCAGTACACGTATTGCATGGGCATGAATTTGCCATGCAGGGGATGCGGCGCGGGGGGCGTATTAAACGAGTCCCAGCGATGCGACCAGCCGTCGTAGCCGTGCGACTTCGAGCCGCCGTTTCCAGCGAGCAGCGTGCCACAGCGGCCGGGCGTCTTAGTGCCCGCCCATCCTGCGAAGTAGGCGTCGTCGTTCTTGGTTGAGGATGAGCAACCGGCAAACAATTTCACGCCGTCAGCCAGGCCAGTCAGCATATCCGGCATCAACCGGATATCGAACTCCCATGCCGCTTCGTCAGCCTCGTCGAAATTCGGAAAGCAAACGGAGGCATTTAGCGCAAGGTTGGCGCGCGGATCAAATGTAACTTGCAGCGCGCGCCCGCCGTCGACATTGACAATCGCACGCTGATGCAGATCGTCGAAACTCGCTGGCGGAGGTCCGCCGAAGATCCTGGTCCTGATGTAGAAGGGGGCATCATCGAAGCACTCGGTTTCGAGGAAGACGCGGGGGTCGCCCTTGAGAATGAATGTGTCCGTGGGCGGCGGGTCGCGGAACAAGGCGAACTTGTAAACGCCCAGTCTGCCGCCCGTATTGATGCTACCAGTCAGTACCAGTTTTGCGGACGCCACCGGCCTCGTTGGAGCGGGAAAGCGTAAGTACGCATTGGTGCCACTCACCATCATCGACGTCTTGCTGCCTATCTCGTAGGCTGTGGTGAGGTTGCACTCCGAGTCGTACATGACCGGGATGGAATCAGTCGCGCCGTCAACATAGGTCACGACGAGCCTTGGCCCCTGTCCGGATTCGCGCGACGAGAAATGAGAAGATCGGAGCCATCGCACTGGTCGCGAAAGCGCGCAAGACGAGTGACGGCTCGCTGCCCTGCACGACGAGCCGCGTTACGTCGACTACGATCTCGCCACTCTGGCCCGTCCTGAGAAGAACCTCGCCGAACGGCCTGTCGCCCTGCGCCACGCCATCCGCGTCGAGCCAATCGCCGCCGGGATTTTTCCACTGCACCAACCGCGCGTACAAATGGGTCCCTGTGATACCGCCCGGGCCATCGTAGATCACGACCGGGTCTTCGAGTCCGGTCGGTGTCGATGGATGTCGGCGGCGTTGGGGGCGGCGTTGGGGGCGGCGTTACTGGCGGTGGCGTGTCTGGGGGCGTTACCTGCGACGGGGGACCTGACGTTGTAAGTTCGGTGGATCCTGCATCTCCACCCCCGCAAGCGGCGATCGCAACCGTGCCTGCTCCCGCAATCAGAAAGTCGCGGCGCGTGGTCATCGGGCCACCTCGTTCCCTTGCAAATGCTGCAGCGTCTCCGGAATGGTCATGTCTGTCTCCTCCGCACTTTTCGTGCCAGTCGCTATCTCAAACGTGGGGGCCACATTGCACGCCCGACGATTGCCAACATACTCGACCTTCGAGCGTCGACCTTATGACGAGTTCCTTCCCATAGACTACCGGGCGAGCGGCCACAACGCCCGCGAACTACTTCGTCCGTGGCCAGAATCGGTAAAGGAGTAGGTACAGAATCGCGCCGCTCACAGCCCCGCCGACTAGCATGCCGATGCCGTAAAGGCTCAGCAACGGCTCCGTGTTCGAACCGTTGAGACGATTGACCATTGCCATCAGCAAACCGAAGAGCCCACCGATCAGGATCTGCTTGACGATCGATTGCGATTTCATTGCGCGCTCCCACGGAAACGATGCTCGTTGCCGGATGAGGACCGTTGCCGCGAGTTCTTACGATGAAGTTCGAACGAAATAGGCATCCTGGTCGTATTTGAACAGAATGCACACACCTCGCAGCGCCGAGACGTACTGCATACGCCCCGCCAATTGTGAGGAACCCAGCGAAACGTCCACTGGCGGGGGTGCGCCAATTGTTGCCAGATAGTCCACGTACCAGCTGTTTCCGTCGCTTGGGGTGATCTTCAGCATCACGCCATTTCCCTGGAAAAGCAGGAAACACTTCAAGCCGAGATCGTAGACGAAGCCGCCTCCGATGGCGGCGAAGCCGTCGATGACGATGCTGCCCACGGCCGGGCCGGCCAACGATCCTACGGTCAGCGTGCCCGTCGTGATATTGATGGCGTGGACATTGAAGGCGGTCCCCACCGCGCCAGTGGCCCAGCCGAGCCGCACGATGGTCTCCGTGTTGGGATCGATTGCCGCCATACCCCGGTGCGTGATGTCGGCGGCTACGTCGCATAGCTTCGTCCAGGTGTTCGTCAGCGGGTTCCACTTCTGTACCGTCGTATAGGTTCCGACGTATACATCCTCGGTCAGCGGATGCTTGCAAGTCCATGCGCCAGCCCACGTGCGATTGGCCGGGATGTAAGGATGTGCCCCTGGCGCGCGCCAAGCCCCAGAACTCCAGTCGAGGCTGTCGACGGTCTGTTGAATCGGAAAAGGCATGTCGGCGTCGGTCTCCCACACTTGCCCGCACATGAAAATGAAGAACGAGTTCGCGTAGGCGCCATGCGAGTCGATAAACTGCGGTCCCCAATAGCTGTGCCGCGCGTTGGGCTTGCCGTCCTGCATATAGACGTGCGAGGTCCGTCCCGGTGCGTACCGATCCCAGACGGCAGACGACGGCGATGGCCCCACTGGGATGCGCCACCCTGGGGCGTCCGCAGAGACATCGAGCGCCCGTATTTCGTTGCCGGCCCATGCTCCGGCACCGCCACCGCCAAAGATGAGCATCGTGTTGCCGCCCTTAATCGTGCCGCCCGAGTAGGCGTAGATGCCGCTCTGCGGATTCCCGTACGAACCATCGACCGGAGCAAGCCCCGCACTTGTGATCTTCGAATAATCCGGCGACGACCCGATGGTCGTCATCGCGGTACGGGGGATCTGTGTCCATTGCAGCACAGGCACGCCAGCGAGCCACGTCGGAAGGCGTGGCACAGCCGCCGACGCCGGCGCCGCGGTTTCTGATCCACAAGCCGCAAGCACCACAGCAGGAACGCCGGGCACGGCCGCCAAGGCGCGGACGCGACGGACGGTTGTCGCGGTCAGCACCTTCGCTGCCAGCGTCCGACCGAGAAACAGTGCGCTGCCGACCATCCCCAGGAGGGTCCGCCGATTCATCCAATCACCTCCTCAAGAACAGGTTAACCAATCATAAGGGGGCATTAATCCGATGGCGGACGACAGATTTCTTGGTCATCCCGCCGCGACATGCGCCGGTCCGGCACCGACCCAATCGCGCAGGGCCGCAATGGCGCGTGTCGACACGGCCGGATCGTAACCCCTAGATCGCTTCACCTTTACAAAGAGCGACAGATAGACGGGAAACAATTCGAGGAAGAGATTGGTTGACAGGTTGAGTCGCGCGCAACCACGCCTGACCAGTGCGGCTTCCGCGGTGGGCGCGGCGAGCCTCGCGCGCAGGCGCAAGGCGTCGAAATCGTTGAGAGAAAGCAGCACCACCGCGAGGTCAAATCCGATCACATCGACCAACCCGAAATCCTCCCAATCGAAAAAGACTACCTCGCCGCCCGCAATGGCGATATTGGTCATGGCGAGGTCGCCGTGTTGGAGTATCCGCGGCAGCGGTACGATCAGAGGGCGAATGTGGTCCCAATAAGCCCGCCAGTTGGCCCCGTCGAACGCGTCGCTCGCCTCCCGGAGCGCGTCTTGGACGTTCACGCCGGCATCGGTGGGTGACGCGTGGAAATGGCTCAAGCCGGCCGCGAGCAACGCATCCATGCCGTCTTCGAGCATCCGAAACTCGTCTCGCCCGCGTCGAAGAACGAGTTGCTCGTGATGAATGCCAAATGTGACCAGCACCTGGAAGGATCCCTGTGTCGTGAGTCCGAGCGGCCGAGGCACATTGCGCGGCATCGCCGCGTGGGCGATCGCGAGCCCTCGGAATTCGCGGTCGAGGCTCGTGCGAATGCCAATCTTGACCAGGTAGAACGGCGAATCCTTGGGGTAAACCATCAGAACGAGATTGCCGCTCATCCGCGCCCAGAAGGGAGGAAGTCGATCCGATGGCGCGAGTACGCCGAAGTTGACGAGAGCCGCGTGCGCCGCCTTCAACATCTGCGACCAACGACAATGAACCCTGGCTGCAGGTAGGGCATCAGGTTGGTGGCAACGAGCGTGCCAAACAGAAGCCTCTTGGGAGACCAGTTTGGCAAGGCTCGCGCGGCCAGCTGGGCGCCGAAGAATGCACGGGCGCTGCGCGGATGGGACTCGATCACGTAGATCGGCGCAGAGTCGGGTGGATACGCCACGTGCAGCGAGATGTCGGCAAATCCGGCGCGCTTCAACGCCGACCGGAATCCCCACCCGGTCGCTCTTGGCATCGGGATCGAAGGCCAATCACTGCGGCTTAAGGGGCGCAGCCGATTCGCGCCCGCCAGGACGAGCCACCCGCCTTGGCGCAGCAAGCGCCTGGCCGATTTCAGCGCACCCTGAAGCGTCGTGCAGCCACCCAGCGACTGATGGATTACGACGATGTCAAAGCTTGCGCTTCCGGCGCGCGCCTCGCTTGACAGCGCCGATTCCGAGCGCGTGACGTTGGCAAACCAGTTTCCGACGTGGGCTTCGCCGACTTCGAGAACCGAGCATGCGGAGTCAGGCGCTATCGCGCGGCAAAACCACCCCCGCAGGTCTTGCGCAACGTCGGGGGAATGCGGCTCATTGGCCAATGCGATGGACCGGGCCAAGTAGAAACCTCATGTCGATCGTCGCGTACGCGCGGCCGTGCCGTAACGCGTCGACGGAATGAGCGCGTTCCAAAGCAGTCGACATCATTTCTGGTAAGCGTTCAACTTTTTTCATACTAGCAGAATGCCAAGCGCCGTGGAACTGCACGGCGGTGGACATGCGGCGCCAATTGGTTGCTTCAGCAAGGACGCGCCGCCAGTCCTTTCGCATGGTCGGCACTCCCGCGGAATCTGCAGCTCTTGCGGGCGTCGATCTGTTCCTGCGAACATGCACGTCGGCCGCGTCTTTCGCGCTTCTGATAGGCTCTGCGACGCGCTTCCCGGCAGCCGACACCCCATGACGAAGGACCACAACCGCCGGCCCGGAAACGACACGTTCGAACAAGCGTGGCGAAGCCGTTTCGAGGAGTTCGCGTCGCTTCGCGACGACGATGCCGGAATAGCGGGCTGGAGTTCCGCCGGGCTCGACGCCCGGTTACGGCGATTCGCGGAACTCTGGCAGCCGGGGCGACCGGGAATGCGCTGGCTCGACGCCGGCTGCGGTGCGGGGACCTACACGCGGTACCTGATGGCACGGGATATCGACATGACGGGCATTGACTATTCGCTCCCCGCCATCCGGAAGGCGAAAATGCGCAGCCCGCCGGGAATCGGATACGCCGTGGCCGACGTGCGTCGGTTGCCGTTCAGGGCCGAAACTTTCGACGGCATACTCTGTTTCGGTGTAATTCAAGCGTTGGGTGAAAGCGAAACGGCGCTGCGCGAGCTATGTTTGCTGACGCGTCCCGATGGTGAATTATGGGTCGATGCGCTCAATCGAGCCTTCGTCATCAATGCCGCTCGAGTCCTGGCCAGGAAGCTTAGGCGCCGTCCCGCCCACCTACGATATGAATCGCCTCGAAAGCTCAAGCGCATCCTGATCGCTCAAGGATTTTGTGACGTTGCCGTATTCTGGATGCCGATGGCGCCGCCACGCTGGCCACGGTTGCAGCAGTTCGTCGAAACACCGCCTCTTCGGTGGATGCTGCGATTCGTTCCCCTATTCGGACTCCTGATCAGTCACTCGTTTATCGTTCGATGCACGAAGCCGAGGCGGTCTTCGGCCGCCGATGGGGCGTCCGCGTGATGCCGCAATGGGGAAAACCGCTCCTTCGCGTCTTGGCCAGCGCGATGTCGCCGGCGGGGCGTCGCGCTCGCCTTTCGATCCTTATCTACCATCGGGTTCTGGCGCACGAGGATCCGCTCAATACATGGGACGTGACGGCTGACGTGTTCGACGCCCAGATGCGCGTGGTCGCCGAGAATTTTGTGCCGTTGCCGCTTTCGGAAGCCGTCGACCGGCTAATGACTGGCGAATTGCCTCCGCGGGCGGCGTGTGTAACGTTCGACGATGGATATCTCGATAATGTGGAGGTCGCCTTGCCCATTCTTCAGAGGCACGGGCTGTCCGCCACGTTCTTCGTCGCGACCGGCTACCTCGATGGCGGTTGGATGTGGAACGACAAGGTTATCGAGGGGCTCCGCTCCATGCCCGGGCCGGTGCTCGACCTCCAGGCGTGGGGGCTGCCGATCTTCGAACTGGGCAGTAATCAGGCACGCCGGCTCGCGATCCAACGGATTCTGCCTGCTTTGAAGTATTTGCCGGGTCCGGAGCGCGAAGCGCGCGCAGAGCACTTGGCGGCAGCGGCCCGCGCGCCCGCTGGGAACGGCCCCATGATGAGTGACGCGCACGTGCGCACATTGCGCGCGGCCGGCATGGAAATCGGTGCGCATTCGGTGACGCACCCCATTCTTACCCGAGTGACGGCCGCACAGGCGAAGCGTGAAATCGCGGAAAGCGGCCAACGGCTGGCCGAAATACTGCGTGAGCCGGTTCGTCTGTTCGCCTACCCAAACGGCAAACCCGGCCAGGACTATGGTCCGGAGCACGTGCGCATGGCGCGTGATGCCGGATACCGCGCCGCCGTTTCGACGGCATGGGGGGTTGGCGGCACCAGTTCGGACGTCTACCAGTTGCCGCGTTTCACGCCTTGGGACCGTACGCCCGTGCGATTTGCGCTGCGCCTTCTGAGCAATATGCGGAGCGTCACGACGACCGGATCAATGCAGGGTTCGCCCCGTATCTAACGGGGAGCCGGGGAAGGCTGGGCATCCGAGCCGATCGACGACGCGGCATCGGGCACCGGGGTGTCGATCGGCTTCCATTGGCCCGCTCGTTTGAGCTTGTCGCGGAGGCCCGGTACCGAAGCACCGAGCTGGTAAGCCCGCTGCGCGTGCGCGTTCGCGAGTTCGAATTGCTTGGTCTCGAAATAGACCAACCCCAAATTGTAATGGGCGTTGAGCGAGTCCGGGTCGAGCTTCACCGCCTTCTCAAGGCTTGTCACCGCCGCGGGAATGCGCTTCGCCCGATAGAGGTAGATACCCTGCAACACGTAGGTGGCTGCGACATCCGGATTGACCGCGATGGCATTTTCGAATACCCCCTGAAGGTCGCATCGAGGCGATTTCCATTGCTCACACAATTCTATGAGCAGCATTAGCCCTCGCGGATGATTGGGAAAATAATTCAGGATAAACCCAATCTCTCCGGCCCCCGACTCGTACGAGCGGGAACGCAGCTTGTCTGTGGCCGGACCCAAATGATACCTCTCGACATTGCGCAGCAGTTCGGTACCAGCGGCTTGGTAGTAGTCGTTGTTCGTTGGCTGCGCGAAGATCGGTGCCGAGCCGAGGCAGATGCAAGCGAGCGCAAGCGTGGCGGCAGCGGTGCCGAACTTGGAATGCGGCGGCACGTATTGGCGTGAGTGGGAAAGTTTACGAGGCATCTTTCGCTGTGCGCCACATAGCATCAGCGCGTGCTTCCCACGTAATCCCAAGTCGCGCGCCCGTCATGGAGGGTGTAGGCCATGCCGTTAAGCGTGTGTCCCTCCAGTCCCACCTGCGACGCCGGCACCGCCAGCCGCACCCATTGTCCGGCCGCGGGCAGCGGTCCCATGTAGCGTCGACTCACCGTGCCATCGTTCCCCCACCCGATCAGGTTCGCCCCCCAATACGCCCGGTGCTCCCAGTTCCCATCATTCCACTGCAGCATCACCTCGCTCGGGGGATTCGCCGGGTCCAAGTACACGTACGCAAACAAGGTGCCGCCCACCGCCACGGATAACCCGGCCGTGGCGTTGATGAAGTAGTGCTGATGCAAGCCACTGAGCAGCGCCGACTGGTGCGCCAGCGCCCCCGAGAACGGCGCCGGGTTGCTGCTCACCCAGCTCCAACCCTCGCCCGTCCCCGCCAGCGTCGCGCCCGCCGGCGCCGCATCGTCCGCCCAAACGGTGGTGGAGATCTTCCCCGCATAATCCCAAGTGGCGCGGCCGTCATAGAGGGTGTAGGCCATGCCGTTGAGCGGGCGTCCCTCCAGTCCCACCTGCGACGCCGGCACCGTCAGCCGCACCCATTGCCCCGCCGCCGGCAGCGGCCCCATGTAACGTCGACTCACCGTGCCATCGGTCCCCCACCCGATCAGGTTCGCCCCCCAATACGCCCGGTGCTCCCAGCTCCCGTCATTCCACTGCAGCATCACCTCGCTCGGCGGATTCGCCGGGTCCAGGTACACGTATGCAAACAAGGTGTCGCCCACCGCCACCGATAACGTGCTCGTGGCGTTGTAGAAGTAGTGCTGGTGCAGGCCACTGAGCAGCGCCGACTGGTGCGCCAGTGCCCCCGAGAACGGCGCCGGGTTGCTGCTCACCCAGCTCCAACCCTCGCCCGTCCCCGCCAGCGTCGCCCCCGCCGGCACCGCATCGTCCGCCCAAACGGTGGTGGTGGAGATCTTCCCCGCATAATCCCAAGTGGCGCGGCCGTCATAGAGGGTGTAGGCCATGCCGTTGAGCGTGCGCCCCTCCAGTCCCACCTGCGACGCCGGTACCGCCAGCCGCACCCATTGTCCCGCCGCCGGCAGCGGTCCCATGTAGCGTCGACTCACCGTGCCATCGATCCCCCACCCGATCAGGTTCGCCCCCCAATACGCCCGGTGCTCCCAGTTCCCATCATTCCACTGCAGCATCACCTCGCGCGGGGGATTCGCCGGGTCCAGGTACACGTACGCAAACAAGGTGTCGCCCACCTCCACCGATAACGTTGCCGTGGCGTTGATGAAGTAGTGCTGATGCAAGCCACTGAGCAGCGCCGACTGGTGCGCCAGTGCCCCCGAGAACGGCGCCGGGTTGCTGCTCACCCAGCTCCAACCCTCGCCCGTCCCCGCCAGCGTCGCGCCCGCCGGCGCCGCATCGTCCACCCAAACGCCGGAGGCGCTCGCCGCAGCATAGTCCTGCGCCGTCTGGTTGGCGGCGATACTGCTATAACTGCGCGACGACGGCGTGAACGTGTAACCACTCGACGACGGAGTTACCGTACCGGACCAACCGTTCGGTACCGTGCACGCGTAGTGGCCTGCGCCGTCCGTGTCCGTGCAGCCCGCCCCGCTCGTCGTCATGAAACTCACGCCGCTCAACGCCGCACCGGCCAACGTCACCGTGCCACTCAACTGGTAGGTCGGCGCTGGGCCGCTCGACCAGACGACGGTGAGTTTGGGCCGCAGCGTGGTGTCGGTCGTATACTCGCTCGCGGTGAACGCCTTCGAGTTGCCACCGCTGGTCGTCTGCATCATGCGCCAGCCGAAGTTCGCGCCGCTGGCCCAGGTCCGTACGCGCGCCGTGACGTCGAAGCTGACCCAGCCGGGATTAAAGCTGGGGGTGACGAGCGCGTCGGCGGTCGTGCTGTAGTCGCTGCCGGCGCCGCTGGCGCCACCGACGGTCCACGGCACCCCCGCGCTGGCGTTGGTCCAGGTGGCCTCAGCCTCGACCCACGGCTTGAGCAGCGCGTTCAACTGCAGGGTGTCGTCGTAGAACTGCTTGTAGAGCGCGAGGGTGGCCGACTGGATCACCGCGCCGTTCGGTACCGGCCCCCCTTCCGCCTGGAAGATCGCGAAGCGCACCAGCGGCCGATAGGTCGCCGGGTCGAGATTGAGCGCGGTCGCGGCGCCGCGCACCACCGTCGGCGCAAAGGCGTCGAGGTAGGTGTCGCTGACCCCGGCGTAGCCGGCGAGCCCACGCTGCAGGACACTGGTGGTGAGCGTCGCGCTCACCGTGAATGGCACCGCCGCCGACGCCGTCATGCCGCCGACGTTGTCGACGGCGACGGCGACGACCGCGTAGCTCCCGACCAGGATCGGCGCGATATTCACCGTGTAGGGCGGGCTCGTCGCCTGCCCCACCTTGTCGCCGTTGAGGTAGTACTCGACCCGGGCGATGCTGCCGTCGGGGTCGCTGGCATTCGCCTGCAGGTTGATGGGCGTCGCCGGCGCGACCTGGGTGCCGGCGGTGGGCGCGGTGATGGTGACGCTCGGCAGCGCATTGCCCGGCGGATTGGGCTGCACCCACCCGACCGGCTTGTAGATCCAGATGTCGCCGTCGTTGATGTCCTGCAGCCCGACGAAGGCGTCGTAGTACGGCGCGTAGCGCCACTTGCCGAGGACGCCCGTCACAACGTCGCCCGGCGGCACCGGGGCGGGCGGCGGCGGCCGCTGCGTCACCGTCCAGCCGGTGGTCGTGTTGCCGGCGGCGGGGGGCGTCACTTCCCACATCACTCCGGCGCCGCACCACAGCAGGAAGCGGCCGCGGGACGGATCGTATTCGAAGCCGCAGAACTGGATATTGAGACCGTTCGCCGACAGCCACGACTGCAACGCTGCAATGGAGGCATTGCCTTGGACGCTCTGGTCGGGATTGTTGAATCCCGCGGTGGTCAGGTCCCAGAACTGGAAGGGGGTGGTGTTGTCGCCGGTGCGCACGAACAGCTTGTGCACCGGGTCATAGCCGCAGGTCGTCTGGCCGGCCACCCCCACTGCGTACGCCCCGACCTTCGTAATCTGGTCAAGCGCCGGATTCGCGAGAGTGGTCAGCTGATAGCGATACAGATTGAGGACCGTCGCGCCCCGGTTCGCCGAGGCGACGTAGACGACGTCGAGGCCGCCTTCGTTCGCATACCCGGTGCAGCCCTGGACGTGGGTGCCGGGCAGAGGCTGGCCGGCGAGCCAACGATGGATGTCGCGGTTCTGCCACATCTGCCCGCCGGTGATCGGCGCGGGCAGCACCCGCCGGACATTCGAGCCCGTGCTGCCGCCGACCTTGTTGCCATCGGCCAGGTTCGGGTTGAACAGATAGGGGCCGGTGAGGCGCGTCTGGGCGGTCGGGTTCGACTCCAGCGGCCGGATGAACGGGCCGCCGTTGCCCCACGCCGCGCCGCCCCAGGTGAGGAAGCGGTCGGCCACCGGCAGGAACAGATTGTTGTCGTAGGTGTGCGAGGAGATCGGTGCATTGTCGACGCCGTCGATGGCAATTTTATCGAGCAAGGGGTCGGTCTTGATCTCGCTCGGCAGCGACGCCCGCTCCCACAGCAGGTTGCTCGAGTGCCAGCGATAGACGTCGTTGCCGGGGTAATTGGCGTGCCCACCCCCCCACAGGATGAGGTCCCCCCGATTACTGTCCCAGGCAAAGCCGCTCCAGGCCGCGATGATCTTGGAAGGCGGCTGGGTGCAACAGCCGTCGAGCGGCTCCAGCGAGGGCGAAGTCCAGACGTTGCTGAACAGATTGGCGTTCGCATGCAGCCAGGTGTTCTCCGGCATCTGCAAGAGCAGCGGCAGCAACGGCCCCGAGAACACGTAGCGGCGGCGTCTGCCCCGCGGCACTCCCCGCAGCGACCACCATCAGGAGCGCGACGATCCCGCGCGCGAGCCAAACTTCAAACCGATAGCGTGGCATCAGCCCTCCGCACGTCGGCAGGGAATGGTCATTGCTACCATGACGCGGCATGCGCAATCCGAGAATCCTCGACAGCTATTTTGACATACTGCACCACCAACTCAATGATCGGCCGCTTTGCCGATGAACTTGTGAATCTCCACCGTGTGGCAGCCCAGCGGGTGGCTACTCAGGTCGTTATGCCTCCGTCAACGATCAACGTCTGCCCCGTGATGAACCCGGCGCCGTCGGATAGTAGAAAGCGAAGCGCAGGGACGACGTCGTCGACTTTTCCCAGACGCCCGAGAGGCGTGCGATTGATGATCTGCAGGCGTTGACGCTGTCCCAGACTCGACGACATCTCGGTTTCCAGATAACCGGGCGCTAGCGAATTCACGGTAATTCCTCGTCGCCCGACTTCCCGGGCGAGGGCGCGCGTGAGCCCGTCCATTCCCGCCTTCGATGCTGAATAGGCCGCAAGTCCCGTGTAGCCGCGCGAGCCGATGATGGAACTAATGTTGACAATTCGACCGGGACCTCGCCGGCCCAGCATGTGTCGCATCGCAAGGCGCGCGAGCCGCAGCGCACCCGTCAGGTTAACGTCGATGATGCGGCTCGAATCGACGTTCGGAAACGTCGCAAGGATGCCCTCCATCGCAATTCCCGCGTTGTTGACAAGCGCGAAGAGACCCGCCTGTCCACACCATAGCAGGACGTCGCGGAAGAGCGCCTCCTCGTCCACTTCGTTACCGATGGCGCATGCGTGCCACGACACGCACTCACTTCCGTATTGCCGCACAATCACATCGATCGCCTCGGACCCGGACCGGCTGCACGTCGCTACGCGGTAGCCCTCGGTCAGCAGGTCTTCCACGAACGCCGAGTCCCAACCCCCGACTTCCACCTGTCACCAGGACGCAACGCCGCTCGGTGTGGGTCATTGGCGACTCTTCTTTCCAGATTCGGAGTATTGGATCGCTTGAACGATGCGCACGATGCGCGGAACCTGGTACGGCTCGGAGCTCATGGCGGGCGAGTGCCAGCAACTGCCGTCGTGTCACGTCTGCGTCGTGGTCAGGTTCCAAGACCAGCTCAGCGCAAACAACCTGGCCGCTGACTGGGTTGCTCACTCCGCTTACGCGAACGTCTGCGATCCCGGGCGCGCGCAACAGGACGGCCTCCACTTCCTCCGGCAGGACCTTGGCGCCGCCGACATTGATCACCGAGTCTTGCCGACCGCGGAATAAGACGCGATCACCCTGCAATTCCACCCTGTCGCGGGTATTGAGCCACCCGTCAGACGTCAACGCATTTCCCGCATTGCCGCCCAGATAGCCGTGCATCGCTCGTGGGCTCCGCACTTCAAGTATTCCGTCAGTGATGCGGAGTGACACGTCTTCCACGGGTTCATCGAGCCATCGCGCTGGGAAACCCGCCCTTCCATCGCGAACGGCAAACAAAGCGCCTGCCTCGGTCGACGCGTAGATGTGGGCGATACCGACTCCTGGAAAAGTGCTCGCCAGGCGGTCTATGATGACCTGATCAACGCTTTCCCCACCGAGCGTGGCTTGTTTCAGCGGCAGACGATGCGCATCTGCTCCAAGGATCATCAAAAAGGCGCGCCAGAAAGTGGGCGTCGCGCTGACATGGGTCGCGCCATACTTCAATGCGACTGCAACGAGGTCCGCCACGGCGGCCTGCTCGCACGAAACGAGCGTGCCACCGCCCATCAGGGATGTTAGCGTGACCTGCATCCCGGCAAAAGTGGCTGGGTGGTAGGTGAGCAACCACGTCGGCGGTTGCCCTCCCGTCTCGGGCCTTCGAATGCGACCGAGCAGGCGCTCCGGGCTGTGACGCGCGACTTTGGGGCCTCCTGTTGTTCCAGAGGTTGCAAGCAGGATAGCGAACTCGGATGCCTCGCTCGCGCACGACGGGGTGATCGCAATGGAAAGGTCCTCGCGGATCAATGCCCCTACCGCCCATTCCGCCAACGCAGCGTCGGTAGAAGGCATCCGTCTGAGCAGCAACAGTTCCACGTCCGCTTGTTCGCACGCACACAAGGCAACGGTGACAACGTCTGCACGTGAGCTGCAGAGCGCGACGCGCCCCGGGCGCGCATGACGAAGGCGTTCGGCCAGCAATTCAGCGTCGGCCCGCAAAGCCTGCGGGTCGCGTGCGATCCCGTCGTGGATGATACGGGTGGTCGATACGGCGAACGTGAACGCTAGTGCACTCAATTGCGTGTCGCTACATAGAGTGCGGCCAGTTCGCCAACCGTATGGAAGTTGATGAATCCCCCGGCAAATGGAGTCGTTCCCGTGACACCATCCATCTCGACGACCATCGCGGCCAAATCGAGCGAATCGAACGCCAGGTCGCCGCCGAGTATGATGGTATCGGCACCGATTGCGCGCGCGGCATCCCCTTTGTCGGTCAGTACGCGATTGATAATGGCGGCGATCATCTCTACGGTCTCTCGGTGATTCACTGCTCGCGCCCTCCGAGAGTGATCAGCGTTCCAGCGCCAGAAATGCAGCGGGGCCACGTACTACGGTGGACGTCAGGCACGGACGTGGTACAGCACTTCCCGGACGCCCGCGATCTCACTCGGATAGTCGGTCGCATCGATTTCACCTCCGAGGAGAACTCGCGCTCGCAACGTGCGTTTCGCGAAGTTGGTAAGCACTGCTTCCGTGCCGGCCTTAGCGTCGTGCAGCGTTCATGATCTTCGGAAGGCGTCGCACGTCCTGCGTGGTGAGTCGCGAACCGTATACGGTCTAGCACTCCCGGCCATCTGCCCAGGCGATCAAGTCCTTGCGGGACCAAACCATGAGCCAATCGACCGGCTGATAGGTTCCTCGCTCATATGCGGCCTTGCGTTCCCGGGAATTCGCCAATGCATTGTCCAAGCTCGAATCGCCAGCGCCTACCTTGAACAAGCGAGCTCCGCCACTTTGCGGAAGATCTCGCAGGAAATCCAGTCGTGGGCTGATGCCATGAAGTGATGGATCAAACCACCAGCTCGTTCCGTATACACCGAGCACATCGCGGTGCCGTTCGAGCAGTCGCGCAATCCGCACATAGCATTGCTCCCACCCTTTGGGATTGAATTCGAGAATCAGCCGAAGGTCCATGTGCATTTGATAGAGTACTTTGAACCCGCCGACACGTTCCAGCATATACCCGAGAAACCGCACAGCCCCCGAGATGCCTTGCCGCGCTGCGATGCTCCGGGGAACGCCTGCGCAAATGTCCACTAGCTGCGCCCCGCACGGTACGAGCTTATGCCGGCAAACCGCCAGATCTTTGGCGAATCGGTCGTTCCCGTGGACGTAAAAACCTGCGGGATTGCGTTCCATCTGCGAGATGATACCCTGGAGGTAGGCCGTAAAACGAACTGCTATCTCGGGGGGATAATTGCGTACAGCGGCCCGTTCGTCGTATTGCGAAATCAGCGTAAGCAGCACGGACCGGTGAAATGTTTCGAGAGCAGCGCGCCCGAATTCTCGTTCGAGCGCTTCACACTGGGCGGTGGCCTGCGCAGGAATCAAGCTGTAGCCGCCGTACCCTGTCGACGCATCAAAACTAGCAATGTAGTTCACGATCGGGTAGCGCTGCAAGATCACTGCATCCTGCGCGGCCATCTCGAATTCAAGCCGCCTTTGCAAACTTTGATTGAGTGCCTCGTCCACGGAATATGCCGGGATGCAATTGCAAAACGCTGACGCAGTTGCCACTATCCCTCTGCTGCGCATACGCTAAGGTTCGTGGATCTCCGGGCGAAGATCATGATCTAGGGCGCGCGCATCCTCGCAGCCAGATACTTCAGGCCGCTGATCATCGTCAGGAATTCGGCGGTGCTGGTGAGTTCGCCATCAAGGATGCGCGGAAGGTGCAGCGGGTCGGAAGATGCAGTCGCGAGCCCGAAGTCGCACGACGTCGCAACATCGACTCCAACCATTGCGAGATACGCCATTGCCTGCTCGGTGTACTCTCCGTTGGGCCAGCAAAAATGTCGGAAGCTCGCGGGAGGCCGCCCAAGAATCGCGCCAAGCGCGTCCTGATTCGCCCCGATCTCGGTACGTATTGCGTGTGGCGAAAAGTTCCCCAACGAATGACTGTGCGTGTGTAGCGCAACCTCGAAACCGTTGGCCGCGGCGATCCGAATATCGTCAGGTGTGCCAAGGGAAAATGCGGGCATCAGATCGTCGCTGCGGATTTGCATCACCTCGAAGATCCGTTGCAGCAGTTCTTTGCGAGCGCATTCCGGAGTATCGTCGAAAGCCGCATTGAGAATCCTGCTCAACCGAGTATCTTCCCCGGGCTCGTCGAGAGCAAACGACGTTACGCCCGCCTTCACCAAGGCGCCTTGGCCCAACTCTGCCGGAAATGAAAGCGTACGCACGGGTGTCGTAGCGATTGCAAATGCAATCGCTACGTCATGAACGGGCGCGCCGGACAACACGCCCTGCGTCTGCAGATAGAGCGTTGCCGGGAAACCGCATCGTAATAGCTCAGGAAGCATGAATTCAAAGGTCGACGCCCAGCCGTCGTCGATCGTGATGGCCACAGCACGCGGCGGAAGCGTTCCCGATCGTAGACCATCGAGCGCCTCAAGCAATGGAAGAACGTTGCATCGTTGTGCAGCCAACGCTCCAAGACGTTGTCGAAAGGTCTCTCTGCCGATGAAAAGCTTGTTACCAAAATGCGGGCGCGATACCGTCCACGCTCCGTGGTAGCAGAGTATGCGTAGCGATGCCTTAGTCTTCGCGAATGCGAGGCGATTGACGCCCAGGCGGTCGATCAACCGGAAGAACTGCGCGCGATTGTCAGGGCTGGTCGCCATTTTCCTGCGAGGCTATAGGGCAATGGAAATCATAGCCTGTGCAGAAGCGGCTGTGGGCACCACCAGGACCGACTGCCCGCACCGGGCCCGGGCAAGGCCATGCGCAGGGATTCCGCGTTCCAGGTACCGGCGGAACTCCCGCTTCCCATACGCCGGCACGGCCCGGCATGGTCGTCGCCCTCGTGGCAGTGGGCGAACCAGGTCTCCAGGTGTTGCTGGAAGCAGCTATAGAGCACGCTCTGGCTCGGTCGGCGCGGCTAGCCGCCCAAGTGCGCGTTCCCTAGCCAACACGACGCCGAACTTCAGGGTGCTGCGCTGCGCCTGTTTCCTGCGCGCCGTGGAGTCCTGCTTGCGCGCGCACAGCCCTGATTCGAGCCCCGCGGCGCGCCTCGCCGCGGTCGCTTTCATCCACTGTTTCAGATGGCCGCTTCCGGCCCAGTCCCAGACGGTCGCCCTCGCATCTCATCTTGCCGGGAAAGTCGAAATGCGCGAAGGGCGATAAAGTGCCGGCCCGATTTTTGATTACATTCTGCATCGATGCCCTTGTTAGGGACAATGTGATGAAGGTAATAATTGACACGCAGCGTGGGGTGCGCATGTTACTGCGTTGCCAACCCCCTGTAGACCGTGCCCAACGTGGCGCCCATTTTGGCAAGATCAAAACGACCGACAAGACTTTGGCGACCGCGTTCGCCTAATGCCCTGACTTGATCCTCCATACGAAGCAACTCGATTATCGCGCCCGAAAACGCCTCCGGGGTCAACGGGCTAACCGTACGGCCGATGTCTTGGCTCGTTATGATTTCCGGGATTCCTCCGACATGACTGGCGACAACAGGAATCCCCGAAGCCATCGCTTCGATCACAACCATCCCGAAGGGTTCGGCACGCGTGGGAAGAAAGAACACGTCGAAAGTTGCCAGGATATTGGGGATATCGTCACGACTGCCGAGGTAGACCACGCTCTCCTTCAGTTGGCCCTTCGTGGTTCGCTCCATGATGGCTTGAAAATATAGCTCTTCGCGGACCGCCTTGGGCCCAACGATGACAAACTTGAATTTCTTGCCACTATCCAGCAGACGCTCCGCCGTGTCGAGGAACAAATCGATGCCCTTTCTCTGGCTGATTTGGGCGACCGTTCCGATTACGATGTCGTTCCGTGCCAATCCAATCGTCGCGCGTATTGAGTGGCCGCTGGCAAAAAGGCCGACATCGACTGCATTGTGCAAGACGACGCACTTCTCCTTGATCTTTTCGAAGCCGACGATTTCGTTGCCCTGCGCCGCGGAGCAAAGGAGTACTCTGCTCGCCGCCACGTAATTCAAATTGCGGCTGGAAACAATTCCCGGATTGTGCAAGTGCAACACGACCGGAATTCGCATAAGACGTGCCGCCAATACGATGTCACTATTCCAACCCGGTTCGTTCATGTGAACGAGATCGACAGCAAATTGCTTCAGCAATAAGCGCTTTGCGCGGATACTCTGGATGAATCGCAGCGGATGGCTCCACGAAACGCTGGCAACCTTGCCCTCTATTATTTCCACGTTTCTGCCGCGCAATTCATCGATCAACGAACCGGCGCCGGAGGTCATGAACGCCGGATGAAACTCATCGCGATTCAGCGAATCGATCATTCGCAGCATCGCGCGCGGCGACCCAGTGTCAACCTGAGTGCTTGAGTAGTAGTACAGGACCTTAAGTGGTTTCATGACTTAGTTCAGCAGGCGCGCGCAGGTGAAACGTTGTTTTCATGTGCGGCCGTAGTGCACGCGCAGGACGAGTGACATTGAAGATTGGTTGTGGAAAACCGTGCTAATCGATTGCCAATCTGTGGCATCAAAGGATGGTTTCGGGTCCGCATAGAGTTACTCAGCGGGCGACAGTCCCCGCGTATGGGGTCGCGTATGGCGCCGGCTGGGACGGCCTCAGCTTCCGAAGCGCAGGCATGGGATATCGCTCATGTGCCGCCCCCGATTTCAAAACCACGGGCGGCATGGCACTGGAACCACATTTCCAACATCATCAGCACCCATACGAGAGTCCCGTAATAGCCCGCGTGTTCCTGCAGGCGGCGGGTCAAGAGCTCGTCGAGCAGAGTGTCGTTGAAGATCCCGCGGTGGCGCAGGCTCGCGAGTGCGTCGAAGGCCAACTGGCGCAACGGGGGATGGTCGCGCAGCCACACGCCGGCAGGCAACCCGAAACCGTGCTTCCGCTTGGCGATGGTCGCGGAAGGCAGGAAGTCGCGAAGCGCCGCCTTGAAGAAGTAGCGCAGCTCCGTGCCGCGGAGCTTGAAGTCGGGCGGAAGCGTCGCCGAAAAGTCCACCACGGCATCGTGCAACAGCGGAAAAGCCACATCGACCCCGGCGATCTCGCAGGCACGTGTCACCTTCGGCAGGTCGTTGTCGGCCAGCGTGAACTTGGCGTCGAGCGCGAGCATCCGGTTGATCAGCGATTGCGCGTGGGTGCCGGCGTAGACCTGCTCGAGGCGGGCCATCGGCAATCCGCGATCGACCTGAGCCAAGAAATCCGCGTTGAACACGTGCTCGGGCCCCAGCCGTTCGAGGAGGTTGTAGCTTTCGTAGCGCGCGGGCATGGGCAGGCGCGCCTGCTCGATGTAGCTCCGACCCCTCCGCAGGAGCGGGACGTTGGTCGTGCCGGGCAGCCCGAACAGGACCCCCGACAGCGCGGCGCGCGCGACACGCGGCAGCCTGTCGTAGAGCGAGAGCCGGTATTGCCTCGCGTAACGGTCGTTACCGCCGAACAACTCGTCTCCGCCGTCGCCGCCCAACATTCGCTCCACGCCGTCGGCCGCCGCCCGCCGCGCGCAGTAGTAAGCCGGGACGGCGGACGCGTTGCCGAAAGGCTGGTCGTACGCGGAAGCGATCAGCGGGATCGCGGCGACGACGTCGTCGGGCGTCACGTAGTACTCGTGGTGATCCGCGTTGAAGTGACGCGCCGTGATTCGGGCGTACTCCATCTCGTCGTAGCCGGCGGCGCCGAAGCCGATCGAGTACGTGCGGGGAGGCGCCTCTGTGATCGCGCCCAGGAGCCCCGTGACCGTGGAGCTGTCGGTGCCGCCGGAGAGGAAGGCCCCGCAGCGCGCAGAGTCGGCATAGGCGCCGACGCCTTCGCGCAGCGCCGCACGGAACGCCGGGGCGAAATCGGCGACGGTGCCATGCCGGTCTTCGACGAAGCGGAGCGTCCAGTACGTGCGCGAAGTCACGCGGCCATCCGCGAACAGCACGCACTCCGCGGGCGCGAGGCGCGTGTGCTCGCGATAGACGGTTTGCGGCCCCGGCACCATGTGAAAGTACACGTAGTCGTACAGCGCCTGCGGTGCGAGCGAACGGCGCGAATGCGGGTGCGCGCCGATCACGTCCGACGTGGGCCCGAAGATCAGCCCACCCGCGACGTTCTGGTAGACGACATTGCGCACGCCGCTCCGGTCCGTGGCGAGGAGCACGCGTCCTGCGCGCTCGTCGACGATCGCGAGCGCAAAGTCGCCGCCGATCCGGTCCAGCATTTCGCCGCCGCGGTCCAGCCACGCGGCGGCGACGGACCGGCAGAACGTGTCGAGTGTCCCCCCGCGAGGCCCGTCGATCCACGCCGGATGGCCGTGGGCCGCAACGTGAATCGGGCCCGCCGCGTGAAGCGCCACGGTGCCCGCCGGGCCGACCGCCGCGAGTCCGAACCGGGCTCCGACGACGGCCGGGCGCGGGCCGGCATGGCGCCAGGCGAAGCACTGCTGCATCGCCGCGACGACCTCGCTCGGGCTTCCGCCCGCATCTCCGTACCAACCGCAGATGCCGCTCACGTCACTTCCCGCTCGGAGTCGGTCGGGTCTTCATCATGGTCTTTCGCCGTCGTCGGCGGACGTGGCCGAAGTCGTTCGCGCACGCGCCGAGCTGCCGGCTTGAGCGCGAGCTCCCACGCGGCGAGCGCGCGTCCCCGCAGTGAGCCGGCGTACGCCGTCAGCGTGAGGACAGGCTCCGCATCGTCGGCCCAGCGGCGCTTGTACGCGTTGTCACCCGGGCCCATTGAGTAGCGGCGCAAGCCCTGCGCGAACAGGGTTTGGAGGAGGTGGCGGCTCAAATGGGATCCCGGCGACAGGCTCTCGTGATCGGCATCGAAATCGGAGCGCAGAGCGTACACGTTGCCGTCGCCGATGAGCTGGTACTCCATCGCGATGGGAACGCCGTCGAGCGACAGCCGCCAGATCGAGAGCCAGCCGCGGTCGTGGGCGTGATGCGAAAGACGCCGGATGAACGCCTGCGGTCCGACCTGGTCCAGCGAGTTTCCCGTCTGGCGCTTCCAGCTGCGAGCGGAGACGCGGATGACGTGGTCGAGCTCGCGGTCGACCTCCGCGCGATCGCCCTTGCCCGGCGCAAGCCAGTGGATGTCGACGACCCCGGCCTTCGTGAGGCGATTCGCGGCGAGATTGGCCGCCTTCTTGAGGCGGCGGCTGCGGGAGCCGTAGTACGCTTCCCACGGCGCATCCAGCGCGACGAGCGGATTCGTCGTCACGGACCGAACGTGGACATTCGCACCGTGGCGCGTCAATGCAGCCCCAAGCATCCGCACTGCGATCGCGTCGCCCCGCAGATAGCGAAGTCGGAGCGCGTCCCAATCCCCGCGCCGGCGCGAGAGCTCGTCCGCGAGCGCGTCGACGACAGCGACCGCGTGGTCCTCCGCCACCAGCACGTCGCATTGCTGCGTGTCCGGCACCGCGATGAATCCGAGGGACCGGCCGTCGGCCCGTACCAGCGGCAGCGCTCCGACCAGCTCGCCCTCGCGCTCGCAGCACACGATGTACAAGGCCGCCGACGGCGATTGCCAGTGCCACGCGGCGTCGAGCCACGCGTGTGAGAGAAAGACGGAGCGCTGCGCGCATCGGCGGTGGAGACGGTCCCACGCGGGCCGGAGCGCCGCGAAGTCCTGGGGCGCGCTGACGATTCGAAGATCCATCGGCGGCAATGCTACTTCGCCACGGGCCCGATGTACCGGAACGCGATGCCAAGCCGCGCCAGGATCGAACAAATGATCGACAGTTCGACGGCGCGCCCAGGTCGCGGGCGGGGCGGCGGTTCGGCGCGTCGCTTCGCCGCGCGGAGTCACATCGCAGCCATCCCCACGTCTTTCGGTGCGCAGCGACCGTTCGTCGGGACGCCGTGCGAATAACATGTAGATCTTTCATGTCCCATTGCCAACCACGAACGCATCGTCATAGCATCACGTTTGTCGCTCTGCAGCACGATTTCGCCACAAGCGGCGAGCGACGGATTGTCGTGGTGTACAGATTGTTTATATGCGGCCCCAAGGCGTTGAAGCTCGGATTTTTGGTCCGAAAAACGGGGCGCAATGCGGCCCTGAGCAATTTGCGGTACGATTGCTGCCGTCGACCGCGGCCTATGCGGGTCGAATGGCAGTTCTGGTAGCAGAAGGAATCGGACGCGCGCGGTTGGCGCGACCGAAGCCGGCGGCGGCACTTCGCTGAGTGTCGCCGTGCAGCGAGCAAGTCACCCGCCCGACCCTGTGGAGGGATCGGGCGCGCTAACGAACAAATAAGCCTAGAGAAGCGGTGGGGAGGGGCGTTCGCGGTTGCCGGGTTCCGGCGACCGCTGACGCTCCCTCCGCGTTTTTCGCGGCAGGACAAGAAGCGGGTGCGCGAGGTGCAGCTTGGTTGAGGCAACGGTGAGCTCGCTGGCGATTCGGCGTATCGCGCGCCCGCGGTGCGCGTGCGGGGTCGCGGCGTGAACGGCGTGCTCAATCGCCGCATTCCCGGCGCAACCCTCTTTCAGCTCGGCGCTGAGGGCCTGTGGCTCTTCCTTGCCGTGATGCTGGCGCTGCGACTCGACGGTCACCAGGATCCCCTCGGACGCGCGGCAATGCCTGCGTTCGCCTTCGCCGTGCTGATCCTCGCCCTGAACGGCGCGTTTGGCCTCTACCGCCGCGACGCCAAGATTCCCTTTGGTGCCGAGGTAAGGTCGATCACCTTCGCGCTCCTGATCGCCGTCCCGCTTGTCTACCTGCTCGCGCGGGTGCTGCCGGGCGGAGACGACTTCAAGAACACGCTCCGCGAGGCGGTGGTGCTGGGTTTCGCCGGCCTCGTGGTCGTGCGGCACCTGATCGTGTCGCCGATCGTGCGCCGACTGCTGCCCCGCCGCGTACTGGTGCTGGGCACAGGCCCCGAGGCGCGCGTCGTCGAAGCGTCGCTCGCAACGACGGATCCTCCCGGGGTCGACCTCGTCGGCTTCTATGCGCTCGAGAAGGTCGAGCAGATGACCGTTTCGGCGAACCGCGTGATCGCGCGCGTCGGCGCGCTCGAGGATACGGTGCGACGGCTGCGCGTCAACGAAATCATCGTTGCCGTTCGGCAGCAGCGCGGCGGCGTGCTGCCGCTGCGCGCGCTGCTCGAGTGCCGATTGAACGGCGTCCAGGTCACCGATCTCGCGCGCTTCTTCGAGCGCGTCCACGGCCAGGTGCCGATCGAGTCTCTGAAAGCGAGCTGGCTCATCTACGGCAACGGCTTCCGTCAGTCGTGGCTGCGGGGCGTGGTGAAGCGGGTGTTCGACGTCGTGGTCGCGTTGGCGCTCCTGGTGTTCATGGCGCCGGTCATTCTGCTCGCCGCTATCGGCATCGTCCTCGAGAGCGGTTTCCCCGTGATCTACCGGCAGGAACGCGTCGGGCTCGATGGCCGGACCTTCTCGCTTCTCAAGTTCCGCAGCATGCGCAAGGATGCGGAAAAGGACGGCACGCGCGGAGTGGGCGACGGTCGGCGACAATCGCGTGACGGCGCTTGGCCGTATCCTGCGCTATTTCCGGATCGACGAGCTGCCACAGCTCCTCAATGTGCTTCGCGGCGAGATGAGCTTCGTCGGTCCACGGCCCGAGCGGCCGGTCTTCGTGAAGCTCCTGGACGGAGCAGATCCCGTTCTACGCGGTGCGCCACAGCGTGAAGCCCGGCATCACCGGATGGGCGCAGGTACGCTACTCCTACGGCGCGACAGTCGAGCAGTCGATGCGAAAATTGGAATACGACCTGTACTATGTCAAGAACCACTCGGTGTTCCTCGATCTGCAGATCCTGTTCGAGACGATCCGGGTCGTGATCCTCGCCGAAGGCGCGCGCTAGGGGCGCCGCCGGGACCGGCCCGCCACGGCCGATCGCCTCGGGGCCCGCCCGGCCAACCGGACGAGCGGCCCGCACCACCCGACGCACTCGTGTTTCCCCGAGGGCGAAAGTCGGGATAGAGTCTTCGCCACAAGGACGATCTCCCCGCCCGTGACCGGAAGCACCCTCGCTACTGCCGCCCTCTGGAGCTACGGCCTCGCCGCGGTCGGCTACGCCGCCTTCGCCATCCGGCTTGCGCTCGGGTGGCACCGGAGCCTCCGGGCGACGCTCCTGCTCGCGGCCATCGTCGCGACGGCGCTGTGGGCGGGCGCGGGGATGGCGCTCGGCGACGGCGGCCTGCGCACGTTGTGGCTCGTGTCGAACACGCTCGACACGCTGCGCTACGCGTGCTGGTTCGCGTTCGTCGCGAGCCTCCTCGCGGGTTCGGCCGGGCACGATCCCGCCGAATGGCGCGGTACTGGCGCGCGCTGGCCGCGGTCCTGATTGTCGCCGCGATGCTCGCGAGCGTCGCGACGTCGGAGGGCTCGCCGGTCGCCCTCGAACTGGGCACGAAGGCGCGCCTCCTCGAGTTCGGGCTGCGGCTCGGCCTCGCCGTGGTCGGGCTGATTTTCGTCGAGCACCTTCTGCGGCGGGCGCATCCGCAGGCACGCTGGAGCATCAAGCCGCTGTGCGTCGGGCTTGCCGGGCTCTTCGCCTACGACCTCTGCCTTCTACGCCGACGCGATGCTGTATGGGCGGCTCGATCCCGACATCTGGGTCGCGCGCGGCGTCGCCAACCTCCTCGTCATCCCGTTCGTGGCCGTCTCCACGGCACGCAATCCCGGCTGGACGATCGAGATGCACGTGTCGCGCGGCGTGGTCTTCCACTCCACGGCGATGCTTCTGTCCGGCGTCTTCCTGCTGGTGCGTGGCAGTGGCCGGCTACATCGTCCGCTTCCTCGGCGGCGACTGGGGTCGCGCGCTGCAGATCGAGCTTCTGTTCGGCGCGGCGCTGCTCGCCGTGCTTGTCGCCTCGTCGGGGCGGTTCCGCTCCAAGCTCTCGCGTCTTCGTCAGCAAGCATTTCTTCTCGTACCGCTACGACTATCGCGAGGAGTGGCTGCGGTTCACGCGCACGCTCGCCGGCGGAGACGCCGCGCGAACGTCGGACCAACGGCGATCAAGGCGCTCGCCGACCTGGTCGAGAGCCCGGGCGGCGCGCTGTGGCTGCACGACGAGCACGGCGTCTTCCGTCCGGCGTCACGCTGGAACATGGCGGCGATCGAGGCGGACGGAGCCCGTGGACGGCTCGCTCGCACGCTTCCTCGAGCGCACCGGCTGGATCGTCGACGTGGCGGAGGTCGCGCCGAGCTCGCCCGCATACCCCGGACTCGTGTTGCCGGAGTGGCTCGCCGACCGTCCCCGCGGCGTGGCTCGTCGTTCCGCTGATCACGGGGACCGAGCTGCTCGGGTTCGTCGTGCTGACGACGCCGCGCGCCGCGATCGACGTGAACTGGGAGGTGCGCGACCTGCTGAAGACGGCGAGCCGCCAGGCGGCGAGCTACCTCGGCCAGATCCGCGCGACCGAAGCGCTGCTCGAGGCGCGCAAGTTCGACGCGTTCAACCGGATGTCCGCGTTTGTCGTGCACGACCTGAAGAACCTCGTCGCGCAGCTCTCGCTCATGCTCCGGAATGCGGAGCGCCATCGCGACAATCCCGAGTTCCAGCGCGACATGCTGACCACGGTCGAGCACGTCGTCGAGCGGATGAACCGGCTGATGCTGCAGCTGCGGCTCGGGCACGACGCCGGTCGAGAAGCCGCGGCCGATCGACCTCGCGCCGTCGTGAGCCGCGTGTGCGCGGCCAAGGTCGGCCGCGGACCGCCAGATCGATCTCGACCTCGCGCCCGGCGTCAGCGCATCGGCCACGAGGACCGGCTCGAGCACGTGATCGGGCACCTGGTCCAGAACGCCCTCGACGCGACCGCCGAGCGGGGGCAGCGTGGCCGTGCGGCTCTCCCGCGACGGCGCGCATCGCCGTCGTCGAGGTCGCGGACACGGGCGTCGGCATGACGCCCGAGTTCGTCCGCGAGCGACTGTTCAAGCCGTTCGAGACGACCAAGCCGCCGGGCATGGGCATTGGCGTGTACGAGAGCTCGCAGTACGTGAGCCGGGATCGGCGGGCGAGATCGACGTCGACAGCGCCCCGGGCGCAGGCACGTGCGTCCGCGTGCGCCTGCCGGCGCGGCGACGCCGCCGCGCGCGCGGCGGCGACATGCGGAGGACGGGCATGAGCGAAACGCGCAAGCCGCTGCTGATCGTCGAGGACGATCCGGCGCTGCAGAAGCAGATGCAGCTGGGCCTTCGACAGCTACGAGACGATCGTCGCCGAGCGATCGCGAGTCGGCGATCGCGCAGCTGCGCCGCCACGAGCCCGCCGTCGTCACGATGGATCTCGGCCTGCCGCCGCGCGCCGGACGACCCCACCGAAGGGCTTCGCGCTGCTCGAGGAGATCCATGCGCTCGCGCCCGAGACCAAGGTCATCGTGCTGACCGGCCAGAACGACCGCGCCAACGCGCTGAAGGCGATCGCGCTCGGCGCGTACGACTTCTGCACGAAGCCGTTCGAGCCCGAGCTGCTGACCTGGACCATCGAGCGCGCGTTCCGCGTGCACGAGCTGCAGGAGGAGAACCGCGGCCTCGCAGATCGCGACGCAGGCGCCGGCGATGGCCGGCATCATCACGCGCGACCCGGAGATGCAGCGGATCTGCCGCACGATCGAGAAGGTCGCGCCCACCTCGGCGACGGTGCTGATGCTCGGCGAGTCGGGCACCGGCAAGGAGCTGCTTCGCGCGCGCGCTGCACGACCTCTCGCCGCGGCAGAGTCGAGCGCTTCGTCGCGATCAACTGCGCGGCGATCCCGGAGAACCTGCTCGAGAGCGAGCTGTTCGGCTACGAGAAGGGCGCCTTCACCGGCGCCGCGAAGCAGACGATGGGCAAGATCGAGACCGCGCAACGGCGGCACGCTGTTCCTGGACGAGATCGGCGACCTGCCGCTCGCGCTGCAGGCCAAGCTGCTGCGCTTCCTGCAGGAGCGCGTCATCGAGCGCGTCGGCGGCCGCCAGGAGATCCCGGTCGACGTGCGCATCGTCTGCGCGACGCACCAGAACCTCAAGGATCAGATCGCCACCGGCCGCTTCCGCGAGGATCTCTACTACCGGCTGGCCGAGATCGTCGTCGACGATTCCGCCGCTGCGCGAGCGCCAGGGCGACGCCAGCGCTGCTCGCGCACGCCTTCGTGCGCACGCTTCGCCGCCGAGCAGCGGCGCGGCGCGATGACGCTGCTGCCCGACGCGATCGACGCGATCGAGGCGCACGCCTGGCCCGGCAACGTGCGCGAGCTCGAGAACGTCATCAAGCGCGCGGTGATCATGGCCGATGGCCGCGACGATCGGCGCGGACGACGTCGGCCTCGCGCCACCGGCGCCGACGCGAGCGCCGCGCTCAATCTGCGGCAGGTGCGCGACGAGGCCGAGCGGAACGCGGTCGTGCGCGTGCTCGCGCGCGTCAACGGCAACCTGAGCAAGGCGGCGGAGCTGCTGGGCGTGAGCCGGCCGACACTGTACGATCTCATGCACCGCTTCGGACTCAAGTAGACGACCCATCGCGATCGAACGGAACTCACTCCCATGGACATTCGAAGTCTCGCCCGCATCACGACAGCCGTCGCGCTCGCTGCCGTGCTCGCGGCCTGCGGACGCGGCGATCCCGCATCGCTGATCGCGTCGGCAAGGAATTACCTGGCAAAGGGCAACGCGCCCGCAGCCATCATCGAGCTCAAGAACGCGCTCCAGACGGCGCCCGAGAATCCGGACGCGCGATTCCTGCTCGCGAAGTCGCTGCTCGACACCGGCGATGCGGTGGGAGCGGAGACGGAAGCGCGCAAGGCGATCCAGTTGGGCTACGCACCCGACGAGGTCTATCCGGTGCTCGCCCGCGCGCTCTTGCAGCAGGGCGAGTACCGCAAGCTCGTCGCGGAACTCGGCGACAAGTCCTTCACGAGTCCGCAGGCCAAGGCCGACGTGCTGACCGCCGTGGGCCTCGCGCGGCTCGCGCTGGGCGACCGCCAGGGGGCCCGTGCAGCGATCGACGCGGCGCTGGCGGCGAAACCCGATGACACGCGCGCCCAGGTCGCGCAAGCACAGGTTGCCGCGGCTGACAACGACGTACCGGGCGCGATGAAGATGATCGACGCAGCGCTCGCCAAAGCGCCGGACGACATCAACGCGCTCATGCTCAGGGCGGAGCTCGAGATCGCGCAGAACCGGCGCGACGACGGCATCAAGACGCTCGAGCATGTGGTCGAGCTCAAGCCCGATCTGCTGGGCGCGCGGCTGACGCTGATCGCGGTGCTTGCAGGCGCGGGCAAGCCCGACCGCGCCACAGCGGTGCTCGAGCCCGTGAAGAAGGCGATGCCGCAGGACCCGCGCGTGCGCTACTCGGAGGCGCTCATCGCTTACTCGCGGGGGGACCTGCCGGGCGCGCGCGACGCGGTCCAGGCGGTGCTGAGCGCGGCGCCCGAGCACGTGCCGGCCCTCTACCTGTCGGGCATCATCAGCTACGCGATGGGCTCGTACGCGGCGGCGGAAGAAGCGCTGCGGGCGGTGATTGCGAAGGTGCCGGGCAATACGAACGCGCGGCGGCTGCTCGCCGCCACTTATCTCCGGAGCGGACGCACGGGGCCGGCGCTCGACGTTCTCGAGCCCGCGCTCGCCAAGGCGCCGGATGATCCCGCCTTGCTCCGCGCCGCCGCAGAGGTGCAGCTTGCGTCCAACAATCCGACCAAGGCGGCGGAGCTCTACGAGCGCGCGACCGCTCTCGACAAGGGCAATGCCGCGAGTCGTGTCCGCCTTGCCGAGGTGCGGCTCGCGGCGGGGGCGACGCTGAGGCCTCGCTCCGCGAGCTCGAGAACATCGCGGGCGCCAATCCTTCGCTCGCGGCGGCCGATCTCGCGCTCGTCAGCACGCACCTGCGCCGCCGCGAGACGGATCAGGCGCTCGCGGCGGCCGAGACATTCACACAGAAGCAACCCACGAATCCTCTTGCGTGGAACGTGAAGGGTGTCGTCAACTCGAACCGACACGACTATGCGGCCGCGCGCACAAGCTTCGAGCAGGCGCTCAAGGTCGATCCCAATTACGTTGCGGCGTCGTACAACCTGGCCCAGCTGGACCTGGTCCAGCGCAACGCCGATGCCGCGCGCAAGGGCTACGAGAAGATCCTCGCCAAGGATCCGCGCAACGAGCAGGCGCTGCTCGCGATTGCGAACGTGCTCGTGGCGACCCACGCTCCTCCCGCAGAGGTGAAGGCCGCCCTCGACCGCGCCGTGGCCGCCAATCCAGGATCCGTGCGCGCTCGCCTCGCTCTCATCGGCTACTACGCACAACAGCGCGACGGCAATGATGCGCTGGCCGCTGCGCAGGCCGCGAACAGCGCGATTCCGGGCAATCCACAACTGCTCGACGCCCTGGGTGTGACGCAGCAGGCCGCGGGCCAGACCAACCAGGCGCTGGAAACGATGGCGCAAGCGGTGAAGCTCCAGCCTGACAATGCGGTGCCGCTCTTGCGGCTCGCCGGCGTGCAGGCGGTGGGAAAGGACTACGACGGATCGATCTCGACGCTCAAGAAGGCGATCGCGCTACAACCGGCTGCGCCGACGACTTGGGCCGCGTTGGCCAGCGTCTATGCCGTGGCCGGACGCATCGATGCGGGTCTCGCCGATGCGCGGCGCATGCAGAAGGACATGCCGACCAAGGCCGCAGGTTACGCGGTCGAGGGCAATCTGCTGATGGTTCAGAGGAAGCCGCCGGAGGCTGCCAAGGCGTACCGTGAGGCGCTCGTGCGCGAGCCCGTTCCGCTGCTGGCCGTGAGCCTCTACTCGGCGCTGCAGGCGGCGGGCAAGAAGGACCAGGCCCTCCTGATGGCACAACAGTGGCAGAAGGAAAACCCGAAGGATGTAGTCCTGCGTGCGCTGCAGGGCCAGCAGGCGCTCGCCGCCAAGGACTACAAGACCGCCGTCGTGTACCTGCGTTCCGCACTCGAGGCCGATCCCGACAACGTCGTGACGTTGAACAATCTTGCCTGGGCGCTGAACGAGCAGGGGGACCCCAGGGCGCTCGAGTATGCCGAGCGGGCCGCCAATCTCGCGCCGTACGCGCCCGCGGTGATGGACACCCAGGGCTGGGTCCTGGTCGCGCAGGGCAAGAGCGCGCGTGGCATCGAGCTCTTGCGGATGGCGAGCAGCCTCTCGCCACAGGACGCCGATATCCGTCTCCACGTCGCGAAGGCACTGCTCAAGACGGGCGACAAGGTCGGCGCGAAGAGCGAGCTCGAAGCGGTCGCCGTGCTGACCCAGCCCTCCTCGGCCCGCACTGAAGCGCAGCAGATGCTGAAGGAGCTCTGAGCCGGGGCGCACTGTCCTCGGTTGCACGGCGGCTTGCGCCGCCGCTGGGCCATCGTCCACGCCGGAATTTCACACGTGAACAACAACATCACCATCGCCGTCGTCGGACTTGGGCTACGTCGGGCTTCCGCTCGCGGTCGAGTTCGGCAAGAAGTACCGCACGATCGGCTTCGATCTCTCGACCGCCAAGATCGACGCCTATCGCCGCGGTGTCGATCCCACGGGCGAAGTGCCGCTCGACGAGCTGCGCGCGGCCACCGGCCTTCAGGTCACGACCGACCCCGCCGCGCTGGCCGAGGCCGACTTCATCGTCGTGGCCGTCCCCACGCCCGTCGACGACGCGCACCAGCCCGATTTCGGCCCGCTCCTCGGCGCAAGCGAGTCCGTCGGCAAGCATCTGAAGCGCGGCGCCATCGTCGTGTTCGAGTCGACGGTCTATCCGGGCGTGACCGAGGAGATCTGCGTCCCCGTGATCGAGCGGCACTCGGGAATGACGTGGCAGAGGACTTCTTCGTCGGCTACTCGCCGGAGCGCATCAATCCCGGCGACAGCGAACACATTCGCTGACGAAGATCATCAAGGTCGTCTCCGGCGACACGCCGGCGACGCTCGAGCGGGTCGCGACGCGTCTACGGCAGCATCGTCGCGGCGGGCGTCCACCGCGCCAGCATCGATCAAGGTGGCCGAGGCCGCCAAGGTCATCGAGAACACGCAGCGCGATCTCAACATCGCGCTCATGAACGAGCTGGCGCTCATCTTCCACCGCATCGGCATCGACACGACGGAGGTGCTCGCAGGCGGCCGGCACCAAGTGGAATTTCCTGCCGTTCCGCCCGGGACTGGTCGGCGGCCACTGCATCGGCGTCGATCCGTACTACCTCACGCACAAGGCGGAGGAGCTCGGCTATCACCCGCAGGTCATCCTCGCCGGCCGGCGCATCAACGACGGCATGGGCAAGTACGTCGCCGAGCAAGACGGTCAAGCACATGATCCAGGCGGGCTTCCCGGTGCAAGGACGCGAACATCGACGTTCTGGGCCTCACGTTCAAGGAGAACTGCTCCGACCTTCGCAACTCGCGCGTGATCGACGTCGTGCGCGAGCTCGAGTCGTTCGGCGCCGACGTCCACGTGCACGATCCGATGGCGATGCCGCCGAAGCACGTCACGAGTATGGCGTCGAGCTGCGTACCGTGGGATGCGCTGCCGCGCGCGCATGCGATCGTCGCCGCGGTCGCGCATCGCGAGTTCGGCGCCGACCGCTGGCGAATTCGCGCGAAGATCGCGCCGGCGGACTCACGTCGACGTCAAATGCCAGGCCGACGCGGCGCGCTAACGCGCACGGCGTGCGCGTCTGGAGGCTGTGATGGCGGAGGTCGCGGACGTGCCGATGCGCTCGCGCGCGTACGCGCCGAACTCGCCCGCATCCCGGCGTTGGCTGGTGACGGGCAGCGCCGGCTTCATCGGTTCGCATCTGGTCGAGGCGTTGCTCGATCTCGGGCAAGAGGTCGTGGCGTCGACAACTTCGCGACGGGCTCCGCGCAATCTCGACGACGTCGCCGCTGCCGTGGCCCGGATGCAGCGCGGCGGCATACGTTCATCGAGGCGCGACCTTGCGGATCTCGCGGCGTGCCGCGCGGCGTGCCAGGACGTCGACGTCGTGCTCCACGCAGGCGGCCTTGGGCTCCGTGCCGCGGTCGATCGAGAATCCGCTCGCGACGCACGCAACGAATGTAACGGGCTTCCTGAACCTGCTCGTTGCGGCGCGCGACGCCGGCGTGAAGCGCGTCGTCTACGCATCGTCGAGCTCGTCGGTCTACGGCGATCATCCCGGTCTGCCGAAGGTCGAGGACGCGATCGGCACAGCCACTGTCGCCCTACGCCGTGACGAAGCGCGTCGACGAGCTCTACGCGGAGGTGTTCGAGCGATGCGTACGATTAGCCGACCGTCGGGCTGCGCTATTTCAACGTGTTCGGCCTGCGGCAGGATCCCGAAGGCGCCGTACGCCGCGGTGATTCCGCGCTGGATTCGCGCGATGCTCAAGGGCGAGCCGGTCGAGATCCACGGCGATGGCCGAGACGAGCCGCGACTTCTGCTACGTCGACAACGTCGTGCAGGCCAACCTGCTCGCCGCCACGGCGGACGGCGCGACCGGCCGCGCCTACAACGTCGCCGTCGGCGAGCGGACGTCCCTGAACGCCCTCCACGCGACGATGACCGAGCTTGTGCACGAACGGCATCCCGGCGTCCCGGTCGCGGCGCCGCGCTACGACGATTTTCGTCCGGGCGACGTTCGCCACTCGCTGGCCGACATTGCTCGCGCGCGCTTGCACCTGGGCTACGAGCCCACGCACGATCTCCGTACCGGCTTGCGCGCGTCGTTGCCTTGGTACGAACGCCGTTTCTCCGCTGACAATGCGCCCGGCGCTCGGGCGAACTCGCATGCCCACGGGGCCGCGTGAGACGCTGGCGGCGTTGATCGTTGCGCTCGCGCCGCTGGCGAGCGTCGCGGCACCGGCGACAACTGCGCCGGACGAAAGCCTGTCGGACCGCGTCCGCATGGCGCGTGCCTACGAGCATGGCGAAGGTGTCACGAAGGACCTCGCCCGAGCGGCGACGCTCTACTGCGAAGCGGCGCGCGAAGGCGACGCGGACGGACAGTACGGCCTGGGGTGGATGTATGCCATGGGGCGCGGCGTCGCGCGCGACGACGCCGTCGCAGCGTCGCTGCTCGCGATGGCGGCCGAAGCCGGGCACGCGGGCGCGGCCAAGGCCCTGCAGTTCGTCGATCACGGGCGAGGCTCGCTCCCCGATTGTATGGGCGTCGCCGAACCGGCGTGGATCGACGAAGCTCCGGAAATCGCCGACATGCCGGATCCGTTCACCGATCTGCCGCCCTGGAAGCAGCAGATCGCGGATCTGGTCACGAAGCTCGCCCCGCGCTACGACGTCGAGCCGCGGCTCGCGCTGGCGCTGATCCAGGTCGAGTCGAATTTCGAGGCGCGCGCCGTGTCGGTCAAGAACGCGCGCGGGTTGATGCAGCTCGTGCCGGAGACCGCCAGACGATTCAAGGTCGCGAATGCCTTCGACGCTCGTGACAATGTCCGCGGCGGGCTCGCGTACCTGCGCTGGCTGCTCGCGTACTATCAAGGACGCGTGCCGCTGGTCGCCGCGGCCTACAATGCGGGGGAGGCGGCCGTCGATCGCTACCAGGGCATTCCCCCGTATGCAGAGACACGTAGCTACGTGCAGCGAGTGTTGCGCCTCTACCGCAGCGAACGCCATCCGTACGATCCCGGAGTAACCGCGCCCTCGCCGGTCGTCGCGCCGCGCTAGCCGGACATGGAGATGGACTCGATCGCTCGACGGATTCACCCGCTGCGCGCGTTGCTCGCAGTGGCCACGTGCCTCGGCGGTACCCGCGGCGAGCGCGGACGCCGTCGCCGACGATCGATCGCGTCAGGAATTCGATCGTTGCCATCGGGACGTTCGAACGCGCGCGCACGCCGCAGTTCGAGTTCCGGGGTACGGGTTTCGTCGTCGGCGACGGGACGATCGTCGCGACGAATGCGCACGTGCTGCCCGCCGTGCTCGATCCGGCGAAGATCGAGACGCTGGTCGTCGTGCTCCCGGGCCAGGGCGATGACAAGGTCCAGTACCGCGATGCGAAACCGCTCGCGGTCGACGTCGATTCGGATCTCGCGCTACTTCGGATCGCGGGCGGCAGGCTGCCGCCGCTGAAGCTGCGGGATTCCGACGGGGTGAGGGCAGGCCAGGATGTCCTGTTCACCGGGTTTCCGATCGGTGCGGTGCTCGGCCCGTATCCGGCCACGCATCGCGGCATGATCTCTGCCATCACGCCGATCGCGATTCCGCAAGGGCGTTCGGGCGAGCTCGATTCAAAGGTGATCCGGCGCCTCACGAGCGGCGCATTCCCGGTGTTCCAGCTTGACGCGACGGCCTATCCCGGCAACAGCGGGAGCCCGATCTACGATCCCGACTCGGGCGAGGTGCTCGGCGTCGTCAACATGGTCTTCGTCAAGGGAACGAAGGAGGCGGCGCTGACGCAACCTTCCGGCATCGCCTACGCCGTCCCGTCGAAGCATCTGAAGCTCTTGCTCGACAAGGCGCGATGAGCGATGCGGGACGCGGCGCGAGCGCGTCCGCACGCCGGCCGACCGCGCCCAGGTCATGCCAGACGTCTTGTGGGTGAAGGCGTTGCTCAAGGCGGTGATCCTCCCGCCGGCGGGGCCATTGCTGGTCGCGATCTTCGGCCTCGCGCTCGGCAGGCGCTTCCCGAGGACCGGCCGCGCGCTGACGGTCGCCGGCGTCGCGTCGCTGCTGCTGCTCTCGCTCCCGATCATCGCGATCTTTCTGCTGGACCGTCTCGAAATGTATCCCCCGCTCGATCTCGCGCAGGCGAAGTCGGCACAGGCGATCGTGATCCTCGGCGGTGGGGTCCGCCGCCGCGCCCCCGAATACGGCGGGGACACGCTCGGGCCGCTGACGCTCGAGCGCGTGCGGTACGGCGCGCGCGTCGCGCGCCAGACGGCACTTCCCGTCCTCGTGTCCGGCGGCGTCACGTTCGGCGAGACGAGCGAAGCTTCACTCATGCGGCAATCGCTCGAGGAGGAATTCGGCGTGCCTGTGCGCTGGATCGAGCCTGAGTCGCGCAACACGCACGAGAACGCGGTGCGTTCCGCCGAAATCCTGCGGGCCGAAGGCATACGCGAGGTCGTGCTCGTGGCCCACGAATTCGACATGGAGCGAACCCGCGCCGAGTTCGCGGAGGAGGGCATCGCGACCGTCGCCGCGCCCACGGGGATTGTCCCGCAGGGGCGCCGCACGTGGGTCGATTACATTCCGAGTATCGGTGCCTTGAACCAGAGTTACTACGCGCTCTACGAACTTCTGGCGAATCTCGCGCGCCGGATCGGTCTTCTGAATTAGGGCCGCTGTACGCTCACTGTCATGCGAGAGACCCGGATCCGCAGTTCGGCGGCCGCACGGTTCGCCGCAGCACTGATGCTCGCGGCCTGCGCGTTCGCCGCGCAGGCGCAGGATCTCCCCGAGCGCAGTTCCGGCTGGACCGACAAGGCGCCCGTCAAGAGCCGCCATTTCATGGTGGCAGCGGCGAACCCGCTCGCGGTCGAGGCGGGCTACTTGATATTGCGCAAGGGCGGCACCGCGGTCGACGCGGCCATCGCGGTGCAGCTCGTGCTGAACGTCGTCGAGCCGCAGTCGAGCGGCATCGGCGGCGGCGCGTTCATGCTCATCCACGACGCGCGCCGGCACCGACTTATCGCGTACGACGGCCGCGAAACGGCGCCTGCGGCGGCACGACCGGATCGCTTCATCGGAGCGGACGGCAAGCCGCTCGGGTTCATGGACGCGGTCGTCGGCGGACGCTCGGTGGGTGTGCCTGGTGTCGTCGCGCTGCTGGGGGAGACCCACCGGCGGCACGGCCGGCTCTCATGGGCGACGCTGTTTGCGCCGGCGATCGAGCTCGCCGAGCGCGGCTTCGCCATCTCGCCGAGGCTCGCGCAGCTGATGGCCACCGAAGAGCGGTATTTCATCCAGCCGCGCGCCCGCGCCTACTTCCTCGAGGCCGATGGCACGCCACGCCGAGCCGGCACGATCCTGCGCAATCCGGCGCTGGCGCGGACGCTCCGCGCAATCGCTGCCGGTGGTGCGGACGTGTTCTACCGCGGCGACATCGCGCGCGATATCGTCGCGACCGCGGATTCGTTCGCGGCCAATCCGGGCGACCTCACGCTTGCGGACCTCGCCGGTTACCGCGTCAAGGAGCGCATGCCCGTGTGCGCGGCGTATCGGGTGTACCGGGTGTGTGGAATGCCGCCGCCGTCGTCCGGTGGCACGACGGTGCTGCAGATGCTCGGCATCCTCGAGCCGTACGACATCGCGACGATGGGTCCGGCCACGTTCTGGAGCGTGCATTTCATGAGCGAGGCGGGACGGCTCGCGTTTGCCGATCGCGCAGTGTACGTCGCGGACCCGGACTTCATCGCGCTCCCGAGCGGGCTGCTCGATCGCGACTACTTGCGCGAGCGCTCGCGACTCATCCGCGCGGATGCGAGCCTCGGGCAGGCCGCGCCCGGCCGTCCTCCGGAGCCCGTGCCGGCACGGAAGGTCGCGCGGGTCGCGAGCGATGCGCTCGAGTTGCCGGCGACGTCGCACATCTCGATCGTCGATGGCATGGGCAACGCGGTGGCGATGACGACGTCGATCGAATGGGCGTTCGGCAGCCACCTCCTGACCGAAGGAGGATTCCTTCTCAACAACGAGCTGACCGACTTCTCCTTCGTGCCCGCCGTCGGCGGCGAGGCGATCGCGAACCGCATCGAGCCCGGCAAACGGCCTCGCTCGTCGATGGCACCGACCATTGTCTACGACGCCCGCGGCCGCATCTACATGGTGACGGGCTCGGGTGGCGGGCCGGCGATCGTCAACCACGTCTTGAAATCGCTCGTAGGCGTACTCGACTGGAAGCTCGACCCGCAGGCCGCGCTCGCGCTGCCCAACTTCGGCAGCCGCAACGGGCCGACTTATCTGGAGGCGGGGACGCCCGCGGCAACGCTCGCGCCGCGGCTCGAGGCGCTCGGCCACGCGGTGGCCGTCAGTGCGGATCCGAGCGGCACGCAGGCGATTGTGCGAACGCCAGAGGGGTGGATCGGCGGCGCCGATCCACGCCGCGAGGGCACGGCAATGGGCGACTGACGTATCCCGTCCACATGAATGCTGACCTCTACAACTCCGCATCGGATCGTCATCGTCGGCGGCGGCGCTGCGGGACTGCCGCTTGCCGCGCAGCTCGGCCGCAAGCTCGGGCGGCGCGGGCGTGCGACCGTTACGCTCGTCGACCGCTTCGCCACGCACTTGTGGAAGCCTCTGCTGCACGAAGTCGCGGCAGGCCGGCTCGACGCCGACCTGCATGCCGTTGACTACTTCCTGGTGGCGTACTGGCATTCGTTCCGGTTCCGCATGGGCGCCGTCTGCGGTCTCGATCGCACGCGCCGCGAAGTGAAGCTTGCCGCGGTGTTCGACGACGACGGCGCGGAAATCCTGCCGCCCGGCGTCCTGCCGTACGACACGTTGATCTTCTGCATCGGCAGCATCGGCAACGACTTCGGCGTGCCCGGCGTCGCGACTCATTCGATCTCGCTGGACACGGCGGGCGAGGCCGAGCGTTTCCATCGGCGCCTGGTCGCTGCATGCGTTCGCGCGGAGGGGCGCGCATCCCGCGGCGAATCGGCATCCGTCGACATCGTGATCATCGGTGCCGGGGCGACCGGCGTCGAGCTTGCGGCCGAGATCCGGAACTGCACACGCGCGTTCGCGAGCTACGGCCTCGACTACCTGAAGCCGGAGCGCGACATACACCTCACGATCCTCGAGGCGGCGCCGCGCATCCTGCCGCCGTTATCCGAGGCCATTGCGAAGGCCGCGACCGGGCTTCTGGGTCGCCTGAAGGTCACCGTGCGGACCGGCGAACGGGTGACGGGCGTCGATGCTGACGCCGTGCGCACCGCATCGGGCGACAGCTTCCCTGCCGATCTGGTCGTCTGGGCGGCGGGCATAGAGGCACCGCCGATCCTCGCCGATCTCGACGGGCTCGAGGTCAATCGCGCGCACCAGCTCGTCGTCGACACGACGCTCGCGACCACCTGCGATCCCGCGATCTTCGCGCTGGGCGATTGCTCGGCATGCCCGTGGCCCGAGGAAGGGCCCGGCGCGATCCTGCCGCCGCGCGCGCAGGTGGCGCGGCAGGAAGCGGCGATGATGGTGAAGACGATGAAAGCGCGGCTCGAGGGGAAGCCGCTGCCGGTCTTCAAGTTCCACGACATGGGCTCGCTCGTCTCGCTGGGCGAGCTATCCGCCGTCGGCAGCCTGATGGGCCGCCTCGTCGGCGGCAGCCTGCTCGTGCAGGGCCTGATCGCGCGCTGGATGTACGCGTCGCTCTACAAGCTCCACCAGATATCCATCTTCGGCTTCTGGCGCGTCGCGATCGACACGGTCAGTCGCCTTGCCCGCCACCGGCTCGAACCGCGGGTGAAGCTGCATTGATCCTTGTCGCCCCCGCGCAGGCGGGGACCCCGCGTCATGCGACGAAAGACACCGGATTCCCGCGTTCGCGGGCATGACGGCACATTACCAGATGCTAACCCGCTCCTTCGGCGGCCGATACATCCGATCGCCTTCCTTGACCGCGAACGTCTTGTAGAACGCGTCGAGGTTCGTGAGCGGTCCGTTCGTGCGGAACTTGTCCGGTGCGTGCGGATCGCTCTTGAGCTGAACGACCATCGCCTCGTCGCGCATCTTGTCGCGCCAGGCCTGCGCGTAGCTCAGGAAGAAGCGTTCGTCGCCGGTCATGCCGTCGATCACCGGCGCCTCCTTGCCGTCGAGCGACAGACGGTAGGCCTTGTACGCGATCGCGAGGCCAGACAGGTCGGCGATGTTCTCGCCGAGCGTGAGCTTGCCGTTGACGTGGTAGCCTTCGACTGGGCTCGTATGCCGTCGAACTGCGCCACGAGCGCGCTCGTCTTCGCGTCGAAATGCTCGTGGTCGGCCTTCGTCCACCAGTCGCGCAGGTTGCCGTCGCCGTCGAACTGGCTGCCTTCGTCGTCGAAGCCGTGGCTGATCTCGTGGCCGATCGTCGCGCCGACGGCGCCGTAGTTCGCCGCGTCATCGGCCGCGGCGCTCGAAGAACGGCGGCTGCAGGATCGCGGCAGGAAACACGATCTCGTTCATCTGCGGGTTGTAGTACGCGTTGACCGTCTGCGGCGTCATGAGCCACTCGCTGCGATCGATCGGCTTGCCGAGCTTCGCGACCTGGCGATCGTATTCGAAGCGCCGCGCCCGCATCACGTTGCCGACCAGGTCGTCGGGCGCGATCGGCGAGCTTCGAGTAGTCGCGCCACTTGTCCGGGTAGCCGATCTTAGTGACGATCTTCGCGAGCTTCGCTTGCGCTTCCTTCTTGGTGGCCGCGTCCCATCCAATCGAGACCGTCGATGCCTGCTTGTAGGCGAGCAGCAGGTTGGCGACGAGCTTCTCCATGCGCACCTTGTTCTCCGGCGGGAAATACTTCGCGACGTAGACGCGGCCGAGCGCCTCGCCGATCGAATCATTGACGACCGCGACGCCGCGCTGCCAGCGCGGGCGATTCTGCGGGGTCCCCGACAGCACGGTGCCGTAGAACGCGAATCGCTCGTCGACATACTTCTTGTCGAGGAAGCGAGCGTAGTCGCGCAGCGCCGCCCACTTGAAGTACGCCTTCCACACCGCGCAGCGGCGTCTTCTCGAACAGCGCACCGAAATCCTTGATGTAGCTCGACTGGTAGAGGATGACGTCCGAGATCTTCGGGGTAACGCCCGCGGCGTCGAGGTAGGCGGGCCAGCCGAAGCCGGGGGCGGTCGCCGCAAGATCCTTCGTCGCGACCTTGTCGTAGGTCTTCACCGGATCGCGCGACTCGACCTTGGTCCAGTGCACGCGCGCGATCGCGTGTCTCGAGGGCGAGGATGTCGGCGGCGTCCTGCTTGGCGGTCTTGTCGCCCGCCATCGCCAGCATCCTCTCGATGTGCTCGCCGTACTTCTTGCGGATGCCCACGAGCTTCGCATCGTCGTCCTGCACGTAGTAGTCGCGGTCCGGCAGGCCCAGGCCCGACTGCGACAGATAGACGACGTACGCGGTCGAGTTGCGCTTGTCCTGGTCGATGTCGATGTCGAACGGCGTGGTGACGCCGATCTGCTGCAGCTTCGCGATCAGAGCCGGCAGCTCCGACTTGTCCTTGACCGTGTCGATCATCGCAAAGACGGAGTCGAGCGGCTTCAGTCCGAGCGTCTCGAGCCGCGGCTCGTCCATGAAGCTCTTGTACAGATCGCCGACCTTGCGCGCCTCCTCGCTCGCCGGCGTCGTGCCGCTGGCGGCCGCCTCGTCGATGATTCCGCGCAGCCGCTCCTGCGCCTCGTCGTGCAGGATGTAGAAGTTGCCCCAGCCCGGCTTGTCCGGCGGAATCTCCGTGGTCGCCAGCCACTTGCCGTTGACGTGCTGGTAGAAGTCATCCGCCGGCTTGACGGCGGCGTCGAAGTATTGCGTCTCGACGCCCGACTGCAGCGTCGTGCGCGGCGCGGGCGGCGGATCGGCGGCGTACGGAGTTCCGGCGACGAGACCGAGGGCGCACAGGAAAAGCGGACGGACCTTCATGAGGAAACTCCCTGACGTTTGGGGCCCGGCGGGGCCTGCGGGGGCGGTAGGCCGGGCAAACCGGAAATTGTGCCAGCATCGGATGGATGTCGTCACCGCCGCGATATACTGCCCGCCCTTCCGACGAGCCGCGCCCCGCGCCGATGAACGCCGAGCTCTTCTCCGCGACTATCCTGCTCGTCCTCGTAATCGACCCGTTCGGGAACGTGCCTATCGTCGTCGCGGCGATGAAGGGGGTTCCCCCGGAGCGACGGACCCGGGTGGTCGTGCGGGAGTGCGCCGCCGCGTACGCGATCCTGGTCGCCTTCATGCTGGGCGGCCGGAAGTTCCTGCAATGGCTGCACTTGTCGGAGGAGTCGCTGACGATTGCCGGCGGCATCATCCTGTTCCTGATCGCGATCCGGATGGTGTTCCCGCGCCCCGAGGGTATCTTCGGCGATGCGCCCGGGAGCGAACCCTTCCTCGTCCCGCTTGCCATCCCGTCGATCGCCGGACCCTCGGCGCTGGCGACGGTGCTGCTGATGGCGTCGCGCGATCCGGCGAAAATCACAAGCTGGATCCTGGCGCTCACAGTCGCGATGGCCGTGACGACGTTCGTGCTTGCGGCCGCCGACCGCCTGCAGCGGTGGCTGGGCGAGCGCGCGATGATCGCGTTCGAACGGCTCATGGGGCTCGTGCTGACGGCGCTTGCGGTCGAGATGCTGCTTTCTGGCGTGCGCACGTTCGCCGGTGAACTCGGCAAGGTCGCGAAGTAGGGGCACCGCAATGGCTCTGCGGATCCTCACGGCGCTCTTCCTTGGCTCGGTCGTCTGCGGCCCGGTGGCGGCGCAAGGCGTGATCGTCGAGCGCAGCGAGATCCGGTTCGTCGCGAAGCAGCTCGGCGCCGGTGTCGAGGGGCGCTTCCGGACATGGAAGGCCGACGTCGCGTTTCTGCCGCAGGATGTCGCGCACTCGAAGGCGGTCTTCGACATCGACCTCGGAAGCGTCGACCTCGCGAGCGAGGATACCGAGCGCGAGCTCAAGGGAGCGCTCTGGTTCGACACCGCGAAGTTTCCCGTCGCCCATTTCGCCTCGACGGCGGTCACCGATCGCGGCGACGGCCGCTACGAGGTCGCGGGCGAGCTATCGATCAAGGGCATCGCGCGGCCGATCGTCGTGCCCCTGACGCTGCGCAAGGACGCGTCCGGCAACACGATCGCCGAGGGCACGTTCACCCTGAAGCGCCTCGACTACAAGGTGGGCATCGGACAGTGGGCGGACACCGACACCGTCGCGAACGACGTCGCGGTCCGCATCCGGATGACACTGCCGCCCGCGAAGTGACCGCTACTCCTTGTCGCCCTCGAAACCGAATGTCAGCGTGACATCGTCACCGATGGCGGGGACACCGCGCTTCATCCCGAAGTCGGAGCGTTTGATCTTCGCCGACGCGTCGCCGCCGCAGCGCTCCTTGGCGGAAGCGGTTGCGGGGTTGCAGCGGAAGCGGTCGATGGTGAGAGTGACAGGCTTGGTCACGCCGAGGAGCGTGAGGTTGCCCTCGATCTTCGTGGGCGCGTCGCCGGTGTAGACGACCTGCGTCGACTTGTAGGTCATCGTCGGGAATTCCGCCGCGTTGAAGAAGTCCGCCGAACGCAGGTGCTCGTCGCGCGACCGCGGGCGGCTGCCCTTGTCGCGATCGTTGGTGTCGACCGACGCCGTGTCGACGACGAAATCGGCCGAGCCCGTCTTCGCGGCCGGGTCGAACGTGACCTTGCCGCTGAACTTGTCGAATCGGCCATGGATCGTCGAGAGGCCCAGGTGATCGATCGCGAAGTTCGCAGATGTGTGCAGCGGGTCGAACGAAAAGGTCTCGGGCGCGGCGAGTGCTGCGAGCGGGAGGGCGGCGATAGCGAGGACGGCCAGGCGTTTTTGCACGATGTTCTCCGGGCGGTAAAGGACTACGACAGTGAGCCGCGTGCGGCGTACCACGCGGCCGCGATGGGCAGAGTGGCGGCTACAAGCACGAGCAACGAGAGGACGGCCGCGCGCGCGATGCGCGACTCTGGGCGGGGGACGGGAAGCGATGCGGCAAGCGGCACGAGCAGCATGAGCGGCAGCGCGTACCACGGCAGCTCGGCCAGTTGCTGAGCCCCGACGGCGATCAGCGCCGCGATCATGCCGATCGGCAGCGCGCCGGTGAAGCCGGGCGCGATCGTGCGCGCGAGCGCGATCTGCACGACGAGCATCGCTCCGGAAGCGGCCGCGAGCGCCGCCCCTGCGACGAGGGCGCCGATCGAGGCAGACACGATCCCGGCGATGCCGACGGCGATACCCAGTCCCAATCCGGCTGCTCCACATCGAAGGCCGTCGTCGCGCAGACGCAACACCGCCGCGACCAGCGCAGCGAAGTAGATCGCGATGCCCGCTCCGACGGCAGCGGAATGCCACCCTTCGCGATTGCCGATCAACGTCCAGAACACCCACAGCGACACCAGCGCGGCTGCACCGGCAAGTGCCGGCGCGACCCGGCGCGACGAACGGCGATAGGAATCCGCGGCCACGCCGACGAGCGGTGCGAGGAGGGCGATCAGCCAGGACCGGCGCGATGCGGTGAGCGGGGTGAGTGTGAAGCCGGTATCGAGCGCGACCATCGTCGCGTACGCGGGCAGGATCGCGAGCCAGGCGAAGCGCGTGCGGCCAAGCGCGGAGGCGACGATCAGGGCAACGATGAACGGCGCGACCGCGCCCTGGAACGCCGGATGGTTGAGCAGGTCGCTCACGCGCAGCCCCGCGGCAGGCTCGGCGCTGCGTGCCGGGGCTCGATCGGTGGGAGACGGTGCATGGGAGGCGGAAACAGCGCCGGCGGCGCGGCTATTCCAGAGGCCGCTCTTGGGAGCCGCGCGATTCTAGCGCAAGTCATGCTGGCACGAGCCAGCCATCCTCGCGGCGGACCGCGCGCGCTTTCTCGAGCGCGGTCACGAGCATCGCGGCGTACTCCGAAGGCGGAAGACGGAAGTACAGCCGATTGAAATCGCGGTAGAGGCCGATCGGGTCGACGTCGGAAGGAAGCTCTGCGAGCGCGATCCGGCGCCGATCGAGGAGCGTGAAGACCAGCATGACCTTGAGCGCGTGCCGCGCGATCGTCGCGCGCGTCGCCGGAATTCCATCGCGTCAGCGCAACTTGCCCAGGAATTCGCGGACGAGGGCCACGCGCTCGGGGAGGGTCGGGGCCGCGCGCTCGATCCGCACCCGGTCGGGACCCGCGAAGCGCACCCGTCCGTCGCGCTGGACCATGAGGATCAGCTTGCCGGCGTCGAATGGCGGTTCCTTGACGAACTGGATCGTCGTGCGCTCCGGGCTCGCGTCGATCTTGACCACGCCCTGGACCTTCGCCGCGAGGCGCAGGCGATGACACGCAAGAAGCGCTTGCGCGGGCTCGGGCGGCTTGCCGAAGCGATCGACGAGCTCTTCCTCCATTGCCTCGAGCTCGTCCGGGTTCTCGCAGTTCGCCAGTCGCTTGTACAGGACGAGCCGCTCGTGCACGTCGCTGCAGTAGCTCTCGGGCAGGAGCGCCGGCACGTGGAGATTGATCTCGGTGGTCACGCCGAGCGGTGCCGAGAGATCCGGCTCGCGCCCCGACCGGAGCGCCGAGACCGCGGACTTCAGCATGTCGGCATAGAGCTGAAAGCCGACCTCCTGCATCTCTCCCGACTGCTCTTCGCCGAGCACTTCGCCTGCGCCGCGGATCTCGAGGTCGTGGAGCGCGAGGTGAAAGCCGGAACCCAGGTCTTCCATCATCTGGATCGCGTCCAAGCGCTTGCGTGCCTGGCCCGCCAACGACTCGCCGGGCGGCGTGAGCAGGTACGCGTACGCCTGATGGTGCGAACGACCGACGCGGCCGCGCAGCTGGTGAAGCTGGGCCAGGCCAAAGCGATCGGCACGCTCGATGATGATTGTGTTCGCGCTGGGCACGTCGATGCCCGTCTCGATGATCGTCGAGCAGACGAGCAAGTTAATGCGCTGCGCGTAGAAGTCGCGCATCACTTGCTCGAGCTCGCGTTCCGCCATCTGGCCGTGGGCGACCGCCACGCGCGCTTCCGGCACGAGCTCGCGCAGACGTTCGGCCGTGGTCGCGATCGTGTCGATGTCGTTGTGGAGGAAATAGACCTGGCCACCGCGCTTCAGCTCGCGCAGCGCGGCCTCCCGGATGAGGCCGCGCGCGTACGGCGAGACGAAGGTCTTGATCGCGAGTCGCCGCTGCGGCGCCGTCGCGATCACCGAAAAGTCGCGGATGCCCTCGAGCGACATCGCGAGCGTCCGCGGGATCGGCGTTGCGGTCAACGTCAGCACGTCGACCTCGGCGCGGAGCTTCTTCAGTTGCTCCTTCTGGCGGACGCCGAAGCGATGCTCCTCGTCGATGATGACGAGACCGAGTCGGCCGAACTTGACGTCCGATTGCAGAAGCTTGTGCGTGCCGATCACGAGATCGAGCGTGCCGGCGGCGAGCCCGACCAACGCCGCCTTCACTTCCTTGGCCGAGCGAAAGCGCGACAGCTCGACGAGCTTGACCGGCAGCTCGGCGAAGCGGTCGCTGAATACCTTGAAGTGCTGCTCCGCCAAAAGCGTCGTAGGCACGAGCACTGCCACCTGCTTGCCGTCGGCGATGGCGACGAACGCCGCGCGCAAGGCGACCTCGGTCTTGCCGAAGCCGACGTCGCCGCAGACGAGACGGTCCATCGGGCGTCCCGCCGTCAGGTCCGCGATCACCGCGTCGATCGCCGCCTGCTGGTCGGCGGTCTCCTCGAACGGGAAGCCGTCGGCGAACGCTTCGTAGTCGTGCGCCGTGAAGCTGAATGCATGGCCCTGGCGTGCCGCTCGCTGCGCGTAGAGGTTCAGAAGCTCAGCCGCGGTGTCGTGCGCCTGGCGCGCCGCGCGTTTCTTCGCCTTATCCCAATCCTTGCTGCCAAGCTCGTGCAGCGGCGCCGACTCGGGCGAAGCGCCGCTGTAGCGGCCGATCAGATGCAGGTTCGAGACGGGTACGTAGAGCTTCGCGTCGTTCGCGTAAACGAGCTGCAGAAACTCCGTCGGTCCTTCGCCGAGGTCCAGCGTGACAAGGCCCAGGTAGCGGCCGATGCCGTGCTGCTCGTGGACAACGGGATCGCCGGCGCGCACCTCCGAGAGGTCGCGCAGCATGGCGTCGACATTCGACCGGCGCGCATCTCGCCGGCCGCGGCGCACGACGCCGGCGTAGAGTTCCGCCTCGGTGACGAGGGCGAGCTTCGCCGCCGGCCAGGCGAACCCCGCATGCACCGGCGATACGCCAAGCGCCGCCGGGACATCGCTCGCGAGGAACGCGCCAAAATCGTCGACGTGCGGCAGCGGCAGTCCGTATTCGGCGAAATACTGGTGCATCGTCTCGCGCCGCCCCGCGCTCTCCGCGCAGATCAGCACGCGCGACCCGCGCGCGGTCGCGAGAAAGCGCTTGACGGCTGCGAGCGGGTCGTCGGCGCGGCGGTCGACCTGAAGCGAAGGCAGTGCCCTTGGTGTATCACCCTCGGCACGTCCGTCGCTCGCAGGAAACTCGATCCGCGCAAACGGCTTCCATGCAGCGTTGAACGCGTCGTCGGGCAGGAACACTTCGGCCGGCGGAAGCAGTGGTCGCGCCTTGTCGCCGCGCAGGAGTTTGTAGCGCGCCTCGGTATCTTCCCAGAAGCGCCTTACTGCGGCAGGGATGTCGCCGACGCGGGCGATTACGGCGTCGTGCGGCAGGTAATTGGCGAGCGTCGCCGTCGTCTCGAAGAACAGCGGGAGGTAGTACTCGATCCCGCCTGGGGCGATCCCGTTGCTCACATCGCGGTAGAGCGGCGAGCGCGACGGATCACCTTCGAAGACCTCGCGATAGCGGCTCCGGAAGCGCAAGCGGCCGGACTCGTCGAGCGGGAACTCGCGCGCGGGCAAGAGGCGCACTTCGGGCACCGGATAGAGCGTGCGCTGCGTGTCGACGTCGAAGGTCTTGATGCTCTCGATGTCGTCGCCGAAGAGATCGAGGCGGTAGGGCAGCGGGCTCCCCATCGGGAAGAGATCGATCAGCCCGCCGCGGACCGAGAACTCGCCGGGCGAGACGACCTGCGTCACGTGCTGGTATCCAGCAAGGGCGAGCTGCGCGCGCAATGCCTCTGCGTCCAGACGCGTGCCCTGCTTGAGGAAGAACGTGAACGCCGCCAGGTGCGACGGCGGCGCGAGCCGGTAAAGAGCGGTCGTAGCCGCGACGACGAGCACGTCGCATTCACCGCGCGACACGCGATATAGCGTCGCGAGACGTTCGGACACGAGATCGTGGTGTGGCGAGAACGGGTCGTACGGCAGCGTTTCCCAGTCGGGCAGGAGCGCGACGCGGAGTTCCGGCGCGAACCACGGCAGCTCCTCGGCGATTCTCCGTGCGCCCTGCGCGTCGGCCGCGATCGCGGCCAGGACGCGTTTCTGCGTCGCGCACTCGCGCGCGAGCTCCGCCAGCGCAAGCGCGTCGGACGAGCCCGGCAGCGCGGGTGCGCGCGCGGTTTGCCCCGGACTCGGCGGGTGCGGGGCGAGCGGGGGCAGCGCGGCGACCCGGGACGGGTTCGCTGCGGGGTGGGGATTCACCGGCGCGGCGGCGCTTGCGGGTGCAGCGGAACCGTCGTGGGGAGCCGCCGCTGCCGCCGTGCCGGGGACGGAGGTTTCCGGCGGCACGAGCTACAGTAGAACGAGCGCAAATTATACGGAACCGGCGCGCGGCCCGCGGCTCAAGGTATCCTCCACGTCGCAGTCGCTCGAAAGACGCGCAACCCGCAACGTCCGGAGGCCAACGGATGAGCTCGTATCCGCCGCTCACGCTTCACGTGCCCGAACCGCCCGGGCGCCCGGGACGCGAGACCGATTTTTCGTACCTGCAGATCTCGCCCGCGGGTGCGGTGCGTCGCCCCCCGGTGGACGCGCGGCCGTCGGAGACGGGCGACGTCGTCGGCGCGCTGGTTCGCGTGCTCGATGACGAAGGCCGCGCGGTCGGGCCGTGGGACCCGAAGGCCGAGCCCGAGCTCCTGATGCGGGGAATGCGCGCGATGTTGACGACGCGCGTGTTCGATGGACGGATGTTGACGGCGCAGCGGCAGAAGAAGCTGTCGTTCTACATGCAATCGCTGGGCGAAGAGGCGATCGGCGTCGGCCAGGCGCTCGCACTCAATTCTGACGACATGTGCTTCCCGACGTACCGTCAGCAGGGAATCCTGATCGCGCGCGGCTATTCCCTCGTTGACATGATGTGCCAGCTCTTCTCAAACGAGCGCGATCCGCTCAAGGGCCGGCAGATGCCGGTCATGTATTCATCGCGCGCGCACGGCTTCTTCTCGATTTCAGGCAACCTGGGCACGCAGTACATCCAGGCCGTCGGCTTCGCGATGGCTTCGGCGATCAAAGGCGAGACGCGCATCGCCTCGGCGTGGATCGGGGATGGCTCGACCGCGGAAGCCGACTTCCACAGCGCGCTTACGTTCGCCGCGGTCTATCGGCCGCCGGTGATCCTCAATATCGTGAACAACCAGTGGGCGATCTCGTCGTTCCAGGGAATCGCAGGCGGCGACGCGGCGACGTTCGCCGCGCGCGGCGTGGGCAGCGGTATCGCGTCGCTGCGCGTCGATGGCAACGACTTCCTCGCCGTGATCGCCGCGTCGCGCTGGGCGATCGAGCGCGCGCGCCGCGGCTTCGGTCCGACGTTGATCGAATGGATCACCTATCGCGCCGGCGCGCACTCGACGTCCGACGATCCATCGAAATACCGCCCGGCCGATGATTGGAAGCATTTCCCGCTGGGCGATCCGGTGGCGCGCCTCAAGCGGCACCTGATCGCGCTGGGCGCCTGGTCTGACGACGAGCAGGCTCGCTTGCAGAAGGAGGTCGAGCGGGACGTGCTCGCCGCACAGAAAGAAGCCGAGGGCTACGGCACGCTCGCCTCGGGGCACGTGCACGACGCATCGGCGATGTTCGACGACGTCTACGCGTCGATGCCCCCGCATCTGCGCGAGCAGCGCGAGCAGGCGGGAACGTGACATGGCGTCCATGACGATGATTCAGGCGATCCGGGCCGCGATGGACGTGATGCTCGGCAAGGATCCGAACGTCGTCGTGTTCGGCGAGGACGTGGGCTTCTTCGGCGGCGTCTTCCGCTGCACCGACGGCCTGCAGGCGAAGTACGGCGCCTCCCGCGTGTTCGACACGCCCATAGCCGAAGGCGGCATTGTCGGTGTGGCGATCGGCATGGCGGCCGCAGGGTTGCGGCCGGTCGCGGAGATCCAGTTCGCCGATTACTTCTATCCGGCCTACGACCAGATCGTGTCCGAGGCGGCGCGCCTGCGATACCGCTCGGCGGGCGACTTTACCGCGCCGATGACGGTGCGCATGCCCTGCGGCGGCGGCATCTACGGCGGGCAGACGCACAGCCAGAGCCCTGAGGCATTGTTCACGCACGTGTGCGGGCTGCGCACGGTGATGCCGTCCAATCCGTACGATGCGAAAGGGCTCCTGATCGCGTCGATCGAATGCAACGATCCGGTGATCTTTCTCGAGCCCAAGCGCATCTACAACGGTCCCTTCGACGGTCACCACGATCGGCCGATCGTGCCGTGGAAGGACCAGCCGCAGGCGGAAGTCCCCGACGGCTACTACGTGGTGCCGCTCGAGTCGGCGGCGATCGTCCGCCCGGGTAGCGCGCTCACCGTCCTCGCGTACGGCACGATGGTGTGGGTGTCCGAGGCCGCCGCGCGCGAGAGCGGCATCGATGCCGAGATCATCGATCTCCGCAGCCTGTGGCCGCTTGACCTCGCGACACTCGTCGAATCGGTGAAGAAGACGGGGCGCTGCGTCATCGTCCACGAGGCGACGCGAACGAGCGGCTTCGGCGCCGAACTTGCGGCGCTCGTGCAAGAGCACTGCTTCTTCCACCTGGAAGCGCCGATCGAGCGCGTCACCGGCTGGGACACGCCGTATCCGCACGCGCAGGAGTGGGCGTATTTCCCGGGACCGGACCGCGTCGCCGCGGCGTTCCGCCGGGCGCTGGAGGCGTGATGGGGGAGATTGTCTAATGGCCGTTCACGTCGTGAAGGTGCCGGACATCGGCGAAGGCATTGCTGAGGTCGAGCTCGTCGAGTGGCACGTTCGGCCCGGCGACGCGGTCGCGGTCGACCAGGTGCTCGCCGATCTGATGACCGACAAGGCGACCGTCGAGGTGCCGACGCCCGTCGCAGGCCGCGTGCTCGCGCTGGGCGGCAAGGCCGGCGACAAGCTCGCGGTAGGAGCCGAGCTGTTGCGAGTCGAGCTGGAAGGTGGCGGCTCGCCGCCCGCGCCTAAATCGGAGGCGCCCGCACTCGGGCCGGCCACGCGCCCGGTCGCGGCCGCAGCGCCCGTCGCCGCCCCTGTTGCCGGCGCGACCGCCGAAACGACGATCCCGCAGGTCGTCGGCAAGCCGCTCGCATCCCCCTCCGTGCGGCGCCACGCGCGCGAGCTGGCGGTCGACTTGAAGCAGATTCGCGGCACCGGACCGGATGGGCGGATCGTGCACGACGATGTCGTCGCGTTCGCCGCTCGCGGTGCGAAGCCTGCGAGCGTCTCACGCTATGCGCAGCGCGAGGGCCAGAAAGAAGTGGCGGTGATCGGCCTGCGCCGCCAGATCGCGCTCCGGATGCAGGATTCGCTGCGCGTGCCGCATTTCACGTACGTCGAGGAAATCGACGTCACCGAGCTCGAAGCGCTGCGCGTGCGGCTCAATGCCGACCGTGCCGCAACGCGGGGGCGACTCACTGTGCTGCCGTTCCTGATGCGCGCAATCGTGCTCGCGGTGCCGACGTTCCCGCAGATGAACGCTCGCTTCGACGACACGAAAGGCGTCGTAACGCGCCACGCGGCGGTCCACCTGGGCATCGCGACCCAAACCGACGCCGGCCTCATGGTGCCGGTGGTCCGGCACGCCGAAGCGCTCGACCTTTGGGCAAGCGCGGCGGAGGTCGCGCGCCTCGCTGCGGCAGCCCGCGCCGGCAAGGCGGCGCGCGATGAGCTTTCCGGTTCGACGATCACGATCACGAGCCTCGGCCCGCAGGGCGGCATCGTCACCACGCCGATCATCAATGTGCCGGAAGTGGCGATCATCGGTGTGAACCGGATGATCGAGAGGCCCGTCATGCGCGGGGGCGCGATCGTGCCGCGGTTGTTGATGAACCTCTCCTCGTCGTTCGACCACCGCGTTGTCGACGGCAAGGACGCCGCCGAATTCGTGCAGGCGCTGCGCGGCTATCTGGAGTGCCCGGCGCTCCTGTTCGTCGACTAGGCTCGCGTGTGAACTCGGCGATTGCCGCGCTGCGAGGCGCGAGTCCCTATCTGCTGCTCGCGCTGGCGCCGCTCTTCTGGGCCTGCAACTGGATCGTCGGCCGCGCGCTCGCGCCCGAGGTCCCGCCGATGACGATGACGTTTCTGCGCTGGCTCTGCGCCTTCTTCATCGTCGCGCCTTTCGCGTGGCGGCACTTCGTGCGCGAATGGCCGATCGTGCGCGCGAAGTGGAAGAAGATGCTGCTCCTTGGCGCCACAGGCGTGGGCACGCACAACGCGCTCGCCTATTTGGGCCTGAATTACACGACGGCCGTCAACGGCGTGATCCTGAACTCATTCATCCCGGTGATGATCATCGCGCTCTCGTGGTTGTTCCTGCGCGAGCGGCTTTCCGGGGTCCAGCTCGCCGGCGTCGCCGTGTCGCTCGGCGGCGTCCTCGTGATCCTGTCGCGAGGAAGCCTGGAGCAGCTCGCGTCGTTCCGGCTGAACGCCGGCGACGTGCTCGTCATCCTGTCAATGGCGATGTGGTCGACCTACACGATCTGCCTGCGCTGGCGGCCTGCCGGTCTCCACGTGCTCACCTTCCTGTTCGTGCTGATCGTCGTCGGCGATCTCTGCGTGCTGCCGTTCTTCCTGGGCGAGCTCGCGCTGGGGCACCGGATGGTGGTGTCGTTCCGCAACCTGACCGCGATCGCGCTGGTCGCGGTGTTCTCGTCGGTGCTCGCCTATCTGTTCTGGAACCGAGGCGTCGAACAGGTCGGGGCCAACGTAGCCGGGCTCTTCGTCCACCTGATGCCCCTGTATGGCGTCGTCCTCGCATGGCTGGTGCTGGGCGAAGGGCTCGCGCTGTTCCATGTTGCCGGGATTGCGCTTATCCTGACGGGCATCTGGATCACGAGCCGGCTTGGGCGCCGTCCCGAGCCGGTGCCGGCGGGGCCCGAGGCATGATGACGACCGACATCGGCGACGCGGACCGGGTGGCGATGATGCAGCGGCTGGCCGAGCTCAAGGTCCAGCACCGCGATCTCGACGATATGTGCCGCCGGCTGGACGATGACCCCTCGCACGACCAGCTGCAGCTCACACGGATGAAGCGGCGCAAGCTGTTGCTCAAGGATCAGATCGCGCGCCTGGAGCGGCTGATCGACCCCGACATCCCCGCCTAGTGCACGCTACTTCGCGCGGCCGTAGCGGTCCTCGAAGCGGACGATGTCGTCCTCGCCGAGGTAGTCGCCGCACTGCACTTCGATGATCACGAGCGGCGTGGTGCCGGCGTTCTCGAGCCGGTGCTTGGTTTCCACCGGGATCCGGGTCGAGCCGTACTCGCCGACATCGAACACGTCTTCGCCGCGCGTCACCGTTGCTGTGCCGGCCACGACGACCCAGTGCTCGCTGCGCCGCCGATGGAGCTGCAGCGACAACGACGCGCCCGGCTTCACTTCGATTCGCTTGATCTTGTAGCCGCGGCCCTCTTCCAGCACGGTGTAGAGCCCCCACGGCCGCATCACCGTCCGGTGGAAGCGGTAGGTTTCGTTGCCGCGGGCCTTGAGCTCCCCCGCGACCTCCCGCACGCGCTGCAAGTGATCGCGATGCGCGACCAGCACCGCGTCAGGCGTGTCGACGATGACGAGATCCTCGACGCCGACCGTCGCGACGACGCGATCCTCCGAGTGCACGAACGTACGCCGGGTCCCGACGGTCACGCGGTCGCCGTGCCCGCGGTTGCCGTCGCCATCGGGTGCGCTCAGCTCGGCCACCGCCTGCCACGATCCGATGTCGCTCCAGTCGAACGCGCCGCGTACGAGTGCGACGCCGCCCGCGGCGGCGGCCGGCTCCATTACCGCGTAGTCGATCGAGATGTCGGGGACGCTCGCGAAGCGCTCGGGATCGATCTCGAGCATCGTGGCGTCGGGACGCGCGGCGAGCGCCTCCGCGATCGGACGCACGGCGCGATCGACCGCAGGCGCATGACGCAGGATCGCGGCGAGGATCGTCGAGGCGGTGAAGCAGAAGATGCCGGAGTTCCACGCATACGCGCCGGCCGCGACGTACGTCCGCGCCTTGTCGAGCGACGGCTTTTCGACGAAGCGCTGCACACGCGCGACCGCCAGCGCCGAATCGGCGTTGGCAGCGCCGATCGCAGCGCCGCATTCGAGATAGCCGAAGCCTGTTTCCGGATGCGTGGGCCGGATCCCGAAAGTCACCAGCAGGCCTTCGCGTGCGAGCGCCACCGCGCGTTCGACGGCAGCGGCAAATGCCGCGCGGTCGCTGATCAGGTGATCCGCGGGCATCGCCAGCATGACGGCGTCGCCGCCGTGCGCTGCCCGGACGACGTGCGCGGCCAGCGCAACGGCCGGCGCCGTGTTGCGCCCGAACGGCTCGAGCAGGAACGTGTCGCGACGATTCGCATCTCCGCCGAGTGCTGCATAGACGTCGCGCGTCTGAAAATAGAGATCGCGATTGGTGACGGTGACCACGTCCGCGACGCCGGGGAGAGCACGGGCGCGCGTCATCGTCTTGCCGAGCAGCGTCTCGCCGTCGGGCAGGCGCATGAATGCCTTCGGAGCCGTCTCGCGCGAAAGCGGCCACAGCCTTGTGCCGGCACCTCCGGACAATATGACGGGAACGAGCGGCGCGGGAGCGGTCATCGGGTGAGTGCAAGACCTTGAATCGTCGTGAGTCTACCCTATGTAACGGCAGTGACGCTCGGTCGCGGCCGTCAGGCCGGTGTATGATGAGCGTCCTGCCTGCCTTGCCGCACGCGACGAATACCGGGGGTGAACTGGTTTCGACGGGGGTTGCAACGCAGCTTGGGGCATGCCGAGGCGCTTGTCCTCGTAAAACTCGAGCAATCGCAAACTTACCTGCGAACGACAACACGTACGCTCTGGCGGCTTAATCCCGCCGGACCTCGCACCGGGCAGCGCTCGGCCCGGGTGATCTAACCGTCACAGCGAGGACATCTAGAGCGATCGCGCCCGTCCGGGTCACTTGGGCGAGGCGTTAAACCAAGGTGGCTGGTTCCGCCGTCGTATGTCAGTCAACGGCGTCGGAACGAGAGCACAATGACTCGACTAAGCATGTAGTCCCGACTGCTGAGTGCTTCCGGACGGCGGTTCGATTCCGCCCACCTCCACCAAACCCGAGAACGACGGCCCCCAAGCGGGGCCGTTGTCTCCAGCGGGCGGGCATGGGGCTGCCGACGCTGCCTGCGTCTGCGATACCACTCCCAGGGCTTGCACTGCGGGGAGCGCCTTCAGCGGCGCGCCGACGAGCTCTACGCCCGCGCCGGCGTCGAAATCAGAGGCCAGCCGCTCCCGCGCGGGAAATGCCTGCCTCTGGCCAGAAGCGACGGCGTAGTGAGCCTCGTGGCGACGGCACTGGCAATGGGCATATCCTTGGTCCTGCCGCCACGGCGAGCGGCACACAGGGAGACCTCAAATGCTCAATCGCGCCTATGCGGTTAGCGTCCATCGCGTTTGCCCTATCCATCCTGACCTGCTACGGACGCTACGGCGACTGCCCAGCGCACCTTCGTCGCTTCATTCGGTAACGATTCCAATCCGTGCTCGCTGACGCTCCCGTGTCGGGCCCTCGCGGCGGCCATCGCACAAACGAGTCCCGGCGGGGGTCATCGTGCTCGATTCCGGCGGCTACGGTCCGGTGACGATCGCGCAGTCGGTGTCTATTATCGCTCCCGCGGGCGTCTACGCCGGCATTTCGGTTCTTTCCGGAACCGGCATTATGGTCAACGCCCCATCGGGTGCGGCGGCCTCTCTGGGCTCACGATCGATGGACTGGAGGAACGATTGGGATTGACTTCCAGATCGGAGACGTTCTCCGTCTCGAGCGGATAACGGTGAGTGGATTCAGCTCCGAATTCAGCAGTGGGCTCCACGCCAGCGCGTCCGCCGCAATCGTCATACGCGACAGCGTGTTTGCGAAGAACTACTGGGGTACACTCATCACTAGTTATCCAAGTTTCGTAACCCTCGATATCGAGCACTCCGAGTTCAGTGAAAACTTCTTTGGCGCATGGTTTGGGGACAACGTGAAAGGCGTGGTCTCAAGTTCCTCGTTCAATGGAAACGTAAACAGCGGGGCCTATGTGTAGTCGACGACCCCCGTGCAGTCTACGACCCCCGCCGCAACGGCCTTCATGACGTTCCGCAACTGCGTTTTCTCCGGAAATGGCGGCAATGGGCTCGTAACGGGTCATCCCTTCTTAACGAATGCGGTGACGGTACAGATCACCGGCTCCGAGTTTTCCGACAACGGCGATGCCGGAATCGCACCACTGTTTGGATACACCACGGTTTCCGATTCGACGGTGACGAGGAATCTATTCCGGGCTTGACCTTCTCCGGAGGATTCTCGTTCCAGGATAACCGGCTGTTCGCCAACGGGACCAACGGGATCTTCACCGGTACCGTCTCAAAGCAATAGCCGCAGGCAAGGGTCACGGCCATGCGCTACGCGCGGCCCCGTCCACGCCGTCGGGGGCCTCGTCCTCCACCCATTCCGCTTCCACGACTCGGTGTCGGGCAAATGGGCGCGCGCGCGCTATGTCGCGGAGCGCCACGAGATCGCGGAGCGCTATCGCGAGTGGGACGTCGGCGCGCCGGAAATTCCGACCGGCGTCGGCGCAGCGTTCAGTCCATGGAAGTGGCTGCCGCGAACGGCTGCTATCGGCCAGAAGCGGACGGGACCGCGAAAAACAAATCGGCCGGCAATTGCGCCGGCCGAGTCGCCGATACTTAGTGGCGGGCCACCGAGTTAGGTTTACTCGCTCATCCCATTTGTCGGCCAAAGAATTCCTTGGCCTTACCCACCTCAGCATCCCACTTGTTCAATTGCTCGGGGGTCAGAAAGTTCACCAGTTTCTGGCGAAGCTGATCACGATTGGCGGCTACCTGCTTGATTATGTCGGCCTTCGTAGCACTCGGATTGGCTTGCTGGTACTGCTCAACCTTGCCGCGACCCTCGGTTAGGAATGACTCCAATTTGCTTTTTTGGTCGTCGCTGAGTTGCAGGTCGGCACCAAATCTCTTCAATTCAGCAGCAACCTGATTACGTTGTTCGGGCGTCAGATTCATGGGAATTCTCTCGACTTGGTTAAGGAAGGCTTGCGACTCGAATCGCATTCTTCTGATCCGGTCCATTTGACAACTGTTGCGAGGGACAGCACGTACATATCCTCTTTGCCGCGCTGGTGCCCCGCACAGTTTAAGACCTCTCATATAGGTAAAGTTCCGTCGGCAAAACCCTGACAGGCAACCTAGGATTCAGTCGATTTGACAGTTGACAGCGGCATAACAAGAACGCGGGTGCGGCCGTCCGCTTCGGGTTGTGGATTCAACTGGTCAGCGCAACACCTGCTAGGTTTAGGAGACGCGACAGCAAGTGCTTGTCAAATCGGTACTATCGCAAGTAGCGCTGTTTCTTGGGCCCTCTCACTCGTGCTCGTACAACCTCGAATCGTCGCTAAGCCGCGTCGCAGGAAGGCCATAGGCTTCAAATCCTTGTCGGGAGGGATGGACGGTGTTGCGTCGACCGGTTGAGCCAGCAGACAGAAGCTGCCGGTCGTTGACGAGCTCGATGCCGGAATGGGCGTACGATGGCTGGACGACCCTCGCTTAAGGTGATCCATTGATCGACCGGCGCACATTCATCGGCACGTTCGCTGGTGGCATTCTGGCCGCCCCTTTGGCCTCGTTTGCGCAGCAGCCGACGAAGGTACCTCGCATTGGTGTCATCGGGGGGCAGGACTCGCCCATCTGGGACGGGTTTCGCCTAGGACTGCGCGAACTGGGCTATGTCGACGGCCGCAGTGTCACGCTCGACTGGCGATGGTCGGAAGGGAAGACTGAACGGCTTCCCACCTTGGCGCTCGAGCTCGTCCAACTGAAGGTGGACATCATCGTCGTGTCGAGGCACCCAGGCAACGCGGGCCGCCAAGGACGCGACGAGCACGATTCCGATCGTGATGGCGGTCTCTGCGTATCCGGACAAGATCGGCCTCGTGGAAAGCCTCGCTCACCCGGGCGGCAACGTCACTGGGCTCAGCAATGTCGCGCCGGAACTATTCGGCAAGCGTTTCCAGTTACTCAAGGAGATTGCTCCGAAGGTCTCCCGTGTGGCCGTGCCGTGGTTTCCTGAGAGCCCAGCCGAGGCGGTCTCGTTCCGGGACATGCTGGCGGCCGCGGCTGCAGCGGGCCTGGAGATCCAGTCAATCGAGATGCGTACGTCAGACAATTACGCCGCGGTCTTCACGAGCCGCGATCGGGAGCCGTGCCGATGCCTTGTATGTCAGCGCTGCTGCTCTGCACACCAAGAACCGGCAGCTAATCACGGACTTTGCCTTGAAGAACCGGCTCCCGAGCATGTACGAGGAGAGGCTCTTCGTCGACGCCGGCGGCCTGTTGTCGTACGCGCCAAGCTTCATCGACCTCTACCGACGCGCTGCGACCTACGTCGACAAGATCCTTAAGGGCGCGAAGCCGGGGGATCTTCCGATCGAGCAGCCGACGACGTTCGAGCTGGTGATCAATCCCAAGACGGCAAAGCTCCTGGGACTCACGATCCCGCAGTCGCTTCAACTGCGGGCCAAGCTGACAGAGTCATAAGCGGAAGCATTGATCGCGCGCTCAACCATCCTCGGTGCTGTCGCCGGGTAACATGTCCTGAACGGCCGCTTTCGAGACGGTCGACCGGCTGCTGCGGGTCGGGTAGCGGTCGTCGATGATAGACCGCTACCGGCCAGAAGCGGCCAACGGCGAATCTCGGATGCGGTCGGCGAGCGACGCATCTAAGACTTCGGTGAAGTGGCATGGCCGGGCTCGCGTTGGCCTATCTCCCCATCCTCGGTTCAAACGAGGTCTTCGCTGGCCTGCGGCGGTCCCTCTCGGTGCGGCGATCGCTCCCCGCCCACTGGTTCGCGTCCTGCAAAGGATTGCGCCGATCGCTGTGCCGGCGGTCATCATGACGCACATAGCGGCACGAACACCTGGCAGCGTCACATCCCGGCAGAGGGATTGCCGGTACCTCACCGGGCAGAAATCGCTTTGTCCCGATCACCTTGACTGCATCGCAAGCATTGGTCCGGAAACGCAGCTCGACGCAGTGAAAGTCATCGTGGGGGTACTTAAGGTTCGGCACACGGGCTCCGCGGGAGTACTGCCGCTCGCCCCTGTGGAACCACCACAATGCCAGCGCTGTCAGCAGCGCGACAGTGATTAGAGCCAGCGGAATCATCGGTTGCCCGCTTCAGTGGGGCAGCGACAAAACCGTTGGATATCGCGACGCTCGCCGACGCTCCGGGGAGCGTCTTCCTCTGATCTTCCCCATGCGATAAAGGATTCCACAGCAGGGCTTCAATCTTGTGTCGCGTCTGACAGCCGGATTTGCTGGTAGATCAAACAGCTTGTGGTACACCACGCCCGCCGGAGGTTCGCGTGAGCGCTGGCTCGCGACGTTCAGCCCGTGGAAGTGGCGGCCGGCGAATAGCCGCTTTCGGCCTAAACAGCGGTTTTCAAGCGGTACGGCCGCCCAGGGTCGCTGACGACGGACTGCGAACGTCACATGGCCGTCCCGCCGCCTGCGTGTGCTTTGTCTCGTGCTGGCAGCTTCCACCCTGGCCGGATGAAATGGCACGTGTATCCGTTTGGGATGCGCTCCAGATAATCTTGGTGTTCCGGCTCCGCTGCCCAAAAGGGACCCGCCGGCGCGACCTCGGTGACCACTCGCCCCGGCCACAGGCCTGACGCGTTGACATCGGCGATGGTGTCCTCGGCGATGCGCCTTTGCTCGTCGCTGGTTGTGAAGATGGCGGAGCGGTAGCTGGTGCCTACGTCGTTGCCCTGGCGATTGCGCGTCGTAGGGTCGTGGACCTGGAAGAAGAACTCCAGCAGCTCACGAAAGCTGAGCCGTCCCGGGTCGAAAACGATCTCGATGGCTTCGGCGTGGGTTCCGTGACGGCCATACGTCGCATTCGGAACATCACCGCCTGAATAACCAACGCGAGTGGAGGTCACGCCATCGCGCTTGCGGATGAGGTCCTGCATGCCCCAGAAACAGCCGCCGGCAAGTATCGAACGTTCCTGCTTCATTGGACTTCCTCCACCTGATTCAGGTAAGCGCCGTAGCCTTCCGCGGCCATGTTGTCGCGATGCACGAAGCGCAGCGAGGCCGAGTTGATGCAATAGCGTAGTCCGCCCTGGTCGCTCGGCCCGTCCTCGAAGACATGGCCCAGGTGGCTGTCGCCGGCGACCGAACGCACTTCGGTACGGACCATTCCGTGTGAAATATCCTTCAGCTCGCTGACTGCCTTGGCCGATATCGGCCGCGTGAAGCTCGGCCAGCCACAGCCCGATTCGAACTTGGCCGACGAAGCGAATAACGGCTCGCCTGACACTATGTCCACATATATTCCCGGCTCGTGGTTGTCGAGAAGCTCACCGCTGCCGGGCGCTTCGGTACCATTCTCCTGCGTCACACGATACTGCTCCGGCGAAAGGCGCGCTACAGCCTCAGGTGTCTTTCGATAGGTGGACATCGTCTTTCTCCTCGAGGAATAGCTAGACACATACCAGCCTCCGGACGACGCGCTGGAATGCCCGCCGCAGTCAGCGCCGGCGAGTTGAGCCACTCGGCCGCACCGCCAAGGGAAGGTAGTTCCCCTTTGATGGGCAATCGCGCTACTGCCAACTGCTTCGCAATCTGGGCGTGCGCCGAAACGGACATGCCGAACACTTCGGCAGAAACAGGCATGAGGACGCCGCCGACAAGGCGGCGGCCCCGGTTGATTCTCTCAGCCAAATGCGATTCCTCCAAGGGGCCCAAGAAGCCCCTAGACAATGACCCCTTCGTGGGAAGTATCTGCAGATTGCTGTACTTCAACCTATTTGCGCAGCGATCTGAAACCCGCGCGACTCCTCTGAGAAGAGTTTCGGCTGTTCCCAGGCCGCAAAGTGACCGCCTTTCTCCACCTTGTTGTAATGGATCAGTTTGGGAAACGCC
>CAVZAE010000022.1:0-106574 GCA_963773195.1 uncultured beta proteobacterium
TTGCGGGGGAAGGATTTGAACCTTCGACCTTCGGGTTATGAGCCCGACGAGCTGCCAGACTGCTCCACCCCGCGATAGGTCGGTAAGTATAGCGCGTGGGGCGTTTTCGCGTCAAACGCGGGCTAGGGCCGCTTGGGGCCCTTCTTGGGCGCTGTCCCGAACGAGGCCTCGACTCCGTTGACGCGCAATTCGAGCGACTCGATGACGGGCTCGTGGCCCAGCGCGTTGAGGCTCGATACGACATAGCCGATCGGAGCCGCACCGCGGAGCGTCCAGCTGATCGCGTCGGCACCGCGCTCGTCCAGCAACACGACGCGTACCGCCCGTTCGGCGTCACGTGCAGTAGCCTGCTCCTCGCGCCACCACTCGTACCATTCACTCGATCGCGTCAGACCGCGGCGCAACGTCAGCGTGTCGAATTGCACCACCTGCTGCCCACCAGGCCCACTCTCGCGATGAGCGTGCGGCAGGATGACTTCGACGGCACGCGTTTCCTCCATGCCGTCGATCTCGACACGAAACCGCATGTTGGTGAATGGGGTCGGATCCTGCGAAGCCATCGCGATACCCACTTCTAACTCACTCGCTCGATGCCCTCGTTCGCGAGCTCGAGAGTCTCGATGCAGACATCGTTGCCCTTGGCGTTGAAGTTACTCACCTCGACTTTGGCCGGCCAGGCTCCCCTAACGACGAACCGGGCGGCATCGGTGCCGGACTCGTCCATGACCGTGATCACGACCGTTCGGCGGTTGTCCGCCTCTTTCGAACGTGGGGCGGATCTGTGCCTTCGCGATAGTCGATCGCTTGGACAGTCATCGGGCCAATGACGATTTCGGTGAATGCAGCGGCGGCGATGCCGTCAATCTCCACTCGGAAGCGAAAGTTCCGCAACGGATCAACTCGGGTCATGAGTCTGCTCTCCTCGATGGCGCGGCGCCGGCCGCGCCGCAGGTGCCGTGAACTTTGCATCGACTGCCCAGCCGGCAGGAGCTCCCGCAACGCGGCCTCGCGGCGAGCGTCCGTCGCTCCGCCAGTTCGATACAGCAGGACTTCAGCGAGCCAAGCGAAAAGCTCGACCAGCGTGATCCCCGGATCGGATTCGTTGAAGCCGGTCCAATCGTGTGGAGCGAGGTCCTTGAAACGATCGATCAGCGACCGCGCCGTCGCGCCGTCAATCGACGTCGAGACCCCAGGGATCGGCTGCGCATTCGCTTCGTATTCTTCGACGTAGACCCCGGGCGCGAGGTACTCGGGCATGGACGCTCCTTCTCTCTGGTCCTCAAGCGATCACAGGGTCTCCGTCTCCGCCGCGCGCGGCCGCCATACGAGCAGACGCTCCTCGACCTGCGTCACGACGAGATCCAGCACGAGCGCAAAGGCCGTCAGCACGAGAATGCCGGCAAACACGGTGTTGATATCGAACACGCCTTCGGCCTGCACGATCAGGTACCCGACGCCGCTCGCCGAGCCCAGGTACTCGCCGACCACGGCGCCGACGAACGCCATGCCGATCGCCGTGTGCAGGCTCGAGAACACCCACGACGTCGCCGACGGTAGGTAGATGCTCTTCAGGAGCTGCTGGCGCGACGCGCCTAGCATGCGCGCGTTTGCAAGCACCGTCGGGCTCACTTCCTTGATCCCCTGGAAGACGTTGAAGAATACGATGAAGAAGACGAGCGTCACGCCGAGCGCGACCTTCGAGGTGATCCCGAGCCCGAACCACAGCGCGAAGATCGGCGCCAGGATCACGCGCGGCATTGCGTTGGCCGCTTTGATGTAGGGATCGGCGAGCCCCGAGGCCATCGGCGAGAGCGCGAGCCACAACCCCACGATCAGACCCAGGAGACTGCCGAGCGCGAACGCGAGCAGCGTCTCGACGAGCGTGGTCCACAGGTGCGGGTAGATCTTCCCGCCCGTGAACCACACCCAGATCACCTTCAGCACGTCGAGCGGCTTGCCGAAGAAGAAGGCAGTCTTCTTCGCGGCCTCCTCGGAGACGAGGCCGGGCGTCGTCATCGCATACCAGAACGCGAACACGGCCCCCAGCAGCAACAGGTGGTACAGCGTGAGCCTTGCCCGCGACTCAGTGCCGGCTTTGCGCATAACCCTTCAGCACTTCCGCCTTCATCGTTTGCCAGATCGCTCCGTGCAGCTCGACGAAGCGCGGCGTCATCCGGATCTCGGCGACGTCGCGCGGTCGCGGCAGGTCGATCGCGAACTCGCCGATCGGGCGCGTGTCCGGACCGGCCGACAGCACCACGACGCGGTCTGACAGCGAGATCGCCTCTTCGAGGTCGTGCGTGATGAACAGCACCGACTTGCGATTCACGCTCCACAACTCGAGCAACTCGTTCTCCATCAGCTGCCGGGTCTGGATGTCGAGCGCGGAGAACGGCTCGTCCATGAGCAGCAGGCCGGGGTCGAGGATCAGGATTTGCGCGAGCGCCACGCGCTTGCGCATACCGCCCGAGAGCTGATGCGGAAAGCGGTCCTCGAAGCCTGCCAGCCCCACGCGGGCAAGCCAATCGCGCGCGCGGCCCGTCGCCTCCGTCCTGTTCTGCCCGCGGAACTCGAGGCCCGCGGTCACATTCGCGAGCGCGCTGCGCCACGGCATCAGCGCATCGGCCTGGAACATGTATCCCGCATGCGAGTTGATGCCGGCGAGAGGCTCGCCATGGATGAACACGCGGCCCGACGTGGGCGCAAGCAGCCCGGCCGCGACGTTCAGGAGCGTCGACTTGCCGCATCCGGTCGGCCCGACGACGGAGACGAACTCGCCCGGCGCGACCGCGAGCGTCGTATCGCGGACGGCGGTGTAGCGTCCGGCCGCCGCGCCCTTGGCGCCGGGCCGCGCGGCGAACGTGCAGGTGATGGCGTCGAGCGCCAGTGCCGCGGCCGCTTGCGCGCGGGCGGCCATCACTTGAACTTCTGGGCCGCCTTGAGCGCGAACGACGAATCGAACGTCTTGTTGAGATCGACCGTCGCGGTCTGGACCTGCGGATCGAACGTCTTGAGATCTCGATACACGTTGCGCGCGGCCTCGATGCCGATCGCACCGTCGTGCTGGAACGATTCGAGGTTCTTCTCGAGCGCGGCCTTGTAGAGCGCCTTGTCGGCGTAGTAGTCGGTCGGGACCGCGGCCACGATCTGGTCGGGCGTCGAGTGCTGGATGAAGCGCAGCGCGCGCATCATCGCGTTGACGAACGCCTGCGTCGTATTCGGATATTTCTTCGGGAAATCGACCGGCACGTAGATCGAGCCCGCCGCGTACGCGCCGCCGTAAACCTCCTGCATGCCCTTCGCCGTGCGGGTGTCGATAACCGAGACGAAGCCCTGCGACTCGAGCTGCGCGACCACGGGGTCGAGATTGGCGAGCGCGTCGAGCTCGCCCCGCTGCATGATGGCCACCGCGCCGGCGGATGCTCCCGCACCGATGATCGACACGTCATCGGGCTTCAATCCCGACTTCGCGAGCAGGATGTTGACGAACATGTTGGTCGAGGATCCCGGCGCCGTCACGCCGATCTTCATCCCCTTCAGATCCGCGGGGGACTTGTACTTCTCGGCGTTCGCCTTGCTCATCACGAGCTCGATCGCCGAGTACTTGCCCTGCAGGAAGATCAGCTCGATGTTCTGGCCCTTTGCCTGCTGCGTGATGGTGTGCTCGTACGCGCCCGAAGTGACGTCGACGCTGCCGCCCAAAAGCGCCTGCAGCGCGCGGGCGCCACCCGGGAAATCCTGGAGCTCGACCTCGAGGCCTTCGGCCTTGAAGTAGCCGTTCTGTATCGCGATCGTCAACGGCAGGTAGTAGAACAGCGTCTTGCCGCCGACGGCGACCACGAGCTTCGGCTTCTCCGGGGCTTGCGCATGCAGCGAAGGCGCGGCGAAGGCGAGGCAGGCGGCGATCGCGGCGGCGAAGGCGGTCAGGCGGCGCATGAATTCCTCCAGGATCCCCCGCCCTCGACGGGGCGTGCGGGTGGCCAATTCTCCGCACGCGGGCGTGCGGGGTCAATCCGGGGACGCTAAACGGTGCGGCTCGCCCCGCGCGTCGCCCGCTTGCGATCGAGCTCGCGGAGCTTGGTCGCGATCTCCGGACCGATATGAAGCTTCGCGCCCGGCGCGCCGCCGCGCCCCGCCACCGCCCCCTGCGCTGTCTCGAGCGCCTGCTGCAGCGACTCGGCATGCGAGAGCGCGTCGAAGAGTGTGGCGCCGATTCGCGTCGCGTCACGCGCGCTCGTGCACTCGCCGCTGGCGTCGTCGGCGGCGACCAGGACGATCGTCGTGTCGGACTTGAGCGCGTCGATGAAAGCCTCGCCGCGGCACGACGACACGACGACGACGCGCCACACGATGCCCGCCTCGTCGAATAGCGTCTTCAGCATTGCAGGCGACAGCGGCACGAGCTCGAGCGGCGGCAGCGTCGCCTGGAGCGAGCCGTCGCGGCCGGCCGGGCCCGCCAGATACAGCATCACGACGTCCTCGTTGACGTCGATCGCCGCTGCGATTTCCTTTAGGGATTCGCGCAGGTTCGTGACGGTCGCCATCGGCGTGTCGAGCAGCGTCGCGGGGCTATTCAATAGCACGACCGAGCGGTCGCGCGTGTCCCAGCGCTCGTCCATGACGCGCTGCGCGGCAAGGATGTCCTGGCGATAGGTCTCGTCGCGCGCGTCGCTGCCGAAGCCCACGAAATAGAGGTCGGTCTCGCCTTCCGTTTCGTCCTCGAGATTCGACAGCGCGTCATCGAGCAGCGTCGCCTGCGCGGCGAGCACAGGCTCGGAAGCCGGATTCGGGTAGCGACCGTCGGGCGGCACCAACGCCGGATGCCACCAATCCTGCGTGACGAGCATCGTTGGCGAAAGCACGATGGTCGCCATGATCATCAGCCCCCCCAGCACGGCGTACAGCCGGCGATGCCGCGGCGCGGGGCCAAGCGCGACCGCCACAACACGGATGAACAGGGCGAGCGCCCAGACCCGCAGCGCGATGTCGAAGACGTCGTCGGCCCATGTCGGCAAGCGCGCAAACAACGCCGGAACGAACCCGGGCAAAGCGTGCGCGACCTGGATCACCGGATACGCCGCATACGCGAGCACGGGAATCGCCAGTGCCAGCGCGCGTTCGCGGAACAGGAGCGCCTGCACGACCGCGAGCAGGATCAGAAGCCCGGCCGAAAAGAATTCGCCACCGGCTCCAAGCCAGGTGAAGCGGGCGTCCTCACCGACGACGATCCAGTCGACGCCGAAGTCGATCGACGCCGAGACGATGAACAGCAGCAGGAGCTGCGCGAGATCGATCCGGAACGCGAGACGCGACACGCGCAGGAACAGCGCGAGCCGGAGGCCGGCGATCAGGTTACGGCCGAGATTGGCGAGCGCGCTCAGGCGGCCGCCTTGGCATGCGCCGCGATGTAGTTCTTCACACGCAGGGCGTCCGCCGGCAGCACGTCGCAGCGCTGCGGCCGGGATTCGAGATCGGCATACGCCGCCGGCCGCTCGGGATCGCGGCCGAGCGCCTCGCGGATCGTCGCCGCGAACTTGGCCGGAAGTGCTGTCTCGACGCAGACCAGCGGTACGGCCGGATCGCGCAATCGCCGCCCCACGCCGACGCCGTCCGCCGTATGCGGATCCAGCACTCTCCCGGATTGCGCATAGGTAGCGCGAATCGTCGCGATTCGGTCCGCGTGCGTGCTCGCACCGGACACGAAGCCCGACGCGGCGACATTCGCCCAATGCGGCGTTCCGGCGAGATCGAAGCCGCCCTCCTGGGCGATCCGCGTCCACAGCTCGCGCACAACCACCGGATCGCGCGACACGATGTCAAACACGTAACGCTCGAAGTTCGATGCCTTGGAGATGTCCATCGACGGACTCGACGTCGCGTGCGTCTCCGCAGTGCCGCGCGGCCGGTAGCTGCCCGTGCGGAAGAACTCGTCGAGCACGTCGTTCTCGTTGGTGGCGAGGATCAGCCGCCGGATCGGCAGCCCCATCCGCTTCGCGACGTGCCCCGCGAGGATGTTGCCGAAGTTGCCCGACGGCACGGCGAAGTCCACCGGCTCGCCAGCGGTGCGCGCGACCGCGAAATAGCCCTTGAAATAGTAGACGACCTGCGCTGCGATCCGTGCCCAGTTGATCGAATTGACGGTGCCGAGCGCGTAGCGCCCCTTGAAAGTGGCGTCCGCACCCAACGACTTCACGATGTCCTGGCAATCGTCGAACACGCCGTCGATCGCGACGTTGTGGATGTCCGGATCGGCGAGCGAGAACATTTGCGCCGTCTGGAACGGGCTCATCCGGCCCTTGGGCGACAGCATGAACACCGCAATGCCGCGCTTGCCGCGCATCGCGTATTCGGCCGAGCTGCCGGTATCGCCCGAGGTCGCGCCGAGGATGTTGAGCGCGCTTCCCCGCTCCGCGAGCACGTACTCGAACAAATTGCCCAGCAGTTGCAGCGCGATGTCCTTGAATGCGAGCGTGGGGCCGTTGGACGCGTGCAGCAGATGCACTCCGGGCTCGAGCGCGGTAACCGGTGTGATCTCGTCGGCACCGAAGGCTGCCGCGGTATAGGTCCGCTCGATCAACGTCTTGAGATCCGGTGCCGGAATGTCATCGATGAAGCGGCGCAGCACGGCGAACGCGAGCTCGCGATACGAGAGCGGCCGGAGCCCTGCAAGCTCCCCCGCCGACAATGCCGGGTATGCTTCCGGCACGGCGAGCCCGCCGTCGGGCGCGAGCCCTTCCAGCAGGATCGCGCAGAACGGCTGCGGAGAGTGTGCCCACGCGCCGCGCGTGCTTATATAGTGCATCGATCGCCCGCCCGACACCCGCTCACGCCACCCATGCAAATCACAGGATCTTCTCGAAATCGCCGTGCCGGCCAAGCCCCGCCTTGAAGCGGCCCGCGCCTGCGACACCGTCTTTGATCAGGGCGTCGCGACCGTTGTACCACTCCTGGATCAGCGCATCGCGCACGGGCATCCCGTGACCATGGATCGCGGAGCGGCGGTCGGCGCGCACGCAGACCTGCGGGAAGCGTGCGATCTCGCGGGCGAGCTCCTCCGCCTTCGCACGCGCGCCACCGCGGGGCGTGACGTACTCGCACAGCCCGATGCGGAGGCACTCCTCCGCCGGTACCTTGCGCCCGGTGAGGATGATCTCGAGCGCCCGACCCTGGCCGACGATGCGCGGTAGGCGAACCGTGCCGCCGTCGATCAGTGGCACGCCCCACCGACGGCAGTAGACGCCGAAGTAGGCGTCGTTCGCCATCACCCGGAAATCGCACCACAGTCCGAGTTCCATCCCGCCCGCGACGGCGGGTCCTTCGATCGCCGCGATCACCGGTTTGTCGAGCTCGAGCCGCGACGGGCCCAACGGTCCGCGCGGAATCTCTTCGCCGTTGACGCGCGGCCCGATGAGCGGAATGTCGAGCTCGCCCAGCGGATGCTTCGCGTCCAACGAGTTCACGTACTTGAGGTCCCAGCCCGCGCAGAACGCGCCGCCGGCGCCGTAGAACACCGCGACGGACGCGTCCGGGTTGGCGTCGAATTCCAGGAAGGCCGCGGTCAGCGCGTCGGCGCTCGCCGGATCCATCGCATTCCGGGCCTCCGGCCGATCGTGCACGATCGTCCACACCGCTCCGTCTTTCTCGATTCTGACCGTCATATCGACCCCCGGTTTCGCCGCAGGCAGCGACCTTAGTTCAATTCTTCCATCCGGATCCGCACCACCTTGCCCGAGACGGTCGGGAGCGCCTCGATCTTCTCGATCGCGTCGACAACGCGCTTCTCGATCGTCAAGTGCGTGAGCAGGATGATGTCGGTCTGCTTCGCGCCCTCGGGCGGTTCCTTCTGGATCATGGCGTCGATCGAGATCTCGCGGTCAGCAAGGATTCGCGTGATGTCGGCCAGCACACCCGGCCTGTCCTGCACCCGCATCCGCAGGTAATAGCTTGTCACCACCTCGCCGATCGGCAGGAATGGCAGGTCGGACAGCTGTTCCGGCTGGAACGCGAGATGCGGGACGCGGTGGTCCGGGTCTGCCGTGTGCATCCGCGTCACGTCGACCAGGTCCGCGATCACCGCGCTCGCCGTCGGCTCGGCCCCCGCGCCGGCACCGTAGTACATCGTCGGCCCGACCGCGTCACCCTTCACGAGCACGGCGTTCATCACCCCCTCGACGTTCGCGATCAGGCGCTTCGTCGGGATCAGCGTCGGATGGACGCGGAGCTCGATGCCCGCGTCGGTGCGGCGCGTGATGCCGAGAAGTTTGATCCGGTAGCCCAGGTCCTCGGCGTAGCGGATGTCCTCGCGGGTGAGCTTGGTGACGCCCTCGGTGTAGACCTTGTCGAACTGCATCGGGACGCCGAAGGCGATTGCCGACATGATCGTGAGCTTGTGTGCGGCGTCGATGCCCTCGACGTCGAACGTCGGATCGGCCTCGGCGTAACCGCGCGTCTGCGCGTCCTTGAGCGCGGCAGCGAACGATTCGCCCTTGCTCCGCATCTCGGAAAGGATGAAGTTCGACGTGCCGTTGATGATGCCCGCGATCCACTCGATCCGATTGGCGGTGAGGCCCTCGCGCAATGCCTTGATGATCGGCACGCCGCCGGCGACCGCACCCTCGAAGGCCACCATCACGCCCTTCGCATGGGCGGCCGCGAAGATCTCGTTCCCGTGACGCGCGAGCAGCGCCTTGTTCGCGGTGACCACGTGCTTGCCGTGCGCAATGGCCTGCAGGATGAGCGTCCGCGCGGGCTCGAGACCGCCGATCAGCTCGACGACGATGTCGATGTCGGGATGCGCGAGGACCGCGGTCGCATCGCCGGTGACGCTTACGCCGGCCGCTCCGCCCACGAGCTCGCGCGCGCGCTCGGTCGCCTTGTCCGCGACCTGCGTGATCCGGATCGGTCGCCCCGCGCGCCGCGCGATTTCCTCGGCGTTGCGCGCGAGCACGGTCCAGGTGCCGAGCCCGACCGTGCCGATCCCCAGCAGGCCCACCTGCAGCGGCTTCATCGGAGCCTTCGCCATCAGAGCAGCCCGTCCTTGCGAAACATGTCCTTGATCCCGCGTACCGCCTGCCGCGTCCGGTTCTCGTTCTCGATCATCGCGAAGCGGACGTGATCGTCGCCATATTCGCCGAAGCCCACGCCCGGCGACACCGACACCTTGGCCTTCGCAAGCAGCTGCTTCGTGAACTCGAGCGAACCCATCGATCGATAGGCTTCGGGAATCCTCGCCCAGACATACATCGATGCCTTCGGCACGTCGACCGCCCAGCCGGCTTCGTGCAGACCCTTGCAAAGCACGTCGCGGCGCTTCTGGTAGTTCATCGCGATCGCGCCGACGCAGTCCTGCGGGCCCTCGAGCGCGGCGATGGCCGCCACCTGGATCGGCGTGAACGTTCCGTAGTCGTGGTAGCCCTTGATTCGCGACAGAGCGTAGACGAGCTCCTTGTTGCCGACCATGAAGCCGATCCGCCAGCCGGCCATGTTGTAGCTCTTCGACATCGTGAAGAACTCGACCGCCACCTCGCGCGCACCGGGAACCTGCATGATCGAGGGCGCCTTCCAGCCGTCGAACGTGATGTCCGCATAGGCGAGGTCGTGCACGACCCAGATCCCGTGCTCGCGCGCGAGCGCAATGATCTTCTCGAAGAACGGCAGCTCGACGCACTGCGCGGTCGGGTTCGACGGAAAGTTCAGGATCAGCATCTTCGGCTTCGGGAAGAGCGTCCGGATCGCGCTCTCGAGCTCGGCGACGAAGTCCACTTCGGGCGTGATGGGCACGTGCCGGATGTCACCGCCCGCGATCACCGGGCCGTAGATGTGGATCGGGTAGCTCGGGTTCGGCACCAGCACGGTGTCGCCGCGGCCGAGCGTGGCCAGCGCGAGGTGCGCGATCCCCTCCTTCGAACCAATCGTGACGATCGCCTCTGTCTCCGGATCGAACTCGACGCCGTAGCGCCGCTCATACCAATGGCAGATCGCGCGGCGAAGCCGCGGGATGCCGCGCGACACCGAGTAACCATGCGTGTCGGGGCGGCCGATGGTCTCGATCAGCTTGTCGACGACGTGTCGCGGCGTAGGTCCGTCGGGATTCCCCATCCCGAAGTCGATGATGTCCTCGCCCCGGCGGCGCGCCGCCATCTTGAGCTCGGTGGTAATGTTGAAGACGTACGGCGGGAGGCGCTTCAGGCGCTCGAACTCGGTACCGGGGGATGAAGACATGCGGAGCTTTCGGCGTAAGCGCCCGGAACCGTCCGAGCGACGTCAGGGGAGATCCCGCGTAGAATCCTAGCCCAATTAGTTACTTACCGCAATGCACAAGCGCCGATGAAGTTCCATCTCTCGACGCCGGCCGGCAACGTCGTCACCGGCCAGGGCAAGGGGTGGGTGCGCGTCGGCGCGCAGGAATACCGCGCGCCGATCGTGCTCACGTCCGATACGATCGTCGAAGGTTTCGCGCCCGGCGGTTTCGACGCGCTCACCGAAGCGGATTTCGCCTCGCTCCTCGCGCACGAGCCCGAGGTCGTGCTGCTCGGTACGGGCGCGACGCATCGGTTTCCGCATCCGCGCCTGACGCATGCGCTGGTCGAGGCCCGTGTCGGCGTCGAGGTGATGGATACCGCGGCCGCCTGCCGCACGTTCAACATCCTCGCGGCCGAGGGCCGCAAGGTCATTGCTGTATTGCTTTTCGACTGAGCGAGGCGGGCGCCGGCTATAGCGCGTCGGTAACGAGCACGCGGCCCTTCGCGCCGACGGCAGTACGCCCGTCGGCGCCCTTGATTCGTCCGCGCAGCTCGACGATGTCGCCGTTGAGCGAAGCGCTCGGCGTAACTTTGACGACCAGCCATTCGAGCCGGATCGTCTCGTCGGCGAAGATCGGCCGCCGGAATCGCTGCCAGAACTCGAGGCCGAGCATCGCACCTCGCTTCGAGAAGTGCGCGGCCGTCAGCGCGAGCAGCAGCGCCGTCGTATGCGGACCGCTCGCGATCAACCGACCGAAGCGCGTCGCCGCCGCATGAACAGGGTCGTGATGAACGGGATTATCGTCGCCCACTTCGCGCGCAAACGATGCGACCTGCGCGGGCGTGAGCGTGATCTCGGACGAAAAGCGCTCGCCCGGACGTGCACGGGCACCATGGCTCGCCTCGCTCATGCCTTCTCCCGGCCGGGGTTGTGTGCGGTGATCGTCCACGAGCTCGATCCGAGGACGATGGATCCGTCGGGCTGCCGGTAGCCCGCAAGCTCGGCGTGCAATGCGCGCTGGATCTCGTCCTTGCGCCCCTCGGCTGCGGGACCGGCCTCGCGCACGGTCTCGCCGGCCGGGCCAAGCGCCATCTGGAAGTCGATTGCCTGCTCGAGGTCGCGGCCGACCATCACCGGTCCGTCGACTCGCGTGAAGGTCGCCTCGACGAAGCCGGCCGCCTTGAGCTGCGCGCCCACGACGTCGGGACTCGCCATCGAGAATGGACCGGGACCGCACGTCGCCGCATCCTCGCCGGGCGGCGGCAGGAACTCGAGGACGACGCGCTTGGGCAGACCGAGGAACGGGTTGTCGTCGATCGTCCGCCAGACGACGAAGACCAGCCGTCCGCCGGGCTTGAGCGCGCTACGCACGTTGCGCATCGCGGCGACGGGGTTGGCGAAGAACATCATCCCGAAGCGCGAAAAGCAGAGGTCGAAGTCGCGCTCGAAGCTGTAGGTCTGCACATCGGCCGCGACGAAGCGGACGTTGTCGAGGCCCGCCGCACGCGCGTCCGCGCGGCCCTTCTCGAGGAACGCGTCGCAGCAGTCGAGCCCGAGCACCGATCCGTCCGGACCGGTCTTGCGCGCGAGCTCGATCGCAGTGTCGCCCCAGCCGCAGCCGACATCGATCACTTTCGACCCGCGCGGCACATCGAGGGTTTGGAACGGAACGCGGCTGTGCAGGCTCATCCCCTCCAGGAGGATGTTGCGGAAGCGCTCGAACTTCGCGACGAGCACGTCGTTCCAGAAGCGGGTGAACTCGTCGTTCGTGACGTTCGCGTCGTTCATCGGCGAGGACTTGGAAGAACCGGATGAGCTAGGCTACCACCGGCATCCGGTGTCGGTCACCGAGTCCCACAAGAGGAACGGCGCCGCGAGCAGCCCCATGCCGGCGTACGCATTGCGGCAATCCGGCTGTGCGGCCTTCTGGATGTCGCGCCCGAGCTTCGATTCCTTCTCGGGCGGCGGCGGGAACAAGTTGAGCACGCCTTTGCGCGTGTCGGGGCGTCCCGCGATGGCGGTATCGGGCTTCGCTTCATTCGGCACGATGCGCGGCGCCTTGCCGACCGGCATCACCGATTCCACTTCGTTTCCCGGTTTGCGCGGCTTGAACAGTTCCTCCTCCGGCGTCGGCGGCGTTCCGAAGCGCAAGCGAGGTTCGTAGGGCGATGTCGGCCCCGCTGCCGGGGCAGCACCCCCGGGCGACGGCACCGAAGGCGCGGCGCGCTCGGCGGGCAACGGCGCGGCCGGTTCCGGCGCAGGTGTCGGCGCACCCGACGGCGCAGTCGGACGTGGTGCCTCGCGGGAAGGCGCCGGAGTCGCCGAGGGTGTTGCCGGCGCGGCTACGGGCGGAGCCATCACCGGCGTCGGCTCGGCACCCGGTCGCGGCGCCGCGGGCTCCGGAGCGGCGCGCACAGGAGGTTCGGGCACGACGCGCGCGGGTACCTCCGGCGACGGCGTTGGTTCGGGCGCGACTTGCGGCGCCTCGGGCGCTGGAGGCGTCGGTGGCTCCGTCACCCTCGCCGGAGGGCGCGGCTCGGGAACGAAGACGGGCGGCCTCGGCTCCGGTGGCGTCGGTGGGGGTTTCGATTCCTGCGGCGGTGTCGGAGCCGGAGGTGGTGGAGGAGCCACTGGAACCGGCGCCGGCATAGGCGCGAGTTGCGGCGCGGGTGGCGGGACAAACGACGGCAACGGTTGCGGCAGCGGCGGCAGTGGGACGGGCGGCGCAGGCGCCGGCGTGAGATCGACGGTGGGCTGCGCTTCGGGCTTGACCTCCGGCGCCGGTGCCACGGGTGCCACGCGCTCGATTGCGGGCGGCACGATCGGCGGTTCGACTTTCGCCGGCGGCGCGACTGGCGGCTCGATCTTCGCCGGCGGTTCGACCGGCGGCGCCGCCTTTTCCTGCGACGGACGCGCCGCGGGTATCGGTGGTTCTGGCGCGCTCTCTTCGCGCGGCACGGCTACCGGTGGCGACGGGGGCACTTCGCGCGCGGGTTCCGGCTCGACGCGCGGCGCGGCTTCGATCGTCCCTTCGCTCGCCGCGGGCTCCGCCGGTACAGGTGCGATCGTTTTGTCGACGACTTCGGGCGCGCCCGGATTCAGTTGCGGCAGCGTTTCCGGAGTCGGCGCAGCCGTAGCAGGAGGCGCAGTGGTTTCCGGCGCCTCGACCGGTGCCGGTTTCGCGGGCGCGACGGCCTTGGCGGCGGTACGCGCTGGAGCACGACCTGCGCGCGGAACCGTACGCGTCGGCGCCGGGCTTACTCGTGGCGCAGGCGGCGCAACAATTAGCGGCGGGGCGAGCGTGACCGTCAGCGTCGGCGCGCGCGCGCCGCCTCCCGCGCCCCCACCTCCCGACTCCGTTCCGAATACGAGCACGACGAGTACGTGCAACAGGACCGATAGCAGCAGGCACTGCCAGAGTGTCGGCGGGGTCGGAGGATGACGTCGTCGACGATGCGGAGGTGCGGAATTCCGTGACACAGGCGTCGGCCATTATCGCCCGGCCTTTGCGCCGTGCGTGCGCCAACGTTGAGCTTGCTCCGCTCAGGCGTCGCCAGTGGGGACGATCGCCGCAGTCTCAATCATCAGTACGACGGCGCGCTCCGGTGCACGCGTCCGGTGCACGATGCCCTTCGGCACTACGAAGCCTTGCTGTGGTGCAAGGTCGACGGTGCGATCCTCGAGGTCGATCAGGAAGTGGCCATCGAGGACGAAGAAGAACTCGTCGTCATGGTCGTGCTTGTGCCAGTGATACTCGCCTTTGAGCACGCCCAGACGCACTACCGCGTCGTTGACCTGGCACAGCGTCTGGTTGTACCAGGGATGCGTATTGGCGCGCACGAGCGACGGCACATCGACCACGCTCAATGCGGGGTGCAGGACGTTGAGGAACGTCGCGTAGGGATAAGCCTGGGGATCGTTCATGACGGGCTCCGGAATCGCGCCACGGCGAACAGCGCGGAGCCCATCGTAATCCTCTCGCGCTAACTGGTCTTGGCGGCGGCGACACGGCCCGACCCGGCCACGGTCTGCGTGACACGCGGGTTGCCGTAGTAGCTGATCTCGCCCGATCCGGCAATCGTCGCGGTGAGGTCGTCCTTGGCCCACACGGTCGCCTGTGCCGAACCATTGAGCGCGAGTTGCGCGCGCCGCGACTCGAGCTTGGCCGCACGGATCTCGCCGGAACCGGCAATCGCCACGTCGAGCGTATCGACGTGTCCGGCCGCCGTCAGTTCGCCGTCGCCGTGGATCGCGACCTTGAGCGAATGGGCTTCGACCGCGTCGAGCGCCATCCGGCCGGAACCGTCGACCGCGATGCTCAGCGCGCCGGCTTTCAGCGTCGGCGCGCGCAGTTGACCCGAGCCGCGGACGGCGATCGCGTCGATGGTCTTCGCGTCGACCACGATCTCCAACCGCTTGAAGTCGAGCGAGAGATTTTTCCGGGCCCAGCGAATCTTCAGCACACCGTTCTCGACCACCGTCTCGACGAGCGGCGCGATGTTGTCGTCGGTTGTCAGCGTCACACCCTCGCCGGTGCCCTGGCGCAGGGTCACGTTGGCGGGCACGTCGACCGCGACGGCATTGAACCCGCTCACGCTCCGGGTCTCAGTCTTGACGGTGCCGGAGCCCTTGATGCGCTCCGCGGCGGCGGGAGCGGCGGTCAAGGCGAACAGTGTTGCGACGACGACAGAGGCGAGCGCGGAAAACGGGAGCGAAACGCGGGAGCCGTACATGGAACCTCCGGAGGGGGAAACCTCGTGTTGGCAGGAGTCCGGAGAGCGCGAACAGCGCCACGACCGCCATCGGGGCCCGCGCGCGCCGCCACGCGAAGGCGGCGGCGACGAGCGCCACCAGCCACGACAGGGCCCCAATCAGTGCGAGCGTTCCGGTGACCGGTCCCCCGAACAGCGCTTGCAGGAAGGGATCGATCGCCGCGCGCACTTCGGATGTGGGCGCAGTGAAGGTCTTCATCAGCAGGCCGCTGGCGACGCCTACCGCCGCGTCGAACGCCGGATACACGACGATGAAGATCGCGATCGCGGCGCGGCTGATCCGCGCCGCGCGCCCGTCCAGGTCACGCACCACCAGCAGCACCGCGCAGCCGAGCAGGGCGAACAGCGGGATCTGCGCGACGTGGAGCGCGGTCCACCAGGTCGCGATCGGGTACAGCGTGTGAACGATATCGTCGCCCGGCATCAGCGCCGGATGCCCGATCTCGAGCAGGCCGAGAGCGAGGGGCGCGCCGAGCGTCACCGCTCGTCGTGCAGTGGCCGAAAGGGCCACGTCGTGCAGCCGTGCGCTAGATATCCGAATCGAGCCGCCGGAGGCGCGAGTCCTCGACGCAAGCACACACCCTGCGGGTCCTTCGACCCGCAGTGACCTGCGCAGTGCCGGCGCTTCAGGCCTTCTTCACCCAGGCGATGCAGTAGCCCGACGGGCTGATCGTCCCTTCGACGACCTTGCAGCTGTTCGGCGCGACAAATTGGCTGCAGTTGTCGCACTGCATGCTGCCGTTGGGCTTGTCCTGGTACTTCATCGTTTCCTTAGGGACCTTCTGCTGGCCGAGCGCGTCGCGCGCGGGGAGCACGCTTGCCGCAAGACCCGCGCCGGCGGCGACGACGGCCACCTTCAGGACGTGTCGCCGCGCCAACCTCGATCGATCATCCATGTAAGTTCTCCGCGCAATTCCTACACGTTCGCACGGCAACAAGTCGCATCGGTCCGATGCGGATACGCGATCGCTCTCCTCTGGCGAACACGAATTTCGAGGGGCGATCCGGAAAGGCGCCGTTGCGTACAGCATCCGGTCGAGCAGAATTCATTCCACCTAACTCGGTCGCGCGCCTCGCGCGGCCTCCGCTCCATCGGCGCGAATCGTTGCGATGGCCGGTCGGCCGCTATTCGCGCCCTCCGCACCCGCCGAGAACCGCGCTGCGTCGTCTGGGTCGGGCGCCTCGGTCGCTCGGCGACGCGCCCTTCGGGCCTTGGCTCGCTCTCGCTCGCCCGCCTCGCTCACTCGCCCATCTGCAGGAGCGCCCCGTGCTCGCGCGCCCACCGCACCGCCCATGCAAACGTGAGCGCGCCGGCGACGAGATACACGGCGTTGAGCGCGAGCGCCATCCAGAATTCATCCCAGCGGAAGATGCCGTGCAGGAGCACCCCGCGCATGCCTTCGAACACGTGCGCCGACGGCGTCGCCCGCGCGACCACTTGCATCCAGCCGGGCAGCACATCGATCGGATAATAGACGCCCGAGATCGGGGCGAGAATGAAGATCGCTGCCCACGCGAGCTCCTCGGCGCCAAGCCCGATCCGCATGATCATCCCCGACATCGCGAGGCCGATCGCCCACCCGAACACGAGGAGGTTCGCGAAGAACGCGATCAGCGGGAGGCCGAGCGAGAAGATCGAGTAGCGAAACAGGATCCACGCGAAGATGCACGCGCCGCCGACGCCGATCAGCGCTCGCAGCACGCTCATCGTAAGCTGGCCCGCGATGTACTCGGGCAAAGTCAGCGGCGAGACGAACAGATTGCCGAGATTCCGCGCGTAGACTTCTTCGATGAACGTGAGCGATACGCCCAGCTGGCCACGGAAGAGCACGTCCCACAGCAGCACGGCACCGATGAAAAAGCCGGGCGCGTCCTTGAGGAAGCTGTTGGTCGGTGCGAGATAGACGGTGACGAACGCCCAGATCACCATCGTCACGGTCGGGTAGTACATCATCGAGACGATGCGCGTCCACGACTTCAGGATCAGGTAGCCGTGGCGGCGCAGGACCGCGCGGATGCGGCGCAGCGAAGCCACGGCGCCCTGGTCCCGGGTCGGAGTCGCGAGTGTCGCCATCAGAGCGCGGTGATCTCTTCGGCAGCGCTGCCGACGACCGGCTCGTCCGCGCGACCGCGCGCGATATCGAGGAACACCTCCTCCATGTTCGCGCGACCGTATTTCGCGAGCAGCGCCTGCGGCGAGCCCTGGTCGACGACACGCCCCTCGCGCAGCATGATCACGTCGTCGCACATCCGCTCGACTTCGCCCATGTGATGCGAGGCGAGCAGCATCGTGCAGCCCGTGCGCCGCTGGTACTGCTCGAGATAGGTCCGCATCCGGTCGCCGATGTCGGGATCGAGCGATGCCGTCGGCTCGTCCAGCAGGAGCACCTCGGGCTCGTTGATCACCGCCTTCGCGAGCGAGACGCGCGTGCGCTGGCCGGCCGACAGGCTTCCGTAGGGGCGCTTCAACAGGCCCTCGAGATCGAAGTCGGCGGCGACCGCGGCAATGCGCTCACGCGCGTGGCGTACCCCGTAGAGATCGGCGAACACTGCCAGGTTTTCGCGCACCGTGAGCCGCTTCGGCAAGTCGACGTACGGCGAAGTGAAGTTGAGCCGCGGCAGCACTTGATGGCGCTCGCGCGGCATCTCGGCGCCAAGCACCATCACCCGCCCCGCGGTTGGCGTAAGCACGCCGAGGAGCATCGACAGCGTCGTCGTTTTTCCGGCACCGTTGCCGCCGAGCAGTGCCGTCGTCGTCCCGCGTCGAACGGCAAAGGAGATGCCCTTGACCGCCTCGACCTTGCCGTACGACTTCCTGAGGTCGGCGACGACGATGGCGGCGGTTGGCGAGTCCATGCGCGGAGCGTGTGCAGCACGCCGGCACAGCGGCAACGGCACGCGCGCCGCGATTGTAGCGGACGAGCGGCGCGGACGCGTCGGCTGCACCTCCGGTAGACTCGACTTCCCCGTTCCGGAGCGCTCGCGATGACCAGGCCTGCGACCGACGAACTCGTCGCTCGGTTCGAACAGCTGACGGACGTGGGCCGCGCGCTTGCGCGCGAGCGCGATCCGGCGCGCCTGCTCGACATCATCGTCGCCGCCGCAATGCGTCTCACGCGCGCCGATGGCGGCGCGCTCTATCGATTCGATCCGGCCACGCAGTCGTTGTCGTTCGACATTGTCCGCAGTGGCACGCTGGGATGGGGGGCCGATGGCACACCCGCGGCGCTGCCGGCGGTCCCCCTCAGGCTCGCCGGCGGCACGGCCAACCACGAGGCAGTCGTCGCGCACGCCGCGCTCTCGCGGCAATGCGTGCGCATCGCCGATGTCTATGCGGTCGATGGCTACGACTTCGCAGCTGCGAAGCGGTTCGACGCGCAATATGGGTACCGTACGCGGTCGCTGCTCGCTGTGCCGATGCAGGATCATCGGGACGAGCTGATTGGCGTGCTCCAGCTCGTCAACGCGCAGGACACGCACGGGAAGGTCGCCGAATTCTCGGAGGACGATCAGCGGCTGGCGGAAGCGCTCACCGGCCTCGCCGGCGTCGTGCTGTCGAACCAGCTCCTGATCGGTCAGCTGGAGGCGCTATTCGAGAGCCTGGTCGTGCTCATCAACACCGCGATCGACGAGAAGTCGCCGTATACAAGCGGGCACTGCCAGCGCGTGCCGGAGCTCACGATGATGCTGGCCGAGGCCGCACACGAGACGACGGAGGGCGCGCTGGCGCCCTTTCGGATGTCGGAACGCGATCGCGCCGAGCTCCATCTCGCAGGCATGCTGCACGACTGCGGCAAGATCACGACGCCGGTGCACGTCGTCGACAAGGCGACCAAGCTGCAGACGATTGTCGATCGCATCGATCTCGTCGCGGCGCGCTTCGACGCGCTCGCCGCTGAGGCGCGGGCGCGCGCGCTCGAACGCAGGCATGCCGGAGACGATGCGGCTGCGACCGACGCCGCACTCGGCGCGGAGCTTGCGGCAATTGATGACGATCTCGCGTTCCTGCGGCGCGCGAACGTCGGCCAGGAGCAGATGTCCGCGACCGATATCGAGCGCGTGTGCCGGATCGGCGAACGGCGCTACCGCGGGGCGGACGGAAGCCTGCGGCCGCTGCTCACTCCGAACGAGGTCGAGAACCTGACGGTGCCCTACGGAACGCTCACGGGGGCGGAGCGCGCCGTGATCAATCGGCACATCGAGGCGACGATCGCGATGCTCGAATCGCTGCCGTGGCCGCCGCACCTGACACGCGTGCCCGAATACGCCGGAGGGCATCACGAGCGGATGGATGGCAAGGGCTACCCGCGGGGCCTCACGCGCGAACAGATGTCGTGGCAAGCCAGGATGATGGGAATCGCCGACGTCTTCGAAGCGCTGACGGCACCGGATCGCCCTTACAAGGTCGGCAAGCCGTTGTCGGAGTCGCTCTCGATCCTGGGCCGGATGGCGGTGACAGGGCACGTCGATCCGGATCTCTTCGACGTGTTCGTGCGCCGCAAGGTCTATCTCGCGTACGCGCAGCAGTTCATGGATCCCGTGCAGATCGACGCGATCGACGAGCGCGCGATCCCCGGCTATCGGCCGTAGCCTCTAACTAGCACTGCACCGTCTGCCGGCAGAACTGCGCGAGCTCGCGCACGACGGTCGTGGTGCCGACCGGTGCCTTGGCCTTGCCCTGGCCGTACTCCATGCCGAGCTTGAAGTCGTATTTCTCGAAGAAGCGGTCGAACTGCTCGGCGCCGACGGTGCCGAGCGCGACGAGACCGTCGGTGGCCGCATCGTAGTCGAGCAGGATCGCCGCAAGCGGCTGCGGCGCGGGTCCCTGCATGACACGCGCGCCATCGGCTGGATCGTAGACGCTGTGGTCGGCACAGCAGTGGATCACGTGTCCATCGGAGGTCGGCGACTTCTGCGGCTGATAGCGGATGAACGAGATGTCGCGTGTCGGATAGGCGAGCTTGTGGGCGCAGATCGCGGAGAAAGCGACGATGGCGTTCGCCGGGCCGACGCCGCCGTTCCACGCGTACGTGGCGCCGTCCTCGCGCCGCAAGGTCGCCGCTGCAGTCACCGGCCCCGGCAGCCGCAACAGGAAGCACGGCGTGCCTGCGTAGGGATAGTGGAAGACGTAGTTCGTCTCGACGGCGAGGGCCGCGGCCTTGAGCGGCACGCCGTGAATATCGACCAGCCGCGCGCGCTCGTAGAGGCGGGGCGAAGCGCTCGCCCACGCGCCTGGCAGAGCACTCAATCCCGCCGCGCCGCCGAGCGCCGCACACGATTCCAGGAACTTTCGCCGCTCCATCGCGCCTCCAGGCGATTGCGACATGCGCCGGGTCAGCCGGCGCCCGTCATTGTACGACCACCGCCGATGTTGCAGCGGAGCCCCGGATTGCTCAGACTCGCGCCGGTCCGTCACAAACGCCCGGGCGTGCTGGAGCCGCGCCGCACCGAGCGCCTGACCGAGTGGTTCACTATTTCCGCAGGGGAGGCACCATGTCTAGTCTTGAATTGAAGGGGCAATGGCCGATCATCGCCGCAATTCTCATCGCAGTGTCTGGGTCCGTCGCGGCGGCGCAGAGAACGTTCGTTTCGTCGACCGGCAATGATGGTAATCCGTGCAGCCTCGTCGCTCCATGCCGAAGCTTCGCCGCGGCGATGCTGCACACGGACGCGACCGGCGAAATCATCGTGCTCGACGCGGCGGGTTATGGTCCGGTAACGGTCAACCAGTCGGTTTCGATCGTGGCGCCGAACGGTGTCTACGGTGGCATCTCCGTGCTCTCGCCAGGGGGCAACGGCATCACGGTCGATGGCCCCGGCATCGCCGTTCACCTCCGCGGGCTCACCATCAATGGCACCGGCATGGGCGGCGGCTCGGGGATCCTCTTCGTGCAGGGCGCAAAGTTGACGGTCGAAGACTGCGAGATCTCCAACATGGACGGGCACGGGATCTTGGCCTCGGCCGCCAACAGCACCGTATTCGTCCGGAGCACGGTCATGCGCGCCCTCGGCAACCATGGATTCTTCGCGACCGGATCGGTCGTGGCCGCGCTCGACGGGCTGCACATTGAGGGTAGCAATCAAACGGGCGTCGTCGCTGCCTATGGCGCGCGCATAACGCTCGCGAATTCAGTGCTGTCGAAGAACGTGCTAGGCGTGCATGCGCACTCACTCTCCGCGACCAACTCGGCGATCATGGTGACGCGCGCGGTTATCTCGGGAGGCTTGGAAGGTGTGCATGTCACCGCGGACGGCGGAAGTTCCGCGGTCGTGACCACGGATGCCCTGGTCATCAATGACGTTGCCACGGCGGCCTTCGAATTCACCGCGTTGGGCGGGACCGCGATCATCTATACCGCCGGGAACAACATCGTCGGCCCTGGCATTCCCCTCGCCGTGGGTGGAGCGCTGACACCGTTCGCGGCGCACTAGGCGTGCTCGGGATCCGGCTAGTCGGCTGCGGTACTCTGCGTGCCGCGCGCCCGGACGCCCGCTAGCTCCCGACCACCAGCTCCCGCACGTGCTCGGCGGCGCTCCGGCCCAGCGCGGACAGCGCGTAGCCGCCTTCGAGTGCGGAGACGATGCGGCCGTTGGCGTGCTTCGCGGCGATCGCGATGAGCTCGCGCGTCACCCACGCGTAATCGGCCTCGACCAGCTTGAGGTTGGCAAGCGGGTCCTCGCGGTGCGCGTCGAACCCCGCCGAGATGTAGAGGATCTCCGGCCGGTGCGCAGCGAGCGCGGGCAGCCAGCGCTCCGTCACGGCTTCGCGGAAGGCATCGCCGCCACTTCCCGCCGCGAGCGGGATGTTGACCATGTTCGGCCCGAGTGGATCGACGCCCGAATACGGGTAGAGCGGATGCTGGAACGTCGAGACCATCAGCACGCGGGGATCCGCGGCGAAGATTTCCTCGGTCCCATTGCCATGATGAACGTCGAAGTCGATCACGGCGACGCGCTCGATGCCGTGGACCGCGAGCGCGTGCGCAGCGCCGACCGCGACATTGTTGAACAGGCAGAAACCCATCGCGCGGTTGCGCTCCGCGTGATGCCCCGGCGGCCTGACCGCGCAGAACGCGGTGCGGCACTCTCCGCTGACGACCAGGTCGGTGGCAAGGACCACGGCTCCCGCCGCATGCACCGCGGCGGACAGCGAGTCCGGGCACATCGCGGTGTCCGGGTCGAGATAGTTCAAGCCGGAGGCCGGGTTCTCGGCTTCGATCGTCGCGATGTAGCCGTCGCTGTGAACGCGAGCCAGTTGCTCGTGCGTCGCAGCCGGCGCGTCGTAAGGACGGAGATAGCCGTCGATACCCGCAGCGATCAGCCGGTCGCCGATCGCCCGTAGCCGGTCCGGGCATTCAGGGTGATACGGCCCCATGTCGTGCAGGAGCGAGGACGGATGCGTGATATAGGCAGTCGGCACGGGGCTTGCTTCGAACTTCCGGACGACGATGGGGACCAGCGAGGCGGCGCGGGCGGGCGAAATGGCCCGCGGCCAGTGTAGCCGGTGCCGGCGGTCGGTGAACAGCGCCCGTCGCCCCATGTTGTGCGACCATGCGGGCGGCCCCGCGTTCCGGAGCCCTTATCCCTAACGTCCAGACTCGACCTCCCGCCGACCATGACCGTCCGCTCCCTAGGCCAAGCGACCGTTCCCACCGCGCAGCGGCTCGCGGCGGTGCTGGCGCAACTCGACCGGATCGTCGTCGGCAAGGCCGATCCTCTCAAGCTCGCGGTGGCCTGCCTGCTCGCCCGCGGCCACCTGCTGATCGAAGACATCCCGGGCGTCGGCAAGTCGACCCTGGCGCAGGCGCTCGCGGTGACCCTCGGGCTCAAATACGCACGGGTCCAGTTCACGAGCGACCTCCTGCCGGCCGACGTGCTGGGCGTCTCGATCTTCGACGCCCCGACGCAGGCGTTCCGCTTTCATCCCGGACCGGTCTTCAACTCGGTCGTGCTCGCCGACGAGATCAACCGCGCTCCGCCAAAGACGCAAAGCGCGCTGCTCGAAGCCATGGAGGAGCGGCAGGTGTCCCAAGATGGCGAAACGCGGCGCCTGCCCGAGCCGTTCTTCGTGATCGCCACGCAGAACCCGGTCGAGCAGATCGGCGCGTACCCGCTGCCCGAGTCGCAGCTCGACCGCTTCCTGATGGCAATCGAGCTGGGCTACCCCGATCCTGCCGCCGAGCGCGAGCTCCTCACCGGTGGCGATCGGCGCGCGCAGATCGCCACGCTGCCACCGCTCGCCGATCCGCCGACCCTGCTCGAATGGCAGCGCGAGGTCGCCAACCTCCATGTCGCGCCCGCGCTGCTCGACTATGTGCAGGCGTTGCTCGCGGCAACGCGTGGCAACGTCGGCAGCGGTGCCGACGCAGGCGCCCGCCGCGGTCTTTCGCCGCGCGCGGGACTCCTTCTGCTCGCAGCCGCGCGCGCCTGGGCGTTGCTGGCGGGGCGCCCCATGGTCGTGCCCGAGGACGTGCAGGCGGTGTTCCCGTCAGTCGCGGGGCATCGGCTCGCCGGTGGCGCGCGCGCCGGTGCATTGCAGGCGCAGTCACTCCTGCGCGCCGTCGCGCTGCCCTGACACACGCCGGCCTCGCGCGCTTTGCGCGCTCCGGCCCGCAATGCCGCAAGCCTCTCCCACCGTCAATCTGACCCCGGCGGCGCACGGGCCTTGGCGCGCGCGGCTGCGGCAACGCCTGTTCCGCACTCAACCGGGCGATCGCGACACCGTCGTGCTGCGCCATCGCCGGATCTACATCCTGCCGACGCGCCGTGGCATCGCGGTGTTCGGGATGATCGCGATCATGCTGTTCACGTCGCTCAACTACGCGCTGGCGCTCGGCTTCGCGGCCACGTTCCTGCTCGCAGGGTTTGCCGCGGCCGCGCTGCTGCACACGTTCCGCAACCTGGCCGGCATCGAGCTTTCGCCGCTCGCGGCAGGCGAATCGTTCGCCGGCGGCGCGCTGCCGTTCACGGTCGCCATCGCCGGCGGAGCGACACCGCGTCGCGCGATCACGCTGAGCGCCCGCGGGGGTGCTCCGATCACGGTCGACGTCATTCCCGACGCCGCGTTGCCGGCGACGCTCGAGATCCCGGCGCCCAGGCGCGGCCGCATCGCCCTGGGCCGCGTCACTTTGTCGTCCAGCTTTCCAGTCGGGCTGTGGCGCGCTTGGGCGTACGTGCATTTTCCGCTGGCGGGCGTCGTCTTCCCGGCCCCCGAACCGGGCGCCCCGCCGCTGCCTGCGGGCCGCGCGGGCGAGGACGCGCACAGCGAGTCGCACGAAGGCGACGCCGATTTGTCCGGTTTGCGCGGCTATCAGCCGGGCGATCCGCTGCAGCGTGTCGCGTGGAAAGCGGTCGCGCGCGGCGCGGGCTGGTACACCAAGCAGTTCGAAGGGGGCGGCAGCGCCGGTCCTCTCGAGCTCGCCTGGCGCAGCCTGCCTCGCGCCCTCGACGCCGAAGCGCGGATCGCGCGGCTCGCCGCCTGGGTTCTTGCCGCCGAGCGCTCGGCCCGACCGTTTGCACTAACGGCGCCCGGCATCGCGCTGCCTGCAGGCCAGGGGCGCGAGCACCGCCGCAACGCGCTCACGCTGCTCGCGCTCCTGCCCGAGGCGCCGCAATGAAGCGCGATCGACGGTCGCGCGCTCGGCGCCCCCGGAGCACGGCACTCTCTGCGGCGCAGATCCGCTGGCTCGGCGTCTTCCTGCTCGCGACCGCCTTGCCGCAGGTCCCGTTCGTGCCGATGTGGGTGGCGGGGTTCGGAATCATGCTGCTCGCACTGCGGCTGCTTCTCCTGCACCGCGATCGCGCGCGCGCCGACGCCAAGCCCGCGCGCATTCCGTCGTGGGCGCTCGCGCTCTTCGCGATCGCCGCCGGCTTCGCGATCCGGCAGTCGTTCGGCGTCTTCCTGGGGCGCGATCCGTGCGTCGCGTTCCTGTTCGTGCTCGCCGGAATCAAGTACCTCGAAGCGCGCACGGTGCGTGACGGGACGTTGCTCGTCTGCCTCGGCTGCTTCGAGACTGTGACGCCTTTCTTCTACAGCCAGTCGCTCCTGTCCGCGCTGGCTGCGCTGCCGGCGCTGGCCGTCCTCGGGATCGTGTTGCAGGTGCTGGCGCAACCCTCGCTCTCCGACCTGCCGCTCGCCGCGTGGCGCGCGCCGCTCGTTCGGAGCGCACGGCTGTTCGCGCAGGGGATTCCGTTGGCGCTCGTGCTGTTCGTGTTCTTCCCACGCCTCGCGGGCCCGCTGTGGAGCCTGCCCGCCGATGCGGGCGCCCGGTCGGGACTCTCGGACCGGATGGCGCCCGGCACCATCAGCGAGCTTTCGCTCGACGATTCGGTTGCGTTTCGCGTGGAGTTCGACAGCGCCATGCCGCCGCCGGCGCAGCGTTATTGGCGCGGGCCGGTGCTTGCGCACTTCAATGGTCGCGAATGGTCGGCGCTCGATCGGCGCACACAGCGGATGCCTCGGCGCCGCGGGCCGCTCCGTTTCGTACTGGGTGACGCTCGAGCCGCACTGGAAGCCGTGGCTCCTCGCGCTCGAGATGCCGGCAAGCGCGCCGCTCGCCGAGGTCGACACCACCGCGCGCGGAACGACGCCCGCCGTCGGCGTGATCACTGACGATCAGCGCGTCTTCACATCCGGCATGATCACGCAGACGATCCGCTACCGGATGACGTCGGTGCCGGGCGACGCCTATCCCGCGGGCCCCGGGCTCGAGGCGCAGCGGGCGGACAACCTGCAACTGCCGACACGGGAGTCGAATCCGAGAACGGTCGAGTTCGCACGCGCCCTTCGGGCCGATCAACCCGACGATGCCGATTTCGTGCGCGCCGCGCTCCGTTTCTTCCGCACCGAGCCGTTCTTCTACACGCTGGCGCCGCCTCTCCTGCCGGGGCCCGATCCCGTCGATGCTTTCCTGTTCGACAGCCGCCGCGGCTTCTGCGAGCACTACGCGAGCAGCTTTGTCGTGCTTGCGCGCGCCGCCGGCATCCCCGCGCGCGTGGTGACCGGCTACCAGGGCGGCGAGCTCAATCCGACCGGCGGCTACCTGATCGTTCGCCAGTCCGACGCTCACGCGTGGGCGGAGGTGTTGATCGGCGGGCAATGGCGCCGCGTCGACCCGACAGCCGCCGTCGCGCCGTCGCGCATCGAGCGCGGCCTGGGCGGAGCGCTGCCATCGAGCGAGTTCGTTCCGCTGTTCGCCCGTCTCGACCAGAGTTTCTTGAAGGATCTCCAGCTCTCGTGGGATGCCTTCAACTATGACTGGCGCCGCCACGTCATCGGCTTCAACTACACGAAGCAACGCTCGTTGTGGCGCGACTGGAATCTCGATCGCCTTCCGGGGGGCGTGCTGGCGGCGCTCGTCGCCACGCTTGCGGGCGTGTGGGGAGCGATCACGCTGGGTGTCCTCGCGTGGTGGCGGCGCAGGAGCGGCGACCGCGCCCGTGTGCTCTGGGACGCATTGTGCCGACGGCTCGCAACCGCGGGGTTGCCGCGACAGCCGTCCGAGGGACCGCTGGCATACGGCGCGCGGGCTTCGACGCGCTGGCCCGAATTCGCCGTCGCATTCCAGGTCGTCGCCGATTCGTATGCGCAGCTGCGCTACGGTCCCGCACCGGCAACGCCCGGTGCCGAGCGTGCGCGTGCGGTCGCGCTCGCAGGACTTGCACGCGCGATCGCGTTGCTGCCGGCGCCGGCCGTGCTTCGCGCGCTCCAAGCGCGCTAGATGTTCTAGAGAAGATCTTCGCGTTCCATGCCGCGGCGCGCGAGTCGGGACCGGAGTTTCTCGAGCGCTTCCGCCTGGATCTGTCGCACGCGCTCGCGCGTAACATCGAGCTCGCCGGCGAGCTCCTCGAGCGTCGCGACGTCCTGTCCATGGAGACCGTAGCGGCGCTCGATGACCTTGCGCTGGCGCTCGTTGAGCTCCGAGAGCCACAGCCGGACCCACGCCTCGATCTCGGCGTTGTGCAGCAGCAGCTCGGGCGCGAGTGCGCCCTCGTCGGCGACACCCTCGGCGACCGACACGCCACCCTCCCGGTCGAGCGGCGCGTCGAGCGAGGTCACGTGCTCGTTGTAGCGAAGCACGCGGCGCACTTGCTCGACCGGCTTGTCCAAAAGGTGCGCGACGTCGTCGAGCGTGACGTCGCGGCCATCCGGAATGCCGTGCATCTCGAGGTAGCGCAGCGCGCGGAGCACGACATTGAGCTCCTTCACCACGTGCGCCGGGAGGCGGATCGTGCGCGACTGGCTCATGATCGCCCGCTCGACGCTCTGGCGGATCCACCAGGTCGCGTACGTCGTGAACCGGAAACCACGCTCGGCATCGAATTTCCCGAGCGCGTGGATGAGGCCCAGGTTGCCCTCCTCGATCAGGTCCGGCAGCGCGAGCCCGCGGTTCGTGTAATGCTTCGCGATGCTCACGACCAGACGCAGGTTGCGCTCGATCAGCTGCTGGCGCGCGGCGAAGTCGCCTTTCGCCATCGCGCGCGCAAGCGCGAGCTCTTCGCCGGCCGTGAGCAGCGAGTGCTGGCCGATGTCGTTGAAGTAAATCTGCGCGATGTCGTTGACGAAGTCCGACGACAGCCCGGGCTCGGGCTCGGCGAGCGGCAGCTCCGCCGTCCAGCGGTCGGGTTCCGGCGCGGATGCGGGTGCCGCCTCTTCGGGCTCGGCATCGACGGGGCGCGGATCCGCAGGCTCGAAGCCAGGGAGCTCGGGATCGGGGTCGGCGTCGCCGCGCGCGTCCCGCGCGGCGCTCATGCGGGCGGCAACAGCTTCAGCGGATCCACCGGCGTACCGTGGTGGCGGATCTCGAAGTGCAGCATCACCTGGTCCGCGTCGGTGTTGCCCATCTCCGCGATCTGCTGGCCCTTCGTCACCTGCTGACCTTCCTTGACCAGGATCTCGCGGTTGTGCGCGTAGGCGGAAAGCCACGTGGCGTTGTGCTTGACGATCACGAGCTTGCCGTAGCCCCGGATGCCCGTGCCCGCGTAGACGACCTTGCCCGATGCGCTGGCGACGACCGGCTGACCCGCACGTCCGGCGATGTCGATACCCTTGAGGTTCGGATTCTCCGAGCCGCCTGTGACAAGCTTCCCGTTGGCGGGCCACATCCAGGCGACCTTGTCCTCGTCGTTGGCGACCTCGGGCGAAGGTGCAGGCGCCGGTTTGGCCTCGGGGATCGCGGGCGCCTTCGGCGGCTCGATGCGCGCGACAACCGGGGGCGGCGTCGCTTCGGGGAGGGGAGCGGGCGGCGGCATTGCGGCGGCGGCCTTCTGGATATCGCGCAGCGCTTGCTCGGAATACGGCTCCTTCAGCGCCTTGGGCTGCGTCTTGTAGTTGTCGGTGTTGCGCGCACCGGGCGCGACGCGGCGTCGCGGCCGACGCTGACGGCGGCCTCATGTCGCCGGTCACGACGGGTGGCGCCGTGCGCAACGGCATCGTGGTCACCCCTGCAGCCGTGGGCGCAGTGCCTTCACCGGGCGGTGCGAGGCGCAGCGTCTGCCCTTCGCGAATCATGTTGATGTTCTCGATCCCGTTCCACGCCGCGAGCTCGCGATAGTCGAGGCCGTTGTCGAGCGCGATCTTGTAGAGCGTATCGCCGCGCTTCACCGTGTAAGTCTGCACCCGCGCCTCGGCCTCGGGCGCCGGTCCGGGCGCAGGCGTGGGTGCGGCGACGACCGGCGGCGGCGACGGCCGCGTCGCGCGTTCCTCGACCGGCGCCTTGCGCTGCGTCGCGCAGCCCGCGACAACGATCGCAAGCGCGAACGCTGCGAGACGGACGGCTCGGGAAACGAAGATGGGATCGGCGGTGAGGAAGCGCGACATCGAGACGTTCGAAAGGCCTCACGCGAGGCCGGGGAGCAACGGCACGAATCTTACCGCATCGTACGTCTGCTCACGGAGCCCGCCGGGCGCGGCCTCGATCACCGTCAGCATCTGCACGCGCTCACCGGGCTCGCCGCCCTGCGCGAGCGGCAGCACCATGCGACCACCCGGGACGAGATGCTTGAGCAGCGAAGTCGGCACATGCGTCGCACCCGCGGTCACGACGATCGCGTCGACCATGATCGCTTCGCCCAGGTCGGCGGCTCCGTCGCCGTGCATCAGGCGGACATTCTTGACCTTGAGCGCCTGCAGATTGCGGCGTGCCTTCGCGACGAGCGCGCCGATCCGCTCGACGGTGTAGACGTCGTCCGCGATCTGCGCGAGCACGGCCGTCTGATAACCGCAGCCGGTTCCCACCTCGAGCACGCGCGCGAGCGTCCCGCCGTTCCGCGCGAGCTCTGTCATCCGCGCCACCACCCACGGCTGCGAGATCGTCTGGCCGCTGCCGATGGGGAGCGGCGTGTCCTCGTAGGCGCGGCTCGCGAGCGCCTCGTCGACGAAGATGTGGCGTGGCACCGCATTCATCGCCGCGAGCACGACTTCGTCGCGAATGCCGTCCGCGCGCAGCCGCTCGATCATGCGCGCGCGCGTGCGCGTCGACGTCATGCCGATGCCTACCAGCTTCTCCCCTCGCGTCGCCATTCCGTCCCCGATCCTAGTGTTCGAGCCACGCCGCGACCCGTGGCATCTCGTCGCGGTTCGTGAGGTCGATCTGCAGCGGCGTGATCGACACAAAGCGGTGCTCGACCGCGTGGAAATCAGTGCCCTCCCCTGCGTCGGCGGCCGCGCCGGCCGCGCCGACCCAATACACCGTCTCGCCGCGCGGGCTTTTCGTCTTGATCACGTTTTCCGCCTTGTGCCGGCGCCCGAGACGCGTGATCCGGAAGCCGACGAGCTCGGGCTTCGGGATGTCGGGCACATTGACGTTGAGGAGCCATCCGCCCAGCGCATGCCGGCGGTGGCGCTCGAGCAATTCCAGCGCGACGTCGGCCGCGGTATCGAAATGCGCGGCCGTCTTCGAGGCGAGCGAGATCGCGATCGAGGGAATCCCCAGCAGATAGCCCTCGGTGGCGGCTGCGACGGTGCCCGAGTAGATCGTATCGTCACCCATGTTGGGGCCGAGGTTGATACCCGAGATCACCATGTCCGGCAGCGCGTCGAGGAGTCCCGTCACCGCGAGATGCACGCAATCGGTAGGCGTGCCGTTGACGAAGCGGAAGCCGTTCGGTGCGGTACGCACGGTCAACGGACGATCGAGCGTGAGCGAATTCGACGCGCCGCTCCGGTCGCGTTCGGGCGCGACGACGGTCAGGTCGGCGTGCGGCGCGAGCGCCGCGGCGAGGCGCTCGATGCCCGGTGCGAAATAGCCGTCGTCGTTGGATAGAAGGATGCGCATCGGCACCGACCGGATTGATTATAGCGCGCGCAATCAATTATCCTCGATCGGCAGCCGCTATTTCGGGCGCGCGCGCTTCGCCAATGACAGAATCCGCCACTTCCGACTTGGCCGAGCATCGCCGCACGCTTGCCGGCACGACGCTTGCGCAACTGTTTGCGCGCGATGCCGATCGTTTCGCGCATCTGTCGTTTGCCTGGGACGACTTGTCGACTTGTCGAAGGAGCGCCTCGCGCGCGCGACACGCCACGCGACCGTCCCGCTGCCGCGCGGCTACGGGAGAGCCTGCTCGATATCCTCGATCAGGTCGTCGACGTGCTCGACGCCGATCGACAAGCGCACGAGATCCGGCGGGCACAACGTTCCGGGCCCCTCGACGCTAGCGCGATGCTCGGCCAGGCTCTCGACCGACCCGAGCGATGTCGCCCGCTTGAACACGCGCAATCGCGCCGTGAAGGCGCGGGCGGCCTGCTCGCCATCGCGAAGCCGCAGCGACATCATGGCGCCGAAGCGGCCGTGCATCTGGCGAGCGGCGATCACATGCCCCGGGTGCGACGGCAGCCCGGGATACAGCACGTGCGACAGTCTGGCATCGCCCTGGAAGCGGAGCGCGATCGCGTGCGCGTTGTCGCAGGCGGCCGCCATCCGCAGGTGCAGCGTACGCATGCCGCGCAGGAGCAGCGAGGCCTCGAACGGGCCCAGCACTCCGCCTCCGGCGCCGCGCACATAGCGGATCCGTTGCCACAGCGCATCGTCCTCGGCGGTCGCCAGCGCACCGGCGATCACGTCGGAATGCCCGTTCAGGTACTTGGTGGCCGAGTGCATGACGATCCGCGCGCCGAGCTCGAGCGGGCGGGTCAAGAGGGGCGTCGCGACCGTCGAATCGACGGCGACGATCGCGCCGCATGCGCGAGCGATCTCGCTCGCCGCGGCGATGTCGGTGATATCCCACGTCGGATTGGCGGGCGTTTCGATCCAGATCACGCGCGGCCGGCGCGCCTTCGCCTTCGCGGCGAGATCGTCGATCGACGAATTCTCGTAGAGCTCGATGGCGAGACCCCAGCTCCCCGCGAAATCGAGCAGCCATTTGCGCAGCGCCCAATACATATGGCGCGGGGCAAGTACCGCATCGCCGGGAGCGAGCGAAGAGAACACGGTCGCCGCGGCCGCCTGGCCCGACGCGAACACGAGCGCCGAGGCGGCCCCTTCGAGCGTAGCGACGAGCGCCTCCACCCGGTCGTAGCTCGGGTTGTCGGCACGCGAATAAACGCGCCCCCCCGGGTACGAGCCGTCGGTGCCGCGCTCGTACGTCGTCGAGACGTTGATCGGCGGCACGATGTCGCGATGAGGATCGGCGACCTGGCCCAACCCTTGCGCGGCAAGCGTTTCAGCGTGAAGCGGAAACTTGGCGGCTCTCACGAAAGGAATATTAGCGCGCCGCCTTGATGGCGCGCGCGAGCTCGCTCACCGCGGCGGCGTAGAGGCGGCTTCTGTTGTAGCGCGTCAACACGTAGAAGTTCTGGCAGGCGATCCAGTAACTCGCGCCCTCGACGCCCTCCGCATCGCGCTCCTCGAGCAGTAGCACCCCCACGGGATCCCTCGCCATGTCCCACGGCGTCCACGCGGGGGCGATGCCGTCCGCCGCCCACGCGTCAAGCGTCCGCCGCTCGCTGATCCCACCGTCGAGGCGACGCTGCACCGCGGGCAGGTTGTCTTCAGCGATCGCCGCAGGCAGGAGCACGGGCTGGCCACGCTGCCAGTCGTGCCGCGCGAGAAACGAGGCCACGCTGCCGGCGATGTCGGCCGGACTCCGCCAAAGATCGATCCGGCCGTCGCCGTCGAAATCAACGGCGAACTCCCGATAGCTGCCCGGCATGAACTGCGGCAATCCGAGCGCGCCGGCGTAGGAACCCTGGAAATCGAGCGGCGCTACGTGCTGCTCGCGTGCGAGCAGCAGGAACTGCCGGAGCTCGCCGCGGAAGAATGCCGCGCGGCGCGGATAGTCGAATGCGAGCGTCGTGAGCGCATCGAGCGCGCGATGCGAGCCGGTGTTCCGGCCGTAGTAGGATTCGACCCCGACGATCGCGACGATGATCTCGGCGGGCACGCCGTACCGCTCCTCCGCCCGCGCCAGAGGCTCCGCATTGGCGTTCCACCAGGCAACCCCTCCGGCGATGCGCCCGTCCGACAGGAACCGCGGCGCATACTCGTACCATTTCGGCGGCTCGACCAGCGGCCGCTGCATCGCTTCGATGATCTTCGGCTGGAAGCGCGCCTGCGCGAACGCGTGCCGGAGTGTCGCACGGTCGTAGCCGTCGACAGCCGCCATCTCGTCGATGAATGCACGCACGTCCGCGCGCTCCGCGTAGCCCTTCGGCGCCGCGGCGGCGGGCGCTGCGAGCACAACGCTGGCGAGCATCAGGACGAAGCGAAGGTCGCGGCGCATCGAGCGGGTAGAGACGAAGCGCGCGAATGGTATCATCGCCGCGGATGTATCCGCTGTTCCGCCCGCTCTTCTTCGCGCTTGATCCGGAGACCGCGCACGAGCTCGTGTTCGCGGGCCTCGACGCAGCGGCCCACACGGGCCTCGCGCGCGCGTTCGCGCCGCGGGTGCCGTCCTCGCCCGTCACCGCGATGGGGCTCTCGTTCCCGAACCGGGTAGGCCTGGCCGCAGGACTCGACAAGGACGCTGCGCACATCGATGCGCTAGGCGCGCTGGGCTTCGGTTTTCTCGAATGTGGAACGGTCACGCCGCGCGCGCAGCCGGGCAATCCGCGGCCGCGGCTCTTCCGCTTGCCCGACGCCGAGGCGCTGATCAACCGGATGGGCTTCAACAATCTCGGGGTCGAGCGCTTTCTCGCGAACGCGCGTCGCGCCGCATGGCCGGGCGTCCTCGGCCTCAACATCGGCAAGAACTTCGACACCCCGAACGCGCGCGCCGTCGACGACTACGTCGCGTGCCTGCGCGCGGTCCACGCCCGGGCTTCCTACGTGGCCGTCAACGTGAGCTCGCCGAACACCAAGGGACTGCGCGAGTTGCAGTCGGACGAGGCACTCGCGGCGCTCCTGACCACGCTCAAGCGCGAGCAGGCGGCGCTCGCGGACGCGAGTGGCAAGTACACGCCGCTCGCGGTGAAGATCGCGCCCGACCTCGCGCCTGCCGCACTGGCCGCAATCGCGAAGCTGCTGGTCAGCTTGCGCGTCGACGGCGTGATCGCGACGAACACAACCGTCGCGCGCGATGCGGTCAAGGGTGTGCGTTTCGCCGAGGAAGTGGGCGGGCTCTCGGGGCGGCCGTTGCGCGATGCCGCGACAGCGGTCATCCGTACGCTCGCGAAGGAGCTCGACGGCGCGCTGCCGATCATCGGCGTCGGCGGCATCCTCGGCGGCGCCGATGCCAAGGAGAAGATTGACGCTGGCGCGACGCTGGTCCAGATCTACACGGGACTCATCTACCGTGGGCCCGGGCTCGTCGCCGAGTGCGCAGAGGCCCTCGCCACCCCCTGATCAGGGGGCGCCGGCTCGAGGCGCCGGACGTAGCCTTGGCGCCGGGCCGCAAGCCGACACGTGGCCTCGGCACCGGAGAATCGCATGAAGACCTCGACCCTCGTTTTGCTAGCCATCGTCATCGCGCTCGCGGTTCCCGCAGAGGCAGCACCCCGCACCTTCGTCGCGACCTACGGCAGCGACGCGAACCCATGCTCGCGCCCGCTGCCTTGTCGATCCTATGCGATCGCTCTCGCCGCGACGGATCCTCGCGGCAGAGATTGTCGCGCTCGATTCCGGCGGTTTCGGCACGGTGGCGATCAACAAGGCGGTCGCCCTCATTGCGCCGTCCGGGATCCACGCCGGAATTACCGTTCCCACCGGCAACGACGGCATAACGATCGCCGCCGGCGCGACTGACGACGTCGTCGTCCGCGGGCTCGCCATCAACGGCACGCCCCCCACCTGCTGCAGCGCCGGAATACGGTTTCTGTCGGGCCGCGCTCTCCACGTCGAGAACGTCGTCGTCAGCGGCATCCCGGGCGGTGGCGCCATCCTGTTCCTTGGCAATGGCGAGCTCTACGTCCGCGATTCCGAGTTCCGGGAGAACCCGACCGGCGTCGGCGTAGCCGGTACGACCCTCGCGTCGATCGAGCATTCGCGCTTCGACCACAATACCGTGGGCCTGTCAGTCGACGGCGACGCCCGCGCCACCGTTCGCGACAGCGTGTTCTCGGGCAACACGTTATGGGGCATCCGCGCACACGAGAACTCGGAAGCCTCGATCGACGGCTGCACGATTTTCGGGGAGCAACATCGGCATCGAAGCCCGAAGCACTATCGCGAGCATGTTCTCGATCGCGCGCGTCACCAATAGCCTCATTGCGAACAACGCGTTGGGAGTCCTGCATATGGGCAACAGCGCGCTCTTGACCGGCGGCGGCAATTCGCTCGTCGGCAATACGACGGCGGGATCGTTCTCCGGTTCCTACGCGAAGCAGTAGGCGACTACGTTCGCCCGTTCGCCGGGCTCGCCGGGCGCGCCGCCGCGGCGCTGGGCGGCGCCCCGGTTCGGCCTCCGCACCCACATCGCAAATCGAGATGCCGTGCTGTCGGCCTTCGAACGCGCTCGCTATCGCTTCGATCCCCTGCGCGCTCCGCGCTCGGGGCCCCTCTCCGCGGCTCCCGCGTTCCCCCGGCTCGCCGCTCGCGTCGCTACCAGCATCTTCCCGTCGGCCTCCGCGACGACCTCGCCGCGCTGGTTGCGGCAGATACCAGCCAATGTCACGACGCCGCCGCCGTGATGCGGCTTCGGCTGCTTCTCCGCAACGGTCCAGGTCGTCGTCAGCGTGTCGCCCGCGCGCACCGGCGCCTTGAAGCGCGCCGCGTGCTCGAGGTAGGCGATCGCGGTGCCATGGAAATGCATGCCGACCGGCGCCCCCATGATCGCGCTCGTGATCACCCCGTGCAGGATCCGGGTGCCAAAGCGCGAGCCCTTCGCGTACTCGTCGTTCACGTGGTGCGGATTGAAGTCGCCGATCAGCCCGGCGCCAAGGACGAGATGGGTATCGGTGATGGTGAGCGCGCCCTCGAACGTGTCGCCGAGCGCGACCTCGTCGTACCATGCCCCGCTCGCGGCGGTTGCGGCCTTCAACGGGATTCTCCTCCGAACGCCTTCGCCCGGCGTAGCGCATCGAGCTCGGCCAGGCACAGGCAGGTGAACGCGAGCCCGGCGTAGAGCGGCGCGATCAGGTTCACGAATGGCGCGAGCGCGAGCGGCGACAGCACGAGCCCGAGCGCGAACAGCCGCCCGCGCGCCGCTCGAATGACACCGGCGCGCTCGGGCGCGCTCGCATGCTCGGCGAGCGCGTCGTACCGAAAAAGGCGCTGGTTGAGCCATGCGCTCAATGCGAGCGATGCCGGCACACCGACGACTGGGAACAAGAGCAGCGGCAGCGCGGCGAGCTGCAGCGGAATCCAGATCGCGATCGCGACGAGCGCATTGAGCGCGCCGCCGGCGAGCGTGCCGCCATGCTTCAACTCGAGCGCGGGAAAGAAGCGGGCCGCAGCGACGCTGACGAACACCGGTCCGGCGAAAATCGAGATCGCCGCGAGCGCGAGCACGCCCGCGGAGAGCGTGGTGAGCACGAAGGCGAGAAAGGCGCCGCCGGCCAGCGCGAAGCCGCCGGGATCCACATCGAGACCGAACGCGGCGAGACCGTGCGCGATCGCAGCGGCCAGCGCGCGCGTGAGCGGCGCACCGAAGCCGATGACCGCAATCAGCCAGAGTACGAGCGCGCCGCATAGCGGCACGGCCACGAGCAGCACGACCCTGCGCTCGAACATGAGCGGCAGCGCGCGTGCCAACGCCCGGACGATCTCCTTCATCGGCGGGCGCCTCCGTCCGCGGGTGACGCGAGCGGCTCCCAGCGGAACCCTCCCGCCTCGACGCCCGCGATCAGGTGGGCGAGCGCCGCGTCCACTTCACGCGGGTCGCCGCGGACGCCGAGCTCGAGTCGGCGGCTGCCATCCGCGATGAATGACGGCAGGCTGAAGAGCTTCACCGCCCGGAAGCGCGCGACGTTCTCGTCCATGACCGGCAGGAGCTGGCTCTCCCCCGCGCCGTAGACAATGATCGCGCGCTCGGCCGACGGCGTAGGAGCCAGTGATGCATAGCGCGCCGCGATGACCCAGTCGAGCATCGGCCACGCCATCTGCGGAAAGCCCGGAAAGAAGTGGTGATCGGCGAGCGAGAAGGAGGCGATGCGATTGACGGGATTCGGAATGATCGCGCTGCCCTCGGGAAAGTCGGCCATCAGCACGCGATGGGGGTACGCGTCCGCGCCGAACCGCGCCTCGATCTCGGCCAGCGCCTCGGGATGACGCACCAGGGGCACGCCGCGCGCCGCGGCCGCCGCCTGGCGCGTGTGATCGTCGGGCGTCGCGCCGACGCCCCCGAAGGCGAACACGATGTCGCCGCGGTCGAACGATTCGCGCGAGCACCGCGGTGAGCCGCGCGCGATCGTCCCCTTCGTAGCGGGCCCACACGAGCGCGAGCCCGCGCGCGCCGAGGGTCGCGATGACGTGCGGCGAGATGCCGGTCCGCGCGCTTGCCGGACAGGATCTCGTCGCCGATGATCAGTGCGCCGATCGGGCGAGGCGCCACGTCGTTCGATTCCGGTGCGCGCCGCCGCGCGCGCGAAAGGTCGGGCCCGTCAATCGGCGATCGCTTCCTGCGGGAACTGGGTGTCGAGCTGTTGCATCATCGAGCCGAACGCGCGGTCGATCAGCGGCTCGGCCTCGACCAGGCGCGCACTGTCCGAGCGGAAGCGCGTCGCGAGCTCTTCGGCGGTCATCGACAACGCCTTCTGGCCCTGCCGGTTGGTGAAGAGGTAGGTGCCGCGCAGCGGGCTGATCCACGCAAGCTTCGCGAACGCGAGCTGCCCGTCCTCGGACTCGAACTCGATCCACATGCCGCGCTCCAGGCTCTGCGCGATCTCGAGGAACTGGTCCTCGATGAGCTCGGCCTCCGGCTCGGGCGGCGCCGGCGCGGCCTGCTCCATCGCGGCGGCGAGCTGCTCCGCCTTCGCGGCGGCGGCGTCGTCGCCCGCGGCCTTCGCGATGACGGCCTCCGCCTTCGCCTGCTCGGCGACCGCGACGGTCGGCAGCGCCACGGTCGCGAGCGCGGGCTTGACTGCCGCGGCGTGCGCCTCGACCAGGTTCGTCATGAACCGCTCGCGCTGGTCGGCCGGCCAGGCGGACCTCGTGCATGCCCGCCGACATCCGCTTCAACAGCGACGGCAGCAGCGCGACCAGGTGCCGGCGGTCTTCGTTCGTGCTTCTTGGGCTGAACGCTCCACACCAGGTCCTCGAGCGTCGCGACGGCTTGCGACCAGGCCTCGCTCTCCTCGCCGTGCTGGAGGTACACGCGCTCGAGCGCGCCGTGCCACTGCGTGCGCAGGAACGTCGCGAGGAAGTTGGGCACCGGGTACTGCTTCGATGCGCCGCTCGATCTCGGCCTTCGCGACGCCGGTCGCGATCGTCCGCCGGTCGTTCTGGTTGATCTCTTCGGCCGTCGACTGGATGTTCGCCTCGGCGGCCTTTTCTTCCTCGGCCAGGTACCGCTCGAGGTCGTCGCGCAGCTCGTCGAAGATCGCGAGGTTGTCGGTGAAGCCATCGAGGATCTTGTGGACGATCTCGTCGATCTTCTTGTAGAGCGGATCTTCCTGGCCCATCGCGGGCGACCAGCCGAGCCCCGCCTGCGCGAGCGCGTTGATGAGCAATCGCGCCGGGTGCGACTTCTTGGCGAAGAACGCGCCGTCGAGCATCGCCGCCTTGAGCACCGGGATTTGCAGGCGTGCCAGCAGCGCTTTGATGCCGTCGGGCAGATCGCGGGTCTCGAAGACGAAGTCGAACAGCATCGCGACCAGCTCGATCGTCATCGACTCGAGCTGGTTCGCCTTGCTTGCCGAGCGGCGACTCCTGCAGGTCGCGCAGCACGTTGTGCGTGCCCTGCGGAATGCCCGAGAACTGGACGAAAGTGCCGCCGCCCAGATCGAATCCGGTCTCGCCCGCCTGCAGCCGCGCGAGCCCTTCGCCGAGCGCCGGCGTCGCGATGATCGGCGCACCCGGCACGTAGCCCGACGGCGTCGGCGGCAGTGGCCCGGACGGGATGTAGCGCATGCCGCTCGCCGACGCGGTGCCCATGTCGATCTGCGGGAACTCGCCGGCGCCGGTGGCACCGTCGAACATGCCGGGGGCAGCGGACGGCGGCATGCCCATCGGTGGACCGCCCATCATGTCCATCGGCGCGCCGAATCCGCCGGCGGGCGGTTCGAAGCCGGCCATCGGCGGGAACGCGGGACGCGCCGGGATCGCCTGGCCCGCGAACATGCGGCGGAAGAGCGCCATCACGTCCACTTCGGCGGCGGGCGCACCCTCATGGGCCATCATCGGCAGCGGCGGCATGGCGGGCGCGGCCTGAGGTGGAGGTTGCATACCGCGCGCGCGGTCCGCGGGGCTGCCGCGGTTGACGATCGACGAGCGACCGGCGGGAATGATGCGCAGCCCGGCGAGATGCTTGTTCAGGTCGGCATAGATGATGCCGATATCGGAGAGCGAGGTCTGGTTCAGCTCCTTCAGCACGGCCGACTTCATCCGCTCCTCGGACCTCACCGTCTTCAGCGCCTCGGCGAACGACGTCACGATCGTCGCCGGTGCGAGCGGATTCTGTACCGTCTCGAGGTCGGGGCGGCCCAGCAGGTGGCCGAGCCCGCGATTCAGCGTCTGCAGCTCGTCGTAGCAGGCGTTCTCGATGACGCGCGTGATGTTGCCGAGGATGACGGACTCGTCCATCACTGACGTATCGACCAGCGTGAGGTTGTCCGCGGCCACCTTGGAGAAGTCGGCCTTCGTCGCCTCCTTGCCGGCGATGCTGTCGTTCACGTGCGTGCGCAGGCTTTTCTCGAACGCGGCGAGCAGCGAGGGCCGCTCCGCCTTGAGCTCGAGGCGCGCGTCGAGCAGCATGCTCTGCTCTTCGCGCACGTCGGTCCGGCCGGCGCGGTCCATCAGCATGTCGCCGACCTTGTCGAGCAGCGCCGTGAACGTGAGCAGCAGGCGATGAATCGCGAGATCCCGGCAGTCGGCCAGGATCTTCGACATTTCGCGCGACACGGGCCGGCGGCCGGTCGGGGTGGTCGGTGCGTTCATCCTTATGGGCAGCTTGTACACTACCGCGCCCCGGTTCGGAACGCGGTCCTCCCGGCGGACTTCGCCCTCCGGCCCCAAACCTAGAAACTGCCGGACGAAATTCCGCTAAGTTACTGTAGCACGGGCCTATTCGGCTTGCCAAACGAACGTAGACCCGCGACCGCGGCCCGCGTCAGCGATCGAGGTCGGCAAAGGCTCGCTCGAGACGCTTGAACGATACCGGAAACGGCGTCTTGAGCTCTTGCGCGAACAGCGACACGCCGAGCTCCTCGAGCAGCCAGCGCAGCGCTTCGAGCCGCGGCTCGGGCGGCCCGTCGCGCCGCTGCCGTGCCACGCGCTCGTCGTAGCGCCGCCACATTTCAGCGACGGCCGCGGCATGCTTCGCATCGCGCGTCGGGTTCTCGAGCGCCTTGGCGATCCGCCGGTCCAGCGCCGTCAGGTAACGCGGCAGGTGACCGAGCTGCGCCCACGGCGTCGCACGGAGGAAACCGGAGTGGACGAGCGCGTCGCGCCGCGCGCGGACGAACGCGGCGAGCCGGGCGTGCGCCGGAGGGAGCGCCGCGATCCGCTGCGACAGCGCCGCGTGCGCCGCGGCGATCTCCTGGAGCAGCCGGAACGCGCCTTCGGCGACGGCGGGCAACCGCGTACGCGCGCGCTTCACTTGCGCAGCGAACGCCGACTCCGTGCGCGGCAATGGATCATCGCCGACAAACGCACGATCGCGGATGGCGGCGAGCACATCGGCCAACAGCGCATCCGTCGGAATCGTCGTGCGCAGCAGGAGCGCGGGCTGCGTGAACGCGGGACCCGGCTTTTCGTAGCGACCGAGCGCATCGCGCAGTGCGAAGCCGATCAGCCGGACGACACCGGCGCGCGTCGACGCCTCGGCTGCTGCACGCGTGTCGAGCAGCGCAACCGACACCGAGTCTTCGTCGTCGACGAGCGCCGGGTAGCCGGTGATCCGCTGGCTGCCGCGCTCGCGCGTCAGCGTCTCGGGCAGGTCGCCCAGCTCCCACCGCTTGAGCCCGCGTCGCTCGACGGCGGGACCTGCCTGCGCGAAGGAGAGCTGCGCCGCCTCGCCCAGCTGCGTCCGCAGCGCCGCGAGATCGCGCCCGCTCGCCAGTTCCTGGCCCGCGGCGTCGACGACACGCACCTGCACGGTCAAATGGGGGGGCGCGTCGACGCCCTCCCACACGTCGGACGGCAGCGGTTCGCGTAACCGCGTCGCGAGCCACGCGCGGAGTGCGTCGGGAAGCGCGGCCGCGACCGGCGCACTCGCCTCGAGAAACGCGGTGACGGTCTCGGACAGCGGCATGAGTCGTGTCCGCACACCCTTGGGCAGTGCACGCAGCAGATGCTGGACCTTCTCGCGGATCATGCCCGGCACGAGCCACGAGAGACGTCCCGCGTCGACCTGGTTGAGCAACGCGAGCGGCACCGTGAGCGTAAGGCCGTCCTGCGGCTGTCCGGGCGCGAAACGATACTTGAGCGGCAGCGTCGTGCCGGCCATCGCGATCGTTTCGGGAAACAGGTCCTCCGTCACATGAGCGGCGGCGTGCCGCATCAGGAACTCGCGCGTGAGGAAGAGCTTGCGCGGCTCCGCGCGCTCCGCCTCTTCCCGCCAGCGCTCGAACGATGCGAGCGAGTGGATTCCGGCGGACAGCCGCTCGTCGTAGAAGCGCGCGATGACGGCATCGTCGACGAGCACGTCCTGCCGGCGCGCCTTGTGCTCGAGCTCGGCAACCTCGGCGATGAGCCGGCGGTTGTGGGCGAGAAACACACCGCGCGTCGTGAGCGCGCCCGGCACGAGCGCGTCGCGGATGAACACCTCGCGGGCGGCCGCCGGATCGACGCGCCCGAACGATACACGGCGTCGCGGCACGAGCGTGAGGCCGTAGAGCGACACGCGCTCGCTCGCGACGACTTCGCCGCGCTCGACGTCCCAGCGGGGCTCGAAATAGTCGCGCGTGACCCGCTCGCCCGCGATCTTCTCGATCCAGTCGGCATCGATCTGCGCCGCGCAACGCGCGTAGAGGCGCGACGTCTGCACGAGCTCCGCGGCGAGCACCCACTTGGGCGCCTTTTTCGCGAGACCGGAGCCGGGATGGACGTAGAAGCGCGTCCCCCGGGCGCCCTGGTAGCCGTCGCCGTCGGTGTCCCGGGTCCCGATGTTGCCCAAGAGACCGGCGAGCAGCGCCTCGTGGATCGCGCGATATCGAGCCGGGTCGATCGTCGCCGCAAGCTTTGGGTTCCATTTCCAGCCGAGCTCGGTGAGCTCGCTCGCGAGCTGGGCGTGGACGTCGCGCCACTCGGTGAGGCGCAGCCACGACACGAACTGCGCGCGACAGGCATCGACCAGCTTCCGGTGGGGCATTCGCTCCGCCAGCCGGTCCGCGAAGAAATCCCACAGGGCGAGGAACGACAGAAAATCGGAGCGCTCGTCGCGAAAGAGGCGGTGCGCCTCGTCGGCCGCCTGCTGCTTCGCGAGCGGGCGGTCGCGCGGATCGGGAACGCTCAACGCCGCCGCGATCACGAGCACCTCGGGCACGCAGCCGGCGTCCCGCGCGGCGACGATCATGCGCCCGACTCGCGGGTCGACCGGCAACTGCGCGAGCTCGCGCCCGCGGGGCGTCAGCACGCGGTCGGCATCGACCGCTCCCAGCTCCTGCAAAAGCTGGAAGCCGTCGGCAATCGCGCGCGGCGACGGCGGCTCGACGAATGGAAAGCGATCGACCGCCGTCAGCCCGAGCGCCGCCATCCGGAGGATCACGGCCGCAAGCGAGCTGCGCAGGATCTCGGGATCGGTGTACGCCGGCCGCGAGGCGAAGTCGGCTTCGTCGTACAGCCGCACGCAGGTGCCGGCGGCGACGCGGCCGGAGCGTCCGGCGCGCTGCGTCGCAGCGGCCTGCGAGATCTTCTCGACCTGGAGCAGCGTCGTCTTGTTGCGCAGCGAATAGCGCTTGACGCGCGCGAGCCCCGAATCGATCACGTAGCGGATGCCGGGCACCGTCAGCGACGTCTCCGCAACGTTCGTCGCAAGCACGATGCGGCGCCCGCGCGACGGCGCGAACACCCGCTGCTGCTCGGCGACGGTCAGCCGCGCGTAGAGTGGCAGGATCTCGACGACGTTCGCGTACGTCCGGCGGGCGAGGCCTTTCGCGAGGCGTTGCGCGGTCTCGCGGATCTCGCGCTCGCCCGGCAGGAACGCGAGGATATCGCCGGGGCCTTCGCGCCACAGGTCCTCGGCGGCGGCGACGACCGCGTCCTCGAGCTCCTCCTCGTCGTCGGCCTCCTCGCCGGCGGTGGCGAGCGGTCGATACCGGACCTCGACCGGAAACACGCGGCCCGACACCTCGATCACCGGCGCGGGCGCATCGCCGTTCGCGAAGTGGCGCGCGAAGCGCTCGGCGTCGAGCGTCGCCGAGGTGACGATCAGCTTGAGGTCGCGCCGCCGCGGGAGGAGCTCCTTGAGATAGCCCAGCAGGAAGTCGATGTTGAGGCTGCGCTCGTGCGCTTCGTCGACGATGATCGTGTCGTATGCGGCGAGCAGCGGGTCGCCCATCGTTTCCGCGAGCAGGATCCCGTCGGTCATCAGCTTGATGAACGCGTCGGGTTTCGTGTGGTCGGCGAAACGGACCTTGTAGCCGACGGCTTCGCCCGGCGGCGTGCCGAGCTCGTGCGCGATCCGTGCCGCGACCGCGCGCGCGGCGATGCGCCGTGGCTGCGTGTGGCCGATCAGCCCGCGCTCGCCGCGCCCGAGCGCAAGGCATATCTTCGGCAGCTGCGTCGTCTTGCCGGAACCGGTTTCGCCGCAGACGATCACCACGGGGTTTGCCGCGATGGCCGCGGCGATTTCGTCGGCGCGCTGCGCGACCGGAAGCTCGGGAGGGTAGGCGATCGCCGGCCGCCGCGCCGCGCGCGCCCGGCGGCGCGCGATCGAGCGCGCGACAGCCGCCGTGATCCGGTCCCACTCGGCGCCGACGCCGCGGTCCGCGCCGCGCCCGCTCGATGCGGCGCGCGAGCTCTGCCGCATCCGCCGCCATCGCTCGGGGAGGCGTGCGCGAGTGAGCGGCGGGATCGGCTGGGCGTTGCGGCCATGCGGGGGCACGGATTCTACCGCGTGGGTCCGCGGCGAGCGTTATGATCGCGGCCATTGGCCAAGGGCGCCGTCAGGGAGACCGCCCGTCACTCGTGCGAGGAGCCATGCACTCGTCGATCCGCATCGCGGCGGTCGCTGCGACCCTCGCCGTCGCCCTCGCTCTGGCCGCACCCGTGGCCGACGCCAAGACGCTGCGCTGGGCCGACCGCGGCGACATGCAGACGACCGACCCGCACTCGCAGAACGAGAACCTCACGAACAACATCAACCAGCCTCGTCTACGAGTTCCTGGTCGATCCGCGACAAGAAGCTGCACCTGATCCCGGCGCTCGCCGACCGAGTGGAAGCAGGTCAACCCGACGACGTGGCGCGTTCAAGCTGCGCGCAAGGCGTCAAGTTCCACGACGGCACGCCGTTCACCGCCGACGACGTCGTGTTCAGCTACGAGCGCGCGCGCGCCGACACCTCGCAGCTGCGCGTGTACGCCAACGCGTCGGGCATCCCGAAGAAGATCGACGATCTCACGGTCGAGTTCACGACCAACGGCCCGAATCCGATCGAGCTCGAGCATCTCGGCGACGATCAACATCATGTCCAAGGCCTGGTGCGAGAAGAACCGCGCGACGAAGCCGCAGAACTACACGCAGAAGGAAGACATGATCACCGCGCACCAGGCGAACGGCACCGGCCCCTACATGCTCAAGTCGCGCGAGCCCGACGTGAAGACGGTGCTCGTGAAGAACCCGAACTGGTGGGGCATTAAGGACGGGCGTTTCGAAGGCAACGCCGACGAGGTGATCTACACGCCGATCGTCTCCGATGCCACGCGTGTCGCGGCGCTGATCTCGGGCGAGGTCGACCTTGTCAACGACCCGCCACCGCAGGACGTGCCGCGGCTCGCGCAGACGCCCGGGATCAAGGTACTCGAGGGCACCGAGAACCGGATCGTGTTCATTGGCCTCGACCAGAACCGCGACGAGCTCCTGTACTCGAGCGTCAAGGGCAAGAATCCGTTCAAGGACAAGCGCGTGCGCCAGGCGCTCTATCAGGCGATCGACATCGACGCGATCCAGAAGAACACGATGCGCGGCCTGGCGAAGCCGTCGGGCGCCCTGCTCCCCGCGCCGCTACAGACGACACCGGAGATCGAGAAGCGGCTGCCGTACGACAAGGAGCGGGCGAAGAAGCTCCTGGCCGAAGCCGGCTATCCGAACGGCTTCGAGTTGACGCTCGACTGCCCGAACAACCGCTACGTCAACGACGAGAAGATCTGCCAGGCGATCGCGGCGATGTGGAGCCAGGTCGGCGTGACGACAAAGGTCAACGCGATGCCGCGCGCGACCTATTTCCCGAAGCTCGAGAAGCTCGACACGAGCGCGTACATGCTGGGCTGGGGCGGTGCCACGACCGACGCGATCTTCGTCCTGCAGCCGGTGCTCGCGAGCAACAACGGCAAGGGCGACGGCGACTACAACTACGGCCGCTACACGAACCCCAAGCTCGACGAGCTGCTGGCGAAGATCAAGGTGAACATGGAGCCCGAGTCGCGGATGAAGGACATCCACGACGCACTGCTCGTGCACAACGCGGAGATCAACCACATCCCGCTGCACCGGCAGGTGATCCCGTGGGCCACGCGCAGCAACGTAACGGCGGTGCATCGCGCCGACAACAACGTGATCCCCTACTGGGTGAAGATCGAGTAGCGGCGCGAGCTTGGGAGCAGGGCCCCCGCCGCGGAATCATCGCGCGGGAGTGCGGCCCGAGCGAGTCGACGCTGCGACCGACAGTACGGCGGAACGATCGGTCGTGGCGGAGCGGAGGCCGCCCCGGCGTCACCCGGGCGGCGCCGCAGTGCCTGCCCGCGCCCACGCGAGATAGCGCGTGACGCCCCACGCGATCAGCGCGACGACGATGAGCGCGACCGCGAGATTGCCCTGCGCCGCCATGTCGCCCTTGCGAAGCACGCTGGCCGTGAGGTCGAGCGCGCTGCCCGTTGCGACGAACGCGGGCACGGTCAGCGCGTCGAAGCGCAAGAGCCCGTAGACTGCTCCGATCACCACGGCACCCGCGAGCGCGCCGGCGGGCCCCGCGGCGCCCGGATCGCGCGCCCCGGCGAGCCCGAGCGAGGCGAAGAGGGCGATCGTGATCACAAATACGAGCCAGCTGCGGCGCTGCCACCCCGCAGTAAGGCGTCCCGTCCAGTACAGCAGGAACAGGGCGATGACGATCGCGTAGAGCGTCCGTGCTCCGGCGAGCGCGGCCCCGAGCCACGGCAGCGCAAGTCCCTCGATCCCCAGCGACGGCCACAGCGGAACGGACTTCGGCACGAGCGCCGCGGACAGAGCCCCCACGCCGGCGACGAAAGCGCCGGCGGCGACACCCGCCGCCCAGGGTGGAAGCCGCGTTGCCAATGCGCGTGGCCGCTCGTGTGCCGCCGCAAATGCACCCACGCCTGCAGCGAGCCCGATGCCGAGCGCCGCGAGCAAGGCGCTGACCATTGTGAGCGCGATGCCTTGCGCGGCCTGCACGGCAATCGGCTCGGTCGTGTCGAGGTTCATCGCCAGCTCGGGCCACGCGTTCGCCGTCGCCGCGGCGCCAAGCGCCAGCGCGATGGCCGCGGTGCCGAACAGCGCGCGCCGATCGCGGCGACGGTGCGTCCAGTCGATCACGGCCATCACGAGCGCAGCGAGCGCCGCGATGGCGAGCACGCCTCCGAGCACCATGCGCAAGAGCGTCGTGCCGCCATCGATCTCGCGCTCGGCGCGCTCCCATTGCTCGGGGACGAAAACGTAGCGGCCGTACCCAGCGACTTCGTCACCGGCAATGGAGACCACCGCGCGCGCCTCGCCGCCCTTGCCGACTTTGACGCCGGGCTCGGCGAACGTGAACGCCCAGTCCGCGCGAGCAGGCCGCTGGCGCTCCTCGGCGCCGATCTCGTTCAGCGTCGCGGGATCCAGCCCGAAGCGCTCGCGCACGGTCCGCCGCGCAAGTGCGCGTGCGTCCTCGCGCGACAAGCGCGCACCGGGTGCGGCTTCGGGCAGCTCGTGGCGCACCTGGCGGATGGCGCCCTGGCCGTCGAGCGTGACGCGCCATTCCTCGGCGCGTGCCGCCACATCGCCATCGAATCGCGCATAGCGAACTTCCCACATCGGCGGCGGCAGGGTCGCGCCCACCAGTTTCCCGTACGCTGCCGGACCGGCCTCGCGCCAGACGAAGACATGGCCCTCCCAGCGCGCGGAATTGTCCGGCGCGATTCGCACCGCGGCGAAGCGGCGCCATTCGGGACCCAGCGTTACTCCGCGCGCGGCGAGCGCGGCGTCGGCGAGCGCGAGGGCTTGGCCGCGTGCGATCGAAAGCGGTGGGACATCGGCCCGGAACGGCGTGGCAACGAGCCAGAGCACGAGACCGAGGATGCCGAGCGGGACCAGCGCCTGCTGGAAGCCAACCACCCAATCCGGCAGCGCCGTGTCGACGGTGGCCGCGGGCGCGATTGCAGTTGGCGGCGAAGATACCGTCGGCTGCCACGCGCCGTTGCGCAGCGAGTCGGGCAGCTCGCCCCATGCGCCGCGTACGGCGCGGCGCGCGAGGACCACGCCGAGCGGGACCAGCGCCACGCCAATGGCGAGCGCGCGAGAGGCGAGCACACCCGGCGCATCGACCAGGAACAGCGGAATCGACATCAGGATGAGATCGAACAGCCAGTGGAGCAGGATCGTCGACACGAGCCCGAAGCGCAGGAAGATCAGCGCCCACACGATCGCCGGCACGAACAGCTCGACGAGTCGCGAGTACGACGGAAAGCCGGGATAGCTCGCGTGACCGCCCGCGAACACGAACGCCTGCACGACGACCGCGATCGCGATCGCCGCCGTCCGGTGACCGAACCGTTGTCCGATGAGTGCGGCGAGCGAGAGCGGCACTGCGCGGAACAGGCACTCCTCCATGAAGCCGGCCTGCAGCGACATCGCGATCGGACCGAGCGCCGGCACGGCGCTGCCGAGAATCTCGGGATCGGTCAGCACCTCGGAGGGCTGCCACCAGCCGAGCCAGCGATTGGTCGCTGCGTAGAAAACGGCGATGAACGCGAGCTCGATGGGCACGAACAGGTAGCCCCCGAGCGTGCGGCCGAGCACCGCGGTCGTCGGCGCTGCCTCGCGCGACCAGACTCTCCACAGCTGCGGATGCGCGGCGAATGCGCGCCGCGACAGACTCTCCGCCGCCATGAACACGAGTCCGAGCACGAGGCCGCCCCCGAGCATCGCAGCTGCGGCTTTCCCTGCCTCGCGCAACCAGAACGATGTCACGCTTTGCGCCGTATCGAAGCCGAACCACGCTCCGGGAATGTCCGCGAGGGAAGCGGCGCCAAGCAGCGCACCGAGCGCAAAGCCGGCCACGAGCGCGGGCCGCCACAGGAGCCAGTGCCTCCGCGCGAGCCACAGGACGCCGATCACGCAACCGCCGATCCCGTAGAGCAGCACGGCGACGACGCCGGCCGCCCCGGCAATCGCGTTGTTCGCGCTGCGCATCTCGCTGAAACGACGATCGAAGGATTCAGGGATGAACGCGAACGGCGCGACCTCGACGAGCACATTGCCGGCGACGGCCACCCGCAGCCGGAAGCGCGCGTCGCCCAGGTGCCCCGCGGTGCGTTCGTAGACGAAGGCGTGATCGACGCGGCCGGTCGTGCGCGTCTGGTCGGTCGCTTCGAGCAGCCGATACGCGCCGAAGTCGACGCCCCAGTCGTCGTGCGCGGCGCGCTCCGCCAGCGCCTGCGCCGCCGCGCGATCGAGCGCGAGGCCGGCGCGATCCGCCGGCACGAACGTTTCGGGGAGGCGCAGCGTGAACCCCAGCGGCGCCCCGTCGGGACGGAATCTGACCGTCTCCTCCGTCGTCTCGCCCGGCGCGAACAGGCGCACTTCCCATCGGTACGGAGAGTAGACGTCACCATCGACCAGCGCGGCGAATGCGGCCTTGCCCCCAGCTTCGAGCTCGACGTAGTTCTGCACGGCTTCGTCGTGCGCGAACTGCGCAGCGACGCGCAGCGCGCTCGGGAGCAGCGGCTGCCGTTCCGCGAGCGTGCGCGCCTTCTCGATGGCTTCGCCGCGCGCGAGCTTGATGTCGAGATGGAGGACAGGGATCGCCAGCGGGAAAAGCTGCCACGCGATCGCAAGCGCCCCCACGGCCGCGGCGAAGTACGCGGCCCAGAACACGGGCTTGCGGGTCAGCGCGACGGCGGCCATGGCACGTGATACAGATAATGGACGATCATCATCGTATTTGTATCACGTTGTGCCGCGCGAGCGCCGCGATATCGTCCCGTGCGAGCCCCAGCCGCTCGCGTAACACGGAGGCGGTATGCTCGCCCAACAACGGCGGCGGCCGGTCGTATGAGAGCGGCGTCGCCGAGAAGCCGAGCGGCGCGCGCACCTGCGGCACCGTGCCCGCGAGCGGATGCGGCAGGTCGAGCCTGAGCCCGCGCGCCTCGATCTGCGGATCGGCGAACACCTGGTCCATCCGGTTGATCGGACCGCACGGCACGCCGAGCGGTTCCAGCGCGTCGAGCCAGGCCCGCTGCGGGCGTTCGCGCACCGCCGCCGCAATGAGCGGCACCAGCACCTCGCGATGGCGCACGCGGTCGGCGTTCTTCGCGAAGCGCGGGTCGGCGCTCCACTCGGGATGGCTCGCGACCGCGCAGAACTTCGCGAACTGGGCGTCGTTGCCGACGGCGAGAATCAGGTGGCCGTCAGCACACGCGAACACCTCGTAGGGCACGATGTTCTGGTGCGCGTTGCCGATACGGGCCGGCGGTATCCCCGTGACCAGGTAGTTGTGCGACATCGTCGCCATCAACGCCACCGCCGAGTCGAAGAGGCAGCAGTCGATCCACTGCCCGGCGCCGGTCCGCTCGCGGTGCGCGAGCGCTGCCTGGATCGCGACCGTTGCGTACATCCCGGTCATCAGATCCGAGATCGCGACGCCCGCCTTCTGCGGGCCACCGCCGGGCCTATCGTCGCGCTCGCCCGTGACGCTCATGAAGCCCGACATGCCCTGCACGATGAAATCGTAGCCGGCGCGATCCGCATACGGACCGTTTTGGCCGAAACCGGTGATCGAGCAATAGACGAGGCGCGGATTCGCGGGCGCGAGGCTCGCGTAGTCGAGCCCGTACTTCGCGAGGCCGCCGACCTTGTAGTTCTCGACCAGTATGTCGGCACCTTGTGCCAGTTCACGGACGAGCCGCTGCCCGTCGGGTGTAGTGAAGTCGATTGCGACCGACAGCTTGCCGCGATTGCAACAGAGGTAGTACGCGGCCTCGCTCGTCTCGCGGCTCTGCGCATCGCGCAGATAGGGCGGGCCCCAGGCACGCGTGTCGTCGCCGCTGTGCGGGCGCTCGACCTTGATCACGGTCGCGCCGAGATCGGCAAGCAACTGCGTGCACCACGGCCCCGCGAGCACGCGGGAGAGATCGAGAACCGTGAGATCGGAAAGCGGGCCGGCCATGGAGCGAGCGCTCGTGCGCGGCATCTCGGCCGCAGCGGCCATTCTAGTGCACGAGTCGACCGCTAATGCCGCACTGGCTCGAACCGCCTCGCTTCGACATCGCCGGGACTCTCTCTGGTCCCGGCGTGCCCCTAGCGTTTGGATGACCCTATCATTCCCGGAATCAAGCGCCGGATCTCGTTTTGCGTGAGCTCCTGCAGCGCCGCGACCTTCCGCGGCATCGTGAGCGCGTTCCACGCATTTTTGTCCGGCGCCTCCGAGGCGGGGTGCCCGGCGCCGACGACGACGAGCTCGCGACTCAGCACGGCCAGGCCCCGCACGTCGATCAACAGCAGCTGGAAGTGCGCGAACACCCCGAGAAATCCCGGGACGTTTTCGCCGGCGAAGGGGGAGCTGCTCACGTAGAACCCGAGCCCAGCAACGCTGCCGCTCCCCCGCGCGGCGCCCTCGACCTTGAAGCTCGGTGGCGCCCGGTAAGGTGCGATCAGCAACAGACGGGCCTCCGTCGCGGCGGGCACCGCCTTCGTCACGAACGAAACCAGCTGCCGGATTTGGGCGGCGTCTACATCGAGCCATCCATCGGTCGACGCGTACAACGCGGGATCGGAGGCGCGCAGCAGCGTGACCGTAGCCCCGGGTGCCGCCTTCTCGATCGCCGCACCCGTGGTCCCCACGACGAAGTCATCGAGCGCGTGGCCCGAGAGCGGCGCGACCTCATAGCCATTCGCGTCGGTGCGGCTGTCGGTCAGCTGCGCCTCCGTCACGGTCGTGACGTGATCGCCAAGCAGCGACAGGACCAGGAAGGTCTCGGCGCAGGCCGCACCGGACCATGCAAGGCACGCGAGGCCGATCACTCGCCATCGCAGCCGGCCGCGACTTGCGGAGCGGCGACCTCCGTCTTCGCCGGCGCGGTCTCTTGGTTGCCTCATGCGCATCGAATCGTGGATTACGTCGGCCGTCAGGCCTTGAGCGCGATGAGAACTTCGTCGAGCGTCTTCTTCGCATCGCCGAACAACATCCGGTTGTTCTCTTTGTAGAACAGCGGATTGTCGATACCGGCATACCCGGACGCCATGCTGCGCTTCATCACGATCGAAGCCTTCGCCTTCCACACCTCGAGCACCGGCATCCCGGCGATCGGACTCGTGGGGTCTTCCTGCGCGGCCGGGTTCACGATGTCGTTGGCGCCGATCACCATCGCGATGTCGGTACCGGGAAAATCCTCGTTGAGCTCGTCCATTTCGAAGACGATGTCGTAGGGAACCTTCGCCTCCGCGAGCAGCACGTTCATGTGGCCGGGCATGCGGCCTGCGACCGGATGGATGCCGAACCGGACGTTGACGCCGCGTTCGCGGAGCGTCTTGGTGATCTCGTAGACCGTGTGCTGCGCCTGCGCAACGGCCATGCCGTAGCCCGGAACGATGATCACGTTCTTCGCCTCGCGCAAGAGCTCCGCGGTCTCCGCGGCGGTGATCGGCTGGACTTCGCCGGCAGGCTGCGCGCCGCCCGCTGGCTTCGCGGCTGCGCCGCTGTCGGTGCCGAAGCCGCCGGCGATCACGCCCAGGAAGCTGCGGTTCATTGCGCGACACATGATGTACGACAGGATGGCGCCGGAGGAGCCGACGAGCGCCCCGACCACGATCAGCAGGTCGTTCGACAGCATGAAGCCGGTGGCGGCCGCCGCCCAGCCCGAGTAGCTGTTCAGCATCGACACGACGACGGGCATGTCGGCGCCGCCGATCGCCATCACCATGTGGACGCCGAAGAGCAGCGCGATGACGGTCATCACGATCATCGGCGTCATCGCGTCCGCAACGCTGTGCGCGTGGATGAAGACGTAGCCGTAGTAGATCACGCCCACGAGGCCGGCCAGGTTGAGCCAGTGCCGTCCCGGCAAGAGCACCGGCTTGCCACTGATTCGCGCCGACAATTTGCCGAACGCGATCACCGAGCCCGAGAAGGTCACGGCTCCGATCAGCACGCCGAGATACATCTCGAGCTCGTGGATCGTCTGCTCGTCGGGTGTCATGCCCACGGATACGGCCGGGTCGACGAAGTTCGCGTAGCCGACGAGCATCGCGGCGAGACCGACGAGACTGTGCATCAGTGCGACGAGCTCGGGCATCTGCGTCATCTTGACGATGCGCGCCGCGTAGAGACCGATCGCCGCGCCGACGACCATCGCGCCCAGGATGTAGGGGAAGCCTGCCGGCGTGACGTGCGGCCCGAACACGGTGGCGAGCACGGCGATCGCCATGCCGACGATCCCGTAGACGTTGCCGCGGCGCGAAGTCTCGGGGTTGGAGAGCCCGCCCAGGCACAGGACGAAGAGGATCGTGGACCCGAGATAGGAGACAGTCGCAAGGCTGGATGTCATGGTCTCGCCATCCTCACTTGCGGAACATTTCCAGCATGCGCCGCGTCACCGCGAAGCCGCCGAACATGTTGATCGTGGCGAGCCCAATGCCGCCGACCGCGAGCCACCGGATCCATTCGCTGGGCCGCGCGAGATCCGGGGAGATCTTGGTCAGATCCGGCGCGATCTGCACGAGCGCGCCGATCGCGATGATGCTCGACACAGCGTTGGTCACGCTCATGAGCGGCGTATGCAGCGCCGGCGTCACGTTCCACACGACCATATAGCCGACGAAGCACGCCAGCACGAACACCGTGAAGTGGCCGAGGAAGCTCGCGGGCGCGAAGAAGCCCATCAGCACGAACAGCGCGACGGCGATCCCGAAGAGCAAAACCATCTTCGTCGGCGACATCGGGCCGCTCGGCTCGCCGTGGCCCTTCGGTTTCGGCGGCGCGACCGCGGCGGCCTTGGCGGGTGCCGGCGGCGCAGCGGAGAGCTTGGGCGCCGGCGGCGGCCACGTGATCTCGCCCTTGTCGATCACGGTGGTTCCGCGCAGCACGTCGTCCTGCATGTCGATCCTGACCGTGTCGCCCTCGATGCTCTTGGTCTTGAGCAGGTCCTCGGTCAGCCGGAGCAGGTTCGTCGCGTACAGCGTCGACGACTGGCGGGCGAGCCGGCTCGCGAGATCGGTATAGCCGACGATCGTCACCCCCTCGCGCACGACGACTTCGCCGGGGACCGTAAGCTCGCAGTTGCCGCCCTGTTCCGCGGCCATGTCGACGATGACGCTGCCTTGCCTCATCGACTTCACCATGTCCGCGGTGATGAGCCGCGGTGCGGGCTTGCCGGGGATGAGCGCCGTGGTGATGATGATGTCGACATCCTTCGCCTGCTTCGCGAACACGTCGCGCTGCGCGTTCTGGAACCCTTCGCTCATCACCTTGGCGTAGCCGCCGACGCCGCTCCCCGATTCCTCGTAGTCGACAGGAACGAACTCGCCGCCCATCGACTTCACCTGATCCGCGACCTCGGGGCGCGTGTCGTTGGCGCGGACGATCGCGCCCAGGCTCGAGGCCGTGCCGATCGCGGCGAGGCCCGCCACGCCGGCGCCGATTACGAAGACCTTCGCGGGCGGCACCTTGCCCGCGGCGGTGATCGAGCCCGTGAAGAAACGGCCGAATTCGTGCGCCGCCTCGATGACGGCACGGTATCCGGCGATGTTCGCCATCGACGACAGCGCGTCGAGCTTCTGGGCCCGTGAGATCCGCGGGACGCTGTCCATCGCGAGCACGGTGGCCTTCCGGGCCGCCAGCGACTTGAGCAAGTCGGGGTTCTGCGCCGGCCAGATGAAGCTCGCGAGTGTCGCGCCCTCGCGCAGCAGGCCGATCTCGTTGGGCGTCGGCGCACGCACCTTGAAAACAAGGTCGGACGCCGACCACAGCCTCGCGGTATCGGCAACGATGTCCGCACCCGCCGCGCGATAAGCGTCGTCGGCGATCTGCGCGCCGTCGCCGGCGCCCGCCTCGACCGCGACCCGGAAACCCTGCTTGATGAGCTTCTCGACGACCTCGGGCACGGTCGCGACCCGCTTCTCGCCGGGAAAGACCTCGCGCGGAACCCCGATCTGCAACGACATTCGTTCCCTCTCGACAGGCAATGCCCACTCGGCCGCGCACGAACCCGGTGTAATGCTGCCACAATCCGGGGGGACGCGCGCGACTCGCTTACGATGGACAAGCGTCCCGCACGCCGAATCGCATCGCCTCGCCTACCATGAACGCGACGCCCGGGAACGCCGAGCCTGCCCAACCGTCGCTCGACATCGCACGAACGCTCGCGGACGCACAAGGCGCTTGGGAGCATGGCAATCGGGGCCGCGCGCGTTCGCGCTCCTGTCCGCGCTGGCCGAGCGCTTACCCGGGGATGCTACGGTCCGCGGTCGCCTCGGCGCGTACGCGCTCGAAGCGGGACGGTACGACGAGGCGCTGCGCTCGCTCGAGGCAGCGCTCGCGCTCGATGTGGGCGATGCCGCGACGTGGACCAACCTCGGCACGGCGCGCGTGCGACTCGGGCGTGCCGCCGAAGCAGTCGTCGCGTACGCCAGGCGCTGGCGCTCGATCCCGGCGCGCTGGCCGCGCAAGTCAACCTCGGCAACGCGCTTCAGCAGACCGGCGATGTCGACGGTGCGGTCGCCGCGCTCGAAGCCGCACGCGCGCTGGATCCGGAATCGCACGAGATCCTGAACAACCTCGGCAACCTCTACAAGGAGCAGGGCCGCGCCGAGGAGGCACTCGCCGCGTACGAGGCGGCGCGCCGCGCGGCGCCGGCGTTCGCGCCCGCTTTCTCGAACCTGCTCGCAGCGACGAAGCTCTCGACGCACCACTCGCCTGACGAGATCTGCGCACTGCACCGTGCATTCTCCGCGCAGTTCGAGTCCGACTGGCGTGCGGGGTACGTCCCGCTGGCCAACATCGCGGATCCAGGCCGCCGACTGCGGCTGGGCTACGTGTCGCCCGACTGCCACACCGCGCTGCCCGCATTCGTCGAGCCTGTGCTCCGCGCGCACGACCGTGCGCGCTTCGACGTGTTCGCGTACTTCAACAATCCGCAGTCGCAGGCGACGCTGGATCGCCTGGGCGGCGTCACCGCGCGCGTGATGCGCGGCCACGCGGACGCGCTGTCGCGCAGTGGATCCGCGACGATCGCATCGACGTGCTCCTCGACATCGCCGGCCACACCGGGCACAACCGCCTCGGCGTATTCGGCCGCAAGCCCGCCCCCGTGCAAATGACGTGGCTCGATTACCTGAACACGACCGGGCTCGACGCGATCGACTATCGGATCACGGATGCGACGAGCGACCCGGTGGGCAGCTCGGAGGCGTTCGCAAGCGAGACGCTCGCACGCCTGGGTCCTGCGCAATGGTGCTGGAATCCGCCCTCGGATGCGATTGCGCCCGGAGCCACTGCCGATGCTCGCTTCGGGCCACCCGACGTTCGGTTCGTTCAACAACGGCTCGAAGCTGACTGACGAAACGCTCGCGCTCTGGGCGCGCCTGCTCGCGACGATCCCCACGGCACGCCTCGTCGTCGTCGGCGTTGCCGAAGGCAGCGCGCAAGCGCGCGTCCGCGCGGTGTTCGGCGCAGCGGCGGCGCGCGTGCGCGTGACCGCTCGCGTCGCGCCGGATGCGTTTCGCCGCGAAACGGCCGCTGTCGATATCGCGCTCGATCCACGGCCGTTCTCCGGCGCGACGACGACCCTCGAGATGCTCATCCCAGGGCGTGCCCGTCGTCACCTGGCCGGGCACGACGCCGCCGTCGCGCTCGACCGCGAGCCTCTTGTCCGCGCTCGGGCTCGACGGCTGGATCGCGCGCGACGGCGATGATTACTTGGCCATCGTCAAGCGTGCACTCGCCGATCGTGATGCACTCGCAACGCTACGCGCCGGGTTGCCGGGCCGGCTTCGCGCGAGCCCTCTTTGCGACGCGCCAGCCTTCGCGCGCAAGCTCGAGGCGCTGGTTGTCGACGCCTGGAAGACGTGGTGCGCGCGCAAGACGGAGCCCGCCGGTACTGTCGCGTCGCCGCCCTCCGCGGCGGCGGCCCTGCGCACGATCGACGGCGACGCGCAACTCCTGCGCATCGAGGCTTCGCTTCGCGCGCGCAACCTCGACTCCGCCGTGGTCGCGGCCTGCGCGCTTGTCGACGAACGCCCCGAGTGGCAGGCCGCGCATCGCGCGTATCTGCAGGCCCTGCTCGCGTGGTCGCGCACGGAGCCCGACCTGGTCGCGCGGACATTCCCGCCGCCGGCGCCGCACGCCGGCCGGCCGCGCATCAGTGTCGTGATCTGCTCGATCGATCCGCGCAAGTTCGAGCGCGTCACGGCGAGCTATCGGCAGCGCTTTGCCGGGCACGCACTCGAGATCATCGGCGTGCACGATGCGCGCTCGCTCGCGGAGGGCAATAACCGCGCCGCGACGCGCGCGCGCGGCGACGTCCTGGTGTTTTCGCACGATGACATCGAGCTCGGGACGCCCGACTTCGCGCCGCGCATGCTTGCGCACCTCGACCGCTACGACGGCATCGGCGTCGCCGGTGCCTCGAGAGTCGTGAGACCGAAATGGGGGCAGGCCGGCCAGCGCCATGTCCATGGCCACGTGCTGCACGCGGCGCCGGCCGGCCGCACCGGCGTCCTGCTGATGGCGGCCGGTTTCCAGGCGCCGGTGTGCGAGAACATTCGCGTCATCGACGGCGTTTTTATCGCGGTGCGTCGCCACGTATGGGAGACGCAGCGCTTCGATGCCGATACGTACGACGGCTTCCATCTCTACGATCTCGACTTCACGTGGCGGGCGAGCGGCGCGGGCGCGCAGCTCGCCGTGCCGCTCGACCTCTTGCTCCTTCATCGCTCGACGGGCCGCTACGATGCGGCATGGCGGCGCTACGCCCGGAGTTTCGTCGCGCGGCACGGGACTCGATCCGCTCGCTGCGCCCGTGCCCGGAGGCCTGCAAGCGCGACTCGAAACATCGGAGCAGGTCGATGTGTTGCGGGCGGCGCTCCTGCATTTCCGTTTCGGCGCAACGGTCGCGACCTAGCCGCTACTCGGAGGGTCGATTCCCTCCATCCGCAGCGTCGATTATCTTTACAGTTAGCGCAGCGCAAAGGACGCGCGCCCATACAAGATCAAGGGTTTGCAACTGGGCACGGAAAATGCGAGCGGCCCGACAATTTGTATGCGCCAGCTTGTCCGTGAGCCGGCGCCAACGGGGAGGATGCAAATGGAAAGCCTCAAAGCTACGGGTCCCCTGAGCAAGGTCTGTCGTCGCGCGCTTGGTGCAGTGGCCGTCTTCCTGCTCTGCTGCGGGATCGCCCACGCCACCGTCATCTTCAGCGGCAGCGCGACGCTCAGCGCTGGCGACCCGACCCAGTTGGGCCGCCTCAGCCGGAACGGCATCGCACAAGACTGGACGGGCGGCGAGCCATTCCCAGGCGTGGTCAACCCCGGAACGTCGTATCACTACACGACGATCGACATCGATATCTCCGCGCTCGAGGCGGGCTACGTGTTTGGCGGGTTTCTCCAGATCGAGTTCTTTAATGCCACCGCCCCCGTTCTATTTCTCGCTGCATACGCGGGCGCCTACAACCCCGCCGACCTGTCCCAAAACTGGCTGGGCGACGGCGGAACCAGCCCACCGATCTTCGGCACGAATTCGACATTCTTCCAGATCGTTGCGGGCGCCGGCGATCACATCATCCTCGTGATGAACGAGACAACGCCGGATGCGGGATTGGACCTGCCCGGTTCCATCACCATCGAGGCGTTCTCCGACGTGGCCTTCACGGACCTGGTCCGCGCAGTGCCCGAACCGGGCGGGCTTGCCTTGCTAGCACTGGGTATCGTCCTCCTGATGGCGTCGCGCCGCACGGGTGCGCGGCCCGCACGTATCGCTCGCTCGTAGCTCGGGCCCGAGCCACCATATTCCGGGGAGCCAAGTGATGACCCAGACATTCGAGAACCTTGCGCGGCGGTCGGTATCGCTGGTCGCAGCCGTCATGTTCGCGGCGCTGTGCGTCGAGCCCGCCCTTGCCCAGCACGTCAACCGGGAGCCCGTCGAGCCGAACAAGCCGACGATGCCGCTCCAGCAGGGCCCTATTGCGAAGTCGGCGATGGAGCAGATCAGCGCGTTGCTGGACGAAAAGGCAAGCCGCTCGACCGCCGAGCGGAAGATCTCGTCGCAGCTCATGTACGCGCTGCACGCCACGCAGAAGCAGCCGTCCGTCGCGCTCGCGAAGTTCTACGATCGCGCACGCAATGCCATCTCGCCCGGCGGCAACGACATGGCGAGTGTGAGGATCTCCGCCCACGTCACGGTAGGCCTGCTGAAGCAGATCGAGGCGCTCGGCGGTACGGTGATCCACTCCGCGCCGACGCAGGGCGTCGTCACCGCCAACGTTCCGCTCGCTGCGCTCGAAACGATCGCCGCCGACCCGGTCGTATCCCGCATCGCGCCTGCGCCGAAGGTCACCGCGAACGCCGGGTCGCTGACCTCGCAGGGGTACGTGAGCCACAAGGCGCGGGAAACCATCAACGCGGGGCACAATGGGTCCGGCGTGAAGGTCGGGGTCCTTTCCGACTCGAGCGACGCGGTCTCGATGCTGATCGCGAGCGGCGATCTGCCAGCTGATACGGTGATCGTTCCGGGCGAGTCCGGCAATCCGGGCACGAGCGAAGGCACGGCGATGATGGAGATCGTCCACGACCTCGCGCCAGGCGCGAAGCTGTTCTTCGCCACGGCGTTCACCAGCCCGGAGAGCATCGCCGATAACATCCGGACGCTGCGCTTCACCTACGGCTGCGACATCATCGTCGACGACGTGAGCTGGTCGGACGAAGGCGTGTTCCAGGACACGACCATTGCGCTGGCGGTGAACGATGTCACCGCGGATGGCGCGCTGTACTTCTCGTCGGCGGGCAACAGCGGAAACCTCACCAACGGCACATCGACTACGTGGGAAGGCGACTTCGCCGACGGCGGCGCGAATGCGTTGCTTCCGGGCTACACGTTGAATGACTTCGGTGGTGGACAGGCGTTCAACCAGATGCTTGCCGCCGGCGGGGTCGTCGATCTCCAGTGGTCCGACCCCTTCGGCGCCTCGGGCAATGACTACGATCTGTTCATCCTCAACGCGGCCGGGACGACGGTGATCTTCGCCTCGACCAACATTCAGGACGGCACCGGCGATCCGCTCGAAGAGATCGCCCCCGCGACCGGGATTCCGGGCAACAGCCGGATCGTGATTGCAAAGACGGCGGATGCCTCCGTCCGCGCCCTCCACCTCGACATGTTCTTCGGCGACGCCCCGCTGCAGATCGCGACCAGTGGCGCCACCTCCGGCCACAACGCCGCCTCAGCCACCGTGGGGACAGCCGCCGTATTCTGGAACAGCGCGCGCGGAGGGACGCGGCCGTTCGTCGGCGGCGCCGCGAACCCGACGGAGACCTTCAGCTCCGACGGCCCGCGGAAGATCTTTTTCCGTCCGGACGGCGCCGAGATCACGCCGGGGAATCTCCTGTTCGCGACCGGCGGCGGCACGGATCTCGTGAAGCCGGAAGTCGCGGCGGCCGACGGCGTCACCACCCATACGCCCGGCTTCATGCCATTCTTCGGGACGTCGGCCGCCTCGCCCCACGCGGCGGCGATCGCCGCCCTCGTCAAGTCCGCGCGCCCCGATTACACGAACGCGCAGATCCTGGCCGCGATGCTGGCGACCACGCTCGACATCCGGGCTCCCGGCATCGACCGCGACTCGGGTCACGGGATCGTGATGGCCCTCGAGGCGGTCAACTACGCGCTGACACACTAGCGCGGTCGTTCCCGCGGGCGCAGGCACGCGCCCGCGGCGTTCCCTCCTCCGTCGCGCCCGCCGCCACGAGCGGCCGGCGCGATTCGTGCTGGCCGGCCGGAACAAATCCGCAGCCCCGGCTGTTGACCCTTTGCTCGGGCCCCTGACGGCGCATGCGGATGCGCCCGGTCGGCCTGTGCCCGGAGGAGGTCACGATGACGCGAACCTTGCGTTGGATGTTGGCGGCAGCGGCGGTGTTGACCGCGGCCCCCGCCTCCGCCATGTTCCATACGTTTCGGATCGACCAGATCTTCTCGAACGCCGACGGCACGATCCAGTTCATCGTGCTGCACGAGTCGCTCGGGATGGACGGCGAGAACATGCTGGGCGGCCACGCGCTCACGTCCACTCAGGGCGCGACCAGCAACACTTACACGTTTCCCCGCGACCTTCCCGGCGGGGGGGGGTGCGATGCCTACGGCTGCTCGCCCGCGCCCACCGCCGATCGTCGCGTGCTGATCGGAACCGCCGGGTTCGCGGCGCTCGGGATCGTGACGCCGGACTATACGATCCCGAACGGGTTCATCCTGCCCGCGGGAACGTTGAACTACGCCCAGGTCGACCTCGTGACCTACACGTCGCTGCCGACCGACGGCGTGAGCGCGATCGACCGCACCGGAGCGAGCGTTCCGAACCAGGCTACCAATTTCGCCGGGCAGTCGGCCTCGGTCGTCGTCGCCGCCGCCAACTACCAGGGTCTTTGGTGGAATGCGCCCGCCAACTCCGAATCGGGCTGGGGCGTCAATCTCGCGCACCAGGGCGACACCATCTTTGCGTCGTGGTTCACGTACGACATGGCGGGTCACGGCTGGTGGCTCGTGGTCACGGCCAACAAGACGGGTCCCAACACCTACAGCGGCAAGCTCTATTCGACCCGCGGCCCCGCCTTCAGCGCCACGCCGTGGGATCCCGCGATGGTGTACGACGACCGAGCAGGGCACCGCGACCTTCACGTTCAGCGACGCCAACAACGGCACCTTCAACTACGTGATAGGCGCAGTCAATCAGACCAAGAACATCACGCGCGAAGTATTCGGCCCGCTGCCCAGCTGCAGCTTCGGGACGGTGGCCGACCTGACCACCGCGACCAACTACCAGGATCTCTGGTGGAACAAGCCCGCGAACTCGGAGTCGGGATGGGGGATCAACCTGAACCACGAGGGCGACACGATCTTCGCCACCTGGTTCACCTACGACCTCGATGGCTCGGCGTTGTGGCTCGTGGTGACCGCGAACAAGACCGGCTCGGGTGTCTACACCGGCGACCTGTTCCGTACTTCCGGCACGCGCTTCGACGCCTTCGCTCCGGGCAATGTCGTCTCGACCAAGGTGGGCACGGCGACCTGACCTTCGCCGACGGCAACAACGCGACGTTGAGCTACACGGTGCAGGTCTCGGGCATGGCGACTCCCGTCACCCAGGCGAAGCCGATCACGCGCGAAATCTTCACGGCACCGGGCACCGCCTGCCACTAGGGCCGAGAAGCCTCACGTCGCGCGCGCGGGACGTCGCCCGCGCCGCGACGCGACCGTTGCGCAGACGACGAACACGGCGAGGCCGGCGAGGCCGATCGCCGATTCCGCGAGCAGGAACCCGGACGTGCCCCAGCGTCCGTGCGCCCAGCCGTCGATCACCGTCATGTAGGCGATCGGCATGTTGGACAGCGAAGCGTAAACGTTGTACTTGGTCGCCGCCGCGCCCGAGGCCGATCGCCTCGAGCACCACAGCCGTGAAGCCCGCATACGTGAGGCCCTGGATGAACGCGTAGACGAGCGTGAAGACGATGTACATCGCCTGCGTGCGAGGCGCGAAGGCCATCGCGATCGTCGACAGCGCCATCAGCAGTCCATAGAGCGCGTACGCCAGCTTGCGGTCGATCTTGTCGCTTCCATAGCCGCCGACGAGGCAGCCGATCGCGGAGACCACGCCCGAAAAGACACCCGTCGCCAGTGCCACGGTGTCCGCGCTCGCGTGCCAGTCGTCGGCGACCGCCGCCCAGAGATTCTGCGCGGCGCCGCTGCCGATCGGCAGGAAGCAGATCAGGAGCGCGAGCAGGCCCGCACGCGTGCGCGCGACGTGCCAGAGGTCCTTGAGCACGTCCATGACCATGCGCCCGTAACTCCCGGTCCGCGGCAACGGCGGCGGCTCGGGCACGTAGCGGAGCGCGGCAATGCACAGCGCGCATGCGATCGCGAGCACCAGGGCGCCCATCCACGGCGCGGGCAGTCCCTGCGCGAGCCACAACCCGGCGCCTCCGCCCAGCCCATTGCCGCCGAGATTGCCCGCCTGGAACCAGCCGCCCGCGCGGCCCTGCATCTCCGGGTCCGTGTTGTAGACCATCAGGCTTTCCGACGCCATCGCGAGGAACGTGACCGCGATGTTCGAGATGATCACGGTGGCGTAGAGCAGCGGCAGCGATCGCGCTTCAGCGGGGATCACGCCCGTCAGGAAGATGCCGACGGCGCTCACGACGCCGGCGAGCAGATACCACCGCTTGCGCGAGAGCGTGATATCCGCGACCGGTGCCCACAGGAATTTCCAGGTGTGCGGGATATAGCTCGCTGCGACGAGCGCCGCGGTCTCCTCGACGCTGACGCCGGCCTGCGTCAGCTGGTACGCGATCGCGACCGACAGGTAGCCGCCCATCGCCCCGAACGGCAGGATGAGAAACAGGAAGACGATCGGGTGCGGGCGGCGCACGAGAAGGCCGGAGGACGGGTTGCCGCAGGATCGCAAGGATCGGCAAGCCGCGCAAGCCGGGCTCGACAGCGAACGCGGGCCGCCGCAGAATGCCGCGCGAGCGCCTCGAGCCGCGCTCACGCGGGAGAGCGAACTCATGGCAATGCGCGTCGTCGTACTCGGCGCCGGCTTCGGCGGGCTCGAGCTCAGTACCCTCCTTTCCCAGGCGCTCGGTACGACGATCGACACGACGCTGATCGACCGCAGCGATGCGTTCGTGTTCGGGTATTCGAAGCTCGACGTCATGTTCGGCCGCACGACCCTCGCGGCCGTCCGCCTGCCCTACCGCAACTTCGCGAAGGAGGGCGTGCGAGTCCGGCGCGAAACCGTGGTGGCGATCGATCCCGGTACTCGGCGAGTGACGACGAACGCCGGCACGTACGAGGCCGACATCCTCGTCGTCGCGCTCGGCGCCGACTACGATTTCGACGCAACGCCCGGGCTTGCAGCGAGCGGCGATGAGTTCTACTCGGAGGCCGGGGCAGACCGGCTGCGCGCGAAGCTCCCTGGTTTCTCGGGAGGGCATGCCGTCGTGGGCGTATCGGCCGCGCCGTACAAATGTCCGCCGGCGCCCAGCGAATGCGCGTTGCTCCTGCACGACTACCTGACGACGCGCGGGATCCGCAAGCGTTGCGAGATCACGATGGTGCTGCCGCTCGGAAGCCCGGTGCCGCCGTCGCCCGAGACTTCGAAGGCGCTGGTGGCCGCGTTCGCGGAACGCGACATCCGGTTCGTTCCGAGCCATCGCGTCGCCTCGCTCGATCCCGGTCGCCAAGTCGCCGTGCTCGACGACGGCAGCGAGCTCGACTACGACCTGTACCTGGGCGTACCGAAGCATCGCGCACCGCAAGTGGTCGAAGCGAGCGGCCTGGCGGTTGACGGCTGGGTCCTGGTCGACCCCCGGACGCTCGAAACGAAATTTCCCGGGGTCTACGCGATCGGCGACATCGCGAACACCGGCACACCCAAGGCCGGCGTCTTCGCCGAGGGCGCGGCCCGGGCCGTCGCCGCCTCGATCATTGCGCGTGTGCGGGAAGGCGATCCTGGAAAGTACGCGGGCGCCGGCTCCTGCTACATCGAGTTCGGTGGCGGCAGAATCGGCCGCGTCGACGTCGATTTCTTCTCGGGTCCGAATCCGACCGGCACCTATCATGAACCGACGCTCGCGCTCCGTTCCGAGAAGGAGCACTTCGGCGCAAGCCGGCGCGCGCGCTGGTTCGGCCTCGCCTGACGCGGAGCACCGATGAACCGATTCCTTGCCCGCGTCGCATTGTGCGCAGCGCTGCCTGTGGCGGGTGCAGCGCTGGCCCAGGTCCACCGCCCGCCGCGCACGACGCCGGGCAGGCGCGTGCCTGCGGCCGCCGGGCGCGCGGCGCGATCGCGCTGATGCTCGCGAAACACCGGCACCCGGTGCAATCATGGCTCCGCAGCGACGACCGATCACCTCGGCTGCCCGTCGGCCCGGGCGAATCAAGACGTGCTACGCTGCTCCGGTCGGTGCGTCGTGGCGTTGGATTTACTATCCTCCGATGAGCTCGATTACGCTCGCGACGATGCTGCGACTGATCGAGCGGCAGCAACGGAAGTAGGGTGGCGTCGATGAATCGTCTGCGTCCCGGCCTTCTCGCGATCTCCTTCGCACTCGGCGCGACGACGAGCGTGGCCGCCTCGGCTGCGCCCACCCCCCGCTGTACGCTCGCGAAGATCGCGGAGCTGCCGATCCGCGTGGTTCACAACAAGCTGATCGTCGAAGGCGCGATCAACGGCCAGAGCGTCAACATCATGCTCGACACCGGCGCCTTCTCTCTTATCTTCCGTGCGGCGGCTGACCGGCTGGGGTTGATCCGGCAGAAGATTCTCGGCGCCCGCGCATTTGGCGTCGGCGGCGAGTCCGACATCGACTCGGCGCTCGTCGACGAACTCCGGCTCGGCGATGCCAAGCTGAAGAGCCGGCACATGATGGTCACCGGCGAACACGAGATCGGAGACGGCGTCGCGGTCATCCTCGGCGAGGACTTCTTCCACGTGGTCGACGTCGAATTCGACCTCGCCCACAATGCGGTCCGATTGTTCCAGCCCAAGGATTGCGACGGCGCCTCGCTCGCGTACTGGGCGGCGAGCGGCGCGAGCGAAGTCCCGATCGAGCGGGTCGCGGAAACGGGTCCCAGTATCTTCCTGACCGTCCAGGTCAACGGCCAGCCGGTGCGCGCGCAGTTCGATTCCGGCGCGGGCGCGTCGGTGCTGAACCGGTCCGACGCGGCGCGAGTGGGCGTCGTGGCCGAAGGAACCGGCGGTACGAGCGGCGGGATCGGGCCGAGCCTGGTCGATTGGTCGTACGGTGAGGTGCAGAGCTTCGCTATCGGCGACGAGACTATCAAGGACACGAAGATCGAGGTCGCGGACCTCTACAAGGGCGTGCGCGGCTCGGGGCCCGGAAGCCTCCTGTCGCAAGGCGTCGATCGTCCGTCCATGCTGCTGGGCGCCGACTTCCTGCGCTCCCATCGGGTCCTGGTCTCGCACAGCCAGCGGAAACTGTACTTCACCTATCTCGGCGGACCGGTGTTCCAACGCAGGGAGCTCTCGACCTCCAAGGACCCCGATCGCGCCATCTCGGACTACGATGCGGCGATCCGAAGCGATCCGCAGAATGCGGCCGCGTACTTTCACCGCGCGAACGCGTGGGCCGAGAAGAAGGATTATGATCGCGCGATTGCCGACTACGACGCTTCGCTGCGGATCGAGCCCGGACGGGCGTCGGTGTTTGCGAACCGCGGCGGAGCCTACGTAGCCAAGGGCGACTATGCGCAGGGCATCGCCGACTGGACGCGCGCGGTCGAGCTCGATCCGAAGCTCGCATCGGGCTACAACCGTCTCGCGTGGACGTGGGCCACGGCCGAGCGGCCGGAGGCCCGCGACGGCCAACGCGCCGTGGACTCGGCGCTCAAGGCCTGCGAGCTCACGCAGTGGAAGAATCCGACCTACCTCGACACGCTCGCCGCGGCGTACGCGCGCGCGGGCCGATTCGACGACGCCGTGAAGTGGCAGAAGAAGGCGATGGAGGGCCCTGGCGAGCTCAATGACGCGAAGGCGGCGGCGCAGCGGCTGCGGCTCTACGAGGAAGGAAAGGCCTGGCCGTCCGATTGATCCAGGGCTGGCATTGTTCCGTCGCGACCAGGTGCAGGGCCGCCTCCGGCTGGCGATTCATGACCGGCTTGCATGCCCCCAGGCTCGTTGCGGTACGCGTCGGGCTGCGCTCCAAGTCGGGAGTCCCATGAATTATCGGCTTGCCTACGCGATCGGCTTCCATCCGTGGGAGGACGCGGCGACCGATCCGCCGTTTGTAAACAAGTTCTCCGAACTGATCGAGCGCGAGGAGGACGCATTCCGCCAGCAATGAAGCTACGATGCGACGTTCGTGGCGCCGATCACGCTCGATCCCGAAGCCAAGACGGTGCCCGCGAAGTAAGCGCGTTAACTTTCACAAGAGCGACCAGCCGAGCAGCAACAGGCCGCTCGCGGCGATCCAGCTGCCGATCGCCCGCCAGACGATCCGCATCGCTCCGGCGCACCACGACGCAACGCCCGCCGCGACCAGCGCAACGACGATCGCCACGCCGATAGCGATGCCGCCGATGCCCAGCCATCCGCCACCGGCGACGGCCATGGCCCCGCCATTCGCATGTCCTACGAATGCACCGAGCAGAAGCGCGAGTGCGGTGGTTGCGGCGAGTGGCATGCGCAGGTCGAGTGCGACGAGTCCTCCCATCGCCAGGAGCGGCAGCCACGCGACGGATACGGTCGGCGGAGCGCCGAATGCCAGGCCGGCGGCGCCGCCGGCAACCCGGGCGAGCGGCAGCACCAGGCTCACGCGGCGCGCGTGATCCTTGCCGCGCAACCCGGCGAACACCGCGAGCGCGATCGCCGGGATCAGATGGAGGGTCAGATCGCCGCCGCGATCGCCTTGCCCAGCTCGACCGTCGTCGCGGTGCCGCCCATATCGCGGGTGCGCGGCGCCTTCGGGTCCGTCAGCACCCTTTCGATGGCGCGCACGACTGCGGCCCCGGCTTCCGCATGTCCCAGGTGATCGAGCATCAGCGATCCTGACCAGATCTGGCCGATCGGATTGGCGACGCCCTGCCCGGCGATATCGGGCGCGGAACCGTGAACAGGCTCGAACAGAGACGGATAGTCGCGTTCGGGATTGATGTTGGCCGAAGGCGCGATCCCGATCGTCCCGCACACCGCGGGCCCGAGATCGGACAGGATGTCGCCGAACAGATTCGATGAAACGACAACGTCGAAGCGATCGGGAAAGCGGACGAAGTGCGCGGTCAGGATGTCGATGTGGAACTGGTCGGTGCGGATCGCCGGGTAGCGCGCGGCCATCTCCTTGAAGCGCTCGTCCCAGTACGGCATCGTGATCGAGATGCCGTTCGACTTGGTCGCCGACGTGACGTGCTTCGCGGGACGCTTCGTGCCGAGCTCGAAGGCGAACTTCATGATCCGGTCGACGCCCTTGCGTGAGAACACCGACTCCTGGAACACGATCTCGCGGTCGGTGCCTTCGAACATGCGCCCGCCGACTGACGAGTACTCGCCTTCGGTGTTCTCGCGGATCACGACGAAGTCGATGTCGCCGGGCTTGCGATTCGCGAGCGGCGTCGGGATGCCGGGCATGAGGCGGCACGGCCGGAGGTTCACGTACTGGTCGAAGCGCCGGCGGAACTGGATCAACGAGCCCCACAGCGACACGTGGTCCGGCACCTTCGAGGGCCAGCCGACCGCACCGTAGAAGATCGCGTCGTGCGGCTTCAGGGTCTCGTACCAGTCTTCCGGCATCATCCGGCCGTGCTTGAGATAGTGATCGCAATCCCAGGCGAAATGCTGGAACCGGAACTCGATGCCGAAGCGCTTGGCGACGGCCTCGAGCACGCGCAGGCCTTCGGGCACGGTCTCCTTGCCGATGCCGTCGCCCGGAATCACCGCAATGCGATGCGTTGCCATGAGGACTCCCTTTGGCGTCCATTCTAGCGCGCGCAGTCGGTTTCGGCCGGAGGGCACGAGCGCGCGCTCGTCCGTCCGGACGATGGCACCGACGGTGCCCGCTGTCTACAGTGTCTGCAAGCAATCATCGTATCGGGATTGAACGTATGCTTCGTCGTCTGCATCTGCTCCGTCGTCTTTACCAATGCGCGCTCGTCGCGCTGCAGCTCGCGCTCCTGGTGCTGCTCGCGCCCCCGCTCGCCAACGCGTTGCAGCGCGCACTCGCGCTCGGTGCGTTTCCCGACAGCGGGCTCGCAATCGTCCAGGGCGCTATGGCGCTGGCCGCGATCGGCGGCGGGGCGCTCGCGCTCGCGTTTCCCCTGCTCGCGCTCTTGCGTCATCGGCAGCGCGGCCGCGCCCGCTTCAGCGGCTTGCCGCGGTGGGCGGTCGTCCTCGCCGTTGCGGGCGGGGTCGTGTTCGTGCTCGGTGCCGTCCTCAATGCCGCAGCTCCTTTCGCGAGCACGGACGCACGGCTCGCGACGCTCCTGACGGCGCGGCCCATGCTCAATGCGGGCTTCGCCATCATGGCGGCTGGCGTGCTGAGCGCCGAGCTCCTGCGCCGTAGCGTCGGCGTACCGCCCATGATCCCGATCCCGCACAACGCGCCGAATGAACGGATCGAGGTGACGCATCCACCTGAGCTCGCCACGCATGCGGCATGATCCGGAGTGCCAATGAACGAGCGCAGATATTGGATCGGCGTCGTGGCGAAAGATCATGTCGATCGCGCCACCGCGGGAGGATTCGTGCAGGTCAACCATGGGAAAGCCGGTCCGCTCGAGCGCATGCGCGCGGGCGACGGGTTCGCCTACTACTCGCCGCGGTTGAGCGATCCCGACGGCGCGCCGCTGCAGGCGTTCACCGCCATCGGGCGGGTGCGGTCGGCAGCTGTCTACCAGGTGGAAGTCGATCCGGCCTTCCGGCCGTTCCGCCTCGACGTCGAGTACTTCGCCGCGGTGCCGGCGCCGGTCAAACCTCTGGTGCCGGAGCTCACATTCATCCGCTCGAAGACGCACTGGGGCGCAGCATTCCGGTTCGGCGTCGTTCGCATCCCCGCCGCCGACTTCGAGCGCATCGCTCTCGCCATGGGCCGTTCGTTCGCCGCCGACTTTCCGGCCTAGCCCGCTCGACGCGACGGCGCCGCTGCGCTATGTTCGGCGCGATGGGCCGAACGCCGAATCTCCCGTCGCCTGCGCACGGCCTCGCGCTTCGCTGGCAGTGGTCACGGCTCGAGGCGCTCGCGCCGGCCGCACTTTACGCCGTGCTAGCGGCACGCCAGCAGGTGTTCGCCGTCGAACAGCATTGTGCCTTTCAGGATGCCGACGGCTTCGACTTCGCCGCGTGGCACCTGCTAGGCTGGAGCACCGGCGACACGCCCGCCTTAGCCGCGTATCTGCGGGTGCTCGACGCCGACACCAAGTACGCCGAGCCATCGATCGGGCGCGTCCTGATCGTCCCCGCGTATCGCGGCCTGGGACTTGGACGAACGTTGATGGTGGAAGGTCTTGCGCGCTGCGAAGCGGCGTGGCCGAATCGCTCCGTCCGCATCGCCGCGCAGCAACGCCTCGAGCCGTTCTACTCGAGCCTGGGATTCCGCAGCGTCACCGAAATGTATATCGAGGACGGCATCGCGCACGTGGACATGGTGCGGGCAGCGGCGTAGCTCGCACTGGCCGCGCACGCCGTGCGCTGCTACAATGACCGTGTTCCCGACGCCGGCTTCGTCCGGCGTTTTTGTTGTCGACCGCCGCGCCGCATCCCTTGTGACTCACTCCGCCCATCACCGCCGCGGCATCACCTACATGGTCGTTGCTGCCATCTGCTGGTCGTCGGGCGGCTTCCTCGTGCGCGCGCTGTCGATCACGAACGCGTGGGAAATCGTGTTCTGGCGCTCGTTGTTCATGGCGCTGTTCGTCGCCGGGGTGCTGCTGGCGATGCACGGGCGGCGAATGCCGCAGGCGGTTGTCGCGATCGGCTGGCCCGGGCTCGTTTCCGGCGCATTTCTCGCGGGAACATTCTTCTTTTTCATCGCCTCGCTCACGCGTACCACGGTCGCAAACACCTTCGTGCTGATGAGCGTGTCGCCGTTCCTCGCGGCCATCGCGGGGCGCATTGCACTCAAGGAACCCATCCCGCGGCGCACCTGGGTCGCGATGGTCGTCGCGTTCGGTGGCATGGTCGTGATGTTCGCCGATTCGCTCGACGCGGGACGCCTCGCGGGCAACCTGCTGGCGCTCGGAGTGTCGTGCTGCTTCGCGGCCCAGGTGACCGTGCTGCGCAAGTATCACGCGCACGTCGACATGCTGCCGCAGGTGATGGTCGCGGGCATTCTCTCGCTCGCACTTGCCGCCGCGTTCGCGCCGCCGTTTGCCGCGACTGGCTACGACCTCGGCATTCTCGCGGTGATGGGTTGCGTGCAGCTCGGCACAGGGTGCCTGCTGGCCACCGCGGCGTCGAGGTACCTCACAGCGACCGAGCTCGGGCTCCTGGCGCTGCTCGAGCCGATCCTGGGTCCGCTGTGGGTCTGGGCGGTTCATGGGCGAGGCCCCGGGACGCGCGGCGCTCACCGGGGGCACGATCGTACTGGCTGCGGTCGTCGCGAACGAAGCGTTCGCGGCATGGCGCGGCGCGCGCGACGACGCGCGCGGTCGCGAGACGCCATCGCTCCTCCCGCCCGGACCCTGATCCGGTCGAGGCACGCGAGGGAATCGACAAGGGCAACGAGCCGCGTTTTGCTATGATGGCGACCGGGCACCGCGCCCGGCTCACGGCCATGAAGCAGACCTTCCTCGATTTCGAGCAGCCGATCGCCGAGCTGCAGCAGAAGATCGACGAGCTTCGCTACGTCCACGAGGACTCGGCGGTTGACATCTCCGACGAGATCTCGCGACTGCAGAAGAAGAGCCAGCAGCTCACGAAGGACATCTACTCGAAGCTGACCGCGTGGCAGATCGCGCAGGTCGCACGCCATCCGCAGCGGCCGTACACGCTCGACTACATCGCCGGAATGTTCGCCGACTTCCGCGAGCTTCATGGCGATCGCAACTACGGCGACGATCCGGCGATCGTCGGTGGCCTCGCCCGCTTCAACGGACAGCCGTGCATGGTGATCGGTCACCAGAAGGGCCGCGACACCAAGGAAAAGATCTACCGCAACTTCGGCATGCCGCGGCCGGAGGGTTATCGCAAGGCGCTGCGGCTCATGAAGCTCGCCGAGAAATTCGGCCTGCCGCTCTTCACATTCGTCGACACGCCGGGCGCGTACCCCGGCATCGGCGCCGAGGAACGGGGCCAATCGGAAGCGATCGGCCGGAATCTCTACGAGATGGCGGGGCTGCGCGTGCCGATCGTCGTCACCGTGATCGGCGAAGGCGGCTCCGGTGGTGCGCTCGCGATCGCGATCGGCGACCTTACCCTCATGCTCCAGTACGCGACGTATTCCGTGATCTCGCCCGAGGGTTGCGCGTCGATCCTGTGGAAGTCCGCCGACTTCGCCGCGGACGCGGCGGAGACACTGGGCATCACGGCGCCGCGATTGAAACAGCTGGGTCTGATCGACAAGGTCGTCAACGAACCGCCGGGCGGCGCCCATCGGGACCAGGCGGCGACGATGGTCGCGGTGCGCAAGGCACTGACCGAAGCGCTCCGGCAGGTGCAGGAGCAGCCGATCGACACGTTGCTCGAGGCACGCGAAGACAAGATTCTGTCCTGGGGCAAGTACAAGGAAATCACGGCGGGCTGACCCGAGAGCGCCCGCTGTCGCCGATGCCCGCTTCCGCCGTGACCCCGGTGTCGCGCGCGATTGCCGCCGCGCTCGCACACGCGACGCAATACCGAGCTCAAAACGAATCGCAGGGCTCCCGCTCTGCGCTCGCAATCGCCGTCGCGCTGTCGGGCGGCCGCGACTCGATGGTGCTGCTCGACGCGCTGGCGACCGCCGCTGCCGTCCACGCCGTTGCACTCTCGGCCGTGCACGTTCATCACGGCCTCTCGCCGCGAGCGGACGCGTGGGCCGAATTCTGCGCGGACGCGTGCGCGGTGCGAGAGATCCCTCTCTCCGTGCATCGCGTGCACGTCGGCCGCGCGTCGGGAATCGGCATCGAAGCCGCCGCGCGCGCCGCGCGCTACGTTGTGTTCGCCGCAGCCCGCGCCGATTTCATCGCCCTCGCCCATCACGCGGACGATCAGGCGGAGACGATGCTGCTGCAACTCCTGCGCGGGACTGGACCGCACGGACTCGCAGCGATGCCCGTCGTACGGTCGCTCGGCCCCGACATCGCGCTGCTGCGGCCGCTGGTCGCACTGCCCGCCGCGGACCTCGATGCATATGCGCGGGCGCGCGGGCTTGTATGGGTCGACGACGAATCGAATGCCGACCCAACACTGCGCCGCAACTTCCTGCGCCACGAGATCGCACCTCGTCTCGGCGCTGTCTTCGCGGGCTACCCCTCGACGCTCGCCCGCGCCTCGCTCGTGCAGGCGGAAACGGCGCAACTGCTGGACGAGCTCGCCGCCGCCGATGCGCGTGACATCCTCGCCGACGATGCGGATGTCGAACACCTTGGCGCGCTCGACCGTCAGGCGTTCGCGGCGCTTGCGCTTCGCGCGCCGCACCGCGCGCGAAACCTTCTGCGCTGGTTCCTGCGCGGGCACCGGTTGCGCGCCCCGTCGGCCGCGCGTCTTCACGCGATGCTGCGGCAGCTCGCGAGCGCTGCAGTCGATGCGCGCGTCCGCGTGATGCACGACGGGGCCGAGATCGGCATCCATCGCGGCCTGATCCTCGTGCACGCGCCGCCACCGCCGCCATGGCGCGCGGACTGGCACGGCGAAGCTGCGCTCGAACTGCCGCACGGCAGGCTCGAATTCGCGGCGGTCGAGGGCGCAGGTCTCGCCGCGAGCGCAGTCGAGCGCGCGCCGATGGTCGTGCGCCCGCGCGCCGGCGGCGAACGTCTCCGGGTCGCGCCGGGGCGCCCGCACCAAGCGGTCAAGCGCCTGCTGCAGGCCGCCAACGTGCCGCATTGGCAGCGCGATGCATTGCCGCTCGTTTTCTGCGGCGATGTGCTGGCTGCGGTGCCCGGCATCGGCGTGGATGCGGCCTTTGCCGCGGCCATGGGCGAACGCGGATTCGACGTCCGCTGGCATCCGCGTCCATGGCCGGAGCTACGGCAAGGCCCGCGTTGACCAAGGCGTGACGCGCCGCCGGGCGCGATTGACACCGGCGAGCGTTGCGGGCCTAATCTTTCGCGACTGCATCGATGCACGGCGCATGCCAGTGCTTTCGGGGGGAGCGACGCGTGAAGATTCTCGACCATCTCGAGGAGTGGCTGATCGCGACGTTGATGGGGTCCGCGACCATTCTGATCGTTGTCGCGGTCGCTCACCGCTACGCGGCGGGCACGCCTAGCCCCTTCCAGGACACGTTGCTCAAGATCGACCTGTCCTGGGCGCAAGAGCTTTGCATCTATATGTTCGTGTGGATGGCCAAGTTCGGCGCGGCCTACGGCGTGCGCACCGGTATCCACGTCGGGGTCGACGTGCTGATCAATCACTTGTCACCCCGCTGGCGCTACGCCTACGTCCTGTTCGGCCTTCTCGCGGGCGCTTTCTTCACCGCCGTCATCGGGTCGTTTGGCGCGTACTTCACGTGGAACATGGCGCACACGGATCAGACATCGCCCGATCTCGAGATTCCGAAATGGATCGTCTATCTGTGCATTCCGCTGGGCTCGTATCTGATGTCCTTCCGCTTCCTCCAGGTCGCCGTGGCGTTCGCGCGCACCGGCGAGCTTCCGAAGCACGATATCGCCCACGTCGAAGGAGTCGATCTATCGGCGAGCGCTGAACTCCACCCGAGCGGAGGCACCGTTGGAGCACGGCCATGACGGCCGCCGTGAGCCCGTCCATGAGTCCGCTGATGCGCTTGCTCGCATTGGTGCCGATCCTTCTCATGCTTCCGCTGGTGCTCGCAGTGGCAGGGCTCGGTCTGCCGAGTTCCCTCGTGCTGTTCTGCGTGCTGGTCGCCCTGATGCTGACCGGCACGCCAATCTCGATTGCGCTCGGCCTCACCGTGCTGACGTTCGTCTTCACGATGACGAACGTGCCGATCCAGTCGGTGGCACTCAAGCTCTTCACCGGCATCGAGCGATTCGAAATCATGGCAGTGCCGTTCTTCATCCTCGCCGGCAACTTCCTCACCCATGGCGGAGTCGCGAAACGAATGATCGATTTCGCGATGTCGATGATCGGGCATTTTCACGGCGGCCTCGCGCTCGCCGGCATCCTCGCTTGCGCGATGTTCGCGCTCGTATGCGGCTCGAGCGTGGCTACCGTGGTCGCGATTGGCTCGATCGTCCTTCCCGAGATGGTCGAGCGCGGTTATCCGATGCGGTTCGGTGCCGGCGTCATCACCGTCGCTGGCTCGCTCGGCATCCTGATGCTGCCCTCGATCCCGAAGGTGATCTACGCAATCGCGACCAACACGTCGATCGGCGCGCTGTTCGTCGCCGGGCTTCTGCCGGGCATCCTGCTGACGACGATGCTTTGTGTCGTGACATGGTATATCGCGCGCAAGCACGACTACGCTCGCATGCCCAAGGCCACGTGGAGTCAGCGCCTGAAGGCATTCCGCGAAAGCGTGTGGGGACTGATGCTCGTCGTGATCATCATCGGCGGCATCTATTCCGGGATCTTTACGGCCACCGAAGCCGCTGCTGTCGCCGCGATGTACGCGTTCTTCGTGTCGGTATTCGTCTACAAGGCACTGCCGCTCAAGCGGGTCAGCAAGGTCCTGCTGACTTCCGCGAACATGAGCGCGATGCTGCTCTACATCATCACCAACGCCGCGCTGTTCTCGTTCATCCTGACCAACGAGAACATCCCGCACGCCCTGGCCGACTGGATCCTAGCCAAAGACCTCGGCCTCGTTGGATTCCTCCTGCTCGCGAACGTCCTGCTGCTCATCGCCGGGAACTTCATGGAGCCGTCGTCGATCATCCTGATCATGGCGCCGATTCTCTACCCGGCCGCGATGGCCCTTGGGATCCATCCCGTGCACCTCGGCATCCTGATCGACGTCAACATGGAAGTCGGACTGTGCCACCCGCCCGTCGGCCTCAACCTGTATGTGGCCTCCGGCATATCCAAGCTCGGCATCACGGAATTGACGAAGGCGGTCATGCCTTGGCTCATCACGATGCTGGTGTTCCTCGTGATCGTCACGTACTGGCCGTGGCTCACGCTCGTGCTGCCGCGAGCGATGGGAATGCTCTGACGCGCTCGCCTCCTGCGTGATCGCGAAAGCCCGGCACACGCCGGGCTTTTGCTTTCTCGTTGCCGTCGGTCGCCGGCCGGCGCGATCGTCGGTGCAAGTCGGTGGGCCAGGGCTCGGTCGCGGCTTGCCGGGGAAACGCGCCGGTAACCGTCGGGAGCGTGGGCGCCGCCGTGATATAATTATGTGTTTATCTGCATCTATGTGCTGGAGTCCGCCGCATGGCCGTTGAACGCACCCTTTCGATCGTCAAGCCCGATGCCGTCGCCAAGAATGTCATCGGAAAAATCTACTCGCGCTTCGAGGCCAACGGTCTGCGGATCGTCGCCGCGCAGATGCGCTGGCTGTCGCCCGCCGAAGCCGAGGGGTTTTACGCCGTGCACCGCGAACGCCCGTTTTTTCGTGATCTGGTCCATTTCATGACGTCGGGCCCGGTGATGATCCAGGTTCTCGAGGGCGACGACGCGATCGCGAAGAACCGTGACCTCATGGGCGCGACCGACCCCAAGAAGGCGGCGCCAGGGACAATCCGCGCGGATTTCGCGCAGTCGATCGACGCGAATGCAGTGCATGGCTCCGATGCGGCGGAAACCGCGAAGGTCGAGGTCGCCTACTTTTTCCCCACGCTCTCGATCCACAGTCGTTGATCCCGCGCGCGGTGCCGATGACGAACCTTCTCGACCTCGACGCAGCCGGCCTGGGCGAGCTGTTCGCCGCGATGGGCGAAAAACCGTTTCGCGCGAAACAAACGCTCCACTGGGTCCACCAGCGCCTCGCGGACGACGTCGGGGCCATGACCGACCTCTCGAAGGGACTGCGCGAGAAACTGGGCGCGGCCGCAAACATTCTGGGCCCCGCCGTGATCAGCGACACGACGGCCGCGGATGGCACGCGCAAGTGGCTCTTGGACGTCGGGGCCGGCAACGCCGTCGAGGCCGTGTACATCCCCGAGGACGACCGCGGAACGCTGTGCATCTCGTCGCAGGCAGGCTGCGCGCTCGACTGCGCGTTTTGCTCGACGGGCAAGCAGGGCTTCAACCGCAATCTGACGACCGCCGAGATCGTGGGCCAGCTGTGGCACGCCAATCGCGCCTTGCTTGCCGACAGCGGAACGGAATCGTCCGGAAGCGAGCTTTGCTCGCCTTCCCCCGAGGGAGCCGGCGACGTCGGGCCGGCCCTTCGGTCGCCATGGCCCTGGGTCGAGCACGGGCGAGCGCCGATCACGAACGTCGTGATGATGGGGATGGGCGAGCCGCTCGCCAACTTCGATGCCGTCGTCCGCGCGCTGTCGGTGTTCATCGACGACAATGCCTACGGGCTGTCGCGCCGCCGCGTTACCCTGTCGACTTCCGGCCTGGTTCCGGCCATCGACCGTCTCGCGCTGGCGTGCCCGGTCGCGCTCGCCGTCTCGTTGCACGCACCCGACGACGCGCTGCGCGATCGGCTCGTGCCCATCAACCAGAAATATCCCCTGGCCGAGCTGCTCGCCGCGTGCCGCCGCTATCTCGCGCACGCGCCACGCGACTTCGTGACCTTCGAGTATGTGATGCTCGACGGCATCAACGACGCGCCCGCGCAGGCGCGCGCACTTGTGGATCTGGTTCGCGACGTCCCGTGCAAGTTCAACCTGATCCCGTTCAACCCGTTCCCGGGCACCGAGTTCCGGACGAGCCCCCGCGCGCGCATCCTCTCGTTCCAGCGCACGCTCGCCGACGCAGGCCTCGTCGCGACGATTCGCAAGACGCGCGGCGACGATATCGACGCCGCGTGCGGACAGCTCGCGGGCCGCGTCCGGGATCGCACCAAGCGGCGGCTCTTCCGCGTGCGGCCGGCGGTCCCCGCGTCGACCACGCACTGAACCGCCGAAAGGGCTCCATGTACTTCACGCTTCGCCTCGTCTTCCTCGCCGCCACCGCCGCGCTCCTCGCCGCGTGCAGCTCGAATCCGCAGAACCCCGCGCCCGCGCCGACGCCTCCACCGCAGGCGCAGCTGCCGACGCCGACGCCTCCGCAAGTCAGCCCCAAGGAGCGCGCCAAGCTCCACACCGAGATCGCCGCCGCATACTACGAGCGTGGCCAGATGGACGTCGCACTCGAAGAGCTCAACGAATCCATGAAGCTCGATGCGGAAAGCGCGAACACCTACAACATCTACGGGCTCGTCTACGCGACGATGGGCGAGAATGCGAAGGCGGAGCAGAACTTTCAGCGCGCGCTCCAGCTCGCGCCGCAGGATTCCGAGATCCGCCAGAACTGGGGCTGGTATCTCTGCATGCACGACCGCGCGCAAGCGTCGATCACCGAGTTCGAGCAGGCGGTGAAGAATCCGCTCTACAAGACGCCCGAAATCGCGCTCGTCAACGCCGGGCGCTGCAGCGCATCGCTCGGCGACAACGCCGCCGCCGAGCAATTCTTCAAGCGGGCGCTCGGCGCCTCCCCCGGCAACCCCAATGCCGCGTACGGCCTCGCGTTGCTTGCGTATCGCGCCGGACGCTACGACGAGGCGCGCGGGTGGCTCCGTCCCGCCGTCTTGCAGGCGAACCCGGCGCCGGCGGCGCTCTACCTTGGCGTCTGCCTCGAGCGCAAGAAGAAAGATACGGCGGCGGAGGCGTCGTTCGCATCGCAGCTCAAGAACCGCTATCCCGACGCGGCTGAAACACGGGCACTCCCCACCGGAGTCTGCGAGTGACCAAAGGCACATCCGGAGGGCGCGAGTGACCAAAGGCAGAGGTCGCGAATGAGCGACGCTCAAGTCCAGGCGAGCTACGACGCCGCGGCGACGCCGGTGCCCACGAGCGCCGGCGCGCTGCTGCGCGAGGCACGCGAGGCCGCGGGTATGTCGATCGACGCCGTCGCGCAGCAGCTCAAACTCGCGCCGCGGCAGGTGCAAGCGCTCGAGGACGGCGATTTCGCACACCTGCCGGGGCGGACCTTCGTGCGCGGGTTCATGCGGAACTACGCGCGCCTGCTGCGGCTCGATCCGGATGCGGTGCTCGGCGCGCTGCCGGCAACGCCCACGCCAATGCTCGACTCGCCGGCGCTGCACACGACCGCGCAGACGATGGGTGAGCTGCCGACGACCGAGGCCCCTCGCCACAGTTGGACGCGTTGGGCGATTCCGCTGACGCTCATCGCGATCATCGGTGCGACTGCCGCATGGGAGTGGATGCATCCCGCCGCCGAATCGTTCAGGAGCGCGGTCAAGCCAGCCTCCGCACCCGAACGGACTGCCGCGCCGAGCGCACCGGAAGTCGTCGGCACGCCCTTGCCTAATCCGGCCGCCGCGACGACGACGCCGACAGAATCCGTCGCATCGTCCCCGCCCCCGCCGGGCCAAGCCCCTGCGCCGGCTGCGCCTGAAGCCGCCTCCTCGGGCGCGGCTGCGGCGCCGGCCGAGCCCGTTGTGACCAATGGGCCGAGCGCCGCTCAAGCGGTCGCCAGCGGCGTACCGCTCACGCTGTCGTTCCGCGACTACTCGTGGACGCTGGTCAAGGATCGTTCCGGCCACGTGCTCCTCGCCCGGATGAATCCGGGCCGGACCACGCAAACGATCTCCGGGACGCCGCCGCTCGATGTCGTCATCGGCAACGCGACCGATGTGACGATCACGTGGCGCGGTGCGCGCGTCGATCTCGCGCCGTACACGCGAGGGAACGTCGCGCGGCTCACGCTCGAGTGATGCGATGAGCGGCCCCATCGGAATCGAGCGTCGCGCCACGCGCCGGGTCATCGTCGACGGTGTCGCGATCGGCAGCGGCGCACCGATTGTCGTCCAGTCAATGACCAACACCGACACCGCCGATGTCGCGGCGACGGTGGCGCAGGTCAAGGCGCTCGCCGACGCCGGATCGGAGCTCGTCCGGATTACGGTCAACACGGCCGAGGCCGCGGCGGCCGTGCCTGCGATCCGCGAACGGCTCGACGCAATCGGCTGCGACGCGCCGCTCGTCGGCGATTTCCATTTCAACGGCCACAAGCTCCTGACCGAGCATCCAGGCTGCGCTGCGGCGCTCGCGAAATACCGGATCAATCCCGGCAACGTCGGCAAGGGCAGCAAGCGCGACCCGCAGTTCGCTGTGATGATCGAGCAGGCCATCCGCTACGGCAAGCCCGTACGCATCGGCGTGAACTGGGGCAGCCTCGACGCCGATCTGCTCGCGCGCATGATGGACGAGAACGCCGCGCGGTCGGAGCCTGCGAGTGCCGACCTCGTCATGCGCGAAGCGCTCGTCGTATCCGCCGTCGGCAGCGCCCAGCGAGCCGAGGAGCTGGGCCTTCCCGGCGACCGCATCGTGCTTTCGTGCAAGGTGTCGGACGTCCAGGATCTGATTGCGGTCTACCGCGAGCTCGCTCGCCGCTGCGACTATCCGCTGCATCTGGGCCTGACCGAGGCTGGCATGGGAAGCAAGGGCATCGTCGCCTCGACGGCGGCGATGGCCGTGCTGCTGCAGGAAGGCATCGGCGACACGATCCGAGTTTCGCTCACGCCCGAACCCGGCGGCGACCGGACGCGCGAAGTCGTCGTCGCGCAGGAGCTCCTGCAGTCGATGGGGATGCGCTCGTTCACGCCGATGGTCGCGGCGTGCCCCGGATGCGGCCGCACCACGAGCACGACGTTCCAGGAGCTCGCCGAGAGCATCCAGAGCTGGCTCCGCGCGCAGATGCCGACGTGGCGCGCCCGCTATCCGGGCGTCGAGGCGATGCAGGTCGCCGTAATGGGCTGCGTTGTAAACGGTCCGGGCGAATCGAAGCTTGCGAACATTGGCATCTCGCTCCCCGGCACCGGCGAGACCCCGTCGCGCCCGTCTACGTCGACGGGCAGAAGACGGTCACGTTGCGCGGCGAGCGCATCGCCGTGGAGTTCCAGCGGATCGTCGACGACTACGTGCGGGCGACCTACGGCGGCGAGCCGCGCGCCGCGCACCTCGATCCCGATCGCAAATCGATTTCGATCAAGACGCACGCGTAGGAAGGCCCTGATGGTCGCACCGCTGCAAGCCGTCCGCGGAATGAACGACGTGCTGCCCGACGAGGCGGCGGCGTGGGAATTCCTCGACGACGCCGCACGCGATGTCTTCCGCCAGTACGGCTACCGCAACGTACGCCTGCCGATCGTCGAGCCCACCGCGCTGTTCGTTCGCGGCATCGGCGATGCGACCGACATCGTCGAGCATGAGATGTACACGTTCGAGGACAAGCTGAACGGCGAGAGCCTGACGCTCCGTCCCGAGGCGACCGCCGGCATCGTCCGCGCCGCCATCGAGCACAACCTGACCTACGAGCGGCCGCAGCGCGTATGGACCGCGGGGCCGATGTTCCGTCACGAGCGGCCGCAGAAGGGCCGCTACCGGCAGTTTCATCAGTACGACGTGGAGGCGCTGGGCTTCGCCGGGCCGGACGTCGACGCCGAGCAGATCGTCATGCTCGCGCGCCTGTGGAAGGCGCTGGACCTCGACGGTCTCGAACTGCGCCTGAACTCGATCGGCGACGCGTCGGAGCGGCAGGAGCACCGCAACGCGCTCGTCGCCTATTTCACGCACCACAGGGCCGATCTCGACGCCGACTCGCAGCGGCGCCTCGGCACGAATCCGCTGCGGATCCTCGACAGCAAGAACCCGGCGCTCGCGCAGATGATCGCGGGTGCGCCCAAGCTCGTCGATCGCCTCGGCACTGCATCGGGCACGCATTTCGCCGGGGTCCAGGCGTTGCTGACCCAGGCAGGCATTCCGTTCGTGATCGACGCGCGGCTCGTACGCGGACTCGACTATTACAATCGGACGGTCTTCGAATGGGTCAGCGACCGGCTGGGCGCGCAAGCGACCGTCGCGGGAGGCGGCCGTTACGACGGATTCGTTCGAGCAGCTCGGCGGCAAGCCGACGCCGGCCACAGGATTTGCGATCGGCATCGAGCGGCTTGTGCTGCTGCTCCAGGAGGCGGGAACCGCGCGCGCGTCCGCCCCGCTCGCCTATGTCGTCCACACGAGCGAGGCCGCCGCCCGGCTCGCGACGCGCGTGAGCGAAATGCTGCGCGATGCGGGCAACGCGATCGTCGTCAACGCAGGCGGCGGCAGCATGAAATCGCAGATGAAGAAGGCCGATGCCAGCGGCGCCGCGTTCGCGCTCATCATCGGTGACGACGAGGCCGCAGCAGGCACCGTCAGCATGAAGCCGCTCCGCGGCAACGGCGAGCAGGTCGCGGTCCCGATCGCCGACGTCGCCGCCGCTCTGGCCGCAAGACACTGACATCACCCGGCCTCGCGCCGGCCAACCTACGAAAGACGAGCATGGCAGTCTACGATCTCGAAGAACAGGAAAAGATTGACGACCTCAAGGCCTGGTGGAACCAGTGGGGCAACCTGATTGCCGGTATCGCCATCGCCGTCGCGCTCGGCATCTTCGCGGTGCAGGCGTGGCGCTGGTGGCAGGGCCGGCAGGCGGACGAGGCGTCGGTCCTCTATGCCGCGGTCAGCAGCGCCGTCAAGGCGAACGACGTGCCCAAGGCGAAGGAAGCCGTCGCTCAGCTCGAAGAGAAGTTCGGCGGCACCGGTTACGCGCCACGCGGCGCGCTGCTCGTGGCGAAGCTCTTGTTCGATTCCGGCGACGCCGCAGGCGCGACCGCGCAACTCAACTATGTGATCGACAGGAACGCCGAGGATGAGCTCAAGCAGATTGCTCGTGTGCGCCTCGCATCGCTGCAGTTCGACCAGAAGCAATACGACGACGCGCTCCGCACGCTCGATGCGAAGCACGACGAGGCGTTCGCCGGCGTGTACGAAGACTTGCGAGGCGACATCCTCGCCGCGGCGGGACGCACAAGCGAGGCACGTACCGCCTATCAGACCGCTTTGACGAAGCTCGACCAGAAAGGCGGCTACTACGGCTTCGTCCAGGCGAAGCTCGACGCGATCGGGGGTCCGCTCGGCGCGCCGCCGGCCGGCGCGCGCCGAATCTTCCGGTCCAGCCCAACGCAGCCGCGCCAATTCCGACGACCCCGCCCCCTCAAGTTCCCGCTCCCGCGGCACCGTCGAAATGATCGCGGCGCGCCCGGATTCCCGGCGGCGCGCATGGGGCGCGGCCGCAGCGCTGGCAGCGGCGCTCGCCTGCGGCGGCTGTGCGTCACTCTCGACGTGGATACCGGACATTCCGGCGCCGTCCTTCGGCTGGCTCACGTCGATGTTCGGCGGCGGGAAGAAGATCGCGCCCGTTCCCGACTTCCCGACGACGGCCAACACGCAGATCGCCTGGCAGGTTGCACTCGGCAAGTCGGCGCCGGGCCTCGCACCGGCCGTCACGCCGAACGCGATCTATGCGGCGAACTCGAGCGGCACGATCTTCCGCGTCGATCCCGCGACAGGTGCGGTGGTCTGGCGAGTCGAAGCAGCGCGCAAGCTCGCCGCCGGCGTCGGCGCGGACGCGACGCTCGTCGTTGTCGGCACCGACAAGGGCGACGTCTACGCATACGACCCTGATGGGAAGACGAAATGGCAGGCGAAGGTCTCGAGCGAGGTCCTGGGCCCGCCGCGCGTGGGCGACGGGATCGTCGTCATCTGGACGGGCGACGGGCGCATCTACGGGCTCACGGCCGCGGATGGCAAGACAAAATGGGTGTATCAGCGGACGAATCCGCCGCTGACCATTCGCAACTACGCGGGCGGCACGACGAGCCGCGGCGGACTGTTCTCGGGCATGGCCGGCGGCAAGCTGCTCGCGCTCGACCTCACCACCGGCACCGTCGGATGGGAAGCCAACGTCGCCACACCGAAGGGCGCCACCGAGCTCGAGCGCATCGCCGACGTCACGTCACTGCCGCTCGTCGAAGAGCGCCAGGTGTGCGCCGTCGCCTACCAGGGCCGCGTCGCGTGTTTTGAAATCCTGCGCGGCGAACTGACTTGGTCGCGCGACATCTCGAGTCTGACCGGGCTCGCCGTCGACAACCGCTTCATGTTCGTCGTCGACGATACGGGCGCCGTGCATGGGCTCGACAAGGCCACCGGTGCCTCGGCATGGAAGCAGGACCAGCTCGCGGCGCGGCACGTCGGCGGAGCGCAGATCGCGGGCGACTTCCTGCTCGTTCAGGATCCACAGGGGTTCGTCTACCTCCTGGACCGCAGCGACGGCAAGCTCGTCGGACGCGCCCCCACCGACGGTACGCCGCCCACCGCGCAGGCCGCCGTGTCGGGAAGCAACGCCGTGTGGCAATCGGAAGGCGGCACGCTCTACGCCGTGACGGGCCGCCAGTAGCACCGGCGTGACCCGCGCGTCCTCCCGGCCAGGCCCCGCCACGCCGCGAACGCGATGCTGCCCATCCTCGTCCTCGTCGGCCGCCCGAACGTCGGCAAGTCGACGCTGTTCAACCGGCTGACGCGCAGCCGCAACGCGCTCGTGGCCGATTTCCCGGGGCTCACGCGCGATCGCCAGTACGGGCGCGGCAGCGCGGGCGGCCGCCGCTTCATCGTCGTCGACACCGGCGGCTTCGAACCGGTCGCGAAGAGCGGCATCCTCCACGAAATGGCGAAGCAGGCGCGCGCGGCCATTGCCGAGGCGGATGCGGTCGTGTTCATGGTCGACGCTCGTTCGGGCCTGACCGAGCAGGATCGCACTATCGCCCGCCTCTTGCGCCGGTCCGGACGCCCCGTGCTCCTCGCGGTCAACAAGGCCGAAGGCATCGCTCCGGAGCGCGCCGCCGCCGAGTTCCACGAGCTCGGCCTGGGCGAGCCGTATCCGATCTCGGCGGCGCACGGCGAGAATGTTGATGCGCTGGCCGAGCTCGCACTGGCAGCCTTGCCTGCGGACGCGGATGACGATGCCGACGTCGTTCCTTGGAATGCAACGACCAAGATCGCGATCGTCGGGCGGCCCAACGTCGGGAAGTCGACGCTCGTGAACACGCTCTTGGGCGAAGAGCGCGTCATCGCGTTCGACGAGCCCGGCACGACGCGCGATGCGCTCTATCTCGATTTCGAACGTGCGGGACGGCGCTACACGCTGATCGACACCGCGGGCGTCCGTCGTCGCGGCAAGGTGTGGGAATCGGTCGAGAAGTTTTCGGTCGTGAAGACGCTGCAGGCGATCGACGACGCCAATGTCGTGGTGTTGCTCCTGGACGCGGCCACCGGCATCGCGGAGCAGGACGCCCATCTCGCGGGCCACATCGTCGAAGCCGGGCGCGCGCTTGTCGTCGGCGTCAACAAGTGGGATCGCGTTCCCGCGGGAGGTCGCGATGACGTCAAGCGCGACCTTGATCGAAAGATGGGCTTTCTCGACTACGCGCAGAAGCACTTCATTTCGGCGCGCGACGGCAGCTGGCATTGCACCCCTGCTACGCGCGGTCGATGCCGCCTATGCCGCGGCCATGTCGAAGCTGCCGACGCCGAAGCTCACGCGGGCGCTCGCGGCCGCAGTCCAGAGTCACGAGCCGCCCCGCGCCGGAGGCGGCCGGCCGAAGCTGCGCTATGCGCACCAAGGCGGGCAGAACCCGCCGGTCGTCGTCATCCACGGGACAGCGCTCCGCCACATCCCTGCCACGTACCGGCGCTATCTGGAACATTTCTTCCGCGAGGCGTTCCAACTGCGCGGTACCCCCCTTAGGATACAATTCAAGACCGCCGCCAACCCGTACGCGGGAGCCCCGGGCCGCCGCCGTGGGCGTTGAGACCGCTGCCGATCGCCCCTATCTTGGGTCGAAGGCGGTCCGACCGCCGCGGCAACAACAAACGCGGAGCCACGCGATGAGCAATAAAGGGCAGATGCTGCAGGACCCCTTCCTGAACACGCTTCGCAAGGAACACGTTCAGGTTTCGATTTATCTTGTGAACGGCATCAAGCTACAGGGACAGATCGAGTCGTTCGATCAGTACGTCGTGCTGCTCAAGAACACGGTGACCCAGATGGTGTACAAGCACGCCATCTCGACGGTCGTGCCGGCGCGTTCGGTGGCGATGCCGCACCATGCGCCCGCGGCCGACGCGGACACTTGATCCCGCGTTGACGCCCCACTCGAGCCACTGCTGGGCCCCGCCGTCCGGCCTCGCGCGTCCCGCTCGGCCGCCCTTTGGCGCCCGTGACGGGGCAAGCGCATTCGTACCCGATGTTCGCACGCCCGGAAGGCGGTGATCGGGCGTTGCTCGTCGCCCTGGACCTGGGCGCGGGCGATCCGCACGAACGCCTGGCCGAGCTGACCGCGCTGGCCGTGTCCGCCGGCGCCACCGTCGCGGGCGCGGTCACGGGCCGCCGCAAGCGGCCGGATGCGGCGTTGTTCGCGGGCAAGGGAAAGGTCGACGAGATCGCGGCCCGCCGGACCGAAGCGTCCGCGGACCTCGTCATCTTCGATCACGCGCTGTCGGGCGCCCAGCAGCGCAACCTCGAGCGGGCACTCGAGTGCCGCGTCGTCGACCGCACCGCGCTGATCCTCGACATCTTCGCGCAGCGCGCGCGCAGCGCCGAAGGCAAGTTGCAAGTCGAGCTGGCGCAAGTCAGTCATCAGCTCACGCGGCTCGTCGGCGGCTGGACCCACCTCGAGCGGCAGAAGGGCGGCATCGGCCTCCGGGGTCCAGGCGAAAAGCAGCTCGAGACCGACCGCCGGCTGCTCGGGACCCGCGTCAAGGCACTCCACCAGCGCCTGGCGCACGTCGCGCGGCAGCGGGCGACGCAAAGCCGCACGCGGCGCCGCGCCGAGGTGCGTACCGTCGCGCTCGTCGGCTATACCAACGCCGGCAAGTCGACGTTGTTCAATCGCCTCACCGGCGCAGGTGTTCGTGCCGCCGACCAGCTGTTCGCGACGCTCGACACGACGCTGCGGCGCCTTGTGATCCCTGGCGCCGCGCCGATCGTCCTCTCGGACACCGTCGGCTTCATCCGCGAGCTGCCGCACGACCTGGTAGCTGCGTTCCGCGCGACGCTCGCGGAAGCGGCGGAGGCCGACCTGCTCCTGCACGTGATCGATGCCGCGCATCCGAACCGGGACGAGCAGATCGCGGCGGTCGACGCCGTGCTCGCCGAGATCGGCGCCGATCGCGTGCCACAGGTGCGCGTTTACAACAAGATCGACGCGACCGGGATGCCGCCGGGAGCCGAGCGCGACCCGTCTGGTATACTCCGCGCGGTCCGCGTGAGCGCGTTGACGGGTGCCGGCATCGCCGAGCTCCGCGCCGTGCTCGCTCTGCGGTATCCAGCCCACGACGCCCTTCCCGACGCCGACGCGGCTGCCGTCGCGAACGCCTGACGCGCGAGCGTCGCTGCGACGCGGCCTTCTTCCATCGACACTTCCGATGTCGCTCAACGATCCGCAATGGGGCAAGCGCGGTAACAGCGGGCCGCCGGATCTCGATGAGATCTGGCGCAACGCGAGCCGCCGGCTGAACGAGATCCTCGGGCGTCGCGCTCCGGGCAGCACGGATGGCGGCGGCGGCGGCGACGGCGGTCGCGGCCGCGGTCTTCCCCTGTCGGGCGCCGGGATCCTGATCGCGCTCATCCTGCTCGTGTGGCTCGCGAGCGGTTTCTACATCGTCGACGAGGGTCGTCGCGGTGTGGTGACGCGCTTCGGCAAGTACACGGAGACGACGGGACCCGGAGCGCGCTGGCATCTGCCGTTCCCGATCGAGGCGGTCGAGCTCGTCGATTTCTCGCAGACGCGCCGTGTCGAGGTGGGCTATCGCGTCAACCCGAAGGGCAAGCGCGCGAACGAAGCGCCGATTCTGACGGACGACGAGAACATCATCGACGTGCTGTTCGCGGTGCAATACAACGTGAAGAGCGCCGAAGCGTATGTCTTCAACGTGCGCAAGCCGGACCAGATCGTCCAGTTCGTCGCGCAGACCGCGATGGGCGAAGTCGTCGGCAGCGCGAAGATGGACTTCGTGCTCTACGAGGGCGGCGAACAGATCGCGAAGTCCGCCGAGAAGCTGATGCAGGAGATGCTCGACCGCTACGGCACCGGCATTTTCGTGCAGAAGGTCGCGCTGCAGAGCGTGCAGCCGCCGGACAAGGTCCAGGCGGCCTTCGATGACGCCGTGAAGGCGGGCCAGGATCGCGACCGCTTCAGAAACGAGGGCCAGGCGTACGCCAACGACGTCGTCCCGCGCGCACGCGGCAACGCGGCGCGGCTGCTCGAGGAAGCGAACGGCTACCTGGCGTCGGTCGTGCAGAAGGCCGAGGGCGACGCGTCTCGGTTCCGGCAGATCCTGACCGAGTATACGAAGGCACCCGCGGTGACACGCGAGCGCCTTTACATCGACATGATGCAGTCGGTGCTCGGCAACACGAGCAAGGCGCTGATCGACCAGAAGACGGGCAGCAACCTGCTCTACCTGCCGCTCGACAAGCTGCTCCAGCAGGGTGGGCCGCCGGCGGGAACGCCCGCGCCCGCCCCTGATGCAGGGGCCGCGCGCTCGGCGGCGCCGGCGACCGAAGCCCCGGCCGCGCTCGACCCGTCGCGCTCGCGCGACGCGTTGCGGAGCCGCGACCGCGGCGGGGAACCGCGATGAAGCTGACGATGCCCCTGATCGCGTTCGTGATCGCGGTGCTGCTCGTGGCATCGCAGGCGCTCTATACGGTAGATCAGCGCTACTACGCGATCAAGTTCCAGCTGGGCGAGATCGTCGAGACGCAGGCGAACGCCGGGCTGTACTCGAAGTGGCCGCTCTTGCAGAACGTCAAGTTCTTCGACCGGCGGATCCTGCTGCTCGAGAATCCGGAGCCCGACCGGATCACGACATCCGAGAAGAAGCCGCTTCTGATCGACTTCTTCGTGCTCTGGCGCATCACCGACGTGAAGCAGTTCTACATCAGCATGCAGCAGGGCGACGAGGAGTTCGCGCGGCAGCGGCTCGCGACGACGGTCCGCGCGAACCTGCGCGAGGAGATCAACAAGCGGACCGTGCACGAGGTGATCTCCTCGGAGCGCGACAAGATCATGACGACGACGCGGCAGAAGGCCAACGTCGACGCCAAGACCTTCGGTGTCGATATCGTCGACGTGCGGCTGCGCCGCGTCGAGTTGCCCCCCGACGTGTCCGAGCAGGTCTACGCGCGGATGGAGTCCGAGCGGCGGCGCGTCGCGAACGAGCTGCGGTCGCTCGGGCAAGCTGAATCCGAGAAGATCCGCGCCGATGCCGACCGCCAGCGCGAGGTAATCCTGGCCGAGGCGTATCGGCAGGCGCAGAAGCTCAAGGGCGAAGGCGATGCCAAGGCCGCGGCGATTTACGCGGCGGCATTCGGCGCGAATCCCGAATTCTTCTCCTTCTACCGGAGCCTCGAGGCATACCGGTCGACGTTCCGCAGCCGCAGCGACATGCTGCTGCTCGATCCGAACGCGGAATTCTTCCGCTACTTCCGGGGCCCCGGCGGGTCGAGCGGCAAAGCGGCCAAGTAAGCGCGCGGCGACAGGCGAGGAGCAACGGCGTGTCGGATTCGCTGTGGACGGCGTTCGCGCTGGTGCTCGTGGTCGAGGGGCTCCTGCCCTTTCTCGCCCCGCAGGTGTGGCGTGAAAGCTTCCGCAAGCTCGTCACGCTGACCGATGGCCAGTTGCGCTTCATCGGGCTCGTCTCGATCGCCCTGGGAGTGGCCGGCGTCTGGCTCGTGCGCAATGCGTAACTGGATCCTCCCCGAGCGCATCGAGGATGTCCTGCCGGCCGAAGCCGAGCGGATCGAAGCGCTGCGCCGGCTCCTCCTCGATCACTTCCGCGGGCACGGCTACCGCCTCGTGCAGCCGCCGCTGATCGAGCACCTGGACTCGCTTTTGACGGGCACCGGCCGCGACCTCGACCTGCAGACCTTCAAGGTGGTCGACCCGATGTCCGGGCGCCTTTTGGGCGTACGCGCCGATATCACGCCGCAGGTCGCGCGGATCGACGCCCACTTGCTCAACGAAGCGGGTGTCACGCGCCTCTGCTACACCGGAAGCGTGCTGCGCACGGCGGCCGGCATTGGCCAGACGCGCGAAGTGCTGCAGATCGGCGCCGAGCTGTTCGGCGAGGCCGGCATCGCTGGCGACACCGAGGTGATCACGCTCTTACTCTCGTCGCTCGCTGCCGCAGGCGTGGGGAGCCTGCATCTCGACCTCGGGCACGTCGGTGTCTACCGCGCGCTCGCCGCGGGTGCGGGCGTCTCCGCCGAAGGCGAGGCGTCGGACCTGTTCGATGCGTTGAGCGCGAAGGACGTGCCGGGCGTGACCGCGCTGACGGCGAAGTTGCCCGCGGCGTGGCGCGACGCGCTCGTCGCCCTGCCCTCGCTCTATGGACCGGCGCGCGAGGTGCTCGCGGACGCTCGCACCCGGCTGCCGGACATTCCCGCGATCTCCAATGCGCTCGTGGCGCTCGAGGCGCTGGCACGCGCCGGCGCGCCGCATGTCGACGCGCTGCATATCGATCTCGCCGATCTGCGCGGCTACCATTACCACAGCGGCGCGATCTTTTCGGTGTACACGGCGGGGCACCCCGCCGCGATCGGCAACGGGGGCCGTTACGACGGCATCGGCAGGGCGTTCGGACGTGCCCGCCCCGCGACGGGCTTCACGCTGGATCTCCGGCAACTCGCGGACTTGCCACGAACGGCGCGCCCCGGCTGAGCCCAGTCGCAGCGCACTCGACCCCGCCTTTGACCGCCACTTCACTCTCGGGCAGCAAGCGCATGGGCAAGAACGTCGTAGTCATCGGCACCCAGTGGGGCGACGAAGGCAAGGGCAAGATCGTCGACTGGCTGACCGAGCATGCTCAGGGCGTCGTGCGCTTCCAGGGCGGCCACAACGCGGGACACACGCTCGTGATCGGCGGGCGCAAGACGGTGCTGCGCCTGATCCCCTCGGGCATCCTCCATCCCGGGGTGTTGGTCTACATCGGCAACGGCGTCGTGGTTTCGCCTCCCGCGCTGCTCCAGGAAATTGGCGAGCTCGAGGCAGCTGGCATCGAAGTCCGCTCACGGCTCAAGATCTCCCCGGCCTGCCCACTGGTGCTCCCGTTCCACGTCGCGCTCGATCAGGCCCGTGAAGGCGCGATGGGCGACAGCAAGATCGGCACGACGGGCCGGGGCATCGGCCCCGCGTACGAGGACAAGATCGCCCGGCGCGCGATCCGGCTCCTCGATCTCTTCTATCCCGATCGCTTCGCGGCGAAGCTCGAACCGCTGCTCGAGTTCCACAATTTCGTCCTCGTCAAATACTATGGAGCAGAACCGGTGTCGTACGCGCAGACGCGGGACGAGACACTCGCGCTCGCCGATGCGTTGCGGCCGATGGCGGCGGACGTGGCCGCGCTCTTGCAGGCAGCGCGCGCGCGCGGCGAATCCCTTTTGTTCGAAGGCGCGCAGGGTGCGCTGCTCGACGTCGATCACGGCACCTATCCGTACGTGACCTCGTCGAACTGCCTCGCCGGAGCGGCGGCGCCCGGTGCGGGCGTCGGGCCGGACTTTCTCGACTACGTGCTGGGCATCGTCAAGGCCTACGCGACGCGCGTGGGCACGGGCCCCTTCCCGACCGAGCTTACCGACGAGATCGGCGCGCGGCTCGCGCAGCGCGGCAACGAATTCGGCTCGGTGACGGGACGGCCGCGGCGCTGCGGGTGGCTCGACATCGCGGCGCTGCGGCGCTCGTTCGCACTCAACGGCGTGACCGGCACCTGCATCACCAAGCTCGACGTGCTGGATGGCCTGCCCGAGATCCGTCTCTGCACGGGCTACCGCGTTCGCGGCCAGCCGGTGCAGCTCCTGCCGACGGGCGCGGATGCCGTTGCCGAATGCGAGCCCGTGTACGAGACGCTCGCGGGCTGGACCGAGAGCACTGTCGGCGTGAAATCCTTCGAAGCGCTGCCCCCGAACGCGCGGGCGTACCTCGAGCGGATCGAGGCGCTGACCGGGGTCCCGATCGCGATGGTCTCGACCGGCCCGGACCGGTCGGAGACAATTCTCCTCCATCACCCGTTCCGATAACGAAGGCCGCCGCACGAGGGAGAGTCCATGCCGAGCCTGCACGTGAGCTGGGACCAGTACAACACGCTCGTCGAGCGGCTCGCGCTCGCCGTCTACGAGTCCGGCTACAAGTTCGACCAGATCATCTGCCTCGCCCGCGGCGGGCTGCGCGTCGGCGACGTGCTGTCGCGGATCTACGAGCAGCCGCTCGCGATCCTGTCCACGCATTCGTACGCGGCCGAGGGCGGCACAATCCGTGGCGAGCTCGTCATCGCCGAGCACATGACAATGACGAAGCCGAGGCTGGGCGAGACCATCCTGCTGGTCGACGACATGGTCGACTCCGGTCACACGCTCGCGGCCGTGCGGGCCGAGCTGCCGAAGCGCTTCCCGCATACGAGGATGCTCAAGACCGCCGTGCTGTGGTGGAAGGGGTGCTCGGTGATCAAGCCCGACTATTACGTCGACTACCTGCCCGACAACCCCTGGATCCACCAGCCGTTCGAGGTCTACGACACGCTGCGGCCGGACGCGCTCCGCGCGCGGCTCGGAGCCGACGCACCTTTGCGCACGGGGTGATGCGCCGGCGCAACGCCTTTTCCTGATTCGTCTCCGCTTCCGGGCCCGAAGATTGCTTGCGCCAGCTGTTGGCGCTAGGCTGGGACGAGCGCCTACGCCCCACGAGGGCAAAGGGACGAAGAGGGAGAGGGATGAAGCGGATTCTGACGCTGTTCGCCGCAGTCTGCGCCTTTGCGGCGGTTTCCGCCGTGCGCGGACAGGATGGCATTACCCCGAACTCGATCCTGATCGGCCAGTCGGCGGCGTTCACCGGCCCGGCCGCGCAGCTCGGCATCCAGATGCGCGACGGGGCCAAGCTGTGGTTCGACTACGTGAACGCGCAGGGCGGCGTCAACGGCCGCAAGATCGAGCTCCGCTCCCGCGACGACAAGTACGAATCGAAGCTCGCCGCCGAGAACACGAAGAAGCTGATCGAGGACGACCGCGTCTTCCTGCTCTTCGCCTACGTCGGCACGCCCACCTCGCAGGCGTCGCTGCCGATCTTCACCGAAGCGCGCGTGCCGTTCGTCGCGCCGTTCACCGGCGCGGAACTCTTGCGCGCCCCGTTCAACCGCTACGTCTTCAACGTCCGTGCGAGTTACTTCGACGAAACCGAGAAGATGGTCGAGCACCTGACGCGCACGGGCGTGCGCAAGTTCGCCGTCTTCTATCAGAACGACGCCTACGGCCAGGCAGGCCTCGAAGGCGTCAAGCGGGCGCTCGCGCGCCGCAACATGCAGATCGCTGCGACCGGAACCGTCGAGCGCAACACGACGAACGTCGCCGATGCGGTGAAGGCGATCAATGCCGCCGAGCCTGAGGCCACGATCATGATCTCGGCCTATGCTTCGGTCGCCGAATTCGTGCGGCAGATGAAGAAGGCCGGCAGCGTCTCGCAGTTCTTCAACGTCTCGTTCGTCGGCAGCACGGCACTCGCCGAGGCGCTCGGCAAGGAAGGCTACGGCGTGATGATCTCGCAGGTCGTGCCGTTCCCGTGGAGCCCGCTGACGCCGATCGTCAAGGAATACCTCGATCTCGCCAAGAAGTCGGGCAAGGTGGACGTCAACTTCTCGAGCCTCGAGGGCTTCATCGCCGCCAAGGTGCTCACCGAGGGCCTGCGCCGCGCCGGCAAGGACCTTACCCGCGAGAAGTTCATTGCGACGATGGAATCGATGTCGAACTACGAGATCGGCGGCTTCGCGGTCCGCTTCACGCCCGAAAACCACAACGGCTCGCAGTATGTCGACCTCTCGATGATCGGGCGGGAAGGCAAGTTCATTCGCTGACCGCTGGCCGGCGCCGCGCCGCGACCGCCGCGGGCCAAAAACAGGCGCCGCGCGCCTGTTGATCGCATTGCAACCGCATTTGCGGTCTAATGGAGTGGTGCCCAGGAAGGGACTCGAACCCCCACAGTGTCGCCACCGCTAGGACCTGAACCTAGTGCGTCTACCAATTCCGCCACCTGGGCGACCGCAACCCACGATTTTACTTTTCACTCACATCCTTGTCAAAGAAGTCCCGACCGTCCGTCGCACCACGCAAGCCTCGCTCCGACCCCCGCGCGCGCCGCCCGCGCTCCGACGATCTCGATCCCTCGCTCCTGCCGTCGCGCGCGGCCATCATGGCCGCGCTGCGTGAGGCGGGCGTGCCATTGCCACTCGAGGAGCTTGCGCGCGCGATGGCGGTCGATCGGCGCGCACGCGAGGCCTTCTTCGGCCGCATCGAGGCGATGCAGCGCGATGGCGAGCTCCTCGCGAACCGCAAGGGCCAGCTCTGCGTCGCCGCGAAGCTCGACCTCGTGACCGGCACCGTGCAGGGACATCCGGACGGGTTCGGCTTTCTCGTGCCGGACGATCGCAGCGCGGATCTGTTCCTCGGCCCGCGCGAGATGCACAAGGTGTTGCACGGCGACCGCGCGACCGCACGCCGCGTCGGCGTCGATCGCCGAGGTCGGCCCGAGGGCGAGATCGTCGACGTGCTCGTCCGCGCCAACCGCACGATCGTCGGACGCCTGCACGAAGAGCGCGGAATCGCATTCGTCGTCGCCGAGAACCGGCGCATCAACCAGGATCTGCTGGTGCCGCCGGACGAGCGCGGTGCCGCCAGGGCCGGCGACGTCGTTGTCGTCGAGATCGTCGAGCAACCGTCGGGAGAGCGCGAGGCCATCGGCCGCGTCATCGAGGTGCTCGGGAGCTACACCGATCCCGGGATGGAGATCGAGATCGCGCTGCGGAAGCACGACCTGCCGCACGTGTTCTCGGCCGCCGCCGAGCGACAGGCCCACCGCTTGCCGTCGGAAGTGCGAGCTGCGGACCGCAAGGGGCGCATCGACCTCACGTCCCTGCCGCTCGTCACGATCGATGGCGAGACCGCGAGGGATTTCGACGACGCCGTCTACTGCGAGCGTACCGCGCGCGGCTTCCGGCTGATCGTTGCGATCGCCGACGTCTCCCACTACGTGCGCGACGGCGATGCGCTGGACCGCGACGCGCGCGATCGCGGCACGTCGGTGTACTTTCCGCGCCGCGTGATCCCGATGCTGCCCGAGGCGCTGTCGAACGAGCTCTGCTCGCTCAAGCCCGACGTCGACCGTTTGTGCGTGGCCTGCGAGATGGACATCGACCCGCGGGGCGCGATCCGCAGCGCGAAGTTCTACGCTGCCGTGATGCACTCCCGCGCTCGCCTGACCTACACGCAGGTCTGGGCCGCCTTGTCGCAACCCAAGAAGCCGCCGCGCGAGACGAAGGCGGTATTGCCGCAGCTCCAGGACCTCTACGCGCTCTACCACGCGCTCAAGGCGGCACGCGAGGCCCGTGGGGCGATCGACTTCGACACGGTCGAGATGCAGCTCGAGTTCGACGTGCGGGGCAAGATCGTGCGGATCGTCCCGGTGGCCCGCAACGACGCCCACAAGCTGATCGAGGAATGCATGCTCGCGGCGAACGTGTGCACCGCCGAATTCCTGGAGCGGCAACACCATCCCGCGCTCTACCGCGTGCACGAGGGACCCACTCCGGAGAAGCTCGCGGCGCTTCGCGACTTCCTCGCCGGCAGCGCGCTGTCGCTCCCGGGCGGCGACAGCCCCACGGCGGCCGACTACGCGAAGCTTCTGCTGCGGATCAAGGATCGACCGGACTACGCGCTCCTGCAGACGGTGCTCCTGCGTTCGTTGCAGCAGGCGCGCTACCGCCCCGACAACGTCGGGCATTTCGGCCTGTCGTACGAGGCGTACGCGCACTTCACCTCACCCATTCGCCGCTATCCCGACCTCCTCGTCCATCGCGCGATCAAAGCAGTGCTCGCAAGCACCGTCTACAGGCCGGGGGGCGCCTCGTGGGCCGAGCTGGGCGAGCATTGCTCGTTGACCGAGCGGCGCGCCGACGACGCGACACGCGACGTAGAAGCATGGCTCAAGTGCTACTTCATGCAGGACAAGGTCGGCGAGACGTTCGAAGGCACGATCAGCGGCGTCACGAACTTCGGGGTGTTCGTCACCCTCGACGACCTTGCGATCGACGGCCTCGTCCACGTCACCGAGCTTGGCCGCGACTATTTCCACTTCGATCCGGTACGGCACGCGCTGATCGGTGAGCGCTCGGGGCGCGTGTTCCAGCTCGCGGGGCGCGCGCGAGTCACCGTGGCACGCGTCGACCTCGAGTCGACGAAGATCGATTTCACGCTGGCGGATGTGGCGGACGAGCGTCCGTCGTACGCCGAGCCGCTCGCTCGCGACCGCCGCAACGGAAAGCGCGCTCCGCGACGGTAGCCCTCGCCTGCGCAGTCGCACCATAGGCCGCCGGCCATAGCGACCGGCTCATGTATTAGCGGTTAATAATCAATTGGTTGCCTGAACACAGATAATGTGTGCGGCGCAACAATCCTGGCCGTCGTACTGCTAGAATGGGAGGGTTCACTCGAGGTCATCGCCATGCCGGACGGACGCCACGCGCACCCCATGCCCATCGGTACTCCCCTCTCGCCGTCGGCCACCAAGGTGATGCTCCTCGGCAGCGGCGAGCTCGGCAAGGAAGTGATCATCGCGTTGCAGCGCCTCGGCGTGGAAGTTATCGCCGTGGACCGCTACGCGAACGCGCCGGGCCATCAGGTCGCGCATCGCGCGCACGTGATCGCCATGACGGATGCGGCCGCGCTGCGGCGTCTGATCGAGCAGGAACGCCCGCAACTTATCGTTCCGGAGATCGAGGCGATCGCCACCGATGTGCTGGTCGAGGTCGAGCGCGAGGGCCTCGCGGAAGTCGTCCCGACGGCCCGCGCGGTGCAGCTCACGATGAATCGCGAGGGGATTCGGCGGCTCGCGGCCGAGGATCTCGCGCTGCCGACGTCGCCCTACCGCTTCGCAGACGGCCTGGAGGAGCTTCGAACGGCGATCGAAACGACGCCCGGCATCGGCTACCCATGTGTCGTGAAGCCCGCGATGTCGTCGTCGGGCAAGGGCCAGACACTCGTTCGGACGCCCGAAGAGGTCGCGTCCGCGTGGCAGTACGCCGAGAGCGCCGCGCGCGTCCGCGGCAGCCGCGTCATCGTCGAAGGCTTCATCGACTTCGACTACGAGATCACACTGCTCACCGTCCGCGCGTGCGACGAGACCGGGACTGTGCACACGCACTTCTGCGCGCCGGTCGGGCACGTGCAGGTCAACGGCGACTACGTCGAATCATGGCAGCCGCAGCCGATGTCGCCGCGCGCGCTCGATCGCTCCCGCGACATCGCCGCGCGCGTGGCCACCGAGCTCGGCGGCCGCGGCATCTTCGGCGTCGAGCTCTTCGTCAAGGGCGACGACGTCTGGTTCTCCGAGGTAAGTCCGCGCCCCCACGATACGGGGATGGTGACGATGTGCACGCAGGCGCAGAGCGAGTTCGAGCTCCATGCGCGCGCGATCCTGGGCCTTCCCGTCGACGTGCGGCAAATCGCGCCGGGCGCGTCAGCCGTCATCTATGGCGGCATGGATGCCCGCGGCATTCGCTACGACCACATCTCCCACGCGCTTGCCGTGCCGTGCTCCGACCTGCGCCTGTTTGGCAAGCCCGAGGCGTACAAGCGCCGGCGAATGGGTGTCGCGCTCGCGACAGCGGCCGACGTCGACACGGCGCGCGAACGCGCGAAGGAGTGCGCGCGGCGCGTCAAGCCTCGCGCCTGACGGCCGCGGGCGCCGTGGACCTCGTCATCCAGGCGCCGGCGCTCGGCGCTCCGGAAGTCGTGCACATCGCCGGCCTCGCTCGCTCGCAGCGGAGCGAGCCCATTGAAGGCAGCGGCGCGCGCGCATGGAGATTGACCGGGATCCAGTCCCGTGCAGGCATCGTCGAATACTGTACAGCCGCGCACATCGATTGCGCGTTCGTACCTCCCCATCTCGCGCGCAATCGCGTGCGGTTGGTTGGAATGGACATGGACTCGACGCTGATCACGATCGAGTGTGTCGACGAGATCGCGGACCTGCAGGGTCTCAAGGCGGAGGTGGCGGCAATCACGGCCTCCGCGATGTCCGGTGAGATCGATTTCCGCGAAAGCCTGATGCGGCGCGTGGCGCTGCTCGCGGGCTTGCCCGAAGCGGCGCTCGCTTCCGTCTACGACTCGCGGCTTGCTTTGTCGCCCGGCGCAGAACGGATGATCCAGGGCTTCCGCGCGGTCGGCGCGAAGCTGCTGCTTGTCTCCGGCGGCTTCACGTATTTCACCGACCGTCTGCGTGCACGGCTCGCCTTCGACGAAGCCCTGGCCAATACCCTCGAGATCGCGGATGGCCGGCTTACCGGCCGGGTCGTCGCGCCCCTCGTCGATGCGCAGGCGAAAGCCGAGCGGTTCGCGGCGCTTCGGGAACGCTACTGTAGCGAAGACGGCATCACGGTCGCCATCGGAGACGGCGCCAACGACCTGCCGATGCTCCGGGCCGCCGATGTGTCGATCGCGTACCGCGCGCGGCCCCTCGTGCGCTCGGAGGCCACGTACGCGATCGACTGCTGCGGCCTCGATGCGGTCCTGAACCTGTTCGCCTGAAAAGAAAAGGCGGCCCGGAGGCCGCCTTTCGCGTGCTTGGCGCGCTGCGCCGTCAGTCGCGCTGCCCGGAGAATGCGAGCAGCAGGTTGAGCAGGTTGACGAAGATGTTGAACAGATCGAGGAACAGGGCCATCGTCGCCATGATGTAATTCGTCTCGCCGCCGTTCACGATCCGGCTCAGGTCGAACAGCAGATAGAGCGAGAAGATCATCACGGCGATCGCCGACAGCGCGAGTGAGGCGGCGGGCACCTGGAAGAACAGATTCGCGACCATCGCGATCAGCAGCAACACGACGCCGACGAACAGGAACTTGCCCAGGAAGCTGAAATCGCGCTTCGATACGGTCGCGTAGGCAGCCAGCGCGAAGAACACGCTGGCGGTGAGCCCACCTGCGAGCGCCACCAGCTGGCCACCGTTCCGGAAGCCGGCAGCGACCGACAGGATCGGCGTCAGCATCAGGCCCGAGATGAACGTGAAGCCGAACAGCGCGGCGATGCCCCAGACGCTGTTGCGGAGCAACGTCACGACCCAGAGCGAGCCCATCATCACGGCCAGCATGAGCAACGGCGTCATCATCGGCGCCGCTCGGAAGAGGCCGATGAAGTTAAGCTGCGTGCCGACGAGGGCGCCGGCGACTGTCGGCAGGAGCGACAGCGCGAGCAGCCAGTAGGTGTTGCGGAGCACACGGCTCGAGTCGACCGCGACCGGGGCGGGCGCGGCGACCGGCGGCAGCGTGGCGGGCCGGCCTCCGGACATTACAGGTTCGAACTTGGAATCCATGTTTCCTCCAGCGGTCCCAACAGGGACCGTCGCGGCATTAGAGTAGCAGAAACCCCACCGGTTCCGGCGCGCCGCCGGCGCCTGCCCCGAAAGCGTTTCATAATATCGGGTTGCGGCAGCCGGAATTCAATCCGGTCGGCACCGGATGGGTGGCAGAGCGGTTGAATGCACCGGACTTGAAATCCGGCAAGGGTGCAAGCCCTTCGTGGGTTCGAATCCCACCCCATCCGCCAAGCTCACTGCGCATAATCAACAATTTAATACATTTATCGCCATCCGATAGCCATTCTATCCACCATCATAGATCCGGTGCGGATGGAAATCTGCGCACCTGCCTCTCGTCGCTTCATTTAGCTCACACCCTTCAGTTCTTCGAGCTGCGAACTCCGGAAAACAGCTGGGCGGCCCCCTCCATGCGGCTGTACCAGTGCCGGCGCGCACAGTACCGAATGTAGCGCCTGAGAAACACCAGCACCAGGTAGCGCTCCTCCGTCCCTAGCTCCGGCTCACGCGTGATATTGGCGGCAGGTGCATCGCGTGCGGGCGGGAACGGGCTAAAGTGGCCATATTCGCGATCTCCGCGAATCTCGGGCGGCCCGGTTACCTCCCATTCCTTGTATCACTCTGCGATCACGTGCCGCTCGGCCAGGTAACGAGCGCGCACCCATTTCCCCGTGAGTTCATCGCGGTAGCGGGATGGGAATAGCTCCTTGGGCATTAAGAGTGGATGCGCGTATGGGTTGCCGGATCAGCCCCGTCCGCGAAGTGTCCGGTGAGCGGCTAGCACGGATAGCCAGAGGCGCCGCAGCACGTTCGGATTCGCAGAAAGCACTGATACCTTGCCTGCATACTGCGGCAAATCGTCTGTCAGGCGTTTGACGTATCCGGGCGCTACGACCACGCGAACTACATTGCTGGTCTCAAATCCCAGATTCCCAAGACGCCGCCATTCCTTCTCTGCATAGTAGTACCTCGAATCATCGCTTGATAGATCCGAATCAAAAACCTTGATAAACGCTAGAAAGGACTTCTTGTAGACGGTCTCCAACGCATTCACTGCCTGGACCGGAGTGTCGGCGATCTGACCGACCGAGCGCATGTCTGGTAGCTCCCCATGCGAATGAAGGAAGTGTTTGTAGAAACTCCTGTATGCGGCGTCGATGTCTGTTAGCTCGGTTGCACCATACACGCTAGAGCTGTCTCCGCGATATGTTGGAAAATAGCTGACCGGTCTTGCCCCTCTCTAATTGCATAGGACTTGTCTATCGACAAACCGAAGCGCCCATACTTTTCGACGTGCAACGCAAGGTGATCGAACGGAATGTCGCAGAGGCATACAATCTCCGGCACCAGCATTGCACCCGAGCGAAGCGATTTGGATAGGTCTAGCGTTAGCCGAATTGGTCCCCATTCCGGCACGTGTGGAGGGTGGGTCACAAATCCGTCACGGAGGATCTTGACTAGAACCCCGTAGTTCTTTTCGTCGTTCGTGGGTGACAACCTGCCAACCAAATGGAACAGCTCGTTGGAAAAGTAGGTGGTTATTTTGCGACGAAGGAGAGCGCGGTGGACGAATCGCTCAGGTCGCGCTGTGGCTGGGGTTGGCTCGGCAGCCACTTCCGCAGGTTGGATGCCGCACCAGCGCCCGAACAAATTTCCGGCGGTCCAACGATCTCCCACTCGGCGTAGCGCGCAGCGATTCCGCGGCGCCCGTCGCATCGGAGATCCCGTGGCGCCGACACAGGTCCTTCGTCTTGGGGCCGGCCTCGGCCTCATTCAATACCGCAATGATCTGCTCTTCGCTGAACCGCTTTGCCTTCATCGTCCGCTCCTGGTGGCGGACTCCAATCCTATCGCGTACTAAACGCGGGTGTCAGGTCGTCTCTATTGGAGCAACATTTCGCTTGACGACGTTCAGCTCTTCCAACGCCGCAAAGACGCGTTCCATCTCTGCGACAACCTCAGCGTCATGGCTCTTTCGGTCGTAAAGATAGATAAGCATCTCCATCGTCGCCTTAAAGCAGCGCTCAGCATTAGAGCAGCAGTAAGCGGCGAACTTCCAGTCAACGCCGACGGGAAGGTCAGGACGAGTGCATGTCTGTTTCAGCTCGAGGGAAGGATGAACCGCCATGTCGCGAAACCTAAAAATGCCAGCAAGGTTCTGCTTGAACTCGGCAGTCATCTCAGCCTGGAGACGGTAGACTCTACGTACCACCTCTGCAATCTGCGTCTCGCGCGCGGTCTTGTTGTCCTTCCAACTGCTAAGTTCCGTGGCACTCAATTTCGCGAAAGGACGCAGCTGATCATAGAGCGCATCGAGGGCGATACCGCACGCTACGAATACTTGCATGCAAGGTTCGAGCTCCGCAATGAGCAGCTCTCGGTTGGCCTGGTCGTTGGTGCTCCACCCATTGCGGACTGCTTCGGAGGCCTTTCTGGCTTGGAGTAACTGATCGTTGGCAGCACGAATCCAGATAGGTAGGACATTGTAGGCGGTCGACAGGACCAGCTTGGTACTGACGGGTGATCCCCGTTCATCGACTTGGATAGTGAAGTCTTCGGGTAGGACCCCTACTCTCATGCCTTCAAAGATTAGAACGCCGGTGGCCATAAGTTGTGTTAGCGGCTCACTCGTCCCGCTGATGTGCATCATCGTTAGTCGGGAACGACCCTCTCGGCAGACGCCGAGCGAGACGCCGGGCGGCGAGCCGAATGACCCGCAAGGCATGGTCGTTCACTAGGGGGTCCCTGCCGCTCCTTTGTCCGGCCGCTTGGCCTATGGCTTATTCGTCTTTCCCGCTGGGGCAGACGCCCCCAGCAATATGCGGTGGCAGATGGTTGCGGCAGCGAAGGAAAGGGATCAGTGGGAGTGACAAGCGCATGGTCGCGCCGTGTGGCGCCTAGTAATCTTCACAAGGGAGGTTTGATCATGTTTTGCTCAAAGTGCGGCGGCAAGACTCGTAAGCAAGAGATCAATGCAGAGGGGTCAGCAAGATCGGCCGTGTAATATCACCTCGAACACCGGAACCAACGATGTATCCCGAGTTGGTAATCGCCCAAGCGTTTTGGACTGCCCAGTCCGAACCAACTACTAGGGTGTTGAGGTCATATAGCTTGCCGCGAGCGTAGAGAAAACCGAACTCATAGAGAGGCGCCGAGAGAGTCTCTACTTGGCCGTAGCCAACGACTTCTTCCTGATCATTGATGCTTTGACCAATGGCCGACGCGCCCGGACCGTCCGGGGGAGGGACGCCAAGGTCGATAAGCGATGTGCCAAGATCAATGATCATGCCGTCCTTGAAAATAACGGGATGGGTCACCACGAATTGCCCAACTTGGGTGGGCATGTAACCTACGGCTGTTCCACGAGAATTAATGTTCAATGCACCGCTGCTACATCCGGGGCACGTGACGCTGCTCCCAAGGTTTTGCATGAAGCCGTTGCGGTAAAGGAATGCAACTACAGACCCAGTCGATTCTGGAAAGGATTCGCCAACAATGTCCCCTCGGTTGTTGATTCCGAGGGCTGCGCTGTAAGGACCGCCAAGGGTCCCAAGGTCATACATCTGGCCATTTGAATACTCAAAGGCATGGTTTTCCGTAACGCCCACGACGGTCCCCGCATCGTTTATATCAAACGCCCAACTTTTTCCCTCGGGTCCGTTTAGCGATCCAAGGTCGATCATTTGCCCCTTCGAGTATAGAAATGCATGATGTACGTCAATTTCCGCTGTATCTGCGAACCCGACGACGTCCCCACGACTGTTGATGCCATATGCCTCGCTAGAGGGGCCCCCGAGTGTTCCGAGATCGAGCATCTTGCCGTCGGTGTAAAGAAACGCATGGCGATCTTTCCCGTCCATGGATGTTGAATAACCCACGACCTGACCGCGCTCGTTTACAGCAGTGGCGACTTCGTTATTGTGCAAAGACCCGCCAAGTGTACCGAGGACACTGAGCACATATCGGTGTGGGGGCGCCTCGGCGAATGCAGGCAGCGCTGCGAGTTGGAGAACAGCCACAACCAACGCTAAGGCAACCAGAAACCACTGTTTGCTTTTCATGTTCTCTCCCCGGAGCGGCGGCTAACGCTGTGACTCTATAGACGCGCTCTACGACTGGCGATCGACGACGTAGCACCCCACGGGCGCATACGCAAGCACAGTTGCCATCTTAATGCTATTAGACGGTTGAACCTTGTTCCAAGGCAAACAACATGCACATAGCGCAGGCAGCGACGCCTGCGAATTCGGCGAACCGTTAAGCGAGATACGCTTGCGATCTCGTGGCGTTGGCGAACGAGACGCTCGCCGGCGATCCGCAGGCTGGCGAACATGCCCGAGGCATGGCGATGTACATGGCGGAGCAGCTGGCGGCCGCGCACCTCGCGCCGAGCCTCTACCGCCGCTTTGTGTAGCCTGCGTGCGCCGGCGTCCTGCACCGCATTTCCTTAGGGGCGCGCCTACCAGCCGCTCGTCGGGTAGCCACGGGGACCCTGCAGAACATCGCAGTCGAATTGACCGGAGTCAACTGACGGCGGCGGAGCCAAAGGTAGGGATCGCGCGTACCTCGCGGCGCGCTCTAACGGCGGCCTTCGTATACCGGCCGTGCGTCGACTTCCGTCCAGCCTTGCCGCCATGCATCCGGCAGCGTCCATTTCGCATCGCCGGAGACTGGCAAGGTCGCCCGGTGGTTCGGGCGTGCGCACCACAGCGTGACGCCCGTTGCATGGCATAACCGCTATTTTCCATTGCTCCCCCGGTGCTTAGGGCCCCCGGCCTGTACGCTGCCGATCGACCACCCGGGCCATGCGGACGTAGCGACCAAGGCTTTCGTCGCGCACCTCTTCCACTCTGAGATCCCACGACAGGCTCGCGGTTCGCGAGCTCATGGCGGCCTATCCGCCTCCCTTGGCGGCGCATAGGTACGACGGCGAAGCGCATTGGCGGATACCGTACGGATATACGGTACTGTATCCCGACCATGTGGCCCTGCCAAGGCGTTGAGCCAGCCTCGGGATCGCTTGCGTCGCCCGCCTAATATTTGGCACGGTCATTGCGTCTCTCCCCCGTTTGTCACAATAAAACAGGGAGAAAACTATGGACGGTAGACGATCTGTCGCTGCGGTCGTGAGCGTTGCGCTGGCGCTCTCCGGCTGCGCGACCGCCTCGAAGGACATCACCGCGAGCTATGTCTCGCCCAATCAGTATGCAAGCTTCGACTGCGATCAGCTTGCTGCCGAGGCGGGGCGCATTCAGACGCGCGTCGTCGCGCTCGGGGGGGCGCCTGATCAGGCCGCCCAGAACGACGCCGGGATCATGGTGGTGGGTATGGTTCTGTTCTGGCCTGTCCTATTCGCACTTGGGGGTACCAAACAACAAGAGGCCGAATACGGCCGTCTGAAAGGCGAATACGAGGCTGTCGAGCAGGCTGCCATCGCTAAGAAGTGCGCACATGCTGTGCCGAAGTCGCAGACTGCCGCTGTCGCGCAGCCGGGCGGCGCCGGACCCACAGTGCCAGCCCCTGCGCTTCAACCGGTTGTACTCACTGCAACGACGGCGCAGCCCGTGCCTGCGTCGCAAGTGACTAGCGCCGCGAAGGCTCTGCCAGCCGGTGGGACCTCAAAGTACATGATCAGCGCGGAGCGATTCGCAAAGGACAGCGGATGCGGCGGCCCGGCAGCGACTATGAGTGTTCGGACGCCCACATACGAAAGCTTCACAGTTACATGCGCGAACAGTGATCCTCGGTTGATTCGCTGCGACGATGGGCAGTGCCGCGAGCTTCAATGAGCAGCTACCGACGGCACCACAACAAGGGAGGCACTTTGCGTACCACGCGTTTCGCGCTCGCCGCGCTGTTTTCCGCTGTCCTGCTTATAGCGCCAGAAGCCGTCGCCACTTCATTCTCGACGGACCAGAGTGACCTATGGTGGACCGATCCACCAAGCTCCGAGAATGGATGGGGCATCCAACTGGACCAGCGGAACTCCACGATCTTCGCAACCATGTTCGTGTACGCTGCTGGTGGCGCACCGACGTGGTATGTCGCGACCTTGAACCCCACCGGTGCATCGTTCGGCTGGAGGGATCTGTACACCGCTACCGGGTCCCTGTTCAATGCGGTCCCCTACAACTCTGCGTTGTTCACGCCACGCAGGGTCGGAACGATGGCTTGGACAGCTACGTCGGTGACAACCGGGAGCCTACCTATAGCGTGGACGGCGTGGCCGTCTCGAAGAACCTTACGCGGCAATTTCTAGCCAATGAAGACTATAGCGGTCACTATGGTGGCGGACTTCATGAAGTGGTGACAGGCTGTTCCAACCCTGGCTTCAATAGGGACGATAGAGTAATGTTGGGGATCTTGAATATCACGCAGAGCGGTTTCTCGACGGTGACGCTGGCCAGCTTCCCGACAGGGGGCGGCTCATGCTCGTACGCAGGGACGCTGACTCAGGCGGGACAGATGGGGTCGGTCACTGGCTCTTACGTCTGTTCAACGGGTGAAAGCGGGACGTTCCAGCTATTCGAGATGCAAGTGAATATCACGGGAGTGACGGGCCGGTTCACGGGCCACAGCGCTACTCTTGGTTGTCAGTTCAGCGGCTGGTTCGGCGGGCTTCGCGTGACGACATTCTGAGCTGAAGTCCCGCGCTCTGCTTGCGAATGTTTGCAAAAGCCAGATCGCGACGTGAGCAGTCTGCCAGATAAGCTGTCGCCTCAGCTTGCCACGCTAGTGGATGCCCCTCCTAAGGGCGAGGGGTGGGTTTACGAGATTAAGCTCGACGGCTACCGCATGCTCGCGCGCCGTGAGGATGGCGAAATCTGCTTGTTCACTCGTAACCAGAACGATTGGACGGAAAGGATGCCGCGTCTTGCGCGTGAGCTAATGAGGCTAAACGCCCAGCATGCGTGGCTGGATGGGGAAGCCATTGTAATGGGGGATGCGGCATCCCCACTTCAACCAGCTACAGAACGCGTTCGACAAGAAGGGCACCGAGGCGATTACCTACTTCGTGTTCGACGTGCTTTTCTTGGACGGCAAAGACTTGCGCTCCCTGCCTTTGCGAGAGAGACGCGCAATCCTCGAAACGCTATTGGCAGACGTTGACAGCGATTGCGTGCGGCTCAGCCAGACTTTCGAGGCCGATGGCGCGAGCATTCTATTGTCCGCCTGCAAGATGGGTTTGGAGGGCGTTATCGCCAAGAAGTGGTCCGCGCCCTACCGCGAGGGACGAACGAAGGCGTGGCTCAAGGTGAAATGCCAACGCCGGCAGGAATTCGTCATTGGCGGCTTTACCAATCGGGTGGGCTCGGGACGGGAAATAGGAAGCTTGTTGCTGGGCGTCTATGACAGTGAAGGACGTCTTCGCTACGCGGGTAGCGTTGGAACAGGCTGGGACTCAGCGCAAGGCGCTGCGTTGCTGCGAAGTATGGAGAAGCTTGAAGTCCCGGCCATGCCGTTCCACGAAGATTACCGGCCGACTAAAGGCCGATGGAGCAAGCGCTCGGTCGGTGGCGAGCGATGGCTAACACCGACCGCTGTATGCGAGGTGAGTTTCACCGAGTGGACGCCCGACGGGCACATTCGGCACCCCACGTTTCGGGGAATGCGGACCGACAAGCCAGCGAAAGGCGTACGACGCGAGGAGCAGTAGGGCTACCTACACGAGCACGCAGCAGCGGTTCGGCAATGACGCTGGCGCCCGGCCCCCTGTCACCAACGACTGCTATCGACCCTGAGCGGCCATAGCGGAATTGGAAAGCAGACGTCCGACGTATCAAGCGTACCAGCGCGCCGCGACGACGCTAGCCAAGTAGAAGCCATGTCGGCGCGTCCGGTTGACCGCGGGGTTAGGCCTCAGCGATGGCAGCAATAGAGACCTTCATCCCAGGTATCCGGACCGGGCAACTTCGCGCCTTGACGTGCGGGCGGTTGCGTAGGGAACCATTTCACCCATTCTTCGTTCACGCCCTTGAAATCGTCTTCTTCGACGAGGATTACGGTAGCACTGACAACTCTGGACAGGGAACTGCCCGCGGCCATGAGAATTGCGGAGATGTTCGTTAGGCACTGATTTGTCTGTTCCTGGATCGTGGTCCCGACGACAACGCCAGACTTCGGATCGTATGGGCCAGTGCCTGAGACAAAGATCAACCCAGCGGCTCTCACCGCTTGGCTGTACATAGGCGGAGGGGCAGGCGCGTTGGCCGTGTAGATGATTTCGCGAGGCAATTGTAGCTCCCGTAAGGTGCGTCGTACGTGTGGCGGGTGGCCCGAGGCCTAGCCTATCAAGGTAACCGGCGCGCCGTCGTCACGATCGCCAAGTAGAAGACATGTACCGGCGCGTCCGGTTTGACCGCCTAGGGCGCAGGGGCATCAAAAACAAGCAGCGTTGCTTCACCCTCCACGCGCGCGCGGTGCCTT